>NZ_JASBRB010000040.1 GCF_029960665.1 Pseudarthrobacter sp. AL07
CGGCCTCGGAAGTCACGCGCGCCAACCCCGGCTACACCCTGCATTCGGAAGAGCCGGTTAACCTGGCCCCACAGCCTGTGGATGAAGTGGCTCACAGGGGCTGATTCGAACCACAACGGTGTAATTATCCACAAGCTACTTCCCAGCTATCTTCTGGCGTTTTGATCCCCTAGAGTGACTCAGTAGCCGATTATCCACGGACTGTGCATAACCCTGTGGATGAAGCTGAACCAGCGTCCTGGTTCGGAACTTGGGGCTGCACGTAATGCAGGCACGCAAGTTTTGAGGAACTGATTGATGACAGTAGACGAAGCCAACCACGCCAATACTGTCGGAAGTTCCTGGCGTCGGGTTGTGAGCCTGCTTGAGCAGGACGACCGCGTATCACCACGGCAGCGGGGCTTTGTCATCCTGGCACAGGCGCAAGGACTGATCGGATCCACACTCCTGGTGGCAGTGCCCAACGAACTGACCCGCGAAGTCCTCCAGACCCAGGTCAAGGACGCCTTGGATGACGCCCTCCACAACGTCTTTTCCGAGGACATCCGCTGCGCAATCGACGTGGACACCGACCTGGTGCCGATCCACAAAGAGCCGGAACCCGTCGTCGAACCTTCCTACTCACCAGACCAGCTGATCGAGCAGAAGCCGCAGCCGATGCTGCCGAGTACTTCGCACGAATTCGGCCGTCTGAACCCCAAATACGTCTTCGATACCTTCGTGATCGGCTCGTCCAACCGCTTTGCCCATGCAGCCGCCGTGGCGGTGGCCGAAGCGCCCGCCAAGGCCTACAACCCGCTGTTCATCTACGGTGATTCCGGACTGGGCAAGACCCACCTCCTACATGCGATCGGCCACTACGCCCGCCGCCTGTACAGCGGAATCCGGGTCCGGTACGTGAACTCGGAAGAGTTCACCAACGACTTCATCAACTCCATCCGCGACGACGAAGGCGCCAGCTTCAAGACCACGTACCGCAACGTGGACGTGCTGCTGATCGACGACATCCAGTTCCTGGCCGGCAAGGACCGGACGCTGGAGGAGTTCTTCCACACGTTCAACTCACTGCACAACAACAACAAACAGGTGGTCATCACCTCGGATCTGCCCCCCAAACAGCTGGCAGGGTTCGAGGACCGGATGAAGTCCCGCTTTGAGTGGGGCCTGCTCACCGACATCCAGCCGCCCGAACTCGAGACCCGGATCGCCATCCTGCGAAAGAAGGCCCTCAGTGAAGGCCTTTCCGCCCCGGACGATGCCCTGGAATACATCGCCTCCAAGATCTCCAGCAATATCCGCGAACTCGAAGGCGCACTGATCCGGGTCACTGCATTCGCCAGCCTGAACCGCCAGCCGGTCGATGTGGCATTGGCCGAAATGGTCCTGAAGGACCTCATCACCGACGACGGTGCCCAGGAAATCACATCGAGCCAGATCCTGATCCAGACAGCCGAGTACTTCAAGCTCAGCATGGAAGAACTCTGCAGCAAGTCACGGACGCGCACGCTGGTGACCGCCCGGCAGATCGCCATGTACCTGTGCCGCGAACTCACGGACATGTCCTTGCCGAAGATCGGCCAGGAGCTCGGCGGCCGCGACCACACCACAGTGATCCACGCAGACCGCAAGATCCGTGAGCTGATGGCGGAGCGTCGTGTGATCTACAACCAGGTCACCGAACTCACCAACAGGATCAAGCAACAGCAGCGCAACTCCTGAGCTGTCGCCTCTATACCTTATTAACAGGTGCATGTGGATAACCCTGTGGATAGTTAAGGGGAAAACCACGCTTAATGGGCTTAAAACCCTTAAGGCGCCTGTGGATCAGTCAAAACCCAAAAATTGTTATCCCCATCCACAGCCTGTTTAAAACCCGCTTCGCCCACAATCCATGAACAGGCCTTGACCGCTGGATCATGCGGCCTGATCGAGTTATCCACAGTATCCACAGCAGTTATTAACACTACTAATCCCAAGAAATTGATTTCCCTCAAATAACAACCTCGATCCGCACTCCGAACCGTCGCAGGCCCGAGGGCCTTAGGACCCCAGTCGTCCAGTCCGGGGATGGGTTAATCACCCCTCTTCCGGCTAAGCTGTCAGCAGCGCTCCCATCCTCGGGTTTCTTAGTGGTTCAGCAATCGAAGAACCATGCAGGTTCCGTGTGTTGGGGCGCCCCTATTTTGGGCTCCCTATGGGAGTTTCCGGTTCAAACAAGGCAGCAGCAATGAAAGGCGGCACCCTTCCGTGAAGTTCAGAGTCGAACGGGACGTCCTGGCAGAAGCCGTCACCTGGACAGCCCGGTCGTTGTCTCCGCGGCCGCCGGTTCCAGTGCTGTCGGGCCTGCTCCTGAAGGCTGAAGCCGGCACGGTCAGCCTCTCGAGCTTTGACTACGAGACCTCCGCACGGTTGGAAATTCCGGCGGACATCACCGCCGAGGGAACCATTCTCGTTTCCGGACGCCTGCTGGCCGACATTTGCCGAAGCCTTCCATCCGCCCCGGTCGTTGTGGAAACCGATGGCAGCAAAGTCACGCTGACCTGCCGCCGCAGCAGCTTCCACCTGGCCACCATGCCCGAGGCTGAATACCCGCCCCTGCCTGCCTTGCCCGCCATCAGCGGTACCGTCCCGGGTGACGCTTTTGCCCAGGCCGTGTCCCAGGTCATCATTGCGGCCAGTAAGGACGACACCCTCCCCATTCTCACCGGCGTCCGCATGGAGATCGAGGATGACCTCATCACGCTCCTGGCCACTGACCGCTACCGTCTGGCCATGCGCGAAGTGCCGTGGAAGCCCACCACACCGGGAATTTCCACCAGTGCCCTGGTCAAGGCAAAAACCCTTAACGAAGTGGCCAAGACCCTTGGCAGCGGCGGCGACATCAACCTTGCCCTTGCTGACGATGACAGCCGCCTGATCGGCTTCGAAAGCGGCGGCCGCACCACTACGTCTCTGCTCGTCGACGGCGATTACCCCAAGATCCGTTCGCTTTTCCCGGATTCCACGCCGATTCACGCAACCGTCCAAACGCAGGAACTTGTGGAAGCCGTCCGACGTGTGTCACTGGTGGCCGAACGCAACACACCCGTTCGCCTCGCCTTCACCCAAGGACTGCTGCATCTGGACGCCGGAACCGGCGAAGATGCCCAGGCTTCCGAAGAGCTCGAAGCCCAGCTCTCCGGTGATGACATCACCGTCGCATTCAACCCGCACTACCTGGTGGAGGGCCTTGCCGTCATTGAAACGAAGTACGTCAGATTCTCCTTCACCACTGCGCCCAAGCCCGCCATGATCACGGCCCAGGCAGACGCTGACGGTGAGGACCAGGACGACTATCGTTACCTGGTCATGCCAGTACGCCTCCCCAACTAGTCCCAACCGCCCCCTCGCCTCGCAAGCTCGGCCAGGGAACCCTGGTGGAGTGGGCCCAGGCAGTTGTTGTCGTTCTGGGCCCCAAAGCAATAGCCAACCCCGCGCAGAAAAGAGACTCCCGTGCACATTGGACTGATCGGCCTTGGCAAGATGGGTTTCAACATGCGCGAACGCCTGCGCGCGGGCGGCATCGAGGTCACCGGCTTTGATCGCAACCCGGAGGTTACCGATGCTGCCTCCGTGGATGCACTGATTGCGGCCGTTCCGGCCCCGCGGCTGATCTGGGTCATGGTTCCGTCAGGCGACATCACCGATGCGGTCCTCACCGAGCTCGGGGACAAGCTCGACGTCGGCGACCTGGTTATCGACGGCGGCAACTCCCGCTTCACGGAAGACCAGAAACATGGTGCCGCGCTGGCTGAGAAGGGCATCCGTTTTGCCGACTGCGGTGTTTCCGGTGGAGTGTGGGGTCTCAAAAACGGGTACGGCCTAATGGCCGGCGGCGATGCCGCCGATATAGAACGGGCACTGCCGGTTTTTGATGTCCTGCGTCCCGAAGGCGAGCGGGCGGACAGCTTTGTCCACGTCGGCGGAATCGGTGCAGGACACTACGCGAAGATGGTCCATAACGGCATCGAGTACGGCCTGATGCAGGCCTACGCCGAAGGCTACGAATTGTTGGCCGCCAAGGACATTATTGACGACTTACCCGCTACGTTCCGCGCTTGGCAGAAGGGCACCGTGGTCCGGTCCTGGCTGCTGGACCTCATGGTCAAGGCGCTGGAGGAGGACCCGGGACTGGAATCCATCGATGACTACGTCGAGGATTCGGGTGAGGGTCGCTGGACCGTTGAGGAAGCCATCGCCAACGCTGTTCCTGCACCGGCCATCACTGCTGCACTTTTTGCGCGCTTTTCTTCCCGCGAAGAAAACTCGCCGGCAATGAAGATGGTTTCAGCGTTGCGCCACCAGTTCGGCGGGCATACCACCCGCCCCGCCAAATAACATCCACCCCGGGACCCGCCGGTTCCGAGAATTGTCGAACACCGCGTGTACCTAGAACACCTTTCGCTCACTGACTTCCGCAGCTACGCCCAGGTTGACCTACCCCTCGAACCGGGTGTCACCGTGCTCGTCGGGGCAAACGGCATCGGCAAAACCAACCTCATGGAAGCCATCGGGTACCTGGCCACGCTCAGCTCGCACCGGGTGAGTTCCGATGCCCCGCTGCTGCGGTTCGGCACGGACCGCGCGCTGGTCCGTGCCCGCTTGGTCCGGGGCGAACAGACCACGGTCCTGGAACTTGAGATCAACGCCAGCCGCGCCAACCGGGGGCGCATCAACCGCAGCAATCCAGTCCGGGCCAGGGACCTCCTCGGAATCTGCCAGACCGTGATTTTCGCCCCCGAGGACCTGGCATTGATCAAGGGAGATCCGGCCAACCGCCGCCGATTCCTCGATGAGTTGCTGGTCAGCCTTATGCCCCGACATTCAGCGACGCGGACGGATTATGACCGTGTCCTGAAGCAACGCAACGCCCTGCTCAAATCCGCCCGGGCCGGAAAGTTCACTGCCGGACATGAGGCCACGCTCGATGTCTGGGATCAACACATGGCCCGGGCTGGCGCGGAACTGTTGCACGCCCGGCTGGAACTGGTTGAACTGCTGCGCCCGCACCTGGCCAAGGCGTATGCCCAGCTTACGGATGGCTCCAAGGAGGCCAACGCGGCCTACCGGTCCACACTGCAAAACCTGATGGACGACGACGGCGGTGCAGCACCGGGTGCCGGCGGCAGTTTGATGGTGGATGGTTCCGCTGCTGCCGAAAATCTGCGGGATCTCACCGTTGAGAACCTCACAGGACGCTATGTCCAGGCCTTTGCAGCATCCCGCCGCAAGGAACTTGAACGCGGAATCTCCTTGGTGGGGCCGCACCGGGATGAGCTGGAACTGGTCCTGGGCGAAGCGCCTGCCAAAGGATATGCCTCGCATGGCGAGACCTGGTCCATGTGCCTCTCCCTTCGCCTTGCCTCGTACTACGTCATGCTCGATGACGCCAGGACTGGCGGGTCTGCCCCAATTCTCATCCTCGACGACGTTTTCGCCGAGCTGGATGTGCAGCGGCGGCGTAAGCTGGCGGCAATAGTCTCCGGCGCGGAACAGGTCCTGGTGACCGCCGCCGTCGACGCCGATATCCCGGAGGAGCTCTCCGGCCGGCGGGTGAAGGTTATTCCGGGAGGAATCGATGAATAAGGATGAAAAGAGCGGGCTGCAGCCCGGCAGGGATCCTGACAATATCGATGCCCCGCAGGCTGCGCTGAACCGCATGCGGGAGGCTGCGGCATCGCGCGGTGAAATCCGTCGTAAGGCACCCCCGAAGGCCGGCGCCGCCAAGACAAAGGGTGGGATCCGGGATTCGCGGGGTTTCCGCCAGTTCCACTCCACCGGCCGGGATCCGTTGGGGCTCGGCAAAGTGGTGGGACGCCTCGTGGCCGAACGAGGCTGGAGCTCGCCGGTAGCGGTGGGGTCGGTCATGGCGGAGTGGGCCACGCTGGTTGGCCCCGAGATTTCAGCGCACTGCACCCCGGAGAGTTTCACCGATACCACCCTTCACGTGCGCTGCGACTCGACGGCCTGGTCCACGCAGCTGCGGCTGTTGAGTAACAGCCTGCTGGAGAAATTCCGCACGGAACTGGGCGATGGCGTGGTCACCAGCATCCAGGTGCTGGGACCGGCGGCACCCACCTGGCGCAAGGGCGGACGTACCGTCAACGGCCGCGGGCCGCGGGATACCTACGGCTAGCAGCCGCCGTCGGCTCTTGAATATTCGTCCGGCGGCGTGTAGGGCGGTCTAACGACCACGGAGCGTATAGTCACCCGGAGGCGGGACCTCAAGGGCGCCCAGGGCGGGGTCAATGGCCTCGCACAGGCATATCCGGGTCCCGCGACGCCTGCCGGAATGCGGGTTTGCGGCTCATTTCACGATAGAATCACAGCAGATAACTGGGCGCCGGTGAAACGTTGACTGAGTCCGTTTTCCGCACGCTCTCCGCAGGCGGACTTCGGTCCCGCACGTCGACGTATCCGTCAGCGCCATCAGCTTGTGCCTGTTGGTGGATGCTTTCCCATGGAAGGCCGCCGCCGGCCATCATCGAAAAAGAGGAGTCGACAGCACCTGTGGCTAACGACAATACAGATACCCAGGCAGTGGAACGCGCAGCGGAGGACGTACCTACCCCTGATACGCCGGCGGAGACCGTGACACCCCGGGAATACGGCGCAAGTGACATCACCGTACTTGAGGGCCTCGAAGCCGTCCGGAAGCGCCCGGGCATGTACATCGGTTCCACCGGGCCGCGTGGGCTGCATCACCTGGTCTATGAAGTGGTGGACAACTCTGTTGATGAGGCGCTGGCCGGGTACTGCACGCATATCGAAATAGTCCTGCAGGCCGACGGCGGCGTCAAAGTTGTTGATGATGGCCGCGGAATCCCCGTGGACATGCACCCCACCGAGCATAAGCCCACTGTTGAAGTTGTTATGACCATCCTGCACGCCGGCGGCAAATTCGGCGGCGGCGGTTACGCAGTCTCGGGCGGACTCCACGGCGTGGGTATTTCCGTGGTGAACGCGCTCTCCAGCAGGGTGGACACCGAAGTCCGGCGGCAGGGCAATGTCTGGAGGATGTCGTTCGCCGACGGCGGCAAGCCCCAGGGAGGTCTGGTCCGGGGAGAAGAGTCCGCGACGACCGGCACCACGCAGACTTTTTACCCTGACGCCGGCATCTTCGAATCCACGGAATTTGATTTCGAGACGCTCCGCGCCCGCTTCCAGCAGATGGCCTTCCTGAACAAGGGCCTGCGGATCACCCTTACGGACGAGCGCACCGCAGCGTCGCACGGGGACGCCAATGAGGACCTTGACCTTGATGCTGTCGTTACCGAAGGTGAAGTTACCGCCGAACACCGCACCGTTGTGTACCAGTACGACGACGGCCTGCTGGACTATGTGAAGCACCTGAACTCGGGTAAAAAGGTTGATGTTGTCCACGAGGACGTCATTTCCTTCGAAACCGAGGACACGGAACGGCACATCGCACTGGAAATGGCGATGCAGTGGACCAACGCGTATTCCGAGAGCGTCCACACTTATGCCAACACCATCAACACCCACGAAGGCGGCACCCACGAAGAAGGATTCCGCGCCGCGATGACCTCCCTCATCAACCGCTACGCGCGGGAGAAGAGCATCATCAAGGAAAAGGACGACAACCTCACCGGTGACGATATCCGTGAAGGCCTTACGGCGGTCATCTCCGTGAAGCTGGCCGAGCCGCAGTTCGAGGGCCAGACCAAGACCAAGCTCGGCAACTCCGAGGTCAAGGGTTTCGTCCAGCGAGTTGTCACCGACGGCCTGGGCGACTGGCTGGAACGCAACCCCGGCCCCGCCCGCGATGTTATCCGCAAGGCCATTTCAGCGGCCCAGGCGCGGATGGCTGCCCGGAAGGCCCGTGACAATGCGCGCCGCAAGAGCCCGCTGGAGTCCTTCGGGATGCCCGGCAAGCTGTCCGACTGTTCCTCGAAGGATCCCGCCCGCTGCGAGGTATACATCGTGGAGGGCGACTCCGCCGGTGGTTCCGCCAAGCGCGGACGCAATCCTGAAACCCAGGCCATCCTGCCGCTGCGTGGCAAGATCCTGAACGTGGAGCGGGCCCGGCTCGACAAAGCCCTGGGCAACACCGAGGTCCAGTCCATGATCACTGCCTTCGGCACCGGCATCGGCGAGGACTTCGACCTCAGTAAGCTCCGCTACCACAAGATCGTGCTGATGGCCGACGCTGACGTTGACGGCCAGCACATCACCACGCTGCTCATGACACTGCTTTTCCGCTACATGCGCCCGCTGATCGAAAACGGCTACGTGTACCTGGCGCAGCCCCCGCTGTACCGGATCAAGTGGTCCAACGCGCCGCACGACTACGTCTTCAGCGACAAGCAGCGCGATGCCAAGCTCCTGTCCGGGCAGGCCGCCGGCCGCCGTATTCCGAAGGACAACGGCATCCAGCGCTACAAGGGCCTGGGCGAAATGGACTACACCGAGTTGTGGGACACCACCATGGACCCGGAGCACCGGACTCTCCTGCAGGTCACCATGGACGATGCCCTGGCAGCGGACCAGACCTTCTCCACCCTGATGGGCGAAGACGTAGAGTCCCGCCGAAACTTCATCCAGCAGAACGCCAAGGACGTCAGGTTCCTGGATATCTGACCGGTTCACCGAGTAGATATTCCAACCCGACATATACCTGAAACGGAAAATATAAACGATGAGTGACGAGACACCCGAGAACCCGGCGGAAGCTGCGGATCTTCCGGAAGCCGTTTTTGAAGGCGATGTGCTGGTTGACCGTGTGGAGCAGGTGGACCTGCAGACGGAAATGCAGCGCTCGTACCTGGACTACGCCATGGCCGTTATTGTGGGCCGCGCCCTTCCCGACGTGCGCGATGGCCTCAAACCCGTGCACCGCCGCGTGCTGTACGCGATGTTTGATGGCGGCTACCGGCCGGAACGGTCCTTCAACAAATGCGCCCGTGTGGTGGGCGAGGTCATGGGTCAGTACCATCCCCACGGCGACACCGCGATCTACGATGCGCTGGTCCGCCTGATCCAGGATTGGACCATGCGCTACCCGCTGGCCTTGGGCCAGGGCAACTTCGGTTCGCCTGGCAATGACGGTGCAGCTGCCCCGCGATACACCGAAACGAAAATGTCCCAGCTGGCCATGGAGATGGTCCGGGACATCGACGAGGAAACCGTCGACTTCCAGGACAACTACGACGGCAAAAACCAGGAACCCACCATCCTGCCGGCACGTTTCCCCAACCTGCTGGTCAACGGCTCCTCCGGCATTGCCGTGGGCATGGCCACCAATATTCCGCCGCACAACCTCCGCGAAGTCGCTGACGGCGTCCAGTGGTACCTGGCCAACCCGACGGCCAGCCGCGAAGAACTGCTCGAAGAGCTGCTGCTCCGTATTAAGGGACCCGATTTCCCGACCGGCGCCACCATTCTCGGCCACAGGGGCATTGAGGACGCGTACCGGACGGGCCGCGGATCCGTCACCATGCGCGCCGTGGTCAACGTCGAGGAACTCCAGGGCCGGACGTGCCTGGTTGTCACCGAACTGCCGTACCAGGCCAACCCGGACAATCTGGCCATTAAGATCGCCGAACTGGTCAAGGACGGGAAGATCTCCGGCATTGCGGACCTCCGCGACGAGACCTCCGGCCGCACCGGCCAACGGCTGGTCATTGTGCTCAAGCGCGACGCCGTTGCCAAGGTGGTGCTGAACAACCTCTACAAGCACACTGACCTGCAGAGCAACTTCTCCGCCAACATGCTGGCGATCGTGGACGGGGTTCCGCGCACGCTGAGCCTGGACGCCTTCATCCGCCACTGGGTAACGCACCAGTTGGACGTCATTGCGCGCCGCACCCGCTACCGCCTGCGCAAGGCCGAAGAAGAGGCGCACATCCTGCGTGCCCTCCTGAAGGCCTTGGATGCCCTGGACGAAGTCATTGCACTCATCCGTGCGTCCAACACCACCGAAGCCGCGCGCGACGGACTGATGCAGCTGCTGGACATCGACGAACTTCAGGCCCGGGCCATCCTGGATATGCAGTTGCGCCGCCTTGCAGCCCTGGAACGCCAGAAAATCCAGGACCGCCATTCTGAACTCGAGGCCCTGATCGCCGAGTACAACTCGATCCTTGCCTCCGAGGAACGCCAGCGCGACATCATCAGCACCGAGTTGGGCGAGATCGTGGCCAAGCACGGCGATGACCGCCGGACCAAGATCCTGATGGGCTTCGACGGGGATATGTCCATGGAGGACCTGATCCCCGAAGAGGAAATGGTTGTCACCATCACCCGCGGCGGTTACGTCAAGCGCACACGCAGCGACAATTACCGGTCGCAGCAGCGCGGCGGCAAGGGCATCAAGGGCGCCCAGCTCCGAGGTGACGACGTAGTGGAGCACTTCTTCGTGACTACCACGCACCACTGGCTCCTGTTCTTCACCAACCTCGGCCGGGTATACCGGGCAAAGGCCTATGAACTGGTGGAGGCCGGCCGTGATGCCAAGGGCCAGCACGTTGCCAACCTGATGGCTTTCCAGCCGGACGAACACATCGCCCAGGTCCTGGACATCAGGGACTACCAGCAGGCCCCTTACCTGGTGCTGGCCACCAAACGCGGACTGGTCAAGAAGACCCGCCTGGAGGACTACGACACCAACCGTTCCGCCGGCGTCATCGCGATCAACCTGCGCGACGAGGACGAACTGGTATCCGCCCAACTGGTCTCCGAAACGGATGACCTCATGCTGGTGTCCCGCATGGGACAGTCCATCCGCTTCACCGCCACCGACGATGCCTTGCGTCCCATGGGCCGGGCCACGTCCGGTGTCACCGGGATGAAGTTCCGCGAGGACGATGAACTACTGGCGGCCGACGTCGTCACGGACGGATCCTTTGTCTTTGTCGTCACTGAGGGCGGGTACGCCAAACGCACCGCGGTGGAAGAATACCGCTTGCAAGGCCGCGGCGGCCTCGGCATCAAGGTGGGCAAGTACCAGGAGGAGCGGGGCCACCTCGTAGGTGCCCTGATTGTCCAGGAAGAGGACGAAGTCCTAGTGGTCATGGAAGGCGGCAAGGTTGTCCGTTCATCGGTGGCCGGCGTACCTGCCAAGGGCCGCGACACCATGGGCGTTATCTTCGCGAAACCGGACAAGAATGACCGCATCATTGAGGTGGCCAGGAACAGCGAACGCGGCCTCGAGGGCGAAGAATCCGCGGACGATGACGTAACGTTGGCTGAAGAGGCCGGGTCCGCCGAAGGATCCGCAGGGTCAGCATCAACAGCAGAAACATCACCGGATGTTGAGTCAGAGCACGCCTCCGGCGACGCTGAGCCGAACGAAGACTACACCGGAGGTAACGAGTGAGTAATCCCGACTCATATCCCAAACCGAGCAGCAATGTCCCCGGCGGCACGCCGCCGCCCGCGGCCGCACCACGGGTGAACAACCCGGTCCGTCCGCAGCAGCGCCCAGCGGCCCCTGCCGGCGCGCCGGGCCAGCGTCCCGCCGTTCCTGCCCAGCGCCCTGCGCAGGATAGGGTTCCGGCAGGCCAGAACGGCCAGCGTGCCGGGCAGGGCAGGGATCCGGGAGCACAGACCAGCCAGCGCCCAGTGGCGGGCAGGTCTCCGCAGGGACAGTCCGGCCTGGTCAAACCTGCACCCAAGGCCAAGGTCAGGCGTGCACGGCTGCTGGTGAGCAAGGTGGATCCCTGGTCGGTCCTGAAGATGGCATTCCTCCTGTCGGTGGCGCTGGGAATCGTCACTGTCGTGGCCGCGATCGTCCTCTGGACGGTCCTGGACCTCACCGGAATCTTTGACCAGGTGGACAGCCTCCTGGGCACCCTGGCAGGTTCCGAGGGCGGCGGGTTTGAACTGAAGAAGGTCGCATCCCTGGGCCAGGTGGCTTCTTTTGCCACGATCATCGCCGTGGTGAACGTTGTCCTGCTAACGGCGCTGTCCATGCTCTCAGCGGTCCTTTACAACATCTCCGCAACGCTCGTTGGCGGCATCGGCGTTACCCTTACGGACGACTGAAAACCCATATTTTCACCGGAAATTCTCCGGCGAAATGCCTCGATTTGAGATCGGGCCGGGATGTGCTGTAAAGTCATGTCTCGGCCCGATGAGGCATCGGGGCGTATAGCTCAGGCGGTTAGAGCGCTTCGCTGATAACGAAGAGGTCCCAGGTTCAAGTCCTGGTACGCCCACGGAACCTGTGCAGGTTCGAAGGAAGGTTTGGGTTGCTTCACGGCAAGCGGGACCGGAAAGGGGAGCATGTGAAGAAGTTGCTGGTACTTGCAGCTGCAATCGCAGGCGTCCTGCTCTACAGGAAAGCACAGGAATCCGAGGCCCGGAAAACAGTCTGGAGCCAGTCGACCGACAAGGTCGAATAGGCCGGATTCCGGGATCGGGAGCTTGCAAAATGCTCCCCGGTTCTAGGGTATGATTGACGGGTTGCTTCTTATGGGGGCATGGCGCAATTGGTAGCGCACCTGCTTTGCAAGCAGGGGGTTCGGGGTTCGAGTCCCCGTGCCTCCACCATAAGGAAGTCCCGGACAGCTGAAAAGCTGTCCGGGACTTTTTCGTTCACACAGAACAGTAGGGTTGAACGGTGAACCTCCTTCTTGCGACCCTCGGGGTCCTGGGCGTAGCTTCGTCCGGGCCGTTGATCGCCGCGACCCTCGGGGCCACCACCGTCAGCGCCCTCGCCATCGCCTTCTGGCGCAATGCCATCGGGGCGGCAGTGATGGCCACCCCCACCCTGGTCAGCGAACCCCGGCAGTTCGGCCGGATCACCGGTCCTGAGTTCCGCTGGGCGCTGCTGGCCGCCGTCGCCCTGGCCCTGCACTTTGCCTGCTTCATCACGTCCCTCCAGCTCACCTCGGTGGCGGCCGCCACCGCCCTGGTCTGCCTGCAGTCGGCGTGGATCGCGGTCTTCCAGCTGTTCCGCGGTACCAGGCACCGCTGGCAGGTGCTGGCAGGGCTCGGGATCGCCTTTGGTGGCGTTGTCACCATCACCGGGTTCGACATGGGGTCCTCGCCTGACGCGCTCCTGGGTGACCTGCTGGCCGTCGCTGGCGGAGCCCTGGCCGGCCTCTACACGCTCGCCGGCGGCAAGGCCCGCCAGACCATGACCACGGGAACGTACACCACGCTCTGCTATGGGATGTGCGCGGCTATTGTGGCGGTCCTGGCGCTCTTCAGCGGCCAGCCGCTGGTGGGGTTCGACGCCGTTGGCTGGGTGGGGATCCTGGCGATCACCGTGTGTGCCCAACTGGTGGGCCACACCGCCTTCAATCACCTGCTGGCCACTATGAGCCCGCTGCTGGTGTCGATGATCATCCTGCTGGAAATCCCCGGCGCAGCCGTGCTGGCCGCGGTTTTCCTGCACGAGACCCTGCCGGCCGGAACCTACGGCGGGCTGGGGCTCATCCTGGCGGGCCTCGCCGTCGTGGTTCCAGGACTCCTGACCTGAGATGGTCACCCGTTAGCTGAACCTTGCAAACTCGGGCTTTTCATTGTCCGGCACCTGTTAGTTTTCCCGTATTTGTTATATAATTAACGCGAGGATTTATTCGGT
>NZ_JASBRB010000041.1 GCF_029960665.1 Pseudarthrobacter sp. AL07
GCCCGAGTTTGCAAGGTTCAGCTAACGGGTGACCATCTCAGGTCAGGAGTCCTGGGACCTGCTCCTCGGGACAACTTGGGCTAGAGGTACCCAAAGGCCCAATTTGCATCCAGTTATCGCGTGCAGCATCACGCGACGTACCCTCGTCTGACTCAAAGGGACTGAGAAGAACTGATCAACAGTATATTTACGACATGCCTATTGCGCCT
This sequence comes from Pseudarthrobacter sp. AL07, assembly GCF_029960665.1. GTDB lineage: Bacteria > Actinomycetota > Actinomycetes > Actinomycetales > Micrococcaceae > Arthrobacter. Next base: position 210 of record NZ_JASBRB010000041.1, read on the forward strand.
GTGGAACTGCTAACTGCCGAAATCTTTCCCACGACGGCAAGCAATCAAGGTGAGCCCTACATACGCATCGACGACTGGACAGCCCCGGTCACGTACTTCGTGGGACGCAATGGCAGTGGAAAATCCAAGGCAGCCAAGCTGATCGCCAGGAAGGAAACAAGTAGCCTCTATCTCTCTACGGATCGCCTGCTAGGGGTTATGTCCGTAAGTTCAACCCCGACGGGGGCGACAATAAGCGAATCGAGGGGGGTCGCCCTCGACGATAGGAATGCTAGCCACTACGAGCAGCAATCACGGCTACACGGAATGGCAACCGAGCAAATGCTTGTCTTGCGCAAACAGCCAGACGTCGCCCTCAGGGTCGCTGCATTCTTGAGACGGGCTTTGGGGCGCGTCATCGAGTTACGAGAAACTTCCGGATACCTAGACCCGTTCGTACGGGTTGGCAATGTCGAGTACTCTCTTTTTCGAGATGAGGGGCATGGCCTTCGTGAACTCATTGTTCTGCTCACAGCGGTTTATAGAAGCGACTGGCAACTACTAGTAGTTGACGAACCCGAACTGCACCTTCATCCCTCCATGGCCCGACTATGGGTTTCTGAACTTATGCGCGAATGCGAAGCCAGTGGGCGCCGTGCCCTAATCGTTACGCACGAGCCTTCTGTCCTGGCACCCTCAAACGCTTCAGAGCTGTCTTCCATTTGGTACTTTGACATGAACAGAAAACCTTCGACAATTTCCTCACACTTCGAAGAAGCGCAGGCAACACGAGTAACCGCAGGGCTAACGGTGAACAATCGACTGATCAGCCAGTTAGTATTTGCGCCACGTCCGGTATTGGTCGAAGGACCCCACGATGTACGCGCATTGAGTACCGCACTGGCTCGCACCAAAGACCCTGCGGTTGTCGCTCAGACCGAATTTGTCCCATGTGGATCAAGCAACGCCGTCGCGCTCTGGTTTGCGATCAGTAGGAGCATGGGTCTCGACGTACGGGCCATAGCCGACCTGGATGCAATTTTCTCGAGTGACGTGCAGAGAACAATCGACCGAAGCGCGGAGCTGCAAAGCAGATATCGCGATGAACTATATGCCGATCCACCTGCCACGCACGCTGCTCTGAGACCATTGATAGAGGCAGCCGACCGCGCATCAGTGAAGAAGGATGAACGAAGCCGGGCGAGATGGCTTGCCGACCTTGATCCCGAGGGAAGCGGGCCGACGAGCCGCCGCGACAAGATACTGGATGTGTGGAGAACCGAAGGTCTATGGCTCCATCCTCAGGGAACACTGGAAGATGTCCTGGGGATAGAAAAGGGAAAGGCAGAACCGGATGTCGCTGCGGCTGTAATTGGGGACATCGACGTCGTCAGCGACTGGTGCGCCTTCGAGCTAGATCCACGTGGCGAAGTTGAGCACCTGTTGGGTGCGGCGGTCGAGCGAATAGCAAGTGCAATAAACCACGCGCAGGGGATAGACCCTTTAGCCTCTTTCAACCGTCCTGTGGGCACGACGTCCTCCATAGATGAAAAGCTCGTCGACATTCAGCCATTGTCGAGCGGCCGCTATCGGTTGACGGTGAAGTTGCCAGTGGACTTCGCCGGGTATTGGATGGACTTTGACCGAGCCACCTCCTCCAACGACATGCGCCTAAGTTCACCCCGTTAGCCAGAGACAGTTGAGATCAGTGATAACAGCAACGTCCTATTATTACTGATCTAGCCCCTGACTGGCACATACCGTTCATAAATGCGGGACATCAACTCGTTAAGCTCGTCCACGATCACGTCGGCGTCGGCTTCATGGAGGCCTCTAAAGGTTTTCATATCCTTTACGGTTGATTGGATGCGCATAGCGAGCCGCACTTTGTCCTGTCCCCCAAGTCCCGTGCGGTCCACGGAACCGTAGTAGTCCTCTAAGTCGCCTCGCGCAAATACATATACTTTTTTGTCACGTAGGCGCTTGAGAAGATCAGTCTTGAGCCGAAGAACTTCTGCTGTATCCGACTTGAGGATATTGAGACTCTCGCGGTTCCTGCGGGTACCGAAAAAAACGTCCATTGACTTCTTGATCGGTTCGAATCCCACCTCGGTACCATCCCACTTCAAATACGTTTTTTCGGCGTAGTCCCAGTGCGCTTTCAGACGGCCGCGGTTCGATAGCTTTTCCGCATCCTTCCTTGATATATCGGGTTCTTCCTCGGCTGGAAGTACGGCATTGACAGCTTCAATCATTTGGTCCCTTAGTAACTTGATTGAATCGTCGTCATTGATGTGTTTAAAGCCGTCCAACACTGTGTCCAGATCGCAGAGTACATGAACATCGATCTTGAAGTGATCAAAGAATGAACGGTACTTGGAGATGTTTAGTTTCCCGCCCACAACAACGTATGAAACGTTGCACTCGAGCTGGTTCCAATCAGACTTCATGAGTTCTGCAAGATGAGGAAACACAATGCCGTCACTCTCCCCCTCCACTAGCACAACAGCGTTCGAAAAGAATGCACTTTCATTGTTCTCATGACAGATAACTTGGAACGCCGCCCGCTCATTCAAGTCTGAAAGGTCTATGGGGAATGCCTCAGAACACTTTGAGAGGCCGCCCCCGTCGAGCGGGGCCTTGCGTAGTTTAGTGAAGGTCTTCGTTGCGTCAGCGTTGAAGAACAAAGGCGAATGAGTGGTGACGAGAACCGGGAAGTCGTGGGAGAAGAGCTCCAGGGCCCGGAAAAGCTGACGCTGGCCTTTAGGGTGAAGGTAGAGTTCGGGCTCCTCGAAAAGCAGGACGTTCATCCGCCGACCCGGCTTCTCCCGTGGTGCCGTCCCCAAACCCTCCGTTCGCAAAAAGGTATAGGCTCTTAAAATCGCGAATGCTACCGCTCGTTTGAGGCCATCGCCTTTTCCAGTCACTGGTCCTTCGTGACCGTCATTGATGGTCATCTCGGCAGCAGAGAAGATAGTTCGAAGCTCAGGGACTGGCACGTTCATCCGGAGTTCAACACCGGGGAAGCTCTCCCGCACAAAGGTTTGGACTGTCTCCTCGATAGTCCTGACTGCTTCCAATCGCAGGTCTTCCTCCGGTTCGCCATTTGGACCGAGAACCCTTGAGAGGCGCTTCTGAAGTTCGTGAAATTGCGCCTGAAGGTCATCGAATTCATCCTCGACTTCGTCCAACAGCAACTTTAGTAGTTTACCAAAAGTGGCAGTTTCGGCCGTCTTCATCTCTCCAGCGACGTCTTTGACGGCCTCTATGTAGATGGGTTCAGGGAGGAAATCTTTGATAGCGGCCTCGATTCCCGTACCTAACGGACAGTCGCGCATCACAAGATCATCCAGCGGAATATCGTCCACGATCCCCCGGCAAGCATCTATGACGGCTTTTTGTGACAGCTTCTGCGGTTCGATGCGACCCTTCAACTCCGGGATTAGGTCAACGACAGCCTGATAGAGGTCGGCATCCTTCTTGCCCGTCATTTGCGCTTTGAGCAATTCAGGTACGAGGTACGGGTTTTCAGGACAAGGCTTTGAGAGTTGCAAGACTTGTTTGGTTGAACCTGGGGCAACGGTGCGAACTAGCGTCAACTCTCCGTTCACGACATCGCCGACCATGGCGGCTCGATGGTTGGCTGCACCGATCAGGTCTAGATCATCCTGTGTGATGTCCACGATTTTTAGTTCCACGCGGATCGGCTTCATGGGATTGTGAAAGTCGGCCTCACTGAGCCTTCGTGGCGCCGACCCCGTCAGTGCAAAGACGAGTGCATGCAAAACAGAGGACTTTCCGGCATTGTTCTCACCTATGATGCATCCGAAGGAAGAAAGCGGCAAAGAGACGCTGTCCAATGCTCGAAAGTTCTTGATCGTTAAAAGGTCTAGCTTCAATTGATTCCCCCGATGAGACTGTATCGACCGAGCAAGTATTCCAGAAACTTGCTTCAAGGAACCGCAGGAGGATGGCGTGTTCACCCCTCAAAGAGCCTCAACACGTGGGCTTCCTGACCACTAACCAATTGCGAACGGAATGCATGCGGTGGATAACACGGTTAGGCAGCACACCGCAGAGCAGGAGTGCAGCTTCCAACTTGGGAGCGGTTTCGCAGCACGTTCGATACCGGCGAATCAATGGGGGCGAACAGTTGGCCAAGGGGGCGAATACCAAGAACTCTGGCCGAAATTCGCCCCTTCTTGCGGGGCATACGGCGGGCTGCGCGACGGGAGGAGAGCCATATGCCGGCGCAGTTCCCGTCAGACCTCCGCCACCGGAGCCGCGAACTGCGCCTCGTACAGCCGCGCATAAGCCCCGCCCGCGGCCAACAGCGAAGCGTGCGTCCCCTGCTCCACGATCTGCCCGGCCTCCATCACCAGGATGAGGTCGGCATCGCGGATCGTGGACAGGCGGTGCGCAATGACAAAAGACGTCCGGTCGGAGCGCAGGGCACTCATCGCCTTCTGCACCAGCACCTCAGTCCGGGTATCCACCGAAGACGTCGCCTCGTCCAGGATCAGCACCGACGGCCGGGCCAGGAACGCCCGCGCAATCGTCAGCAGCTGCTTCTCACCGGCGGACACGTTGGAGCCCTCGTCCTCTAAAACCGTGTCGTACCCCTCCGGCAGCGAGTGCACGAACCGGTCCACGTACGTCGCCCGCGCCGCCTCCAGGATCTCGTCCTCGGTTGCCGTAGGCCGCCCGTACGCGATGTTGTCCCGGATGGTCCCGCCGAACAGCCACGTATCCTGCAGCACCATGCCCAGCCGCGAGCGCAGCTCGCGCCGGGAGACTGAGGTGACGTCCACGCCGTCGAGCGTTATCCGCCCGGCATCCAGTTCGTAGAACCGCATCATCAGGTTCACCAGCGTGGTCTTGCCCGCACCGGTCGGCCCCACAATCGCCACCGTCTGCCCCGGCTCCGCCACCAACGAAAGCGAAGAGATCAGGGGCTTGTCCGGCGAGTACGAGAAGGAGACGTCCTCAAACACCAGCCGGCCCCGCCCAAAAGCAGGACCAGAACCAGGAGGATCAGCGGACTCCTCCGGCTCGTCCAGCAACGAGAACACCCGCTCGGCCGACGCCACCCCGGACTGCAGCAGGTTCGCCATGGACCCCAGCTGCGCCAGCGGCATGGTGAACTGCCGCGAGTACTGGATGAACGCCTGCACGTCGCCCAGCTGCATGGCCCCCGACGCCACCTGCAGGCCGCCCACCACCGCGATCCCCACGTATACCAGGTTCCCGATGAACGTCATTGCCGGCATGATCAGCCCGGAAATAAACTGCGCGCCGAAGCTCGCCTCGTACAGCTCCACGTTCTTCTGCCGGAACCGTTCCTCCACCTCGCGCTGCCGGCCGAACACCTTCACCAGCGCATGCCCGGTGTACGTCTCCTCGATCTGCCCGTTCAGCTCCCCCGTGTGCTTCCACTGCGCCACAAACAGCTTCTGCGAGCGCTTGGCAATCAGCGCCGTGATCCCCAGCGTCAGCGGCACGGTCACCAGCGCGATCAGCGCCAGCGTGGGCGAGAGGATCACCATCATCACCAGCACGCCCACCACGGTCAGCACCGACGTGACCGCCTGGCTGATGGACTGCTGCAGGCTCTGCGAGACGTTGTCCACGTCGTTGGTCACCCGGCTCAGCAGCTCACCGCGCTGGATCGAATCGAAGTACCGCAGCGGCAGCCGGTGGATCTTCGCCTCGATCTCCCTGCGCAGCCCGAACACTGTCCGCTGCACCACCCCGTTCAGCACATACGCCTGCACCCACATAAACGCCGACGCCAGCACATACAGCACCAGCGCCCACAGCAGCACACTGGACAGCGCCGCGAAGTCGATCCCGGTGCCCGGCGTCAGCGCCATGGGCGTCAGCATGTCCGCCCGCTGGTTCTCCCCCGCGGCCCTCAGCTGCGCGATCAGCTCCGCCTTGCTCACCCCGGCGGGCAGCTGCTTGGACACCACGCCGGCGAAAATCAGGTTGGTGCCCTCCCCCAGCAGCCGCGGCCCGATCACCGAGAGCGTCACGCTGGCCACCCCCATGATCAGCACCAGCAGCAGCCGGGCCCGCTCCGGCCGCAGCGTGCCCAGCAGCCGCCTGGCCGACGGCCCGAAGTTCATCGCCTTCTCCGCAGGAATGTTCATCCCGCCAAAGGGTCCGCCGCGCCCCGGTCCGCCCGCCGGACGGGGAATGCGTACGACGTCGGCAGTCCCGGGTTTCGAGCCCGCTGCGGTTCCGCCGGGGACGGCTGAGTGGGTGGCGGCTGAGTGGGTGGCGGCCCCGTGGGAAGCGCCAGACGTCGGCCGGTTCTGCGTGCTCATACCGTCTCCTCCGCCGCCAGCTGGGAGGACACAATCTCGCGGTACGTCTCGGACGTCTCCAGCAGCTCCCCGTGCGTTCCGCGCGCGACAATCCTGCCGTCGTCGAGCACTAAGATCTGGTCCGCATCCACGATGCTGGACACCCGCTGGGCGATGATCACCAGGGTGGCGCCCGCCGTGTTGCGCTTGAGCGCCTGCCGCAGCCGGGCGTCGGTGCCGGTGTCCAGCGAGGAGAACGAGTCGTCAAAGATATACAGCTCGGGCCGTTTCACCAGGGCCCGTGCGATGGCGAGCCGCTGCCGCTGCCCGCCCGAGACGTTGGTGCCGCCCTGCGATATGGGCGCGTCCAGCCCGCCCTCCATCTCCTCCACGAAATCCCGCGCCTGCGCGATCTCCAATGCGGACCAGCACTCGTCCTCGGTGGCGTCCGGTTTGCCGTACTGCAGGTTGCTGCGGACAGTGCCGCTGAACAGGTAGGGCCGCTGCGGCACCAGGCCGATGTGCCCCCAGAGCAGGTCCGGGTGCAGCTCGCGCACATCCACGCCGTCGATCCGGACCGAGCCGGTGGTGGCGTCGAACAGCCGCGGCATGAGGTTCACCAGGGTGGTCTTCCCGGCACCGGTGCTGCCGATGATCGCCGTCGTCTGCCCTGCCTTGGCGGTGAAACTGATCCCGGAGAGGACAGGCTGGTCGGCACCCGGGTAGGCGAATCCGACGTCGCGCATTTCCAGCTGCCCGCGGCGGTGCCCGTCGGACGACACCGCGCTGCTGAGCGGCCTCAGCGGCGGCCGGACGCTCGACTCGGTGCCCAGCACCTCGCCGATCCGGTCCGCCGAGACTGCGGCGCGCGGGATCATCACCGCCATGAAGGTGGCCATCATGACGGACATCAGGATCTGCATCAGGTAGCTCAGGAACGCGATGAGCGTGCCCACCTGCATGGAGCCGTCCTGGATCCGGAACGAGCCGAACCAGATCACGGCCACGGACGAGACGTTCAGCACCAGCATCACCACGGGGAACGCGAGCGCCATCAGCCGGCCGGCCCGCAGCGCGGTGTCCGTGACGTCCTCGTTGGCCTGGGCGAAGCGGGCGGTCTCGATGTCCTCACGGACGAAGGCGCGCACCACGCGGATGCCGGTGAGCTGCTCGCGGAGCACGCGGTTTACGGTGTCGATCCGGACCTGCATCTTCCGGAACAGCGGCACCATCCGGCTGATGATCAGGCCCACCCCGATCATCAGGACGGGCACGGCGACGGCGATCAGCCAGGACAGCTGCACGTCCTGCCTGACGGCCATGATTACGCCCCCGATGGCGAGCATGGGCGCGGCCACCATCATGGTGGCGGCCATCAGCACCAGCTGCTGGACCTGTTGGACGTCGTTCGTGGAGCGGGTGATCAGGCTGGGCGCGCCAAACTTGGTCACTTCCTGTTCGGAAAACTCCCCCACCCGGGTGAAGATGGCCCCGCGCAGATCCCGGCCCACCCCCATGGCCGCCTTCGCCCCGAAGTACACGGCAATCACGGCGCAGATGATCTGCAGCAGCGTAATCGCCAGCATCAGGCCGCCCAGGCTGAGGATGACGCCGGTGTCCCCCTTGGCCACGCCCTCATCAATGATGTCCGCGTTCAGCGTGGGCAGGTACAGCGACGCGATGGATTGCGCCAGCTGGAAAATCACGACGGCGATCAGCAGTTGCCGGTGCGGCCGCAGGTATTCAACAAGCAGTTTCCAGAGCAATGCGGCTCCAAAGGTTCTGTCCCGCTGGAAGGTCTAGCAAGGGGTGGTGCGAAGGTCAGTTTACGTCCGGAGGCTGGGATAAAGCCGGGCAGCTTCGGGAGAAATTCGGCCGGTTCTCCCAAAGCGTATTCGCCTTGCCGGCGGGAGCGCCGCCGTCAGGCTGTCCGTGAACTACTCGGCGATGTCCTCAGCCCGGACTCCGCTGCGACGCCAGATCGCCTGCCACCTCTACGACCTTTTCAGGTGGCACTCCGGCGGCCAAGGCGGCAGCAATCTGCACGTCGCACGCGGCTTTTGCCTGGTCGAGGGCCCATTCAGCGGCCTCCACCTCGCCGACGCGGGTGGTCACTGCGGCCAGCAACGCGTCGTGCAGGGCTAAGAGGTCAGCGGCCGCCTTTCTGGCAGCGGGTAACGCCAGCTCGTGTTCGCCGTGAAGTGTCCAATCAACCTGGGCGATGGACAGAGGCGGGGTGTTTGAATCAATGAACGGGTCCACGGGGCGGCTTTCTACGACTGGCTAAGCAAGGCTCCCGGTCGCTGAGCGGAATCAGGTCTCTGAGGACCACCAGGCTGAACAGGTCTGTCTACTAAGTCAGAGACTACACAGGAGCCTGCGAAATACGAAGCGACGGCGGTGACACCAAGCGGATGGCTGCCCTGGCATCGGGTGACGAAGAATGCACCGGCGCGGTCTGACGCTACAACACGGCCCTTACGTCTTCCGGGCCTTTAACGCGGGAACAACGGCGCAGTGGTGTACGTTGCAGTCTCGTCAGAAACATCGTAGAAGCATCAGAAATGAGAAGCACCCAAAGTGGCAACCGATTACGACGAAGTCCGTTCCGACGTCAAGGAAACCCAAGACCGTTCCCTGGAGGCATTACAGTCTGCCAACGCCCCGGACGCCCGCAGCGTCGTCAATGAACTGGACGAAGCGGATGCATTCGATGAGGGCCTGACTCCCGGGGGAGAGATCGTCTCCGAGGAGCTCATCGTTCAGGTCATTCCCCAGGCCGCGGACGAGTTCACCTGCTATTCCTGTTTCCTCGTCCGGCACCGGTCTCAACTCGCCCGCGAAAGCAACGGCCACTCATACTGCATCGAGTGCGAGGGGTAGGGCATCCATCCTCAGGGCACACTATTCGACAGCAGACCATCAGGGTGAGATTGCTGTTGCGGCTCACGCTGCCTGAGTAGCCATAACCGCCAGGGGCGCCGCGTTGTCAGGGGCAAGGATGGTCAGCCTGTAATCGGACTGGAGCGGATCGACGCGGGCAGGCAGATGGTGGGACCTCGAGCAGGCGCGCAGTTCTTCCAACGCGTCGGGCTCGATGCGGGCCCGGGTCATATCGATCTCCAGGGCCATGCCCGTGGTGAGGGAGTTGGCGCGCTTCATGACGGCATACAGGCCGTGCATGCTTTGCGATGTCACATGGCCCTGCGCGGCTACCTGGGCCGTTGCACAGTCGAGGTCCACCCGGACCAGCACCCGAAGCTTGTCTGTTGTCACGAAAATTCTCCGCTCTAAGTTGGGTGCCACAACGCTGTGGCGCCCCGGACAACCATAGACCAAATGTGATCCAGGCAACACACCTGCCGGTATTGGGGTTTTGCCAGCTCCGGCCCGGGACGCGGGAGCGGCGTGCGCAGAGAGTGCCCGTCCTGTACGGCGGGCGGAGGGACGGCGGTCCCCAGGAAACAGCATTGGGACGTTATGTGCTTCCCGGGGCATGGCCGCTTGGGTCAGGCGTGGCTTCTGCGGGTCACTGCCCCGTAGATTCCCAGGACGATCAAAGCCCCAAGAATGGCCAGCAGCCAGGTCCGCAGGTCGAAAAATTCCGCGAGGCCGCCGCCGAAGATCAGCGAGCCGATCCATCCTCCGAGGATCGCTCCGACGACGCCAAGAACCATCGTGACCAGCCAGCCCCCGCCTTGCCGGCCGGGGAGTATGGCCTTGGCGATGGCTCCTGCAATCAGGCCGAGCAAGAGAAATCCGAGAATTCCCATGACGCACTTCCTTCCAAAGGACCACCAGCGTCGCCGTGACGCCATAGCAAGATTTTAATCAGCATGCTTAGCATCTGGCAAGGATTCGATTTACGATTAAATAGTGAGCCGCAGGCAGCCCGCCAGCGGCAACCAACCTGAGGAAGTGACACTGTGGGTTTGGACGACAAGATCGAGAACACCGCCGAGAAGCTTGGCGGCAAGGGCAAGGAAGTCGCCGGCGAAGCCAAAGGCGATCCGGGCCTGAAAGCCGAAGGCAAGAGCGACCAGGCCAAAGCAGACCTGAAACAGGCCGGCGAGAAGGTCAAAGACGCCTTCAAGGAATAATCCACCTCAACCCGGGAAGGGTGCGGCGCGAACACGGGCGGCACCCTCCCGCATTTACCGTCTTGATCCCTCGCGCGGACATCCTCCGCCTGCTCGAACCTGTAGGTGCTATTGGCCGAGCAGGGAAACGGCGTGGGCGATGACGAGCGCCAGCAGCACGAAGCCGCCGAAGGCTTGGAGGCCCATGAGTGATTTTGCCCGGGCAGAGAGGGGCATCGTGTCCGTGGGGCTGAAGGCCATGGAGTTAGAGAGGGAGAAGTAGACGTAGTCAATGAACGACGCCGTCCAGCCGCTCTTTACCGAAGACCTGGCGGCAACTTCCCTGACGGCGTCGTGGTCTTCGTCCTGGGGGAACCGGAAGTCTGCCTGGGGCAGCTCGTGGCGTGGGGTGTGCCGGCGGGACACAGGGCCGCCCCTGTCCAGTTCCCAATAGACCAGCGCAAAGGCGATGACGTTCGTTACCCAAACCTGAAGCGTGGCGAGCAGAAGGTTTGGACCGTCGGTGTTGTCAGGGCCTGCGAGGGCGATGACCAGCTGCACCAGGGCAGCCTCATTCGCTGCGACCAGCAGCAGTGCCTGGCCTACGGAAAGATGCCTCGACCAGCGCGTTTGGCGCGTGAGGCGGCGGGGATTCAGGACAATAAGCGGGATCAGGAGGCCCAGCCCGACGATGACAACCGCGTAGCGAACGCCCGGCAGGAATGCTGTGGGCAATGTCGCGTACAGGCTCAGGGCAACAAGCAGGCCAACGACGGCAGGCCAGCGGTGCTCAGCGTGGGCCTGTTGTCCGTTGTTGGTCGTCATAATCAGGAGTGTAGGCACGGTTCCGCACAACATTTGCTCCGACTCACCGCACGTACGTCGTGCCATTACGGTGGCATGACTAACCCGACGGGGTGACCCGGATCGGAGAGCAGCGGTCGACGGCGGGATGTCCCGCCGTCGACCGCTGCTCCCTCAGGTCGGCTCAGTAAGCCTTAACCCGCTGTTCGACGATGAGATGGATGAGGGCAAAGACGCCGTCGTCGTCGATGGCCGCCAGGGCGGCGTCCAGTGCGGCCGGAACGTCTTTGTCTTCGGTGACAGTGGTCCCGAAACCGCCGAAGGCCCGGGCCATCATCCCGAAGTCCGGATTCTTCAGCTGGGTCCCGGAGACGCGCGAGGGATAGTGCCGCTCCTGGTGGGTGCGGATGGTGCCGTATTCCTGGTTGTCCATAACGATCACCAGCGGTGTGGCCCCGTACTGGGCCGCGGTGGCCAGCTCCTGGCCGTTCATGAGGAACTCCCCGTCCCCGGCGATGGTTACCACGCGGCGCCGGGGATCGGCCAGCGAAGCCGCGATGGCCGAGGGGACCGAGTAGCCCATGGAGCCGTTACGGGCACTGATCATGGAGGCGTAACGGCGGGTCGGAAAGTAGCGGTGGGCCCAGTTGGTGTGTTCCCCCGCGCCGAACGTCACCAGTGAATCCTCGGGCAGCCTTGGCACCAGGTTCGCCATCAAAGTGTCCATCCTCGCCTGCCCCGCTGCCGGCGCCGCCGGGGGCAGCGCGGCGAACCGCTCCTGCTCGCCCCGCATCCGGTCCGTCCACGCTTTCCACTCGCCCTTCGCCGGCAGGTCAATCCCCACAATGTCGCGGACAAAGGCCTCGGGCTTGGCCAGGATCTGCCGTGAAACGGGTCCCGACCGGCCACGGAGTGAGGAGTCGGCTGTGACCAGGAAGTTCTTTTTGTTCCAGTCCTGCCGGCAGACGAATCCGTCCGTAATCACGTCGCCCGGCACCGTCCCCACAAACACCAGCAGGTCGGTTTCCTCCAGCAGGTCGTAGGTGGGGCGGGGGCGGCCGTAACCAATCGGGCCCACGTAGGACGGGGAATCGAAGGAGACCGTTCCCTGCGTCCGCCATTCAGCAGCAGCCGGGATATGGTGCCGTTCCAGCCATCCGGTCAGCTGGTCAGCCGCCTCCTGCGTCCAGTCGTTGCCGCCGGTGACAAAGAGCGGCTTGGTGGATTCCGCCAGCGCAGCCTCCAGCGCGGCGGCATCGGTGCTGCTCAAGCCACCGGCTGCCACCGGAATGACGGGGTGAATCGCCGGGTCAATCTGCTGCCGGATGATGTCCTCCGGCAGGCCCACCACCACCGGGCCCGGCCGCCCGCTCATGGCCGCAAACATCGCCTCGGCCACGATCTCGGACGCCCGCTCCGCATGGTCAAGGACCATAACGCGCTTCGCCCCCGTATCAAACCAGGCCTTGATATCGAACTCCTGGAACGCCTCACGGTCCCGATGCGCGAAGGGGATCAGGCCGACGAACAGCAGCATGGGGGTGGAGTCCTGCCATGCGGTGTGCAGCCCCACATGCGCGTTGGCCGCGCCGGGACCCCGGGTCACCATCGCTATGCCTGGGCGCTGGTGCATCTTGCCGTCGGCCTCGGCCATGAAGGCGGCGCCGCCCTCGTGCCGGCAGACGATTGTTTCAATATCCGAGTTGTGCAGTCCGTCCAGGACGTCCAGGAAGCTCTCGCCGGGAACCACATAGGTGCGCTCCACACCATGGGCCACGAGCGAATCAACTATCACGTGCCCGGCTGATTTCAGTGCCGGGCCGTTGCCGGCGTGAAGCTCCTCCGAAGGGCGTGCCAGCCGGGAGACTTGCCCGGAATTCCCGACGGCGGCGGGCTGGGTGTGGGATGCGGTCAGGATTGCTTGGGTTTCCGGTGTCATGGGCTTTCTTTGGCTGTTTGGGCTGGTTTGGCGTTCGTAGTGGATGGTGCGCGCTTTACCTGAAGGTCTTCGCGGGCGGGTTGGCGATCACGGGGGCTGTGCCTGTGAATCCGTC
>NZ_JASBRB010000042.1 GCF_029960665.1 Pseudarthrobacter sp. AL07
GGCCATAAAGCGAAGTGTCTTATTCATTGAAAAGATCTCCTCATACACGCGAGTGATGTTGGTGCCCCCCGAAGAAGGGGGCACGGGTACTTCGGAGCCGTAGCGGAAAAGGATGGGAACGGATGTGAACCCGGACACACCAATGTTCCATTCCGCACGGCTCGGCCGGTTACGGCTGGCCTTGCTCAGGGCGGGGGACCCGTCTTGGATCAGCCAGCTGCTTCCCTGCGGCGGCCCCGGGCAGCTAGCGGCGATCCCGGCCACCATGACCGGTGTAGGGCGTAACCGGCCACAGCCAAACCGCCCGCAACTGCTTCGGCAACCGCAGTGAGGACCTTGGCCGCGTACCAGACGGGTTCATACATGGCAGGCAGAGGCCCGAGAGCAGGCACCTGGACGTACCGGTAGAGGATGACCGCGGCCAGGGATGAGAACCCAACCACTGCGGCGGCCGCAAAGGCGGCCGGTGAACCCTTGAGCAGCACAAACGCTGCGGCCACCACTGCGGCTCCCGCCTGGACCAGGAAGAGTGTGCCTTGCCCCAGACCGCCGGGCGCGGCCTGCTGGTACCCCGGGGCGAGCTGGACATGGACCACGGCACTGATAACCAGGGCCGCCGCGACACAGCCTCGCAGCACCCAAACGGTGTTCTTCCGTGCGGCGGGGCTTAGTTCCGGCCGGTTCATTTCACAACCAGCGTCCCGGTCATTTGCGGATGAAAAGTACAAATGATCCCGTACTCACCGGGAGCAGCCGGTGCCTGAAAGATCACCGTTGCGCCCGCCGGGACCTCGACGTCGAAACCGCGGTTGTCTTTGGCCGTGAGGGTATGCGGGGCGCTGTCCGCGTTCGTTACCGTGACCGTCGCTCCCGGTTTTACGGATGCCGGAACTTCGTAGGCGAAGTCCCTGATGGTGATGACGGCGTCACCGGACTGGGCCGGCGCATTAGGGGACGGGGCGGAGGTACTGCTGCCGGCCGGGGGTGCCGGGGGTGCGCTCTGCACCCCGCATCCGGTGATGCCGGCGAGCGACACGGCTACAGCTACAGTCAGAGCACGATCGATGGTTCTCATGAGAATCTCCTCGACGGGCGTGTTGTTGTTCCGCCGCGCACGCCCGGTGGCGAACGTCAGGAAACTACCCCGCGCAGACTATTCGCCGCCGACGGCGTCACGGACTGCCCGGCATGGCACCTCTGCGGTCCGGGCGCAAGACCTGCCGGAGCGGACTAGGCCGGTTCGAGTTCCGTTCGGAGCCGCGACAGGCCGTCTCTGATGCGGGACTTGATGGTGGGCAGCGGTGTGGAGAGCCGTTCGGCGACCTCGCGGTAGGTCAGGCACCCAAGATAGGCCAGGACGATGGCCTCGCGCTGGAGCGGGGACAGGCAACCCAGGCTCTGGTGAAGGATTTGGGCGTTCATCCTGTTGATGACCGTCTCGGATACTTCGTCATTAGCCGTGTTCTCGGTATAGCCGGCCCAACGCCTGTCCCGGATTTTGCTGCTGTGTTCCGAACGGACCCTGTCAACCGCTCTGCGGTGCGCGATCGTCATGAGCCATGCCATGGGGCTTCCGGCGATGGGGCTGTACTTCGACGACGTTTGCCAGACCATGAGGAAAACTTCCTGGGTTACGTCCTCACTTAGCTCGTGATCGATGAGGACGCGGCGGACCAGGCCGAAAACCCGTGCCGACGTTTGACCATAAAAATCGCTGAACGCCTGATGATCACCCTGCGCCGTGCGCCCAAGGAGATGCGCCAGGGCATCCCTGGCCGTCTCGGAGGACAAGGGACGTTGTGGCCCGCTCAAACTGTTCATTGTGCCTTCAGCCGTCAGGTGCGACCACCCCCAGCGGGCAGCCCTGGTCCAGCAGATATTGCAATCGGGCCAGCCGTCACCGAGGTCTGCAACCGGGCCTTCGGCCAAGTCGAGACAGACCCCACCTCGCACGGTGCGCATCGTGGCCTTTACCGGCCAGAGCCTGCGAGAGGCGCCAACCGGGCTATTCAGCAGGCTAGAGAACGCATGTTCTCTAGCCTGCCCTTTACAATAGAGAACGATCGTTGTCCATGCAAGCGAACAGGAAGAAACACTCTCTGTGTCTCCACACGAGTCAGTCGGGAAGGCCCTTGCCCCCGGTAAGCCGGATGATGACGCGGCCAGAGAGCTCGTGCTCGCGGCCGCGAGTCAACTCTTTTATGCCCGCGGGTTCACAGCGGTGGGGATGGATGAGTTGCGGGCCGAATCCGGTGTCTCGCTCAAGCGCCTGTACCGTCTGTTCCCGGCCAAGGAGGCCATCGTGGAGGACGTCCTCCACATCTGGAGGGACATCTGGACCACCGGAGTCACCGCCCAGGTCGAGGCAGCACAGGAGCCCCGCGAACAGCTTCTGGCGGTTTACGACTTTCTGGCCAGCTGGTTCACATCAGAGGGATTCCGCGGGTGCGCCTTTATCAATTCCTTTGGTGAGGTGGGAGGGGCATCCGGACGCATCACCGACATCGTCAGGGAACAGAAGAAGCACTTTCAGGACTATCTGGCCCAGCTGGCCGCAGGGGCGGGAGCACCCGCTGCGCTTGCTCCGCAGCTGGCCATACTGGCGGAAGGGGCAATCACAACAGCGGCGATCTCCGCCAGCGCAGAACCGGCCCGCCAAGCCCGCGCAGCAGCGGAAATCCTCATTGACGTCGCCTTCCAGAGCTCCCGCACCAGCCGTTGACCGCGGCTGGGATGTTCTATTCAGCGGTGGTCGGGGGCCGGTAATCCCGGGGCGGCCCGGGCCGCCCGCCGGCGCATAGTCCCTGTGGCCAGACCCGGCACCTTGGGCCTGCCACGTACCGAAGACGGGATCCGGGAAGCTGCCGCATGGCCCTACTAGAATTGCCCCATGAACCCGCAGGAGCTGGCCAACCTGGCCCACTTGCGCCGCGCCCGCGACCTGATTGACCGCGAGTACGCCCAGCCACTCGACGTGCCCACCATGGCCGCCGGCGCGCTCATGTCAGCGGCGCACTTCTCCCGCCGGTTCAAAGCCGCCTACGGTGAGACTCCGTACAACTACCTCATGACGCGGCGGATCGAACGCGCCATGGCGCTGCTGCGCGCCGGTGCCAGCGTGACCGATGCCTGCATGGAAGTGGGCTCCACGTCCCTGGGTTCGTTCAGCTCGCGGTTCACCGAGATCGTCGGCATGACGCCCAGCGCCTACCGGGCCCGCGAACACCACGCCGTGAAAGCGATGCCCACATGCATCGCCCGGCAGCACACCCGGCCCGCGCGCAAGCCGAGCAGGATTGAAGAAGCTTCTTCATAGCCACTGCCATAGCGTGTGACCCATGAACATTTCATTGAAGTACGCACACGTCACCGTCAACGATCTCGATGAGTCCCTCGCGTTCTACCGCGACGCCCTTGGCTTGGAAGTCCGGAACGACGTCGGCTCGGACGGCCAGCGCTGGGTCACCCTGGGCAGCGCTGCCCAACCCGATCTTGAGATTGTCCTGTCCCCGCCGCACGCCGGCCGCTCCCAGGCCGACGGGGACGCCATCCAGGAGCTGGTCACCAAGGGCGTTATGCCCATGCTCGTGTTCAGCACGGACGATCTCGACGCCGCCTTCGAGGCCGCCCGGGCCTCCGGCGCCGAGGTCCTGCAGGAACCCATCGTCCAGCCCTGGGGCCCCCGCGACTGCGCCTTCCGCGACCCGTCCGGCAACATGATCCGCATCAACCAGGGCTGACTTGGATGGGCGCCAGGCTAGGGCCAGCGTTCGATCTCGGCACGCATGTGGGCAAGCTGGGCCCCGAGCTCCGGCAGACTGCGGGCCGCCGTTTGCCACACGGTGTCGTTGCGAATGGCCGCGTAGTCGTGAGAGAGCACATTTCGAAGTCCGCGCATCTGGCGCCAGGGTATCGCGGGGTACTGCTCACGCACCGGCTCGGGGATCCGATCCGCGGCAGTGTTCAGGTCAATGAAGATGGACTTCATCGCCTCGCGTGACCGCCAATTGTCAGGATCGTTGAAGGCAAGCTCACCTTCGCCCACGATCTGCTGCGCCCAGCCCAGCCGCTCCTCCATGTCCCCGATAAGCTGCAGGACCCTGTCCCTCGGGGCCGCAGCGAGGGAGAAGGTCGGATCCTTCTGCTCCCGGGGTACAAACGGGCCGCCCCCGGGGACACCTTCGGGGTCCCCGCTCACAGGCGCACCGCTTCCCTGAGGATGCGCTCCATGATTGGGCCCCCTGAACCCGACGGGACGATGTCCACCTCCACGCCCAGAAGGTCAATCATGTCCAGGCGGAAGCCGGACAGGTCGAAAAGTGTTGCGCCCGGTTCGAGGTCAACCAGAAGATCGACGTCGGATACCGGGGTGTCCTCACCCCTTGCCAATGATCCAAAGACACGAATGTTGTGAGCTTTGTACCTGTGGGCGATCGCCAGCGCCTCATCGCGGTGCTCAGCGAGGATCTCCGATGGCCGGCGCCTCAACACCTTCATGATCCGGTCCAGGGTTTCGGGCCGGGGGATGCGCTTCCCGGATTCATATGCCGAGAGATTTGGCTGACTGACATGCGAGAGCTCCGCTAGCCGTTTCTGGCTCAGCCCGGCACGAACCCTTTTCTCGGCTATCTCGCTGGTCATAGGTTGAGTATATCGGGGCGATATAAATCCGGACTGGGAATTCGAACGGGGTTTCGCTCCCCGACCGCTCTCTATCCTCGCAAGCTCGGACAGGGAACCCTGCGGTCGTGGGACAGGCTCAATCACCGGACGGGGGCAGTGGCGCCGGCGAGCCGGAGCCAGGTATCCACCACGGTGTCCGGGTTCAGGGAGACCGAATCGATGCCTTCCTGGACCAGCCACTCCGCGAAGTCCGCGTGATCGCTGGGACCCTGGCCGCAGATGCCCACATATTTGCCGCGATCCTTGCAGGCCTTGATGGCCATGCTCAGGAGCTTCTTGACGGCAGGATCGCGTTCATCGAAGCCGCCCGAGACGATCGCGGAATCCCGGTCCAGGCCCAGTGTCAGCTGGGTCATGTCGTTGGAACCGATCGAGAAGCCGTCGAAGTAGTCCAGGAAGTCGTCCGCCAGCAGCGCGTTGGACGGGATCTCGCACATCATGATCACCTCGAGGCCGTTCTCGCCGCGGACCAGGCCGTTCTCCGCCAGCAGCTCGATGACGCCGCGGGCCTCGTCCAGGGTCCGCACGAACGGGATCATCAGCTTGACGTTGGTCAGCCCCATCTCGTTGCGGACGAAGGACAGGGCCTCGCACTCCAGGTCGAAGCAGTCCCGGAAGGAGGGCTCCAGGTAGCGTGAGGCGCCGCGGAAGCCGAGCATCGGGTTCTCTTCGTGCGGCTCGTAGGCCGGTCCGCCGATGAGGTTGGCGTACTCGTTGGACTTGAAGTCGGACATGCGCACAATCACCGGGTGCGGGGCGAAGGCCGCCGCGATGGTGGACACGCCTTCAGCCAGCCGCTTGATGTAGTACTCGCGAGGGCTGTCATAGGCGGCGATCCGTTCCCGGATTTCCACGGCCACGTCCGCCGGCTGGCTGTCCAGGTTCAGGAGCGCCTTGGGGTGGATGCCGATCTGGCGGTTGATGATGAATTCCAGCCGGGCCAGGCCCACGCCGTGGTTGGGCAGCTGCGCGAACGTGAACGCCTGCTCCGGGGTTCCGACATTCATCATCACCTTGACCGGGGCCTCGGGCAGCTGGGTGATCTCGGTGTCTTCGACGCTGAAGTCCAGGAGCCCTTCGTAGATGGTGCCGGTCTCGCCGTCGGCGCAGGAGACGGTCACTTCGAGGCCGTCGGTGAGGGCATCCGTGGCACTTCCGGTGCCGACGACGGCGGGAATCCCCAGTTCGCGGGCGATGATGGCCGCGTGGCACGTGCGTCCGCCGCGGTTGGTGACGATGGCGGAGGCCCGCTTCATGATCGGTTCCCAGTCCGGGTCGGTCATGTCCGCGACCAGGACATCACCGGTCTTGAAGGCGGCCATCTGGTCGATCGAGGTCAGGATCCGGACGCTGCCGGCACCGATCCGCTGGCCGATCGCGCGGCCCTCCACCAGCACCCGGCCGGTCCCGTTGAGGCGGAAACGGCTGAGGCTGCCCGCGGCCCGGCGGGACTGCACCGTCTCCGGGCGTGCCTGCAGGATGTACAGGCCGCCGTCGGTCCCGTCCTTGCCCCATTCGATGTCCATGGGGCGGCCGTAGTGGTTCTCGATGGCGACGGCGTGCCGGGCGAGCTGCTCCACGTCCTCGTCGCTGAGGCTGAAGCGGTTCCGCAAGGAGGCCTCCACCGGCACGAAGTCGATGGTCCGGCCGATCTCCTGGCTGTTGGTGTACGTCATCTGGAGGGCCTTCTCGCCCAGTCCGCGCTTGAGGATGGCGGGGCGGCCGGCCTGCAGTGCAGGTTTGTAGACGTAGAACTCATCGGGGTTCACGGCGCCCTGGACCACGGCCTCGCCCAGGCCGTATGAGGACGTGACGAACACTGCGTCCTGGAAACCGGACTCGGTGTCCATGGTGAACATCACGCCGGAGGCCCCGACGTCGGAGCGCACCATCCGCTGAATGCCGGCGGAGAGAGCCACCTCGGCGTGTTCGAACTTGTGGTGCACGCGGTAGGCGATAGCCCGGTCGTTGTACAGGGACGCAAACACGTCCTTGATGGCGATCAGGATGTTCTCGATGCCGCGGACGTTCAGAAAGGTCTCCTGCTGCCCGGCGAAGGAGGCATCCGGAAGGTCTTCCGCGGTCGCGCTGGAACGGACGGCCCAGGACAGGTCCTCTGAGCCCCCGTGCTTGTCCACCAGCTGCTGGTAGGCGTTCCGGATCTGCGCCTCGAAGTCCGGCAGGAAGGGCGTCTCGCGCATCAGCGTCCGGATTTCCTGACCCGCCGCGGCAAGGGCCGTCACGTCATCGGTGTCCAGGCCAACCAGCCGGTCCACGATCTTCTGGTCCAGGCCCGAGTCAGCCAGGAAGCTGCGGTAGGCGTCCGCTGTGGTGGCGAAGCCGTCCGGGACCTGCACGCCGGCGGAGGTCAGGTTCTGCACCATCTCCCCGAGGGAGGCGTTTTTGCCGCCCACCCGGTCCAGGTCCTTGAGTCCGAGTTCTGAGAACCACAGGATGTCTGTCGTCATGGTTGCTGCTCCTTTGCAGATGAAGGCATGCGGGGGCGCCGCCCCGCTCGCGGCTGTGGCCGGTTGGTGGGCGCGAATCCTGTCTACAGTGACAGGTTCAGAGCGCTCTTCCAACATGATGTGCGCCACATGGGGCTTGTGAAAATTTTCCCTAATGCTTGAGGTTCATGCGCTGCAGGATGGTGGCGGCCATTTCCTCCACGGAGACCGTCGCCGAATTCAGGTACGGGATCCGGTGGGAAACGTATAACTGCTCGGCGCTGCGCAGCTCGAAGCCGCACTGCCGCAGCGACGCGTAGGGTGAGCCGCGGCGCCGTTCGGTGCGGATCTGGCTCAGCCGCAGGGGGTTGGAGGACAGCCCGAAACACTTCTCAACAAAGGGCCGCAGTGGCTTGGGCAGCCCTTCCCGCTGAAAGTCCTCGTCCACCAGCGGGAAGTTCGCGGCGAAGATGCCGTGCTGGAGCGCCAGGTACATGGTGGTGGGCGTTTTTCCGCAGCGGGACGGGGCCACCAGGATGACCTGCGCCTTTTCCAGCGCCCGCAGGCTCTGGCCGTCGTCGTGTTCCATGGCGTACTCGACGGCGGCCATCCGGGACTGATACCGCTCCGCGTTGCCCAGGCCGTGGGCCCTGCCCGGTTCATGGCTGGCCTGGGAGCCGAGGGCTTCCTCCAGCTGTCCCACATGCATCCCGATAAGATCCACGATGATCCCCCGGCACTTTGCAATGGCCTGCCTGATCTCGCTGCTGACGGCCGTGGAAAAGACGATGGGCCGCGGACCGGTGGCCACCAGTTTGTCGATGGCGCCCACCACGGTCCTGGCCTGTTCGACGGTGGTAATGAACGGGACCGTGATGCGGTCAAAGTTATTGGCGGGGAACTGGGTCAGCAGGGTGTTGCCGAGCGTTTCCGCGGTGATGCCGGTGCTGTCCGAAAGGAAGTAGACAGGCCGAATCTCGTGAGTGGTCATGAACGCATTCTCCACGAAGGACGGCCCCGGTCCGGTATTGGCATGACCGAGAGGAACGCTCTGGCGGTGATAACGTGACGCTATGCATGTCCTGCCCGCCGTGTGGCGAAGAATCCCTGCGTGACCGGGCGCCTTTGGGCGGCTCTGGGAGCCGCGACGTCCCGCACCGGTGAAGCCGCCCGGGCGTTTACGCCCAAACACCCGGCCCAGGTAATTGTCCTGGGCTTCGCGGCGGCGGTCGCCATCGGTACGGGGTTGTTGATGCTGCCGGTTGCTAAACAAGGCCCCGGCGGTGCCAGCTTTCTGGAAGCATCGTTCACCGCGACGTCCGCGGTGTGTGTCACCGGCCTGATCACCGTGGATACCCCCGTTTTCTGGACCGGCTTCGGGCACGTGGTGATCCTGGTCCTGATCCAGGTGGGCGGCTTCGGCGTGATGTCCTTCGGCACGCTGCTGGGAGTACTGATGGCCCGCCGGCTGGGGCTGCGGTCCCGTATGACCTCAGCGGCCGAAACCAAGAGCACCGGTTTCGGCGACGTTCGGCAGGTCCTGCTGGGCGTCCTGACCGTCACCGCGGCAACGGAACTCCTGCTCGCCGGGATCCTCACGGCCCGCTTCATGGAGCATTACAACTACCCGTTGGGTAAGGCCCTCTGGCACGGGATCTTCCACTCGGTCTCATCCTTTAACAATGCCGGGTTCGCGTTGTACCCGGACAGCCTCATGGGCTTCGCCGGTGACCCGTGGGTATGCCTGCCCATCGCCTTGGCCGTGATTATCGGAGGTCTCGGCTTCCCCGTCCTCTTCGAACTGCGGCGCCGATACCGCACCCCGGTCCACTGGAGTATGAATACCAAACTGGTACTGGCCGGGACCGGAGTCCTGTTGGTCAGCGGAACCGTGTTCCTGACAGCCGTGGAATGGTCCAACCCGGCAACTTTGGGCGCCCTTCACCCCGGTGAGCGCCTCCTCGCGGGGTTCTTCCAGTCTGTGATTACCCGCACGGCCGGTTTCAACAGCGTGGACATCAGCCAGTTGCATCCCGTCTCCTGGCTGGGCATGGACATCCTCATGCTCATCGGAGGCGGACCTGCGGGTACTGCCGGTGGCCTGAAAATCACCACCTTCGCCGTCCTGCTCTTTATCCTCACAACAGAACTTCGCGGCGACACCGCCGTGAACATCTTTGCGAAGCGGCTCTCCCGCGCAGTCCACCGCCAGGCCATCGCCGTGGTCCTGCTCGCCCTTGCCCTGATCATGGGCTCCACCATGTTCCTGATGCTGATCACTGATTTCGGGCAGGAGAAGATTCTGTTTGAAGTCATCTCCGCTTTCGCCACCGTCGGATTGTCCACCGGCATCACCGCGGCGATGCCCCCGGCAGGACAGATCGTGCTGATACTGCTGATGTTCATCGGACGGCTCGGTCCGGTGACCCTCGGAGTGGCCCTGGCAGTCCGCACCCGCCCGGTCCTGTTCGAATACCCCAAAGAAAGGCCCCTCATTGGCTAGGAAAATCTTCTCCCGCGGCTCGGAACGCCTCGCCCAGGCCGGGTCCGTCGCCGTCATCGGCTTGGGCCGCTTCGGCGGCTCACTCGCCCTGGAACTGGAAGCCCAAGGCACGGAGGTACTGGGGATTGATGCGGACGAAAACATCGTCCAGTCCTTCAACGGCCGCCTCACCCACGTGGTCCGCGCCGACGCCACCCAGGAGGAGGTCCTCCGCCAGCTTTCCGTCCACGAATTCGACCGCGCCGTGGTGGGCATCGGATCAGACATCGAAGCCAGCATCCTCACCACCTCACGGCTCCTGAAATTCCAGGGACCACAGATCTGGGCCAAAGCCATCTCGGAACCCCACGCGGAAATCCTTGGCCAGCTCGGCGTCGAGCATGTCATCCGTCCCGAGCATGACATGGGTAAACGGGTGGCGCACCTGGTCCGCGGTGGCATCCTGGATTACGTCGAGTTCGAAGACGACTTTGTGATGGTCCGCACCAGCCCACCCAGCCAGGCCCAGGACCGGCCGCTCGGAATCCTCGGGCTCCGCGACAAATACGGGATCACCGTCGTCGCCGTCAAACGCCTCGGCGGCATGTGGGGCCACACCACTGCGCAGACGGTCCTCTACGACGACGACCAGATCATAGTCCAGGGCAGCAAAACCCAAGCCGAAAAATTCAGCACCCTCACCTGAAAGCCGCGTGGGGGGTGACACAACTGGGCGTTGGGCGGGGGTTCTGCGCTGATGGCAACTTGTGGGCACTGTGCGTTCGGCCTAGATTTGGGCATGACCAATTCGCCCGACCATGAGCTGATCCTTGAGCTGCAGGACCTGATAATCGGCACGGGATCGGTGGCTGACTTCCTCGGCGGGTTCGCCATCATCGCCGCTGCCGCACTGAGCCGCTCCACTGGCGCCACCGTGGAATGCGGAGTCACGCTCAAGCGCTTCAAGAAAACCGCAACGGTCGGCGGAAGCACAGAGCGCGCCATCCACCTGGACCGCATCGAACAGGCGGTGGGCGAGGGACCCTGCCTCACAGCGATGCGTACGGCGGCCCCCGTCCTGCTGGCCGATGTCCGCACTGACACGCGCTGGCCTACCTACCAAAAACGCCTGATCGAGGAAGGCATCCACAGCGTCCTCGGCGTCCCTCTTGAACTCGGCGAAACCGCGGCGGCAGCCCTGAACTTCTTCGCGCCGGCCACTGGCGTATTCACGGAGGACACCGTCCACGAGGCAGCCCGCTTCGCCGACGTCGCCCGCAGTGCTGTCCGGCTGGCCGTCAGGGTGGGAACCGCCGAGAGCGCCGCAGATGACCTCAGCGCGGCAATGATGAGCCGCACAGCCATCAACCTTGCCGGCGGCATCATCATGGCCCAGAACCGCTGCAGCCAGGCCGAGGCGATGGCAATCCTGATGAAGGTCTCCAGCCACCGGAACCAGAAGCTCCGGGACGTCGCGGACGAGATCGTCCGGAAGGTCTCAGGCGGGGAAGCCACCACTTACTTCGACCTGTAGCTGCGGCCGCCTCGGAAAAAGCGAGTACTCACTACTCGGGTGCCGGCCGGCGGGGCCCCGTACCATGAAGGCGTACCGACACATGAGGACTGGGGCATCATGATCGATCAAATGGTGGACTGGCGCTTCTCAGGCGCCCTGCTGGACATCCGGGGACACTCGGAAGCGGCCTCGGCCTGCACCCTTGCCCGGATTGCGGCTCCCGCGGTGAGCGACATGGCAGGTTCCGAGGTGGAGAGCACTGTGACCATCGTGCGGCCCGACGGAACGCCTTTCACTGCGGCAACCACCGACGGCGCCGGCGGCCTTTCCCGCTGGGACCAACTCGCCGGACGGGGTCCCACCTCGCGGGCACTGGGCGGCCGCCTGACCATCATTCTCAATCCCCGCTCCCTGGACAAGAGCTGGGATGGGTACCCGGCCACGCTCAGGGCAGCAGGCTTCCGTTCCGCTTTCGCCGTGCCATTGCCGCTGGAACGCAGCTACCGGGCCGCACTGACGCTGTATACGGCGGAAACGAACGTGTTCACCCCGGTTGTGGCAGCCGAGGTGCTGGCATTCTCCGTCGTGGCGGCCAAAAGCCTGCTCCTGGCACTGCAGGTCCGGGCGGGCCTGGCCCAATCCGCGGATCTCCGCGCAGCCATGGCCACCCGCACCGCGATCAACACCGCCTGCGGCGTGATCATGGGCCGGGACCAGTGCTCCTACGACGCGGCGGTCCAGATCCTCACCGCCGCCTCGAGCGAGCAGAACCTGACCCTCCGCGACGTCGCCGAAGGGATGCTGAGCACCCTGAAGGGCGGCGTACCGACCACACACTTCCAGCACCGCACCTAAGCCGGCTCCCGCCGTCGGGCATTGCTCGTCCACGAGCTCCAGCAGGCGGGCTTCCTGCGCAGGCTTGGCCTCCTGAGTCGATGATGTCGCAGCCGTGATCCAGCAGGCACCCCGTGATCGCGTGGACGATGCCCGGGGACTCAGCGCAATTGACTGTCAGAACAGTTCGGTTGTCACTCCCGTGAAGCCTTCGCCCCGGCCAGGTGGGGAGTTTGAGGGGAAACGGTGGTCTTACGGCTCACGTGCTGCTCCTCGAATCAGTGCTGGCCGGAGTGCCGTTGGGGATGATGCGTGGCCCGCTTCATTGGGGACCGCATCGAGGTTGTTGAAGCTGTAAAGGTGGATCCCTGCGATGCCGGGCTGGCTTTCGAGCCCGGCCACCAGGGTGTGGGGTGAGTAGCGGTCGCCGCTGAGCAGCTTGCGCGCCAGCGTTCCTTTGCTGCTGAGGAACTTCAGGGAACTCCCGACGCCGATCTGCGTGGCAAGTGCCAGCAGTTTGGTCCGCGGGACGGACCCCGCCACACCCGCCCAGACGGGCAGGTTCACGCCTTCACGGCGCAGGAACGCCGCAAAGTCAAGGATTTTGGGCGCGTCGAAGCACATCTGGGTGACCACGTGGGTGGCCAGGTGCTGCTTGTCCTGCAGGGCCTCGAGCAGGTCCCGGGCGGCCACGGTCGGGTGGCCTTCCGGGTACCCTGCCACGCCGGCGCGCATCCGGCCGCCGGTGTACTGGGTCATGTCTTCAAGCAGCGGCAGGGCGGACCCGTACTGGCCGGCGGGCTGCTTCCGGTCGCCGCCGATCACAAACACCTCGCCGATGCCCGCGCCGTCGCAGTCCCGCATGATCCGGGTCAGTTCGGCCCGGTCATGGATGCTGCGCGCGGCCAGGTGCGGGATCACGGTGTAGCCGAAGTCGCTCAGCTCAACCGACGTGCGCATGGTCCGCTCCACACCGTGGTGCGGCAGGCACGTCATGGTCAGCGTGGTGGTCAGCGGAACCAGCGCCCGGACCTGGTCAACGATCCCGTTTGAGGGGATGATTTCGATTCTTGCAGGGAGCATCTTCGGTCCTTTCTGGATATCAGCTCTGAATAGAGGCCGGTCAGCTGGCGTGGGCTGCTAGCAGTGAGCTGGCTTCCTGGCGGGTGCTGCCGGAAGACTCGATGTGGGCGAGCTGGGCGGGGATTTCCCAGCCCTTCTTGCGCATCGCGG
>NZ_JASBRB010000043.1 GCF_029960665.1 Pseudarthrobacter sp. AL07
TTAGAACCGCCAAACCGAACTGTGAAAAAACCGCCAAACCGAATCAACAGTCACAGTTTTCCGCAGAAAGACGCCCCCTTTGCAGCCGCTCGCCCCGAACTCCGCGATTCTCAAATCAACCTGTTCTTGAAATCCTTCGTTTTCAAGAACTTGTCGGCCGCCGAATCGGAGCGGCGGCCCGGGCTGCTCGTTCAATTACCTGCTTCTTGCAGCAGGGTTCTCGGATCCCAGCAGATTGTTCGATGCTTTCTCTGAAAATGCCCCTTATATAGTCGAGCCATGGGGAGAACATTGCAGGTGCCTATGCTGCCGCTAGCGCTGCGTGGATTTCGCGAAGCGCATACAAGGCACGACGGCCTGCGGTTGTCAGCTGATCCAGAAAGTTTGTATGTCTCGGCCGCTGAATGTGTCTACTGGGCGGCAACTATTGACGAACAGATCCGCGGCCGGAGAGGCTACGCAAACTTCCAAGCAAATCATCTGGGCGGTCAGTTGCTGCCTGGGGTCCGGTATGTGAGGAACGTTAAGACCCATGGCCTACCAATGACGATGCAGAAAATTGTCGGAAAGGTATACCCGATAACGTTTCCCCTTCCTGGATTTGAAGTTGTGTGGCTACCCCTCGACGCCCTACCTGCGCCACGCGACAAAACGAACAAGTACACCCAAGCGCAGGCAGATTCATATGCCCAACATCTGGCAGGACAGCCCACACGACACACATTCAGACTTCTCGCTGACGGGTTCGACTACTTGGCGACAATTGATGGCTCACCGCTGTCAGAAGAACGTGACGCTCAAGTGAAGAACTGAGCGGCAACCTGCTTGGGCGTTCGGACGTTCCAAGGTATTTGGCGGCAAGGCCAGAAGCCCCATCACCTGTATTCAACGTTTCAGATGGACTGCGACCTGGAGAGTCCGGCACGGCGTGACTGTCCCAGTTCCCAAGGAAACGCGACGCCGGCTTTGGGGGAACGCTGAATGGGACGGAAACGGGGCGGCGTAACCGGACACATCCATCGGAGTCAAGTTGTGCAGACGACTTCGGACATTCCGTGCAGGCGACTTCGGAAACTGACAGTGGCTCCGCGGCATGCTGCGTAACCTGACTGTCCCGTAAGTTATCCCAAAACTCCCGCCATAATCACCCGGCACAGGAACAACTTTCGGTACGGTTTCAGGCATGGACATTGGATACGCACGGGTATCAACGGCGAAACGGGACCTGGCCCGGCAACTGGACGCCCTGGCGGCCGCCGGCGTCGACAACGAACACATCTTCGTGGACAAGAAGTCAGGCCGCCGACTAGCCGCTCCCTGACCACGGCCGGGCCCTGACCTAGTCTGCGTCCGCTTCGGTGAAGTACGGCGAGAACGATTTGTTCTTCTTAGGCACCGGGGGCCTTCGTCTCCGGGGCGACGCGTTGCAGCAAGGCGTTGTGTACCTTCTCCAGGGTGGCGCTGCGTGCCTCGGCGCTAGCGAGCTTCTTCTCCGCCTCCGCGGCCGCCCCGACGGCGGCGCGTTCTGCTGCACGTGAGTCTTCGAGCTCAGCGCCCCTGGCAGCCAGCTGCTGCTCCAAGGCCTGCGCCTTGGACTCCAGGGCGGTGACGCGGGCCTGGAAGTCGGCGGTCGCGGTTTCTCTCTCTGCGGCTGCCTTGTCCAGGTCCGCCACGAGCTCGGCGATTTCCAGGTCTTTGTCTTTGCGTTCCTGCGCCCAGGCCGCTTCGACGGCGGTGTGCCGGTCGGCCGCCTGGGTGGAGGCCTCGGCCCAGCAGGCAGCGGCGAGCCGGGTCGCTTGTTCGAGCAGGGCCGGCGGTGTAGCGGCGACCTGTCCGCCGGCGGCGAGCTTCTCCTCTGACCATTCCTTCAGGTAGCGGGTGGCGTCCGCATTGCTGACGCTGGCTGCCGCGCGGACCGTGGAAACGGTCGGGCGGCGCTCTGCGCTGATCTGGTCGGCGGCGGCAAACACGCGGTCTTTCACACTCGACGTCATGGCGTCTTCTCCCAAAAGTAGTAGGAGTAGTAACGATACTACTCCTACTACTACTGTTCAAGGGTTTAGAACGGCGATTCAGAATCGGGGTCCGCTCCCCCAGCCCCCGGGCACCGCTGGTCGCCGGGGCACCCGGGCACCGGCCGGCGCGGCCGTCGTGGACGTAACCGTGTGGCGGGTGGCATGAGCCGGCAATCCGCTCACGAACGCTGGTCCAACAAAGAATGACCTGCGGGGTCCTTCCGCTACGGTACCAACGGGGGTTATCAGGGGTGGATGACCCCATGCTCGGAACCGGCCGAGTCAACTAGGCTGATCCGGTGGAAATCACCGGAACGATCCAAATGGCCGACGGCAGCACCGACCACATCACCGCCCAGGGCGACACTTACGACAACGCCAAGGCCGTACTTGAGGCCGCCATCCCCGAAGGCGCCAAGCTGATCGCCATCCGCAAGGACAGCTGACCACGATGACTGAACACAGGACAGCGCCGCACCCGGAGTGGGTCCAGATGTACCGGCAAGGCCTCACCACCGCCAAAATCGCCGCCACAGCAGGCATCGGCCAAAGCACCGTCCGCTACCACCTGGCCATCGCCGCCGCCGCGGAACCCTCCATTAGGGACGACCACCGCAGCGCAACCCGCACAGCGCCGGCCACCCGCATCACCGCCGACGGGCTACGGAACCTCGACGACACCCTCGCACTGCACCGGGCCGAGGGCCGACTCCCCTCGAGCAGTTCCCCCTCCGCGCGGGAGCGTGCCCTGGCCATGTGGCTGGTCAGACGACGCCAGGACCACGACCGGGGAAGCCTCTCCCTCACCTACAGGGAAGGCCTGCAGGAAATCCCCGGCTGGGAACAACGGACCCGCAAAGACAACGACGAAAAACGTTGGAACCAACGCCTGATCGAGCTCACCGACTACATGGGCACCGGGAACGACTGGCCCCGCCACAAGAAAACAGACACCGAACAAGAACGACTCCTGGGCATGTGGACCACGGCAAAGAAGAACAGCTGAACACACTCCTTCGTGGCTGGCGTGACGGCAGGACCCGCGGCCGACCGCCCGGCTCCCCAAACATCCCACGCGGCTGAACGGCTGCGGCGATCTTTGAACTCCACCGCGGTTCCCCGTCGGGTCAGCCCGAATAATAGCAATATCTACTGATATCTATCATTTTGCTACAGTTGTATATATTTCAGTAGATCTTCATAGAGATGAGACTCGCTTGGATCCCGTATTGAATCCCTACTCGCCCGGAGCCGGACGGAAGCCGGCGGCCCTTGTCGGTCGCGACCAACCGCGCAGGGATTGGCAGATTGCTATCGAACGTGTTGAATCCGGCAGAACGGCCCAGCCTTTCGTTCTCTACGGGCTAAGAGGCGTGGGCAAGACAGTTCTACTCTCGGACTTCCGCCGCTCCGCGAGTGAGCGGGACTGGCTAGTCGCACAGGTCGAAGCTGGCGCCGGCAAGTCACTTCGCGAGGCGCTAGGAGAAGCCCTTCACGCGCCTCTTGCCGATCTGGCACGCCCGTCGGCCGGACGGCGACTACTCAAGGCGCTAAAAACAGCCGTCAGCTTCAAAGCGTCCTACGACCAGAGCGGAACCTGGAACTTCGGCCTGGACCTGGACGGGGCCTCAGGCGGAGGCGCGGACACTGGCGTCCTCGAAACAGATCTCCGCAAACTCATCCACGACCTGGCCTTGGCTGCAGAGGAGGAGAGCGTCGGCCTGGCGATCCTGATTGACGAAGCGCAGGATCTCAATCCGGCCGAACTCGTGGCACTCTGCGCAATAGCCCACGCCGCCGCGCAAGACGACTGGCGCGTCCTCTTCGCGTTTGCCGGACTGCCGAGCCTGCCCAGGGTCCTCGCCGAAGCGAAGTCTTACGCCGAACGGTTCAATTACGAGAAGATCGAGGAGCTCCGCGGCACCGTCGCCTCCGAAGCCCTGACGAAACCGGCAGGCGAGGATGGGGTCGAATGGGAGGACTCTGCCGTCGCCCTGATCGTCGACGAAAGCGCAGGCTATCCGTACTTCCTGCAGCAATTCGGACAAGACACATGGAACGCCGCAACGGGTGTGAAAATCACCTTCGACGATGCCCGCGTTGGTGCCGCCAATGGCCGGGCAGCCCTGGACAGTGGCTTCTTCCGCGCCCGCTGGGACCGGGCAACTCGAGCCGAACAGAACTACCTCAGGGCCATGGCCGAAGACGACGACAAAGGTAGCTCATCCGGCGAAATAGCAGTACGGCTGGGACGAGGGCCGGCTAGTTTCGGCCCGATTCGAGCGAACCTGATTGCGAAGGGCCTGGTCTACGCTCCAGAACATGGAGTCATCGCATTCACCGTTCCTGGAATGGCGGCCTTCATCAAACGCCAACCCAACGGGTCCTAGGCATGTGACTGCACATCCAACGCATGAAGTACCGAGGCCGCGAACTGGACCAGGACAACGAAGCACAGCTGAACGCCCTTCCCGCATGGCGCATTGGCAGAGTGCGCGGCCGCCCGCCAGGTGTCCCCAAGCGTCCAGCGGGAGGCAGTCACGTCGGCAGTCCACCGTCCTACCGATCCCCCAATTGCCGACGGCGAGCGACTACCTCGTTTAAATAATTCCGTCCGGACAGAATTATTTTTTCAACCGGTCGCGTATGGCTTCATCCAGGAAGTCGATGATCGTGATTCCGGATGCCTCGATGTAGGAGTCCAGTTCATCCCTGAGTTCAATTTCGATCTTGGATGAAAACGGCTCCATCCTTCGCTTGCTCCTGGGGCGGCCCGGGCCAGGGCCTCTCGTCCGTAGCGATAGTTGTGGATCGGCCCCCGGTGCCTCAGTAACTGGCTGCACTTCAGGCTTCGGGTCCGACATTTCCGTCCTGGCCGTTAGAACATCAACGACATCGGCCGCCGGCGCCTTTCGGATGGATGATTTTCTGTCAATGGCCATTTACTTCTCTCCGTCCAGGGAACGGGCGTGAGCCACGAACTTCTCTGTCATGATGACCGCTCCCCTACTGCTCAGTTTTGTCAGCGGCGCCCTGCTGCTGATGGAATCCTGCATCGCCGTCCTTAGTGGCAAGTGGGGAACCATCACGTCCGTGCCGTACTCGGCTTCGAGTTCGCCGATCTGGAAATTGTGTTCGCCGGTTAGGGGCGAGCTGGTTTTGTTGATGATGATGCCTATAAATTCCAGGTCCGGGTTGAGGTGGGGTAGCGACTGCACTTTTTTGACGGTTTCCAGGAACTCGGTCACGCCTTTGACGGAGAAGGCAGCGGGTTCGGTGACCACCACGACTCGATCAGCCCAGATCAATCCGTTGAGAGTCAACCTTCCCAGAGCTGGCGGCAAATCAATGAGGACATGGTCGTACGCATCCAACTCCTCTGCGCCCCATGCAGCTGTCTTGAGTCGCATCTCTGGTGTCATGATGCTTTCTGTTTCCAACCGGGCAAGCGACTCCGAACTGGGTATGAGGTCAATGCCCGACCAAGAGGTTGGGGTGATCGCCTGGCCGAGTGTGCCCGCTTCTCCGCCGTAGAGAACATCAAAGATGTCGAACTCTCCAGCTCCTTCCAGCGCATCGGTGGCGTTTGCCTGGGGATCCAGATCGATCACCAGGACCTTCTTACCGATGAGCCTCAATCCCGTGGCAAGACCCAGGGTCACGGACGTCTTGCCCACGCCGCCCTTTCGGTTGCCTATGGCCGTTACTTTCATGTTGCTCTCCTCTCAGTTAAATAAAGACTGACAGATTGATAGATGGACGTCAATCCGTCAATCCGTCCATCTATCAATCTATCACTCCGTCATGACGTAATTATTTATTCGCTAGCTACATCATGACAGAACTCCCTTTCTCGGCTTTCACGGGCTAAGGCCCCCCGGACTGCTAGCAGCTGTGGCCCCCACCCAGCCAGAATGTCGTAAGCCGCCGACAGGGGAGTGGGTGAAGGATCTGATGTGGGCCCCGCAGGTCAAAGGCTCCGAGCCATGAGCACCATGGCTTCCACGAATTACCCGGGCCACGTCCCCAAGATCAGTTTCTAAGCTGCCAGCCACAAGGCTGCGTCGTCCGGCGGAATCCAAAGTTCTTCCCGCTCAGGGTCGTACAGGTCGACTTCGTTCATCCGAACGTCCAAGAATCGGTCCAAGTAAGCATGCCAGGCCGCACGTTCACGTCGGTTGCGGCTGATGTGGGCTTGGTAGTCCTCCATCACGCCCAGACGTTCCGCGAGTGAACGGAGGTTGGCTGTGGCCGTGATCTTCCAGTGCCGGCCGTCCCTGTGGATCATCCCCAGGCCTTCCATTGCGGTAAGGGCCTTCTCGACGGTTGAGCGGCTTATTCCGGTGTTTCGTATGAGCTCTGCGCTGGTGGGGGAGTGGCGGCCGCGCTCGATAGCCTCGTACACGAGGGCTGATGCATCCCCAAGTGCCCGGAATACAGGACGTATGGAATGGATCTTGCCCTTCCGCCAGGTGAGTTCACGGGCCAGCTGCTGATACTGCTCGGGTAGTTGGATGAGGTAAATGTCAGCTGCTTTGTGGCGGGCGTCAGCGACTTTGGTGAGGATCCCGTCGGAAGCTTGGACCAGGATTGGCAGGAGCCTGGCGACGGTGACGTGGTGCTTTCCCATTGCCGTGGCCAGTGTGCGGCACCCGACGTCCAGAAGGTTTGTTTCTTGCTTCCTCATGTAGGCAAGCAGTGCGCGTATGAGGAAGCGAAGGCCGAGGCCTTCACGGCCTCGATCTTTAAGTCTGTGGTCAAGTACCGCATAGAGAACATTTTCTAGATCGTTCACGAGGTGGTGGAGGGCAGCTGGGCTGGGCTTAGTAATTACCCCCCCTGTGGGAAGAGTGGGGCTTGTGTTGTTAATAAACGCATCTTTTCCCCGTCGTTCGCGGGGCTTGGTTTTTTGTGTCCACGATTCAGCCTTTGCCCATTCCTGCTTTATGAGACGGTTCTGCTTTGCAGTCGAGCCGTAGAGTGCCGCGAGACCGGGGAACTGTCCGGTCAGTTCGTTCTGCACCTGGGCCATGGTCCAGCCGCAGGCGCTGAAGTGGTTGAGGACGGCCATGCGTGCCTCTGACGGGCTCTTGTAGCGTGCTGTGTCGTAGAGGCCTGTTCGGGCAATCCGGCGTAGCGCGGATTCGCTGCCTGCCGTCAGCGGAAGCGGCTGCGCGGCCGTGGTGCGCTGTCCAGCAACGGCTTTGGCCTGGCGTGCTTTCAGAGCACGGTTGCGGGCCAGCTCAGGAGCCAGTGCGGTCCGGAGGGCGTCAACAGCCGTGCCGGGATTTCTGCGGCGCAGGATGTCGTAGGCCTGGGACAGGGGTGTGATGAGGGTTTGGTGGCCGCCGGATTTGTGGGCCGATCCTGGAACGCGAATACAACCGTCGGTAATGTTCTGGTGGGGGCTGGGGTCAAGGCTCGCGGCCGTCAGAGCCAGAGCCTCTATGAGCTCGCGTGCCTCCGCGGCCATGAGGCGTTCTTGGAGCGGGATATACAGATGTCGGCCACCGCTGGGGGAGAAGTCCTCGACAAAGATCACACCGCACGCCCTAAGCGCGCTGCGCAGGCGCGCTGCGTCAGAGTCAACTACTCCTTGGAGGGCCTTGGAGGTGTCCAGGTCCAGGCACAGTGTGGCGACACTGCCATCTGCCCCGTGGAGCATGACCGCCGCGGGCCGCTCAGGCAACGCCCTCGTGATCATGGGGGCAGCCTTGGGTCGGGGGTACTGGAAGCGGTCACCGATCCATCGGCCCAGCCGGTAACTGGGCTGGCCGGCAATCAGCGGGGCGAGGATCCATGCCTGCTCCGGGGTGCCTTGACAAGAAACACGCGAAGGGGCATGCGTTGACGCGGAAGATGCTTCAGGTACGATAGGACCAGTTCCTCTCCACTGGATTGGTACGACAAAATCCACCCACTGGGTGGGTGTTGGCAAAAGTTCAGATCTCATCCCGCCAAGAACAGGATCTGAACGCATACTTTTTGAAGGCCCGCTCTGTGCGGGCCTTCAGTTTTTAACTGGCTTTAGAGGTAAACAGGTCCTCCGGTAGTTGAGAGCGGTCAAACCAAGTTGGAATGCCGTCCTGTGAAATTTCATCGCGCAGGTGCTTCAGTACAACTTCCATGACTTCGCTCTGGGACATCCCTAAGCGGTTACCCAGAGCGACGACGAGTTGCTTATCTTCGCTGGGAACACTTGTCACCAGCTGGACATTGTCCAAGCCTGTCCCGCGCTTGCGGCGAAGGGGTGTAGTAGTCATAGCGCCAAATTAGCGTTAACGCTAAGGATTAAGTGGGAGATGCCACGTTCTGGCGTGTCGATAGTTGTACTCACCGCTTAGTCGAGGCCCAGCGCTCGGCCCAATTCCGCATACCTCTGCTCGACTTCAGAACTAACCAAGGCGTACCTGACCCGCATGCCGTTTCGTTCTTCGGTGGCCGGAGGATCCTGGAGCACAACACCCTCATCCGCGAGCAACTGAAGGTTGTGCTTCGCTGTTGCCACCCCAATCTCCAGGGCTTTTGCTACGTCGCTTCGCGTGGAGGGGCCGTGTTCCGTCAGATACCCGATGATTGCAACCTTTGTCAGATTGCCGAAGGCGTTAATGACTCGCTCCACGGAAGTAGTTGAGTTTGGTCGAACGTATCGGGGCATAGGGACAATCTTGCCGCACCCAAAGGTCTATATGCATGACCAGAGCATAGCGGATAGTTTAATTATCCGCTATGCTCTGGTCATGTGCGTTTGATTCTCCGGCGGAGCAACGCGCGGGAAAGAGCGCAGATAGCGAGTGATCACTGACACAGAAAAGCCGTGTGACAAGCGATTCCGGCTCAACGTGTGGACAATGGCCTGTTGGTCCACCGAATGGAATTTGTCAATGCAGCTGGTGGCTGTGGAAACGATGTCCAAGGGGGAGTGACAGATTTTGAAGAGTTTATTGCCGTTTGGTACGCCGTGGCAGATGGACGGCGCTCTGCGTGAACGGGCGATCCAGGAACGTGAAGTCTTCCGGTCCTGGGTGGCCGAACTGGACGCCCCTGCAGGGCAGGTGCGGGTACTTAACGAGCTTCTGGAATTGATGGATGAGCGCGAGTTCATTGAAGGACGCGCTGCCTGCGTGACCTACGAGGCCGAGCTCGCCCGCCGTACAGGGCTGGGGGACTCCCTGGAAGCTGTCCTCAAAGACCTGACCGGCGCCGGCGTGCTGACCTCCCACAGGGCCGCCGAGGTCTTCGAGGATGGCCGCCCGGGCGTGGTGCTGCGCATTCGACGCCCTGGCGTTCTCCTCACGGTGGAAGCCGCCGGCCCTCTGTGGCTCAAGGATTCCTGGTTCCGTAACCGGGGCGAGGGACTGTCCTGATGCAGCGCAAGTCGCTTGGCCTGGTGGCAGTCATTGCCACCCCCGGGCTGTTCCTCGGCCTGATCTTCTCCATGCTCTTGCTGTTGGCCCCCGCGAAGCCTGCTGTGGCTAACTGCGGCTCCGCCATCTCTGTTGTCATCGACGCCAACACCAAGGTCGATGGCTACACCGAAGAGCAGCTGAAGAACGCTGCGGCGATCATGGGTGCCGGCAAGGCCCTGGACCTGTCCGTTAAGGGCCAGATGATCAGCGTCATGGTCTCCCTGGGGGAGTCGGGATTGCGCGTCCTGGACCATGGCGACGGACCCGGCCCCGATTCCCGGGGGTTGTTTCAGCAGCGCGACAACGGTGCGTGGGGTTCCTACACGGACCGTATGAACCCCATCGCCAGCGCCACGAACTTCATCAAGGCACTGCAGGCTGTCCCCGGCTGGGAGCTGTTGGAGCCGACCCTCGCCGGCAACAAGGTCCAGCGCAACGCCGACCCGTACCACTACCAGAAGTACTGGCCCGCGGCCGTCAAACTCGTCCAGGCACTCTCGGACGAAAACTTCACCCTGGAAGGCAGCGACTGCGCCATCCCGGGACAGTCCGGTGCCGGGGATGACTACCCGTGGAAAGACGCTCCCACCTGGTTGCAGGTCGGAGCGAACGCTGCCAGCACCTCGCCGCTGGGTATGTACAACCGCGAGTGCGTTGACTTTGCATTGTGGCGCGTAAACCAGCAGATGGGTTCCACCAGCGCGCCGTTCAAGCTCCTCAACGGGACCTTCCGCCCGGACGGGCAGGGCCTCGGCTCGGCCCTGACATGGAAGAGCGGCTGGGACGCCAAAGGCTGGCCCACCGGCAGCACGCCCCGCGTCGGTGCCGTCGTCTGGTACGCACCCGGCACAGGGGGAGCGGACCAGAACTTCGGCCACATCGCCGTGGTCAAGGAAGTCAAAGACGACGGGATCTACGTCGAAGAGGGCTACAACGGCAACCCGCCCCCGGACGACCACAACTACTACACCCGGTCAGTCAGCAGCAACGTCCCCTCAGCTTTTCTGTACCTGCCCACTCAAGAGGAGAAGAAGTGAAAAAGCCCCTGGCCCTGCTCACCGTGGCCCTGCTCTGCGCTTCATGCGCACCAGCAGCGAGCACCACACCAGCACCGGCAGAATCAACCACCACTACGCCATCGGCCCCCGTGTCCCTGAGCGCCAACAGCGGCCCCCAGGCACCCGGGGGAACAGTCCCGGCCACAACCGGCATCACCTGGGATCAAGGCAGCAAAGACAAAGCCGTGGAAGTCGCTGAGAAGGCGATGGCGGACTTTGCCCGCCCTGCAGAGGAGGAAAAGCAGTGGGCCAACGATCTTGCCCGCTGGCTGACACCACAGGCCACCGCCGACTACTCGGCGGTGGACCCGGCCAACATCCCAGCCAACCGCGTCACCGGTCCGGCCACGCTGAGCGTCGATGAAGCCAACGGCTACGGCGTCACGG
>NZ_JASBRB010000044.1 GCF_029960665.1 Pseudarthrobacter sp. AL07
TGTGACTGTTGATTCGGTTTGGCGGTTTTTTCACAGTTCGGTTTGGCGGTTCTAACTGATTCCGATGACGAGGGTTGAGCGTGCGGCCTCAATGACGTCGTCGGTGATGGTGCTGAGTTCATTGATTTTCATCACCCGTTCGATTTGGGTGAAGAGCCGGTCGATGAGGCGGAAGTTGCCTCGGGTGATCCGGGCGATGGCGGCGATGGCCTGAGCATCGGTGAAATCTTCGGGGTTCAGGGTCTGGCCGAGTTTGTGCCATCGGCGCTCGAGGACGAAGTGCAGTTCTTCCTGTGCGAGTGGGCGGTATTCGTGGGCGAAGCCGACCCTGCTGTAGAGCTGTGCGTAGCGGCTGAACAATTTTTCAATCCCGGGCATTCCGATGAGGATCAGGGCTATGTTGTCTCGGTCGTAGCGGTCGCGCAGCAGTTCCAGGGCGGTGGCGTTGAGCCGCTCGGATTCGTCAATGATGAGCAGCTCGACATATTTGTTGACGCGGGTGTGGGGGCCTGTCCCCTTGCCGATGTCTGATAGGTGTTGGTCCACGCAGATCGATAGGCGTGAGTTGGTGTGCTCGATGTCCGCGTGGATCTGTTTGGGTGTGGTGAGCACGGCGGGGGTGTAGAAGACGGTGCGGGAGCGGGCGAGTGCGGCGTAGACCTGGTGATCGGATTCTTGCCGGGGTCCCCATTCCTCCAGTAGCTTCTGCGCCTTGTGCCAGTTGGCGTAGCGTCTGGCGGAGAGCGTTTTTCCGATCCCGGCCTGCCCGTAGCAGATGCCGATCGTGTGCTGGCGGCGTACCGCGTCCGCGAACTCCACAAACCGGCGGTGCTCCTTGGTGGCAATGAAGCTTTGTGTTGTCATCGGTCGTCCTCCAGGTAGATGCGTAGCTTCGGGCGCTTCTTGGGTTGATCAACAGGGGCCGGGGCGGGAGCCGGTTTCGCTGATGCCAGGTCCGGCAGGTGTGTGGCCACGACGGCGATGCGCTGGTTGATTTGTCCGCGCAGTTCCCTGCGGCGCGCCGATCGTGCGGCCTGGATGTCCTTGAGGGTGAGGGTGGAGGTTTCGTGGTCGGGGTCCACGGCTTTGCAGATGAACTGGTTTTTGTGGAAGACGCGGATCTCTGTCACGTCCCGCGGGTCGTAGCGGACAACGACGGGTTCGCGGACGTAGGCGGCCAGCAGAGGCGAGACGTATCGGAGTCCTTGGAAGTGCACGCCATCGCGGTGGACGATCCGGGGTTTGGCCACGGTCAACAGGAGCAGGTTCAGTTCGTCCATGGATGCCGGAAGCCGGGGCAGCCAGCCATCACCTACCCAGGCATCATGCGGTGTGGTCCTGATCTCGGGGTGCTCGCGCTGGTGGTAGTCCTCCGTGATGAAACGGCTGATCGCCGTGTCCAGCTCCTTGAGGGTCAGTACAGGCGCCGGGTGCGGGTGCCCGCGGGCCAGGCGTCCGGGCAGTTCGGTCAGTAGTTCCGTATTAATGGTGCCGTAGAACCGTTCGATCTTTCCCCGCCCTTGGGGCCTTGCGACCGTTGAGTAGGTGATTTCGAAGTGCAGGTCCTTCGCGGTCTGGGCCAGGTGATGGCTGGTGAAGTCTGAGCCGTGGTCGACGTAGAGGACGTCGGGGATACCGCACATCGGCCAGCCGGTTCCGGCTTTGGGCCAGATTCCCTGCCGCAGTGCCAGTGCGGTGTTCAGGGCCGACGGTGCTCCAAGGAAGAGCATGTAGCCGCAAATCGCGCGGGAGTAGTCGTCCATGATCGTGGTCAGCCACGGACGCCCGGGTTTCAGGTTTGCGTCCAGGACAAGGATGTCCAGTTCGGTGTGGTCTGTCTGCCAGATCATGTTCGGACGCTCGGCCCGGTGCCGCCAGGCCAGTTCATAGGTGTCCCGGTAGGCAGCCGTTCCCTTCTGGGCGAGCATTCTCATGCCGGGGTCAATGCCTGTGGTGATGGAGCGGACCGTGCTGTAGGAGAGGGAGTGCCAGCCGTGGTCGGCGGCGACACGGTTTGCTTTGCGGGCAATGGCGGCTATGGGCAGGGGCGGTTTCACCAGGGCCAGCCCTTCAATGAGTGCGACCAGTTCCGGGACGGTACGGCGCCGGGTGGTTCCGCGGTTTGCCGTGCCAAGTCCGGCGAGGCCGTCGCGTTTGTGGGCCGCGTTCCAGCGCTGCAGTGTCCGTAGTCCGATGCCTTCGTGTGCCGCGAGGGCTTTCAGTGGCACGCCCTCTTCGACGTGCCGGCGCAGGATCTGCCAGCGCACCAACGCTGTCTGGTCAGGCGTGGAGGCAGCATCCCCCGTCAGGGTAATGCTGCCTCCGGTCGTCACCGGACAGTTTTCTGTGTGGCTGTTGAACGCCGCCGCGGCGCAGCAGGGACCGGTTCGCGCCGGAGTGCCCGATACACGGTGGTCCGGCTGACGCCGAGGACCTCACCGATCTTCTCGACCGTCATGTCCTTCTGCTCATACATCCGGCGGGCGGTCCGGAGCTTGTCCTTGGTCAGCAGCTGGGGCCGGCCACCAACGCGTCCCCGCGCCCGTGCGGCCTGAAGGCCTGCGTTCGTTCGTTCACGGATCAGGTCCCGTTCGAACTCCGCAAGGGCTGCGAACACGTGAAAGACGAGCCGCCCGCCCGAGGATGTCGTGTCGATCGCTTCCTGCAGGGACCGGAACCCGATGCCACGCTCCTGGAGATCGGCGAGCTGGTCGATCAGATGCCGGATGGACCTGCCGAGCCGGTCCAGCCGCCACACAACCAGCGTGTCCCCGGGCCGGAGCTGATCCAGAACCTTCGTCAGTTCAGGCCGGGACTCCAGAGACCCGGAAGCCGTGTCGGTGAAGACGCGATAGCAGCCGGCTGCCTTCAACGCGTCCTGCTGCAGAGCCGCGTCCTGATCCCCGGTCGATACCCGGGCATAGCCCAACAGATGTCCCATGCACCCAAATGTACCAATACCCGTCAACCAGTAGAAGAACCGGCACATAGAAACCGGCACTGAGTTTCGCTACAAAAATCGAGTGTGCATGGAATTTTCTATACACACGCGCTCGTCTGTAGCAGATACGGTCGTATTCGCGATATACCTCAGGAAGCTAATCGGGGGAGGAACCATTGGACTTCAGTTCTTTCCAGGAGTTCGGCTCGAACTCCTTTCCTCGGCGTAGTCGCGGCGGGTACTCTGACAGTTATCATGGCCGGTCAGGCCGTGGCGACGAGGGTGTCGTAGTGCTGGGGTGCGCTAAAGGAGTAAGTCCTGCCCCCGCCATTTCCTTTGAATGGCAGGAGAACCGAATGTTCGACCAGAAATTCATCACCAACGCCATGGCCCGCAGCGCGGAAAACAGCCTTGACCGCCGCAGACTGTTCAGGGCCGCCGGCGCAGCAGGCATCGGCGGCACGGTGGCGCTGCTCTCTGCCACGTCTGCAGCCGCCCACACTGATCAGGAAGGACCCAGTGATGCGGCAATTCTGAACTTCGCACTGAATCTGGAATACCTTGAGGCCGAATTTTATCTGCGTGCAGTGACGGGCGTGGGCCTGGCCGATAGCCTCACGGACGGCAAGGGAAAGAAGGGCGGAGTAACCGGCGGCAGTCAGGTCCCGTTTACCGCCGGCAGCCTGATCCAGAAGTACGCGGTGGAGATCGCTGCCGATGAAGAGGCTCATGTCCGGTTCCTGCGCAGCGCCCTGGGTAAAGCCGCTGTGGCCCGCCCGCCGATCGACCTTGATGCAAGCTTCACCGCTGCCGCTCTCGCCGCCGGACTTATCACCGCCGGCCAGACCTTCAGCCCGTTCACGGACGAAACCAGCTTCCTGCTCGGGGCGTTTATTTTTGAAGACGTCGGCGTCACCGCCTACAAGGGTGCTGCCCCGTTCATCGACAATAAAACCTACCTCGAGGCGGCTGCCGGCATCCTTGCCGTGGAGGCATACCACGCCGGCATTATCAGAACCACCATGTACGCCCAGGGCCTTCAGGCACCCGCCCAGGCCATCTCGGACGCCCGCGACAGCCTCGACGGCACAACGGACCTTGATCAGGGCATCGGAACCGCCCAGGAAGCCAACCTCGTGCCCACCGACGCCAACGCCCTCGCCTTCAGCCGTACCCCCGCCCAGGTCCTGAACATCGCCTACCTGACCGCGGAATCGGTCAAATCCGGCGGGTTCTTCCCTCACGGCGTCAACGGAAAGCTCAACAGGAGCGGCGGCAGCTGAGGCGCATTCATCCTGAGGCGACAAGCCGCCGCGGAGGTCAACGGGGCGGGCAAGAGCATGTCGTCAGTCGGGCAGCTGAGCATGGGTCGCTCAGTCCTCTTCCTTATGGACGGCGTCAGCTGGGCATATGTGATGCGTCCGTCAGACGTACTCCAATCCCCCCGGCTCTCCCCCGACGGGGATTGTGCGCTGGCGTTAGCACAGGAATAGCCGGGGGATCCAGATCAACAAGCGGACGCCGGATATTGCCCGCTGGCTTCGCGCAGGCCGACGCTTAGGCAGAACTTCGATCCGCACTTCGATCCGCGGATCTCATGAAGACGTCGGATAGCCGAGTGCCATCGGGCCCCGCCTTTCGGGGACCTCTGGGTTGCTGCGTTCCCCGATTTCGCCGGCTCAGCTGATGCTGGTCGAATGGAATATTTCACCGGGAAGCAGCGCACCCACGATGAAGGCCTTACCGCTATTTGGCCAGGAATTGGATGAGTGCTTCGTTCCATTCGTCGGGGTGGCTGACGTTGCATCCGTGGGGGGCGACGGCGATGACGCGCAGTTCGCTGCCGGGCAGGGCCGTGTGGGTGCGCTGACCGGATCCTGCGAAGGGTACGGTGGCGTCGCCGTCGCCGTGGAGCACCAGTGCCGGCACGGTTATTTTGGGCAGGTCCTCGCGGAAGTCGGTGCCTCCGAAAGCGGCCATGCAGGCAAGGGCTGCTTTCTTGTCGAC
This sequence comes from Pseudarthrobacter sp. AL07, assembly GCF_029960665.1. Classification (GTDB taxonomy): domain Bacteria; phylum Actinomycetota; class Actinomycetes; order Actinomycetales; family Micrococcaceae; genus Arthrobacter. The sequence continues at coordinate 4,949 of NZ_JASBRB010000044.1, forward strand.
CTGCTTACACAGCGCGATGGCGTCCTGGCGCTGTTGTTCGCTGACCATGAGTTCTCCGTTGACGGAGAAGAACGTGCGGGTAAATCCGTCATAGAACTCATCTTCATCCTTGGTCAGGTCAGCGGTCATCTTCGCGGCCGCGTCCTTGGTCAGGGGCCCGTCAGGGTTGTCCTCGGTCTGCATCATGTAGGGCGGGACCGCGGAGGCGAAGACGACGCTGCGGAGCCGTTCGGCACCGTAGCGGGTGAAGTAGCGGGCGACTCTCCCCCGCCCATGGAGAAACTGACCAGGGTGACCTCATCCAGGTCAAGCTGCTCCAGCAGTGCGTGCAGGTCCTCGGTGAAGGTGTCGTACTCGTAGCCGGTCAGGGGTTTGTCGCTGCGGCCGAAGCCGCGCCGGTCATAGGTGATGACCCGGTATCCGGCGTCCTGAAGGGCCGGCGCCTGGGCCTGGAACGCTTCCCCGGACAGCGGCCACCCGTGAATCGGGACCACCGGTCGCCCTTGCCCTCCGGTGTCATCCACGTGCAGGTTGGTGTCCTTGAACAATCCGTGATGTGCAGTGATTTCGGTCATGACTCACCCTTGAATGTGTACTGCGGTGTGTAGTGCGCCGGATGGGGCCAGCCTAGACAGACCATCAGCATGCTGTCTTTCACCATCGGAAAACTTCCTGCGGGCATGGTCAGCCTGTTTAGTGGCGGCGGGGCAGTCCGCGAGAGCGGCGGTGACGAATAGGGTGTGTGCGGGGTGGTTTCCTGATGGGCGCGCCGTCCGGCGTGTGGAGGACGCATCCCTGGAAGGGATTGTCATGAGAATGATCAACAGGGCCCTGGTCGTAGCAGCGGCTGTGTCGTTAGCCGGCATCACAGGATGCGCCGGTTCGGGCGGGGGCTCATATACCACGCCGCCTCCGGCCAGCAGCGCCGCTGCTGCCCCGTCAGCTGATGCTTCGGCACCGGCCGGTGAGGCGACCATTACGATCAGGGACTTCGCATATGAGGTTCCGGCGTCCGTGAAGCCGGGGGCTATGGTGACGGTGACGAACGCGGACAGCGCCCCGCACACGGTCACCGCCAAGGACGAAGGCGGTTTCGACGTTGAGGTCCCTGCCGGCGGGACAGTCACTTTTCAGGCTCCCGATGTCCCGGGTGAGTACGCGATCATCTGCACTTTTCATCCCCAGATGAGCGGGACGCTGGTCGTGAAATGAGCTCATTAGAACTAAACCCTCCCCAACGGACGCATCCCCTCTGGATCCTGCGGATCTGCGTCGCGGCAGGCCTGATGATCAGCGCGGTGATCCATGTCCAGCTCGCCCCGGGTTATCAGCAGGCAGCCCCGGGCGGTGTCGGACAGGGCACCCTGTTCTTGATCCAGGCGGGTGCGGCGGTCCTGGCCGCGGCGTTTGTTCTGCTTCGAGGTTCACGGACCGCTTTCGCGGCCGCCGCCGCCGTGGGGTTCTCTTCCCTGGCCGCGGTCATCCTTTACCGGTACGTCCAGGTCCCGGCCATCGGGCCGCTGCCCTCGATGTACGAACCCGTCTGGTACACGGCCAAGGTTCTCACGGCGGTCGCTGAAGCCGTCGCCGGTGGCCTGGCCCTGTCCGGCTTTGCCCTGCAACAGCGAGGAGCGCGGTTCGGATCAGCCACCCAGAAGCGCGGGCGTCACGGCCAGTCACGGACCTGAGGAACCACCGGAAGTTCCAGCCTGTGCAGGTCCTTTCGTGGCCTGCCCGGCTCACACCGGGTGTAACTCAAAATGCGACAACTCAATAATTATGGTCCATATCACTTGTTTACCCATCGTTTTGATGTTTTGCTTCGAAGTGCTTGTGTCCCTTCCTTTGGGACGTCGTCAACATCACACGCGCGTGTATTTGAGGAGATATTTCACATGAATAAGACACTCCGCTTTATGGCAGTACCTACCCTGGCTTTGGGCGCACTTGCCCTTTCCGGGTCCCCGGCAATGGCCGCGGACCAGTCCTACCAGTCCAACCTGGGCCAGCTCAACGGCAGCTCCGCCTCCGGCACCGTCACTGTTGACGTCACGGGCAACCAGGCCCATGTCGTCCTGAACGTGGCAGGCCTGGCCCCCACCTTCATGGACGCCCCATACCCGCACGTCCAGCACATCCACGGCGGAGCCCAGGGCGCCTGCCCGGCCCCCTCGGCCGACACGAACGGTGACGGCGTTATCAACACCACCGAAGGCGCACCCTCCTACGGCGGAATCGTGACCACCCTGTCCACCAGCGGCGACACCAGCCCCGCGGCAGGCCTTGACCTCAAGGTGGCCGGCCAGGGCGCCGCCTACACCATTGACCGGACGTTCGAACTGAACGCCGAAACCAAGGCAGCCTTGAAAGCAGGCACGGCTGTTGTGGTGGTCCATGGCCTTGACCCCGCCACCCTGGGTGCTGAAGCGCAGGCCGCTAAGTCCGACCTGGCCCCCACACTTCCGCTGGCCGCCACTTCCCCTGCCCTGTGCGGGACACTGAAGGCCGGTCAGATGAAGATGCCCGCGGGCGGTGCTGACACCGGCATCACCCAGGAAACCGGTGGAACCGATGCCGGAGCTCTCGCCCTCGGCGGCGGCCTCGTCCTCGTCGCACTCGCCGGCGGAGCCTATGTGGTCCGCCGCCGCAGCGCCCGTTCAGCCGCCTAAGCACGAGCTGACCGGATCACTACTGTGACAACCAAGAACCCCAGCCGCCGCGGAAGCCTGCTGGCCTCCGCGGCGGCCGGGGTTCTGCTCCTGCTCACCCTGGCCGGTTGCGCCGCCGCACCCGCTGGCTCCCCGGACGCCGGTCCGGCTCCTTCGGCTTCGGTTTCACCTTCGGTGGGGCCCAGCGCTCCCGCGGGTCAGCCCCCGGCACCGGAGGCCCCGCCCACGCAGCAGCTTCCGCCGGTGCTCGGCGCTTCAGATCCGCTCACCCTGAGCATTCCCTCGATCGGGATCCGGACGGATCTTCTCCATCTGGGGCTGCGCGAGAACGGGTCCCTGGAAGTACCACCAGATACCGGCAACGGCGCGCCCGCCAGCTGGTACAACGGCTCCCCGACCCCGGGGGATCGCGGGCCCTCGGTGATGCTCGGGCACGTGAACGCCCTGGGCGGGAACACCGGGGTCTTCGCGGACCTCCAGAAGCTCAAAAACGGCGACGAAATCAACGTGTCCCGTACCGACGCCAGCACCGCCGTGTTCACCGTTGACCGCGGAGCCCTCTACAGCAAGGACCAATTCCCGACCCTCGAGGTCTACGGCAACACCCCGGGAGCCGAAGTCCGGCTCATCACCTGCGACGGGTACGACGCCGCCACCGGGCTCTTCGATGACAACTACGTCATCTACGCCAAACTCAAAGCCTGACAACGGCCGCTGACCCGCACAACGGGGCGGCCAGGATGGAAGCGCTGTGAAACATCACAAGCCATTGCTGGCCTCCGTGGCCCTATCCGCTCTGCTGCTTTCCGGCTGCGCAGCCGCTGCCGGTTCCGTTTCCGCGCCATCGGAGGTTTCGACGCCGGCCCCGTCCGCAGCTACGCCCGAGCCAGGGCACACCGCCAGCCACGGCGACGGCCATCACAACGGGGGAACGTCCTCGCCAGGAGCAACGGTGGACGGACCCAGCGACGCTGCCCTGATGGTCTGCGGAGACCAGCCAATGGACAGGCTCACCACCATCCTTGACCTGGACTCGGGCCCGCACACCGTCAACGACTGGGCCGACAGCACGTTCACCTGCACCTACCACCTGGACGAAGGCGCACTGGTAATTTCGGTCCAGGAAGCCGCTGACAAGGCCTCAGCCCTGAAATACTTCGACGCGATGCAGGCCCTCGCGAAAGAAGCCAAACCCATCGAAGGCCTCGCGAACCTGGGCTTCCCGGCCTATGAAACCGCCGACGGGTCAGCCATTTTCCAAAAAGACAACTTCATCCTGCACGTGGACGCCTCCAACCTTCCGGCTACCATCGGGCCGGAAAGCATCACCAGGAACGCCCTGGCCTACCAGCTCTCCACCACCATCCTCGCCTGCTGGATCAAACACCCCTGACCCCCTCCGCACCACCACCCCGGAGCCATCGAAAGGTTTCATCATGACCGCCAACAGCAGAACAACCCGGGCGCTCGGACTCGCCGCAGCAGCGGCGGCGCTGGCTCTCTCCGGTTGCGGGAACCCCGGAATGCCCGGGCCCGGCACGACAACAGCGGCAGAACAGCCAACGGCAGCCCCGGCCACCACTGAAACAACTGCCTCAACCCCCAGCCCGGCCTCTTCAGCCGCCGCGGCTTCAGCAAAAATCCTGATCAAGGGCTTCACATACAAGGGAGCCGAAACCGTCAGCCCCGGAACCGAAATCACCGTCACCAACGAGGACATCGAAGCGCACACCATCACCGCCGACACCGGCGCCGCATTCGACGCCAACATCAAACCCGGCACCGGCACCTTCACCGCCCCAACCGAACCAGGCACCTACCCCTACCACTGCACCTTCCACGGCAACATGAAAGGCACCCTCACCGTGAAATGACACCCCACAAGACCACCGGGTGACTGCCTAACACCAGAGTGCCTCCTTGTGCAGATTCGACCGATTACCGAGGATGAGCCTAGTTACCGAAAAGTAGCAGCGAAAAGAGCGCAGGCACGATTCTCGCTACCGGGGCCTCCGGACACCTCACTACAGCAGTCCTCGAACACCTCACGGAATCCGGTGCGCCGGCAGCCGGGGGAACCCGCAAACCCTGCCGACAACGAGCAGTTCCGTCGGCTGGACTTTGACGATCCCGAAACGCTCGACATCGGCGGCGTGCAGACACTGGTGCTCATCTCTGCCGGGACCGCCGAAGACGACGTGGCCACCAACCGGCACGAGAACGTCATCACGGCCGCCGAACGCGACGGAGTCCGGCACATCGCTTACACCATCCTCGCCGATGACGGCGATCACCTCGGATTCGCTCTGGCCCGCCGGTGGACCGAACGCCGCCTCCGGAACGAAGAGCTCCCGTGGACGGTCCTGAACGGTTTGTGTTGCAGCAGCAGCCGCACACAGCTGACACGAATCGAGAAGGCGTCAGCTCAGGCGCCGCACACGGAATGGCAAAACCGCCATTTCAAGCTGCGGTTTAACCGCCAAACCAAGTTAACAGTCACA
>NZ_JASBRB010000045.1 GCF_029960665.1 Pseudarthrobacter sp. AL07
AGACTGCCTCGCCGAAGAACTCCGCCGCCTCGACCCCGACGAAGTATTCGGCGAAACGGTTCGCAGTTTAGGTAGTTCCAGAGTGCATCAAGCCAGCAGCGTGACATTCACCTGCAGCGGGGAGCCAGAACGTAACCGGGACCGCGTGTCACTGATCGCCGTATAAAGGGACCCCGACTCACCAGATCCACCCGGATCCAGAAAAGGAACACAAAGTAATGGTTCACAAAGTCAAAGCGGTCATCGCCAGGGAGAAGAATTCCCCGGTTTCGGTGGAGACTATCCTGGTCCCGGATCCGGGGCCGGGGGAGGCCCTGGTGGACATTCTCACCTGCGGGGTCTGCCACACCGACCTGCACTACAAGCAAGGCGGCATCGGCGATGAGTTCCCCTACCTGTTGGGCCACGAGGCCACCGGTGTGGTCAGCGCCGTCGGTCCCGGCGTCACCGAGGTGGCCCCCGGCGACCGAGTGATCCTGAACTGGCGTGCTGTCTGCGGTGAGTGCCGGGCATGTGCCAAGGGCCAGCCGCAGTACTGCTTCAACACGCACAATGCCACGCAGAAAATGACGCTCGAAGACGGTACGGAACTCTCTCCCGCGCTGGGCATTGGCGCCTTCGCGGAAAAGACGCTGGTTGCTGCCGGGCAGTGCACAAAGATTGATGACGACGTCGATCCTGCCGCCGTCGGGCTGCTCGGCTGCGGTGTGATGGCCGGCATCGGTGCCGCTATTAACACGGGCGAGGTCAAGCGCGGCGAATCCGTAGCCGTGATCGGCTGCGGCGGCGTGGGCATCGCCGCGATCGCCGGCGCAAGGCTCGCAGGTGCCACCACGATCATTGCGGTGGACATCGACGCCAACAAGGTGGAGATGGCTAAGTCCCTTGGAGCCACCCACGGGGTGAATTCCGGCGAGGAAGACCCCATCGAGGCCATCCGGGCATTCACGAACGGCAACGGAGCGGACGTGGTGATTGACGCCGTCGGACGTCCTGAAACGTACAAGCAGGCGTTTTACGCCCGCGATCTCGCCGGCCGCGTGGTGCTGGTGGGTGTCCCGACGCCGGGTATGTTGCTTGAACTGCCACTGCTGGACGTCTTTGGGCGGGGCGGGTCGCTGAAGTCCTCCTGGTACGGGGACTGCCTGCCTTCCCGCGATTTCCCGATGCTCGTGGCGCACTACAAGCAGGGCAACCTTGACCTGGATGCCTTCGTCACCGAACGGATCACCATCGATCAGGTGGAGGACGCGTTTGACAGGATGCACGAGGGCAAGATTCTGCGCTCGGTTGTTGAAGTACAGACTCTGAAGGAGCTCTCATGACAGTCACCATCGAAAACCTGGTCACCTCGGGCACTTTTACGCTCGACGGCGGCACCTGGGACGTGGACAACAACGTCTGGATCGTGGGCAACGAGGATGAGTGCGTGATCATCGACTGCCCGCATGACGCCGAGGCGATCATCAATCAGGTCCGCGGCCGGAAAGTCCTGGCCATCCTGCTGACCCACGCGCACAATGACCACATTGGCGCCGCGCGGCAGGTCGCGGACGCTGTCGGCGCCCCGATCGTCCTGAACCCGGACGACCTGGTCCTCTGGAAGCAGGTCTACCCTGATGCTGAACCGGACCGGTACCACGGGGACGGTGACGTGTTCGAGGTGGGCGGCACCGCGCTGTTGGCCATCCACACCCCAGGCCATTCCCCGGGCTCCACCTGCTTTTACCTCGAGAGCGAGGGAACCGTCTTCACCGGCGACACCCTCTTTAACGGTGGACCGGGAGCAACGGGACGCTCCTACAGCGACTACCCCACGATCCTGAGGTCCATCAGGGAACGTCTTTTGACGCTGCCGACCGAGACCGTGGTTCGCACAGGCCACGGCGACAACACTACGATCGAAGCTGAACAGGAAACGCTGGCTAAGGTTCCCCGGTAATCAGGGTCTTGAACAGCAGGATCCCGTTGAGGCGCGCCAGGACAGCTGGCGCGCCTCAATCGGCGTTTCGGACATGAACGGCGTGAGCCGCAAAGGAAGTTGAACCAATGAAGTTCGGTAAGCAGCCAGCCCCCGTCGCAGACATCAACGAAGACAACCTCGCAGTCCACAAACCCAAAACGGAAGCGGCCGGAGTCAAAGCCGTGATGGTGGCACTGGAGCGGGCCGTGGCCCAGGCTGGCGTGACCCGGACGGTGCAGTCCCTGCTGCGGCTGAATCAGCAGGGCGGCTTCGACTGCCCCGGCTGCGCCTGGCCGGAATCTGCCACGAAGCGGAAGGCGGCCGAGTTCTGCGAGAACGGTGCCAAGGCCGTGGCCGAGGAGAACACCCTCCGGACGGTTGGGGCGGAGTTCTGGGCCAGGCATTCCATCGCGGAACTGTCCGGGAAAACGGAGTACTGGCTCGGTAACCAGGGCAGGCTGAGCGAACCGGTGGTGATCCGTGAAGGGGAGACCCACTATTCGCCGATCTCCTGGGCGGACGCCTTCGAGCTGATCGGTGAACATATCCGCGACTCCACGCCGGATCGGTGCGTCTTCTACACCTCCGGGCGCACCGCGAACGAAACGGCGTTTATGTACCAGCTGTTCGCGCGGGCCCTGGGCACCAACAACCTGCCGGACTGTTCGAACATGTGCCACGAGTCCTCCGGCTCGGCGCTGAACCCGACCATCGGCATCGGCAAGGGCACCGTGTCCCTGGAGGACATCCACGACTCCGAACTGATCTTCGTTGTGGGGCAGAACCCCGGCACCAACCACCCCCGGATGCTCTCGGCGCTGAAGGAGTGCAAGGACAAGGGCGGCAAGGTAGTGGCGGTCAACCCGCTGCCGGAGGCCGGGCTGTTCAACTTCAAGGACCCGCAGACGGTTTCAGGCGTGGTCGGCGGCGGCACGCCGCTGGCGGACGAGTACCTGCAGATCAAGGTGGGCGGGGACCTTGCCCTGTTCCAGGCCCTGGGCCATTTGCTCCTGGCGGAGGAGGAACGGAACCCGGGCACCGTCGTCGACCGTTCCTTTGTGGACGCGCAAACCGACGGGTTCGATGCCTACAGTGGCGCCCGGAAGGAGCTGGACTGGGCGGAAACGGAGAAGGCGACGGGCCTGTCCCGGGAACAGATCGAGGCCGTGGCCGGGATGCTGATCCGGTCCAAGGCCACTATTTTCTGCTGGGCGCTGGGCGTCACGCAGCAGCCGCACTCGGTGGACACCATCAAGGAAATGGTCAACGTCCTGCTCCTGCAGGGCAACTTCGGCAAGCCCGGCGCCGGCGCCTGCCCGGTCCGCGGCCACTCCAACGTCCAGGGCGACCGGACCATGGGCATCTGGGAAAAACCCAAGGAGTGGCTCCTGGAGGCCCTGGACACCGAGTTCGGGATCGAGTCTCCGCGGCACCACGGATATGACGCCGTGGAATCCATGGAGGCTTTCGAACGCGACGACGTGGACGTGTTTGTGTCCATGGGTGGCAACTTCTCTCTCGCCTGTTCGGACACGGAAACCCTGGAAGCGGGCATGCAGCGGATCGGCCTGACGGTGCACATCTCCACCAAGCCGAACCGGTCCCACGTGGTGCACGGCCGTACGTCCCTGATCCTGCCCACGCTGGGCCGGACCGACAAGGACGACAAGCACCCCAAGGGCGCGCAGTTCCTGTCCGTGGAGGACTCCATGTCCGTGGTCCACTCCACCCAGGGCAGGCTGGTGCCGGTTTCCGATCACCTGCTCGCCGAACCTGTCATCGTGGCGCGCATGGCAGAGGCCACCTTCGGGCCGGACCACCATGTGGCCTGGAAGGCGATGGCCGAGGACTATGACGTGGTCCGTGACCATATCTCCCGCGTCCTGCCCGGCTTCGAAGACTTCAATGCCAGGGTCCGGACTAAAAACGGCTTTGTGCTGCCTAACCCGCCGCGGGACACCCGCTCGTTCAAGACGGACATCGGGCGCGGCCGCTTCACGGTCAGCCCGCTGGAATACCTGACCCCGCCGGAGGGCCACCTGGTACTGCAGACCATCCGCAGCCATGACCAGTACAACACCACGTTCTATGGCCTGGATGACCGGTACCGCGGCATTTCGGGCGGCCGGCGCGTGATTCTGGTGCACCCAGAGGACCTGGCCGAACTCGGTTTCAAGGACCGGGACTTGGTGGATGTGGTGAGCACCTTCCGCGGCCACGACCGGCAGGCGGACAAGTTCCGCCTGGTGGCCTACCCGACGGCGAAGGGCTGCGCCGCGGCGTACTTCCCCGAAGCCAACGCCCTGGTCCACAAGGAAAACGTGGCACGGGAATCCAACACCCCCGGCTTCAAAGCCATGTTCGTCCGCTTTGTGCCGCACGCGGCGAAGCCGGAAGCAGGCGAAGAGTCCGCTTCGCTTACGGCGGCCACTGCCGGCTGACCCGACAGAACGGCCCCGTCTCCAAAAGCTTGGATTCTAGGGGGCGGGCCGTTCTGCTGCTTCCGAGCGTTCGAATCAGAACAGGAGCGGTGCCAGTCGCAGTGTCAGTTCGCGGGCCGCCTCCGCATGTGCGTAGATTGTGGTGAACCGTTCTGCGGGGCCGGTGAGGCAGAGCGCCGCGCCCACCGACCCATTGGGCATTCGTACTGGAAGTGCCAGGCTGGCGGATCCTGATTCGAATTCGTTGATTTCCGAGGCCTGGTCTTTGAGCCTTATTTCCGCGAGTTGTTCTTCCAGCCGGTCACTGTCTGTGATGGTGTTTTCGGTCAGCTTCATTAACTGGCCTCCCGGCAGTGGGGAGGCCGAACCGCCAAGTTCAGCGAGCATCAGCTTCCCTGCGGCGGAGGCGTGTGGATACCGGAGCAGTTCGAACACTGAGTGGAGCGGATAATCAGGATCTTCGTCGGCGATTCTTACGGAAGCGTTCCTGAACATGATGAGGTGCACAGCGAAACGGTTTCCCCGCCGGAACTCGTCCATTGCGGTGCGGGCGGCGGTGGGAACGGTTGGCGGGGTCGCGGCCGTAACCAAGCCTGAAATTGCGTGTCCGAGTGCAAATCCGCGGAGATCAGATGTGCGGACCAGATATTCGGCGCCGACGAGCGCATTCAGTATCCGGTAGGCGGTCGCCGGAGGCATTCGCAGGGCGTCGGTGATCTCTTTCGCCGTTGTGCCGGTGCCGAACCGTGCCACGATCTCCAGGATCCTGAGCGAGTTTGACGCTGAGCCGGTACCCGAGTGTGTGGGGCTGTAGTTCATGGCAGCGGTCCACTATGAAACAGGTCTGATTCCCGGGTCTCGTCATAGATGCCCACTGACGCCAGGCGCGCGGGTAACCGCCGGTGAAGGAACGCGGCGTATATGACGCTGAGGAGGAGGACGCCGCCGTAGATGAGGGTCTGCGGGTTACCTGTTCCAATCGATGTCATCGCAGCCGTCCAGAGAACCGCACCGAGGACTACGGAGGTTACTGCTCCGAGTATCCAGCTGGGCAAGGTGTTCTCCCCGATCCGGCGCAGGAAGAAGGGCAGGGACGCACTGGCAAGGATATAGGACCCCAGGTATCCATAGGCGCCAAGGGTGAAGAGGTTCGCGAGGCCCTGCTCGGGGCTGGCTCCGGAGATGATGACCGCAACGGGAACGATGGCAACAACCGGCATTACAACCAGGATCGCCATCGAGGGCGTCCGAAAGGCGGCATGTGTCCGGCCGACTACTCGTGGGGCAACGCCTTCCCGGCCCATACAGAAAAATATCCTGGCAAGGGCGTTCACAGAAGCGATGGCGCAGGCAAACCAGGATGCGGCGATTCCCAGGTCAAGAACTGCGGCGAACAAGGGGGAAGACTGGGAGAACAGGTCAGACAACGGAGTGGAGCTGCCGGTTATGTCCGACGGTGCTTCTTTGAGGGCTACGTCCTGGGCGGTTACGGCGAGGAGATAGAGCACGCCCGCCAAGATGGGGGTCCACGTGATGGCCCGTGGCACGCTGACGAAGGGTCTCTGCGCTTCCCCTCCGAGGGTGGTGGGGCTTTCGAAGCCGACAAAGGCACTGACGGCCACCACGATTCCGATCGATAACGAATCAAAATGTCCGTTCCAGGCAAACACACACCCGAGATTGACCTGCGGCGCGTTGAAGGCGAAGTAAACGACCATGAGGACGGTGAGTATGCCAATTGAAATGGCTTCCATCAGCAGCGTGGACCACGCGGATATCTGGATCCCCCTGACCATAAGGAAACAGGCGGCGCCTGCTGCAGCAAGAATGACAAGCACCGCGAAAATCTTAGGATCTGCGACGGGGACGCCAAGATTGACGAATAGCTCAACGATATATGTGCCAACAGCCAGCAGACTGGCCATGGCCACGAGTCCGTACCCGAATATGGCTGACCAGCCGGCGGTGATTGCCGTCCGTTGACCGAGCCCTTTCGCAGTGTAACTGTAGAGCCCGCTGACGGCAGCCATGCGCTTTGCCATCGGCCTCAGACATAGGGTTACCAGGACGATGATGGCCATGGCAGCGCTGAATGTCAGCACAAGGTTCGGTCCAGCGGATCCAACGACGAGGCCCGGAAAGATGAGAGCCGGAATGACGGACATGGCGCCCGCGGGCGCCACGTTCGCTATTGACTGCGCGAAGACCGGCAAGAAGGAAAGTTTCCGGCGCCTCAGGCCCTCCACCGGAGAGTGAGGAGAAATAAAGCGATCACCGCGGGCAGACACTAGGTACCAACTTTCCCTACGAGGGCAGGTCCGCCTTGCTTATGAGGAGCGTAAGTCATCGGCCCGTGCTGGAATACATTAGCATTACCAGCCGGCACCGAGGACGTCTGTGAAGTTCCGAATGCTTCCGCCGCATTAAGTGCAATGAGAATTTCCCAATTCAATAGCCATAACGGGTTCGTCATTGACGGATTCCTTGACGTAGTTTTTTATATATCCGCAGAATGCAAGGATCTCTTTCCATTGATCGCAGCGAGCACTCCCTATGCCATGGTGGTGAACATCAGGGCCATGACGGCAGCGCCGAGGGCTTCGAGTAGATGTCCGGTGCGGAGAGCGGGCTTCGGAGCACTTGCGTGGGGGAGCGTGGATTTTGTTAACGCGGATTTTGATAATAGGAGGCGGATTAGGAAAGCCACCGCCGCAGCTCCGAACACTACCGTCAGGACGATCGCCAGGGTGGATGAGAGATCAAATGTTGCTGCAGCCGTGTTTTGTGATGCGGCTGGCATCGTGTGGTGGGCGTGCGGCGTTGACAGGGCGCCGGCCGGGACGGTTTTATCGCCGGCGCTCGGGTGACCCATCATGGCAACCATGAGAGCGGCGCCGGCCATGGTCACGCCGTGGTACAGGCACTGCACCCGGCCCTGGCCACCTCCGCAGAGCAACTTAAATTCCGGCCGAGCGACCGCCTGGATGACAAACCACAGCGCTGCTCCGGTGAGTATAGCTATCTGAGCCAGCGTGGTCGATGGCACGAGGTTCCACAACATGGCGGCCATCAGGACGTTCATGAGGGCATGGAGACTTTTGTTGACCCGGTCGGTGAGATGGTGGGACCGTGTGGCCTGCAGGAGGTAATAGCTTCCGCTAAGCAGCAGAACGGCCGTGAGGGTCAAGGTAACTGCCGGAACATGGAACATGTAGATCACCTCTCACTACTGGGTTGGGGTTAGTCAAGGTTCAGTCCCCGGTGCCGCTGCTGCAGCACCGGGGACCGCCCAAACAAAACGCGATGGAGAATGCGCAGCGTCGGATTGTTGCCAGGAGGATCCGTTTGACGTGAAGCCGTTGGTGCGAGTTCCGTTACCTGAGATCCAAAACCTTTTCCCGTTCTGCGGCTTCGTGGTCTGACGAGGGAGCAGTGGTTACCTGGTTCTTCGCGCGACGCGATTCATGCTGGGCATACAACCAGATGGGTAGGTAGAGGGACAATACGATGAAACCAACCCAGGTTGAGGCCCAGCCGATTTCCAGGCTGTTGAGGTAAACGACACCAACCAGGCACAGAGGAACATTGAACAGGCCAAAGATCATGGCGACGTGTTTCCAGCCCTTCGGTGCTTTGAAGGGTCGTTCCAGGCCGGCAAAGGCGGGGTGTTTCTTGGCTCGGACGTAAGCGAACAGGCTGATGCCGTTGGCGCAGGTGTAGCCAATGGCCGAGGCCGCAAGAATTGCTGCGGCGTTTCCCATGGAAATCAGCACCAGGTTGAAGGCTCCGATGACCAGCATGGCAATGAACGGAGTTCCCTGACGATTTGTTTTGCCGAGGAATTTGGGAACGTTGCCTTCCGTTGCCATGGAGTGCATGGCGCGGGATGAACCCAGGTAAGCGGTCTGAATGATCAGTATCATGGCAAAAATCAGCATGATGATCGTGATGATGGAACCGGCTTCGCCGAAGACGGCCTGAGCGACCGGTATCAGGGGTGAGACAGGCTCGGCCAGTACTCCTTCGACACCAAGCACACCGATCACTGCAGATTGCACCAGTACATAGAGCAGGAAGCAGATGATGCCGCAGGCAAGCAGGGCTTTGGGGACATCCTTGGACGGGTTTTTGTATTCCGGGCCGTAGATGGCTGCCGTTTCCCAGGCGCAGGCACTCCATTGGGCGATCGCAAAGACGCCAAAGAGAATCAGGACGTGGTGCATGTCCCAGGCCCAGTCAGTCGGCCACCAGCTGCCGGTGATGTTGGCCATCTCAACGCGTCCGGTGGCGAAAGGCGCCACGGCCAGGACAACCAGCGGTATCAGCGAAACGGCTGCCAGGATGTAACCGAGGATGGCGCCGTCCTTGAGTCCGAACCAGTTAATCACGAACAATCCTGTGAAAATCACCAGGCCGGAGATCAATGAGAGTTGATACTCGGTAAAAGTCTCGCCCAGCACCGGAAACAGCCCGTACAGGTAGCCGCCGACCATGATGGCGAAGATCGCCAGAATGGGGCTCCAGCCAAACCAGTAGCTCCAGGCAGTGAAGCCGCCGATCAGCTTTCCCTTGTCGTACTTGCCCTTGTAGTTTTCGGTCCGGAATACATGCTGGGCAAACCCTGGCAGGCCGGAGGCTTTGGGAAAGGTGGTGGCCATTTCGGCATAGGCAGCGTTCTGCATGAAACCCTGAAGAACCGATAATCCCCAGATAAGAATCGCTGCGGCGGACACATACATCGGAAGGTAGCCCAAGGAGGGCAGAATCAGCAGGGGCACGCCCAGCGCGATGGCCATACCCTGCTTCCAGTTGATCGACCTTTTCAGGCCATCGGCTTCGTCCAAACGATTTTCACTCATAACATCTCCTTTGATGGACTGAACGTCGTGCGATCTCTGCTGCATGGATGCCGGTGGTGACCGGCCAAAAGAGACGGAACCCCGAAGCGTGAACGTTCAGCACGTGGGAGGGCCAAATAGAGTCTCTTGATTTATAGATGCCGAGGGCCGGCCTGGGCCGGCCTTCGCTGTGTTGGTCCATCCGGGCACTTGTTGGGCTGGATGATCCCGCGGACAGGACCGCGCCTAGCGGTGAGGTTCCGGGAGCGCCGCCGACGAATCAAGGCGCGCTCCCGGAACCTCAGGTATGGACTGTTAATCCTTGGTGCAGCATGTTGCGGTGTTGGTTGTTTGGGTTCGGTTTTCGTTGGTGGGGAG
>NZ_JASBRB010000046.1 GCF_029960665.1 Pseudarthrobacter sp. AL07
TTAGAACCGCCAAACCGAACTGTGAAAAAACCGCCAAACCGAATCAACAGTCACACTCAGCGAATCCGGATTTTGTCACTAAACCCGTTATTTATTCTAGGTCATGCAAATGGACTCAACTATTCTTTATGTGACAGATAGTCGACTGGTACCCCGAGGTCCTGGAGCTGGCCGAGGGTTTCTTGGATCGCGGACGCATCCTTTCGCCGGTAGAGCAGCAGGTCGAAGAGTGCCTGGGCGGCGGCCGGGTTGCCTCTGGCCTCCTCGACGGCTTCGTTAAATGCGGAGCAAGCCCGTGCCCAGAGATACGCGATGCTGGTTCTGTCCGGGATGTCCCCGTCATATACGGGCATGGGCGGCCTCGGCAGGAATAGTGCTGCGTCCAGTCCTCGACCGGTGACGGTTTTGCTTTCGAGGAGGTCGATGGCGGTCGCCGCTGCTTCGAGAGTGTGGAGCTGCACGGAGAGTGGCGAGTCTTCGTGCGTGCGCCAGAACGTTTGTCCCGCCCGGTCCGGGTAGCCGGTTTCTTCCCAAATACGTCGGATCAGCCGTCCCGGGGCACCGCATTCGGACGCGGGCGTGGCCAGTTCGTCAATGATCGTCCGGATCAGGCGAAACCACATTCCGGCGTGGACTTGCCGAGGCGGCAGCTCGACCGATCCCGCCGTCATGGCTCGCCAGGTTCTGCGGTCCATGGCCAGGACCGTCGCGGCGGCAGGCTTCGGTCTTGGGGGCGAGTACTCCCAGCCCACGAAGTAACCGGGAACCTCCGTGTGCGGTTCGAGCAGGCATCCGTGGAACGGGCAGCTGAGCATCAGCGGAACCGACCACATCAGTTGGTATGGGTGAGGCTGTTTCGACGTGGCAACGCAGCGTGGGCATGCGCGCAGTGTTTGTTTCGTCGGGAGCCATGCCCGCCAGCCGGGAGCCTCACGTGGGCGCCGTCTTCCGGCCGGCAGCAGCACGGACAGTTGACGGGTGTAGACCGTAAACGCTTCGGGGTCAGGTTCCATCTGGTCGAGGAGCCAGGGTGCCCAGCCGCTGAGGCTCATCCTCCGAATCCGGGTCAGGTCAGCTCCGGTTCGTCGTGCAAGCTCCCGAGCGAATCCAGCGGGCGGGCACGTGTCGATCTCTTCCGACCCGATCAGCTCATGGCCCATATCGGAGGTGAGAACGCCAAGATCGATGTCGTAGCGGTCAGCGATTCGCCGCAACCACGACGAGAGCGCCTCCCCGGGCAGCGGTGCCGGATGCACCGGCCAACGGCGTGAAACACTCACAGCAGTTCCCGTTCGAAAAGCCTGCGCCGTTCGCTCGGGCCGACGTAGTCGGCCATGGTCAGCGTCCGGTGGTCGATCCTCTCCTCCCCGCTCTCAACTGCGGCGACCGCCGCGGCGGTCAGAAGGCGGGCGAGCTCTCCGATGGTGCCCTCGCTGCGGGCGAGCAGGTACCGGGCCATGTCCTCGCTGTCGATCACGGACGGAGCATGGAGCGGGAACGACGCGGCGAAGCTGGCCAGCAGCGACCGGGTTTCGTCACCCACCTCCCAGACCGGTAAGACGAACGGTTCGAACCTGTTCTCGAGCTGGTCATCTGATCTCACGGCCAGGTAAGCCTCCCGCGTGCCAACACCGACAAGGGAAATGCGTAGCTCGTTACCCAGAAACCGGAGCAGGTTCAGGAACTCGCGCCGCGTCTCACCCCGACCGGCCAGAACGTTGTGGAGCTCGTCGATCACCAACATCCGCACACCCACTTCACGCAACAGAGACAGGGCCAGTCTCTCGACGTCGGCGAGGCGCTGCCGCGGCCGGAGCGGTGCACCAAGCGCGGCGAGCAGGGCCGTATAGAACCGCAGCACAGATGGCTCGGAGGGCATCTGCACACAGACGACGGGAATGCTCTCCCGGTCGGGCTCCGTCACGGGCGGGTGTTGCCGGCGGAACCGCTCGACAATCATCGACTTGCCGTTGTTCGTCGGCCCGACCAGCAACAAGTTTGGCATGCGTTGTTTCCTCGGCCACCGAAAGAGCATCTCCAGGCGTTCCACGGCATCGACGGCCTTCGGGTACCCAATCCACCGATCCGCACGAATGCGATGCACCCGCTCTGACGAGGGCAGCCGGGCCACTTCCCGCGATGCCGGGTGCAGATGCGTCAGGTCCAGGGACTGCCGATGTTTGTCCACCATCACCATTCCTCAATCTGCTCAAACCGTGGCACGGGAACCCATGTCGGGTCCGTTCCAGCTGGAACCACCGGTGGCGCCGGAATCGGCGACGCCCGCATGGCCGGCCCGGCGTTGCCGGCATGCTTACGGCGTTCCGTTTCCCGACGGACGCGCTTGGTCGTTTTGACCGCCGTCTCAGTGACGTGGCGCATTTGCTCGATCATCCGAAACAACGCCGCCTCATCCACCTGGCCGGCACCTCGTTCGCGTAATCGGCCCAGTGCCTGCCGGTGTTCCCAGACGCTGACGGCAGGGTTGGAGATCGACCGGTAGGGAACTTCCACATAGTGATGGCCATCCGGTTCCAGGACCCACACCCGGCTGATGTCACGCGGGTCCCTTCGGATGATGAATGGCCCCAAGCTGTCCCGCCGGCCGATCCAGGGCTTTAAGGCGTTCGCGAAGTAATGGACGTGATCGATGACGAAACCGGTACGGGTCAGAGTACGGCGGATGACTGGAAGGAAATCCACCAGGAACGCTGTCGGGTTCGTCGAGACGGAAGGCGTGCCGGTGGCGGTGACACCGGCAGTCCATTGCCCGGCCGGCGTTTGCCCTAATGTGCCGTGCAGGCTGCCGTGGTAGGCGGCGACTGCTAGCACCAACCACTTTTCCAAGTCCGCCAGCGTCAGCGCAGCCATCTTCTCCGAGTCATACCGGCCGCGCTCCGCCGGATTCGAGAAAGTGGTTCCGGGAAGTTCGTGAATCTGGCGCATCGCCGTGCCGATCACGCGCTCAACAATGCCTCCATAATGCGGTCGCCCCGGCGGTCGGTAGGCCAGCCCGATACCGTGCTGCTCACACCCTCGCCGTAACGCCTCGCTCTTGAACTCCGCCGCGTTGTCCAGGTACAGCATTTTCGGCTTGCCGCTCATCGGCCAATCCGCCGCCACCCCGAGTCGTTCGAGCCACGGTCGTTTGTCACCGATGGCGTGGGCTAGGCACAACCCCACGGACACGGCCGACGGCGGTTCCAACGTGACGACCATGCCCACGATCGTTCGGCTGTAAACATCGATCGCAACGGTCAAATACGGGCGGCCAATCGATAGACGCTCGCGCTCATCCACCACGATCACATCAATAACCGTGTGATCAATCTGCACCTGCTCCAGGATCGAGCCGATCACTGGGACGTCACCACCGGCGGACTGCAACGGCCTCACAGCTTCAGCGCCTTCCCTGCGCCGGCCGACGTCAACCGGACTGAGCATCGAGATGCGCCGGGTCACCGTGTTCCTGGTCGGGGCCTTGAATCCCCGCGCCGCACAAGCGCTGGCGATCTCGCGGTGGAGCGCAGCCACGCTTGGTTTCTGACGTGTCAGAAACCGCCTGCGGATAAGGTCGCGAATGATCTCTTCAACCGGCTCAGGCAAACGGTGCCCGCCCTTGCCGCCGGTTGAACGGCGAACCGCCAGATCAGTAACAAGGCCAGAACCTTGGCGGTACTTACCCAGAAGCACGTAAACCTGCCGGCGGGAAACACCGAGCTCCGCCGCGGCCCTGTCAGCATCCGCAAGCCTTGTCTTGCTCCGCGCCGCCAACGAACCGATCACGGCAGCCCGACTCCTGGCCTGTTCCCACGCAGCATCCGTCATCGTCAGCTGTCCCTGCGCAGCAATGCGAACCCGATCGGAGTCCATGCCTGCCTCCTTGGGGAACAGGAGTACCGAACAGAAGTGACCTTAGTGCACAGGAGTACCGATCAGCCAGTGCTCACAAGTCATCTGCACTATTCCCGCCTCCACAGGAAGGCCAATGCAGTCAGCTTCTGAAAATGACAGTGATTTTATCATTTTCAGAAGGCGTCTGCACCGAATATCCGAAGTGGTCTGCACTGCCTGTCCTGGCGGCAGCACGCCGGCAATTGCGCAGAGACCAAGACCGATTAAATCAGCCGTCAGGACCCTTATTTGTCTGGTTTCGCTGGACTGCTCGCCGCACAAGGGCTTGACCTTCCCCTCTGGTGGAAGGTCGACACTGGTGTCAGGGAATTGTTTCAGTCTTGAGGAGAAACCGTATGTCTGATCGTCCGTCAGCCCCTTCAGGGGGAACAGGTGGGATTCTGTTCGCTGTCGGGGCCGTGGCCCTGGCCGTCATCTGTTGTGCCGGCCCGATTCTGATCGCCGGGGGTGCTATCGCCCTGGCGGGCGGGGCGCTTGGCAATCCTGCCGTCCTTGCCCTCGGCGCGCTCCTTGTTGCAGGAGCCGTCGCGTTTACCGTGAGCCGCCGCCGCGCCCGTGCGCGGGCAAGTGCAGTACCGGGCGGGCAGTCCGATGGCGGGTTATCCGCTGCTGAAGGTCCTTCCCCGAAGATGACTGACTGCTGTGACTCACAGAAGAGGGCCACTGGTTCCGGGCAGCAACCGGGGAGCCGGGACACTTCGTCCGCGAACGGAAGGAACAGACGACCATGACCTTCTCCACACCACCGTCAACACCACGTCCGACACGGCGCTACCCCCGCCTCCGACCGGCCATGCGGGCAGCCGCGCTGATGGGCGCCGTGCTGGCCGCAATCCTGCTGGCCGGCTGCGGCGCCACTACCGGCACAGGCGCACCGACGAGTGCCGCGGCTTCCTCAATCGCTGGTGCCGGTTCGGGGCCCACGGTTGCGTCCGTCACGGTGAAGACCCTTACCGGCTCGTCGCTGACGCTTCCGACGGGCAAACCGACCGTCATCTATTTCTTCACCGCCTCCTGCGGGTCCTGCGCCGCCGGGGTGAAGAATGTTGCCTCGGGCCTGGCCAAGGCCGCCCCCGGCGCGCAGGCCGTTACCGTCGATCTTGATCCCAGCGAACCGACCGACGTCCTGAACCAGTTCATCGCCTCTGTCGGCAACCCGCCGGTAACAATGGTGCGGGACGACGGAACCCTGTTGAAACACTTCAACGTCGATTCCCTCGGGACGACGGTCGTCCTGAACTCTTCAGGCAAGGAAATCTACCGCGGCGTGGATCCTTCTGCCGACGAAACTGCCAAGGCCCTCGCGGCCGCCGGCTCTTAGGAAGGGACCCCATGACAGGAACACTCGCCTTCGCTTTCGGCGCCGGAATGCTCTCGACCGTGAACCCGTGCGGATTCGCCATGCTTCCGGCTTTCCTGGCCTACTACATCGGCCGGGACGACACCGCCCCCGGGTCCGCAGGTCCCGGGCTGCTCCGCCGGGCGCTCAGCGGCCTTGGCGCGGGTGCCCTGGTCAGCCTCGGATTCGCCGGGATCTTCACCATTACCGGCCTGCTCGTTGCTTTCGGGCTGCGCAGCATCATCGGCGCCGTACCGTGGGTGGCCGTCCTGATCGGGGTCCTGCTCGCCGGGGTCGGTATCGCGATGCTCGCCGGCCGCCGCGTGGGGCTGAGCCTGAACTCGAACCGGATTAACCGGCCCGGGCGCGGGCCTGGCTCGATGGTCGCCTTCGGCGCCGCCTACGCCGTCGCGTCACTCTCCTGCACCCTGGCGGTGCTGCTGGCAGTCATCGCCCAGGCCCTGGCGGCGAACAGCATCACAGCCCTGGTTTCCGTGTTCGTGGCCTACGCTGCCGGGGCGAGCATGGTCCTGATCCTACTGGCGCTCTCCTCCGCGCTGGCCAGCGGAGCCCTGGCCAAAGGACTGCACCGTGCCTCACGCTACCTGCCCCGTGTCGCCGGATCCGTACTCGTGCTTTCCGGAGCCTATCTTGTCGCGTACTGGGCTCCGGCGCTGGCCACCGGCCAGCCCAACCAGGGCATCGCCGGAGGGATGAACGTTTTATCTTCGGCAGTGACCAGGTTCATCGGAGCCAATACCGCCGTCATCGCGGTTCTCGCCATCTCCCTCGCCGCGGCGGTGCTGCTCGCGACCCTCTGGACACGCAGGCGCACCGCCGGGCCGACGCCAAAGGAACCCGAGGACGACTGCTGCGCACCCGCAACCGGACTGCACTCAGCCGGCGCCACCCACTCCGACACCGACGCCGATCCGAACCGCACGACCCCGGCTGCATCACGCGACGTCCCGCGGGCCTGACGCCGGATCAGGCGGCGCCGGGCCAAGACGTTAATGAACAGCCAAGGACCCCGCCGCCGTCGGGCCGCCGACCAACGGTCCGCTGAGCCCGGGGTGCTCGAGACCGTTGGGGTGGGTCATGGCCGTCGTCCCCGCAGTGCCCAGAGCGCTTCGCAGGTTGCGGCGACCGTGAGCCCGAACACCTGGTGCGCGGCAAAGCCGCGCAGATGCGTCACCAGGGGGTAGGCACGGTTCGGGGCACTGAACCCGGCCAGGGGCGTCATGATTTCATCGGCGATCAATGACATCGCCGTCCCGGTGAGCAGGCCGGCCCCGACCATTCCCATGCCTGTCCTGCGGCGCAGCAGCACATACAGCGGTGACCAGCTCAGCGCGAGCCCGTAATGCATGAACATCGAGGCCCGCTCCAGCGCTTTTCCCTCCAGCACAATCCCGGCGGCACCGAAGATTTTCTTCGCTGCCAGTTCAGACGGCGGCCCCGGCCGGGCGGCGTCTTCCCGGGCCCGGTCCTGTGCGGATTCCAGTTCGTAGAGTTTCATGCTGACCGGTTCCATGGCTTTGGTCCCGACGTAGCCGGCGACCCAGGCGGTGGCCAGGTCTTCGAGTGCTTCAGTAACGTTCGTGATGGTCTTTCCCTGGGAGCAATCGTGTGGTCCGGATTCCCCGTGGCAGAAGCGTCCCGGGGCTGGTCGCGGCGGCGGCTAGATGTCGAGTTTGTCTAGGGCAGCCTGGTAGGCCTCGTTGTAGGTCGGGTACTGGGCGACCTGGTCCCGCAGGGTGTCGATGGGGATCCTGGCGCGGATGGCCAGGGAAGCCTGGTGGATCCATTCCCCGGCCATCGGGGCCACCGCCCAGGCGCCGATCAGGACCTTCCGCTCGGTATCGGCCAGCAGGCCCAGGTGCCCGCGGGGATCCCGTTCGTAGGTCCAGGGCCGGGTAATCGCGGCCGCGAGGTCGATCTCCGCTGCCGCTGTGCTCAGGCCCTGCGCTCCGGCCTGGTCCCGGGTGAGGCCGGCGGCGGCGATTTCCGGGTCGGCGAACACGACCCGCGGAATACCCTCGTAGAAAGCCTTCCGGGGTGTGCCTAGAATCGCGTCGGCCGCGATCCGGCCCTGATATTTCGCGACGTGAGTGAAGGCCATGATGCCGGTGACGTCCCCGATCGCCCACACCTTCTCGCCCGCACGGCAGTGTTCATCGACCTGCACCTGCCCGCGGTCACCCAGAACCACGCCTGCCTGCTCGAACCCCAGACCCTGCGTGCGCGGGCTGCGGCCGGTGGCGAAGATGACGACGTCGGCCGCGACCTCGGTGCCGTCATCGAGGTCAAGGACGCTCTGCCCGCCTGCACGCCGGCCCCGACGGGCGTTTACTCCCAGCCGGATGTCGATCCCGGCTTCGGGCAAGTACTCGCCGGCGAGTTCACCGGCCCGGGGTTCTTCACGTTCCAGGAGCCGGCCCCCGCGGTGGATCAGGGTGACCTTGACTCCGAAACGGGCCAGGAACGTGGCCGTCTCAATCCCGACGGCGCTGCCGCCGACGATCACGGCCCGCTCCGGGAGGCTCGTGGCCGTATAGGTTTCCCGGTTCGTCCAGGCCGTGATCTGATCCAGGCCCTCCAGGGCCGGGATGACCGGGTCGGAGCCGGTGGCGATGATGATGTGATCCGCGCTCAGTTCCCGGTCTCCGGCCAGGATCCGTCCGGGTCCGGTGATCCGAGCCTCCTCCTTGACCACCACCGCCCCGTGCCGGGCGTACCCGTCGATCTGGTCCTTGTCATCAAGATGCCTGATCATGTAATCGCGGTAGTCGCTGGTTTCCGCCCAGTCCAGCTCCGCCCCCGACACCCCGGCCGCCCGATGCACTTCCGTTCGGGCCTCCGGTGGCCTGAGCACGGTTTTAGACGGCACGCAGGCCCAGTACGCGCATTCCCCGCCGATGAGCTCGCGCTCGATCACCGCGACTTTCTTCCCGGCTTTCAGCAGACGGCCCGCGGCGACTTCCCCGCCGGGTCCCATCCCCAGCACTGCCACGTCAAAATGTTCGCTCATAACTCTCCCCTTGATCTCGGATGATATTTCCGGTGCTGTCCTCAAGCTGTGGTTTCCGGCCGCGGGGGGCCGCTGCCGTCGTGCGGGCGTCCTCTGGTGTCCGGCCCGGGTCAGAGGCCGCCCGGGAGGGCTCGGCTCCTTAGCATGCGCATCTGTGTGCGCCCTTCCCGGGGACGGCTGGCCGTGCGGGGAGGGTTTCATCGAGCAGGGACCCAGCCATGGCAGTGCCGATCCGGTGGGCTTCGGCGACGGAAACGACGGAACCGCCCGGGTGGGCGTCGAGCCAGGGTTTTGCGGCCTCGGGTGAGGCGAAGAAGTGGACCTGGTTGCAGAACGCCGACCGTACCGAACTCATGTCCTCGGGGTTGACCAGGGAGACCACGGCCGAGGCAGGCTCCACGTCGGTCACGCCGGACGCGCCCACGCTGAGCCGTACCGGGACTCCGGTGGCGTGGCAGGTGGATTCGATCCGTGCGGGGGTGCCGAGCAGGGCCGGGAAGATCAGGGTGTCCAAGGCGCACCAGGTGTAGAGCTGTTCCCCGGCCAGTTCCAGACGGTGCGGGGTGGGGCGCAGGGTCAGGCCCTGCCCGATGATGCGTCCGTCCCCGTCGTACTCGGTGTCCGGCACCGCGGCCAGCGCGGCGCGGATCTCCGGCACGGTGCGCCCGGTGACGGCGGCAAGGTCCGCGATGGCCACGGACTCGCCCTGGGAGAGCAGATGGAGCAGGGGCAGCCAGAGGGCGGGTTCGATGCCGGTGTCCGGTGAGGTCAGACGGTCGGTGAGGTCGATGAAATCAGTGCTCATGATGGGTCTTTCTTCTTCGGCGGTGAATGGTGTCAAGCGACGGGGTCAGGAGGCGCTGGGGTCAGGATGCGCAACAGGAGAGTTTGGAGACATCCGTGGTGAAGGACTGGGCGGCGATCTTGATTCCTTCGGCCATGGTCAGGTACGGGCTCCACAGGTTTGCCACCT
>NZ_JASBRB010000047.1 GCF_029960665.1 Pseudarthrobacter sp. AL07
CCGGCAATCCGATTCAGACGACGATCACGCGGATCCCGCAACGGGTTACGGCCAGACTTAAGTCCAGACTTCACACTTGAATCAACGTAAGTAACTGACATGGTTGCTTCTAACTTTCGGCAAGGCAGTGCGGCAGCCGACCGACGCTCACGAGAGTATCTGCTCGCGGGTCTCCCCATAGGGAACGGTGTCGCTGAGTGCGAGGGTGTACCGGCTGGGATCATGGCGGGTGACCAGAATGCCGGCATAGCAATGAGGGGTGGCTACCTGGCGGAGTGCGG
The DNA here is from genome assembly GCF_029960665.1 of Pseudarthrobacter sp. AL07. Taxonomy (GTDB): domain Bacteria; phylum Actinomycetota; class Actinomycetes; order Actinomycetales; family Micrococcaceae; genus Arthrobacter. The sequence goes on from NZ_JASBRB010000047.1 coordinate 282, forward strand.
CTTCTGCATGGTCGAGCAACTCGTTAAGTCGACCAGGCTCGGTAACGATGACTTCCAAATTGGGTGTGGCCTGACTACGCATAATGAACAGCATCCTTTCCAGGGATCCGGATCCCCCACTATGCCAAACCCCTCATCCTTGGGGTGTGTTGTTTTTTTGGTTCTTACACCGAACGTGTACTGCCCGCGGTGACGTATCTCCGCGGGCAGTACAGTCAAGACATTCCGGCTGGTTAGCTGATGGCGGCGCGGAGCTGCTTGGCTGCCAGTGCGGGGTCGGCCGCGCTGTAGATACCGCCTCCGACGACGGCTACGTCGGCGCCGGCCTTCTGGACTGCTTCGATGGTGGCGAGCTTCACGCCGCCAGCGACGGAGAACGGAACGCGCGCTTCTGCGCCGGCGCGGAGCAGCCCGGTCAGGTCGAAGCCCGGCAAGGCCTGCTCGTCGAGACCGGCGTGCATCTCCACGAACTTGGCACCCAGAGCGCGGGCTTCCTTGGCGCGGGTGACTTTGTCTGCCACGCCGATGAGGTCAACGACGATGCCCTTGTTGTGGGCTTTGGCTGCCTTGACGGCGCCGGCGATGGTGGAGTCGTCGGCAGAGCCGAGCACGGTGACCAGGTCGGCACCGGCTTTGAAAGCGATGTCGGCTTCGAGTTCGCCGGCGTCCATGGTCTTCATGTCAGCGAAGACGATCTTGTCCGGGTGGGCGTTCTTGACGGCGGTGACGGCGGAGAGGCCGGCAGCCTTGATCAAGGGGGTGCCGAGTTCGATGATGTCGACGTACTCGGCGACCTGACCGGCCAGTTCGAGGGCGGCTTCGGTGGTCAGGACGTCCATAGCAACTTGGAGTTTCATGGTGTTGTTTTCCTTCTGTTGGGAACTGCAGTGGGTGTGAAAAATTGTGGTTCGGTTATTCGAGGTTGGCGTGGCGGAGCCAGAGCTCTTCGGCCGGTACGTCGGTGTTGTCCCACAGGGACTGGAACAGGGTTTCAGTGGCGAGGAAGAGTACCTGCTCGAAGAGCGACCCGGAGTACTGGCGTGAAACGCTGGAGCCGTGGTCGGTCTTCTGCGCGGCGGGAATGATCACCACAGCGTCAGCAAGCCCGGCGAGAGGTGAAGTCGGGCTGGTGGTGAACGCCGCAATCCGCGCTCCGGCCTTCGCCGCTGTTTCTGCTGACTTGACTACTCCCGAGGTCGTTCCCGATCCCGAGGCCACCAGAAGCAGGTCACCGGAGGCGATTGCCGGCGTGGTGGTGTCACCGGCAATGTGGACGTTCAGGCCAAGGTGCATCAGCCTCATGGCAGCCATCCGCAGCACCAGGCCGCTTCGGCCGGCTCCGGCGACGAACACCCGGCCAGGATGGCTAAGGTGGCGGGCCACGTCGGCGATCTGCTGCTCGTCGATCTTGGCCGCTGTGTCCGCGATCTCGTCCTGTACAAGAGCGAGATTCCGGACAATGTCACCGGTGGTGCTGTATCCGGTGAGCGTTGTATTTACTGTCGGAGTCACGTTTTGTCCCTTCCATTCGGTCGTCGGCCGGGATCCGGTCGAACGATGCTTTGTGGTTGGTATCCATACTCCCGAAGCGAAAGGGCGGGGGTAACACTGTTTTTTGACGGTTCTGACTACACTTTAGGATTGGTGGTGCCGAGACGCAGGCTGGGGAGTGTCGAAAAGCCGCAGGTTTGTAGCATTCGTTGCATAGACTCTGGAGAACGAGTTAAGTCCACTCACGTACTCCGGACTGCTTGTCATTGATCGACCCGTACCCATTTTCCGGAGCGCAGACTTTTGGCCTCGCCGTCATCAATCCAGTCCCAGATTTATCGGTCCCTGCCCGAAATCGAGAGGGCCGATGCGATTGTGGACAGAATTACCAAAGCCATCGGCCTTGGGCTGCTTAAAGTGGGCGAACGCTTGCCACCCGAAGCGGCCCTCTCGGAAATGTTTGGGGTTGGCGGCGCCACTCTTCGCGAAGCTTTGGGGGAACTGCGCGAGCGGGGGATCGTCGAGACCCGCAGGGGCCGAAGTGGGGGAACCTTCGTGCTCAACCAGCCTCGTACGCAGAAGGACGTCATTCGGGATTGGTTCCTCTCGACGTCAATTTCGGAAATACGTGACATCGGTGACGAACATTCCGCTATAGCAGCCACCACCGTCCGTCTGGCCTGTGAGCGCGCAGAAGCACACGACTTCGAGCGACTTCAGGAACTTGCGCGGGCATTAATTCTGGCCGACACCCCCGAAGTGCGTGCACCTGCTGACAGCCGCTTCCACATCGAGCTGGCAATAGCCGCGCAATCGCCGAGGCTCGCCAACGCGGAAATACGGCTTCAGGAAGAAACAGTCCAGCAGCTTTGGACTCCCCTCACGGTGGCATTTGACCCTGAGCAGGCAACCGCAGAACACTTGGAATTGGTCCGGGCAGTAGCCCAAGACCAGCCGGAGAAGGCCCAAAACCTTATCCTTGAGCACATCAGACGGAACATTTTTCATCTGATAGACCAGAAACTGACCCTCGGCTATGCCCAATCAAACCAGGATGGTCAATGAAGCCCACCGTTGAAGTCGTACATGCTGCATCTGACCTTTCTTCCTGGATGAGCGGCGTCTGCACGGAGGTCAAGAAGCTCTCCAGCGACGTTTCCTCCCTCCTTGAACGAAATCTCGCCGGCAAGTCCAAAGCAGGCAAGGCGGTCCTCAAGGGATTGGATGAATATCCCCGGGATTTCCTGACGAAGAACAGCTACGCAGCCGGCGCCGGGACCTTCTTCGCCGTGGAAACCATCGAGGAGGGGGTGCCGGCTTTGGACTGGTGGGCCCGCAAGGAACACGGCACCATCGGCAGGCTCGACCTCGACATGACTCCAGGCAGCAGCAGATATTACGACTATGAGAAGCTGCCCTTCTTTTCCACCGCCGCTTCCACAGGTGAGCAGAGTGTATGGGGGCCATATGTGGACTTCCTCGGCTTCGAGGAATACATCCTGACATTTGCGGCCCCGCTTTCCGTTCACGGGCGCTTCACGGGCGTGGCCGCATGCGACATCCGGATCAGGGACCTGGAACCCCTCATCATGCCCACTCTGCGCGCCATTCCCGGAGATGCGGCCCTCGTCAATGCCAGCAACCGCGTCATTCTCGGCAACTCCGGTTTATACCTCGTTGGTGAGCGGATTAAATCCGATGTTCCCGACCAGCATCGGATGGCCCTGGACGTCCCCCATCTTGGGCTTTCCCTGATTTTCGCTGTCTAGGGGCGAACTTTCCCAGGCACGGTCAACGTCGGTTGCACCGAAGCTGGAAAAAGTTCGGCGAATAAAAGCTATCGCAATAGAGCTTTTAGGCTGTAACCTCTGGGGGTGATCTGTTTCACATGCCATACATCGGAGCAGTCACGAGTCTTTCGGCACCAGAGGAAGAATTTCCCGGGCTCGGACATCACCCTTGTCCACGTCACGAGAGCTCAACCCTGAAGGTGTTTTTGCGAGCGACCCCCCTGCCGCACCTGTCGGCCTAGCACGTTGGCGCTACCACTGCGCGCACCGGAGCCTGCCTCGTTTTACTTGCCAGTCCGCCGTCCGGACCTGCATGCAGTTGCAAGATCGTGCTGCCGGATAGCGCCGTGATACCGCATCCCGGGCTGGACAGATGTGTTCTTGCACCGCCAGTGGAAGATTCAAGAAAAAGAGTTCCATAACGAAGAAGTCAGAGACGACTAGAGTAGTTTTAGGGAGATTTTATGAGTGAAAATCGTTCAGACGGCACCGATCACCTGGAACGGTCGATCGACTGGAAGCAGGGTTTGGCCATTGCGCTAGGTGTGCCCTTGCTGATTCTGCCCTCATTGGGCTATCTGCCGATGTATGTGTCCGCCGCAGCAATTCTTATCTGGGGATTGTCGGTCCTTCAGGGTTTTATGCAGAGCACCGCGTATGCCGAGATGGCCACCACGTTCCCCAAGGCTTCCGGCCTGCCGGGGTTCGCCCAGCATGTATTCCGGACGGAGAACTACAAGGGCAAGTACGACAAGGGCAAGCTGATCGGTGGCTTCAGTGCGTGGAGCTACTGGTTCGCCTGGAATCCTGTACTGGCAATTTTTTCCATCCTGGTGGGCGGTTACCTGCATGGGCTGTTTCCGGTTCTGGCCGAGACATTCACCGAGTACCAGCTCGCACTGATCTCAGGCCTGGTGATTTTCACCGGGTTGTTCATCGTCAACTGGTTCGGCCTCAAGGACGGCGCCAAACTGGGCTACATCCTGGCTGCGTTCTCTCTTATACCCCTGGTTGTCCTGACCGTGGCGCCTTTCGCGACCGGGAAAGTCGACATGGCAAACATCACCGGCAGCTGGATGCCGGCCGACTGGGCCTGGGACATGCACCACATCCTGATTCTCTTTGGCATCTTTGCGATCGCTCAGTGGAGTGCCTGCGCCTGGGAAACAGCAGCCATTTACGGCCCCGAATACAAGAACCCGTCCAGGGATGTCCCCAAAGCGCTTTATGCGTGCGGCATCATCTGCTTCTTCTCATTTGTCTTAGTGCAATCCGCGGTGATCGGCGTGCTTGGTGTTGAGGGTGTACTGGCCGAGCCCCTGTCGCCCCTGATTCCAGTGGCCCAGGCCGTCTTTGGCCAGGCAGGCACCATGATCACCATCATCATGCTGATCGCCGCCATGATCCTCATCATCCAGACGGCCTATCTGGGCTCTTCCCGCGCCATGCACTCCATGTCGAGCGAAGGCAACCTCCCCAGGGTCTTCGGCAAGACGAACCGCCAGGGCACTCCGTTTGTCGCGATGCTGGTCATCGGGGCCTTCAACCTGGTACTGATTTCGATGGGAACGCCGGCGGCAATACTCGCAGCGTCCGCAATTGGTTACACCTGCGCCAACGGCATCAGCCTGTTCGCATATGTCAGGGCTAAGAATCACCCGTCCTTCGCCAACCTCGAACGGCCCTTCAAAGCACCGAAGGGCTGGAAAAAGGTTGCCCTGCTCTTTGGACTGTTCAATCTACCCCTATGCCTGGTGGGCGTGGTGTACCTGAACAGCCTGGAGGTCGGTTGGACCTCAACCTGGGTTGGTTTCCTCGTACTATCGCTCTATTTGCCCATCTGGTTGTATACCCAGCGTGAATCCCGTCGGCTGAAGGACAAAGCAGCCACAGCTCCATCTTCAGACCACGACGCCGGGGATCTTCGACCGGTTCCACATCCCAGGTGACGTAACCGGCCGGGGATTCCGCCGGAAGAGTCCTGCACACGTGTCCCGATCATGTCCACCGGGGTTGACGCATGACGGGGTAGTACAGGCGTTGTTGTAGCCCGGCGCACCAGGACGGACAGTGGTAGGCGCTTGTTTCACGGTGGATGCCGCGCCCTTACGAGGGCCCGGCATCCACCGTGGCGCTTTTCCGGCAGTTCCCTACGTGTCAATAGTTCCCAAGAAAAATAAACATTAAATCCCAAGGCGTAATTTTCTAAAAAAGACTGGACTAGATGAATTAAGTGCCGTAGCTTTGCAGATGGGACGAGGAGCGTGACTCGCATCACACCAGCAAGGGCTCGGATTAGAGCTCAGTTGGTTATCCCTGAAGACAACCTCTCCCGGAACCCCATCTTTTACACACCACTAGTCAAAGGAGACACCATGGAAACCACCCTCGTAGGAACACTGACCAAGGCCGGATCGATCCACAAGGTACAGAACGGCTTCATCGGCCTCCCGTCCATGGACGAGCCGGGAACGGTCGCCGCGATCGGCGATTCCCTCCATAACCCGGAGGGGTCGGTCATGTGCGCCGGATTCTTCGAACTGAAGGCCTCGGAGCCCTTGGTGTACACCTACACCTACGACGAAATGAAGGTCGTCATCAAGGGAGAATTCATCCTCACGGACCAGACCACGGGCGAAGTGACTCACGCGAAGGAGCGCGACGTGCTGTTCTTCCCCAAAGGCACAACCGTCAAGTTCGAAACCCCCGAGTATGGCCTGGGGTTCTTCGCCGGCGACCGCACCTTCGCACCGTAAAGACCGACCATGCGTTCCGCGTCCATGCCGCCAGCAGCCGGCAACGGCCTGGAACCTGGTTTCCGCGGTGTCATCTGTGTATCTTTCGGATCCTCAGATGACACCGCGCTTCCAGACACCAATGGCCAGCCCCGGTACGATCTCCATTTCGAATCGGCAACCGCCGAGAGCCTCTCGGAACTCAAGTCTGTGCTCAGCGGTTCCCGTGTAGGCGTCCGTCTGATACTCGCAGGCCCTCCGACGGATATCCGTGCAGCCGCAGCAGCCGCAGCAGACTGCGGACTTCTGGGCGAGGAGGTAACCCTCCTGCCCCAGGAAACCGGACCCCGGTTTGTTTATTGCCCGCATTGCCTTACCACCACCGTTGATGAGGCGGCCGGCACCGAGGTGAAGTGTCAAGGATGCGCCACCACCTTGACCATCGCTGATCACTTTTCCCGACGAAGAGGCGCATACCTGGGCTACTCAGCCCACGCCGAGGAGGCAGCATGACCGCCATAGCGCTCCAGCCCCGTGTCCACCCGGCGGTGGAAGGAGGCCTCCAGCTGGAGGTGACAAACGTCAGCCGCGAGACGGAATCGATTGTCAGCATCACGATGGCTGCCCCGGAAGGTGGAAGGTTGCCCTCCTATGTCCCGGGGAGCCACCTTGTGGTCCAATGGGGAAACGGCGTCAATGCATACTCACTGACAGGCTCAGGCAACGCGCCGTCCGAATACAGCATCTCTGTCCTGAGGGTCGGCGAAGGAGCCGGCGGCTCCTTAGCCATGCACCGGCTTTGCGTCGGTGATCGTGTTTATGTTGCGCGCCCCCGGAGTGCTTTTGCTCCCGCATCAACAGCGACGCATCATCTGCTTGTTGCTGCAGGAATCGGGATCACGCCGGTTCTTTCACATGCCAGGGCCGCGGTGGAACGGGACTCCACAGCAACGATGATCTACGTGCACCGGCCAGACGCCGGCGCCCACGTAGCGGAAGCGCGGGAACTGCTCGGGCCCGGGTTGATCGCTTTGGTCGAGTGCACTGACCGGGGCAGTTTCCAAAACGTTCTGGCGGAAGCGCTCATAACGCAGCCCGTCGGAACCCACCTGTACGTGTGCGGTCCGGTTGTCTTCATGGATGCGGTCCTGGAAGAGGCCCGAGGCCATGGCTGGTCATCCGCCCGGCTCCATTCAGAAGCCTTTGGCGCAGCTGAACTGGACGCGGGCGAACCCTTTACGGTGCATCTGGCACGCAGCGGCGTTCGCTTGGAAGTTCCAGCCGGCGTTTCGCTGCTGGAGACCCTTGAAACAGCAGGGCAAAGCATCCCCAATATGTGCCGCAAAGGCATCTGCGGCGAATGCGTCCTGCCGGTGCTTCGCGGCGCACCCCAGCACCGGGATCTTTACCTATCCGAGCAGGAAAAGGCCGCGAACAACACAATGATGTCCTGCGTTTCGCGTAGCAACGACCCAGAATTGGAGTTGGACCTTTGAGTAGCACGATCATAGAAACCGATCCTGACGCCGCCCTCCTCCCGGAACGGATCAGGCGCTTTCCCTTTCCTTTTGCCTCTGACACCTACCGGTACAGCGCAAACGTCGAACCAGCCACCAAGACAGCGCCGACAGAGGCGGGCGCCTGGGGCGCCCATCTCGTGGACATCGACGAACACTATCTGGATGAACTGGCCGAGCGCGCCAAGGTGCTGACCCGCGACCCTTCCCGCGTGAATGTCCTCCCCCACATGCGAACGGCGGTGTGGGACGCCCTCACCACCCTGCTGTCCTCCATGGCCGAAGACTACCCGGATACGATGTCTTTCCATCGGGAAGGGAACATCTGCCGTTGGCGTAACGGTCTGCAGAACCTCGAGGTGGAATTCACCGTAGGAGACGACAGCTCGCTGCCGGAGGGGCCACTGCGGTTCCTCGGCACGCAGATCCAGGACGACATCATTCTTCTTGATATCCGCGAAGATACGTTGTGGCTTGATGCCGGCCTGGTCACCTTCGCCGCCGACTGGTCATTCGCTTTCGACGTCGGCATGAACTTTCTTGAAATCCACCATCCCGTCCCGCGAGTGAAGGAAGAACGCATCACCAGCCGGGCCGAGCAGTTCCTGTTGCGCCTGCAGCCCGGGGAACAATTTCGGCGGACCAACTGGACCATGACCATAGGCCGGCGTATGGATACCTCCACGGAAACGTACCCTGAATGGGGCCCCGACCGCACCACCATAGCCGACGATCCTGCCATGCCGGAGAAGCTACACCTGCGGGTGGAAGTGCAGCACTTGATCCGGCTCCCGCACTCCGGCGCCCTGCTGTTCCTGGTCCGGACCCATCTCCTGCCGCTCACCGACATTGCCCGGGTACCTGCGTGGCGGGAAAAGATGGGCCATGTGCTGGCCGAACTGCCGGACGACATGGCCGAATACAAGGGCATCATCCGCTACCGCAAAGCTGCATCTGACTGGCTGCTCGCCCGCTAAACCCCGGCATCGCGCCATAAAGAGGCAATAAAAGAATATGCATAAAAAAAGCTAGACTAAATGATTTATTTCACGTAGCTTGGCTGCAAGAGGAACACGTGACCGGCATCACGTCAACGGAGTTCGGAGTTGAGCTCCGCCGGCAAGGCCCGGCATCCTCCAGGCGGCTTTCAAGCATATGGGTGGACTGCCAAGTATTCGCAAAACGCCACCCATGTCACGGGGCAATTCGCCTATCAGTCCTTAGGGATCTCATCCTCAAGAAAGAACCAAGGAGAAAACCATGACTCTCACCACTGAAATCCACACCGAGGTTGGGGTAGCGCACCCTCTCGATCCGCTCTCCCGCGACGAGATTTCCCGGGCCG
>NZ_JASBRB010000048.1 GCF_029960665.1 Pseudarthrobacter sp. AL07
CGGGCACATCCCTACGCGCCAGCCGCCTTCAGCGCACCTCCATTTTCGGATTAGACCTCAATGCCACCTTCCAGTAGACATACTGCCCGCATTTGATCCCTCGAATGAGCATAGTGTCTCTTCACGAATGTGTTTAGGAGGGGCAGACTTCAAAGAGTCCAGATGCGGTGAGTGTTCGGCGAGTCGACGTTCATACGCCCTATGCCAAGGAGCCAGCAATCGTGAGTGAACGACAAGCCATCATCAACCGTAGGGAAAATTTCCTGACCCCTGCGCATCGAGGCATGGTCGCGTACGACGAACCCATGATCTTGGACCGGGGTGAAGGCACCTACCTCTTCGACGAATCAGGCAAGCGCTACCTTGACTGCCTGGGCCAAAACCTGTGCATCAGCTTGGGGTACAACCATCCGGTCGTCACCGAGGCCGCGGTGAACCAACTGAGGAAACTCCAACACTGCACCACCATGTACCTCAATCGCGAACCGGGGCTCTACGCCGAGGAGCTGATCCGGACCTTCCCGGACGGCCAAGAATCCGATTGGGTCGTCCATCTGGTCAACAGCGGCGCCGAGGCCGTCGAACTTGCCTTCCTGATGGCCCGGGTTCACACGGGAAACCACGAGATCCTCTCGCTCCGAAATTCCTACCACGGCATCACGCCCGGGGCGATGGCTGCCACCGGCATCGGCGCATTCAGGCAGCAAACCCCCTTGGACCCAGGTTTCGCCTTCCTGGAGAATCCCGACCGGTTCAAGGGCATCCTTGGGCCCGAAACACACCCGTATATCGACCACATCGATCGGGTCTTTGCAACGTCAACGAACGACCGGATAGCCGGGATGATCATCGAACCAATCCAGGGCTTTGGCGGTGTCGTGGAAATGCCCGAGGGCTACATCCAGGCAGCCTTCGAAAAGACCCGAGCCCATGGAGGAGTCTGCATCGTCGATGAAGTTCAAACCGGATTCGGCCGCACGGGAAGCGGGTTCTGGCGTTACGAAAACCACAACGTCAAACCTGACATGATCGTGCTTGGGAAGAGCATCGCCAATGGATTTCCGATTTCGGCGGTCGTCGTCCGTCGCGAAATTGCCGAATCGATCGCCAACCACAAGTACTTCCATACTTTCGGTTCTAACCCGGTCTCTGTCGCCGCGGCACGGGCAACATTGCAAGTCATCACCGAAGACGCCCTCATTGAGAATGCCCATTTGCGTGGCCAGCAGTTCCAGCAAGGATTCGCCGAACTCCAAACCCAACACCCCATTATCGGCGACGTGCGCGGGTCAGGACTCTTGGCCGGAGTCGAATTCGTCAAGGATGGAGACCCAACAAAACCAGCAACGGAGGAAGCCAAACGCGTGCACGAACGCCTCCGCGACAATGGACTGATCATTGGCCGAGGAAGCGCCGCAGGAAACGTCTTCAGGTTCAACCCGCCCTTGACCATCACCAACAGCCAGGTCGACTTCGTTCTCGAATTATTCGACAAGGCACTTGCCACGGTGCTCTGAAACCAAACGAGACCTGAAAGTTGATGCCCGACGTTTCCAGGTCAGCCATGGGGCAACCCAAACACACGAGGGCAAACGCTGAGAAACCTTCCAGTTCACCTACGAGCCGGAGGCTTCCGCGATCCCATCCGGTTGCGGGCCTGAGTATCTGGCATCACGGCATCACGGCATCACGGCATCACGGCATCACGGCATCACGGCATCACGGCGGAGTGGTGTTTGCCAACTGAGAAAAGAGGATGCTCAATTGCAAAAAGAGCGTGGGTTCTATGCGCTCGAAGATTCTCCCGTCGTCGATGTAAAAGTACGACAATAAACGCTCCGGCCGTGCAGCTGGCAATTGCAGCCTAAGGGGGCCAGCGGGCTGGCCCCCTTTGTTGCCTGTCACCTGGTCCTATGCACAATTCGAGACGTTGGCTACTTTTATCCCACCACTCAAACGTGATCTCGTTCACATCCGATGGGGCTTAGGGATCTCTGCCACTTCTTTTGTGCCGTTCGAGACGTAAGAATTAGAAGGGCTTCCATGTCCACCGTTGCTATCACCGCGCCCGATGATAAAAAGCGCATTTCCACCCCCGGCATAAAGCCCAAAAATCGTGCACGGACGGCTGGCCTGAGACGGACCGCAGTCGGCCTCGCAGTCTTTGCTGCTTTCCTGCTGATGTGGTGGGGCGTGACGGCTGCAGGCCTGATAAAGCCCCTGTTTCTGCCCTCACCCGGGGCTGTCTGGGATGCTGCCGTCCAGGCGAACTCGTGCCGCCCGGTAGCTGCTGGAGCCGAACGTCTCGTCTGCGGCGAGCAGAACTACTTCATGTGGGAGCACTTGATCGCCAGCCTGCAGCGGATCGGCGCCGGCGTGGGCATGGCCATAGTGTTCGGCGTGGTCTTGGGTTTCATCATGGGCACTATTAAACCCATCAACACGGTCATTGAGCCATATTTGAACTTCCTTCGCTCGCTGCCACCGCTGGGCTACATTGGTCTCCTGATTGTCTGGTTCGGCATCGGAGACGTTTCGAAAATTTGGTTGTTGTTCCTCGCCGCGTTTCCACCGGTTGCGATGGCTACCATTTCCGGGGTGAGCGGAATCCGCCAGGACCGGATTCACGCAGCTCAATCGCTCGGCGCGTCCCGGTGGCAAGTATTGACGAACGTCATCCTGCCTTCCAGTCTGTCGGAGATCTTCAGCGGCATCCGCATTGCCGTCGGCTTTGCGTGGACGACCGTGGTGGCAGCCGAATTGAATAACGGGATCCCCGGTATTGGCGGTCTGGCGTACATCTCTGGTACCCAGTTGCAGACACCACTGACCATCGCGTGCATCATCGTCATCGGCATTGCTGCCATCGCCCTGGACGTCCTCATCAAGAACCTCGGACGACTCCTCGTTCCGTGGCACGGCAAAGCATAACTGTCCCGTTCCGCATTTGACCCATCCGCACCCTCAGAAGAAGGACCCATCATGACGAAACTTCCCTCCGGAACACGCCGCACGGCCGTCGTGGTCGCCGTACTGGCCATTACTCTCTCCGGTTGCGGCAGCGCGAAGGAGCGCACCGCGGAAACCTCGTCCTGCCCGTTTACCCCGGACGAATCCATCACTGCCACAGCACGCATCGCTTATCAGCACATCCCCAACGGGGACCTGATCGTCAAGGACCAGCGCGTACTCGAGGCATGCATGCCTAACGCCAAAATTACGTGGAATAAATATGACTCGGGTGGAGATGTCGTGCAGGCCTTCGGTTCCAACTCTGCGGATTTGGGGCTGATCGGATCCAGCCCGGCTACGAAGGCACTTTCGGCTCCCTTGAACATCGATATGAAGGTGGTTTGGCTCCATGATGTCATTGGGGACGCAGAGGCCCTCGTCGCCAAGGACACGTCCGTCAAATCAATCACTGCCCTAAAAGGCAAGACGATCGCTGTTCCCTTTAGCTCTACTGCCCACTACAGCCTGCTCAACGCTCTGAGGGAAGCGGGACTGGACTCCGCCCGGGACGTCAAAGTTATCAATTTGTCGCCTGACAAGATGATCGGCGCGTGGCAAAGCGGAGAGGTCGACGCAGCCTGGGTCTGGGACCCGACGCTGACTCAGCTCAAAGCCCAGGGGACCGTAGTCACCGGCAGCGGTGAAACTGCGAAGGCGGGGTTCCCGACGTTCGATGCAGAGGGTGCCACCAGTGCTTTTGTAGCAGCGAATCCTGGCTTCATGGACGTCTGGACCAGAAGCCAGAACTATGCCGTGGAACTGATCAACAAGGATCCCAAAGCAGCCGCGGTCTCCGTGGCCGTCGAGTTGGGTATCGCCCCGGGGGACGTCGAAAAGCAGTTCAATGGGTTCAAATATTTGACCGCAAAAGAGCAGAGCGGGCCCGACTACTTCGGAGGTAAGCTCGCAACTAACTTGCACAAAACAGCTGAGTTCCTCCACGGCGAAGGTGAAATCGCGGCAGTGGGCAGCGAACAGGCATATACCGACGGGCTCTACGGCGCATCCATCTCCAAGGTGGGCACCAAATGACAGCGGTGAACAGCGGTTCGGGTACGCCCCCGGTAATCGCAGGCCGGCGGGTGGTCCTCGACAACGTCTCCCAGCGCTACACAACGGACCGCGGGGACACGGTGCACGCGGTCTCGGACACTTCCATCACTGTTGAGTCCGGCGAGTTTGTATGCATTGTGGGCCCGTCCGGCTGTGGCAAGAGCACTCTTATGGACATGCTGGCAGGCTTTCTCACCCCTACTCAGGGCACCGTCACCATCGGCGGGGAGCAAGTCACAGGGCCCGGGCAGGATCGCGGCGTCGTCTTCCAGCAGCCAAACCTGTATCCCTGGCTCAGCGTGCGAAAGAACGTGGAGTTAGGATCAAAGTTCCGGAAGATCCCGGCGTCCGTTCGCCATGACGAAGCGGAGCGCTACCTGAAAATGGTAGGGCTGGAGCAGTTCATGGACCGCAAACCCTATGAGCTCTCAGGCGGCATGCAGCAGCGCTGCCAGATTGCGCGCGTTCTAGCCAATGACCCCGAGATCATCCTCATGGACGAGCCGTTCGGCGCCCTGGACGCGCTGACACGCGAGCGCATGCAAGTTGAACTGCTGCAAATCTGGCGAAAAAGAAAGAAGACCGTCTTCTTCATTACGCACAGTGTCGAGGAGGCAATCTTCCTCGGGACGCGGGTAGTGGTGATGAGTGCGCGTCCAGGACGTATCATCCTCGACGAGGCGATCAACATCAGTGACGAGAACGGTTCACCGCTGGGCGCAGAGCTGAGATCCGCACCCGAATTCGTCCGTCTCCGGGACAAGGTCTCCACCGCCATCTACGAAGCGCAGGGCGTAACGGGAATGTCTCCCGCTCAACATTAATATGACTAAGCGAGTGCTTTGACGCAACCAGCAATTTCGCGCTTTTAGAGTAACTACTTAGCTACTCCCATCCCGTTCCGTGGTTCGTCACTCCGCTCCCCAGCTCTGCCCTCCTGCTCTGCCCTCCTGCTGTGTCCTCACGTCGTTCCCGATGGACCAGTTCAGCTCGATCAACTGGGTGTTGACCGTCCGCAGCGCCGTGGTGCGCGCGGTCTTGACCCGGTGCTTGAGCTCACTCAGGAGATCTGTGCAGCCGATGGGGAGGGCGAGGTCATGCGGATCAGTCATGGGTTAAGGAGCAGGAACCCCATCACCCCGACGGATATGCTCAGCCGAAGGGACTGCCCCTGGTTTTGTTGACTCATCTACCTACCAAGGACTCGTGGAAGGATGTCGACCGTGCCGGCGGCTCAACGGCCGCAGTTCCGCGAAGTGAGTTGGGGTCGCTAGTCGCTGTGGCGGTTTTCGCTGCGCCGTTGGCGGTGCGTGCTCACTTCGTGGAAGGCCGGACTGTCGGTCATGCAGGTTGCTGTTCTTTTCTCCATGAGATGTAGGAGAAGGAGGTACCCCGCTGTGATGGTCGTCGATTTCGAGCATAAGGGCAGCACCGTAGTGCTGTGCTTATCCGGGGCCGGTCATATGAGGGATGCTGGCTCTCTCTGCCGGAGCAAAATCGCGCGCAAGACTGTCACGTGTCGCGACCGGATGGCCATCTAAGCGTGCCAAATCGGGCAAAAAGTGGGTGCACAATGTGCACACCTGGGGCTTCGGATCGGATCGTATTGGTGCCGGGCTGGGCCGGATCGCGGAGGTTTTCGGGGGAACGGCGGATTTGCGGGGGCTGGAATGCAGTTCGAGTCCCACCTCGGGCACGCATTCCCGCTCGTCGGAAGGGGTTTTCCTTTTAATGTGTGGACATTGACCCACGGGTCCCTCTGACACGCCAACAACCCCAGTTCTTACTCGTGCGGGGGCCTACTAAAAAGGTATCGGGGATCAAGAACCAGCCCTGGCCTCACGCAAACCATCACCGTCAGGAGTCCTGGTGTCAGGGCTCCAAGGGCAGGAAGACCACCGTGTAGATTCCGAGCAGGGCGAGTAGTACGACGCTGGCTGCGACGGCCGCCGTCGATGCGACGTCCGGGGCCATGCTTTCCTGGTTGATTCCGCGGACGGCTCGCTGAAAGCGGCGTTTGCGTGTGACTTTGATGGCGACGGCGGTCACAACGGCGGCCGCGACGAGGGTGCCGACGAACCAGCCGTGGTGGGGCATCCATCGTAGGAAGACTGCTGCTGCGACGACCATTGCCATGGTGGTTCGGCCCCAGGCAAGACCGGTGGGTTCGGGTTGCAGGCCGGAGTCACCATGCTGGGACGCGTCCTGGTGGGTTGTCACGGTTCAGGCCGGGCGGACGACGACGACCAGAATCGCGGCGACAAGCGCACCGCCTGCGGCGAGGATGGGCGCGATGAGGGGGAGCGGCAGCGGCGTTTTTCGGCGCATAGCGCGTTCGACGTTCAGCCACCGGAAGAACGAGCCTCCGCCGATCACGAGAGCCAGGACGAGCAGCAGCACTGAGATGGTCTTGCGCAGTTCCGGGCCGAACAGGTCGGACATGAATGCCTCGACGGCGACACCGCCGGCGAGCATGGCCAGCGAGGTCCGGATCCATGCCAGGAAGGTGCGCTCGTTGGCCAGGGTAAACCGGGGATCCGGCTCAGTGCCGCCTCGATGGATCCGCCGCGAGAAGCCGCTCCGCCCTTCGCCGTCCTGGGCGTCCGGCTCCTCTGTCACGGTGTGTCCTTCCTTGCGTCGCGGTCCTGCCTGCATCCTAATGCGCGTTCGGCCCTGCTGTGCGCTGTGGGTTCACGCGAGCGCCACTGTCCGGAAGCCGCAGTTGCCGCTGGAGGACTCCGGCGTGTTAGACGTGCGGGCGGCGATGCGGTAGCGGTTGCAGTAGGAGTCGTGGCACAGATAGGAGCCGCCGCGCATGACGCGCCCGGCGCCGATGGTGGGACTCTGCGGGTTATCGACAAGGGAGTTGCGGTAGTACTTGGGGAGGAACCAGTCGTTGCACCATTCCCAGACGTTTCCGGCCATCTCGTACAGTCCGTAGCCGTTGGGTGGAAAGGTTCTTACCGGGGCGGTGCCGAGGTGGCCGTCGTCTCTTGTGTTGGTCTTCGGGAAGCTACCCTGCCAGATATCGCAGCGGTGTTCGCCTCCCGGGGTGAGCTCGTCGCCCCAGACATAGCGTTTGCCGTCGAGTCCGCCCCGGGCTGCGTGTTCCCATTCGGCCTCGGTGGGCAGGCGCCGTAAGGCCCAGACGCAGTACGCCGACGCGTCGTTGTGCGACACGTGGACCACAGGGTGGTCGGGAAAGTCTTCCCATTGCGACGCCGGACCGGTGGGGTGCGCCCAGTCGGCGCCGCGGATGTTCAGCCACCACGGCGCGCCCGCGGCGGCGTCGAGCACGTCGGCGCCGGAGGACGTGGAGAGCAGGTGAAACACCGCTGAGGACCCGTATTGTTCGGCTTCGGTGCGGTAGCCGGTGTCCTGGACGAATGCTGCGAACATGCTGGCGGTGACGGCTGTGGCGTCGATCCGAAACGCGTCCTGATGCACTTCGTGCACCTGCGTTTCGCCGTCGGCGGGGTAGCCCTCGCCAAACGCGTCACCCATGCCGAACGTGCCGCCGGTCAACTGGACATCCTCATGAGGCGACGGGCTGGGTGCCGCCGAGGCCCTGTGGTCGCGGCCGCCTGTTCCCGTCCCGGCGAGGGGTTGGCGTGATGGTGCGCAACAACTCTTGCCGTTGCCACCGGCTGAAATGTCCGGCCGGGCTGCACTCGTCACTCTTACTCCTGGGCCATGATCGACGCGGCACTCCGCTTGCGCATTGCGGCGCGGTCCTCCTCGCGGACCGGAACCTGCGCACGCTAGGAATCGTGGGTTGCTCCGATGTTCGGGTACAGCCGCTCCATGAGGTCCTGTGCGAGGTGGCCTCGGCCTGTGTTGCGAACGTGTTCCAAGTACTTCTCCAGTCGATTGTGGAGGGTCGAACCGGTCTGCATCGCCCCCTGCATCGGGTCGGGGAGGGTGCCGGGGGTTCCGGCGTAGAAGCCGAGCCATTCCATCCGGTTGGACCTCATCTGCGAGGCGAGGTCGGGCTCAACGTCAATGAGGCTCCGGGTGCGGACAGCACGCTGGTAGGTGTGGGCGCCGTGGCCCATACGAGGTAGGGGCGGGAATCGAGTCCACCGCCGCGGACCGCCGGTGTGTAGGACTGGCCCTGCCACTTGGTGGGCTGTTCCAGTCCGAACAGGTCCAGGATGGTGGGGGCCGGCCTTGAGGACCATCGGTACAGCGGTTGGCGCTAAGCGGGTGATCGCGGCATCTTCACCGTGTTGGCGCCCACCAACACGGAATGCCTTAGTTGCGGAAAAACCCTGTTTAAGGGGCCAGTGGCGGACAAATATACGCTCAGATGCGGTGTATTGTTCGCCCCACTGCCGCAAACGTGTCTGGCGACTGCGCAAGAAACTCGCTCGGACGGCCCAAGAAACCTGGACGAATATCTGTCCCGGCCGCCTTAGCGACTCTTCTATATCTGTCAAGGCGTTGTGGATTGAGCGTGGAGGGTGTTCAGGGTCCGGTAGAGATGGCGGGCGAGATAGCGTTTGAGGCAGCGACGGATCTCGCGTCGGGTCTTGCCTTCTGCGGTGCGGCGTTCAACGTACGCGCGGGTTCCGGGGTCGTGGGTCATTCTGACGATGGTGGCCTGGTGGAGTGCCCGGTTGAGGCGTCGGTCGCCGCCACGGTTGAGCCTGTGCCGGGTCGTGTTCCCGCTCGATGCCGGTATGGGGTTCACCCCGGCCAGAGCGGCGAAGGCTGCCTCGGAGCGGACCCTGCCGGGGTGGGACCATGCGGTGAGCACAACTGCGGCGATAACCGGGCCGATCCCGGTCTCGTCCAGGAGGGGCGCTGCCTCGCTGGCCTGGATAAGCTCGGCTGTCCGGCTCTGGTTGTCTTCGAGCTCCGTAGTGAGGGC
>NZ_JASBRB010000049.1 GCF_029960665.1 Pseudarthrobacter sp. AL07
CCGGATACTGCCCCTACTGCCAACCACGAGCCCCAACCTAACTAAGTACTACTAGCCGTCTGCGCAGGTAACCGCGCGCCTTTCAGGCTGCAGGGGATGACAGGGCCGTGAAGACCGACCGGTGGCATCCCCAAAGGATGATCGGACCCAGTGAAAGTCCGTAGTTTTAGGCCGCGGGGAAGATAGAGGTGGTGGCGTCGGACAGGGTTCCGCGCTCATAGAACTGGACCGGGCGGTATGTCTCGGCGCCGGGCTATAAGGCTCAGGTGAGGCCCGCGACCGCGGCGACCGCGGTGCCCCGCTGGAGGGCTGCGCAGCCGGCCAGCACGAGAACCGTTAATGCCGCGGCCGCCACGACTGTCGCCGCGCGTCGCCCGGGCACTCGCGCACTGATCCTGCTTCCCATAAACACACCTTCCAGGCACTCGAGGCTGACGGATCCTTCCTCAGCCATTCGGGGCCGAGCCGTCCGCGGACCGGTCCTTTGGGCCGGCGAGGTCCGGATCGCCGGTCGGCCCGGCTCCGGCAGCGAAGGGGACGGACGTCACCGGGGCTCCGTAGCATCGTCCACGGGATCGTTCCCCGCTCCGGGCACCGGCCCGCCGGTGCGGCGCCGTTTCCGGCGGGCCTTTCGCACATGCCAGATAACGAGGGCAGCCACGGCGACCAGGGTGACAATGACGGTGACATCGAGGCCGGCGACTTTGGCCACCGCTTCATAGGAGTTACCGGCCAGAAAGCCCAGCAGAACAAAACCCCCACCCCAGACCACGCCGCCGGCGGCGTTGAAGGCCAGGAACCGGGGGTAGTGCATGCGGGAGGGTACCGGCAAGGGCAGGCATGACCGCCCGGAAAAACGCGACGAACCGGCGCAGGAACACGGCCGAGCCTCCGCGCCGGCGCAGGAAGTCCTGCGCCTTCTCCAGCTTCGCGCCCCGCTTCCGCATAACCTTCAGGTTCATCACCCGGGGACCGAAGTGTTTGCCGATTTCGTAACCGACCGTGTCCCCGATGATTGCTGCCAGCACAACCACGGCCATCATCAGCCACAGCTGCACGTGCCCGCGGCTGGCCACCACCCCGCCCAGGACCGCTGCGGTCTCTCCCGGGATCACGAACCCGATAAAAAGGGCGTCCTCGGCGAACACCAGCAACCCCACCAAGGACAACGCCAGGGCCGGGCTGACGTTCAGGATGCTGTCCAAGAACCCGCTCATCAGCGCTCTCCTCCCAGCCCGGACCGTTTGTGCCGCGGCCCGACAGGTTCAGCGCCGGCGCTAAACCGTAGGCGGGCCTTGGGCATGAACGCTCCAGATCGCAGAGCATGACACGCGGGTCCGGGTTTCACCGATGGTCTCCTTGCGGTCCGGTGATGGCGCGCCGGTGTCCGTGGTGCCGCGCCTCCGGTCGGAGGCGGCCATTCCACCAACGCCTGGTCAGTATAGTCAGCCGTTCATGGGTCCCACCGCGTGAACGCTTCCAGACCCCGGACCGGTGATCTTTACCGTGCATCGGACAATGAGCCGGTTCGGAGCGGTTTCGACGTCAACCAGTGTTTCTTCGGCCTGCAGTTCCGCGTAGCTCTCCTCACCGGTTTCCACCTTGAACTCTCCTATCGGCGTCCCGGATTGCGTTCTCCAGCGCATCGCGTCGGAGCCGCCCTCGGTATCCGGGTTCATCACCGCGGGAAGCGTCGCCAAAGGCTCACCCGAAGGGAGTTCTAATGTCTTCCATGACGCTGGATTTATGCACCGGCAACGGCTACCGAGGCTTGTAGACGTCCGCGCGGTGTTCGATGCGATGGATATACAGAACGTGTTCTTCGATATCGAGGGTGAACAGCACGCGGTAGTCGCCGCGGCGTGCGGTGCGCAGGCCAAGGAGTTCATTGGTGAGGGGTTTGCTGAGCCGGCGGGGGTTGTCGGCCAGGACACCGGTAACGAATTCCACTATCGCGGCCGCAGCCTTCTGCGGCAGTCGTCGAAATCCTTTCAGCGCAGGGCTGGTGACTTCGACTCTCCAGGGCCCTTGCCCGGTGGTGGGGTCCTCGGTCACCTCGGCGGCAGTCCAAACTCACGGCGCAGGTCATCGCCGCTGACGGTGTTTCCTTCGGCGATGTCGCGCCTGGCCTGGTCCAAATCCTCCCGAATGCCCGGCTGTGAAAGCCAATGGATCGTTTCCTGGAGTGACTCGAGATCGTCAGCGGACATCAGGACAGCTGACGGGTGCCCGTGGCGGGTGATCTGGATGATCTCATGCGTCCTGTCGGCCTCCTCCACGAGCGCGGAAAGCTTGTCTTTGGCTTCGCTGAGGGGCACGGTTTTCATGCTCTGATTGTAGCCCGAAATCTAGCCGATGAGTAGCCTGATTTTTAGCCGATAATGGAGATTTCATAAAGTATCCCCAAGGCGAAGGCGAGACCCGTACAGAATCCTGATTCGGTGCTGGCCGGGCGTCAGCGGTGTCCTCAGACCCCGAGGTGAAGCCGATCCCTGGCCTGAGTGGAGCAACCCGGGGGGTGCCCGCCCGCGCTGGAGACCGGCTTCACCCGCCGGAGGGCGGCGAGAATGGCCCGCCCCACCACCGCGATTCCGATGATCGTGGTGATGGCACGCAGGGTGTCCCAACCCGCCGTCGACGTCACCAGCGAGTAGAGCAGGAAGCTGGAGAGGTTGGTGCCCTGCGGCGCGCCGGGCACATAGGAGATGCCGGTGCCGGCGCCCACCGCGAAGGGCCAGAACCACAGGTTGGTCAGCAGGCCGAACAGGTATGACGCCACGGCGCCGAAGCCGCCCAGCATCCACAGTTCCGCTTTCCCGCGCACCCGGCGGGGGAGCAGGCCCGCCCCGGCGCCCACCCACGCACAGGCGAAGATCTGGAACGGTGTCCATGGCCCGATGCCGCCCCACAACGCGCTTGAGAGCGCGATAGTGGCGGCGCCGAGGAGCAGGCCGAAGCGGGCACCGAAGGCCCGGCCGGCCAGGATCAGCAGGATAAAGACTGCCTCCACGCCCCCGACGCCGGTGCTCGCCACCCGTACCGCGGAACCCACTGCAGCCAGGACACCGAGCAGCGCCACCGTGTGTGCGGAGCGGACCGAGCCGTCGAGAGCCACCACGATGGCAACGACGGCGATGGGTGCCATGGCCAGCGCCGCGTAGGGGAGTGCCGCGGCGGCGTCCTGAGGGAGAGCCGCAGCCAGAAGCGGCCAGCAGAATGCCGCGAGGGCCAGGAGGTTTGCGGCGGCGAGGACTGCGATCTCGACGCCCCGCGGCATCCGGATGCGGTGGGGCTTTTTCGCAGCGGAAATGTCTGTTCGACGGTCGGCGAACCGTGGTGCTGCGATGGCCGGGACAGTGGCGGTACTGGCCTGGGTGGCCTCTGTCGCGGATGAGGGCGCGGCGCCGTCACGCATTGGGAGGATCCGGGCGCCGAGGCCGTGGGCAAAGTCGAGGTCGTGGGTGGCGATCAGGACCGCCGCACCGGAGTCCGCCGCAGCCCGCAGCGCCGCCGCGACTGCTGTGCGCGCCGCCGGATCGAGGCCGCGGGTTGGCTCATCGATCAGGAGTACCTGGGGATCGTCCATGGTCTGCAGCGCGATGGCAAGGATCCGCCGCTCTCCCGCAGAGAGGTCGCGGGGATGCTCGTGTCCGATGGGAATCGTGACGTTTCCCCGCAGGCGGGCAAGGCGTGATGCTGCGGATCCGGGCGCTGGCCGCCCGCCATTCTTTCCGCGCGCCTGGCGCCGCTCTGCCGCGCGGAGCTCTCCTGCAACGGTATCCCTCGTAAAGAGGTCATCCGAGGCGTCCGGCACGAGGGCGACGCGGCCGCCGTCGACCGCTCCCTCACCAGCCGTACCGTCACCGAGCGCGAGCGCCACCAGGAGGGACGACTTCCCGGCGCCGTTCGGCCCCACCAGGGCCACCACTTCACCGCGGTGCAGGGCCAGGGATGCCTCGCGCACGAGCGGGGTGCCCTTGCGGTGCACGGCCAGCTTCGTGGCAGTTAGCACGGGCGCGTGCTCCGCCGGCAGCACTGGCGTTGAATGGGCAACGGCAGGGCGCGCAGGCGCGGATGGTGCGGCACCCGGGACCAGGGCGCCGTCGTCGATGGTCCACCAGGAATCGGCAACCGGGATGAACGGCTCCGCCCGGTGCTCCGCCACGATGACGCAGACGCCAGCTTCGCGGGCGAGGGCGTTGAGCACCGCGATGACGTGTCCGCGCGCGGCGGAGTCAAGGTCGGCCAAGGGCTCGTCAACCAGGAGAAGGGCCGGTTGCTCAACGACGGCGGCGGCGATGGCAACGAGAGTTGCCTCACCGGCCGAGAGGGTGCTGACATTCCGGTCCAGCAGCGCCGACACCCCGATGCTCTCCGCGACTTCCAGCACCCGGACCTTGGCGGCCACGGGTGCAATGCCGCGCAGCTCGAGGGCGAGGGCGATTTCGTCCCGGACGCGGCTGGTAGCGAAAGCGGCGCGGGGATTCTGCAGGACGACGCCGACGAGGCGGGCGGTATCGCGCGGCGGCGTGGTGGCACGGTCTGTTCCGGCGACGCTCAGCGTGCCGGAATTGTCTCCACCGTCTACGTGGGAGAGGAGGCCGGCGATGCCCCGCAGGATGGTGGACTTACCGGAGCCCGTCGGCCCGGTGATGACGGCAATTGACCCGGGCGGCGGCGCGAACAGGGCTACGCGCACCTGCGCGTCGCCAATACGGAATTGTGCGTCCCGGATGAGAACCGGTGGTTCGGTACCTTGGCCGGGTTGGTGTGCTGCCCGGCTGCCGAAGCCGCGCAGCTCCAGGGCCGCGGCGACCCGGCTGGCGTGCTCCAGGGTGCGCTCGAGCACCGGCACCAGGGCGCGGGGGCCGAAACGCTCGCCGCGCAACCGGAACGCCAGGCGGACGGAGGTCACGGCGTCGGCAAGTGCCGGAAGCGCAGCCCAGGCCACCACAAGCATCCGGGCAACGCCCTGCATGGGGCCGCGGCGGGCCAGGTGAACGAAGCCGCGGGAGATGTCCACAAAAGCATTGAGCAGGCCAAAACCGAGGAACATTGCCGCAATCGGCAGGGCGGACAGCACCGCCTGCCACAGCCCGGGCGCCGTGACCGGACCGAGGAGGACAACGTGCGCGTACGGGGCAGGCAGCCGGACCCCCGACAGGTCCAGCAGGACCGGTTCACCAATGCCCGCGCCGTTGAAAAGGACGCGGTAGATGACCCGCGCCGCGATGAACACGACGGCGAGGACCGCCGCCGCGCGTAACGGCGCGGGCCGGAAGGTCATGCCGCGGGGGCGGCCGGTTCGCCGTCGACCGTGAAGAGAAGTTCCAGGCTCTGGCCCGGGCTCACCTGCAGGGTGGCGAGGCCTTCCTGCGCGTAGGCCCAGTCACCGGAGGCGGGCTTAGTCCAGAGGGACCAGTACGCGAAGGCGGCAGGCATGCCCTTGCATTCTTCCTTGTACGTGCCGGCCTTGTGCACGATGTCCAAGTCTGCAGCGGGCACACCGTTTACCCGGCACACGAGTTCGGTGGGGTACTGGGCAGTGCCCACGGTTTTGACGTTTGCCTCGTCGAGCACCTTGGAAGCGGGAGTCGGCGCGTCAACGGGCACGCAAACGGACAAATCAGCTGCATCCTGCTTCAGGGCGCCCGAATCGACGATGACCTTCACTCCGGTGCAGGGTTCGGAGGCGGCGCTGGATGATGTTGCCGTTGTTGCCGGTGCCGAAGTAGTTGGCTGGCTGGCGGTCGGCGTGGAACAGGCGGCGAGGGTAAACAGGAGACCGGCGGCGGCGAGGGAGCTCGCGGCGGCGGTGCGGATCTTAGTCAGAGTCACCTGTTCAGGGTAGGACGTTGCTTGTCCGGATCAGGATGCCGTGGCGTTGTGTGACGTTGGCGTGGCTTCGCAAAAGCCGAAGCTCCATGAAGACGCTGTGTGGATCCAGGGCGTAGTCGGCAAAGGCGGGCATTCGGTGAAGCCGTTAGGGAGCGGCACCAAACGGAAGCGGACGACGGCGGGACGTCCCGCCGTCGTCCGCTCACGTCGCTTACGGCCGGCCTTCAGCGTCCGATGGCGAGATCCTGGAGGCCGCCCGGGCGACGTATGGTGCCCGGTTCGTGCGGTCGTCGCCTGATGGTTAGGTAGACTCAGCGATCAACGGCGGATGATCCGGCGTTCACCAGGCAGGCACGTGAAAAAGGCAGGCTGCTGGACGGGTGCAAGTGGGACAACCAGCCATTGGCCGCCATAAAATTCCACATACGAATCCGAGGGGCACCGTGCGTAGGCTTCTTCTCGTGTCATGTCGCTCAGTCTTTCCCGTTAGGTAATGCGTTGGTGGGATGGGAACTGCTCTTCTTCTTTCGCCGGAGGTGGGCTTGACATCCATCGTCCCGTCATCGGCAGGTAGGCGAAACGCTGATTCCGGATGGTTTGAACCACCCCTTTTGGTAGGTGGCCCTGTGGGTGGGCCGGTACAACGCCTGAAGGCGTGAGGTCGGGCCTCACCCTGACCTAAAAATTGTGATTGAGTGGAGCATGGTTTCCCCCATCGAGGACTATGCGTTGCTGTCGGACCTTCAGACCGGGCCTCTCATCTCCCGGGATGGCAGCGTGGACTGGCTCTGTTTCCCCCGTTTCGACTCGCCGTCCGTGTTTAGCCGGATCCTGGGCACCGATGAGCATGGCCACTGGTTGCTGGCGCCCAGCGAAGCCGGCGCTGCCGTTGTCGATCGGCACTATATTGACTCAACATTTGTGCTCCAAACCATCTGGAAGACTGGTGGCGGGACCGTCTTAGTAACCGATTTCATGCCGTTGGGGGACAGCGGATCATCTCTTGTCCGCCGTGTTGCCGGTGTGGAAGGCAGCGTCGAAATGCGCCAGGAACTCCGGATCCGCCCGGGATATTCAACGGTTTTACCTTGGATGAGCCGCGTACGCGACAACGAGCAGAAGGCGGCGCCAGTCCTGTTGGCTATGGCCGGTCCCGATGCTCTCGCACTGAGGGGACCCCATCTTCCGCATGCCCACGCGCACGGGCACGAGGGAGAATTCCTTGTTTCGAAGGGCGAGCAGCTTGATTTCGAACTCACGTGGTTCCCCTCGCATCGCCCCTTGCCCGCAGCGACTGACGTTGATGCGGCCCTCGAAGAAGCCACTGACTATTGGAGCCGATGGGGAAGCCACTGCCGGCAGGACGGCGTTTATGGGGGCGCGGTAAAACGTTCATTGTTAGTTCTGCGGGCCCTCACACATTTTGAAACGGGCGGCATAGTCGCAGCGCCCACAACGTCCCTCCCCGAGGATTTCGGCGGGCCGCGGAACTGGGACTACCGATACTGCTGGCTGCGCGATGCAGCTCTGACGCTGGAATCGATGCTGACCCATGGCTACGAAACGGAGGCGCTTGAATGGCGCAACTGGCTTCTGCGGGCCCTCGCCGGCGATCCCGAGCAGATGCAGATCATGTACGGGGTAGGGGGAGAACGGGAGCTCCCTGAACGCGAACTGGCCCACCTCCCCGGCTACGAAGACTCCAAGCCTGTGCGCATTGGAAATGCCGCAGTCTCGCAGTTCCAGGCTGATGTTGTAGGCGAAGTGATGGTGGCATTGGAACGGCTGCGGATGGCCGGAGGCAAGGAAGACCATTTCTCCTGGGCGCTTCAGAAGGCACTCCTGGGATTCGTCGAAAAACACATCGATGACAAGGACTTCGGCCTGTGGGAGATGCGCGGCGCCGCGCAGTACTTCACGCACTCCCGTGTGATGATGTGGGCCGCCTTCAACAGCGGGATTCGGGCGATACAGGTCCACGGACTCCCTGGCGATGCCACAAAGTGGGAGAAACTCCGGGACCGGTTACGGGAAGAGATCATGCGCGAGGGCTTCAACCGGAGCATCAATTCCTTCACGCAGACCTACGGCGGAACGCAGACAGATGCGGCCCTGCTCGTTATGCCCCAGGTCGGATTTCTGCCCTACAACGACAAGCACATGCTCGGCACAGTCACACGGCTGGAACAGGAACTCCTGACCGACGACGGCCTGTTGCTGCGCTATCGGACAGAAACGGGCGTTGACGGCCTGGAACCGGGTGAACATCCTTTCCTCGCCTGCTCCTTCTGGCTTGTGGAGCAGTATGCGCGCACAGGCCGGCAGGACGACGCAAAGGTCTTGATGGACAGGCTCGTGGGGTTTGCCAACGAGCTGGGTCTGCTGAGCGAGGAGTACGCAACGGACGAGGATCGGATGGCGGGGAACTTTCCCCAGGCCTTCTCGCACCTGACCCTGGTCAGGGCGGCAGATGCCATGCACGGGGTTGACCGACTCAGCCTGGCGGTCGACGCACCCGAGTAGTAGGCCGTCGTCGGGGGTGCCTTATTCTCCGGTGGGTCCGGCGGTAGGGGTGCCCACGAACAGCCGCCAGGGCATGGCGCGGAGGTCCACCTGTTTCCCGGCGTATTGTCCGGGTGAGTAAGTTCCGCCCATAAAACGGCCCGTGTTGGTTGCGATGATTGCGGGCTCTTCAGAATGCAGAGTGTAGTTTCGGTCTGAAGCCTCCAGATTCCAGCAGT
>NZ_JASBRB010000004.1 GCF_029960665.1 Pseudarthrobacter sp. AL07
ACGATCGATCATCTCGGAGTAAATCTCTGGGGTTGCAATGGGCATGCTGACTCCTATGCTGAGTTTTCGTCTGTGGGTTGTGACCCTGGAGTAGACCTCTTACGGCTAGCCACCATCCTAGCCATTTCTGTGCAGGGGCAGTGTTTCGGGTCACGCGGACGGGTAACACTCACGCTCACAAAGCCAACTCGGCGGGGTTCACAAGTGGCGCGGGTCAGAAGTGGCGCAGGTCAGACGGACTGGCTAAAAACGTGCCGGCGAATCCAGGCGTGCATGGCGATCGCGGCGGCGGAGGCGGCGTTGATGGAGCGGGTGGAGCCGAACTGCTCGATGGACAGGGTGGCCAAGGCCGCCTCATGGACCTCCGGCGTCAGCCCGGGCCCTTCCTGGCCGAACACCAACACGCAGTCCTTGGGCAGCTCATACGTCTCCAGGGGCACGGAGTCGGGGAAGATGTCGATCCCGATGATCGCGAGCCCCTCCCCCTGCGCCCACACTAAAAAGTCCTCCACGGTGGGGTGGTGGCGGACGTGCTGGTAGCGGTCGGTGACCATGGCCCCGCGCCTGTTCCACCGGCGTCGTCCGATGATGTGGACTTCCTTGGCGAGGAATGCGTTGGCGGTGCGCACCACGGTGCCGATGTTCATATCGTGCTGCCAGTTTTCGATGGCGATGTGGAAGTTGTGCCGCTTGGAATCGAGGTCCGCCACGATCGCGTCGTGCTTCCAGTAGCGGTACTGGTCCACCACGTTGCGGCGGTCACCGTCGGCCAGCAATTCCGGATCCCAGTGGTCGCCCGCGGGCAGCTCGCCGTCCCAGGGCCCGACGCCGACCTCCGCCTTTGGCTCCGGCGCTTCCTCGGGCGCTGGCTCCTCCGCTGGAATCGGATGAGGTTCGACTGGGTTTCCGGGCGTTTGTTTCACCCCTCAACACTAGACTGGACCACTGGAGCATTCATCACCGGCGGAGGTAAACGTGGCAGAAGCAGACCAGGTACAGGGTTCACCGGCGGTTTACCGCAACGGCCAGGAGATCGAATGCTGGCTGACAGACATGGACGGCGTGCTCGTCCACGAAAACCATGCCGTCCCGGGGGCTGCCGAGCTGATCCAGCGCTGGGTGGACACGTCCAAGCGGTTCCTGGTGCTGACCAACAACTCGATCTTCACGCCCCGGGACCTGGCCGCTCGGCTGCGTGCTTCCGGGTTGGAGATCCCCGAGGAGAACATCTGGACGTCCGCGCTGGCCACCGCAACCTTCCTGAAGGACCAGGTGCGCGGTTCCGGCTCCGGGAACCGGGCATACACGATCGGCGAGGCAGGACTGACGACGGCGCTGCACGAGGCCGGCTTCATCCTCACCGACCAGGACCCGGACTTTGTGGTGCTCGGCGAAACCCGGACGTACTCCTTTGAGGCCATCACCATGGCCATCCGGCTGATCCTGGCCGGAGCCCGCTTCATTGCCACCAATCCGGACGCCACCGGCCCGTCCAAGGACGGCCCCATGCCCGCGACGGGGGCCATTGCGGCCCTCATCACGAAGGCAACCGGCCGGGAGCCGTACATTGTGGGCAAACCGAATCCCATGATGTTCCGGTCCGCCATGAATCAGATCGATGCGCACTCCGAGACCACCGCGATGATCGGGGACCGGATGGACACCGACATCATTGCCGGCATGGAGGCAGGCCTGCACACGGTGCTGGTCCTCACCGGCATTACGCAGCGCGAAGACATTGCCGCCTATCCGTTCCGGCCCAACCAGGTGCTGAACTCCGTGGCCGACCTGAAGAACCAGATTTAGAAGACCGTCACCTTCGAGCCGCCACGGGGCAGCGGGAAAAAGTCGTCCATCAGCCGCTCCACGATGGGCCGGTAGATGAGCGGATTCCAGCCGGGGCTCGCGTGCGCCGGCAGGGCACCGTCCGTTTGCAGGTCCGTGGAGACCATCTGGGGTTGGAACGCTGCCGACCACGCGTCCTTGGCCGTATGGTAGCGGACGGTGCGGTCTTTCGGGTTGCCAATATACGCCATCCGCGTGCCGCCGAGCTTGTCCACAAACCGGTTTCCGTCGAAGTGGTAGATGTAGGCCGACTCGGACTGGATGAGCACACTGGACGGGGCGATCGGGGACAACTGCTCCATGGTCTGGTCCAGGATCTGCCGCCAGGTCCTCTCGTCCTTATGGATGACGCGCTCCCCCAGTTCGTAGCTGCCGCGGACCACCGACGGGACCCGGAAGCCGCTCTCGTACAGGAACACCACGCCGTCGAACCAGCTCTCATCCAGCACGTCGCTCCGGCTGTAGGGGCTGGAATCCAACAGGATGAAGTCGACCTCCACGCCGTGGAATTCCCTGAGCCGCGCGGCCACCTGGGTGGCCACCATGCCGCCGAAGCTGTGGCCGTAGAAGAAGAGCTTGGTGAGCTTTTTCGCCCGGACATGCTCGATGACGGCGATCACCACCTCATCAATGTCCAATCCCTGGTTGGAATAGCCGACGGCGGTGAGCTGGCCGCGCTTGTTCAGGGCACCACGCATGACGTTCAGGATCCAGAGCGCCTCTTCCCAGCTGGTCTTGTAGCCGGGGAAGAGGAACCAACTGGCGTTCGGGTAATAGGCATCGGAGAAATCGTCCGGGACCTGCAGGATCCTGGTGACCCGCCGTTCCGCCTGGATGCGGCGAGTAACCAGCATGTCTGCTGCCAGCAGGGCCGAGGCACCCGTTCCGGCCAGGAACCCGCGACGCGAAAACCGCTTGAGCACGGCGGCACTGGCAAGCAGCCGGGCTGGATGGGCGCCAAGCCGTTCCTGCGGATCTGTTTCCTCGCTGTACGACACACATCTACCGTAGCCACAGCGGAAGCCGCCGCCGCAAACCCGGCCTGGGGCAACCCCGGGCGGGAGCGGCCGCCATACCCGCTGGGAGGGGCCGAACCCGCCAGGAGTGGCAGGGCTACGAGACGCCGGTCTAGGCGAGGCCCAGCTCGTCCTTGCCGAAGGCGAACAGGTAGGGCACGCCGGTCTCAGCTTCGATTCTTTCCTTGGAGCCAGTGTCCCGGTCCACGATGACGGCCACGGCAACCACGTTGCCCCCGGCCTTCCGGACACCCTCAACAGCGGTGAGGGCGGAGCCGCCCGTGGTGGACGTGTCCTCCAGCACCAGGACCTTGCGGCCCTCAACCGACGGACCCTCAACCTGGCGGCCCATTCCGTAGGACTTCTGTGCCTTGCGGACCACAAACGCGTCCACGGTGCGCCCGGCGTCCCCGGCGGAGTGCATAACAGCGGTGCCCACGGGGTCAGCACCCATGGTCAGGCCACCGGCGCACTCAAAGTCGATCCCGGCGTCGTCCGTCAATGCCAGCATGACCTGGCCCACCAGCTTGGAGGCCTCGTGGTGCAGCGTGATGCGGCGCAGGTCGATGTAGTAGTCGGCCTCGGCGCCGCTGGAGAGGATTACCTTGCCGCGGACCACGGCAAGTTCCTTGATCAGTTCCAGCAGGCGGGCACGGGCAGCAGTGTTGGACGCAGCATCAGGGGTGGCAGTCATGGGTTCCAGTTTACTGGCTGCCGGCGGGAGATCCGCGCTGCGGAAATGGACCCATGACGCAGAAATGGAATGGCGCTACGCGTATCCGAGTAGCGCCATCCCATGTGCGGGTCGTCAGCCTAAAGCCGCGGCGATAACCCTAGAGCCGGGTGTCGTTCTCGTTGAACGTCTCCTGGTTCCCGGATCGGCGTGGATGGCGGTCTTGACCATCGGCACGTCAATGAGGTGGTTGGGCTGGTTCAGCGACACAAAGAGTCGCCGGTGGCTTCCTCGGAGATGATGGGCATAAGGTTGATGCCCGCCTCCCCCGCAGCTTCGCGCTGAGCGGCGGTTTTGAACAGGTGCACCTCGAGGCCGGCTTTTTGCAACTCGTCCTTGACCGCGTCCAGGTACGCCGGCGGGTCCGCACGGGTGAAGTCCGAGCCGCCGGAGATGCCGTACAGGCGGATCCGCTTGTACGTTTCCGGCCGGATGGGCAGGTTATGCGCCGTGTCCTTGACCAGGATGCGGCGCAGGGCGTCATGCAGGCGCTGCTCGGTGATAACGCCGGACTTGTAGCCGTCCAGCATGTACCCGAAGTCCTCCTCCGCGTTGCGGAAGAACAGGAACATGTCGCAACCGGCGGCAACGGTCGCCGGAACCAGGTCCTTGCGCTTCATGGCCTGAGTCAGGCCGACCATCTGCGAGGCGTCCATGAGGATGAGCCCGTTGAAGCCGAGCTCGCCACGCAGCACGTCCTGGAGTAGCTCCGCAGCCAGGGTTGCGGACAGGATGCCCTTGTCCGCCAGGCCCGGGCGGAAGTGCCGGGACAGCTCCGGCGCACCGATGTGCCCGATCATGATGGACTGCACGCCGTGCCCGATCATCTCGCGGTACACGTGGCCGTACGTCTTGGACCTCATCGCCACAGGCATGCTCCAGCGGCTGTGCGAACGCGGCATCCGGGTTCCGGCGGACATCAGCGTGGTGGGCTGCGACGACATCATTGGCGCGGACTTCTGCAATCCCCCGCTGACCACCATGACATCGCCGATCGAACACGCCGGCCGGGTGGCCGTGTCCATGCTCCTGGCCCAGCTCAACCCGCTGGCAGGCGGTGGCAGCCGCAGCCGGTCGCTGATGCCCACACACCTGACCGTCCGCGGTTCAACCGGAGCGGCGCCGGGAACGCGGTAGCCTGGGCCCGAAGTGTCCGTTCGCGCCCGGGTGCCCAAGAGTCCGTTCGCGCTGAACCGTGCGAGGTTTGGCTGGACACAATTGAGCGTTGTTGACAGCGCTGACTAGGCTGGGTCACATGCGCGAACTCCAGGCCACCATCATCGAAGAAATGGGCGTGCAGCCCCGGATCGACCCCGTCGGGGAGGTGCGCAAGCGGGTGGATTTCCTCAAGGATTACCTCCGGGCAACCCACACCAAGGGCTTTGTCCTGGGCATCTCGGGCGGGCTGGATTCCTCCCTCGCCGGCAGGCTGGCCCAGCTGGCCGTGGAGGAACTTGAAGCCGAGGGCGTGGAGGCCAACTTCGTCGCCGTCCGCCTTCCGTATGGCGTCCAGCATGACGAGGACGACGCCCAGGCCGCCCTGGACTTCATCCAGGCCAAGACGGAATGGACCTTCAACATTTCCGCCGCCGTGGATGGCTTCGAGGACGAATTCGAGAAGACGGTGGGGAACGGCATCTCCGATTTCCACAAGGGAAACACCAAGGCACGCACGCGGATGATCGCGCAGTACGCCCTGGCCGGCGAGCACAACTACCTGGTGATCGGCACCGACCACGGCGCAGAGTCCGTCACCGGGTTCTTCACGAAATTCGGCGACGGCGGCGCAGACATCCTGCCGCTGTTCGGCCTCAACAAGCGCCAGAACCGTGAACTGCTCGCCGAGTTGGGCGCTCCTGCCCGCGTCTGGGAAAAAGTACCCACCGCCGACCTCCTGGACGGCAAGCCCGGACGTACCGACGAGGACGAACTGGGCCTGACCTATGACCAGATCGACGATTACCTGGAAGGCCGGGAAATCCCGGAAGCGGCCGCTGAGCTGATCGAGCAGAAGTACCTCCGCACGCGGCACAAGCGCACAGTGCCGGTCACCATCTTCGACACATGGTGGAAATAGGCGCTTCACAGCGCTGGAATTCCCCACGTTTGGGGCACGACGACGGCGCGTCGCCCCGAAAGCGCGGCGCGCCGTCGTCGTTCCTTCCCTAAGCCGGGGAGACTCAGCGGCGGCAGCCCGGGACTATCTGCCGCCCAGTTTGTTGGTCATCCGGTGGGCTTCCTCCATCAGCAACTTGCCCAGGAGCTCCTGCCGTTCCGGCCGGAACCGGGGTTCGATGCCGGTGAGCGAAAGGGCACCGACCGGCCTGCCCAGCTGGTCGAACACGGCAGCCCCCATGCCCCAGCTGCCTTCAAGCACCAGCCCGGGATTCACGGCAAAGCCATGCAGCCGGGTCAGTTCCAGATTCCGGCGGAGCACGTCCAGGCTGTGGCCTGCTGCGAAACCGCCGGCGTGCCGGTCCCAGCCGGACAGGATGGCGTCCTTTTCCTCGTCCGGGAGGAACGCCATGACCGCTGTCCCGGCCGAGGCCACGCCCAGCGGAAAACGGACTCCCTCATGCAGCACAAAGGAGCGTACCGGAAAGCTTCCCTCTTCCCGCAGCACACAGACCGTCTCCTGGCCCCTGCGGATGGAATAGAAGGCGCTCTCGCCGGTCTCCTCCGCCAGCCGGCGAAGGCTTGGCCGGAACAGGTCCTCGAACGGGAAGCGGGCCGCCGCCACTGATCCCAGCAGGAAAATCTCCGGGCCCAGGATCCAGTTTCCGCTGTGGGTATCGTGGTCCAGGAGGCCCTCCGCGGCAAGGGAGGCCAGCAGCCGGTGGACGGTGGGACGGGTCAGCCCCGACTCCCGGACCAGCCCGGAAATCGAGCTGCCCTCGGGCTTCCGGCCCACAAGCCGGAGCAGTGAGGCGACGCGGCCCACCACTTGCGCCCCTTGGACTGGATTCGTCATTCCACTCACCAAATTTCAAGAAATCCTCCACAATGTGGATACCTCCAAGCTTAGCGTCCACGCTATGAAATATCTTCCCTGCTGGGCGGATAACACCGTTGACCAGCTTTCGCGAGCGCCCTAGGCTCCTTCATCAGGCCCTATGTCCACAAGGTGGATACCCCGAACGGCTCTGCACGCTCGATGACGAGGAGACGGAATGTCCAAACTGAAATCCAACGCCGCCGCTACCCTGGCGGATGTCCTCCAGGACGGCATGACGCTCGCCGTCGGTGGCTTTGGCCTGAGCGGCATCCCGGCCGACCTCATCGAGGCCGTGCGCGATTCCGGCGTGCGTGATCTGACCGTCGTGTCGAACAACATGGGCGTGGACGGGAAGGGCCTGGGCGTGCTGATCGAAGCCGGCCAGGTCCGCAAGGTGATCGCGTCGTATGTCGGAGAGAACAGACTCTTCGCCGAGCAGTACCTCGCGGGCCTTCTTGAGGTGGAGTTCACCCCGCAGGGCACCCTGGCCGAGCGCCTTCGCGCCGGCGGCGCCGGCATCCCCGCCTTCTACACCAAGACCGGCGTGGGAACCCTTGTCGCGGGAGGCAAACCGCTGGCAGAGTTCGACGGCGAAACGTACGTCCAGGAGCGCGCCATCCGCGCCGACGTCGCACTGGTCCACGCGCACACCGCGGACACGGACGGGAACCTGGTCTACCGCTACACCGCCCGGAACTTCAACCCCGTAGTGGCCACCGCAGGCCTGGTAACCATCGCCGAAGCTGAAGTCATCGTGGCGCCGGGCGCACTGGATCCGAACCACATCGTCACCCCGGGCGTGTACGTCCAGCACCTGGTCCAGGCCAGCGGCCGGGTCAAGGACATCGAACAGCGCGCTGTCCGCTCGCGGGCCGCGGCAACAGTCCCCGCCTGAACGGCTACAGCCTGAACCAACCCGCAGCGCGAACGAACACTTAAGCCCCCAAAACTTTTGAACAAGGAGAACCCCATGGCCTGGACCAGGGATGAAATGGCTACCATCGCGGCCGAGGAACTGAACGACGGCGACTACGTGAACCTGGGCATCGGCATCCCCACGCTGGTGGCCAACAACCTGCCCGACGGCGTCCGCGTGATCCTGCAGAGCGAAAACGGACTGCTCGGCATGGGTCCGTTTCCCTATGAGGGTGAGGAAGACGCCGACCTCATCAACGCCGGCAAGCAGACCGTCACGGTCCTGCCCGGCGGCAGCATCTTCGACTCCCCCACATCGTTCGGCATGATCCGCGGCGGCCACGTTAAGGTCGCCATTCTGGGCGCCATGCAAGTCTCCGGCCGCGGCGACCTCGCCAACTGGACCATCCCGGGCAAGATGGTCAAAGGCATGGGAGGCGCCATGGACCTCGTCGCCGGCACGCCGCGCGTAGTGGTCCTGACCGAACACAACGCCAAGGACGGCACCGCCAAAATCGTCACCGACTGCACCCTGCCGCTCACGGGCCTGCGGTGCGTGGACCGGATCATCAGCGACCTCGCGGTCTTTGACCTTGTGAAAGCGGACGACGGCGGCGGGCCGCAGCTCACACTGACTCGCCTTGCGCCGGGGGTCACCGTGGATGAAATCCGCGCGAAGACCGAAGCCGCCTTTGACGTCCAGCTCGACAACGAGGAAGTGGCAGCATGAGCCTCAAGGAACAGTTCGGCAAGGACGTCCTGCTCACCGGCTGGGGCCACAGCCGGTTCGGCAAACTGACGGACGAGACCCTCGAGTCCCTGATCGTCCAGGTGGCCACCGAGGCCATCGGCAACGCCGGGATTGAGCCCGGCCAGATCGATGAGATCTACCTGGGCCAGTTCAACTCCGGCATGATGCCCTTGGCCTTCCCGTCGTCGCTTGCCCTGCAGGTCTCGCCGGACCTGGCCAACGTCGCTGCCACACGTGTGGAGAACGCCTGCGCGTCCGGTTCGGCCGCGTTCCAGCAGGGCACCAAGTCCCTGCTGGCCGGGACGGCGAAGACAGTGCTGGTGATCGGCGCAGAAAAAATGACCCACGCCGGTGCCGACGTCGTAGGGGCCGCCCTGCTGGGCGCTGACTACGACATGGCCGGCCAGACGTCCACCACCGGCTTTACAGGCCTGTTCGCGGACGTCGCCAAGCACTACGACAAGCGCTACGGTCGCGGCGACGGAAAGCTGGGCGACGTGCTTGGCTCCATCGCGGCCAAGAACCACCGCAACGGCGTGGACAACCCCTACGCCCAGCTCCGCAAGGACCTCGGTGAGGAGTTCTGCCGCACCATTTCGGACAAGAACCCCATGGTAGCCGATCCCCTGCGCCGCACCGACTGCTCCCCCGTATCCGACGGCGCCGCCGCCGTTGTACTCTCCGTCTCACCAACCGGCGGAGTGGCTCAGCCGGTAAGGCTCGCCGGTTTTGGCCACGCGAACGACTTCTTTCCGGCCGAACGGCGGAACCCCACCGCCTTCGCCGCCACCAGGGTGTCCTGGCAGCGCGCGCTGGGGATGGCCGGCGTCGGGCTTGAAGACCTGGACTTCGCTGAGGTCCACGACTGCTTCACCATCGCCGAACTGCTCATGTACGAGGCCATGGGACTGACCGAACCGGGCCAGGGCGCCCGCGCCATCGAGGAAGGCTGGGTCTTCAAGGACGGCAAGCTGCCCGTCAACGTCTCCGGCGGGCTCAAGGCCAAAGGCCACCCCGTCGGCGCCACCGGCGTCTCCCAGCACGTCATCGCCGCCATGCAGCTCACCGGCACGGCAGGAGCGATGCAGCTGGCCAACCCGCGCCGTGCCGCAGTCCAGAACATGGGCGGCGTAGGCATCGCCAACTACGTCAGCGTCCTCGAGACCGTCTAAGCCGTCTAAGCCCACGGAGTTTTTGTCCAGATAGTGGATCCTAAAGCGGACCTAAGTGCCATCATCTGGACAAAAACTCCAAGCCGGGGCGGCGGGTTACTAACCGTTGCCACGGATCAGGTTGGCGATCTCCACAAAGCCCAGGCGTTCGGCGTTCTCCAAGGCGGTCCGCCCCTGGGGATCCCGGATGTTCGGGTCTCCACCCGCATCCAGGAGTTGGCGCACGACGTCCTGCTGCCTGGGCCCGCCGTTGTTGAGCAGGATGGCCTCCTGCATGGCGGTCCAGCCGAGGTTGTTCACATGGTTCACGGGCACCCTGGCGGCCAGGAGGATGCGGACCGTCTCCACGTGGCCGTGCTCGCTCGCGGGAATCAGCGCAGTCCCGCCATACCGGTTGGTGCTGGCAACGTCCGCTCCGGCCGCCAGCGTCAGCCGGAGAACGTCGTTGAATCCCTCGGCTCCGGCATAGAGGAACGCGGAATCCTGGATTGCGTCCTTGGCGTTCACATCGCCGCCGCGGCCGATGAGCTCGCCGACCAGCGCCACGTTGTTCGCCTTCGCCGCGGCGACCAGTTCCTGGTCAAGCTGTGCCTGTGCCTCGCCGGACAGCACGGGCGCCGTGGTGGCTGCCTGTGTGGAAGTGGCCGGAACCGAGGGCTCCGGGCTCGCCAGGACGGACGACGGCGGCGACGCCAGCCGCTGCGGCTCACCGGGACCCGCCTGGCAGGCGGCCAGGCACAATGCAACCCCAGCCGCGAGCGCGAGTAGCGCCGCGGCCCTGCGTGCCCGGCGCCAAGTCCTGAACCGTCTCATGGAGCCGAGCCTACTTGGCCGGGCTGGCTGCCAGCGCGGCGATAGCCTCGGCGCCGGCTGTGGCGCAGGCCTCGTCCAGATTCCCGTCTGGGGCGCCGCCCACACCGATGCCTGCCACGGACACACCGTTCACCTTCAGCGGGACGCCACCGGCGAGGAACAGGGTGCCGGGGAGGTCCGCAATGCTGGGCCCGTTGCCGTTGACGCGCTTGGCCAGCTCACTGGTCGGCGCACCGAACGCGGCGGCGGTGTAGGCCTTCCGCTTGGCTGCTTCGATCGTGTGCTCGGCGGCGTTGTCGCCGCGCAGGAGCGCCTGGACGGTGCCGAACCTGTCCACCAGTGCCACCGTGACGAACGGCAGCTTGTCCGCCTGGCATTTGGCGAGGGCTGCCCGGACTGCGTCGGAAGAGGCGCCCACAGCGATGCGGTTCTGCGCCACGACAGTTTCCGGCGCCTGCGGGATGTCGACTGCGGGTACGGCGGCAGGGGCGGCCACTTGGCTGGTCCCGGCATTGGCTGCAACGGTCAGCCCTCCAGTCAGCAGCAAAGCTCCGGCGGCGGCAGCGGCAGCGGCGGCAATCTTGTTGGATTTCTTCACGGTGATCTCCTTGGGTTGATGGACGTGGGTTGATGGAACCACGTTGGTGGAATGGGGCCCACGTTGGCGGAATGCCCTCATGGGCATCGGCTCCATCCATCCTGTCCAGGCCAGCCGGAACAAACATCGGGCCTTCGGCTGTGCCGGGCTCCCCCGAAAGGCCAGCGGCATCAGCCAAAAGGCTGAGAGACCAGTAACGGCAAGGGCAATAGCATGGGATAGGAACACTCCTGACCTGAACCGGACCCCATGCCCTCCTCAGCCACTCCCCGCAAAACCCTGACAGCCGGATCCCCACCGACCACCGGATCCTCCCTCCCTGCCGAGCCTGCCTCGGCAGCCGGCCGGTTCGGCCGGATCGACGCCGCCGTCCACTTGGGCTTCGCGGTCCTGCTCGTCGCGTCGGCCGTGCGCTATGTCATGCGGCACAGCCTGCCGGACAACCTCCTGGTCCTCGGCCTGGCAGGAGCGGTGTGCGCCCTGTACGCCGTGATCGCTGCACTTGCCCGGCAGAGGCGCCCGTGGGCGCTCTGGATGCTCGCGTTTGTGGCCGTCTGGGCTGCGTTGGTCATTGCCGCACCCAGCTTTGGCTGGTGTTCCTTTGCGATCTTCTTCCTGTGCCGGACGGCCTTTACTGGCACCGTGGGTTACGTGGCGGCGGGGGCGACGGCGGCCGCCACCGCCGTCGGGCTGTTCCGGCTCAGCGACGGGACGGACCTCGCGATGCTGCTGGGACCGCTCGCCGTCGGCGTTATGCTGACGCTGATCTATGACCGGATCGAGCACGACGCCGCGGAACAGCGGCGCCTCCATGCGGAGGTATCGCTGGCACAGCGGCAGCTGGCGGCCAGCGAGCGCCGGGCCGGCACCATCGCCGAACGCGAACGCATATCGCGGGAGATCCACGACACCGTGACGCAGGGCCTGGCCAGCAGCCTGCTGCTCCTGGAGGCCGCTGGCCGTTCGTGGCCGGGCCAGGCATCGCGCCAGGAGCTCAGCCAGGCTACGGAGCTGCTGCGCCGGAACCTTTCCGAGACCCGCAGCCTGGTCCACGAGCTCGCCGCCCCGGGCCTTGACGCGTCGCCGCTTCCCGAGGCCCTGCACCAAGCGGCCGCCCAGTACGTCCCGCACGCCCGGCTCCTGGTCACCGGCGAGCCGGGGGACGTTCCTCCGGAAGTCCGGCACACCTTGTTGCGGGTGGTCCAAAGCGCGGCCGCGAACATCCAGCAGCACGCAAACGCCGCCACCACAACCCTGACACTGGGGTTCCTTCCTGATTCGGTCACCCTTGACATCTACGACGACGGAACCGGCTTTGACCCGTCGGCGGCAGCACCGCCGTCGGACGCCGGAGGATACGGACTGCGGGCCATGCGCCAGCGTGTGGAGCAGCTGGGCGGCGTATTCTCGGTTGAAAGCACCCTCGGCGAAGGGACCATTGTGGCCGCACAAGTACCGGTTCGGGTGCAGTCAGTGCCACCAGCGCAGCAGAGCACCCGGGACGACGCATGACCGGCATCACCGTCCTCCTGGTGGACGACCACTTGGTGGTCCGGAGCGGGCTCAAGGCGCTGCTGGGCACGCAGCCTGACTTTGACGTGGTGGCCGAGGCCGCCTCCGGCGAGGATGCCTTGGGGCTGGTGGAACAGCACTCCCCAGCCGTGGTGGTGATGGATCTGGCCATGGGCGCCGGAATGGACGGGATCGAGGCCATCAAGCAGCTGCGCCAGCGCAACAGCCGGCAGGCCATCCTGGTGTTCACCACGTACGATTCGGACGCGGACATTGTCCGGGCCGTGGACGCCGGCGCCATGGGCTACCTCCTAAAGGACGCCGCCCCGGACGAAATCTTTGCCGCCATCCGCGCTGCCGTACAGGGGAAAAGCGTGATGAGCGCCCCGGTGGCCTCCCGGCTCTTCCAGCAGCTGCGCAATCCCGACGAGGTCCTGACGCCCCGGGAAGCTGAGCTGCTAAGCCTCCTGACCGAGGGGCTCAGCAACCGGGAACTGGGCCAGCGGCTCTTCATCTCCGAGGCCACCGTCAAGACCCATCTGGCGCATATCTACACCAAGCTCGGGGTGGAAACCCGCGCCGCTGCCATCGCCACTGCCATCCGCCGGGAGGGTATGCGCTAGCCCGGAGCAGGTAATTCCCGGGTACCACTTCTGTAACAGGAGTGACACTTGATGACTGCAGCTATTGCACGCCCACCGCGCAGCCCCTAGGTTTGAGACAGCGGACTACAGACTCCGCGTCTGCCTGCCGTCCGAGCAGGACCAGAAAAGGGTTACAAAGGAAGTTAGCAATGGCAACAGGCACAGTTAAATGGTTCAACGCTGAAAAGGGCTTTGGCTTCATCGCTCCGGACGACGGATCCGCCGATGTTTTCGCGCACTACTCGGCAATCGCCAGCAGCGGCTACCGCTCACTGGACGAGAACCAGAAAGTCGAATTCGATGTGACCCAAGGTCCCAAGGGCCCGCAGGCAGAGAACATTCGCCCGCTCTAAGGTTCTGATTAACTGCCCTGGCCGTGCTGCAAAGCATGGCCAGGGCAGTTTTTTGTTAAGCTCTCCATGACCCGTAAATTTCTAGACGAAGGCCGATTTTCCGGTGACGGCCCGGCCCACAATCAGCGAATTGATTTCATAGCTGCCCTCATAGGTATAGAGGATTTCGGCATCGCCAAACAGCTTGCCCATTTCATAATCCGAGCTGATTCCGTTGCCGCCCAGCAGAGACCGTCCCATCGCCACCGACGCGCGGGCCAGCCGGGTGCACGTGGACTTTGCCATGGCAGCCTGGGCCATCTCCAGCTTGCCGTCCGTCTGGATCCGGGCGAGCTGTGCCATCAGCGCCAGTGACGCGGAGGCGTTGCCGAGTATTTCCGCCAGTTGCTGCTGGACCAGCTGGAAGCAGGCCAGTTCCTTGCCGAATTGCCTGCGTTCCAGTGAGTAGGAACGGGCGACGTCGAACGCGGCCAGCTGGATCCCGGCACCCTGCCAGCCGACCCAGGCGCGCGAATCCCGCAGGAGCCCGTTGGCTTTGGAGAAGTCGGTGGCGCCCGGCAGCATGTTGGCCGCCGGAATCCTGACGTTGTCCAGCACGATGTCCGCGTTCTGCATGATCCGCAGGCCGATCTTGTTGGCAATCTTGGTGGCCCGGTAGCCCGCACGGTCCGTCTCCACAATGAAGCCTTTGATCTGCCCGTCCGCTGCGTCGCGCGCCCACACCAGGGCAAAGTCCGCGATGGTCCCGGAGCCGATCCAGCGTTTGGCGCCGTTGATCACCCACTCGCCGCCCTCGAGCCGCGCGGATGTTTCCAGCCCGCCGGCGATGTCCGAGCCGTGATCGGGTTCGGTCAGGGCGAAGGCGCCGAGTTGGGTAAAGGTTGTCAGGCCAGGCAGCCACCGCTGCTTCTGTTCCGCGGAGCCGAGGGCGTCGATCATCCCCACGATCAGTTCGTTGTGGATCCCTACCAAGGCCGACAGCGAAACGTCCGCCCTGGCCACTTCGACGTACATCAGGCCCTTGAAGAGCTTGGATGTGCCGTCCGTCTGCAGCCTGCCCAGCCCGTGCTTGCCCATTTCCGCCAGCAACCCGAACGGGAATTCCTCGCGGTTCCAGTAGCCGATGGATGCCTGGCGCACCGTGGACTGCAGGAACGCCCGGATTTCCAGGTAGCGCACGCGTTCCGCCGCCGGCAGGAGGTCCACGATGTGCATCAGGTCCGCCTCGGGAAAGGGCAGGGCTTCGGTCACAACACGCTCACGTCCTTGTGGCTGCACGCTTCATATCCCTTCGGTCTTCCAAACCCTTGGATGTCCTAGTATATTGCACAGGGATGGATTTTTAGTGATGCGCATCACTGGACGAAAGGTGTCCCCCAATGTCAGTCACCGATGACTTCCGCGAGGCACGCGACCGCCTGCTTGCCCTGCATTCGGACTACCACCAGGCCACGCGCGAGTTCGTGTGGCCGCAGTTCACGGAATTCAACTTTGCCTTGGACTGGTTCGATCAGATCGCCGCAGATCCTGAGAAGGCCAATAATCCGGCTCTGGTCATCGTGGAGCAGGACGGCTCGGCCACCCGCCGGAGTTTCACGGACCTGGCCGCCCGTTCGAACCAGGTGGCCAACTGGCTGCGAAGCCAAGGCATGCGCCGCGGGGACCGCATGATCGTCATGCTGGGCAACCAGGTGGAGCTTTGGGAGCTGATGCTGGCCGGCATCAAGCTGGGTATTGTCCTGATCCCCACCACCACTCTGATGGGACCAGAGGACCTGGCCGAACGCGTGGAGCGCGGCGAGGCGGGCTGGGCCGCCGTCGGGCGTTCCAACATCGGTAAGTTTGCCGGCGTCCCCGGCGATTACCGCCTGATCGAAATCGGCGCCGGTGGCCGTTCAGCCGGCACCCCCGGGGCCCTCCAGTACAGGGATTCGACGACGACGGCAGTCACCTTCACGGCCGATGCCCCCACCCAGGCGGACGAGACGCTGCTGCTGTATTTCACCTCCGGAACCACCTCGAAGGCCAAGCTGGTGGAGCACACCCACACGTCGTACCCGGTGGGGCATCTCTCCACGATGTACTGGATTGGCCTGGAACCTGGTGACGTCCACCTGAATGTGGCATCGCCGGGCTGGGGCAAACACGCGTGGTCCAATTTCTTTGCCCCGTGGATCGCGGAGGCGTGCGTTTTTGTCTACAACTACGAACGGTTCGACGCCCGTGCCCTGATGGAGCAGATGGACCGCGAGCGTGTCACCAGCTTCTGCGCCCCGCCCACGGTCTGGCGGATGCTGATCCAGGCGGACCTGAAAGTGCTGAAAACTCCTCCCACCAAGGTGGTCTCCGCGGGCGAACCGCTGAACGCTGAAGTGATCGAACAGGTCCAGCGCGCGTGGGGCCAGACCATCCGGGACGGCTTCGGCCAGACCGAAACCACTGTCCAGGTAGCCAACACGCCGAGCCAGCCGGTCACCGTAGGCGCCATGGGGCGGCCTCTTCCCGGCTTCAACGTGGTGCTGGTGGACCCGACCACCGGGGAAGAAGCCGACGACGGCGAGCTTTGCCTTCGCCTGGACCCCCGGCCGGTGGGGCTGATGAAGGGCTACTACGGTGACGCGGAACGGACCGCTGAGGCGTTCCGCGGCGGTTACTACCACACGGGCGACATGGCCAGCCGGGATATACAGGGCGTCATCACCTACGTGGGCCGCGACGACGACGTCTTCAAATCTTCCGACTACCGGCTCTCGCCATTCGAACTGGAGAGCGTGCTGCTGGAACACCCGGCCGTGGCCGAAGCGGCAGTGGTTCCGTCGCCGGATGCGCTCAAGCTCTCCGTCCCCAAGGCCTACGTTGTCCTGGTGTCCGGGCTGGAACCGGGGCCGGAGCTGGCGGAGGACATCCTGCGGTACTGCCGCGAACACCTGGCGCCGTTCAAGCGGATCCGGCGGTTGGAATTCGCGGCGCTACCCAAGACCATCTCGGGCAAAATCCGCCGTGTGGAGCTGCGGCACAATGAGCAACTCCGGCACGGCGGGGTCACCCATCCTGACGGCCTCGGCGTGGAGTACTCCGAGGCGGATTTCCCTGGGCTGAAAGGCTGAGGATGGCCGCGCCACTGCCCCGGGACCCCATCGCCGATGCCCAACGGAACTGGGAGGAGCACGGCTGGGCTGACGTCGCCGCGCCCATGGCCGCGATCACCGCGATCATGCGCACCCAGCAGATCCTGCTGGCCCGGATCGAGGGTGCCCTGAAGCCGTTCGGGCTGACCTTCGCCCGCTACGAGCTGCTCGCGCTCCTCAGCTTCGCCCGCAGCGGCGCGCTGCCCATGAACAAGGCGAGCGCCCTGCTCCAGGTCCATCCCACCTCGGTGACGAACGCCGTCGACCGTTTGGAAGGCTCGGGACTGGTGGCCCGTTCGCCGCACCCTACGGACGGGCGTACCACGCTGATCGAGCTCACCGCGGAGGGGCGGACCGTGGCCAAACGCGCGACGGCGGTGCTCAACACCGAGGTGTTTGGCCAGTCAGGGTTCGACGCGGCCGATGTGGACCAGCTGATCCGCATCCTGGGCACCTTCCGCCGGAATGCGGGGGACTTCACGGACGGCTAATCCCGTCAGCGGTGGTTGAACCCGGGCTGGCGTTTCTCCGTGAACGCGGCCATGCCTTCTTTCTGGTCCTCGCTGGCGAAGAGCGAGTGGAAGATCCGGCGTTCGAACAGGACACCCTGGGCGAGTCCCGTTTCAAAGGCGGCGTTGACGGCTTCCTTCGCGAGCATCGCCACGGGCTTGGATTTGGACGCGATGACTTCCGCGGCCTTCAGGGCCTCCTCCACTACATCCGAGGCAGGTACCACGCGCGAGACAAGGCCCGAGCGTTCCGCTTCCTCGGCGCCGATGAAGCGCCCGGTGAGGATCATGTCCATGGCTCTGGCCTTGCCCACGGCCCGGGTGAGCCGCTGCGAACCGCCCATGCCCGGCAGCACGCCGAGGTTGATCTCCGGCTGGCCAAACTTGGCGTTGTCCCCGGCGATGATGAAATCGCACATCATGGCCAGCTCGCAGCCGCCGCCCAGCGCGAAGCCGGACACCGCCGCGATGACAGGGATCCGCAGCCGCGTGAAGTCCTCCCAGCCCCGGAACCAGTCGGCGGCGTACATGTCCATGTAGCCCTGCGAGGCCATTTCCTTGATGTCGGCCCCGGCGGCGAACGCCTTGCCCGAGCCGGTGACCACCACCGCGCCCACGCCGGGGTCGGCGTCCATGGCGGTGACGGCTGCCACGAGCTGGTCCATGGTGGCCTTGTCCAGGGCGTTGAGCGCCTCCGGCCGGTTGAGCGTGACCAGCCCTACCCGGCCGCGCTGTTCCACCAGGATGTTCGTGTATTCCGTCATGCTTGACCTTTCAGCTGTTCGTGGATGTTGCGTGCTGCGAGCGTTGCCGCTGCCGCTGATGGTGCTACTGCTGCGATTTGTCGCGGATATCCGTGATGATTCCGGAGAAGTCCCGGCCGGCTCCGCCTTCAGCGGCAAACGTATCGTAGATTTCCGAGGCGAGCGGTCCGAGCCGGGCGGCCACCCCCGTACTTTCCAGCGCATTCAGCGCGAGCCGCAGGTCCTTGGCCATCAGTGCCCCTGCGAAGCCAGGCTGGTAGTCACAGTTGGCGGGGCTGGTGGGGACCGGCCCCGGAACA
Source organism: Pseudarthrobacter sp. AL07 (assembly GCF_029960665.1). Lineage (GTDB taxonomy): Bacteria > Actinomycetota > Actinomycetes > Actinomycetales > Micrococcaceae > Arthrobacter. The sequence continues at coordinate 18,048 of NZ_JASBRB010000004.1, forward strand.
GGGCAGTTGGTGGTGAGGGCCCAGCATTGTCCGGAGGCGTTGGAGGCGACGTCGAAGAGCGCCTGGTGCGTCAGGCCCAGCTTTTCACCCAGCACAAAGGCCTCGCTGACCGCGATCATGGAGACCCCCAGGATGAGGTTGTTGCAGATCTTCGCGGCCTGGCCGCCGCCGTGCCCGCCGCAGTGGACCACCCGCTTGCCCATTACCTCGAGCAGCTGCCGCACGGCCTCGAAGTCCGTCTCCTCGCCGCCCACCATGAAAGTCAGCGTGCCGGCTTCCGCGCCCACCACGCCGCCGGAGACCGGGGCGTCCACTGCACGGTGGCCGGCCGCAATGGCGAGCGCGGAGGCTTCCCGCGCCTCGTCAACGTTGATGGTGGAGCAGTCCAGGAACATGGTGCCCGGCTTGGCTTCGGCGAGCAGGCCCGGCTGTCCTTCCGCGCCGCGGTAGGCGTCCAGCACGTGCTGGCCGCTGGGGAACATGGTCAGGACGACGTCGGCACCGGCGATGGCGTCCAGCGGACTGGCCGCTGTGGGGACGCCGTGGGTTTGGGCGGCGTCCAGGGCGGCGGGGACCACGTCGAAGCCCGCCACAGTGTAGCCGGCACGGACCAGGTTCACTGCCATGGGCCCGCCCATGTGGCCCAGGCCCAGGAAAGCGACAGTGGTTTGTTCAGGCATTGTCCGGCTCCTTTGTGTGCAGGTTGAGCTCCCGGTCACCCAGCGGCGCGAAGAACCGTTCCACGTCCGTCGCGTGCACCTCGTGCAGCGCGGCCGGCTTCCACTGCGGCGTGCGGTCCTTGTCCACCACCTGAGCGCGGATCCCTTCGCGGAAGTCTGGCGCAACCAGGAACCGAAGACCTACCCGGTATTCCTGCGCCAGTGCTTCGTCCAGCGTCAGTCCCTTGGCGCGGCGAAGTGACTCCAGGGTCACCTTCACGGCCGTCGGCGACTTCGCCTCGATGGTGCTGGCAGCCTCGGTCGCCCCGTTCCCCTCCACGCCCGGCGTGCCATCCGGCGACGCATCCATGGTCCGCAGCCGCCGGACAATGTCCTCCACGTCTTCGCTGGCGTAGGCGGCATCGATCCAGCCGCGCTGCGCCTCCAACCCGGAGGGCGGCGGGTTCTGCGCAAAGCGTACGACGGCGGCTTCCACAGTTTCGTGTTCGAGCGCGGCCGCCAGCTCCGGCAGGCTCCCCGCCGGGACAAAGTGGTCCGCGAGGCCCAGGAACAGCGCATCTGACCCGGTCAGGTGGGCCCCGGTCAGCGCCGCATGCGTGCCGGTCTCCCCGGGTGATTTCGCCAGCAGCCAGGTCCCGCCGACGTCGGGCACAAACCCGATGGTGGTCTCCGGCATCCCGGTCCGGGTCCGTTCGGTGACCACCCGTACCGAACCGTGCGCGGAGATTCCCACACCGCCACCCAGCACCAGGCCGTCCATCAAGGCCACATAGGGCTTGGGGTAGCGGGCAATCAAGGAGTTCAGCCGGTATTCGGCCTGCCAGAAGTCAGCCGTTTCCGTGCCGCCGCCAAGGATGTCCCGGTAGATCGCCACAATGTCGCCCCCGGCGCAGAGGCCCCGCTCGCCGGCACCGCGCACCAGGAGGGTGGCCACGCCGTCGTCGTCCGCCCAGGCGGTGAGCTGGGCCAGCATGGCGTCCACCATGCCCGCGTTCAGGGCGTTGACGGCCTTGGGCCGGTTGAGCGTGACGACGCCCAGGTGGCCGCGCTTCTCGAACAGAACCTCCGTCATCAGCTGCCTTCCGGCATGATGAAGCTGGCGCCCTGGCGGATCCCGGACGGCCAACGTGTAGTGACCGTCTTGGTCTTGGTGTAGAAACGGAACGCGTCGGCGCCGTGCTGGTTCAGGTCGCCGAAACCGGACGCTTTCCAGCCGCCAAACGTGTAATAGGCGATGGGCACCGGGATGGGGACGTTGATGCCAACCATTCCCACCTCCACCCGGCTGGCAAAGTCCCGGGCGGCGTCGCCATCGCGGGTGAAGATGGCCACACCGTTGCCGAATTCGTGCTCGGAGCACAGCCGGAGGGCTTCGTCGTAATCGGCGGCGCGGAGCACGCTCAGGACGGGCCCAAAGATTTCCTCTTTGTAGATCTTCATGTCCTTCGTGACGTGGTCGAAGAGCGTGGGTCCCACCCAGAAGCCGTCGTCGTAGCCGTCCACGGTGAGGCCGCGGCCGTCGGCCAGCAGGGTGGCGCCCTGGTCCACTCCGGATTGGATGTAGCCCTCGATCCGTTCCTTGGCACTCGCCGCCACCACCGGCCCGAAGTCCGAGTCCTTGTCCAGGCTGTGGCCTACCCTGAGGTGTTTGACGCGCTCGGCCAGCTTGGCCACGAGCGCGTCCGCGGTCTTCTCCCCCACCGGGACAGCCACGGAAATGGCCATGCAGCGCTCGCCGGCGGAGCCGAAGCCTGCGCCGATCAGGGCGTCTGCGGCCATGTCCAGGTCCGCGTCCGGCATGATGACCATGTGGTTCTTGGCCCCGCCGAAGCACTGGGCGCGCTTCCCGTGGGCGGCAGCGGTGGCGTAGATGTACTGGGCGATGGGCGTCGAACCCACAAAGCCGATGGCCTTCACGCGCGGGTCCTCCAGCAGCGCGTCAACTGCTTCCTTGCCCCCGTTGACCACGTTGAACACCCCGTCCGGCAGCCCGGCCTCGGTGAAGAGTTCGGCCAGGCGCAGCGGAACCGAGGGGTCCCGCTCGGAGGGCTTGAGGATGAACGCGTTGCCGGCGGCGAGGGCCGGGCCGGACTTCCACAGGGGGATCATGGCGGGGAAGTTGAACGGGGTGATGCCCGCGACCACGCCGAGTGGCTGGCGCAGTGAGTGAACGTCGATGCCTGCGCCGGCGTCGTCGGAGAACTCGCCTTTGAGCAGGTGCGGGGCGCCCGCCGCGAACTCCACCACTTCAATGCCGCGCTGGATATCGCCCTTGGAATCGGCGAACGTCTTCCCGTGCTCGGAGGACAGGAGCGTGGCGAGTTCGTCCATGTTCTCGTTGACGAGGTCAACAAACTTAAGCAGGATCCGGCCGCGGCGCTGCGGGTTCATGGCGCCCCACTGGACCTGCGCTTTCTCCGCGGCGGCCACCACGTTCCGGACCTCCTCTCCGCTGGCGAGGGGCAGTCGCGCCTGCACTTGGCCCGTGCAGGGGTCAAAAATGTCGCTGAAGCGGCCAGAGGTCCCCGTCACCCGTTGGCCGTCTACGTAATGGGATAGTTCGCGCACCATGATGCAATGCTCCTTCGCATGTGATCCAGGTCATCTCTGTAAGCGAATATACTCGGACTTCCTACTAAATTCCAGACCGCCCAGTCGGGCCGGAACCGACCGCGCCCGCGCCGCGGCAACGCCTCCGGGCAACAAGTTCGGTAAGTTAGGGACTGTGAAGATTGCTACCTGGAATGTGAACTCCCTCCGTGCCCGCGCCGACCGCGTGGAGGCCTGGCTGCAGCGCAGCGACTGCGACGTGCTGGCGATCCAGGAGACCAAATGCAAGGACGAAAACTTCCCGTGGGAACTGTTCGAACGCATGGGCTACGAGGTGGCCCACTTCGGTGTTAGCCAGTGGAACGGGGTTGCCATCGCGTCCCGGGTTGGCCTGGAAGACGTGGAGCGCACGTTCCTGGACCAACCTCCGTTCGGGAAGGAAGGCAAGGACCCCGTCCAGGAGGCCCGCGCGATGGCTGCCACGTGCGGCGGCGTCAGGATCTGGAGCCTCTACGTGCCCAACGGCCGCTCCCTGGACGACGAACACATGCCGTACAAACTCAAATGGCTCGAATCCCTCAAGGACCACGCCCAGGGCCTGGTCGCCGCTGATCCCAACGCCCAGGTTGCGCTCATGGGCGACTGGAACATCGCGCCCCTGGATGAGGACGTCTGGGACATCGACCTGTTCCTGTCCCAGGGCCATACCCACGTCAGCCCGCCGGAGCGCGCAGCTTTTCACGCTTTCGCAGAGGCCGGGTTCACCGACGTGGCCCGCCAGTACACGCCCGGTCCCGGCGTGTACACCTACTGGGATTACACCCAGCTGCGCTTCCCCAAAAAGGAGGGCATGCGCATTGACTTTGTCCTAGGCTCGCCCGCCTTGGCGGCCCGCGTCACCGGCGCATCGATCGACCGCGAGGAACGCAAGGGCAAGGGCGCCTCGGACCACGCCCCTGTCCTGGTGGATCTGGCCGACTAATGGCTGCAGCCGGCTCCCCGGAAGGGAGACTGCAATGACGGGAAACCTCTACCGGGGCCAGGCCGGCCTGCCGTTCTCCTCCACCCTGCGCGTCTACGAACCGCTGGACGCCTTCCCGGAAGGACAACGGGACGCCATCCGGACCGCCGGAGCCCGCACGGCCTCCCGGGCCGCCGTCGAAAACGCCGAACTATTGGCCTCGCTGGGCAGGATCACACGCTCCGGAGGGGACCCGTTCCCCACCGGGCGGACGGACCTGGTCCGGGTCACCAGCGTTCCCGGCGTCCCCCCGGGGCGGGCCCCGCAGTCAGGAACGTCCGGCGCCGGTGCTGCGGCCGGCCCGGGTGCCGAAACCGGCGTGGGTACCGGGACAGGTGCTGCCGCCGGGCCTGACACTGGGGACGCCGGGCGCGTACTCCTGTACTGCCCCAGCCAGCTGGTCCTGCGGGCAGGCCTCGCCGCCAATGCCCTCATGGAAGGCATCCACGGCCCGCTGGCCGAGATGCTGATTCCAGAGGAGCAGCGAGACAAACACCAGGAACGCATTGACCACGTCAAGGTACGGGACGGCGCCATCCGCGTGCATACGCGCGCCTCCACCTGGGGTATCCCTTTCAGCTGGTTCTCGCTGTTTATGGAAGGCGACCATAAGGACGTAGTGGAATCAGGCGGCCGCATCCTAACCGTCAGGGTGTGGGCTCCCATCACCGAGGCCATGGAGCGCGCACGGTACGCCGTGGCCCACTTGGCGCTGGCCGCCCCGGACCTGGACATGCTGGACGACCTCGCACAGCTAACCGAATGGCTGGAGCTGTTCCACGTCAATTCCATGGTGGAACTCGACTACGGTGCTGTGGCGGACAAGGTCTACCCTGACGAGTCGCCCATGGACATCCGGCTGGGCATCGAATGCCTGGCGGAGGGCGACATGACGGGCGCCGCCGCAGCCTACCGCAGGCTGGCTTCCCGCTGGATTCCCATCCGGCAACTCGCCCGCGCGTCCTGAGTACTGCTTTCCTGGCTGGGATGCCCCGCCACGGCTCTTCAGGAAGGAGGCGGCGCCGTCGTCCGCCTGACGATGAGTCGGTGGGGCGCGAGGGCGGACTGAACCGCCCCGACCGTGCCGTCCAGTTCGTCAAGGAGCATTTTGGTGGCCAGCTCGGCCTGCTCGTCAGGCCGCTGACCCACCGTGGTCAGGCCCATCGCATCGGCAAAATCGTGGTCATCGATCCCCACCACGGAGAGCTCCTGAGGCACGCGGACGCCCGCCCTGCTGGCTTCGAAGATGACCCCCATGGCCATCTCGTCGGAGGCGCAGAAGATGGCGCTGGGCTTCGGGCCGGGCGCGGCCCAGAGGCGCCGGAACGCTTCCTGGCCGCTGCGGACCGTAAAGTCTCCCCACTCATCCCATTCGGGCCGGACCGGTAGTCCTGCCGCAGCCATCACGTCCTTGAAGGCCAGGATCCGCACGCGGGGAACATCGAAGTTCAGATCCGTTTCGTCGTCGCCGTGCAGCAGGGCAATGTCCCTGTGGCCGAGATCGATCAGGTGCCTGACGGCCGTGGAAGCGGCAGCGTAGTCGTCGATGCCGATGTACGCGCACTCTTCGACATGGCCGCCCACCACGATCAGCGGGATGTCAATCTTCTGGAGATGGTCCAGTTCCTCGTGGCTGAGCGCCATACAAAGGACAAGCAAGGCGTCAATCTGCTTGTAAACCATGGTTTTGCTGAACAGACGTTCGCGGTTACTTCCGTGACCGCCCAGGTTGAAGAGGGAAAGGTTGTAGTGGCGGGAGTGAAGTTCGCGGTCCGCGCCCTCAATGGCCTTGGAGAAGAACCAGCGGCTCACGAACGGGGCCAGGACGCCAATGGTCTTGGTGCGGCCGGTGGCCAGTCCGGACGCCGAGGACGACGCGACATAACCCAAAGCACCCGCCACCTCGAGAATCTTTTCCCGGGTGGCGGGCGAAACCCTGGGCAGACCGCGCACGGCCCGGGAAACGGTGGCGGTTGATACGCCGGCGGCCGCGGCCACGTCCTCAATGCTGACGCCGCTGTGGCCACCCCGTTGAGACCTCTCAGCCATGCGCGCCACCGTTCCCCTCATGGGTTCAAACTTTAATATCCGCTATGCATTTGCCCCCGAGCCATGCTAGGCTCCGGGCCGCCCGACGTCACAGTGTTACCCTGTCTGCCTCCCCTTGCGCCCGGTCAGCCCTTGAGGCCGCCGGCCAGGAGCCCACGGACAAAGTAGCGCTGCAGGCCGAAGAACACAGCCAGCGGCACAATGATCGACACGAACGCGGCCGCAGGGTTCAGGTAGTCCTTGTTTCCACGGGTACCTGAGATCTCAGCGAGCCGTTGGGTGATCGGTGCTACATCGGCTGTTCCACCGGAGAAAACCAAAGCCACGAGCAGGTCATTCCAGACCCACAGGAACTGGAAGATGGCCAACGATGCCAAAGCCGGCACAGACAACGGCAGGATGATCCGCCAGAAAATCGTGGTGTGGTCCGCCCCGTCCACCTTCGCGGCCTCGATAACTTCGCCCGGGATTTCCGAGATGAAGTTATGCAGCAGGAAGATGCCCAACGGCAGCCCGAACATCGTGTGGGCAATCCAGAGCTGGGTATAGGACCCGGGCGGAATCTGGAGCACCTGGGTGAACAGCGTTAGCAGTGGGATGAGGGCCATTTGCAGCGGGATGATCTGCAACGCGAAAACGATAATGAACGCCCATTCGCGGCCCTTGAAGTTGCCCCATGCGAACATGTAGGCCGCCATGGAGGCGAGCACCAGGACAAAGACGGTGACCGGGATGACGATTGCCAGGGAGTTGACGAAGTACTGCGAAAGGTTTGCAGACTGCGATCCTGCCGCTGCCGTGACATCAACGTAATTCTTGAACGTGAAATCCCAGTCCGCAAAAAAGTTCCACCAGCCATCCGAACGCGGTCCCACCTGCTTGGCCGCAGGACGGATGGAGGACACCAGGAGGCCGAACGTGGGCACGGTCCAGATCGTCGCAATAATCACGGCGGCCGCGGTGGCCCACCGTGAGGTCAGCTTGGTCTTGACCCGCCGCATGATCGGCGCGGAATCCTCCGGCGTCGCGGGACGGGCCTTGTCTTTGCGTGTCTGGGTGCGGGAAGTGTTGGCCGCCTCATCCGGCGCTGGCATGACGGTCATCGGATTTCCCTTTGCTGACGGAGTACGCGGGCGTTGTAGACCACGATTGGCAGGACGAGGAGGAACAGGATAAGGGCAAGCGCTGCGCCCCTGCCCGGTTCGCCGGCACGGAAGGCTTGCGTGTACATCTCGTTGGCGACCACTGAGGTGTCATAGTTGCCCGCCGTCATGGTGCGGACAATGTCGAAGACCTTCAGCGTGGCTATGGTGATGGTCGTCAGCACCACGACCAAAGAGCCCCGAATACCGGGAACGGTCACGTTGCGGAACTGCTCCCATGCATTGGCGCCGTCGAGGCGCGCTGCCTCAACCAGTTCCATGGGCACGCCCTTGATGGCAGCCGAGAGAATCACCATGGCAAAGCCTGTCTGGATCCAGACCATCACGATGATGAGGAAGATGGTGTTTTCCGGGGCATCCAGGAGGAACTGCTTGGGATCCATTCCCAGCATTACCCGCAGGGCGTTAATAACGCCTGTCTGTTCGATGCCGGGGCCGCGGTAATCGTACACGAGCTTCCAGATGATGCCGGCGCCAACGAATGAGATGGCCATCGGCATAAAGACCAGTGCTTTAAGCACCTTTTCGCCGCGGGCTTTGTCGATGAACACCGCGTAAGCGAGGCCGAAACCGGTGGAAAGCAACGGCACCAGAACCGTCCAAATAACGGTGTTGCGCAGCGTAACCAGTGCCTCAGGCTGCGTAAACATCCAGACGAAGTTATCGGCTCCATTTGGCTGTCCGGAGGCGTTCGTGAACGCCAGGATCGATGTTTGCACGGCCGGATAAACCAGGCCGACCAGCATCAAAATCACCGCTGGCGCCAGAAAGCCAACGATCGTCAGTCTGTCTTTAACTGATTTGGGAGCCCTGTCCACAATCAGCATGATCAGCCCAATTAGTGCGGCGAATACCGCCAAGGCGATAAAAACTTGAAGAAACTTTCCTCCAAGAAACTCCATTGCCCAACCTCCGTGGTGTGCGTGGATCAATTCGTTCAGGATCACCATTGCGCCCTTGGGACTTGTTGTCCCAAGGGCGCAATGTGAGGAGGTTAGCTCTTAGGCCAGCTGCCTTCGATGCTGTCGGCAACCTGCTGGGCGGGAGTGCCGTTGATCCAGGCAACGATGCCCTTCCAGAAGGAGTTGGAACCTACGGCGCCGGGCATCAAGTCAGAGCCGTCAAAACGGAAGACGGTGTCCGGGTCCTGCAGCAGGGCGATCGACTGCTTGTCGAGCTCCGTCTGGGCATTTGCCGGATCCAGTCCCTTGTTGGCGCTAATCACGCCGCCAAGCTTGACACGGTTGTTGGCGAACTCGGCGCTGGCCAAGTAGGCCTGGAATGCCTGGACCTCGGGAGTGTCCTTGTACGCGCCCACCATCTCGCCGCCGCCGGTGATTGCCTGACCCTTGCTGGCGTCAATGGGAGGCGTCATAAAGGCCCAGACGTCGCCCTCAGGAGCCACAACGGTCCCTTCCGGCCAGTTGGCGGCCTGGAAGTTGGCCTGGTGGTGCATGGCGCACTGGCCATCAAGGACAGGCTGTCCTGCCTGCGCGAAGCCTGTTGTCAGGATGGAGCGCACATCGCCAAAGCCGCCGTTGACGTATTTGGAGTTCAGGAGGATCTCGCCTGTCTTGTTCATGGCATCAACAATTTTGGGATCATTGAAGGGAATCTTGTGAGTGACCCACTGGTCATAGACTTCGGGGCCCTGGGCACGGAGGACAACGTCCTCAACCCAGTCGGTGCCGGGCCAGCCGGTAGCTTCGCCGGATTCGAAACCTGCGCACCACGGCTTCATGGCGCCGTCATCGGCGATCTTGTTGGATAGTGTCATCATTTCATCCCAGGTCTTGGGAACTTGCCATCCCTTGTCCTTGAACGTCTTCGGGGCGTACCAGACGTAGCCCTTGACGTTCGCCAGCATCGGTGCGGTGTAGAAGACCCCATCCACAGTGCCGTACTTCTTCCAATCGGCGGACCAGTTCTTGTCCACCAAATCAGAGACAGCCTTCGGCGCGGGCTTCAGGTTCCCGGCCTTGGCCTGATCGGCCATCAGCCCGGGCTGCGGGAAGATGGCGATGTCCGGGGCGTTCCCTGCCTTCGCCCGGACACCGATCTGGGTCTCGAATTCCTTGCTGCCCTCGTACTTAACTGTTGCCCCGGTGCAGTCCTCAAACGGTTTGAATGCGGTTTCCAGGTTCGTTCCCTCGTCGGCCACGATGGTGGCGTAGACGGAGACGGTCTTCCCGTCGAGCTTGCCGTAGCTCGAGTAGGCGGAGCAATCGCTAGTGGTGGTGGTGCCGCCCCCGCCGCCGCCGGAACTGCAAGCAGTCAGTGACAGGGCCAGAATTCCGGTGGCTGCTACCGGAAGCAGGTATTTGCGGTTTTTCATACTGAGGACTCCTCGGTGAGTTACAGAACTTCAACAGGTGCGATTAGCGTGGTGTGAATCACACACTAATCCAGGCCAAGCCAGAAATGCAAGCGCTTACACGCCGTTGTGTCCGAAAGGATATCTCGGCCCCGCCCAGGGGGTTTGGGCGCCTCAGCGAGGCAGTCCGTGGCCGCGAGACGGCTTGGACGTGCGGCTATGCTGCCACAGGCCGCACAAGAGAAGGGCGTCGTGGGGCAGGCCCATGGTTCGGGCCTCTTTGCCGCCCCTGAACATCCCTGCGATCTTGGCGCTAAAGGTGTTCTCGTAGATTCCCGGGCCATTCCATCCGGACAGTGGTGGTGGCCTTTTACCAGCCGATATCCGCTGGCACGGGCACGATCAGGCGTCCCTCCGCCTGACCCTAACGGACGCGTTCGGCCCGGCTGAACCGTGTCCTGGCCCCGGCGCCGATGTGGATCAGGACCGGCGTCCGTTTGCCAACCACTTGATCCAAAGCATCTACCAAGGCATGGACCTCGGCTGCCAGGAGGTGCGGCGCCACGCCCTGGCGCGGCTGGAGCCGGATTTTCAATGCAGGGCTGCCCTGGACATCGTACGTTGCCACCGTGGCACCCGCCAGATCAGGCCGTTCAGCCAAGGCGTGCTTCAACGCCTGTTCGGCCACTCCCCCGCTGATCCGCACGTCTCCGGCCACAGTCCCGGGATCGTCCTCGGCCACCAGCAGGTTGCTCCGGCCTTTGCCCTGCTGCGCGATCCAGGCAACCATCAGGCCGATCAGAACCACCAGGGCAAGCGCCATCACAATCCAGAGCCAGCTTTCCGGGCGTCCCGGAAAGCGGGTGTCGTCGAAGGCCTGGTTGACACTCCGCCAGGCCGCTCCGGACCAGGCATGCCACCAGGTGCCCACTGGTGGAACGGTGGCCAGCAGGACGAGCAGGATGCCCACGGCGAGGAGCTTGAGTCCGAGGATGCCCAGCAGGATCCTATTGAGGAGCGAGGGTGTGGCCGTCATGCGCCGATCACTCCTACGGTGGAAACGTTGACGCGGACCTCAGGCAACGGGACCAGAGACATCCCGCTGAGTTCGTCCTGGACAGCGGACAGCACCGCAGCTTCGGCCACCGGAACTCCTGAGGTGGGGCGCACATTCACGATGACCTGCCGCCGGGACACCACCACCATGACCTGTTCCGGGGTGACATTGGCGGCGAGCCGTGCGCTGCGCGCCAAGGCGGAGGCGATGACCTCGTCATCGACCACCACGGCGGACGAAGCTCCGGTGCCGTTCAGCACATGCCGTGCGCGTCTTCCCGGCAGGATGGCGTTGAGCAGGAAAAACAATCCCACCATCGCTACCACGGCGCCGCCGGCACCGAGCAGCAACGGCGGGATACCAGCCGGCAGGGCAACGATGCGCTCCGCCGCCAGTTGTGGCTCGATCAGCCAAGCCGGCTGCCCGATGGCGTGCACGGCCGCTTCGAGAAGCCCGTAGCTGGCAAGCCCTATCACCAAGGCCGCTGCCACTGTTGCCACCGCTGCCCGCGAGGAATGTGTCTCCCGGTAGACAATCCGGCGCATGTCAGGTTGCGGCTGGGCCCGGGCGCGGCTTGTTGGCCGCAAATCCGCCAGGTCCCCGTCCACTGTTCCGCCGCTCACTGGACCCTGCCTCCCTCGATCGGTTTAACGCCGCTGATACGGATATCCACCCTGCTCAGACGGGCGCCGCTGAGGGCCGTGACCGTCGAGAGGATCCTGGCTTTGGCATCGACCGTCCGGTCCCAAATTGACCCGCCGAACGCGGCGACCCGGCCTGCGTCCCTGAGCACGGTGGCCAGCGGCGGGATCCTGATAGGTGACACGAGCGACAGAGCCAGCAGGCCGTCGTCGTCCGCCCAGTCCGCCCGGACATCGTGGGGATCCACGCCGAGGGCTTCCGCGGCTGCTGTCCTGGCAAGGCTGGTCAGGGCCTGCGTGCTGATGCGGTTGTGTCCGTTCAGGACGTGGACCGGGACGGAAGGCGACGCTGACGTCATGACGAGGAGCGCCGGCCGATGATGGCGTCCAGGACGCCGCGCAGGTCCAGTTTCCCTTCCGCTGCGCGGCCCAGGAGGGCGCCAATAGCCATAAAGAGGAGGGAAACCAGGAAGCCCCACAGCCCGAACTGGAAGGACATATACGCCACGAAGGCGCCTATGGCGATGCCCACAACGGTCAGGTTCACAGCAGTGCCTCCCTCTCGGCGCCTGCTGGCGCTCCGGTCTTCACTGGCGGTGCCACGTAGACATCGGTTATTTCGACATTCACTTCGATGACCTGCAGGCCAACGAGTTCCTCGACCGCGCGGTAAACGGCCAATCTGACCTGATTGGCCAGGGAATGCAGGGGCGTGCCGTACGATGCCACCAGGCTGATGTCCACCGCCACCTGCGTCTCACCGACCTCGGCACGGACGCCGGCGGCGTGGTCCGAACTGCCGACGGCGTCCCGGATGGCTCCCAGCGCACGGGACGGGGCGGACCCCAGCGAGTAGACCCCCGGAACGGCGCGGGCAGCGATGCCGGCAACTTTTGCCACGGCGGTCTCCGCGATCACGGTGCGGCCATGACCGGGCACTGACGCCTGGCTGGCGGCGCGGTGGCTGGTAGCCAGCTGGCGCTCGACACCCGAATCGGGTTGTGGGTTCTGGTATTCCATCAGGCACTCCCCTTCTATTGCTCCCAACCCTATCCCTAACGCCAGTTCCGGCGTGGGAAGCTGCGGAGAGTCCGCATCCTCGCACATGAGCCGGCCCCGCCCCCTCCTGAGCTCTGTCCACTGATTGCCTTTAAAGCGCCGGACGCGGGCGGGAGGATACATTGCGCAGGCGGATGCCCGATTAAAGAAGAAAAGCACCAGTTCCGAAGAACTGATGCTTCCCAGTGGTGGCTCCGACCGGCGTCGATCCGGTGACCTTTCGATTTTCAGTCGAACGCTCTACCAACTGAGCTACAGAGCCTAGGTGACATGTCACCTTGACCGCCGGAATTTCTTCCAGCAATCAGAGCGACCCTGACGGGACTTGAACCCGCGACCTCCGCCGTGACAGGGCGGCGCGCTAACCAACTGCGCTACAGGGCCTTGATTTTCTTGCTTCGCGGCATCGCTACCGCTTTTTTCAAGGCTTCCAGCTTACCAGACGTTTTCAGCCTGCCAGACCATATCCTTGCGTACCCCCAACGGGATTCGAACCCGTGCCGCCGCCGTGAAAGGGCGGTGTCCTAGGCCGCTAGACGATGGGGGCCAGAACCCGTTCGGCACAAAATAAAAGGCTTCGAGCCGAGGCTCTCAGTCTTTCGTTTTGCAGTTGCTCCGAACTGGACTCTAAAACTATAGGGCCTCGGCGGGAATAACTCAAAATCAGCCCGCAGACACCTGACCGAACCCGCCGATACAGGCGAAGATGGACAGATGGATGCCGTCTCCGCGCTCAATGAAATTGCTTTCTGGCTGGAACGGGAACGCGCTGCCACGTTCAAGGTCCAGGCCTTCCGGAAGGCGGCCGTGATTATCGCCGGGCTCGACCCTTCGGAGGTGGCCGCCCGGGCCCGGGCCGGCAGGCTCAAGAGCATGAAGGGCATCGGCGACAGGACCTACCAAGTGGTCCGGCAGGCCGTGAACGGCGAGGTGCCAGAGTATCTTGAGGATCTTCGCCAGCGCAGCGGGGCGCCTCTGGCGGACGGCGGGGCCGAGCTCCACGCAGCCCTCCGCGGCGACCTCCACAGCCACAGCGACTGGTCCGACGGCGGCTCCCCCATCCAGCTGATGGCAGACGCCGCGCGCCTGCTGGGCCGCGAGTTCCTGGCCCTGACGGACCACTCCCCCACCCTGACCATCGCCAACGGGCTCAGCACCGAGCGCCTGACCGAACAGCTCGACGTTGTGGCCGCGATCAACACCGCCTCCGCAACTGACGGCGAAAAAGACGGATTCCGGCTCCTGACCGGCATCGAGGTGGACATCCTGGAATCCGGCGAACTGGACCAGTCGCCGGAGATGCTGGACCGGCTGGACATTGTGGTGGCCAGCGTCCATTCGAAGCTTCGGGCGGACGGCGCCACCATGACCCGGCGGATGCTCCATGGAATCCAGAACCCCCGGACCAATGTGCTGGGCCACTGCACCGGACGCCTGGTGGAGGGATCCCGTGGCACGCGCCCGCAATCGGACTTCGACGCCCAGAAGGTATTTGCGGCGTGCGCCGAAAACAATGTGGCGGTCGAGATCAACTCGCGCCCCGAGCGGCAGGACCCGCCGGATGACCTGATCCAGCTGGCCCTTGACGCCGGCTGCCTGTTCTCGATCGACAGCGACGCCCACGCTCCGGGCCAGCTCGACTTCCTCCAGTACGGGGCGGCCCGTGCCGCGCGCAACAACGTGCCCGCGGACCGCATCGTTACCACCTGGCCCCTGGAGCGGCTGTTGGAGTGGTCGGCCCGGGATTGGCAGAAAATCGACTAGACGCGTCCGATTCCCGCCAGCTGTCGGCGCCGCGGCAGGGCTAGATTGGCAGCATGGATTCAGGCACCCCTCCCAGCGCAGCGGCAGCAACCGCGTTTCGTCCGTCACCTGGCCGTCCCAAAACGCTTGGCGTCGCTGCCGTGGTGGTCACCGTGGTGCTCTGGGCCTCGGCCTTCGTGGGGATCCGGGCCATCGGCCCCACTTTCTCCCCCGGTTCCCTGACCCTGGGCAGGCTGGCGGTTGCCGCCGTCGTGCTCGGCGCGCTGGTGCTGCCGCAGCTGGCCAAAAGCAAGCTGCTGCCGCGTGGCCGCGAATGGTGGCCCATCCTGGGCTACGGGGTGATGTGGTTCGGCGGCTACAACGTGGCCCTGAACGCGGCGGAACACCTGCTGGACGCCGGGACCGCCGCCTTGCTGATCAACGTCAATCCCATCCTGGTTGCGATCATGGCCGGCGTCTTCCTGAAGGAGGGCTTCCCGCGCTGGCTGATTATCGGGAGCCTGGTGGCGTTCGGCGGGGTTGCACTGATAGCGCTTGGCTCAGGTTCCGGGGTACGTTCGACGGCGGATGTGGCGGGCGTGCTGCTCTGCCTCCTCGCCGCCGTACTCGCCGCCGTCAGTGTCATCATCCAGAAGCCGGTGCTGCGGAAGTTCCCGGCGGGCCAGGCCACCTGGTTCGGCATCATGGTGGGGGCGGTCTGTTGCCTTCCCTTCAGTAGCCAACTGGTGTCCGAGCTGCAGTCGGCACCGCTGCCGGCGACACTGGGCCTGGTCTATCTGGGCATCTTCCCCACCGCCATCGCCTTCACCACCTGGGCCTTTGCGCTGTCCCTGATTGACGCCGGAAAACTGGCGGCCACCACTTATCTTGTGCCGGGCACCACCATCCTGATCTCGTGGCTGGTCCTCAGCGAAGTGCCCGCGGTGCTGGGTTTGGTGGGCGGGCTGGTCTGCCTGGTGGGTGTGGGCCTGACGCGCCGCAGGTCCCGGTAGGGGCTCCGTTCAGCGAAACGTCGGGCTCGGCTTTGCCATGCCCCCGATGATCGGCGTGGCCAGGGCAACCGCTGGGGCCTCCAACCTGCTGACTTCCGTGAACTCGAACCCTGCTTCGCCGATGGATGCCACCGTGTTCCGGTTGAGGTGGCACCAGGGTGAACACGACGGCGTCCGCTGCGCCGTCCGGCAGCGGCAGGTGCTCCGCATCGGCGTCGGAAACCTCCACCGGAACCGACGACTCCCCCAGACGTTTGCTCAATCTGGCCCGCATGTGGCGGTCGGGTTCCACGAGGATCACCCGCTCAGCCCGGCGGAAGTGCCGCAGGTTGGCCCCGGTGCCTGCGCCGACGTCCACCACTGTTCCTGTCAGCCCGGAAAGCAGCCGAGCACGGCGAGGAGCGAGCTCGCGGCGCTCCACAGAGGCCGACAACGTGTCGTAAGTGGCGGCAAAAAGGCGATGGCGGACAGACATCAAGCTCCTCCCAATGCGGTCAAGAACGGGTTTCAGTATGCGCGCCGACCCGGCTGCGGACTAGAGTCTGCTTATGCCCGCCCAACTACCGCCCGGCCTGCCCATCATCCCGGACGGTCCGCAAGAGTCCGGTCCGTTTGAGATGTCCGCTGACGATTTCGAGGCCGCCGTCACGGATGCCCTGGGCCTGATCCCCGCCAAACTGGCGGCCGCCATGGACAACGTGGCCGTGTTTGTCGAGGACGACTACGTGCCCGGCCCTGGCGAGGATCCGGACACCGTTCTGCTGGGCCTCTACGAGGGCGTTCCCTTGACGGAGCGGGATTCATGGTGGGATGCCGGTTCGATGCCGGACCGGATCACCATTTTCCGCCAGCCCATCCTGGACATCTGCGGGTCCCGCGACGAGGTGATCCAGGAAGTGGCTGTGACGGTGGTCCACGAGATCGCCCACCACTTCGGCATCGACGACCGGCGGCTGCACGAGCTCGGCTGGGACTAGCCTTGTAGGCATGGGACACGACCACAGCCACACGCACGGGATCACGGCGACAGGCCGGCACCGCAAACGCCTCATTGCCGTCCTGGCCATCACCCTTGCGGTGGTGGTGGTCCAGGTGATCGGCGCGGCACTGTCCGGATCCTTGGCCCTGCTGGCGGACGCCGGCCACATGCTCTCCGATGCGGCAGGCGTGACCATCGCGCTGCTGGCTGCCTGGATCGCCGGACGCCCCGCAAGCGAGCAGCGGACCTACGGCTACCAGCGTGCCGAGGTTCTGGCCGCCCTGGCCAACGCGCTGATCCTGATTGTCATCTCGGTGGTCATCTTCACCGAGGCCATCCGCCGAATTGGCTCCGCGCCCGAGGTCCACACCGACATCATGCTCTTCGCGGCCATCCTGGGCGCGGTGGCCAACCTGGTCTCGCTGCTGATTTTGCGCGGCGCACACCAGGACAGCCTGAACGTCCGGGGCGCCTACCTTGAAGTGCTCGGCGACCTGCTGGGCTCAGTTGCCGTCATTGTTGCTGCCCTGGTCATCATATTCACCGGATACCAGGCAGCCGATACGATCGCCTCCGTGCTCATCGCCCTGATGATCCTGCCGCGGGCCTGGAGCCTGCTACGCGATGTGGTGGACGTCCTGCTGGAGGCGACCCCCAAAGGCGTGGAGGTGCAGATGATCCGCGAACACATCCTCAGCGTTGACGGCGTGGTGGACGTCCATGACATCCACATCTGGACGATCACCTCAGGCGTGCCGGTCTTTTCGGCCCACGTGGTAGTGGAGGACGGCGTCCTCAATGCCCGCGGCGCCGACCAACTCCTGGACAAGTTGACCACGTGCCTGGGCTCCCACTTTGACACCGAGCACTGCACTTTCCAGCTGGAGCCCGCCAGTCACTCGGAGCACGAATCGCGCCAACACGCCTGACCCCTTGCGGCGGACGACACAGGCTCGGCACGACACGCCGGTCGGGATGCGTCGGAATCACACTCTTGTTGATTATGTTATTGATGTGACCAGTGTTGCCAAAGTGCACACGCTCACGTAGCCTCGGACTGCTGGGAGATCAGCAGAGGGGCTCCTTGCGCCGCCACCAGACCTCGCTCCCCCAGCCTTACTGCGTGCGAGGTTCTGCGAATGGGTTTGACCGGATCCGGCCTGAAGGCCGCCGTGCTGTGCACCGCCGTCGTACTTTTCGGCACCATGACCCTCCCCGCCCAGGCTGCGCCGCTGCCGCAGGCTCCGAGTTTCCATCTCCCGGCATCGCCGGAGCTTCCCACCCCGGAGGACATCGCCGCAGCCAAGGCCAGTGAACGCGCGACGGCGGAGAAGGTCGCCAGCATTGAACGCCTCCTCGCGGACGCCAAGAGCGACCAGCAAGCCACGTTTGGCTTGTCGCTGCAGGCCAATAACGCCTACGGTGAAGCCCTGGTTGAGCTGCAGGACCGCAAAATGGCGGCGGACGTGGCCACGACCAGGGCCACTGCTGCGACGCAGGAGCAGGAAAGGACCCGGAAGCAGGTGGGTCAGCTCGCCGGCGACCTATACCGCAACGGCGGGCTGAACCCTACGCTGGGCACGTTCGTCAGCGGCAACCCCGAAACCTTGCACCAGGCTGCGACACTGGAAGCCATTTCGGCCAGCCGGAGCCGCGCCTTCGAATCGGCGGCATCGGCAGCGTCCGCAGCGCAGTCCCTGACGGCCGCCGCCGACGACGCCAACAGGGCCGCTGACGACGCCGCCCAAAAGGCCGAAGCCCGCAAGGAAGAGGCCGAACAAGCCAACGCCGCCCAGGCCAAGTCGGTAACCGAAGCCGCGGCGCAACGGACCATCCTCGTGGATCAACTCGCCCAGCTGCGGAACACCACAGTGGCCCTCGAATCAGCTCGCATTGACGCCTTGGACAGGCAGCGCGAGGAAGCCACGCTCGCCGAACTGGCTGCGGCTGCCGATCGGGCTGCGGCGGCGCAGGCAGCAGACCGGCCTGCCGCCGACCCGGCCACCGGCGGCGGGAACCTACCGGCAGCTCCAGCACCCGCGCCAGCACCCGCGCCTGCTCCAGCACCCGCCCCGGCTCCTGCTCCAGCTCCAGCACCTGTTCCCGCGCCCGCGCCTGCCCCGGCTCCTGCGCCAGCTCCGGCCCCATCGCAAGGGGGCTCCAACGAGACGGCCATCTCAGTGGCGATGTCCAAGGTGGGGTCGCCCTATTTCTACCAGTACGGCGGCACCGGCCCCAACGGTTTTGACTGCTCCGGCCTTGTGCAAACAGCCTTCGCCGCCGCGGGCAAGTACCTGCCGCGCACCGCTGCCCAGCAGTACGCGGCGGCCCCCGTTCACGTGCCGATCTCCCAGGCCCGGCGCGGCGATCTGCTGGTCTGGGGCTCAGCCCCGGGCTTCTATCACGTGGCCATCTACCTGGGCAACGGCCAGGTGGTTCAGGCACTGAATCCGGACGAGGGCATCAGCGTGACCCAGTTGAGCTGGATGGCCGGGATGCAGCTCCACCCTTACGCAGCCCGCTACTGATGCGGACAGGGCTGCGGTCCGAGGCTCCGGCCCCGGACCGCAGACCCAGCGCTCGGGGCCTCAGGACAGCACGTCCTTGGTGACGAACCGGCCATAGGCGAGCGCCCCGAACACGGCGATGTAGCCCGCCTGCAGCATCGCATTGCTGGCAAAAGAGTCCCACAGCACCGGCTGCCGCAGGACGTCCGCGAAGCCGAACCAGTAGTGCGTAAACAGCCAGGGATGCAGCCATTCCAACTGCGGCAGCTGGTCCAGCACTTGGGAAACCACTGACAGCACCACCGTGGCGGCCATGGCGCCCACCGGGACCACCGTCAGGGTGGACAGGAACAGGCCGATCGCCGCGAGTCCGGCCAGGGACACCGCAAGATACGCGGCGATCAGGACCAGCCGCAGCGCGGCCTCAGGGGGCTGGACGACGTCGCCGGAGAGGAGCGTCACCGGCCCGACGGGGAACAGCGACGCTCCGATCGCCGCCCCGGCAAGGGCCACGGTGACGGGCGCGGCGATGCAGAACGCCAGCGCTCCGGCGTACTTCACCAGCAGCAGGCGGACCCGCCCGGCGGGCGCCACCAGCAGGTAACGAAGCGTGCCCAGGCTCGCCTCGCCGGCGATAGTATCGCCCGCCACCACCCCAATGGTCAGGGGGAGGAACAACGGCACCGAGACCAGCATCGCCGTGACCGCCACAAACAGCCCGTTCTGGCTGATCCGGTCCAGGAACGCCGGTCCCCTCCCGGCAGGAACGGATGACGAGAGCCGGACGGCGGCGGCGATCAGCACCGGTATCGCGGCAAGGGCCACCAGCATGGCCGCGGTCCGGCGGCGCCGGAACAGCGTCTTCAGCTCGGACCCCAGCAGGGACAGGCTCGACGGCGCACCCGAAGCACTATTGGGCAATGTCGAACCCCTCCCCCGTCAGCGCCACAAAGCGCTCCTCCAGGCTCTCCCGCTCCACCGCAAAACCCCGGACACGCACGCGGGCTGCCACGAGCTCCGCCACAATGTCCTCCGGGGCCTCAAGTCGGGACGCGGCCGCGACCGCGGTCAGCACGTCGCCGTCCGGTTCAGGCGTTCCCCTTCCCGGGGACATGCCCAACCGCAGCAGGACCTCGCTGGCCGCCCCGGCGTCGGGCGTTAACAGGCGGATCCGGGTCTCGCCCGCCTGGCGGAGCTCGGCCAGCGGCCCCTGGGCCACCAGCCGCCCGGCACTCATGATGGCGGCGTGCGTGCAGATCTGCTCCACCTCTGCGAGGAGGTGACTGGAGACAAAGACGGTGGCGCCGTCGGCGGCCAGCGACCGCACCAAGCTCCGCACTTCCCGCGTTCCCTGCGGGTCCAGCCCGTTGGTGGGCTCATCAAGCACCAGCAACTCCCGCGGCGACAGCAGCGCATTGGCGATCCCCAGCCGCTGCTTCATGCCCAGCGAGTAAGCGTGGACCCGCTTGCCGGCGGCGCGGGAGAGACCCACGCGCTCAAGTGCGGCGGCCACGCGGGCGGTCCGGGTAGCGGGGGCCGCATGCCGGCTGGCCGCGTCCAGGCGGTGCAGGTTGGAGGTGCCGGAAAGGAACGGATAGAAGGCAGGCCCCTCCACCAGGGCACCGACGCGCGGCAGAACCTCGTGCAGGCGCTGCGGCATCGGCAGGCCCAGGACGCTGACGGTTCCGGCCGACGCGGCAGCAAGGCCCAAGAGCATCCGGATGGTGGTGGTCTTGCCGGAACCGTTGGGCCCCAGGAACCCGAACACGGCACCGTGGGGAACGGCGAGGTCCACGTTGTCCACCGCCAACTGGTGGCCGAAACGCTTGGTCAGGCCCTGGGTCTCGATGGTCAGCCCGGTTGTCCCATTCCCTGCGGAAGTGGTCCGGGCCGCAGCTATCCCGGGTCCCGCCGTCCCCCCGGCCGCGGTCACACCGCGCCGGCGGCAGCCTGGAGCCGCCCAGCCGGGACCATCCCCACAAAGATCCTGCCGTCGTCGGTCAGCAGGACGTTGACCAGTGCCGTGGACAGGAGCCGTCCGCCGGGAACGACGACGGCGGCCTGGGACAGGAGCGGATCCTTCAGCAAGGATCCAGTCAAGGCAGCCGCTTGGCCGTCGGGTGCCGCGGGGAACCCGACGACGGTCTCCCAGCCCTTGCCAGTTACCGTTGGCCGAAGTGCACCACGGTGATGCAGGCTGGCCTCGCTGCCGGGGATCTTATCCGGGGCGCTGTCCGGAACCACTCCGGGCGTAATCCCACCGGGCACGGCCGGAAGGGGTGGCAGGCCGGGCCGGAGCGGGATCGGTGGTACCTGCAGCTCCTTGATCGTGGCGCCCGGTGGGGCAACGAACGAAAATACCGAGTCCTCCGGGGCCGCCAGGGACAGGCTGGTGAAGCCAGCCTGTAAAGCCGGTTTTGCCTGGCCGCGTGCCATCACGGATACCCGCAGCGGCATTCCCGTCTCGCCGTCGACGGCGATGGCAATTTTCTCAACCAGAGTTCCCTGCGTCTTCGGCGCCAGTTCCAGGCTGTAGGCCGCCCGGCCGGCAATTTCGATGTCCGGCCCCACCGTCACCTCGGTGGAACTGTCCACAACGGCGAGGAACTCGCGGGCCAGGTCCTCGGGCGTCGGCAGTACAGGCGGGCCGGGCAGGATGGGCAAGGGCAGGTCCCGGCCTGGCAGGTCGCCGGGCGGTGCGGGAGGTCCTGGCAGAGCGGGAGGTTCGGGGACAGACATCGGCAGGTCGCTGGCGAACGCCGGCAAGGCAAGGTGGGCAGCGCTGTTGTCCTTGGAGTTGTAGAACCACACGTCGTTGTCGCGCCGGATGACGTCGCGTTCAGCGAGCCGGTCCATCACTTGGACCCGCATCTTCGTTGGCCCGTCCATAAAGATCCGGGCGGTGTGCTCGCCGGTCAGGAACTCCAGGACCGACGCGGCCCCGCCGGCCGACACCGGTCCGGAGCTGGGACCGGCGGCCGGCAGTTCGGGCAGGCCCATCTCGGCGGATTGCTCGACCGTCCCGGAGAATGACCGGGTGTTGTGCTGGCCAAGGAGGGTCAGAACCTCGGCCGGAGACTTTTGTGGCAATGGATCGCCGGCCCGAGCCGGAATGGATCCCACCAGCACGCCGGCGGCTATCACTGCAGGTACAGCTGCGGCAGGCACCCAGCGCAGCCATGCGCGGATCATGCCAGCCCTGCCTCATCCTTGGAGCCCATACTTCAGGTTACGCCTCGGGACCGCCAGCCACACGTCTCTTCTGGAAGTCTTGCCGGGGGCTGCCCGGCTACGAAGGCACCACGGTTCCGGCGCCGCCGTCGACCGTTATTTCCTGCCCGGTGAAGAGCTGGAGCGTGGCGTCCGGGACGCCCACCACCGCGGGAATCCCATACTCCCTGGCCACCACAGCCCCGTGCGAATTGGGTCCGCCCATCTCCATCACCAGTCCGCCCGCGGTGAGGAACAACGGTGTCCAGCCGGGGTCCGTGGACGGCGCCACCAGGATTTCTCCCGGTTCCAGATGCGCACCCACAGGGTTGAGGATCACGCGGGCGGCCGCTGTGACAACACCGGCCGACGCCGGGCTGCCGCTCAGTGCCCCCGGCACCGTGGATGCCGTCACAGCGTCGCCGGATGGAATGGCTTCCGGCTCCGTGCCGTCCGACAGCAGCACCCGGGGTATGTGCCGCCGTTCAAGTTCCACGGCGTAGTCCGCGCGCCGCTGCGCCACCAGGTCCCGGAGGTCACCCGCTCCCGAATCGAGGCCGGCCCTGGCTTCGTCCAGGTCGAGGAAGAAGATGTCGTCCGCCTCGGCTACCACCCCGGCCGCCGCCAGCGCCGCACCGGCCAGGGCCAGTTGCTTCCGTACTTCGGCGAGGCCCACCACCAGCTGGTACTTGGGCAGCTCGCGCAATCCGGAGAAAAGCCTGGCCCGACGCAGTGCCGCCCGGACCGCTATCCCGCGCAAGCGGCCACGGCTCCGTGCCTCCGCAACGAGACGGTCAACGCAGGCGTCCGCTTCCTCAGCGGCGTTGCTGAACTGAACATCCGGTGCCAGCGCCGAGTCCTCGAGCCGGAGATAATTCGCCAGGACACCCAGGATGTGGGTGGGATCGTCCGACCAGCGCGGCATGCCGACATCGATCTCGGCCACGGCGCGGTGCCCGTACTGGCCCAGGAACCGGGCCACCCCGGACTGCAGCACGGCGGGCAGCTGGGCCGCGCGGAAGTCTTCGGCCAGCTCGGCGGGTGTCCGGTCCGACACTGCGGCGCGGGAACCGCCGTCGTTCTTAATCACCTGGGCGAGGCGCCACAACTCCAGGTCCATCTCGGTGGTGACGTTGTTAGGCAGCCCGCGGAGCACAACCTGCAGGTCATCCCACCGGCCGCCGCCCAGCAGTTTTCCGGCGAGCGCCAGGGCAGCGAACCCGAGCGCCGGAAGCGGCAGGATGGACGGCACCACCGAGAAGATGCGGGTGCCGAGCACGTGTTCGGCGTGGTCCAGGCGCTGCAGCGGGGTGAGGCCCGCGGGCGGTTCGAGTGAATCGGCGAACTCGCGCGCGCGCCGGTTGGTCCTGCGGAGGGCCGCGTCGGGGCGGAAGACGGCCCGGAGCAGCGTCTCCGGCACGCCGGCTTGGACCGCCGCCGGGACGACGTGCCGCAGCAAGCCCAGCGGCGTCCGGCGGGTCACGGAAAACCGCGGGTCCTCGAACACCCTGCGCAGCACCGTGGCTGAGCGTGCTTCCATCACGTCAAAGACGCGCGGAACGATCCGCCGGCCGGTGGTGCTGCGGGCTACTGCGGTCAGATCGACGTAAATCCGCTGGCCCGCCACTGCGTAAGGGGACGGACCCCGGCGTGGCTCGGGCACGTCGAACTGCGCCGCGCGGGCCACCGAGGAGGCAATGAGCCGGAAGGCTGCCAGGCCCATGGGCGTGATGGGGCGGGTCAGGCCCTGCGCCAGGCTGAAGCAAAGGTAAACGCGCGTGCCCTCCCCGCCGGGAGTGCCCACCCCGGCCGCCCGTTGCGGGACGGGGAACAGCGTGGTGATGGGCCGCGACTGGGTCAGCCAGAGGCGGCCGTCGCCGGCGATGGCCCATTCAATGTCCTGCGGCGAGCCAAAGTGACCCTCCACCCGGCGGCCCATAGCCGCCAGCTCGGCGGCCTGCTTGTCCGTCAGGCAGGCCGCTGCTCCGCCATTGCTGATGGCCAGCGTCCGGGTTCCGCCCCCGGGGATCGGCCGGACCGCGATGCGTTTGTCCCCAAGCCGGCGTTCCAGCACCCGCCCGGTGAGCGGGTCAACAACGAAATGGTCCGGGTTCACGGCCCCTGACACCACAGCCTCCCCCAGCCCCGGACTGGCATCGATCACGGCTTGCTTCCGGCGGCCCGTCAGCGGGTTGGCGGTAAAAAGCACACCGGCGGCGGTGGCATCCACCATCCGCTGGACCACCACCGCCAGCGACACCGCGGCCGGATCGATCC
This sequence comes from Pseudarthrobacter sp. AL07, assembly GCF_029960665.1. GTDB lineage: Bacteria > Actinomycetota > Actinomycetes > Actinomycetales > Micrococcaceae > Arthrobacter. The sequence goes on from NZ_JASBRB010000004.1 coordinate 42,311, forward strand.
CCCGGCTTGCCCGGTAGCTGACGGCCCGGTCCGTCCAGAGCGAGGCCCAGCAGTCACGCACGGCTTCCACAACGGCGGCGGCGCCCACCACATTGAGGTAGGTGTCCTGTTGGCCGGCGAAGCTCGCCGACGGAAGGTCTTCGGCAGTGGCCGAGGACCTGACGGCCACCGGAACGTTGTCACCCAGGGCTACGTACGCCGCCTCGACGGCGGCGGCCACCTCGGTGGGGACCGGGGCGTTTTGGATACTATTCCGGGCCCGGGACGCCAGGGCGGCCAAGGCGGGGAGGTCGCCGTCGTGCGTTGCTTTCAGCGCCCGGTGGACCTCGGCGAGCGGACCGCCGCTTCGATGCGCATCCGCGGCCGCCTCACGGTAGGCCTCCGTGGTGAGGCAGAAGCCGTCCGGCACGGGCAGCCCAGCGGCGAGTAACTCCCCCAGGTTGGCCGCTTTGCCACCCACCAGGGGAACCATTGCTGCGGTGACCGCCTCCAATCCCAGGATGGGAGGCGGTCTGCCGGTGTCAGGCATCGTCATGCCTCCTGCTGCGAAGGTGACTGGTCAGGCTGCGCCGGGGAGCGGCCCAAACTTGTCGCGGTCCGCCAGCCGCGGATCGTCGCGGTCCGGAACAACCAGGACCGGGCTCTTGGCGTGATGGAGCACGCCGCCGGAGGTGGAACCCAGCAGCATGCCGGTGAACCCGCCATGGCCCCGGGTGCCCACCACGACCAGTTCCACATGCCGGCTGGCCTCCACAAGGACGTCCACGGCAGAACCGTCCAGCAGTTCCGACTCCACGGCAAGGTTCGGGTAGTGGCTCTTCAACCAGGCCATTCCAGCGTCAAGTTGGATCTGGATGTCATCGAAGAGTGCTTTGCGGTCCATGGGGGCCGGGACCCAGGCCAAGGATCCACTGAATTGCGGCACCGCACAGATTACGCGCAGGGTCGCCCCGAGCCGCTCAGCCTGGTCGGCAGCCTCCAGCACAGCGACCCGCGCCTGTTCGGAACCGTCCACGCCCACCACCACAACGTTCTCGACCTGCTTGTGCCCTGGCTGGTCCTGCTCGGCCCTGATGCGTTTGTCGTCTGTGGTTTCTCCGAGCCGGTCCGAACACACCAGCGGCACCGTAACGGTGGGACACTTGGCGTGTGCAGGCAGGGCGCTGCTCACCGAGCCCAGCAGTCGTCCCACAAATCCGCCACGGCCGCGGGTGCCGAAGACCAGCAGATCAGCCGTCTCGGACATTTCCAGGAGCACACCCGAGGCGTCCCCGTTCTCCACGGAGCCGTCAACCTCGATGTTGTACCCGGAAACCTTGTCCAGCGCCTGCTTGACGATCGCTTCGGCGCCCTCGCGGATCACCGAATCATCCACGGTGGCGTACCCGCCGTCCAGCCCGGACGCCGCAAAGATCGGCACTGAATAGGCGGTGACAATGTGCAAAGGCCGACGGCGGCGCTCGGCTTCCCGGGCCGCCCACACCAAGGCGCACTGACCGTGGTCGGACCCGTCTACGCCGACAACAATCCCCACCGGAGCCGCCGAATTTCCGGCCCTGTCCTGTTCCGGATCCGGATGCAACTCATGTGCGCCCATGGGGCCGCCTCCTCGCGATACTGCCTTATGTTGCGGCTATTCTGCCAGACGCGGCGCCCTCCGCCCGCACCGGCCGCGATCTGTGGCCCGACGGGCTGGAGAGCCCTGCCTCCGCTTCTCACTATTCTCGGTCCACGGACACTTAGCAAGCGGCCCAGGGCCGCTGGCTGGCCGGTTATCCACAGCCCACGGCAAACGGAGCGGAAAGCGTATTCATCGCGGAGAAGAATGTTTGTGTTTGGGCTATCCACGGTGCCGAATGTTCTGTAGTCTTCGAGGCACTGCCGGTCCGCCGACGCCCAATTCAAGGTGCGTCCCGGGCCGGTGCTGCGGCCGGACTTTGGGGGTAACGGAACGCATGCGGGGCGACGCTGCCTGCATCCGAAAGCCTTTCAAGGAGGAAACCTGTAGTGTCAAGCATGCCTGTGAATGGCGGGACCGAACGGACCACTACGGTGATCATCGGCACGGGGCTATCAGGCCTGGCGGTTGGCGCGGAACTGCGTCGCCGTGGCGTGGACGCCATCGTAGTGGACGGGCTCGACATCCTCGGCGCCGCACAACCGGCCAACACTGCTTCACTGCAGCGCTGCGACGCAGCAGACTCCGAATCCCTCCGGGAACGCAACGAGATCCTCCGCCACCTGCGCAACTACGCCGCCAGCCACCACATGGATGTCCGCACCACCACCCGGGCGGTTCAGCTGACCATGGTGAGCGGCGAACCCGGCGGAACCAGCACGGGAGCGGCCGCGGGGTCCCCGTCCGGCCAGTGGGAAGTCCATACGCCCAACGGCATCCTGCTGGCCGACAACATTGTGCTGACCCGGTGCGCGCACAGTCAGCTGCGGCGTATGCTCAGCGACCTCGGCATCACTGTTGGCCGCAACCTGGTGGCTGCGATGCGCCAGATCGGCATCTACCTCGTGGGCGTGGGCGAGCTCATCACGCCCTCACCCAAGGAAGTCCTGCGTCAGGCCAAGACCGTGGGCCAGGCCATCTCGGCCACCGTCCACCCGGAAAGCGCCGCCGCCGTCTAAGCCTCTTCGGATTCGTCGTCGTCGCTGCGTGTAGTGAGGCGGCGCTTCGCGAGGATACCGATGGCCACCAGCAGGCCCACGGCCACGGCAGCAAAGATCACCAGGCTCCAGGGGAACGGCTGGGACGCGTTTTCAGCCGGCGCCGGCGCCGCCACGGTTCCCGGCTGCGCGCTTCCCATCGTGGGAACAGCGGCCGACGGCGATGCTCCCGCCGATGTTCCCGAAGGCGCGGCACCCGCCGCAGCGGCGGTCGCCGTAAAGCCGAACGTCCCCTCGATCGGATGCGAATCCGCGCTGACGACGCGCCAGGCCACCGTGTAGGCGCCCGCCGGAGCGCCGGCCTTGAGCTTTTGGCTGGCCGTGTTGTCCACGATCTCAAGATCGCCATCCGCCCACTCGGTACCGGCCGAATCCTTGACGGAGAACTGTGCGCCGATGCCCAGCGGGTTCTTATTGAAGGTGACGGACACCTGCTCCGGGACCGTGGCCACCGTGGCGCCCTGCGCTGGACTGCTGGACTCGGCGGCATCGTGTGCCGAGGCCGGAGCCGCGAGTCCCAGGACAACGGCTACGAAAACGAAGGTCCCGAGCACGACGCTCAGCACCTGGCGGCGTATGGATCGCATGGGTGTACTGCTCCCTTGGGTTGGCGTCCCTCCAGCCTAGGCGAACTTCCGTGGGCGAACTTCGCGGGCAGCGACGGGCGGCGCCGGGCACCGGCGTTCAGCTGCCGGCGTTCAGCCGGCGACGTACGCCGCGAGGTGCTTGCCGGTGAGCGTGGACTTGGCGGCCACAAGCTCGGCGGGAGTCCCCTCGAACACGACCTTGCCGCCGTCGTGCCCTGCTCCCGGGCCGAGGTCGATGATCCAGTCGGCGTGCGCCATGACCGCTTGGTGGTGTTCGATGACGATGACCGATTTGCCGGACTCGACGAGGCGGTCAAGCAGGCCGAGGAGGTTTTCGACGTCGGCGAGGTGGAGGCCAGTGGTCGGTTCGTCCAGGACGTAGACATCGCCCTTCTCGGCCATCTGCGTAGCCAGCTTGACGCGCTGCCGCTCGCCCCCGGACAACGTGGTGAGCGGCTGGCCGAGCGTCAGGTAGCCGAGTCCGACGTCGACGAGCCGGTCCAGGATCTTGTGGGCCGCGGGCGTGCGGGCCTCCCCTTCGCTGAAGAAGACCTCAGCCTCTGTCACGGACATGGACAGCACCTCAGAGATGTTGCGGCCGCCCAGCGTGTACTCCAGCACTGACGCCTGGAACCGCCGGCCCTCGCAGTCCTCGCACACGGACTCGACCGTGGCCATCACGCCCAGTTCGGTGAAGATGACGCCCGCGCCGTTGCAGGTGGGGCAGGCACCTTCGGAGTTGGAGCTGAACAGCCCGGGCTTCACGTTGTTGGCCTTCGCGAAAGCTTTGCGGATCGGCTCGAGCAGGCCTGTGTACGTGGCGGGGTTGCTGCGGCGCGAGCCCTTAATGGCGCCCTGGTCGACTACCACCACGCCGTCACGTCCTGCCACGGAACCGTGGATCAGCGAGCTCTTGCCCGAACCCGCGACACCTGTGACCACGCAGAGCACGCCGAGCGGAACGTCGACGTCGACATCCTGGAGGTTATGCGTGGAGGCGCTACGCACCTCGAGGGCGCCGGTGGAAGTTCGCACGGATCCCCTGACCTTCGCACGGTCATCGAGGTGGCGGCCGGTGATGGTGTCGCTCCGCCGCAGCCCGTCCACAGTTCCCTCGAAGCAGACGCTGCCGCCCGCGGTGCCGGCGCCGGGGCCGAGATCGACCACGTGGTCGGCGATGGCGATGGTCTCGGGCTTATGCTCAACCACGAGGACGGTGTTGCCCTTGTCCCGGAGCTGCAGCAGCAGCTGGTTCATCCGTTCGATGTCATGCGGGTGCAGGCCGATGGTGGGTTCGTCGAAGACGTAGGTGACGTCGGTGAGGGACGAGCCCAGGTGCCGGATCATCTTGGTCCGCTGCGCCTCGCCGCCGGAGAGGGTGCCTGCGGGGCGGTCCAGCGAGAGGTAGCCCAGCCCGATCTCGGCGAAGGAATCCAGCAGGTGCCGCAGACCCTTGAGGAGCGGCGCAACCGACGGCTCGTCGAACTCGCGGACCCACTCGGCCAGGTCGCTGATCTGCATCTCGCAGAGCTCGGCGATGTTTTTGCCCTGGATCCTCGACGACCTCGCCTCGGGGCTGAGCCGCGTGCCCTCGCACTCGGGGCAGGCCTGGAAAGTGATGGCGCTTTCCACGAAGCGCCGCACGTGTGGCTGCATCGCCTCGACGTCCTTGGACAGCATGGACTTCTGGATCTTGGGGATGATGCCCTCGAACGTGAGGTTGATGCCCTCAACCTTGATCTTGGTGGGCTCGGCATACAGCATCGTCTCGAGCTGCTTCTTCGTGAACGTGGCAACCGGCTTGTCCATCGGCAGGCCCATGCCCTCGAACAGCCGGCCGTACCACCCGTCCATGCTGTAGCCGGGGACGGTCAGGGCCCCGTCGGCGAGGGACTTGGTGTCATCGTACAAAGCGGTCAGGTCAACGTCGGAGACCGAGCCCATGCCCTCGCAGCGCGCACACATGCCGCCCAGATACACAACGTTCTGCACCACGGCCTTCTCCACCCGGCCGCCGGCCTTCTCGGTGCTCATTACACCGCTGGCCTTCCGCGTCGGGACATTGAAGGAGAAGGCCGTGGGCGGCCCGACATACGGGATGCCCAGCCGGCTGAAGAGGATCCGAAGCATGGCGTTGGCATCCGTGGCAGTTCCCACCGTGGAGCGGGGGTTCGCGCCCATCCGCTCCTGGTCAACGATGATCGCCGTGGTCAGCCCTTCGAGGTGGTCCACGTCAGGCCGCGCCAGGTTGGGCATGAACCCCTGTACAAAGGCGCTGTAGGTCTCGTTGATCATCCGCTGGGACTCGGCAGCGATCGTCGCGAACACCAGTGAGCTCTTGCCAGAGCCGGACACCCCGGTGAATACTGTCAGGCGGCGCTTGGGGATCTCTAGGCTGATGTCTTTGAGGTTGTTCTCCCGGGCGCCCTGCACACTGATCAGATCGTGGCTGTCGGCGACGTGCGCCGCGGGGACCTGCTGGCCTGTCGATGTGTCAGTAGTCATGGTGTCTCCAACATATGCTCGGCCTTGTGAGGTTCCTGACAGACATTCTAGGCGCGCGCTTCCGCCCTCTAGGATCGAGTAACCCCAACAACACATCCGGAGGACTAATGCTTAAGCAGGGCTCTGCCTTGGACCGGTACTTCAAGATCTCCGAGCGGGGGTCCAACCTCTCCCGCGAGATCCGCGGCGGCTTTGCCACATTCTTCGCCATGAGCTACATCGTGGTGCTTAACCCCCTGATCCTCTCCGGCCCGGATTCCACCGGCACCACACTGGGCTTTGCCGCAGTGGCTGCTGTGACGGCGTTTGTGGCGGGCATCCTTACAATCCTGATGGGCGCCTGGGGCAGGCACCCCTTCGCGCTGGCCGCGGGGCTGGGCGTGAACGCGTTTGTTGCCGTCACGGTCGCTACTAACCCCGGCCTGACGTGGCCGGACATGATGGGCCTGGTGGTCCTGTCCGGCGTGACCATGCTGATCCTGGTCCTCACCGGCTTCCGGACCGCCGTCTTCAAGGCCGTCCCGGACGGGCTGAAGACCGCCATCGTGGTGGGCATCGGACTGTTCATTGCCCTGATCGGGTTGGTGAATGCCGGTTTTGTCCGCCGGATCCCCGACGCTGCCGGCACCACTGTTCCCGTGGGCCTGGGCTACGACGGCAAACTTCTGGGCTGGCCCACGGCCGTCTTTGTTTTCGGCCTGATCCTCACCATCGCCCTCGTGGTCCGCAAGGTCAGGGGTGCCATCCTGATCGGCATCATTGCCTCCACCATCATTTCCGTGATCCTGGAAATGACCCTCCACATCGGTCCCAGCTTTGACGGCACCACCGCCAACCCGCAGGGCTGGTCCCTGGTGGCGCCGTCCTTTACGGGGTGGAGCGCCCCGGACCTGTCGCTGATCGGGAAGGCCAACCCGTTCGGCGCTTTTGAACACCTGGGCTTTGTGGCCGCAACGCTGCTGGCCTTCGTGATCCTGCTCAGCATCTTCTTCGACGCCATGGGCACCATGGTGGGCCTGGCCAACGAGGCGGGAACGGTGGACAAGGACGGCAACATCCCCGACGTGGACCGTGTGCTCCAGGTGGACGCGCTGGGCGCTATCGTGGGTGGCGGCGCGTCCGTCTCCTCGAACCAGATCTACGTTGAGGCCGGCGCCGGAATCGCCGAAGGTGCCCGCACCGGCATTGCTTCCATCGTCACCGGCCTGCTGTTGCTGGTGGCCATGTTCGTCACCCCGCTGATCAACCTGGTCCCGTTCGAGGCCGTGGCTCCGGCCCTGGTGGTGGTGGGCTTCATGATGGTCTCCCAGGTGGGCAAGATCGACTGGCAGGACTGGGGCATCGCCATCCCTGCTTTCCTGACTTTCACGCTGATGCCGTTTACGTACTCGATCGCCAACGGTCTTGGTGCCGGGTTCATTGCGTTCGTCATCATCCGTACCGTCCAGTGCCGGGTCAAGGACATCCACCCGCTGATGTGGGCCGTGGCTGCCGCCTTCCTGCTGTTCTTCGCCGTGGGACCGATCGAGGCCGCCCTGGGAATGTGACTTACACGGCAGTGGTGGGGGCCTTGCCCTCATCGCCGGATTCTGCCAGGGCCTTCCGCTCCCGCATGCGGTCGAGCCGGTTCATCAACGGCGAAGTAGTGGCCCCATGGATCATGATGGAAAGGGCCACTACCAGGCCCACGAAGGACCACAGCCACTCAGCCTGCTCGGAAAACCGGCCCTTTCCCAGCGCATACGCCAGGTAGTACAAGGAACCGATGCCGCGGATCCCGAAGAAAGAAAGGGCAACGCGTTCGTAGGGGCCCGTCTTTCCGCCAAGCAGTCCGATCCAGCCGGCCGCGGGCCGCACCAGGAGCAGGAACGCCAACGCAACCAGGAGTTCCGCCCAGCCGACCTCGGCCAGGAGTCCGCGGCCAATCGCGCCGCCCAGCAGGACGAGGATCACCACGGTCACCAGCCGTTCCAGCTGTTCCACGTAGGAGTGCAGCACACGGTGGTAGCCGTGGGTATGCTCGGCGGACCGGATGGTGACCGCGCAGACAAACACCGCGATGAAACCGTAGCCTTCGATCATCTCGGTGAGGCCGTACGCCAGGAACGTTGCCGCCAAGGCCACAAACCCTTCGGAGTGGTTGGCGAGCCGCAGGCTTTCCTTCCTCGCGGAGAAAAACAGCCTGGCCAGCAGCTTGCCCGTGGCGAAGCCGCCGAGGACCCCAATGGCCAGGCGCCAGACCACGTCTACACCGAACCACTGGGGGAACCACTCCGACGGCGACGCGCCCACCAGACTAATGGCGATGGCCAGGTACACAAACGGGAAGGCGAGTCCGTCGTTCAGGCCGGCTTCCGACGTCAGGCCGAAGCGGACCTCGTCCTCTTTGTCCGTTTCGTCGTCATCATCGGCCGGTTCGCCCACCTGGACCTCAGCGGCCAGCACCGGGTCCGTAGGGGCGAGGCTGGCGGCAACCAGCAAGGCCGCCCCCAGCCCCAGCCCCAGGAACCACAAACCCATCAGTGTCAGGGCAATGATGCACAGCGGCATGGCTATTCCCAGGAGCCGCCAGGTTGTGGCCCAGTTCCGGCGCCCCAGGGGCCTGTCCAGGGCCAGACCCGCGCCCATCAGGGAAATAATGACGCAGACCTCCGAGAGGTGGACGGCAATGTCGCTGTGCACTATCGGATTTGGATCCGGCAGGCTGGGGATCAGCGAGAAAGCTGCGATCCCGGCACCCAGGAACACCATTGGCATGGAGAACGGTACGTGGCGCAGGATCTTGGGGAGAATCGCGGCGACAAAAACCGCAACGCCCGCCACGGCGAAGAGGATGCTGGTGGATTCGAACATGGTGCTCCGACCTGCGACTTGCCCTGAGGCGCCTGCCCTGCGGACGGGCCCGCCCCGCGGAGGGATTGCTCCACCTTAGCGTGCGGCTGCCGAGACCACACCTGCTGCCAGTCTTTCACCCCGGGCCTGTGGTTCCGTAATTACAGACACGACGACGGCGGCCCCGCTGGCTTTGGCGGTCCGCATGCGGTGAGCTTGGAACATGGCCCCCTCCGCATTCACCGCCGATTTCCCCCCTCAGCCCTGGAGTGGGCGGTTCGACGGCGACGGCGGCGGGCACCGGCGCTGGTGGCAGGCTGTTTCGCCCTACGCACCCGGCGCTGAATCGTCTGACAGCCCTGGACACGATTCTGCTGCACCCCTCACTGCACGCCCTGCCGTAATCCTGGGCTTCGCCAGCGACGAGGGTGTGCGCCGCAACAAGGGCCGGACCGGCGCCGCACTGGCGCCGGCAGCCATCCGCGGCGCGCTCGGCCCGCTCGCGTTCCACCTTGACCGCACCGTGTGCGACGCCGGGGACGTCGTGGTCTCGGACGGCGCCCTGGAGGCCGGCCAGGCCCGAGCCGGGCACGCGATCACGGCCATGCTCGACGCCGGCCGGCTCACGGTGGTGTTGGGCGGCGGGCATGAGACCGCGTTCGCCAGCTACCTGGGCGTGGCCGGATCAGACGCAGTGCGCGGCGGCAAGCGACTGGGCATCCTGAACCTGGACGCCCACTTCGACCTCCGCGATGAAGCCCTGCCCAGTTCCGGCACGCCGTTCCGCCAGATGGCCGAGGCGGAAGCCGCCGCGGGGCGCGAATTCCGTTACGCCGTCGTCGGGATATCTGAGCCGAACAACACCCGCGCGCTTTTCAACACCGCGGAGCGGTTGGGCGTGCGGTACCTGCCGGATGAGGACTGCACGGCCGAGCGGGTGCGGGAATTTGTGGCCGCGTTCCTGGCCCGCGTGGACGTACTGTATCTGACCATCGACCTGGACGTCCTGCCGGCGTCGGTGGCTCCCGGTGTGAGCGCGCCGGCGGCGTATGGAGTGCCCCTGCCGGTGATCAGTGCCGTCTGTCGGCAGGTGGCCGAGAGCGGAAAGCTCCTGCATCTGGACGTGGCGGAGCTGAATCCGGAGTTCGACATCGACGGCCGGACCGCGAAGGTGGCGGCGCGGTTGGTTAACACGCTGCTGCGCTAAGTCCCCGGCTGGGGATGCTGGCTGCCGGTACAGCTAAGCCTTAAGCACGTAGCGCCGCTCGGGCCTGCCCACGCCGTACTTGAGCCGGACCTCCAGCACCCCTTCATCGTGGAGGTACTCAAGATACCGGCGCGCACTGACCCGGGACGTGCCCAACTGGACGGCCACCTCGGCGGCGGAGAGGTCGCCGTCGGCCTCGTTCAGGGCAGCTTCCACCAGCTTCAGTGTTTCGATGCTGCAGCCCTTCGGCAGGGGCGGGTCCGTCCGGTCCAGCCCGAACACCCGGTTCACGTCCGACTGCTCCGCCACGTCCTTGGCCGAGTCGAGGCCCTGGTAGGCGCTGCGGTAGTGCTCCAGCCGTTCGTGCAGGTCAGTCTGCGAGAAGGGCTTGATGAGGTAGTGCACAATCCCGCCGCGGAGGGCCTTGCGCACCGTGTCCACCTCACGGGCGGCGCTGATCACCAGGACATCCAGTTCCGGGGCCACTTCGCGCAGTTTGTGCATGAGGTCCAGGCCATTGATGTCCGGCAGGTGGATATCGAGCAGCACCAGGTCCGGTTGCAGCCGCTCCGTTTCGATGACCGCCTGGGCGCCGGTATGGGCCACCCCGACGACGGCGAACCCGGGAGTGCGCTGGATGAACCCTGCGTGGACCTTGGCCACCATAAAGTCGTCATCGACGATCAGGACTTTGATCATTGCTGCATTCTCCGTGTTCGTTCCAGCCGGGCGGTGAAGACCGCCCCGTTGTTGTTGGTTACCGTGAGGTCGCCGCCGCTGCGCCGGCAGACCACCCGGGAGAGCGCCAGGCCGAAGCCCCTGCTGCCGCCGGGGCCGGGGTCCTTGGTGGTGAAACCCTGCCGGAAGATCTCCCCCGGATCCCCGGTGACGCCGGGGCCGGAATCGCGGACGGTGAGCGTCACGCCGTCGGCTGTGTCCTCCACGAGCACCCTGACCAATGCCTCCGGAAGCCCAGCGACGGCGTCGAACGCGTTGTCCACGAGGTTCCCGACGACGGTGGTCAGGTCGCGGGACAGATCCTCATCAACGCGCCCCAGCCCGGATGCGGGTTCAAGCTGCAAGGTGACCCCGCGCTCGGTGGCGAGACTCGACTTGGCGATCAGGAGTGCGGCGAGCGCAGGGTCCTGGATGCGGCTGGTGACTTCATCGTTGAGCCGGGTCCTGTCCAGCGTGGCACCGTTGACAAACTGGACCACGGATTCGTATTCGCCGATCTGGATCAGGCCGGAGATCACGTGCAGCTGGTTGGCAAATTCGTGGGCCTGGGCGCGGAGTGTGTCGGTGGCCGTCTGGGTTACGCCGAGTTCCTGCTCGAGCGAGGACAGTTCGGTACGATCGCGCAGCGTGGTGACCGATCCGATGTCCCGGCCGCGCGACTGGATGGGCACGCGGTTCAGCACCACCAACCTGTCCCCGACGAGCACCAGCCGGTCCGGCTCCGGCTGCTCGTGGGTGAGGACCTCCTTCAGCGCAGGCTCCACGGCGAGGCTGGCCAACTTCTGGCCTACGCAATCAGCGGGAAGGCCGAGCAGCGCGCGGGCACTATCGTTGGCGACGGTGATGCGCTCGTGCGGGTCCAGCGCCACCACGCCTTCCTTCAGGCCATGCAGCATGGCCTCGCGGTTTTCGACCAGGCCCGTAATTTCGCTCGGTTCCATGCCCAGGGTCTGCCGCTTCACCCGACGGGAGAGCAGCAGCGAGCCGGCAACACCCAGCACGCTGGCCACGCCGAGATAGGTGAGGAGATTAGGTACGGCGTCCCCCAGCCGCTCCAACGTGGAGGGGTAGTTCCGGCTGATGGATGCAATTCCGATCATGATCCCGGCGTCATCCAGGACCGGAACATGGGCAGAGAGTTCCTCGGTGCCGGATCCGCCCACCACGCCGGTCCACGAACGGCCTTCCAGCACTCGGCTGGCGCCAAGCTCCAGGAGTGTGCCCAGCAGTTCGGGATCGGAGGCGGCCACGATGGTCCGGTCCAGCTTGGCCAAGGTCACATGGGATGAGCCGGAAACGGTCCGGACCGACTCCGCCACGGCCGGAAGGACGGCGCCGGCCCGCGGCTCGGCAGCGGGGAGCAGTTCGCGGACCGTGGGGTTATTGCCTAAAGCTTCGGCGGCGGACAGCGCCCGGCGGCCCTCGATCCGCTCGAACGCTGCGGCCGATTGCGCCAGCGAAATGCCTACTACGGCAACCAGGACGGCGAGGACTATCAGCAACTGCAGGACCAGGTACTGCCCCGCAAGGGACATTCCTCTTCGTCGAGTCACTGTAATTCTGTCCTCTTGTTGGCGGGTCTCTGGTGGTCAGGCTACCTGAACGATGCCCACTGCAGAGTCCCGGTGGCATACCGGAAACGTGAACGCAATGAACTTAACTTTCTCTGCGTACACAAGAGTGATGCCGGTCACGGCCGGGCCTAGCATCAGAATTACAAATCAGCCCAGCTGATCAGTCTTGATGAGAAGAGGAACACCATGCGCCAGATCCGCGCATTGCGAATTGCCGCCGTCGCCGCCGGCATCGCCCTGATGGCCACCGGCTGCGGTGCCACCGGCAAGAGCTCCACCGACGGCGCCAGCACCGGCGCTGCAGCAGGCCCCGTGACCGGGCTCCAGATCATGGTGCCCAACACTCCGGGCGGCGGCTACGACACTACCGCCCGCGTCGCAGCGAAGGTTCTCGACGACGAGAAGGTCGCCACCAACACGGAGGTCTTCAATCTGGCGGGTGCAGGCGGAACTGTCGGCCTGGCCCGCATCGTCAACGAAAAGGGCAACGGCGACCTCGCCATGCTCATGGGCCTGGGAGTGGTGGGCGCGAGCTACACCAACAAGTCCGAGTCCAAACTGACGGACACCACCCCGCTGGCCCGGCTCATCGAAGAGCCCGGCGCGATCATGGTCAGTAAGAACTCCCCCTACAAATCCATCGATGACCTGGTCAGCGCATGGAAGGCTGACCCCGGTTCCATCAGCGTCGGCGGCGGCTCCTCCCCCGGTGGACCGGACCACTTGCTGCCGATGCAGCTTGCGGGAGCCGTCGGAATTGACGCCACCAAGGTGAACTTTGTTTCCTACGACGGCGGTGGAGACCTACTCCCGGCCATCCTTGGCAATAAGGTGGGCTTCGCGGCCTCCGGCGCCGGAGAGTACCTCCAGCAGATCAAATCCGGCGATGTCCGAGTCCTGGCAACCAGCGGCACTGAGCGGCTCGAAGGCGTCGACGCACCTACGCTGAAGGAATCCGGCATCGACCTGGTGTTCAGCAACTGGCGCGGCATGGTGGCTCCTCCGGGAATCACCGAAGCCGACAAAGCCAAGCTGATTGCCGCGCTCGAAAAGATGCACGGCACCGACGCCTGGAAGGAAGCCCTTAAGAAAAACAGCTGGACTGATGCCTTCGTCACCGGTGACGAGTTCGAAACCTTCCTGACCGAGCAGGACAAGCGGGTGGCGGACGTCCTCACGAAGCTTGGCTTGGCGTGAGCTCCTTCCCAACTTCGGCGTCCAGGCTAAAAGGCCGCTCCGAGCTGGGGGTTGCCCTCCTGCTCGGAGTGGCGGGCGTCGTCGTCCTGGTCGACGCCATCGCACTGGTCACCCCGTATTCCCAGTCCGATCCGGTGGGACCGAAGACCCTGCCCTACATCATCGCGGGTCTGCTCCTGGTCTGCGCCGTCCTGCTGGCAGTCAACGTGCTGCGGGGCGGACAGGGAGAAGCCGAAGGCGGTGAGGACGTGGATCTCTCGCACCCCGCCGACTGGAAGACGGTCCTGCCACTGGTGGCAGCCTTCGTGGCCAACATCCTGCTGATCGACTGGGCGGGATGGGTGATCTCGGGAACCGTCCTGTTCTGGGGCAGCGCGTGGGCCTTGGGGAGCCGGCATTACGTCCGCGATGGCCTCATTGCCCTGGCTGTGTCCGTACTGACTTTTTACGGCTTCTACCTAGGCCTCGGCATCCCGCTGCCCGCCGGTCTCCTGGAAGGAATTCTTTAATGGACGTCTTCTCGTCCCTCATGGACGGCTTTGCCACCGCCCTGACCCCTATGAATCTCCTCTACGCCGTTATTGGCGTGATCCTGGGTTCTGCCGTCGGCGTGCTTCCGGGCCTTGGCCCGGCCATGACCATTGCCCTGCTGCTCCCGGTCACCTACGTCCTGGAACCCACCAGCGCCTTCATTATGTTCGCTGGCATCTACTACGGCGGAATGTACGGCGGCTCCACCACGTCCATCCTCCTAAACACCCCAGGGGAATCGTCTTCTGTTGTCACCGCCATTGAAGGCAACAAGATGGCTAAAGCCGGCAGGGCCGCCCAGGCCCTGGCGACGGCAGCCATCGGCTCCTTCGTGGCAGGCACCATCGGCACCGCACTACTGGCTGTCTTCGCACCGATCGTGGTTGAGTTCGCAGTCAGCCTGGGCTCGCCGAGCTACTTCGCCATCATGGTGCTTGCACTCCTGGCAGTGACCGCCGTCCTTGGATCTTCGCGGCTCCGGGGCTTTGCCTCGCTCGGTCTTGGGCTGGCCATAGGCCTGGTAGGCATGGATTCCGTCACCGGCCAGCGCCGCCTCACCTTCGGCCAGCCCCTGCTCGCCGATGGCCTGGACATCGTGGTGGTGGCAGTCGCCATCTTTGCGGTGGGCGAAGCACTGTGGGTTGCCGCTCATATGCGCCGCACTCCTTTGCACGTCATCCCGGTAGGCCGACCCTGGATGGGAAAACAGGACTGGAAACGGTCATGGAAGCCCTGGCTCCGCGGAACGGCATTCGGTTTCCCTTTCGGCGCACTTCCGGCCGGTGGAGCCGAGATCCCCACGTTCCTCTCCTACGTGACGGAGAAGCGCCTAAGTAAGCATCCCGAGGAGTTCGGCAAGGGAGCCATCGAAGGAGTTGCCGGACCGGAAGCAGCCAACAACGCGGCCGCCGCCGGCACCATGACGCCTCTCCTGGCCCTGGGCCTGCCCACCAATGCCACTGCCGCCGTGATGCTCGCAGCGTTTGTCCAGTTCGGCATTCAGCCGGGACCCCTCCTGTTCGCCAACGAGGGACCGCTGGTTTGGGCGCTGATCGCGAGCCTCTTTATCGGCAACTTCCTGCTCCTGCTCATCAACTTGCCCCTGGCACCGATGTGGGCAAAAATCCTGCAGCTCCCGCGGCCGTACCTGTACGCCGGGATCCTGTTCTTCGCCACGCTGGGCGCCTATTCGGTCAACCTGCAGGCTTTCGATCTGATACTCCTGCTGGTGCTCGGTGCGTTGGGATTCATGATGCGGCGTTTCGGACTCCCCGTGCTGCCGCTTATCCTGGGCGTCATCCTGGGGCCGAGGATCGAAGGACAGCTTCGCAAGAGCCTGCAGCTCAGCGCGGGTGACCCCGCCGGTCTCTTGAGCGAGCCAATCGCCGTCGGCATCTATGTCATTCTGGCGATTATTCTCGCCTTTCCGCTGCTGCTCAAGCTGTGGCGTCGGAACCGCCCGGCAGCACTGCAGGCAGGAGTGCCCGCCACGCGCTCCGGCGAATCCGAACCGACGGATGCCAGCGGCAGCACCAGCCATGGCAGCCACCGCGCCACCACTGGCGGCGACGGGGACGGCTAACCGGACGGCTGCCCAGTCCTGGGCATCAGCCCCGCATCCGCCCAGCAGCAGAAGATCAACTGACAGAAAAGAGGTACAGCCATGACGATCGTTGTGGGATACGTCCCGACCCCCGAGGGCGAAGCGGCCCTGACCCAGGCCGTCGCCGAGGCCCGGAAGAGCAACACCACCCTGCTGGTCATCAACTCGTCCAAGGGCGATGCCCTGGTGGACAACAGGTACGCCCAGGAACCTGAGATCCAGAGCATCGAGGACCGGCTGGCCACCCAGGGCATTGACCACGTGATCAAGCAGCCGGTCCGTGGGCATGACGCGGCGGCGGAGGTACTCGACGCCGCGGAGGAGCACAACGCCGAGCTCATCGTGATCGGCCTGCGCCGCCGCACCCCGGTGGGCAAGCTGATTATGGGCAGCACCTCGCAGCGGATCCTGCTCGAGGCTGATTGTCCCGTGCTGGCCGTCAAAGCGGGCACGGCGGGCTGAACAGAGCGTTACCTTCGATCCGAAGTTTGTTCGCGGGACCCCGCCCTGACGGTGCGGCCCGGCGAACAAACTTCGGATTTTGGCGTCTGGGCCCACGAGGCAGCATTCATCTGACATCCCAGGTCCTGTGTCCGGTACAGTAGATGGAGCCCTTTGGCACGAGAAACAGAAAGTTCGGCACATGACTACAGCATTTTTGGAACGTCCCCTGGCCGTCGAAGACCCGGCTTCGCTGTCCATCGACCTGCATTTTTCCACAGCGCACGAGATGCACGAAGGCCTGGATCAGGCTGTCGCCACGCTGATCGAGCCGGCTAAAGAAGCCGTCTGCGGCATCCTTGTGACGCGGCTGCGCCCGGGACGATTCACGGTGGCCCTGGACGAGTCAGTCCCCTTCGGCGAAACATACGAAAGCATTGCGGCCTGAGCTGATTCGGCCCCGAATCCGGGCTACGGTCCCTGCCGGGATCCAGTCCGCGATCCAACGCGATCTACGCAAGAGTCCCCGCCCTCCGGCAACGGAAGGCAGGGACTCTTGTGCGTTTTGATGTCGCGTTCCTAGCTCCTGCGGACCTCTACACCGTCGGACTTAAGGAAAAGTTCCTTCTCTGACGCGGTGGCCGGCACGAGCCACAGCACGTTCCCGCTCTGCGATACTTCTTCCACTTCGCCCGCCGCAATGACGTGCGCGTGTTTAATGATTTCCACCTGGTCACCAGCTTTGAGCGTTCCCCACTCCGAGATGGTGGCCGCATGGATATTACGCCTCGACAGGACAGCCCCGCGTGCTTTCATTTGAACTACTACCCCTTTGTATACGTTCTGCGCCACAGCCTCTTTGATGTGACTTTCACTACACCTTTATTTCTACTACACTCCCGGCGCCGAAATGTACGTGCCGCACCATATTTCGACATTGGTTGAATTTCGTAGCAGGACTGAAGAATATTCCCGCTCAGGAAAGAATTCCGACGGCGGATTCGGCGGCTGCCCGGACCTTTCCGGAGGCAACCAGACGGTCAGCCGCCTCCAGCTCCGGTGACAGGAACCGGTCGGTTCCGGGGCCTTCGACGACGGACCGCAGCACCCCGATCACGGCAGTGCCTGCCGGGCCCGGAGTGAGCTGTCCGTCGGACAGCTGCGTCCGCATGTCGATGGCGCGGGCGCTCGTCACCAGTTCGATGGCCAGGACACGGCGGAGATTCTCCACGGCCTTGCGCAGCTTCCGGGCCGCGTGCCAGCCCATGGACACGTGGTCCTCCTGCATGGCGGAGCTGGGGATGGAATCCACCGACGCCGGGACGGCCAGTCGCTTGTTGTCCGAGACCAGCCCTGCCTGCGTGTACTGGGCGATCATCAGGCCCGAATCCACGCCCGGATCCGCGGCGAGGAACGCCGGCAGCCCGTGCGAACGCGCCGGGTCCAGCATCCGGTCCGTCCGGCGCTCGGCGATGGAGCTGAGGTCCGCCACGGCGATGGCCAGGAAGTCCAGGACGTACGCCACGGGTGCGCCGTGGAAGTTGCCGTTGGAACTGACGCGCCTGTCGGGCAGGACCACCGGGTTGTCGATGGCCGCAGCAAGCTCACGGGAAGCCACAAGGGCGGCGTAGTCCACGGTATCGCGCGCGGCGCCGGCCACCTGGGGTGCGCAGCGCAGCGAGTAGGCGTCCTGGACCTTGGAATCCCCCACCCGGTGCGAGGCCACGATCGGGGAGTTGGAGAGCACTCGCAGCATGTTGTCTGCACTGGCGGCCTGGCCGGGGTGCGGACGCAGCGCCGCATGCAACTCCGGCACGAAGACCTGGTCCGTACCGAGCAGCGCCTCGACGCTGAGCGCGGCGGTGATATCCGCCGTCGTCAGCAGTTGGCGAAGGTCCGCGATGGCCATCAGGAGCATGCCCAGCATGCCCTCGGTGCCGTTGACCAGCGCCAGGCCTTCCTTCTCGGCGAGGACGACCGGCTCGATGCCGTGACCGGCGAGCAGCGCGGCGACAGGCGCCTCACCCCGCCCCCCGTACGTCACGCCGTCGGGCCCTTCCGCTTCCCCCTCGCCCATCAGCACCAGCGCGCAGTGGGACAGCGGGGCGAGGTCGCCGGAGCAGCCGAGCGAGCCGAACTCGCGGACCACCGGCGTGATGCCGGCGTTGAGCACGTCAACCATGGTCTGCAGGACGACCGGACGGACGCCGGTTCGACCGGACGCGAGGGTCTTGGCGCGCAGGAACATGATGCCGCGGACCACCTCGCGTTCCACGGCCGGGCCCATGCCCGCGGCGTGGCTGCGGATCAGCGATTTCTGCAGCTGGGTGCGCAGCTCGCTGGGGATATGCCGGTTTGCCAGCGCACCGAAGCCGGTGGAGATACCGTAGGCGGGGGTCTCGCTGTGCGCCAGTTCGTCGATGTGCGCGCGGACCTTAGCCACCGTGTCCAGCGCTTCGTGGGCGATGGTCACCCGGGCGTTGTGGCGCGCGACGGCGACAACGTCCTCAGGTGTGACTCCGGTGGAGCCGAGCGTTACGGTGAGCGCTTCGTTCGTGGCGATGGTCATGATTCCTACTTTGGTGGTTGAGCCTGGGCAGGTGGTTGAGCCTGTCGAAACCTGGATCTTGACGGGCTCGATCACCGGGCCTCGTTCATGGGGATGCGGACGCCGCGTTCTTTGGCGACGTCGAGGGCGCGGCCGTAGCCTGCGTCGGCGTGGCGGATGACGCCCATGCCGGGGTCGTTGGTGAGGAGGCGTTCGAGTTTCTGTGCGGCGAGGTCGGTGCCGTCGGCGACGGAAACCTGGCCAGCGTGGATGGAGCGGCCGATGCCGACGCCACCGCCGTGGTGGATCGAGACCCAAGTGGCACCTGAGGCGGTGTTGAGCAGGGCGTTGAGCAGCGGCCAGTCCGCGATGGCGTCGGAGCCGTCGGCCATGGCCTCGGTTTCGCGGTATGGGGAGGCGACGGAGCCGGAGTCGAGGTGGTCGCGGCCGATCACGATGGGCGCTCTGACCTTGCCGTCCTTGACCAGCTGGTTGAACAGCAGGCCGGCCTTGGCGCGGTCGCCGTAGCCGAGCCAGCAGATCCGGGCCGGCAGCCCTTCGAACTCCACCCGTTCCTGTGCGGCGTCGATCCAGCGGTGCAGGTGCTTGTTCTCCGGGAAGAGTTCCTTGATGGCTCTGTCCGTGACGGCGATGTCTTCGGGATCGCCGGAGAGCGCCACCCAGCGGAACGGGCCGAGGCCCTCGCAGAACAGCGGGCGGATGTAGGCCGGGACAAAGCCGGGGAATTCGAACGCGCGGTTGTAGCCGCCGGTGCGGGCCTCGTCGCGGATGGAGTTGCCGTAGTCGAAGACCTCGGCGCCGGCGTCCTGGAACTCGACCATGGCCTGGACGTGCTTGGCCATCGAGGCCTGGGCCTTCTTGGTGAAGCCTTCCGGGTCGGCGGCGGCCTCGGTGTGCCACTCCTCGACCGCGATGCCTTCAGGGAGGTAGCTCAGCGGGTCGTGGGCACTGGTCTGGTCCGTGACGATGTCCACTGTGAGTTCGCCGGCGTTGTGGCGGCGCAGGATCTCGGGGAAGACCTCGGCGGCGTTGCCGACGTAGCCCACGGACCAGCCGCGGCGCTCTTCTTTGGCCTTCAGCACCTTGGCGATCGCGGCGTCGAGGTCCGTTTCCACCTCGTCGAGGTAGCGTTTGCCGGCACGGCGGCGCAGGTGGCTTTCGTCGACGTCGACGATCAGGCAGGCGCCCTCGTTCAGGGTGACGGCGAGCGGCTGGGCGCCGCCCATGCCGCCACAGCCGCCGGTGAGGGTCAAGGTTCCGGCGAGGGTGCCGTCCGCATCGCCGGCGAGCTTGCGGGCGATCGCGGCAAAGGTCTCGAAAGTGCCCTGCAGGATACCCTGGGTGCCGATGTAGATCCAGGACCCGGCGGTCATCTGTCCGTACATCATGAGGCCCTCGGCCTCGAGGCGGCGGAATTCGGGCCAGTTGGCCCAGTCACCGACAAGGTTGGAGTTGGCCAGCAGCACACGGGGTGCCCATTCGTTGGTGCGGAACACGCCCACCGGCTTGCCGGACTGGACCAGGAGCGTCTCGTCCTTTTCCATGGTTTCCAGGGTGCGGGTAATGGCGTCGAACGCGGCCCAGGACCGTACGGCGCGGCCGGTGCCGCCGTAGACAACCAGGTCTTCGGGGCGTTCGGCCACCTCGGGGTCCAGGTTGTTCATCAGCATCCGCAGCGGGGCTTCGGTCTGCCAGCTCTTGGCGGTGAGTTCGGTGCCGCGGGCTGCTTTGACCGGGCGGGCACCGGTGGTGAAATCGGCGGGTGCCATGAGGGCTCCTTTGTGTTCTGGCGAGTGGTTCGCGGTGATGGGAAGAGGTTCTGTCTCTACTAAAGCCCCTTTACGGCTGGTCAAAAAGGGCTTTCGGAGGGGTGGTGTCCGGGATTCCAGACCTGCGCCATTTCCCTGTTGCTCTATCAGATCCGGTCGCCAAACCGCTCGAACGGGAACCGAAAGTGATAGAGCATGGCTCCGGTGGCGGCGCTACTTGGCCGCGCGGCCGTGGATGCGCACCGACAGCTCGTCCGCTACTTTCTGGACCCGCGCGGCGAGCGCCGGCCATTGGTCCGCCGGCAATTTGTCCTCGAGGAACGTGACGGCGACTGCCGCCGTCGGCCATCCCACGTGGTCCGTAACAGCGGCGGCGATCGAGCCGAAGCCGGGCGTCACCTCGCCGTGCTCGGTGGCGTAGCCGCGCTGCCTGACCCCGTCAAGGTGCGAGGACAGCGCGGAGTACTTCATGATGGCGCCCTCCACCTCATGCCGGGCAGTGAAGGCCTCGGCATTCGGGTAAAGCGCACGGACCTGGGACTTGGGCAATGCCGCGAGGATGGCGCGTCCGCTGGCGGTGAGGTGGCTGGGGAGCCGGACGCCGACGTCGGTGACCAGGGACGGGCGATTCTTGGCCCGCTCTTCCACGATGTACAGCACGTCGCGCCCATGGAGCACCGCCAGGTGCGCGCTCTCGCCGATCACATCCACCAGCGATGCCAGCAGCGGCCGGCCCAGGCGGGACAGCGGTTCCTGCCGCGAATACGCCGAGCTCAGCTCGAAGGCACTGATCCCCAGCCCGTAGCGCTGCTCCTCGTGCAGGTGGAGGACAAAACCGTTCGCCTCCATTACCCCGAGCAGGTGGTAAACGCTTGAGCGCGGCAATCCCAAGGACGTCGCAATGCTCGACGCCGCCATCGGCCCCCGCTTCGAGGCCAGTAGTTTGAGGATACGAAGGGTGTTCTCGGCAGCGGGGACTTTGGACGTCGCCCTTGGTTCGCTGCCCACCTCAGGCCTGGTTTCCGTTCTCGACACCACTGCACTCGACTCCACTGTGCCCTCCGTCAATTCTCGCGGGGGATCCGGCCGTGTCCGGGATCCCGTACTTAACCTTGCGCCCATGGATGGTCCTCTTTCTGCCATCAAAATACAAACGTGTCCGGAATACCAGACACTTGCCTTGGGTGGGGTTCGGTCCAAAGTTGGCTGGGACGGGCCGGTCGTAGGCTGAAGCGTATGGCCTCAGCCAGCGATATCCTTGCCGCGTACGATTCCCAGCTCCGCCAGCTGGTTCCGCCAACGATTCCGGCAGGCCACGACTATCAGCTGCTGGGCACCCTCTTGCGCGTGACCGGACAGCGGCGGGGGGAATCAGCGAGAAAATGCTGGCTCAGACCCTCAAGACCCTGGAGCGCGACGGACTGGTGCTGCGGAAGGCCCAGCCGGTCATCCCGCCCCGCGTGGACTACAGCCTGACCGAGCGCGGCTATGAGCTGTCCAGCCTGCTGGTTCCACTGGTCACCTGGGCCTACAACAACGCCGACGACATCCTCGACAGCCGGGACCGACCCTGAAATCGCCTAGGTAGAACTGGCCCGCGAAACAGGTACATGTTACTGGTGTGACTGGTGTGAATAGGGCCTACCGTATCTGTAAGGTGCCAGCCAGGAATAGGAGGACCATCCTCTGCTGGGAGCTTTCCGGCTACCGCACCAAACTGAGCGGCTCAACGCCGCTTTAAGGAGTGGTTCGCATGGTAAAAGCACATGTCCAGGACCTTGCCAGCATGGGGCGGCCTGTCAGACTTTCTTCCCTCATTCGCCGCGCCTGCGGCCGGGTCCTCGCGATGCTCCGCCCGCGGTGCCCCTATCGCGTGGGCGAAGCAGTGGTGGGTGACGATCCGTTCAACGGCCGGCACGCGGGGATCATCATGTCCCACCGCGGTCCGTCCGTGGAACTCGGAGCCGCGGCTGGGGTCTTCTTTTACGATCACCGCCACCTGAGGCGCCAGGACTGAGTTTTTGTCCAGATAACGCACCCATCAGGCCCTGGAACCCGCGTTATCTGGACAAAAACTCCAAGCCCCGGAAGGACTGTTGGGGGCTTACCGAGCCGACCAGCCGCCGTCCATCACGTAACTGGAGCCGGTGACCATGCCGGCATGATCGGACGCCATCCAGGCCACCAGCGAAGCAACCTCCTTCGGTTCCACCAGGCGTTTCACAGCGGACTCGGTGAGCATCACCTTGGCCAGGACCTCGGCCGCGGGGATGCCGTGCACCTTGGCCTGGTCCACAATCTGCTTCTCGACGAGCGGGGTCCGGACGTAGCCGGGGTTGATGCAGTTGGATGTGACTCCGTACTCCCCGCCCTCAAGCGCCGTCACCTTGCTCAGCCCTTCGAGGCCGTGCTTGGCGGAAACATACGCGCTTTTGAACGGGGAGGCCCGAATTCCGTGCACGGATGACACGTTGATGATCCGGCCGAAGCCGTTGGCGTACATGTGCGGCAGTGCGGCCCGGATCAGCAGGAACGGGGCTTCGAGCATCAGCGCGATGATCCGGCGGAAGTCCGCCGGATCGAACGCTTCGATGGGGCTGATGCACTGAATCCCGGCGTTGTTCACCAGGATGTCGCAGTCCAGGCTCAGGGTGGCGAGTCCGTCCACGTCCAGCAGGTCCACGGCCCAGGCCGTGCCGCCCACTTCATCAGCGAGGGCGGCAGCGCCGGCGGAGTCGACGTCGGCCACCACCACTTTCGCCCCGCGGGCGGCGAGTTCCCGGACACAGGCAGCGCCGATCCCGCTGGCACCGCCGGTCACCACGGCCTTGCGGCCGTTAAGCGTGTTTTCCATTGCACTTCCCATCGTTTAACCAGTCCTCAGTAGCTCAGTAGCTCAGCAGCTCAGCGTGAGCCGGCCGAGAGCAGCCCCTCGCGGGCGGCGTCGGCCTTGTCCACTTCTTCCAGAGCAATGCCCTTCGTTTCCTTCAGGCTCAGCACCGCCACCGTAGTGATGGCGCAGGCGACCACCAGGTAGATGGCCGTGGGCAGCCAGGAACCGGTGTCCTTGAGCCACTGGGTAGCCAGCAGCGGCGCCAGCGAACCGGCGAATATGGACGTCACCTGCGAGCCCAGCGAGACACCCGAGTACCGCATCCGGGTGGGGAAGAGCTCGGCCATGATGGCGGGCTGGCCGGCATACATAAACGCGTGCAGGCACAGGCCGATGGTCACGGCCAGGACAATCACCACGGCGTTGCGCGTATCGAACATGGGGAAGGCGAAGAACGGCCAGGCCGCACCGGAGATGGACCCGGTCAGATAGACGGGCTTGCGTCCCAGCTTGTCCACGAGCCGGCCCACCTGCGGGATGACCAGGAAGTGGATGACGTGGGCGATCAGCAGTGCCAGGAGGAGCGAGGACGTGTCGTACTTGTGCACGCTCTTGAGGTAGACGATCGCGAAGCTGACCACCAGGTAGTACATGATGTTCTCCGCGAAGCGCAGCCCCATGGCCTGCAGGATGCCCTTGGGGTACTTGCGCACCACCTCGAAGACGCCATAGCTGACAGCCTGCTCCTTCTCCACGAGGGCCTTGGCCTCGAGGAAGATGGGGGCTTCGGTGACGTGGGTGCGGATGTAATAGCCAACGAAGACGATCACCGCGGAGAGCCAGAAGGCCACACGCCAGCCCCAGCCGAGAAACGCCTCGGGGCTCAGGGTGGTGGACATGATGAACAGCACCAGCGTGGCCAGCAGGTTGCCCACCGGCACGGCGGCCTGCGGCCAGCTGGACCAGAATCCGCGGGACTTGTTGGGGCTGTGTTCGGCAACCAGCAGCACCGCGCCGCCCCATTCGCCGCCGAGCGCGAAGCCCTGGATAAAGCGGAGGGTCACCAGCAGGGCCGGGGCCAGGTAGCCGATGTCGGCGAAGCCCGGGAGGCAGCCCATCAGGAACGTGGCCACGCCGACGATCACGATGGTCAGCTGCAGCGTTGGTTTGCGGCCCAGCTTGTCGCCGATCTGGCCGAAGACGATGCCGCCGAGGGGGCGCGCCACGAAGCCCACCGCGTAGGTCAGGAACGCCTGGATGATGCCGTCCAGCTCGTTGCCGGTGGCGGGGAAGAAGTACTTCCCGAAGACCAGGGTGGCGGCGGTGGCGTAGAGGAAGAATTCATACCATTCCACCACCGTGCCCACCATCGAGGCGGCCACAATCTTCTTAAGCCCGGATCCCTTGGGTGCGGATCCGGCGGCATTGTCTGCCGAGCGCTGCTCTACGCTCATGAGTTTCTCCTTAGTGTCCACTTTGACACGCGCTGTGATCCACTGCACTTCGAATCCACAGCACTAATGGCTCCACTGAGTATTACTGCACAAACATGCGCCTTCAATACCCAATCCAGCACCCGCCGTGTGCACAATTGCAGATATGAAGGCTAATCCCGATGACCTCCTGGTCCTGCTGACGGTATCCCGCTCCGCAAAATTCACGACGGCGGCGCAAGTGTTGGGGCTGAACCACACCACCGTTTCGCGCCGGATAGCCGCCCTCGAGAAGGCGCTCGGCGGCCGCGTCCTGGCACGGGCGGCCGGCGGCTGGGAACTGACGGAGCTGGGCTCAGACGCTGTCCGGGTTGCCGAACAGGTGGAGGCAGCGGTGAGTGCGCTGGGACCGGCAGGCCAGGCACCTGACCCGATTACCGGCGTCGTACGCATGACCGCGACCGACGGCTTCAGCGCCTACATCGCCGCACCCGCGGTGGCACGGCTGCGCCGGAAACACCCGGGCCTGAGCGTGGAAGTGGTGACTATGACCCGGCGGGCCCTGCAGCAGCGGTCGGGCCTGGACATCGAAGTGGTGGTGGGCGAACCGCAGGTCCACCGGGCCGAAGCTGTGCAATTGGGCGAGTACATGCTGGGGATGTACGCCTCGCATGCCTACCTCGCCGAGAACGGGACGCCGGCGAGCGTGGCTGAACTGACGGAGCACCCGCTGGTGTATTTTGTGGATTCGATGCTGCAGGTGGACGATCTGGACGCACCCCGGCGGCTGGTGCCTGCCATGCGCGAAGGGCTCACGTCCACCAACGTGTTTGTCCATGTGGAGGCCACCCGTGCCGGCGCGGGTATCGGATTCCTGCCCTGTTTTATGGGCAATCTGCACACCGACCTAGTCCGGCTGCTCCCCGACGACTTCGCCGAGCTGCTCCCCTACTGGATGGTGCTGCGGCCGGATTCGATGCGCCGCCCTGCCGTGGCCGCCGTTGTTCAGGCATTGCGCGACCAGACGGTGGCGCACCGCGATGCCTTACTGCGCCGGGGCGGGAACTCCGGTGGTTGAGCTTGTCGAAACCTGGATTTCGACGAGCTCAATCACCGGAGGCGTTCACGGCCGGGTCGTGACGCACCGGGGAGTTTGCAGCGAAGGCTCGCACCTGGGCGTCGTTCCAGATGTGGGCCGGGACGGCGCCGCCCAGCAGCCGGCGGGCCAGCTGCGGGTCTCCGTCGAGCGGGCTGTCGCTGCCGGCCATGACCATGTTGCCGTAGCGGCGGCCCTTCAGCATGGCGGGGTCGGCGACGATGACGGTGTATTTGAATGCGGCCGCGATGGTGGCGGCGTCCTCACGCGCATTCTTCAGGTCCGGCGCGTCGCCGGAATTCACCACATAGATGCCGCCCGGCGCCAGGACCCGCTGGATGTGGTCATTGAACTCGGCGGTGGTGAGCGGCCGCGGTGTGAGTGAACCGGCAAACACGTCTCGGATGATGAAGTCGCGGCTGTCCGGTGTCAGCGTCTCGGTGACCTCGCGGGCTTCCCCCACGCGGAGCCGAAGGAGCGGCGCCTTGGGCAGGTCGAACCAGCCGCGGACATACTCGGCCAGTTTGCCGTCGAGCTCCACCACCACCTGCCGGGCGTCAGGATAAGCGGCGTGGAAGTACCGGGCCAGCGAACAAGCCCCGCCACCCAGATGCAGTCCGCGCAGCTTCCCCGTCCCGCCCGCGGTGGGCGCCACCGCTTTAGCTCCGCCCTTGCCGGACTTCGGCGGCCAACGGGACTCAATCAAAGCCGCCATCCAGCGCATGTACTCAAAATCGAGGAACAACGGATCGGCGAGGTCGATATGGGAGCTCATGACGCCGTTGATCTTCAGTAGCCACCCGTTGGAGTTATCCTGGTCCGCAATGAGCTCGCAGTCGCCGGTATCAACGTAGTAGACGCCCTCAACCGGGCCCTCAGGACGGCTCCCCTTGGGCACCTCGATGACACCCGCCGTCGAACGCTGGCTGTTCCGCCCGCCTGACTTGGCACGCTTTGCCATTACCCGTGTGCCGCTTCAGTCATGGATCAACTCAGTCATGGATCAACCATAAGTGACCACCCAGCGCCGGCGGTCCGGCCCGGCCTCAGTCCAGACCGGTCCGGGCGCCGCAAGCTGGCTAGGTTGCCAGCGGCCTGTCCCGGTTTTCCTTTTCCTGATCCCGCCGAAGCGCCTCCGCCCGGGTGGCATCGGAGCGCGTGGCGTCGGTGCGGATGGCGTCGTCCGGATGCACGTCAGCGTCGGCCCGCATGGCATCGGTACGCGCTGCGTCCCCGTCCTGATCCATGTCGGGGTCCAGGGCATCAGCCTTCTGGGTGCGCTCGGCCACGTCTTCCCGGAGCGACCTGGCAGCGTCGGCCTTCTGCTCAGCCTCCTGCTTCAGCCTCGCAGCGTCCACCTGCGCCTTCTCTGCGTCGGCACGGGCGCGAGTGGCCCGGGCTTCGTTCTCACGCGCATCGAGCTCAATGTTCTCGGCTTTCCTGCGCATTTCGGCGGCCTTTTCGCGGTGTGATTCGTCCCGCTTCTGCTGCATGGCCTGACGGCGACGCCCGGTCACCAGCCAAAGCACAATCAGGACCAGCACAACGATGGCAATAACCACCCAAACCCACGATGTTGTATCCACGACTGCCCACCCTTTCCACTTCATTGCGACGGGGTCCCTGCGATGCCGGGCGGCAGGCGATACGAACCCCTTTTGAAATTCAGGTAGGAAGGGTACTTACCTTCCGTTACTAATCATGCTTACTATTTTACGGCCAGTATCGCTGGTTCTTAATCAACAACAGGCCTTCTTTGGAAAGAGTAGAGCGAAGATGACAGAGAACCAATGGCCCGAGGATTCGGCATACCCGTCTCCACCGGCCACCCACGGAACCACAGGAGAACGTGAGCCAAGTACGTTCCCCAGCACGTTACCCACAGCAGCGCCGCAAACGGGTGATACGTACGGGACCTCCCGCACGGATGCAGCCAAACAAGAAGCCGGAGATGTGGCGCGGACCGCGGCGGAGTCCGCACAGAGTGTGGCTGAAACCGCCAAGTCGGAAGCGGCCAACGTCGCATCGGAGGCCAAGGCGAACACCAAGGAGCTCCTGCAGCAAGCCCGCCATGACCTTACCCAACAGGCCAGCGCGCAGCAGCAGAAGGTAGCCAACGGCCTCCGGTCAGTCTCGGACGAACTGCACGCCATGGCTCAGGCGTCAGAGCAACCCGGGGTGGCCACCGACATGGTCCGCCAGGCAGCGGAACGTTCCTCGTCCGTCGCCACCTGGCTGGACGGACGGGACCCGGGGTCGCTCCTGGACGAGGTCAAAAGCTTCGCCCGGCAGCGCCCCGGGACTTTCCTGCTTCTCGCGGCCGGCGCAGGAGTCCTTGCCGGCCGGCTCAGCCGCAGCCTGAGCGCCGGCGCACCAGAGTCCGCGTCGAATTACCCTGGCACGGGCGGCCAGCATGTCGCGGGTCCTGGCGGCTACACGCCGTCGGCTGGTGGCACTGTCCCGCCCCCGCCGGTGCAGTTGCCGGGCCCGGCCACCAACACGGCAGGGTTCGACGGCGGCGCACCGGGGAGCAGCTACGGTGACCCTTCGCGTCCCGCCAGTACGTTGGACCGCCCGCAGCTCGCGGAGGAGTGGTCTGATGAGCGCCGCGACGACGATCCCTTGCCGGATGGCGCTTTCGCCGACGATCCTATGGCCAACGACCCCCTGACCCGGGACCGCTCCGCAGACGGCCAGGCTGGCAGGCTCTGATGAGCAGCCAGATACCTGCACCTCCCCCGTCTGCGGCGCATGCTAAGGCGGACAACACGTCGTTAGGTGACCTGCTCGGCGAGGTGACGCGCGACCTTTCCACGCTCATGCGCCAGGAAGTGGAGCTTGCCAAGGCCGAACTCAAGGAATCCGCCAGCAAGGCAGGCCGGGGAGGCGGCATGCTGGCCGGCGCCGGCGTAGCCGGCCACTTCGTGCTCCTGTTCCTGTCAATCGCCCTCTGGGTCGCGTTGGGCGGGCTGATGGGACTCGGCTGGTCCGCCGTCGTCGTCGCTGTCATCTGGGGCGTCATCGCCGCTGTGCTGGCCTCCGTGGGCCGCAGGGAGCTCAAAACCATAAAGGGCATGCCCCAAACCGCTGAAACACTCCAGGAAATTCCCCCAACCCTAAAACCCGGTGAGGTAAAACCATGAGCGACAACCCGGACGTTATCCGTTCAGATATTGAGGCAACCCGTGCCCGCCTGGGCACGAGCGTGGATGCGGTGGCGGACAAAGTGACGCCGTCGAACATCGTCCATCGGCAGACAGACAAGGTCAAGGACGCCGTGTTCGGAGTGAAGGAGAAAGTCATGGGAACAGCCGACGCCACCAGCCGCGTGCATGGTGGCACCCGCACCGACAGTGCAGGCAACGCCCTCAGCGATGCGGGCGCCGCCATTGGTGACGCTCCGCACCAGGTGAAGGCCAAGACACAGGGCAATCCGATGGCGGCAGGCCTGATCGCGTTCGGGGCCGGTCTGCTCCTGTCCTCACTGATCCCTGCCAGCGAGAAGGAACGCGAAGCAGCGGATGCCCTCAAGTCGGCCGCCGAACCGTTGACCACCGAGCTGACCGAGGCGGCCAAGGACATGGCCGAAGGCCTGAAGGAACCCGCCCGGGAAGCCATGGAGAACGTCAAGGCCACCGCCACGGACGCCGCCGAGCATGTCAAGGCCGAAGGCCAGATGGCAGCGACCGACGTCAAGGATCGCGCTACCGATGCCAGGGACCACGTCCAGAACACGTAACGGCGCCAGCTCTAGCACCGGCGACAGCCCCGCCAGTAGGACTGACAGGCCGGTTCCGCCTCCCCCGGCGGAACCGGCCTGTCTGATTTTTTCCAGACAGGACACCCATGGCCGCTCATGACTCATCCGAAACCAGCACTGCCAAGGCTGGCCAAGCTCCGGCGCCCGACGACACCCGGAAACCGGACAGCCCTGGCGACGTCACCAAACCGTCGTGGAAGTACATTGCCAAAAAGACCCTTCGGGAGTTCTCCAAGGACCAGTGCCCGGACCTCGCGGCGGCTCTTACGTACTATGCCGTGCTGTCGTTGTTTCCTGCAATGCTCGCGCTCGTTTCCCTGATCGGCCTCTTTGGGGATCCCGAGAAAACAACCACGGCCCTGCTGGAAATCGTAAGGGGCTTCGCCCCTGCTGAGACGGTGAATACCGTTAGTGGCCCGGTTGAGGAGTTAGCCAACGCGCCAGCGGCAGGATTTACTCTGGTCATTGGCCTCGGAACAGCACTGTGGTCCGCATCGGGGTACGTTGGCGCCTTTGGCAGGGCGATGAACCGGATCTATGAAGTGGACGAGGGCCGCCCTTTCGTCAAGCTGCGCGGAACCATGCTGGCCGTGACGCTCCTCGCCGTAGCCATCGTGGCCCTTTTGGCAGGCATGCTGGTGCTCAGCGGACCTGTCGCGGAGGCAGCAGGCGGCCTGATCGGGCTCGGCGGCGCGTTCCTCACTGTCTGGAACATCGCCAAGTGGCCAGTGATGGTCGCGCTCATCATTGTCATCATCGCGGTACTTTACTACGCCACTCCCAACGTCAAGCAACCCAAGTTCAAATGGATGAGCCTGGGCTCCGGCATAGCCCTGTTTATCTTTCTGCTGGCCTCGCTGGGTTTCGCCTTCTATGTGGCCAACTTCGGCAATTACAACAAAACGTACGGCGCGCTCGGCGGTGTGATCGTGATGCTGCTCTGGCTGTGGATCCTGAACATGTCGCTGCTGTTCGGGGCAGAGTTCGACGCCGAGATGGAGCGGGGACGGCAACTCCAGGCCGGAATCGAGGCCGAGGAGACCATCCAACTGCCGCCCCGGGACACCAAGAGGAGCGAGAAGATGCAAGAGCAGGAGGAGGACGATATCCGGCGCGGCCGTGAGCTGCGTGAGCACCATCGGAACGGCGCGGTGCAGTCGGAACGGGACACCAGCACGCGGGACCCCTAGGACTAGGCAGGGCATCCCGCGTGGAGGAAAATTAATACCAGCAGATTCCTTCGGGTTTCCCGGGGCCGTGGCGTCCCGGGTGTCAGGCGGGGTCGGCGGCGAGGTGGCCTCTCCTGAGACCGAGGCCAGTCCCCCCAGTCGTCGTCGGCCCCCTCATTGCGTTCGCTGCGCAGCATCCATGTGGTTCCACCGTTTATGCTTCTTCAGCGTTCGAACGCCACAGTGGATTCCATGCCCAGAGCCAGCAGATAGGTGCCGAATCCCTGCGGCGCCCGGGCCTCGGTCCGCCCGGAGGTCACAACCCGGACCGCGTCCGTGGAAGTTATTCGGTACCCGTTGCGGCGCAGCTGTGCTGCCAGGACCCGGTCCTCATGCGAGGGCTGGCAGGGAAAGCCGCCAGCACCAATGTAGGCCGAGGCCCGTACCCCGAAATTCGCACCGTACACATGGGGATGGTCCTCCCCCAGCGGATGCCGAACGTGCCAGCGCCGCAGGAGTTCGCCGTCCATCCCGGCCGGATCCGGTTCCACCGTTCCCAAGACTGCGTCGGCGCCGCGGTCAGCCAGTTCCACCTGGCGGAGGAGCCAGTTGTCCGGAACGCAGGAATCGGCGTCTGTATTGGCCAGCCACATCCGTTCGGTGGCCAGCACGCGGCCCGCCCGCGCACGGTCCGGCCCGCGTCCTGCGAGCAGCAGGTTAATCCCTGCCCGCCGGCTCCTCCCCACGCTGCGGAACACGACCGGCAGCAGGGTGATGCGGCCATCCGCCGCTGCAAACCGCGCCGCCACGGTGCCCGAGCCGTCCGTGCAGGCGTCCAAAACCACCAAGATGGCGACGTCGATCTCCGGTTGGCTTTGCTGCAGCGCATCGGCTGCGCTACTGAGCGCTGCCAGCGCACGTGCCAGGTGCGGTTCCTCGTTATGGACCGGAATGACCGCGGCAACCTGCTCGATCCTGCCCATCTCAGGACACCGGAGGTCCAGGATCGCCGGCGTCGCTGCCATCGGCGGGAGCCACGAGCGTTTCCAGCACAAAATCGCGTTCCTGGTACAGACCGGCGGTAGGCCACCGCAGCCGGTTCCGGGCCAGCGCGTGGACCGAGTCGCCGTCGAGCTCCCATCCGGAAACCCGGTGCCGCCAGTGGCACAGCAGCAGCGTGCCGCCTGGCATCATCGATTCCTGGATCCGCTGCAGCAGCACCTCCAACTCTGCCGTCGACAGGTAGTAGCCCACCTCGGAGACCACCACGAGGTCGAAGCGGCCCCCGGGCCAGTCGGCAGGGAGCGTCAAATGCCGCGTGCTGACGCCGGGAAACGGCGCGAGTCGGCGGGCCGCAAGTTCAAGCGCGGTACCGCTGGCATCCACGGCAAGCAGGCTGGTGCATCTGGTGGCCAGTTCGGCGGTCAATGTTCCGATGGAGCAGCCGATTTCCAGGCCAGAAAAGTAGGTCTCCTGGGGCAGCGCGGCGAGGGTGAGGGTGCGCTTGCGCCGCTCGTACCAGCTGGTGGTGTACGCCCAGGGGTCATCGGACTTCGCGTGTACGGCGTCGAAGATCCGTTGCGCGTCCGCGCTGGAATGGGGAGGGGATGGGACCAGTTGGGCCCCGGGCGGCGTCCAGGCGAATGTCTCAAAAGAGCGCCTGAAATGTTGCAGCAGCCCCTCGCCGAGGAGCACTTCGTCCCCGGGGAGCCCGGACAGCGGACGGATTTGGCTCGTGTGGGAGTCCATAGCGGATCTCTTCGCCGCCTGCTGTTCAGTACTTAGCGGAAAGCGCGCCCAGGACCGCCAGGCAGGGTCCTCCGGGGAGGCCCATAACCAGTACCAGATGGGATACTCCAGCAGGCCGTGCCCATCGTCGCCGGCGACGTCCGCAGCCACCGCGCCGAGGGTGTTGTGGTCGGAGTGCCCGTCATCCCGGTAAGGGGCCACAATCGCCAGCTGCTGCGGTGGGCCGGTGAATCGGCCAATGGCCTCGCGCAGCCGGCCGGCGATTTCCGGCGCCAGTTCTTGCAGGCCCCTGTCCGGCAGACCGAGGAAGCGCCAGCGTCCGGCCATCCCCAGGACTCGCATCGCCGCCGCAAACTCCTGAAGCCGGACGGCGGCGAGCTGTTCAGGCGTGGTTGTCGCCGAGTCCGGGTGCGAGCCCTCCCCCGCCGTGCACAGCAGCACCTCGACGTCGGCGCCCAGCGAGTGCAGCAGCGCCAGCAGGCCCCCGGCGCCCAGGGTCTCGTCGTCGGGGTGTGCAGCCAACACCACGAACC
Source organism: Pseudarthrobacter sp. AL07 (assembly GCF_029960665.1). Taxonomy (GTDB): domain Bacteria; phylum Actinomycetota; class Actinomycetes; order Actinomycetales; family Micrococcaceae; genus Arthrobacter. The sequence continues at coordinate 75,113 of NZ_JASBRB010000004.1, forward strand.
GCATGGCAGCCAATTCGTTTTGCCCCAACGGCAACTCCGCTATCGCGGCGAGCCCGCTCGCCGCCCAACGGGCCTCCGCAGTCCCCTGGTCCATGTGCGAAAAAGTCACCACAGATGTTCCCCCTTCAGCGTCAGTTTTCCCAGCTGCGCATCGTCCCGCATTGCATGGTGCTGGCGCACGTACAGCGCCAGGTCCGCCATGCGCTTGGCATACGGTTCGTCAAACGCCAGCGGCGCCGGTCCCCGGTTCTGGCTTACCAGGGAGAGGACTCGTTCGACGGCGGCCGCTACGGTTCCGCGTACGCGTAACGCATCGCTCCATACACTCCGGTCCGCCGCTGGCTTGCCTTCGACAGCGTCCGGATGGCCGTCCACGGTTTGCTGGCTGCCGTCCTCGGCCGCCCATGTGTCTTCCCCGGTGGACAGGCCGCCGTCGTCAATAGCTGTTGCCGTTCGCGCCAGGTACTGGAGCGCGGCGGTGAGGATCCTGTCTGTTTCGCCGAGTGCAGCCAGGGCAATCTGGTCAGGTTCGCGGCCGGACCGGGCTGCGGCAGCCAAGGCAGCTTTGTAGTCCCGTGCCACGCCCACGGCGCCCCCCAGCCAACAGGCAGCTACCCCCATGCCACCCCAGGCAAAACCGGGACGGCTGAAATACCAGCCGTCGCTGCCCAGCCGCTGCGCGGGCACGTGGCTGAAATGGACCGTCCCGCTGGGAATCTCCCGCAACCCGCGGGCCACCCATACCGGCTCCCCGCACGTCACGCCCGGATCCCGGAGGTCCACAGCGAAGGCCGCTCTCCCGCCGGTTTCTGTGTGGGCAGTGATGACAGCCCTGTCCAGCAGCGGCGCCAGCGAACACCACGGTTTGGACCCGCTTAATAGGATTCCGGCGTCGCCGGTCTTGGCCTCCAGGCGAAGCCCTGGGCCTTCGGCGGCAAACACTCCCCATGCCCCCGCGCGGTCGGCAGGATCGTGGCCCGCCCGATAGTTCTCTGCCTGGGCAAGGATCGCTTGGGCATCCACATGCGGTTCAAAAACACGGCCGGCGGCAACGTCCACGGCGGAGACGGAAGCGAGCAGCTCCCAGAGATGGGCAGTATGCCCGCCCCCCGGCTGCGGCCAGTTGCCTCCCGCGTCCCGGGCCAACGACAGCAGCGCGGGAACGTCGCCGGCAGCGGAGGCCACGGAGTCGAGCAGGGGATCTGTCCAAGCCAGCTCGGATTGAGTTGAGATCATGCGGACGGGCAGGTGGGGCGATGCAGACATTCTGGCGTTTCTCCGGCCCGAGCTACTTTGCCGCCGGGTCCGCGACGGCGGCGGACGGCGTCATGGTTTCAGCGTTGACCATCCATGCCAGCTGTTCCAGGCGTTCGATGCCGGCATGCAGCAAGTCGGCGCTGGTGGGATCCTCTTCGTCCACCTCATCGTGGACATCCCGCATGGTTTTCACCGTCCGCTCCAGCCTGGACGTGACCAGTTTGACGGCGTCTTTCGTGGAAATCAGCCCGCCGGTGAGCTCATCAAGGCGTGTGTCTGCGGCTACGGTCCGGCTCCGCCCGTCGGGCAAGGCGTGCAGTGCCCGCATCCGTTCTGCCGTCTGGTCGGCAAACAGCCGGACACTGGCAATGATCTCGTCCAGTTGCAGGTGAAGGTCTCTGAAATTGGTGCCCACGATGTTCCAGTGGGCCTGTTTGGCCTGGAGATGGAGCTCAATCAGGTCTGTGAGGACCATCTGAAGGTTGCTGGCAAGGGTGGGTGACGCTTTCATCGTGTTCCTCCAGTGCAGGCGACTCCGGACGGAGCATTGGCCGGACAGTCATTCTAAGCATACTTAGCAATTGACCAATGACCCGGTGGCGCTGTGCGCTCAGCGGACGCGTGCCAGGGCGAACCCGTCCCAGCCTTTGGAGCCGACAGTCTGGATCACGGTGGCGTCGAGCTGCGGGTGCCGGCCCAGCAGCTCCAGGGCGCTGATGATCCCGGGGGCGTTGACCTGGTCCATGGAAGGATCCAGCACGGCGCCCTCCCAGACGGCGTTGTCCAGGACAACCGTGGTTCCCGGCCGGCCCAGGCGCACGGCCCACTCGAGGTACGCGACGTTGTTTTCTTTGTCCGCATCGATGAACACAAAATCGAACGGCTCCTGACCCTCCGCCTGCAGCGCGGCCAAAGTGTCCAGGGCAGCGCCCACCCGGACCTCTACCTTGTCCCCCAACCCGGCCGCCTCCACATTCGCCTTGGCGATGTCCGCATGCTTCGCGAGATATTCGCACGTCACCAGCCGGCCGCCGTCGGGCAGTCCCTGCGCCATCCAGATGCTACTGAACCCCGCCAGGGTGCCGATCTCCAGAACCCGCCGGGCGCCGGACAGCTGAACCAGGAGCTTAAGCAGCTTGCCGGCGTTGGGCGTGACTTCAATGGGCGGCATCCCGGCGTCGACGGCGGAGCGCACCGCCCGCTGGAGCGCAGCGTCGGGATGCACCACAGTAGTGGTGAGGAAGTCTTCCACGGCCACCCACCCCGGCTGGGACTTGTGCTCGAACATGGCCACAGTCTGGCACGCGGGCATGCCCCGGTCCAGGACTCGGCGCAGGAAACCCGTCCAGTGACTGCGGGGGAGCGTCACGCGGAGCAGGCTTTGCGCGACAGGAATTAGGAACGGTCTGAGAGTGCTTCTTCGAGGCGGTCCACCTTGGCACTGAGCTCACCCTTGTAGCCAGGCCGGATGTCGGCCTTAATGACCAGTGAGACACGGCTGCCAAACTCTCCCACGGCTTCGGTGGCGCGCTTGACGACGTCGAACACCTCGTCCCATTCGCCCTCGATGGTGGTGAACATTGAGTCCGTCTGGTTGGGCAGGCCCGACTCCCTTACGATCCGCACGGCGGCCGCAACGGCGTCGTGCACTGAAGCGTCGGTGGGACGCGATCCCGCGGCGGGCGTACCGGACGGGGCGACTGAAAATGCAAGCAACATAGGGCAAGTCTGTCATGCAGCCGAACCCGGAACGGGTTTGGCGAGGCCGGCAAAGCGTCACATAGCCGGCTACCCTCCGGTAACCATGATGGCTGGCTGCCGCATTGCTAACCTGAACGAATGAGCATTGCCGTCGTCCGCAAGCCACTACGCGCAGACGCTGCCCGGAACGTGGACAAGATCATCCTGGCCGCGCGCCGGTGCTTCCGGGAGCATGGCCCCGAGGTTCCACTCCAGACCATTGCGTTGACGGCGGGCGTTGGCCCGGCCACCCTGTTCCGGAACTTCGCCGACAAGGAGGAGCTGGTCCTGGCCGCCCTCAACCGGCAGCTCCGCGAGACCGTGGACCCCGTCATGGCAGGCGCGTTGGCTGACATCGACGCAACCGCGGGGCTGCTGCGCGTCCTCGAAGCCCTTATGGCCGCGGCCAGCGCTGATGCCAACCTGCTGGGCGCCGTTGCGGGCCGCCGCGAACTCCTCACCGGCATCACCGGCTCACTGATGGACTCCATGAGCGTCCTGCTGGACCGCGGCCAAGGTCAAGGCACCCTGCGTTCCGATATTTCCATGACTGACATGTTCCGCCTGCTCGCTATGCTGATCGGCGTTGTGGACACCATGGAACCGGGTTCCGATGCCTGGCGCCGCCCCTTGGCACTGATCGAGGATGCCATCCGCACTGAACGGCCCCACCGCCCGTTGCCCGCGCACGTACCGCTGCCCGCTCCGCAGTTGCAGGGTCCACAGTTCACCTGACACCCCACGCCTGACCAACCGCCGGTCCGGGTAAGCACTGCCTGCACCGAGCCACCGCGGCCCCACGTAACGACCCCCATTGTTGGTGCCCCAAGGTTGGATTAGACTCGGGTAGGGTTAAGCAGCCAGCCTCTGAATCTTCAGAGGGAGCAATAGTGAAACAAACGCGGCGCAACCAATCCAATGCCATCGTCCGCCGATGAACCAAGCCGACCTGTCCCGGCTCATCCACGACCCTCTAGGCCCGGAGAAGATCCTTCCTTCGTTGGCTGCTGAAGACCTGGCCAATCTGCTGGACACCCTCTTCCAAAACCTCGACACTCCCACCCCGGTGTTCGGTGCGCAGGTTTGGTACGAGCTGGGAGTTGAAGAAAGCGCCCGCCGGACCGGGTCGCCAGAGGATGAACAAACGGCCTGACCGGCCTACGACTGGGGTTCTTCAGTCGGGGTTTCCTGGCGCCCGGCGCTGTCTTTCCCCTCCGCCGCGGTGTGTTCCTTGCCATGCTTGTGCGGCGCATGATCATAGTCATGGGGCACATGCTCCTTGGCCTCCACCAGGTGCTGCTGCAGCTTCTCCTCTGCGTCGCGACGGCGCCGGGAAGTATCCCGCAGTTCCCGCGTCGATTCGGAGACGCTGGTGTCGTACACCGGACGCGGCTTCGGGTCCGAACCTTTGGGGTTATCGGTTCCGCTGCCTGGATCGGGTGCGTTGGGATCGGGCTCATCATTCATCTAAGGGGCTCCTTTAGGCGTTGCCTTCAGCCGTCCGGTTCCGTTTCCCGGATTCGGAGTTCGGCCCGAACCGCCGCGTGCAGGGCGGCCATATCCGCTCCCCGGCCGAGGTCCAGGGCCCGTCGTATGCGCTCGGAAAGTAGATCCAGGTCCTCGGGCGGAAGGTCGGCCAGGGACCGGAACCGGGTAAAGAAGCGCTTGACCGGCAGCCCTGCTCGCCAACCATCAAGTGCTGGACGGTGAGTCTTTCCGGGTTTTGCACCGGCTGGGTGCAGTCTTATCTCCATGGTCAGCGCTCTCAGGAGAGTGCACGGCCAACTGCATAGCCAGGCCCATGCTACAACGCATGTGAACCGCACCACCAGTAGTTTGATGCCGGTTTTCGCAAGATGGACAGTCAGTTCCAACCGATCAGCCGCAGCAGGGCTGCAGCACCGGCACCCACCACAACCACCACGAGGAAGGGCGCCCGAAAGGCCAGTGCGACGGCCGCGGCGGCGAGGGCTCCCAGCCGCGCGTCGGCGGCCAGCGTCTGGCCGGACGCCACAGTGTTGACGATGGTCAGCGATGCCAGCAATCCGATGGTCATGGTGCCGGCAATACGCGACGTCCGGGGGTCCTTCAGCAGCTTCGCCGGGACGAAATAGCCCACCAGCTTCCACGCATAGGCAAGGACGCACGCCAGCAGCAACCAGATCCAGAGATTCATGTGCCCGCCTGCCCCGTCTGGCCGTGGCCGTCCCCTTGCTTGTCGAGATGCGCGTCCACTTGATTGTCCCGGCGCGTGTTGTTGCTCCGGTCCCGGCGCCCGTGGTGCGGATGGTAGGGATCCACGTCCGGTTCCAGGCCTTCATCACTGCGTCCGTGGCTGAACCAGCCGATCAGCGCAGCCACGACGGCGGCAATCAGGATGGGCACGCCCGCGGGAACGAACGGCACGGCCACCACCGTGGCCAGGGCGCACACCACGGCAATCGCCGCCGGTTCCCGGCCCTTGAGCCTCGGCCACAGCAGAGCCAGGAATGCGGCCACCGCGGCACCGTCCAGGCCCCACTGCCCGGGATCGCCCAACCCGCTGCCGGCGAGGGCACCCACGGCGGTGAACAGGTTCCAGAGAATGTAGATGCCAATGCCGGCCGTCCAGAAACCCCGGCGTTGCTCATCAGGATCAGTCTGCCCGCTGCTGGTGGCGGTCGACTCGTCGATGGTGACCTGCGCCGCGACATAGCGCCGCCAGCCGGTCGGATGCAGGAGCGCGTTGAGCTGCATGCCGTAGATGCCGTTCCGCATGCCCAACAGCGTGGCCGCGCTCATGGCGGCAATACCGGATCCTCCGCCCGCCACCACACCGATGAACGCGAACTGGGAGCCGCCGCTGAAGAGCAGCAGGCTGAGGGCCATGGTTTGCCAGAAATCCAGTCCGGAGGTGACGGACAGCGCGCCGAAGGAAATCCCGTAAAGCCCCGTTGCAATGCTGATCGAGATTCCCACCCGCACGGCGGGCGAGGCGAGCAGCTTCACAGCCGTCGTCCCGGTTTCCGCAGGCTCCAGGCCCACAGGATCAGCGGCAGCTGAAGCGGCAGCCTGACAGTATGCACGTTGCGCTGCGCCGGCGAACCGGCAGGGCCATACGCGCGTCGAAGGGCGTCCACGTGCCCGGCCAGGAAGACCGTGAACAGTGCAGTCACGGCGGTTGCGGTTGCGCGGCGTGTGCCGGGTATCAAAAGTCCGACGGCGGCACCCGCCTCCAGCAGTCCGCTCACCGCAATCCATTCCTCCCGTGACATCACCGCCAGGGGCCGCCTAACGCCGTCAGGTGCTGGTATTTCGCGCCCCTCCGGCGACTGGCCGCCGGCAATTGGCGCCTCGCGGCAAAGGTAGTCAGGGACCACCTGTTCGAAGAACCGCGGCTCGCGGAAGTGCTTCATGGCGCTGGCCATCAGCAGCGCGCTCATGGCAGCCGCGGAGACTGTTTGGGTGGCCCGGGCGGACCAGCGAAAAGGCATGGGTCCACTCAATCACAGCGCCGCCCCGGCGGCTAAACAGCAGCGACCTAAACAACACGGCAGACAGCACCGGCTCAGGAGGGCAGCTGGACCTGTTGCCCGCTCGGCTGGAGCTGCGCCAGCACACTGCCAGGTTTGTTCGTGGTGATTTCGTGGATCCCCAGCCCCTGGCAGAGCGCCACGTCCCGCTCGGAATCCACGGTCCACACGCGGAAGCGGCGGCCGGATTCCAGCCAGCGCTGCACCGTCCGTGCGTGCTCGCGGACGTACATGATGCCCGGCCCCGCGAGTCCCACCTCGCAGTCATCCAGGATGCGTTCGCCTTCCAACTGCGCCGCCTTCATCAAATTGGCGATCGCGCCGCCAGCCAAGGGGCCCAGGCTCAGGTCGTCGCGGAGTTCGTCGACGTCGATGTCGTCCACCAACTGGCAGATGAATTCGGCCGGCACGCTCCGGAGCAGATGCTTCACCGAATCGGGGCTGAAGCTCATGAAGGTCACCCGGACGTTGTCCAGCATCGAAGTTCCGGCATCCCAGCCTTCGCGCCGGAGCACGCCCAGCACACGGTCTTCCAGTTTCAGCTGGTAGGGACTGGGGTGCTTGAACTCGATGGCCAGTCCAATGGGCCGGCCAACGCCGCGCAGGATGTTTAGGAGTTCCGGCAGGGTAAGAAACTGCTCAGACCGGGCACCGTATTCGTCCGGGATCCGAGCGCCCTTCCACGACGAAAAGTCCAGCAGCCGCAACTCCGCCAGCGTTCGGTCCGCGACCGGCCCGGTCCCGTCCGAGGTCCGGTCCAGGTTGGCGTCATGCAGCAGTACGGCGTGCTGGTCCCGGGTGAGGTGGACGTCGCACTCAACCCCGTCAGCGCCGTCGGCTATCGCCCGCAGGTATGCGGCGCGCGTGTGCTCGGCAAATGCCGCGCTGGCGCCCCGGTGAGCGAAAACCAGTGGCCTTTCCGGCACAGACTCCTCGAATGTCATGAGGACACGCTAGCGGACGAAGCCCGGCGGCGCGGGACTAGGCTGGGCACATGCAGGTGAACTCTGAGCCAACTACCCGCCAGCCCCCGCCCGGGCCCGCAGATCCCGCGCCGCGGTCCCCCAAGGCGAGTGCCGCCGTCGCCGGTCATCAGCTCAGCGCCGGGGACGCCGAAAAGGCGGCAGCGCTGCGGAAAATGAAGCTTCTGGCGCTGGGACTCCTCATTGCCATGGCGGTCATTTTTGTCTTCGCGTTCGCGCTGCAGAAGGAGTATCCGTGGCTGCAGTACGTCCGCGCCGCGGCTGAGGGCGGCATGGTGGGCGCGCTGGCCGACTGGTTCGCCGTCACCGCGCTCTTCAAGTACCCCATGGGCATCAAGATCCCGCACACCGCCATTATCCCGCGCCGCAAGGACCAGATCGGGGCGTCGCTCGGCGAATTTGTGGAGACCAACTTTCTGTCGGAACAGGTGGTCCAGGACAAGCTGGCCAGCGTAAACGTCGCCGGGAAGGCCGGGCAATGGCTCGCCGGGCCGGGTGGCGCCGAGCGGGTGGCGAAGGAGGGTGCCGCCGTCATCCGCGGTGCGTTCAAGGTGTTGAACGACGACGACGTCCAGGCGGTCATCGAGGGAATGGTGCGTATGCACCTGCTGACTCCGCCGTGGGGACCGCCCGTAGGCAGGATGGCGGAACGGATTTTCGCCGACGGGCACCATCACAAGCTGGTGGACCTGCTGGTGGACCGTGCCGCGGACTGGGTGGATGACAACCACGAAACCGTCAGCCGGCTGGTCTCGGACCGCTCCCCCACCTGGGTCCCGCAGTTTGTGGACGGGCTCGTGGGCGACAAGGTTTACGTGGAGATCCTCAAGTTCGCGCGCGCCGTGCAATCCGATCCGAACCACCAGGTGCGGCGGCAGATCGACAAGTACCTGAACGACCTCGCGCAGGATCTTCAGCACGATCCCGTCATGATCGACCGGGCCGAGGACATCAAGGCACAGGTTCTGGGAGACCCCGAGGTCCGCGAACTGGCCTCCCGCACCTGGGGAACCGTGAAGAGCGCCCTGCTGTCTGCGGTGGACGATCCGGACAGCGAGCTGACGGTGCGGTTCAAGTCGGCGGTGCGCGATTTCGGCTCACGCCTGGTGAACGACGCGGAACTGGCCGGCAAGGTCAACGCCTGGATCGGCGATGCCGCCGGCTACCTGGTGCGGACCTACCGCTCCGACATCGCAGGCGTGATCACCGATACCGTGGCCCGCTGGGATGCCGAGGAAACGTCGCAGAAAATCGAACTCCAGGTGGGCAAGGACCTGCAGTTCATCCGGATCAACGGCACCGTGGTGGGCTCACTGGCCGGGCTGGTCATCTTCAGCGCGGCGCACCTGGTCTTCGGCTGACCAGGCCCTTCCAAACCAACGCGGGGTCACTTACGGCCCATGTTGGCGCGCGGCATGGGCCGTAAGTGACCCCGCGTTGCAGTGGGCTGACTACGCGAAGGACTCCAGCTCTACGCCGGCCGCTTCGAGCCCGGCCCGAACACCGGCGGCCATCTCCACGGCCCCGGGGGTGTCGCCGTGGATGCACAGGGAGTCGGGCCTGACCTGAACCACCGTTCCGTCCACGGCCACAACTTCGCCCTTCGTCGCGAGCCGCACGGCCCGCTCAACGATCGAACCGACGTCGTGCAGGACCGCACCCGGCTGGGAGCGCGGCACCAAGGTCCCATCCGCCTGGTAGGCGCGGTCCACGAAGGCCTCAATAAACACCGGGTGGCCGGCTTCCTTGGCCTGGATCAGCAGTTGCGAGCCCGGCAGGCCGAGGATCGGCAGCCCGGGGTCGTAGGCCTGGATGGCGGCGACCACGGCAGAGGCCTGCTCGGCGTCGTGAACCAAGCGGTTGTACAGGGCGCCATGCGGCTTGACGTAGTCAACGGAGGCACCGACGGCGTGCGCCACGCCGTCGAGCGCGCCCAGCTGATAGAGCACGTCGCCGAAGAGCTCATCGAAGGACATGTCCAGGGACCGGCGGCCGAACCCGGCCAGGTCCCGATACCCCACGTGCGCACCGACGGTCACATCAAGTTCGAAAGCGGCACGGCAGCTGTCCAGCATGGTGATGGGGTCACCGGCGTGGAAACCACAGGCCACGTTCGCGCTGGTCACCAGCCCGAACATGGCGGCGTCGTCCCCCATGTTCCACGAGCCGAACGATTCGCCGAGATCAGCGTTAAGATCCAAGGTTGTTGCCCTCCAGAGTATGTATTTCCGGTTCCGCCGCCACGGCCTTGAGCTCCCCCGGGATGGTGTCCGGCATGGGGCCAAAGGCTTCCTTGGCGTTCGCCACCACGGCGCGGCCCATTATGAGGTTACCGGCACCGCCCACCACCGCACCGATGCCGAACGGAAGCGCCCGGCCAAGCAGCGCAGTGCCCTGGCGTTTGAGCAGGTTCTTGAGGAAGGCCTTCTGGATCTTGTTCCGAATGGCACCGAAGCCCGATGGCATGGACTTGGTCAGGACGTTGCCCCACGCCTGCGTCTGGCTGGCTCCCTTGCCCATGGCCTGGCCGCTCAACGTTCCCAGCAGTGCCGTGCCTTCTTCGCCCAGCATGATGGCCATGACCATGGTGCTGGCCTTTTCCGGGTTGGTCAGCCGGATGCCATGGAGTTCGGCCAGCGACGTGGCATAGAGGGCTGTGGCTTCCAGGAAGCCCACGGTAGCCGCAGCGGACAGGCCCAGGGAAGCCACAGTTCCGACGCCCGGCACAACGGCAGTTGCGCCAACGATTGCACCGCCGCCGGCCACCGCCCGAAGGTAGTCGCGTTCGAGGATCTCCGCGAGCTTGGCGGCACTGGCGCGCGGGTGTTTTCGTTGCAGCCGCCGGACGTAGGCGAGCACCAGCGGCCGCTGGATTTCAACTGCCCGGAGGAGCACGTTGTGGACGCCGGGTTTCGGTTTGCCGTCGGAGTCGAACACCGCGTTGTGGGCGGTCTCCTGTGCGATGCGTACTGCGGGATTTCTGCGCCTGGCCATGGTCACCTCTGCTTGTGTACTGCTTGTGTCCGCCGGCAGTTTTGGCTGCGGCCCTGCCTTAACACTAAGGGTGCTTAAGACTAATGCGGTTCCGGTCCCGGCCGATCCTAGATGCTGTGGACCCTGCTGTGGGCCTGCGTTTCCGTGCAAGCCAGCAGACGTGGAACGCACGACGGCGGCGGGAGACTGACGCTTCAGCCTCACCTAAGGCGCGCAGTCACTTCAGGCGCGAAACCCCACGATGGGGAGGCTCGCCGTCGGGGGCCCGCCGGGGAAGACAGTGCGTTCCGGAACTTCAAAGGGAGCAAGGGCAACCCGGACTGCTTCTTCACCAATGGTGTGCACCTGGCCGCGGACATCGACGTCGAGCGGTCCGCCGCTGCGGACGCTCAGCGTGAGTGCACCGGCGTCGAGCTCCACCAGCAGCAGCCGGCCTTGGATCTTCAGGTGGAAGGACAGCGTCTCCCACTCCGCCGGAAGCCTCGGATCGAAGTACGGCAGGTGGCCCTGGTCCCGGAGCCCGGCGAAGCCGGAGACCAGTGAGCTCCAGACTCCCCCGGTGGAAGCGATATGTACGCCGTCGATCGTGTTCCCGTGGGTGTCATCCAGGTCGATGAAGACGGCGTTCGTGAAGTGCTTCAGGGCAGCTTCGGGGTGACCCACTTCGGCAGCCATGATCCCCTGCACGCAGGCGGACAGGGTGGAATCGCCGGTGGTGATGGGGTCGTAGAAATCGAACGCGCGGCGCTTCTCATCTGCGGAGAAATCCTGCCACTGCAGGAACATGGCCAGCACGGTGTCTGCCTGCTTCAGTACCTGGTGCCGGTAGATCACCAGCGGGTGGAAGTTCAGCAGCAGCGGGTACTTGGACCGGGGAGTGGTCCAGTCCCACGGCTCCAGGGTCATGAAGTCGTTGTCCTGCGAATAGACCTGCAGGTCATCGTCGAACGGCAGCTGCATGCGGTTCGACGCCTGCTCCCACAGCTCGCGTTCGGCGTCGTCGATCCCCGCGTGGTCCAGCGCGGCGGCGGTGCGCAGGTTAAACCTTGCCATCACGTTGGTGTAGAGGTTGTCGTTGACAACGGCCGTGTATTCGTCCGGTCCGGTGACGCCGTGGATGTGGAAGAGCCCGTCTTTTCCGAAGAATCCCAGGGAGCTCCACATGCGGGCGGTTTCGATCAACAGCTCGGCACCCATGCCCTCGCGGAAGATTTCGTCGCCGCTGGCCCACAGGTAGCGGTTGGTGGCGAAGGCGATGGCCGCTGCGATGTGGAACTGCGCCGTGCCGGCGGCGTAATAGGCGCTGGCTTCAAGGCCGTTGATGGTGCGCCAAGGGAACAATGCGCCGTCCACGCTGAGTTCCTTGGCCCGGATCTTGGCGGCCGGCAGCATGTTGTGCCGGAACTCCAGGACCTGGCGGGCGCCGTCGGGGTTGGTGTACGTGAGGTAAGGCAGGAGGTAGACCTCCTGGTCCCAGAAATAGTGCCCCTCATAACCCGATCCTGTGACGCCCTTCGCGGGGATGCCGGCGACGTCGGCCCGCGCAGTGGCCTGGGCAAGCTGGAACAAGTTCCAGCGGATGGCCTGCTGGAGCTCGGGCTGGCCGCCCACCACGATGTCCGAGGTGTCCCAGTACGCGCGGTAATGCTCGCGGCTCTCGGCGAAGATGTCCTCCACAGACCGGAGCCCTGCCTCGGCGGCCTCCGCCGCGTCCCGTTCCGAGTCCTGGACGCCGCGGCCGGCGGCGTAGCTGACGCTCTTTTCCAGCCGGAACGGCTCCTGGGCACCTACCGCCAGGACATAGCGGACGCTGCTGTCATCCTCGCCCGCCACAGTCTCGAAAGGCTGGTGCCCGGCCGAGGTCCAATGGTCCACGGCAATTCCCACGCGCTGCCCGGATTCCGCCGCTTCCCAGGAGAGACGGAGCGAGCCGTCGCCGCCGTCGGACCTTACCGGCAGCAGGACCCGGCCGGCGTGCCGGCCCGCCCGGCGCGGGTCATGCGCCGAGTGGTCCTCCACAGGCTGGTCCTGGCGGTTGATGACGGACGACGTCACGTCGGCGGAAACCTCGCGGTCCGACGCCACTTCGAGCGAGATGCCCAGGCTGCCACGTGAGGCGAAGCCCACGGCGCGACGTTCGGTGGTGGTCACCGTGGCGCCGGACCGGCACAGCCAGGTGATGCGGCATTCGTAGATGCCGGTGGCGAAGTCAACGGAGCGGCGGTAATCCAGGACTGTCGATTCGGCGAGCATGAGGCTCTCACCGTCAATGATCACTGTGAAGTTGTTCGCATCCGGGATGTAAATGATCCGCTGTCCGGTCCGGGCGAAGCCGAATGCGTTCTCCGCGTGCTTGATCTCCCAGATCTCGTGCAGGCCATTGATGAAACTGCCCGGAAGATCGGCGTCCGCGGCCGCCCAGTGGGCGCCACGGATACCCAGATGCCCGTTGCCAAGGGCAAAGAGCGTTTCCAGCGTGCCCGCGCTGCCCGGCTGGTGGCGTGTTTCCACAAGCTGCCAGGGGGTGTTGGGGAACCGTTCACGGTCCGCAGTGATAAGAGCCATGGTGTTGGGGTCCTTTGGCGTTGTGCGGTGCGGGGAGGTGCTTCGTGCCTGAGGCCGGGGAGCGTCAGACGGCGATTGGGTTAGAGGAGCTCGTTGAGGTCGTTGACCACACGCGTGGCCCCGGCGTCGAGCAGGGTCTGCCGTCCGGCGCCGCGGTCCACGCCGATCACCGAGTGGAACTGCCCCGCATGTCCGGCCTGGACGCCCGAGACGGCGTCCTCGACCACCACGCATTCTTCGCTGGGCAGGCCCAACAGTTCCGCGGCGTACTGGTACGTGGCCGGGCTCGGCTTGCCGGGGAGGCCTTCGGCCGCAGCCACGACGCCGTCAACCACTATTTCGAAGTGCCTGTTCAAGCCTGCGGCCTTCAGGACAGCCGGAGCATTCCGGGACGAGGAGACGACGGCGACCTTGAGTCCGCGGCCCACCGCGGCTTCCAGGAAGCGCACCGAGCCTTCAAACGGCTCGACGCCGGCGCTGACGATGTCATTGAAGACCTTGTTCTTGCGGTTGCCCAGCCCCTGGACGGTGGCATCGGCGGGGTCCTGCCGGGTGGCATGCTGCCGGGCGGGGTCCTGCTGGGGAGCGTCCTGCCCGGCGCCCTCGGTGGGCGAGTGACCGGCAGTGCCGTCACTTGGCGCGCCTTCTGGCAGCACGATGCCGCGGGACGCCAGGAAGTCCCGGACTCCGTCGAACCTGGGCTTGCCGTCGATGTGATCGAAGTAGTCGTCCTCGCGGTAGCCGGGCACATCCGGACGTGACGCCAGGAAGCCCTCGAAAAGTTCCTTCCACGCCTGTTCGTGGACAGCGGCCGTGGGGGTCAGCACGCCGTCGAGGTCGAACAGGATGGCGGAGGCGGTGGTCCAGCTAGTGCTTTGGGTTTTCAGAACGTCAGTCATGCGCGGTGTCCTTTCAGACGGCGGGCAACAGGCGGGATGTCACGGGCGGGTTGTTACTGGGCGGTAGGTAAATAGGCAGAAAAGTAGAGCGGGCCCGAAAAGCGGGCAACAAGGAGGGTTCGAGCAGGAGCGGGGAGGGCGGCCACGATGCCACCGGGTCAGCAGGGGCGGCTGAGGGCCAAGGTGAAAACCTCGGCGGGCCGGTGGGCTGCTGTTGAACGTTTTCTTCCATCATGGGCGCCTTGGCACGGCCTGACAACTTGGCGGACGCGGGGCGGTGGCGCAAGGCAGGCAGGAGGCATGGCACGTGGCATGGGTCCGGCTTCCCTCTTCGATGGTTTCAGTGACCCGCAAGAGTGGGCCACCGACGAGTGTAAGCGCTTACAGATTTGGCGTGCAACTGTTTTTTCCCATGGTGCGATACCGGGCACACGCCCTGCGGGGTAGGGATTTCAGCCCCCGCATGCCGTTGAGTGGAGCAGGTAGTCAGCCGAGCACGTAGTGGCGCAGGAAGGCGCTGACGTCCACCATCTCCGTCTTGCTCATGGCGTGGCCCATGCCCGGATATGTCCTGGCGGTCAGCCGGGTCTTTTCGTTCAGCCATTGTCCGGTGTAGGCCGTTGCGTCCTCATTGATCACCAGGTCCGCCTTGTCCCGACCCCAGAAGAAGGGCGGCGGGGCCGTGAAGGATTCGGTCAGCGACAGCAGTTCGCTTTCCAGCACAAAACCGGAGAGGCCCACCGTTGCCTGGTAATCCGAGGGATGAAGGCGCAGCAGCGTGCTGGCCATGGCCATTCCCTGGGAATAGCCCAACAGGCTGACGCTGCTGTGCTGGCCCCGGACGGAGTTGATCCACGTCTGGACGGTGTTGGTGGCCGTGATGACATCCGCGAAATCGTTGGCCAGGAAGTAGTCCAGGAGGAACCAGCCGTAGTGGTCGCCGATCACCATGGGCGCCCGCAGCGCAGCACAAGTGAACTCGGCCGGGAGGTATTCAAACAGCCGCACCATTCGGGACTCGTCCGTGCCGTAGCCATGCATCATGACCAGCAGCGGCGTGCCGGCCCGTTCAGCCTCCGGCTTGGACCAAACAACTGTCTCCATCAGATCAGCCTAACCAGCGCCCGGCTCCTGAACAGCCAAGACGCTGGCGCGCCCCGGGCGGCCCAATCATTGAATCGTGCCCCGTCGGACTGTAGCGTGAGCGTAAGGCAGCATGCTTATCAACTTTGGCACCACACGTACTCGCACAACTAAGGAGCAAGTCATGAGAATCGGTTCCTCCATTTTCCTTATTGCACTCGGTGCCATCCTGGCCTGGGCCGTAGCCCCGGGGCTGATCCCCTTCATAGACCAGGTCCTGATTGGATACATCCTGATGGCCGTTGGTGTGATCGGGCTGATCACCTCCCTCATCCTGGCCTCACCGGGCCGCAGCCGCCGGGTCAGCGAAACCCGGTCGGTGGTGGATCCCAACACCGGCGAGCGCATCACCCGCAACGAAAGCCGCGACGGCGGCATCTAGGCTTCAAAACCACCCGGAAGCCGGGCCCGACCGAAAAGGTCGGGCCCGGCTTTTGCGTTGCCGGCTAACACACGCCCAACCCGACTCGCACCCGCCCCGCCCCGCGAGTTTTTGTCCACTTATCCGGAGTTTCGGGCCGTTCGACTCGCAATATGTGGACAAAAACTCCAAGCAGTTCTGCCCTTTTGTGGTTTTCATTGACAAACCAACACATACAAAGATAAAGTCAAGTAATTCAACATCATGTGATGCCAGTCACTGGATTTCAGGGCTGGGATTCAGCACTTTACGCAATGGAGGGTATGTGTTTGCCGAGGAGCGCCAGCAGAAGATAGCCGAGCTTGTTGCCGGCACCGGCCGGGTGAGCGTGACCCTGCTGGCTGAGCGTTTCCGCATCACCACCGAAACTGTCCGCCGCGACCTGGCCGCCCTCGAAAGCACCGGCACTGTGCGCCGTGTCCACGGCGGAGCGGTTTCCGCCGACCGCTTCAGCACCACCGAGGAAAGCATCAACGAACGGACCATCCAGCGCCCGGACCAGAAGGTGCGCATCGCCCAGGCGGCCCTGGCCCTGATCCCCCGGGCCACGTCCGGCAGCATCCTGCTCGACGCCGGTTCCACCACTGAAGCGTTGGCTGACCTTCTCGCCCGGCGCACCGCCGTCGAGCCTTCCGCTACCGGACCCGGCGCCGAACTGGTAGTCATCACCCACGCCGTCCCCATCGCGGCGAAGCTGTCCAGCGCGCCCGGCGTCGCCCTCCAAATCCTGGGCGGCAGGGTGCGCGGGCTCACCCAGGCCGCGGTGGGGCAGGTAACTGTGGAAGCGGCGCAGCGGTTGCGCCCCGACGTCGCTTTCATCGGCACCAATGGCATCCACGCCAGCTTTGGCCTTAGCACTCCCGATCCTGAAGAAGCCGCCGTCAAGGCGGCCTTCGTCCATTCGGCGCACCGCATCGTAGTGCTGGCCGATTCCTCCAAGCTGGACGTGGAAACCCTGGTCCAGTTCGCCTCCCTGAAAGATCTGGACACCTTGATTACAGACAGCGAGCCCAGCCCCGAACTCGCGGCAGCCCTGACCGAGGCCGGCGTTGACGTGGTGATCGCATGATTGTCACCTTCACGGCCAACCCCAGCCTGGACCGCACGGTGGCCCTGCCCGGCCCCCTGGCACGCGGCGAAGTCCAACGCGCGGTCTCGGTCAGCCAGGAATCCGGCGGCAAGGGCGTCAACGTTTCCCGCGCCCTGGTCGCCTCCGGCCTGGAGACTATCGCGGTGCTTCCGGGCGCTGAGAATGATCCCGTCCTCGCCGGGCTGCTCCACGATGGCGTGCCGTTCGCGGCTCTTCCCATCGAACAGCCGCTGCGCACCAACGTGGCACTCACCGAGCCTGGTGGCGTGACCACCAAGATCAACGAGCCCGGACCCATCATGGACGCAGACCAGCAGGAAGCCCTGATCGGCCTGCTGCTGGAACGCGCCCGCGGCGCCAGCTGGGTGGTCATGGCAGGCTCCCTGCCGCCGGGCTTCCCGGCCGACTTCTACGCGACCGTCACCCGGCGGCTGCGCAGCGGCGCCGGGTCGGGCGCTGGTATCGGAGCCGACGGCGGTGCGCCGCTGATCGCCGTCGACTCCTCCGGCGGCCCGCTCGTCGCCGCCGTCTCCGGCCCCTCGCCGGACGGCACGGCACAGCATGGCACTTCACAGAACGGTGTGTCCGGGAAACCGGACCTCCTCAAACCCAACGCCGAGGAACTGGCGGAACTGGCTGCTGCAGCCGGCTTCGCTACGGCGTCCACCGCAGACGAACTTGAAGCGGATCCGGAGGCCGCTGCAGCGGCCGCCGCCGCCGTCGTACGTTCAGGTGTGGGTGCTGTGCTGGCAACGCTCGGATCCAAGGGAGCTGTCCTGGTAACGGCCGACGGCGCGTGGCTGGCCACGCATCCGCCGGTCGCCGCGGTCAGCACGGTCGGTGCGGGCGATTCGTCGCTGGCCGGCTACCTGCTCGCCCATGGCCAGGGCGCCGCCCCGGCCGATTGCCTCCGTCAGGCAGTGGCACATGGTGCCGCCGCCGCCTCCCTGCCGGGTTCCACTGTCCCGGCAGTCCACCAAACCACCCCGGATGCCGTAACCATCACGGCTCTTCGAAAGGATTGACAGTGACTCAGCTCATCACCACCGACCTGGTCGTGCTCGACCAGAACCTGGGCACCTCGCCCGAGGACGTGATCCGGCACCTGGCCAGCACAGTAGCTGCCACCGGCCGCGCGTCAGAAGTCGAAGGCCTCTTCGCCGATGCCTTCGCCCGCGAACAGAAGACCGCCACCGGCATCCCCGGCGGCCTCGCCATCCCGCACTGCCGCTCTGCTGCGGTCATCGAACCCACGCTGGCGATGGCCCGGCTCAACCCCAAGGTGGACTTCGGCGCCAAGGACGGGCCCGCGGACCTGGTCTTCTTTATCGCCGCGCCGGACGGCGCGGACCAGGAGCACCTGCAGCTGCTGTCCAAGCTGGCACGGTCCCTGATCAAAAAGGATTTCACTGCGGCACTCCGCAATGCGTCTTCGCGGGAAGAGGTCGTGGCACTGGTGGACGGCGCTTTGGCGGACAAGCCGGCGGCCCACGCAGCCGCTGCGGTTGCCGAAGCTGCGCCCGCTGCTGCTGTTGCCGGTGCTGTTGCTACTGGCTCAACCACCGCTGGCCCCAGGCGTCTGGTGGCCGTGACCGCGTGCCCCACCGGCATCGCCCACACCTACATGGCCGCCGATTCACTCGTGGCCGCAGCCCAGGAAATGGGCGTGGACCTGCAGGTTGAGACCCAGGGTTCCTCCGGGGCCAAGCCGCTTGACCCTGCAGTCATTGCCGCCGCCGAAGCCGTGATCTTTGCCGTGGACGTGGATGTCCGCGGCAAGGAGCGCTTCGCTGGCAAGCCCGTCATCAACGCCCCCGTCAAGCGCGGCATCGACGAGCCGGCCAAGATGGTCCAGGAGGCGCTCGCTGCCGCCGACAATCCGAATGCGCGCCGAGTCCCCCACTTCGGGGCCGAGGAACAGGCTGAGAACGAGGCCACCGAAAAGGGCGAACACATCGGCCAAAAGCTGAAGAAGGCACTCCTCACCGGTGTCAGCTACATGATCCCGTTCGTCGCCGGTGGCGGCCTCCTGATCGCGTTGGGCTTCCTGATGGGTGGCTACCTCATCACAAAGTACGCGGACACCATCGTGGTGGACAACAGCATTTTCAACCTGCCCACAGAATTCCCTGAGAACGCGTGGGGCCCGCTCGGTGCGTACCTCGGTGCGGTCTTGTTCAAGATCGGCGCCTTGTCGCTCGGATTCCTGGTACCCGCACTGGCCGGATATATCGCGTATGCGATTGCCGACCGGCCAGGCATCGCACCGGGTTTCGTTGCCGGCGCCGTTGCCGGCTTTATGGGCGCAGGCTTCCTAGGCGGTATCGTCGGAGGTCTCCTGGCCGGTTACATCGCGCACGTTATCGGCCAACTTCAGGTTGCCCGCTGGCTGCGCGGCCTGATGCCCGTGGTGATCATCCCCCTGGCGGCTTCCATCGTGGCCTCAGGCCTCATGTTCCTGATCCTGGGCGCTCCGATCGTCGCCATCACTGTTGGGCTGAACTCCTTCCTGTCCGGCCTGACCGGTGCCAGCGCCATAGCCCTCGGCATCATCCTTGGCCTGATGATGTGCTTCGACCTCGGCGGTCCGGTCAATAAGGTCGCCTATGCCTTCGCCGTCGCTGGCCTGGGTGCCGCAACGCTGGACAATCAGGCACCGTGGCAGATTATGGCGGCCGTCATGGCGTCCGGCATGGTTCCGCCGCTGGCAATGGCCCTTGCGTCCACGGTCCTGGACAAAAAGCGCTTTAGCTTGGCTGAGCGCGAGAACGGCAAAGCCGCCTGGCTGCTGGGGGCATCCTTCATCTCCGAAGGCGCCATTCCCTTCGCCGCTGCGGACCCGCTCCGCGTCATCCCGGCCAGCATGCTGGGCGGAGCCGTCACCGGCGCCATCTCCATGGCGGCCGGTGTAGGGTCAAAAGCCCCGCACGGCGGTCTCTTTGTCTTCTTCGCCATCGACAACTTCCTGATGTTCGTTGTCTCTATCATTGTCGGAACGGTCGTCACCGCCCTGTCAGTGATCGCTCTCAAGCGCTGGGCCGTCCGCCAGCCCGCCGCTACCGTTGAGTCGGTTCTAGTAACGGTCTGACCGGCCGCACCGCACCACCACCCCCGGCGCTGAACCAACGGACTCGCCGAAAGTCAAAGGAGCACAAATGTCAGAACGCACCGCAACCGTCGCCAGCCGAGTAGGCCTGCACGCCCGCCCCGCCGCCATCTTTGCCGAGGCCGCCGGCGAGTTCGATCTGGACATCACCATCGCCCGCCAGGGCGAGCCGGTGGATGAGGCAATGGACGCCGCCAGCATCCTGTCCCTCATGAGCCTGGGTGCCGCCCACGGCGATGTTGTGGTGCTCCGCGCAGAAGGTACCGGCGCGGATGACGCCCTGGAGCGTCTGGTCCAGATCCTGGAAACGGATCACGACGCCGAGTAAACAGCCTGACCCCAGCGGCCGCCGTCGCGCCTGTCCCCTCTCCTGGGAAGGTACGACGGCGGCCGCTGGTTTCTTAGCCGCGTTCTGCGATCTTCTTGACGTCCGCCACGAGCATGTCCCACATGCCCTTGGAGTGTTCGGCTGCGTCTTCGCCGGCGTTGTTGTCCTGCGAGAGCGTGAGTGTTGTTGCACCGCCCTGGCCCTCCAGGGTCCAGGTGAGCGTGTGGTAATTTTCCGGCTTGTCTTCCTGACCGCCCAGCGGGCTGAAGTGCGTGTGGACCAGTCTTCGTCCGGGGTCTACCTCGAGGATCTCGCCCTTATCTTCGTAGGGTTTGCCTTCCCACTGCCCGCGCCAGGCCATGGGGCTTCCTTCCGTCCAGTCGGTTTCCAGGTCCGCGCCGAACATAAACTCCTTGACGGCGGCCGGATCAGTGATGACCTTCCAGACGCGGTCCGCCGGAGCTTCGATGGTGATGGTGGATGTGGCCACATGGTTCCCGGGCACTATCGGGCCTCCTTGGCGGTCAACAGCAGATATTCCCATTCCATTTGCCATACGGCATCGCCGTGGGCCTCGCCAAAGGAATCGGCCAGTTCGGTGAGCGCTTTGTCCAGGGCCTGCGCCTTGTCCTTGTCATCGCCAATGAACTTATAGACCGAGATGGTGGGGCCGTAGTGGGACTTGAAGTACCGCAGGAAGTCCTCCGGCTGGTGGAAACTGCGGATGGCCAGCGAACGCTTCTTCGCCTGGATATCGGTGATCCTGCTCCCGAAGAGTTCCCGCACGTGATCCTCGCTCCCCCACAGCGGCGGCGGCTGGGCGCCGGGCGAAGGCGGCGGCGCGAACGGCTTCATGGTGGCAAACATCCTTCCGATGAAGCCTTCGGGCGTCCAGTTGAGCAGGCCGATGGTGCCGCCGGGTTTGCACACCCTGACAATTTCGTCCGCTCCGGCCTGATGGTGCGGAGCGAACATCACGCCCAGGCAGGACGTGACCACGTCAAACGAATTGTCCTCGAACGGCAGCGCCTCGGCGTCCGCTTCCACCCATTCAAGCCCGACGCCGCGATCGGCAGCCTGCCGACGCCCGGCGGAGAACAGTTCCGGGGTGAGGTCGCTGGCCACCACATGCGCGCCCATCATGGCTGCAGGGATGGCCGCGTTGCCGGCGCCGGCGGCCACGTCCAAAACGTGCTGCTTCGGCTTGATTCCGCAGGCATCAACCAGAATGGCTCCGAGGTCCTGCACCAGCTCACTGGCCAGTGCCGGGTAATCCCCTGAGGCCCACATGGTCCGGTGCTTTTGCTTCAATGCCCGGTCGGCCTCGTCTACGTCCGCATTGTCATTCATGGTGGCGCCCCTCTCCTTTGACAGGCTTTCCCTTGACAGGCTTCAAGTGATAGCAGGCTGTTCCACAGGGCTGTAATGCGACCCATTGTGGCCGCATCAGGGCGGGCTGTAAAGCGCCTGGAGCTAAAGGACCAACACGGAAGCAAGCAACCTTACTGCTTCCTTGTGTTTCCAGAGTCCCGGAATTAGCGTGGAAGCCTGACCAGCCAATACGGTGCTCATCCCGGACCCGGCGAAGGAGGACCACATGCCCGGCAAGAAGAACCCGAGCCTGAAAGATCCTGAACTGTACGAGGAACTGCGGGACGACGGCGCGTCCAAGCAGAAGGCCGCCCGCATCTCGAACGCGGCCGCCAACAAAGGCCGCTCAGCGGTAGGACGCAAGGGTGGGAAAGCCGGCGATTACGACGATTGGACCGTCCCGCAACTAAAGGCCAAAGCCAAGGAGATAGGCCTCGCTGGTTACTCAGCCAAAAAGAAAAGCGAGCTTATCTCCGCCCTGCGGAGCTCTTAGGTGGCGGCCATCCCCACCACCACAGACTGCTCGCGGACTGCTCTAAGCGCCCTTTCGCGCCCGCGCTGTGGCACCCTTCGCCGCGGGCTTCGCGGCGGAGGCCTTGGTTCCGGAGGACTTCGCGGGAGCATTCCTCGTACTTGCAGTCTTGGCACCGGCTGTGGCGGGAGCCTTCGCGCCGGAACTGTCGGCACTCGCTTCCGTGTCGTCGTCGTCCGCGTCTCCGGAGGCCGTATCCCCGGAGCCCGCATCCGCAGACGCGGCAGCCTTCCCGCGGCCGCGTTTCCGCTCCAGGCTGCGCTTCAGCGCCTCCATCAGGTCGATGACCTCGCCGTTGCCACCCTCACCCGCTTCTGCGCCGAACGTTTCGTCGGTATCGAGCGAATCGCCCTTCTCCAGCTTGGCCTCGATGAGCTTCCGGAGCTGCACCTGATAGTCATCAGTGAAGTGCCCGGGTTCGAAATCGGCGGCCATGGACTCCACCAGGGCAGCGGACATTTCGCGTTCCTGTGCCGAAATCCGGAGGGACGTGTCCAGGGCCGGGAAGCTGGCCTCCCGGACCTCGTCGGGCCACAGCAGGGACTGCAGGACCAGTACGTCGTCCTTGATGCGCAGCGCCCCCAGCCTGGTCTTTTCGCGCAGGGCAAACTGGACGATGGCCACGCGGTCCGTATCCTCGAGCGCACGGCGCAGCAGCACGTAGGCCTTTGGCGACTTGGAATCCGGCTCCAGGTAGTAGCTCTTCTCGAACATCATGGGTTCGAGCTGCTCCGACGGAACAAACTGGACCACCTCAATCTCGTGGCTGTTCTCCGCCGGGATGGATTTGAGCTCGTCCTTGGACAGGACCACCGTCCGGCCGTCGTCCTCAAAGGCCTTGTCAATGTCCGAATAGTCGATGATCTTGCTGCACACCTCGCAGCGGCGCTGGTACCGGATCCGGCCGCCGTCGGCATTGTGGACCTGGTGGAGGCTGATGTCGTGGTCCTCGGTGGCGCTGTAGACCTTCACGGGCACGTTCACCAGGCCAAACGCGATGGCACCTTTCCAGATGGCTCTCATCCCTCAAGTGAACATCACGTGGGGCCGGAGGTGAAGACCCATGGCCGGCCCTAAAGAGCGTGTCAGGGTGGCAGGCCGGGAACTGAACCTCACCAACCTGGACAAAATCATCTACCCGGAGACCGGCACCACCAAGGCCGACGTCCTGGCCTACTACGCCGCCGTGGCCCATGTCCTGATCCCCGCAGCGGCCAACAGGCCCGCCACCCGCAAGCGGTGGGTCAACGGCGTGGGCTCCCCCGGACAGCCCGGCGAGGTGTTCTTCCAAAAGAACCTGGAGGATTCAGCGCCCGGCTGGCTCCCCCGCGCCGCCATCACACACAAGGACCGGACCATCTACTACCCGATGGTGAACGATCCCGCCACGCTCACCTGGTTCGGCCAAATCAATTCGCTGGAAATCCACGTCCCCCAGTGGCAGGTGGACTCGCACGGCAAGCAGCTCAACCCGGACCGCCTGGTCCTTGACCTCGATCCCGGCGACGGCGCAGGCCTGGCGGAATGCGCCGAGGTTGCGTTCCTTGCGAGGGCCATCCTGCAGGACGTGGGCCTGGAACCCGTGCCGGTGACCAGCGGCAGCAAGGGCATCCACCTCTACGCCCGCCTTGACGGCACGCAGACCTCCGATCAGATCTCGGACTTTGCCCACGAACTGGCCCGCGCTCTGGAAGCGGACCACCCGAATCTCGCCGTCAGCGACATGAAAAAGACGCTGCGCAAAGGCAAAGTACTGGTGGACTGGAGCCAGAACAGCGCCGCCAAAACCACCATCGTGCCGTACTCCCTGCGCGGCCGCCTCACCCCCACCGTGGCTGCCCCGCGGACCTGGCAGGAGATCGGCTCCCCCAAGCTCGAGCACCTCGACTACAAAGCCGTGCTGCGCCGGGTCAAGGCGGGCAAGGACCCGTTCGCCGCCGTCGCCAGCGGTGCCGGGCACACGGGGGACGCACGTTCCCTGGGTCCTTCGGGCGAAGGGACGGACGACGTCGGCGCACACGCCCGCTTGGAGCGGTACCGGTCGATGCGGGACCCGGACGCGACGCCGGAACCGTTCTCCGGCACCTCGTTCTCCGGCGCCTCAGGAACCGGGGACACCTTCGTGATCCAGGAGCACCACGCGAGCAGGCTGCACTTCGATTTCCGGCTGGAGCACGAGGGTGTGCTGGTGTCGTGGGCCCTGCCGAAGGGCGTCCCGGAATCCGGCGGGAAGAACCACCTGGCGGTCCAGACCGAAGACCACCCCTTGGACTACGCCACTTTTGAGGGCACCATTCCCAAGGGCCAGTACGGCGCCGGCGAGGTCACCATCTGGGACCACGGCACGTATGAACTGGAGAAATGGATCAACGGCCGCGAGGTCATCGCCACCCTGACCGGCGCCGAGGGCGGGGGCCTGGGCGGCACCCGGAAGTTCGCCCTCATCCACACCGGCCGCGGGCAGGGCAGGGACACTGAAGGGCAATGGCTCATCCACCTGATGGACAAGGACCACCACACATTCCATCCACGGCGAGCCCACGTGGAGGATGAACCGGCGGCGGATTTCAGTCCCATGATGGCAACTTCCGGGACCGCCGCCGACCTTCACGGTAGCGATTGGCAGTTTGAACTGAAGTGGGACGGCGTGCGGGCCCTGCTGGTCGCGGACGAAAAGAAGGTCCGGATCTTCAGCCGCAACGGCATCGACGTCACCGCAACCTACCCGGAGCTGACGGACCGGTCCTGCTGGCCGGCGGGACCGTTTGTTGCCGACGGTGAGATCATCGCCGTCGGGCCTTCCGGGAAGCCCGACTTCGGGCTGCTTCAGGGGCGCATGAAGCTGACCCGGCCCGGCGACGTCGCCAAGGCCCGCGCAGACATCCCGGTCCGGCTGGTGCTCTTTGACCTGCTGTCCGACGGTGGCGAGGACCTTCGCCGGCTGCCGCTCGTCAAGCGGCGGCAACGCCTTGAGCAGTTTTATCGGCCTTCGGGGTGCCCGGTGGAGCTGTCTCCGGTCCTGGACGAAAGGATCGAGCACATTCTGGAAAGTGCGCAGGAGCTGGGGCTTGAGGGTGTCATGGCGAAGCGGACCGACAGCCGCTACGTCAGCGGGCGGCGGACCCGGACATGGATTAAGATCAAGCTGCACCAGACCCAGGAAGTTGTGGTGGGTGGCTGGCGGGCCGGCAAAGGCGGGCGGCAGAGCTCAGTAGGGTCGCTGCTCGTGGGGATCCCTGACGGCAACAAGTTGCGCTACGTTGGCCGGGTGGGCAGCGGGTTCAGCACCCGGGAACTGGAGGGACTGCGGCAGAAGGTGGACCATCTGGCCCGCAAGACGTCACCGTTCGAGGACGTTCCCGTTGAGGATGCCTCGGACGCCCATTGGGTGACGCCCCGGCTGGTCGGCGAGGTGACTTTCGGGGAATGGACAGGCAGCGGGAAGCTCCGGCATCCGGTGTGGCGGGGCTGGCGGCTGGACAAAACCGCCGACGAAGTGCTGCCGGAAGCCTAGCGCGGCGGCCTCGTGCTGCTGAGCAGCCGACGCGCAAATTCCTCCAGGACTCGCAAAATCTCCTGGGACACAGAAAAGGCCTGGCGACGCCCGAATTTGGGTCTCGCCAGGCCTTTTCTGTGTCGTCAGGTCAGATGCGCGTCGGCTGCGCAGGTGTTCCTAGGACGAGTGCGGCATCTGCGGGCGGCCGGTGCGGTGCACGGCCGTGACTGCAGCTTCCTGGCCCATGCGGCCGTGGCCTGCATCCCGCTCTTTGGGGTGCCGGTGCTTGCCGTTGCCGTCCGGCCATTGCTGTTCGCCAGCCATCGCCGCGGTCACCGCAATGGTGGCCGGGTCAGGCATGGACGGGGTGTCCATGGCTGCCGCGAGATGGCCCGCGACCTCCGGCTCAATCTTTGCTCCAGCATGTTTTTCAGCCATTTTTTCTTCCTTCCGCAATGAAATGAAGTGGTTACCAATAGTAGGTCTGGCGTGCTGTCCGGGCGCTGGAATTACCAGCGGACCTTCTTCTCCGCCGGGCCCTGCTTGCCGCTGGCGTGGGTGGGCTTGTGGCTCTTGCCGACGCTCTGCAGTCCGGCGTCGCCGCCCCGGGATTTGCTGGCGAGCATGGCCCGCTGCGCTTCGGTGAGCCCGGCCCGGATGCCCTTGGTGTCGGCGTCGTCCTGCGCGGGGTCGGGCTGGCTGGGAGTGTTGTTTTCAGTCATGTGGTGGAACCTTTCTGAGGAGAATCAGTGTGTCTGACGAGATCAGCTGGACGAGGCCTGTGGTACCAGGCCGCAGGCGTCCGACTACTCAAAAATCAGTGTTCCCATGGCTCAACAATAGGCAGTTTCAGCCTGGGTTGTGAACCCCCGGTTTCCGGCCCGCATGTAGGGCCGTCTAGCGGTCTGGGCTGGTGCCCGGATGGCCGTGGCGGCCGTCACTTTCCCGCGCAAATCAGGGGAAAATGGCCTAAAAAATGCGACGTGAACAAAAAGATTCGGTAACGATGGGCCTGAACCGCCCGAATCCCAGTGATGACGGGGCGAGACCAGCCAAAAGAAGTCCCTGAAAGCCGATGGAAACCCTCTTCAAGGAGGGCACTTTACGGTACAAAACTCTCATTTGCCATGGAATCCGCGTAAAATTGAAAGCCTGCCCAGAGCGGGGCAGCTACAAGTCGCAAGCAAATGACCTCCATAGGAGTCGCCCAAATGCCCACAGACCGAAGCACGACCGACTCTTCAGCAGGCGTGAACAACGCCAGCAGAACCAACAATGCAGGACCCAACAACGTACGACCCACCGCGCCAACAAGTGCGCGGAAACCTAAGATCCTTACGCGTCGCCGACTCAAAGAGTCCGACGTGAACGTGGTCAACCAGCCCATGCTTAAGAAAGCGCTCGGCGGAACCATCGTGGGTAACACCATGGAGTGGTTCGATGTCGGCGTATTCGGCTACCTGATCACCACCATGGGACCCGTCTTCCTTCCCGAGGCCGACAAGTCCGTCCAGACGCTGTTCCTGCTTGGAACGTTCGCGGCCACGTTTATTGCCCGTCCACTCGGCGGCATCGTGTTCGGCTGGCTCGGCGACAAGATCGGGCGCCAGAAGGTACTCGCCGCAACACTCATGATTATGGCTGCGAGCACGTTCGCCGTCGGACTCCTGCCCGGATACGCGCAGATCGGAATCTGGGCCGCTGTACTGCTGGTAGTCCTGAAGCTCATACAGGGCTTCTCCACCGGCGGTGAATACGCAGGCGCCACCACGTTCGTCAGCGAATACGCCCCGGATAAGCGCCGTGGATTCTTTGCAAGCTTCCTGGACATGGGCAGCTACCTTGGCTTTGCCCTGGGTGCGGCACTTGTTTCTGTCCTGCAGCTGACCCTTGGCCAGACAGCCATGGAGGAATGGGGCTGGCGCATACCCTTCCTGATTGCAGGGCCGTTGGGCCTCATCGCCATCTACTTCCGGAACAAGATCGAGGAATCCCCTCAGTTCCAGGCCACCTTGGATGCCCAGGAATCCATAGGGCAGGCCGCAGCAGCAGCTGACGTGGACGCAGCCAAGTCACCGGTCGGCATCGTCAAGGCCTATTGGCGCTCGCTCATCGTCGCGATGGTCCTTGTCGCCGCTGCCAACACCGCCGGCTACGCCTTGACGTCCTACATGCCGACGTACCTCACTGAGTCCAAAGGCTACGATCCCGTCCACGGAACGCTGCTGACCATCCCTGTACTGGTGATCATGAGCCTCTGCATCCCCCTGACCGGGAAGCTGTCCGACCGAATCGGCCGCCGTCCCGTGCTGTGGATCGGCGCCATCAGCACCGTGGTACTGGCCACGCCGGCGTTCCTCCTCATCGGTGTCGGTGAGGTGTGGTCCACGCTGGCGGGCCTCTCGCTGATCGCCTTCCCGGTCACGTTCTATGTTGCGAACCTCGCCTCGGCATTGCCCGCGCAGTTCCCGACAGCCAACAGGTACAGCGCCATGGGTATCGCCTACAACTTCGCCGTTGCCATCTTTGGTGGAACCACCCCGTTCATCGTTGCTGCGCTGATCAAGGCCACGGGCGATGACATGATGCCCGCGTACTACCTCATGCTGACGTCAGCCATCGGGGCTGTGGCCATCTACTTCCTGAAGGAATCGGCCAAGCGTCCGCTCCCAGGCTCCATGCCCAGCGTGGACACCCAGGCGGAAGCCAAGGAACTGGTAGCAACCCAGGACGAGAACCCGCTGATCGACCTGGCCGACATGCCGTTCGAATCCCAGGACGCCACCGATGCCGCGGCCGCTAAGGTCCCGGCCGGAGTCTAAGCAACACAGTTAAGCACCGCAAAAACAAAACCGGCCTGACGGGGCCGTCTTGTAGCCCGCGCTCAAAGGCCCGTCCCGCACGCTTTCCTTGGGGGAAGCACGCAGGGCGGGCCTTAGCGACGCCCTGTGACCCAGCTAATGGTGGCCCTTCCGGGCTTCTGCTAATTTTCGAACACGGGCTTGAAGAAAAGGTGGTGTTGCTGTGCGCAGAGTCATGGCCCATGCCCGAACCCTGCACGCGCTGGGCCCGGCGAACAACGACCGGCTCTCGGCCGTAAGGGTTGCCCTCAGCGTGGCGCTTCCCTCCTTGGCACTCCTGGTCATCGGCCGCCCAGAGCTGACTATGTACGCAGTGTTCGGCGCCCTGACCGGCATGTACGGACGCTCGGAATCCCATCAGCTGCGCCTCAAGCACCAGGCGCAGGCGGCAGTGGTCCTGGTCAGCGGCATCACGGTGGGCGTATTCCTGTCCCTCAACCACATCCACTCCTGGTGGCTGGTGCTGGTGGAGGCTCTGCTGGCCGGCATCGGGTCCCTGTTCTCCGACAAGGTGCAGCTCAAGCCGAACGGACCGTTCTTCGGCATCCTGGCACTAGGCGCCTGCGCCTCGGTTCCGACGAACGTGCCGTTCCTGACGGCCGTGCTGATCGGTGCAGCCTCGGCTGCATTCTCAATCCTTGTGGGCTTCGCCGGCTGGCTGCGGGTTCGGACCTGGCAAGCGGGCGCCATGCGGGACGTTCCGCGTCTCAGCGGCGAAATCCGTCAGGCCGCGCTGGTGCACGCAGCCCGCTATGTCCTGGCCGTCGGCGCCGCCGGCGCCTGCGGAGTGCTGAGCGGCAGCGGCCACCCGCACTGGGCCATGGCCGCGGCCGCCGTCCCGCTTGCCGGAGCCGACCTGCCCAGCCGCGTTCACCGCGGGATCCACCGCATCGTGGGGACGTTCCTCGGTTTGGCGCTGGTCGCCGTCGTCCTTTTCCCTGGTCCGCTGTCGCCGCTGCAATATTTCCCCGGCCACACCGCGGCCGTACTGGCGCTGTTGGTGATCGCATTCCAGTTCTCCACCGAGCTGTTCATGGCGCGGCACTACGGCTGGGCCATGGCATTCTTCACGCCGGTGATCCTGCTCATGACGCAGCTTGCCGCGCCCGCGGACCCGGGCCTGCTGGTCACCGAACGCGCGGTGGAAACCCTTGTAGGCGCGGCGATCGGCATCGCGGTGGTGATTGCGGTCCGCGCACCGCGGAAGACTACTGTTTCGGGCGTCGCGGCGGCCCGGACGTAAGCCGCGCCGGCAGCAATCGCGAGATGGCCGCCACCAGTTTGTAGCGTTTGGTGGGGATCGAAACGCCCTTCCCGCTTGCATTGTCCGCCAACCCGTCCCGGACCACCCAGTCCGCCCGCAGCCACATCCAGTGCGGCGCGACCGATTTGTCCATGCCCATGCGGTCATGGAATTCTGTGTGCGTAAATCCGGGGCACAGTGCCGTGACATGCACGCCTCTTGGTCCATACGCAATGTTGGCCCAGCGGCTGAAGCTGACCTGCCAGGCTTTCGCAGCCGAGTAGCTGCCGCGGTTGGCAAAAGCCGCCACGCTGGCCACGTTGATGATTCGGCCGGAATGCCGCTCCAGCATCCCCTGCAGGGCGGCATGGCAGAGCTCCATGGGGGTCTGCACGTGCAGGCGAAGGTGCCTCCGCTCGTCCTCCAGGGAATTTTTTTCGAACGAATGCAGCAGCCCGATCCCCGCATTGTTCACCAGGACCTCAACCGGCCGTGCAGCGTCCGTAAGACGCCCGACGACGGCAGCCACCCCGGCGTCGTCCGTCAGGTCGGCGGGCAGCACCTCAGTGGAAACGCTGTAATCACGCTCGAGTTCGTCAGCGATCTGCTGGAGCCGGGCGGCGTCGCGGGCCACCAGCACCATGTGGTGGCCTTCCTGCGCGAGCTGGCGGGCGAACTCCGCGCCCAGCCCTGCCGTTGCACCTGTGACGAGAGCTGTGGTTGGTGTCTCCATATGCCCAGACTAAGCGAACCTTGCCAGGGGGTTGGCGAGCCGGCCCGCCATCTGCAGCCCGCCGGACGGGTCGGTGAGGTCAAGCATCTGCTGGTTGTTCCGCAGCTGCAGCCGGTTCAGGCACGACAGTTCGAAGTCAGCCACGAACAGGTCGTGGCGGACGAACTGGTCCGCGAGCTCCGGGTTCTCCGCCTGGTAGTCCTGGATAACCCGGGCGGCCGTGCCCCAAAACTCCTCCTCACTGAGTTTGCCGTCCTCCACCAGCAGGGCGCCGAGGAAACGGAAGATGCAGTCGAACACATCCGTGAAGATGGCCAGGACCTTTTCGCTGTCGGGAATGTCCACCTGGATCCGTGACACCTCCTCGGGCAGGTCTAGGCGGCGCCCCATCACCACGATTTCCTCGGCAATGTCCTTCATAACCGCGCGCACTGGGACGCCGTCCTTCAGCACCAGGATCACGTTCTCTCCGTGCGGCATAAAGGCGAGTTCGTACCGGTAGAGGCAGTGGATCAGCGGGACGAGGTAAGCCTCGAAGTAGCGGCGCAGCCATTCGACCGGTTCCAGTCCGGAACGCTCGATCAGGGCAGACACCATCGGCTTGCCGGCCGAATCGACGTGCAGCAGCGACGCCATGGTGGCCAGCTGCTGGCCGTCCTCCAGCAGAGGGAGCGGACTTTCCCTCCACAGCACTGACAGCATCTTCCCGTAGGGCGAGCCTTTGGCGGACGCGGCCTCGTAGTAGCTGTTGTGGTAGCCGATCGCCGCGATCTCGCTGATCATGGCCACGCCGCGCTTCTGCAGGGCCGCGTCTGCCCGGATCAGGTCTTGCAGCCAGTCATTGATGGCCGGGGTGGCCTTCATGTACTGGGGCGAGAGTCCGCGCATAAAGCCCATGTTCAGGACGGACATCGCCGTCTTGACGTAGCTCTTGGCGGGCGCGGCTGTATTGAAGAACGTGCGGATGGACTGCTGGGCCTGGTAGCTGTCAGTCCCTGTCCCCAGATGGATGATGTGCTGCTGGGCGATCTCGGCAGCGAACGTGACGGTGAGCTTGTTCTCCCACTGCCAGGGATGCACCGGCATCAGGAAGTACTGCGCGGGGTCCACACCCTGGGCTGCGAATTCAGCGTCAAACGACTGCAGCGCGGCGGCGCCGAGCTCGGCCTCCAGGTGGGCACGGTAGTCCAGCCCGGCGCTGGAGGTGAAGACAGCCTTGCTGCGATGGACCCCGATCCACTCCAGGCTGACGGAGGCTCCGGTCTCCGGCGCGAACGCCCGGTAGTCGCTGACGCCGAAGCCCAGCCGGCCGTTGTTGGCCACAAAACACGGGTGACCCTCCGTCATGCTGCGTTCGATGGCCTGGAAGTCTGCTGCGGGGTCGGTGCCGCCGGTGACCCCTGCCGCGAGCTCTTCGGCGGATGGCTGTCCCTGCCACTGCTTGTAGGAATGCCCGGCCAGCGTGCTGCTGATCTCTTCGAGGTAGACCGGGAGCATCTCCTCCCGGATGCCCAGGGTGCCCCTGAACTCGGTGATGAAGCAAAGCGCGTCCGGGGCGGCGTCCTCGCCGCCCCGGGTGCAGCGGATGGAAGCTGCGTCCACCGACCAATGCTCCAGTTCCAGCACGCGTGCGGTGAACGAGTACGTGGTTGAGCCGTCGTCGCTTCGCACCGCGTATACCGCGGGCACTTCCGCACCCGTGGCACCCCCGCCGGAGCCCAGGCGCTGCGGCTCCAGGATGCGTTCGTGCAGGAATTCGGCGAGCGCCTTGCGGACCAGATGGCGGTTGGCCGTAGCCCAGCGCTCGGGCGCGAGGTGGGGAACGGTGTTGGCGGTGGTTCCCGCCGTTGCGGTGATGGCGGGGTTCAGTTCGAGAGTAGTCACAGTGGTGCTCCCTGGTGGATCGGGGCGGAAAGGTCATGGGAAGGGTCTTGGGGGTGGCGCAGCACTGCGCGGGCGGCGAGGTAGTCCTGGCGTGTGCAGAAGCTGAGCAGCGCTTCCTTGTCCGCCAGGTTGACTACCCCCGACGGATGGAAGCCGAGCCGCTCGTTGAGCACATGGATCTTGGAGTTCCTGGCGTCCGGTTCCACCACCACGCGTTCAACTCCTGGTTTTTCGAACAGCCGCTCCAGCACGGCATCCATCACCGCGGCCGTGTACCCCGGTTGGGGATCTCCCGACGGCGGCGCCACCAGCAGGTGCATGCCGATGTCGCCCTCCTGCACGGCATAGACGGCGGCAAGCGGCGAGGCGGCCGGAAGGTACTCCTCCATCAGGAAGGCGGGGGCTTCGTCGTGGTCGATCCCCAGCAAGGCATGGTGATGCCCCGTTGCCTGGATTCTTGAGTATTCCTCCACAACGCCGTCAACTGTGGAGGACAGCATCCCCCAGAACGACGCGTACGGCTGGGTCACCCAGCTGTGGAGGAGGGGTGCATCGGCAACAGCGTCAACACAGCGGAACGTGAAGCTCATGCGGACACCTCCGCAGCATGGATCGGAGCCGGCGCGGCGATCGGGCCTGGCTGCGGCGGCCCGAACTGCTGGAAAGCGATGCGCCGTTCCACTGGATAGACCTCGCAGCCGGTGATCTCGCGCAGGATGCACGAGTTGCGGTAGGCGGCCATGCCGAGGTCCGGGGTGACAAAGCCGTGCGTGTGCAGCTCGGCGTTCTGGACGAATATTTCGCCGGGTTCCACGCCGGTGCCGTAGTTGCGTGCCACGGCGAACCGGCCGGCGGCGTCCCTGGCGATCCGGTCCTGGATTCCGGCCAGGAATTCCGGCTCCCGGTAGGTGTAGCCGGTGGCCAGGACCACTGCTTCGCTGTCCAGAACATAATCCGAACCCTGCTCCTCGTGCCGGAGCCGCAGCGTGTGGGAACTGGCGGCCTGATCCCACGCGGCGCCGGTGAGTGACGAATGGGTGAGGATCTGGGTGTCCACCATGCCGGAAAGACTTTTGGTGTACAGGAGGTCGTAGATGGAATCGATCAGCTCGGAGTTGATCCCCTTGTAAAGGTTTTTCTGGCTTTTGATCAGGCCGTCACGCTGGTCCTGAGGCAGGCCATGGAAGTAATCCACGTACTCCGGCGAGGTCATCTCCAGGGTGAGCTTGGTGTACTCCAGCGGGAAGAAACGCCCGGACCGGGTGACCCAGTTCAGCTGGTAGCCGTAAGTGTCCATGTCCTGCAGCAGCTCATAGTAGATTTCCGCGGCGCTCTGGCCACTGCCCACGAGGGTGATGCTGCGTTTGGCCTGCAGCTCACTCTTCCTCGAAAGGTAGTCCGCGTTGTGGAGGACAAGTCCCCCGCCGTTCGCGGCCGCCTCGACTATTCCGTCACAGGACGCCGGCACGTAAGGCGAGGTGCCGGTGCCCAGCACCAGCCGCCGGGCCAGCAGCACCTCGGGCCCCTCCGGGCCTTCCACCGAAAGGCGGTACACGCCGGCGTCGTACGTTATATCCCGCACGGCTGTGCTAAAACGGACCGAGCGCAGCTGGCCGGCCACCCACTGGCAGTACTGGTTGTATTCGGCACGCAGCGGATAGAAGTTTTCGCGGATGTAAAAGCGGTAGAGCCGCCCGGTCTGCTTGAGGAAATTCAGGAATGAATAGGGCGAGGTGGGGTCTGCCAGCGTCACCAGGTCCGCCATAAACGGCACCTGGAGATGGGCAGGCTCCAGCATCATGCCGGGGTGCCAGTCGAAGGATTCCCGCTGCTCCAGGAAGACGCTGTCCAGCCCGTCCACCGGCTCGCTGAGGGCGGCGAGGCCCAGGTTGAAGGGCCCGACGCCGATCCCGGCGAAGTCGAAAATGCGCGGTTCGGTGGAGGTGCTCATCCGAACACCTCGCTGGTGCTGGGGCTGGCACTGTCGCTGGCCAGCAGCTGCGCGCCGGTGCGGCGCAGCAGCTCGATGATCGAGCTGACGTCCCCCAGGGTTGCTTCGGCGTTGAGGAGGGTGAACTTCAGGTAGTGCCTGCCGGCCACCTTGGTGCCGGCCACCACCGCCTGCCCGGACGCGAAGACCGCCGCGCGGATGGCCGGGTTGAGGGCGTCGGCCTCATCCTCGGAAAGCCGCCCGTGAGCGTCGGACACGGCGTCCGTGGGTTCAGAACCGGCCACACGGGGCCGGTACCGGAACACCAGTGTGCTGAGCTGCGGAGCGGCGGCGAGCTCAAAGTCGTCGTCGGCCGCGAGGACGGATCCCACGCGGGCGGCGAGATCGATCGCCTCATCAAACAGGGCGCCAATGGCATCCGCGCCCATGATGCGCAGGGTCAGCCACAGCTTGAGCGCGTCAAAGCGCCGGGTGGTCTGGATGCTCTTGTCCACCTGGTTGGGGACCTCGGCCAGGGCGGCGCTTTCCGGGTTCAGGTAGTCCGCGTAGTACGTGACGTGCTGGAGCATGGCGCGGTCGCGGACCAACAGGGCGCTGGAGCTGACGGGCTGGAAGAATGTTTTGTGGAAGTCCACGGTGACGGAGTCTGCCAGGCGGGCCCCCTCCAGCAGGTGGCGGTAGCGGCCGGAAACCATCAGCCCGCCGCCGTAAGCCGCATCAACGTGGAACCAGGCACCGTAGGCGCGGGCCAGGGCGGCGAGGTCCGCGAGCGGGTCCACTGCACCGAAGTCGGTTGTCCCGGCGGTGGCCACAACCGCCGTCGGCACCAGCCCGGCGTCGTGCGTTTCCGCCATGGCCTCGGCGAGCGCGGCAGGGTCCATCCTGTGGTCATCGGCGCACGGGACGGAGATCACGGCGTCGAAGCCCATGCCCAGCATGGACGCGGACTTCTGGATGCTGAAGTGGCTGTCCGCGGACGTGAAAATGCGCAGCTTTTCCAGCATGGCGGGCAGCCGGAGTCCGGCGTTGGCCGGCTCCTGCCGCAGGCCGGCAACGGCGTGGTTGCGCGCGATCAGCAGCGCCTGCAGGTTGGACTGACTGCCGCCGGAGGTGAATACGCCGTCGGCTGCAGCCCCCAGCTGCAGGCGTTCGGCGGTCCAGTCGATGAGCCGGCGTTCGATCATGGTGGCCCCGGCGCTCTGGTCCCAGGTGTCCATCGAGGAGTTCACCGCGGACAGGATGGCCTCCCCCACCAGCGCCGGAATCACCACCGGGCAGTTCAGGTGGGCCGCGTACTTCGCATCGTGGAAGTAGATGGCGTCCCGGAGGTACACGGTCTCCAGCTCCTCCAGGGCCGCCGCGGTGTCCGGGAGCGGCTGGTCCAGGTCCACGGCGCCGATGCGCGCCTTCATTTCGGCAGGCCCGACGCCGGTAAAGGGCCTGGTGGTGCGGTCGATTTTGGTGGCCACGGCGTTGACGCCCTGCAGAACCTGCGCCACGTACCGGGTGGAGTTCCTGGTGTTGAACAGATGGTTGGTGGCAGCGAGGGCCAGCTCCACCCGTGAACCGAAATCCTGCCCGGGCAGGGTTTCGCCCACCCGATTCTCATCCACGTACATCTCATCAACACGGGGCAGCAGCGGCACAGTGGTCATCCTTAGTTCGACGTTGGGGGTTGTCTTTAGCAAGGCAAGCCTTACTTAGGTGAACCTTTTCGTCAAACTTTTGTGACTTATTTATCTTAAGCCGCGGGAATACGGGCGTTCTTCAGGTCGCGACCGCGTCATTGACTGGCCCCGGTCGCGAATCGGGTGCAAACTACTCCGCGCGAACGGACACTTGAGGCCCTCCTGAGGGATTTTCCGGGGCTTAAGTGACCGTTCGCGCCAGCGGGTGGGGGCTTAAGTGACCGCTCGCGCTAGTTGTCCGGCCAGTCGATGTGCTGTTCGTAGCCCCCCTCATGGGCACGGAGGTAACTGGCAATGAACGGGCAATGCGGAATGATCCGCTTACCCGAAGCCACAACGTCGTCGAGCGCGAAGTGCGCCAGCACCTTGCCCAGCCCCTGCCCCTTGAAGTCCTCGGCTGTGTCGGTATGGAGGAAATCCACGTGTCCGGGCAGGTCCCGGAAGAAGGACTGGACGGCGATCTTCCCGCCCACCCGCAGCTCGTAGCGGTGATGCTCGTCATCCCTGGACAGCGAGACGTCCGGGCTGAACTTGTCCTCTGTGGAAATCATGTTCTCAGTCATGGTTCGACATTGGCACTACTTGGCCCGGCTGGCAATGGCTCGCCAGGCTGCCGTCCGTTGTGGGCGGCCCGTTCGGCACGGACATCGCCGGGGACGCGTACCGGCATCCTGCCCAGCAGCAGCATGGCCAGTACGAAGCACGCTGCGCCACCTCCGAGCAGGCCGAGCGTCAGGCCGTTGAGGGCAGCGTTCCCCACCGGGATGAAGACGACGACGGCGGCCGTCACCACCGCGACGGCGGGCCGGCCGCGGGTGTGGACAGACGCCGTCGGACGTTCCTCAAGGTGACCGAACGCGGCCAGCACCGGGAGCAGGAGGGCCACAACGCCAAGAAGGACGAGCGGACGGGCCCACCACCATTCAGCGGTGCCGGCCGCAGGCTTGGGGAAGTCGGTGAGGAGCAGGAGCCCGGACATGGCCACGAGCAGCGGCAGGTGCCAGAGGTAGACGGTCATGGAGCGGCGGCCGGCAACCATGACCACCGCCCGGACCCAGCGCACCCCGGAAACCCAGCCGAGCCCCGGCCGGAAAAGCTGGAGGGCGCCAGCCTGGGAAACACCCAGGAGCAGCAGGCAGAGGTTGGGCGGGTTGAGGTTGACCAGCATATTTCCGGAGTAGAGGCCCAGTCCAGTGACCAGCCCCAGCAGCAGGTTGGCTGCCAGGATGAGCCCCACCAGGCCGGAGCGGGTGAGGCTGGCGAGATGACCGTCGGCCACCAGGAAACCAAGCTGCTGCACCGCGCACCACAGGAAAACAAGATTCGCGTAGGCGAGCATGGGCAGGGCCCCGCGGAAGCAGTCGACGGCTATTACCAGGGCAGCCAGGACGGCAACAGTCAGCCAGGGCGCGCGGCTGTGGAACCGCGCCAGGAGCGGAATGTTCAGCTGGGCTGCCAGGTAGGCGGCAAGGAACCACAGAGGCATACCGGCCCCGGTGGCCATCAGCTGGACCACCTGGGCGTCCACACCGAACAGAAGCGCCGCCGAGAGGCCCAGGAACATCACCGCCAGGAGGGCCGCTGCCGGACGGACCAGCCGCAGGAGCCGTGCCTGGGCAAACTCGACGCCGGTGCCGCCGCGGGCTTTCAGCCGCTGCCAGGACCGGAGGCCGGTGGTGCCGCCGGTCACGAAGAACAGCGGCATGACCATAAAGATCCAGATGACGGGCACGAACCACGGCTGATCGCCGAGGGTGTTTTCGGAGGTCACGGTGCCGTCCGTTTGCAGGACGGGGCTGACCATCATGCAGTGGCCCACCACCACCAGGGCCAGACAGACGAATCGGACAAGGTCGATCACCAGGTCGCGCTGGACCTCCTGTTCACCCTGCGGGGCCGGCCCCGGCTCCTTCACACCACTCACGTGCAGTCCCTACATGCGCCGATGCTGCTGTTGACTAAATTGTCCGCCCGCGATGCGCTCCCGGCCAGAAATGCACAAGCGCTACGCCATTATTCGCTCGAGGCGCTGTTTCCGGCGCTCCCAATCAGGCATCACCAGGCTCTGAAGTTCATAGAACTGCCTGCCATGGTTGGGGACCAGCAGGTGACACAGTTCGTGCGTGACCACATAGTCAATGCAATCCATGGGTGCGCGGATGAGATCCGGATTCAATGTCAGGCTGCCGGCCGGAGACGTTGAGCCCCAACGGGTGGGCATGCGTTGAAGCCTGAAAGACGTTGGCTGCACGGCATTTTGGTCGGGGAAGCGCTGCTTGTTCAGCTCCAGGAGCTTGGGAAGCTGCACGTGCGCCCGCCGCCGGTACCACTCCGTTACGTGCTTCTCGATTACCGCGGTGTCGTGGAAATCAACGCCTCGCACTTCCAGAAATCCTCGGACCATTTTCACGCCAGGAGTGCTCGATACGTTGGACGCACCTTCACCTGGTTGAGTTGGCACCACTCGTATGCGGTACTGCCGGCCAAGGTACAGGTGGGTCTCGCCGGGAACGTATGTCCGTGGTGGTGTGTGTGGCCGGAACTCGGCGAAGGTCGCCTGTTGCGCAAGGATCCACCGGGCTCGCTTGCGGACTCGAACAGCGATGTCCTCCACAGGCGAATCTATGGGCGCGACAACACGGGCCACCCCGTCCGGTTCCACCGTGATCTCAAGTGTGGCGCGGTCCCGGCGCTCCAGAAAGTATTCAACGACCCGGGTTCCGTACTGAATCTGCTCCATCTCCAGCATCACTTCTTGAAGCGTGCCTTTGCGACCTGCATGACTGCCCTTGTGAGGCTGTCAACAACGGGCTGTCGCATCTGGATGCCGCGGCGTTCACCAAAGTCATAGAAGAAGTCGTCGAGTGCGGTGGCCAAAGCATTCTGCTCATTTGGCTTGGTCCAGAAATTGACCACCTGCCTTTCCCGAATCATGTCGGCAACGGTCTTCGCCGTCTCCGCTCTTTCGTCGTCGCGTACGGCAAGAAATTCTGCGAGCTTCGAGTCCAGGAGACTCTTGCCGAGCGCACCGTACATCGCGGCAGCGTCGTCGTCGTGCGCCACCGCGGCGGGAAGAGCCGCACCGCGGTCACCACCGGCGAGCTGCTGCGCGATTTCCTTCGCCTGGAGCAGGTAGCGTTCACCGTCCCGACGACGGCGATACTCGTCAATTGCTTGCTGCAGCAGTTCCGAGAACCGCGCGTAGAAGGCCGGGTCCTCGGCCATCCGTTCCGTGATGGTCTTTCGCGTGGCGCTGACGATCCGGTCTGCCTTTGATCCGGGCGTTGTGCCTTCCTCGTCCACAACGGCCTGCAGAGCGGCGGGATCGTTGATGTTGAGTTGTTCGATGATCGTATCGGCCGGCAGAGCGGTCACGTGGTCATCGAGCAGGCGGCGGATGCGTGGTTCGTAGTCGCGGAGGTCAACGGTCTCCTGGTATCGGTTTTGAACTGCGCCCCGGAGTTCGGCAAACTGGGCGTAGTCGTTCCGGTACCGGTCCACGTCGGGCTGGGTCATAACGTCGAGCAGTTTGTCGCTGGACAGTGCCAAATGAAGGGTACGGCCAAACGTCTTGAGTCGTTCATAGAATTCGTGCCGCAGCGATTCATCAAACAGGTGTTGCTCCAATGCTTCCATATCGTCTTTGCGGGCGACGGCGTTGAACAGGTCCCACACGTGGCTCCACCGGCCCGGGAGCAGGCGGATCTGCTCGCGGATGTCCACCACGGCCCCCGCAATCTCCTCGGAATCAAAGTCACCCAGTGCACTGTAGGACGTCAGAGCTTCATCGAGCTCGCCGAGGAGTCCTTCGTAGTCCACTACATAGCCGAACTGTTTCTCACTCTTCTCGTCGGAGAACAGTCGGTTGACACGGGCCACGGCCTGCAGCAGGGTATGTTCACGCAGAGGTTTGCACAGGTAGAGGACGGTGTTGCGGGGGGCATCGAAACCGGTGAGTAGTTTGGAAACTACGATGATGATCTCCGGACCG
This sequence comes from Pseudarthrobacter sp. AL07, assembly GCF_029960665.1. Taxonomy (GTDB): domain Bacteria; phylum Actinomycetota; class Actinomycetes; order Actinomycetales; family Micrococcaceae; genus Arthrobacter. The sequence continues at coordinate 114,901 of NZ_JASBRB010000004.1, forward strand.
CCGGAGCCCTTGAACTGTTTGATGAGCTGCTCGTTGTAGTTGGCCTCGGTGCCATACCGGTCCATCTGCGTTTTCCAGAAGCGCTGCACGATTTCACGGGAGTCTGCGTCTACTTCTTCCCGGTCTTCCGCATCATCGGGTGGGGAGATGATCACCTCGCTGGTGACGTGGCCGATCTCGTCGAGTTCCTGCTTGAACCGGATGGCCGCGGCCTTATTGGGCGCCACCAGTTGAGCCTTGAACCCAGAATCCTGCCAGTTCTGGCGGAAATGCTCGGAAACGTCGAAAGCCTTGGCACGGATCGCCTGGGCCGTCTTTCCGAGAACGCCGGCGCGGCTGAACTTCCGCTTGAGATCGCGCTTTTGCTCATCCGTCAGCCCGGCACTGATCTTCTCGAACCAGGCGTCAATCACACCGGCAGTGATCTGCTGTTCCACCAGACGGCCCTCATACAGGATGGGCACCACCGAGCCGTCGCGCACAGCTTCATCGATGGTGTAGCTGTGGATGATCCCGCCAAAAGTTTCTGCTGTATTCCTCTCCCGTTTCAGCAGCGGCGTTCCAGTGAACCCGAGGTAGCAGGCATTGGGCAGTACTCGGCGCATGGCCACATGGAATTGGCCGTAGCCCCCATAACGGCCGGTCTGGCTGCGGTGGCTCTCGTCCACCAGAACAAAAATGTCGCCGGACTCGTCCCGGCCCGCGCGGCTGGCCGCGCCGTCGAACTTGTTGATGAGCGTGGTGATTAGCGGCGCGCCGTCGCGTATGAGTTCGCCAAGATGTTTGCCGCTCTTGGCTCGGACGGGCTCCAGCTCGCACGCGATGAAGGTGTCGCGGATCTGTTTGTCCAGATCGTCGCGGTCCGTGACGATGATGAGTCGCGGGTTGGTGACGCGGGGGTCCAGGACCAGGGCTTTGCCGAGCATCACCATGGTGAGCGATTTCCCCGAGCCTTGGGTGTGCCAAATGACCCCACCGTTGCGGCGTTCTTTATGGCCAGGTGTCAGTACGCGTTCCACAGTCCTACGGACAGCGAAGTACTGCTGGTGCCTGGCGATTTTGCGGACCCCGGCATCGAACACGGTGAAGCGGAGGACAAGATCCAGCAGCCGTTCGGGGCGGCACAGCGCGTAGAGGAGGCGGTCCTGCTCACTGACGGCGCGCCCGGCTATGAGTGGCTGGATGTCTGCGTCGGTATCCTCGGTGTCGTGCCAGCTCGCCCAGAACTTCCGGGGCGTTCCAACGGTTGCATATAGGGCCTCCTGCCGGTTGGCCGAGATGAGCAGTTGAGCGTAGTGGAACAGCTGCGGGATGCCGTCGCTGTTTTGGTACCCGATCAGCTGGCTGCCGGCCTTGTCGAGGTCCTCCGTGGGGCGCTTGTTTTCCATAACGATGAACGGAATGCCGTTCACATAGCCGACGACGTCGAGACGCTGGGTTGCGCTGCTGCCGGTGCGTTCCACACGCATTTCGGTGGTGACGTGGAAGACGTTGCTGGCAGGGTTTTGCCAGTCTATGTAGCGCAGTGAGTAGCTTTTGCTGTCGCCGTCCACAGTCTTGGTGACGGTGGTGCCGAGGCTGAGGCGGTCGTAGACTTCCAGGCTGGCCGCCTGCGGACCCTTGACCTGTTCCAGCCCTGGCGCGAGCCGCCGCACGGCCTCCTCTGCGTCCGCCATGTCAAAGGGGTACTGGCGCTTCTTGTGCGCGAACTGGTTGATCTTGAGGATTTGCGCGGCGAGGATCCCGGTGAACAGCACATTGCTCCGCCTGCCGCCGCGTTCTTTCAAGGCTTCGGCCGGTGTGAGCTGCGTGAACCCGAGCGCTTCCAGCAGTTGCACGGCGGGGCCCTGCGACTGGCTCAGCTCCGAGGCGTCGAATGTCTCGTCAATCATCATTTTGTCCCCCTGGCTCGAACTCGGCAGCCACGTTCACACGCACCTGCCCGGTGAGTAGTTTCTGCATCAGGCCGCGCTTCTGTGTGCGGAGGAGTTCGGCTTTGCGCTGCAGCAGTTGAATCTCTTTCTCAAGTCCGTCGAGAGCACGCGAGACATTGTCCTGCTTAGCTATGGGAGGTGCGGCGATGGAAATGGCGGCGAGGTCGTCGTAATACGTCCGGGTTCGTACGCTGCCGGAGGCCCCCGCGTTCACGTGGTGCAGCCACCAGCGAGTCCTCAAAACATGATCGAGGTACTCCGGGCGGAGTTCTCGCTCCTCGCACTGGAAAAGCACATAATCCGGGCTTACAAGAACGTGAGATTCCAATCGTGACATCGCGATCGACCCCACATTGATACGCATTGGATTATAGGCAAACCCCCTCGGTGGCAGGACCTGATAACGCGAAATGTCGGCTGCGATCGTTTGTTCCCTCATAGGCACAAGTCCTAAGCGATTGGAAACTCCCATCACGGATTCGCGGCCCATCGCGGCGGCCGAATTCCGCGTTTTGATTGGCCTTGTTAGTTCTGACAATTTCCGCCGAGCCCCGTCTGAGGGCACAAGCACCCGCTCAACAAGCTCCGCGCGGCGGACGTCCGCCAGTCGTCGCAGTTCCATCGTCTTGTCAATTGCGTTATCCCATGCGCCGAGGATTTCGGCGATTTTCCGCTGCTCCGCGAGTGGCGGAAGCGGAACAGGAAACGACTCGACATCCTGGCGGGTAATGTTCGGGTCCTTGCGGCTGCTCGCCGCAAATTGCCTCCATCCGTCTACCGCGTGATTAAGGAAGTGAAGCAGATATTCGGGATGTGCCTTCGTGGGGTCCACTTGAATGGCCGAAATAGCCTGGTTCACCGCAGCCGGGCGTTCAAGAAGGCCTGTTCGTCCAATCTGTCGGAGCCCCCCATACATGGCGACAAGCACCGTTCCAGAGGGATAGAGCCGGCAATTCGATTCAGCTACGGCAGCTGGAGTGATTTTTTCGTCCGTGAAGCGGATGACCGAGTTGGTGAGGTCGCCAGTCTTGACCCATTCGTGCCCTGAACTGCTGAAATAGCGCGCTGCCTTGGCGCGGGCAGGAGTAGTCCCGGATCCAACTGTTGCAAAGTCGCCGATCCTGAAATGCTGGGGCGAACTAATCACGAGTTGTCTCCTTCGTCAGGAAAGTTCCTTGACGCAAGCCGCTCAATCTCCGCAAAGTCAGCTTCGTCCGCAGCCACAGCCTCCACAGTTTTCCGCTTCGCGTCGAACGCCCCGTACCGGTCCTCGGCGAGCTTCTTCGCGACTTCCGCGCGCACGCTGCCGGCGTTCGTCAGCAGCTCATGCCCGTTGAACTGCAGGAAGGCGTCGAGTTTTTCCTTCCAGTCCGCCATGGTCACCACGAGGCGACGCTTCGCTTGATTCTCGGCGAAGTCCAGGTACATGGTGACGACGCTGTTCAAGCCTGCCAGCTCCTCTTTCGTGAGGTAGTTCTTCCCGGTGGAAACGTCGCCCTTGCGGACGATTCCGCCAGCCCAGCTTGTCAGTCCCATGTTCGGCGCGCTGGGATCACTCCGGTCCTTGATGAGCTCGGCCGCAGTCTTGCCGGTGACAGCCCACAGCATCTTGTTCTGCACGACCTTGAAGAAGAGCTGGGCCTCATTCGAGTTTTTGTCGTAGTCCACGGCTGTGGCGTAGAGGTCCAGCACCTTCTGATAAAAGCGCTTCTCGCTGGCCCGGATGTCCCGGATGCGTTCGAGCCACTCGTCAAAGTAGTCCCACTGCTTGGCATCCTTGAGCTTGGCATCGTCCATGGCGAAACCCTTGACGAGATACTCGCTCAGCACAGTGGTGGCCCAGCGGCGGAACTGCACGCCGCGCGCCGAACGCACCCGGTAGCCAACGGCCAGGATTACGTCGAGGTTGTAATGCTCCACGTCGCGCGCTACCGCACGATTGCCCTCGTTTTGAACTATCCGGAATTTCCGGATAGTTGCGCTGGGGTCCACCTCGCCCTCGGTGATGACGTTCTGGATGTGCTCGTTGATGGTGCGCACGTCCTTCCCGAGCAGTTCGGCGATGCCTCGCTGCGGCAACCAGGCCGAGCCATCCACAGCCCGCAGCTGCACATGAGCCAGGCCGTCCTCGCTCGTGTACAGCACCAGTTCACCGGATCCGCCACCGGACTCAATATTGGGGTTTTCAGTCATCGAGGCCCAGCTCCTTCAGGTAGCCGGCCATGCGCGCACGGACTACCACCAGTTCGGCTTCAATCTGATCGATTTCGCGCTGCACAGCGGCGACGTCTATCTCAGCCTCGGCCTCGAAAGTATCGATGTAACGTGGGATGTTCAGGTTGAAATCGTTCTCGCCGATCTCCTGGAGGGGCACCAGCCGCGAGTACCGCTCAGCCTCTGTCCGGCTGCGATACGTCTCAACGATCCGCTCGATATGGTCCTCGTCCAGCAGGCTCTGGGCTTTGGCCGGCGTAAAGTCCCGACTGGCATCAATGAACAGAACGTTCTCGCGGCCCTCGTTTGCGCCACCCTTTTCACGCGAACGGTCAAAGATCAGAATGGCTACGGGAATTCCGGTCGTGGTGAATAGATTGGCCGGCAAACCCACCACCGTGTCCAGCAGGTTTTCTTCGATCAGCGACTTCCTGATGCGCCCTTCGGCGCCAGCACGGAACAAGACGCCGTGCGGAACGATCACGGCAACCCTGCCCGTCCGCCGTCGTGCTGATTCGATCATGTGCGAGATAAAGGCGTAATCACCTTTGCTCTTCGGCGGGACCCCGCGCCAGAACCGGCCCCACCGGTCAGACTCCGCAACCTCGGCACCCCACTTGTCCAGTGAGAATGGCGGGTTGGCCACCACCACGTCAAACTGTTTGAGCTGATCGCCTTCCAGCAGCTTTGGGTCATTCAGAGTGTCGCCCCACTCAATGTGAGCGCTGTCGTTGGCATGCATGAACATGTTCATACGTGCCAGCGCCCAAGTGGAGCCGTTGACCTCCTGGCCAAAAAGCTCGTAGTTGTTGCTTCCCACCTCGGCCGCAGTCTGGATGAGCAGCGAACCGGATCCGCAGGCAGGATCGTAAATGCTCGTCCCCTCTCGAGGAGCGGCGAGGCGGGCCAACAGCTCTGAAACGGAGCGCGGCGTGTAGAACTCCCCCGCCTTCTTGCCGGCATCCGAGGCGAACCGCGAAATCAGGTAGATGTAGGTCTCGCCGATGATGTCATCACTCACCCGCGAAGGACGGAGATCCAGCTCCGGCTTGGCGAAATCCTCCAGCAGGTTCTTCAGACGCCGGTTGCGGTCCTTGGGCTGCCCCAGGTTCGCCTCGGAGTTGAAGTCAATATTCCTGAAGACTCCGGCCAGTTTTGCCCGGTTGTCCTCCTCGATGGCTTCCAGCGCAACGTTGATCAGCTCGCCGATGTTGTCAGCGTTCCGGTTGGCGTAGAGGTGGTTGAACGTGGAGGTTTCGTGCAGCGGAAACCTCTCACGCTTGAGCAGTGACTCGACACGCTCCGGATTGCCGTCGAACTGCTTCTGGTACTTCTCCGCGTGCTCAGTCCAAACGTCCGAAATGTACTTCACGAACAACATCACCAGGATGTAGTCCTTGTACTGCGTGGCATCCACCACGCCCCGGAACGTGTCACAGGCAGCCCAGGCAGCGTTGTTGATCTGGTCCTGCGTGACCTGATCCTTCTTGCCGTTCGGGAGCCGGGGGCTTTCTTGCGCGGTCATGCGGGGCCTGCTTTCGGGTGGGTCTGCCCGGAAAGGGCAGCGGCGGTCAATTGGGTTTTACGAAGTGTGTGCTGGCAATCCGCCAGGCGATGCATGAGCTGAGCTTCATGGGAGGCGAGGCGTGCGGCATCGGCAATCAGCCGCTGCTCCGCGAGTGACGGCAGCACAAGCGGGACTGTTTCGAGCGTCGCCTTGGCCACCATCTGAATGGTCTGCCCCTGCGCTGCGCGCCGCAGATGTGTCTGCGCATCCGGCTGGTTCAGCCACCACGCAAGGAAATCCGAATCGTAATTGTCAGCGCTTGGCCGGATGATGAACAGCGGGAGGACGGCCACAACCGGCTCAGGGAGATTGCCAGGGACGCGCCACGCAATAGTGGTTTGGCCGCGGGAACGGAACAGAATATCTCCGGGGGCAACGAAGTAGCGGGGGTTAGCATGGTCAACCCGCGCCAGAAGGCTCGGCTGAACGCTGCCATCCTCGGAAATGTCAGCCATCTGAATGGCCAGAACACCCTTGGGCTGAAGGCTCAACCTTTCGCGAACGGTCATGCCGGAACTGACTGTGGCCACGTCGGACAGCCGCACGCGACTCCTTCCGGTATTCTTCCTACTGAAAGTATAGGTCGGGGTACTCAGTAACTCAACTACTTTTAGCCCGGTTAAGGTTCGTTATGTGAATTCGTTCATCCCGCCCGGCGCGCACGTCTTCGTCGACGAGTCCAAAACGAAGGCGTACTACGTGGCCGCGTCCGTGATTGCGCCAGCGGACGTCGTGGCCGCCAGGCAGGCGATCCCCGCCCTCTGCCGACCGGGTCAGCGCAGAGTCCATTTCAAGGGCGAAAGCGACAGCTCCAGGAACGCGTTCCTCAAAGGCGCAGCCCGGGCCGGGCTCACTACTCGGCTTTATGTCGCTCGAAACCTGCCGGACAAGATCGCCAGGCCGTTGTGTTTGGAACGTCTGATTGACGATTTGCTGGCCGCAGGGGCATCAAGGCTCGTGCTGGAAAGCGACGAATCGCTGGAACAAGCAGACCGGCGGATCATCGGACAGCCCCTCAGGTCTCGAGGCGAGAACTTGAAGTATCTGCATTGCAAGCCTCATGAGGAGCCACTTCTTTGGGTCAGTGACGCCGTGGCTTGGTGCCATCAAAGGGGCGGGGACTGGATCAGTAGGGCCGCTCCGCTCGTTCAGAACATCGTCAACTGCGACCGTTAAATGCCGCAGGTCCGGCTCGTCATACCATCCGGAAGACTGCCAGACCCACTTCTCGAGGCTATTGCCCTTTGCAACACCGATAATACCCCAAAGGAGGGCGTGCCTAAACGGGCCGACGAGACTCACCTATAGTGCTCGCGAAACGGGGTGCATGCCTCATTTGAGAAACGCTCGCGAAATCCCGGGCCGCTTCGGGCACGGCGGTGACGATGAGGGATGGACCTGTCGATGGCAAAGCGTAGGGAAATCACGAAGAAGTACGCAACCGATTATGCGAAGTCGTCCAAGAGCGTCAAGGGGTTGATTCTGGACGAGCTCGTGGGTGTGACGGGGTGGTCCAGGGCCAACGCCCGCCGGGCCCTGTCCACGGCCCGTAAGCGGAAAGGGCCCGCGAAATCGGTCGTCCGGAAACCGCGTGGGCGGACCCTACGCCCTTGTGCGGGTCCGGCTGAACCCCTTCACCGCCAGCACGAAAGCAACCGGCTGGCGCTCCAACAAACACGGGAAGAAGACCCGCATCTACGACAAACCGCAGACCCGTACCAACCCGTCATCGATTCCGGAATCCTCACAGAAGCCAAAGCCACTGAAGTCGCGGCACTGATGGAGATCACCAACCCGGCCGACCTCACCCGAGGCATCACCACCATCCAGACCAAGCTGATCGCCCTCGCAGCAGCCAAAACCCGGGCACTGGAGCACTCACCCACGCGAGCACAAATAGCTGAGGCAAGCACAACACTTTCGCGAGCATCTTGACGGTGATGAGTCGTTACGCGGGCATGGTGAGGTGCTTCCCTGTACTCATTTTTTCGCAGACGGTATCCGTCTTTCGGGGCCGGAGTACTCGCTCTTGGTTGAGGACCCTAGGCCGGATTCTCTGGCGGTCCGGCTCCCGGCACCGTCCACGTCCACGTCCACGTCGAGGGTGGAGACCAGAATCCGTCGCTCCACCAGCTTGATAAGGGCAGACCCGTTTAACCCCGGCCAGCCTCATGTAGCCAGCAGACTGGGCAGGCGGGATGAAGAGAGCAGTGGGCGCAGGTGCTTGGCGGGCACTCTGCGGCACTTCACACGCGTGCGCTCCCAGGAGTTAGGGAAGAAAGTGTCCGCTGAGGGTTCCTTAACGGGACTGCAAACGGTCCATTCCAAGCTGCGAATTGACCATCATGCTCAGCTAACCATCACAGCGATGCTGCGCACTGAATGTCCCACGAACTTCGAGCAGCTACTCCGGGCCGGCGGAGGCGTCTCAATTCCTGGGTTCTGTGGGATAGTCGGCCGGCGGGCACGCCCTGCCATGTGAATTGTCATTTTCGGGGTCCCGCACGCAGCGTCCAAACTGTCAGTGCTGGTGGGAGGATTCGGGCATGAACGAATGCGGGACCGTACCGCTCAGAGCCATTTCAGTGTCGGCGACGGCGGCGTTATCGGGGGACGGCGCCCAAGGGTACGTATTTCAGGTTGGATGAAGTGCCACCGGTGTTGTTCTCGTCGTGGACCACGAGGAGGCCCTGCTCGAACTGCGGCCCGGCATTCAGAGGGGTGACGTCCACACCGTCGGTGCCCGTCACTGCGTCAATGGTTCCGTTGGCGCCGACGCTGAACTTCTTGAGGAAAGCGTTGCCGCCGGCACGGTCATAGATCGCTATTGTGGAATCGCCTTGGCTGGAGACGAAGAGGCGCCCCGTACCGTTCGGGCCGTACTCGATGCTCATCCCTTCGATGTCGGCCGCCAGGCGGCCCCCACCAGCCGTGTCGACAGCCACACGGCTGCCACCGGCCCCAGGGTCGGCCCCGTACTTCCATAGAGCCACGTCCTCCTGACCAACATACAGATTGCCCAGTTCGTCATCGGCGACACAGCCCTCGGTGATGCTGTTGATCGGCAACGTCCTGACAAGGGTGGCGTCGACCTTGCCGGCCCCGTTATCGAACAGTTCGAATTGTTGGATGCTACCTGACACGTACGGTGTGACGAACGCAAAAAACTTACCCCTTACGCTGCTGTGGTAGAGGCAGAAGCCGTAGTTGGGTGCAAAAGTTGCGATGCTAAGGGCTTCGATGGGTGACAGGGTTCTGGTCGCGGTATTCAGTGAATACAGAGCCAGAGTATTGTTCGTCCGGTTATTCGCCCCGACCAGCACTATCGATTGCCCCGCCAAGGGGAAGCCAGTCCTCACGTCGACGTTGCCGATCATTCCGTCGGCACGGAACTGGATTAGCTGGCCGTCCATTCCGAATACCCCAATACCGCCGCCTGATGTCGCCTTCTTATCGGCGATCACCACGCTATTGGCCGGGTTTGCTTGGTCAACCCAAATGGCAGAGTCATCTGAAGTGTCCCCCGACCCTGAAAAGCCAACGGTCTCAACCACTGGTAGCACAACAGGGACGGCGGGCGGCGCCGTTGGCGTGGGAGTTGCTGTCGGGGTAGGCGTAGGAGTTGCTGTCGGGGTAAGCGTAGGAGTTGGCGTCGTCGCTGTTTCGTAAGTAACGAGCAACTGCGGTCGTTTCCCGGTCTCGCGGGAGGCCAGGCTGCCCTGCACACCAGCGGTCGTGTTGAGCCCGAAACTAGCGCTGCCGGAACTGGTCACTGAACTCGTCGGCAAGGGTGCACTGGCATATTGGTCCGAGCGCAGCACTCCCGTCCGGGCAAGTTCAGCAGATTGCCAGGCAGGCTGGTTGGCGGAAGTCACGGTCGTCTCGTCCCAGGCGTTGCTGGCAGGGTGCACAATTAGGCTCCCGTTCACAGACGTTCTGGAATAGATCCTAAGGCTCGCGCTGGTGATGCTGCTGCCAGCCGGGAGCGACACATCGAACCGCATGAGCACATGATATGTGTTCTGCGATACGGCCAACGACGTCGCCCCGCCGAAGTTACTGTTGGGCGAGACCGTGGAAACATAGGTGTCCGCCACCGCATTGAGAGTGACGGTCGTGGGGGCAGCGACGGCTGTCTTGGACACGCCGCTGAGCAAAGCAAAAGCGCCTATCGTCGCCAAAGCGAGCAACGACGCCAGGAAAATTCGGAGATGACTGAGCATGGCGCATTCCTGAGGGGGCCCACGGATGTCGTAGACCACGTAAAGGGTGAACCGGCCGGCCCAGCTTAGCCGCATCGAAGGCATCATCCAGAACACGTTGAGCGATCAGTGCCGCAACGCATAAAGGGACGCCAGTAAAATTCAGAAATAAAAAAACAAAAAGGCACTTCGGACCTTAATCCCCATCATGCGAGCGGGAAGTGCCACTGTCAAGGCTACGCGTTGACTCATCAAAGATGCCCGCGTAGCTGCTATCGAAGAATCATTTGGTAATGCCCGCGTAGCGGCGCGTCTGCTGGGGTGGTATCCGCTGGCCCGGCACTGTGAGCCATGGAGCTTTCGATGAGCGAACGCAAGGCCGTCACGAAGACCACTGCCCTCCGATATGCCCGGTCGGACCGTGCGGCCAAGAAGACCATCCTGGACGAGCTGTGTGCCCTGACGCTTTGGCACCGTGACCATGCGCGGAAGGCCCTGCGGCAGGCCCTGGTGCTCAAACAGGTCAAGCCCCGGCCGCCCAGGCCCCCGGTCTACGGCGAAGACGTGATCGAGGCGCTGCGGTTCTGCTGGGCCGTCCAGGGCACCCCGTGCGGGCGCCTGCTGGCTGCAGCGCTGCCGGATTTGGTTCCGCGGCTGCGCCGGTTGAAGGAGCTGAGTATCGAGGACGGGACGGCGGCGTTGTTGCTGAAGATCGCCCCTGCCACCATCGACCGCCGGCTCAAGGCAGACCGGGGGAAACTCGACCCAAGGGGCCGTTCCCACACCAAGCCGGAGACCTTGTTGAAGGACTCCATTCCGATGCGGACCTGGGCCAGGGCGAGTTCTGTTTTACCCTGGATACCACCGATATTGCCACCGGCTGGACCGAGACTGTCTCGGTGAAGCAAGGTCCAGAAGTGGGTGTTCGCCGCCATCAAGGAGGCCACCGCCGCCTTCCCGTTCACCATCCTCGGGATCGACTCGGATTATGCCGATGCCTTATCTCGGACAACGGTGGAGAGTTCATCAACTACGCCCTGATCAAATGGGTCGACGAGAAGGACATCTACTTCACCCGATCCCGTCCCTACAAGTCCAACGACAACGCCCACGTCGAGCAGAAAAACGGCGACGTCGTCCGCCGGCACGCCTTCCACTACCGCTACGACACCGCCGCCGAGCTGAAGCTCCTCAACGCCCTCTACGCCCTTGTGCGGGTCCGGCTGAACCTCTTCACCGCCAGCACGAAAGCAACCGGCTGGCGCTCCAACAAACACGGGAAGAAGACCCGCATCTACGACAAACCGCAGACCCGTACCAACCCGTCATCGATTCCGGAATCCTCACAGAAGCCAAAGCCACTGAAGTCGCGGCACTGATGGAGATCACCAACCCGGCCGACCTCACCCGAGGCATCACCACCATCCAGACCAAGCTGATCGCCCTCGCAGCAGCCAAAACCCGGGCACTGGAGCACTCACCCACGCGAGCACAAATAGCTGAGGCAAGCACAACACTTTCGCGAGCATCTTGACGGTGATGAGTCGTTACGCGGGCATGCCGTGAGTGGCCACTCGACTCCTTGAGTTGCCGGGCGGCGCCGACTTACCCGAGCATCACGGCCAGCAACCCAAGCACGACGGCGAGCACCGGCGTCGTGCCTTGCAGCACCGCGGCGCGGAGGTACTTTTTCCCACTGAGTGCCAGCACTGCGGCGGCCAGCAGCATCGAGCCGCAGCAGCTGAACATCAGCGTCCAGCCGGCCACCTTCTGCGCCGAGGCGTCCGGGCCAAACGCCACGCAGCCCACTCCGATGAACGCGCCGATGGCCAGGAACAGGTTATAGAAGCCCTGGTTGTAGGCGAGTGGCTTGGTGGTCTCGGCGTCGGCCTGGGAGGCGAGGCCGAAACGTTTCCAGGTGGCCGGGGTGGTCCACGTGAGGGACTCCATGGTGAAGATGTACACGTGCAGCGCGGCCGCGATGAACGCAAAAAGAAGGGAGGCCAGGATCATGTGCTGATCCTAGCCTCCCAAAAAACTCAAAAGGGCGTCACCGGGTGAGCATGCCCAGCGCCGACGTGGCGAACTCCCTGGCCGTGGTGTTCCAGTGCCCCAGCAGGCCCTGGAGATTCTCGCCGTCGGCACGGTGCGCGGGCAGCTGTGCCTGGAGTGTGGACAGCACCCCGGTGCGGAGCTCGGTGTTGAAGTTCACTTTGCCCACGTTCATCGCGGCGGCCTTGACCAGCTCACCCGCCGGGATGCCGGACGCTCCGTGGAGCACCAGGGGAATGTGCGTCCGCACGGCAATGTCCTGCAGGACGTCCCAGCGAAGCTGGGGCTCGCCCTTGTACTTGCCGTGGACGTTGCCCACCGCAACAGCCAGCAGTTCAGCGCCGGTCCGGGCCACAAAATCCTCCACCTGGGCGGAATCCGTCAGGCCGGCCACTGCCACACCGGCTTCATCCGCGCCGAAGGCCCGGTCCTCGTCGCCGGCCAGGCCGCCGAGTTCGGCTTCAAGCACGACGTCGGCACCCAGCACAGCGCGTGCCTGACGGACCAGCGCAATGTTCTCCTCATACGGCAAGGAGGAACCGTCCGCGAGGACAGAATCCGCCCCCGCGGCGACGGCGTCGGCCATCACCTTGAGGTCCGTCGCGTGATCAAGCTGGACCGCTACCGGAACGAACGCGGTGTCTGCCAGGCCACGGAACGCGGCGATCAGCCGCAGTCCGTTCGCCGTGGCAGCCGTCTTGGGGGCCACCAGCAGGATGATCCCGTGGCCAGCGTCGTCGGCCGCACCCACAACGGCGAGCGCCGTGGTGAAGTCGTAGCAGGTGAAGGCGGGAACGGCCGAGCCCTGCTGGAGGGCTTGCATGACCAGCTGGTCGAGTCGGGTGCGCATCAGACGCTCAGGCCGCCGGCCAGGATCCATACCAGGAACGTCAGGGCGAAGCCTGCCAGGCCAAGGATGGTGGTGAGCACGGTCCAGGTCCGCAGTCCGTCTGCGACGGACAGGCCCAGGAAACGCGTGACGATCCAGAAGCCTGAATCGTTGACGTGGCTGAGGCCGAAGGCGCCGAAGCCGATCGCTACCAGGATGAGCGCGGTCTGCACCGGCGAGTAGCCGCCGTCGGCAACTGAAGCGCTCAGCAGGCCGGCGGTGGTGATGATGGCAACCGTGGCCGAGCCCTGCGACGCCCGAAGGATTGCCGCCAGGACGAAGGCCATCAGGATGACCGGGAGGCCGACTGTGTGCAGGCCCTCGGCCAGCGCCTTGCCGATTCCGGAGACGGTCAGGACCTTGCCAAAGACACCGCCGGCGCCGGTTACGAGGATCACGATGGCCGTGGGGGCCAGGGCGGAGTCCATGACTTCACCGGTCTGCTGTGAACTCCAGCCGCGGCGGATGCCCAGGAAGTAGTAGGCGAGTCCCAAGGTGGTCAGCAGGGCGATGAGTGGCGCACCGACGAAGCCGGCAACGTCTGCAGCAGGGGTGCCCTTGGGCAGGATAACGGCGCCGAGGGTGCCCACCATGATCATCAGGATCGGCAGGACGATGAGGGAGATGATCATGGCCGGGCTCGGAGCGGTCTTGACCGGCGCGACGCGGGTCTTGACGGCGACGTCGGACCCGCCTTCGTTTGCGTCCTGTTCGACCTCGGATTTCCCCGTACCAAAGAGCCGGAACTGCGCTGCGGTGGAGGGAAGCATGGTGAAGTCGCGGCGGTTCAGCCGGCGGGCAACGAAGTAACCGAGGACGCCGACGGGGATGCAGAGGGACAGACCGATGATGGTGGTCCATCCGATGTCCGCGCCGAGGATTCCGGCGCCGCCCACCACGCCCGGGTGCGGCGGGACCACAACGTGGATGGCGAGCATGATCGCGCCGACCGGCAGGCCGATCTTGACCGGGTTAACGCCGGCAGCCTTGGCGAAGCCATAGATGATCGGGATCAGGATGATGAATCCGACATCGAAGAACACGGGGATGGCCAGCAGGAAGGCGGCCGAGGTGAGCGCGGCGATGACACGGCGCGGCCCCAGCAGTTGGGTGAACTTGCCGGCCAGGGCCTGGGCCCCGCCCGAGATTTCGATCATCTTGCCGAGCATGGCGCCGAGCCCGACGAGGATGGCCACGTTGCCGAGTGTGCCGCCCATGCCTTCTGTGACGGTCTTGACGACGTCGGCCAGCGGGATTCCGGCGGTGAGTGCCACTCCCACGCTGACCACCAGCAGGGCCAGGAATGCGGGGATCTTGAACTTGATGACTGCCACGAGCAGCAGGGCGACGCCTGCTGCTGCAATGGCCAGGAGAGCGAGAGCGCTCATGGTGTGTCTCCTTCGACGGTGCTAGTTCGGCCTAGCGGGCTGGGTGGATCGACGACGGCGGAAAGGGGGGATCCGCCGTCGTCGGGTTATTGGGGTGGCGCTTAGGAGGTGCGTTTGGCCGGGGCGACGACCTTGATGACGGCGGAGTCATCGGCGGCGGCCAGGCCCTGGGCCTGGCCCAGGAGGTACAGCTGCTCCGCCGCGGCGGCAACGGGGGCTGCCAAGCCGGCGGCGCGGGTGGCCTTGCCTACGATGCCCATGTCCTTGACGAAGATGTCCAGGCGGGACAGGACCTCGGCGCCGTTTTCCGTGTAGGCCTCGAGAATGCGCGGGCCTCGGTTGGAGAGCATAAACGAACCTGCCGCGCCGGCTTCGAGCGCGGCGAGGGTCTTGGCCTGGTCCAGGCCGAGCGCGTCGGCGAGGGCCAGGGCCTCCGCGGCCGCGGCGATGTGGACGCCGCAGAGGAGCTGGTTGACGGTCTTGAGCGCCTGGCCGTCGCCGGGTTTGTCGCCCACAACGGTCAGCGTGGAAGCCAGTAGTTCGAGGGCCGGGCGGGCCTTGTCCATGGCTTCCGGGGAGGCGCCGACGACGATCAGCAGGTCGCCTTCGCCGGCGCGCTTGGGGCCCCCGGACAGCGGCGCGTCCACGAGCTCAACACCGTATTCGGCCAGGCGCGCCACGGTGGCGGGGATGGCTTCGGTGCCCACGGTGCTGCCGAGGATAACGACGGCGCCCGGCTCCAGCACGGAGGCCACGCCGTTCTCCCCGAAGAGGACCTCGTTGAGCTGCTCGCCGTTGCGGACCGCCAGGAGCAGGGCGTCGGCGCCCTTGGAGGCTTCCCGGGCGGAGGCGAAGGTGCGGATGCCGGCTTCTTCGGCGAGCTTCAGGCGCGGCTCGGCGATGTCGAAGCCGTGGACGGTGAGTTCGCTGGCCAGGCGGGTAGCCATGGGCAGGCCCATGGCGCCGAGGCCCAGGACGGTGATGGTGTAGTTGCTGGTCATGGTGTTCTCCTTTGAATTCTTGCGGGTTTCGACAAGCTCAACCACCGGTCAGAAGGTGTTGCTGAGCTTGCGGGTGACGTCGGCGAGGGACTGGTCATCGCCAACGTTGCCGGCGAACACGATGTACGGGATGCCCGTGGCGGGGCCGTCCACCGGCTCCCAGAGCGAGACGATGCCCGGCAGCATGGGCCCGCGGACTATGGCGTGGCGGATTTCCAGGCCGTGGGCGGCGACGTCGGAGGACGTGATCCCGCCCTTGGCGATGACGAACCGCGGCGGGAACGTCTTGAGCGTCCGGTTCACCACGGCGACGACGGCGGCGGACACCGTGCGCGCGATCCGCAGGCTTTCGGCGGGGTTGTCGGTCTTGATCAGCAGCCGGCTCGTGTGGACGATCACATCTCCCCCGTGGAGAGCCTCCACGACGGTGCCGACGGTCTGGTCCAGATGGGCGTCCCCGGCGTCGCTGAGCAGCTTCTCGACGTCGATCTCCACAATCCGGGCCGCGCTGTGCTGTTCAGTGAGGGCCTTGAGCTGACGGGTGGTGACGCCCACGTGGGATCCGACCACGATCAGGCCGCCTGCCTCGGACGGGGTGTTGCCGGCAAAGGCTTCAGCGCCGGTGAGCTCGGTGCGGATTTCCTGGCCGATCCGGGCCCGGACAAACGGCGGTCCCACGCGGTAGAGGAGCTTCTTGCCGCGCCGTTCGGCTTCTTCCAGGCCCAGTGACAGGGCGCGGAGGTCGTTCTCCGTGACAATGTCCGCGATGATCGGCGTGGAGTCGGTGGCGGGATGGATTGCGTCGGCGATGGCCTTGGCGGTGATCTGCGGATCGGCCGAGGCGCGGATGATGTTCAGGTCAAGGACGATCACGGATTCCGCGGCGAAGCGGCCCTGCGACTTCTCTTCCACGTACCGGGTCATGTCCGAGTTGGTGAAGCCGAAGCTTGCATCCTTGGCGAATTCGGTCTCGGCCACGGGGGTGAGCGTGCCGGCGTCGTCCCCGGTGCCACGCATGTAGTGCACGCCGCCGATGGTCACGCGGCCGGCGTCGGGGAATGCCGGCACCAGCACCACGCCGTCGGTGGCTTCTCCGCTGACGTCAGCAACGGTGGCGGCGATAACGTCGGGCTCCAGCGGGTAGTGTCCGCGGAGAGTGGAGTCGCTGCGGCTCACGAACCCGAGCCGGAGGCCCGAACCGGTGCTGGCATCTGCGGGCCCCGCGGCGGCCAGCGCGTTGCGGACCACTTCCTCGTTGCGGGCTGCAGCTTCTGCGGGGTCCAGGCTGCGGGTGTTGGTCAGCACGTACACGGCAGGCTTCGCCTGTCCGAAGGCCCAGGTGAAGTCCTTCACCTCCCAGCGGGTGAGCACGGGCAGATCCGCAACGGACTGCGTTCCGGTGGGGTCGTCGTCGAGCACTATGAGCATCCGGGGGGTCTCCGCGCTGGACGCGGCGACGGCGTCGGCAACAAGGCGGGCGGGAATCCGGACTTCGGCCGGGAAGGCGGCCAGGATGTCTGCTTCAAGCGTCACAGTGCACTCCATTGTGTGGGAAATCAAAAAATTGAGGTAGCTGTAAGATGTCTGACATCTAACATTTCAAATAGTGTGGCACAGGACATAGAAACGCGCAAGTAGACTTGTCAGACATATCTGGCGACGCCGCAAGGGGGACATATGGCACGGAAATCATTGGTGGGCGTTGTTGCAGACGAGCTCCTGGACCGGATCATTGCCGGGGAATTTCCCGCCGGATCCAGCGTGCCCGGAGAGCTTGAGCTCAGCGCCAAACACGAGGTAAGCCGGATGACCGTGCGCGAGGCCATGAAAACCCTCGAGGCGCAGCGGATCCTCAGCGTGGAACGCGGCCGCGGCACGTTCGTAAACCCGCTAAACCGCTGGGCTTCGCTGGAAGCTGTGCTGCGCGCCGCGTCAGAGGGCCAGAACGAAGCCGCCGCCTCCGTGCAGCTGATTGAACTGCGCCGGATGCTGGAAACCGGGGCGTGTGAGCTCGCGGCCGCCCGGATCAGCGACACCGACGTCCAGGCGCTGTTCGTCCATGTAGCGGCGATGCGGGCCGCCCATGAGGTCAATGACGTGGCCGCCTTCGTGGAGGCTGACCTGGCATTCCATGACCTGATCCTGCGCGCCTCGGAGAACGTTTTTGTGGCGGTCCTTTTCGCGCCGCTGCACCGGGTGCTCGAAAAGCGCCGGGCCGAGACATCGGCCGTGCCCGCCATCCAGGAGCATGCAATCGGGCACCACCAGAACATCGCCGAGGCACTGGAGTCGCGCGATCCGAGCCGGTCGCGGGAAGCCATGGACCTGCACATGCAACAGACCCTGGATGACCTCAAGAACCTGGTCCTCGAGGCGCCCTGACCAGCATCCGCTCCGAAGTATTGGGTCTGGCCACACCTGAGAAGTGCCACTAGTGTTCAAGAACGGCCCGCAACCGGGAATCGAAGGCGATCACGAGGAGCGAAGTTGTCCAACCACACGTACAGCATTACTGAAATTGTCGGTACTTCCGAAGAAGGCGTGGACGCGGCAGTCCGCAACGGGATCGCCGAGGCCTCCAAGACCTTGCGCAACCTTGACTGGTTCGAAGTGAAGGAAATCCGCGGCCATCTCAAAGATGGCCAGGTTGCCGACTGGCAGGTGCGGGTCAAGCTCGGTTTCCGCCACGAAGGCTGACCTGCCTGGGTTTTCGGAGTGATGGCCGCGTCCTTTGGGCGCGGTCATCACTCTTTGGCTTCTGTTGGACGAGGCAACACCTGCGGTGCGCCTGGCTAGAATCAGCGTTGCCAGCAGACGTACAGACCGATCAGCTTTCGGCGGTGGCCGGAGGGAGTACTTCCAAGTCCAGCGTCGTGCCCGGAGGGGCGACTGCGGAGCCGGTCCCGGCATTGAGGCCAAGACTCAGTAACGCCAAGGCGTCCGACGGCGGCGAGCCCGGTTTTGCGGAATACACCCTCAGGGTCTGGTCCGGATCGTCCTGAAGGACCAGGTGTTCAAAGTTCAGTTCCAGGTCGCCGACGGCGGGATGATGGAGCCGTATGCTGCCGGCGGATCGCGTGGCCACGCGGCGCCCTGCCCACCATTGCCGGAATTGCTCGCTGAGGACGGCGAGTTCGCCGACCAGCTGGTTGGCCTCCGGGTCGTTGGGGTGCCGGCCGACATCCACGCGGAGGGCTCCGGCCTCGTCCGCGGCCACTGTTTTCCAGGCGCGGAAGAGTTCCCGGGCACCGGGATCGAGAACCAGCCATCGGGTCAGGTTGACCTCGTGCGCCGGCAGGTCCCGAAAATCCGTGAACAACAGGTAGGCCATGTGCGCGTGTTGGCCCGCATCCAGCCGGAGGGCTCGGGACACGGAGTCGAGCACAGAGCGCGACGGGTGGATGTTCCTCCCCTGCTCCAGGCGGATGTAGTAGTCCGTGCTGACACCTGCGAGCCGGGCCACCTCCTCACGCCGGAGGCCAGGAACGCGGCGCGCGCCGGAGGTGGCTTCCGCCCCCGCGTCTTCCGAGCTCGGCGCTCTGACCCATGCCCCCATTCTGCATCGTCCCGGCAGGCACTTCCTACGGCGAAGGTAGGACTGCCAGTCCTAGGAAAAACAGGGATACGGTCAGGGCCTGGCTATCGGCGAGAAAGTACATAGGCTCGTACCGGAGCAATTCCCGAAAGCGGTTTCCGGCCGGACGTCCCGTGCCAGGAACCACCCTTCCGCATTATGAGGAGTCCCCCATGTCAGAAATCACGCTGAACAACGGCATCACCATTCCCCAGCTCGGTTTCGGCGTATTCCAGGTCCCGCCGGAAGACACCCAGCGGATCGTCGAAGATGCTCTCGCCGCCGGCTACCGCCACATCGACACCGCCGCCGGCTACCGCAACGAAGCAGGTGTGGGAGCTGCCATCGCAGCCTCAGACATTCCGCGCGAGGAAATCTTTGTGACCACCAAGCTCCGCAACGGCGACCAGGGCCGGGCCCGGGACGCATTCCAGGACACCCGCGATGCACTGGGTCTCGACTTCGTGGACCTCTACCTCATCCACTGGCCGGTTCCGTCGCAGGGCCTCTACGTCCAGGCATGGAAGGAACTGGAGGCCCTGCATAACGCCAAGGAGATCCGCGCCATCGGCGTCTCGAACTTCCTCTCGGACCACCTGGACACCCTGCTCGAATCTTCGGACGTGGTACCGGCTGTGAACCAGATCGAGGTGCACCCTAGCTTCCAGCAGGCCGAACTTGCCGCCAAGAGCCGTGCCCTCGGGATTGCGGTGGAGGCCTACAGTCCGCTGGGCCAGGGCGGCGACCTCAACGGGAACGCCGTCACCGCTGTCGCCCAGGCTCACGACGCCACCACGGCGCAGGTGGTCCTGGCCTGGCACCTGGCCGCCGGCACCATCGTCATCCCCAAGTCTGTTAACCCGTCCCGTATCCGTGAAAACCTCGCCGCCGCGTCCCTCACACTGTCCGACGACGAACTCGCCTCCATCACCGCCCTGGAGCGGGGCGCGCGCATCGGTGCCGATCCCGCCGTCGCCGCTTTCACGCAGCTGTAGCAACCGGTGACCGAGCCTGCCGGCAGCGATTCAGGCAGGCCCGGTCACCGCATTCCGATAGGTCCATCAACCAACGAAGGATTCCCCATGCAGTACACGCACCTGGGCCGCTCCGGCCTGAAAGTCTCCCGCCTGTGCCTGGGCACCATGAACTTCGGCCCGCATACCGACGAAGCGGACGCACACAACATCATGGATTCCGCCCTGGACGCCGGCATCAACTTCTTCGACACGGCCAACGTCTATGGCGGCAGCGGGCACCGGGGCTGGACCGAGGACATCATTGGCCGCTGGTTCGCCAAGGGCGGCGAGCGGCGCGAACGGACCGTCCTGGCCACCAAGCTGTACGGCACCATGACTGACCGCCCCAACGAGTCCAAGCTGTCTGCGCTGAACATCCGCCGCGCCTTGGACGCCAGCCTGAAGCGCCTCCAGACGGACTACATCGATGTGTACCAGTTCTATCACATTGACCGGGACACGCCCTGGGACGAGATCTGGCAGGCCACCGAAGTGGCCGTCCAGCAGGGCAAGATCCTCTACTCAGGCAGCAGCAACTTCGCCGGGTGGCACATCGCCCAGGCACAGGAAGCTGCCCGTCGCCGGAACTATACCGGGCTGGTCAGCGAGCAGTCGATCTACAACCTGTTCCGCCGCGAGGTGGAGCTGGAGGTCATCCCTGCCGCCCAGCAGTACGGCCTGGGCCTGATCCCCTGGTCCCCTCTGCAGGGCGGGCTGCTGGGCGGCGTCCTGAAGAAGGAACGCGGAGGCGTCCGGCGCATCGAAGGACGCGCTGCAGAAACGCTCGAGAAACACCGGGACCAGATCCAGCACTTCGAGGATCTAGCGGACGGACTCGGACATGAACCCGGTGACATCGCGCTCGCCTGGCTCCTTCACCAGCCTGCTGTCACTGCACCGATCGTGGGGCCGCGCACGCAGGAACAGCTCGACGCCGGCATCCGGGCGTTGGACGTCACCCTTGACGCCGACGCGCTCAAGCGGCTCGACGACATCTTCCCGGGCCACCGCCCGGCACCGGAGGACTACGCATGGTGAATCCATTGGATTCCACGCTTGGAGCTGTTCCGTGGCAGGACGGGTCAATACGTCTTCAGCCTCGGCGTACCAGAAGCCGCCCACCCGGCTGCCCATCATGGAATCCACGCCTCTAAAAAACCCTTTCTGGCAGTATTCGCGGGACAAAATCGCCTGCGAAGACATTCTCCATCACCTCCGACGAATATCTGCCCTGGAACCAGGTTTACCGTTCGTTCGCCCGGGCAGCCGATGTCCCGGAGCCCGAGCTGGTCCATGTGGCCTCGGAAACCATCGCCGCGCACAGTGCGGAACTGGGGCCCAACCTGCTGGGCGACCGATCCCACTCAGTGGTTTTCGACAACACCAAGATCAAGTCCCTGGTCCCGGGCTACACGGCCACGATTCCGTTCGCGGACGGGACCCGCGAGATCGTTGACTGGGGCGCCTCGAAGGCCTCGCTCCAGTAGGCCGTCTCCTTGGCGATCCCGCCGTCCCGGAATTCGAAAATGAACACCGTTTCGTATTGCGGCCCGTTGTAGTCCACCAGGCCGGCAACATCCTCCGGGCATTCGAGGGCAAGGAAAGCGAAAGCACGGCAGACTGTTGAAATGACTCTCTCACCGCTCATCATGCTCAATGACGGCTACAGCATCCCGCAGCTGGGACTCGGCACCTGGCCGCTCAACGACGAACAGGTGACTGCCGCCGTCGTACATGCCCTGGAAGCCGGGTACCGGCACATCGATACGGCAGTGAAATACGGCAATGAAGAAGGCGTTGGGAACGGTATCCGCGCGGCCGGACTGGACCGAAGCGAAATCTTCGTCACCACCAAGCTGGATGGCCAGTTCCAAGGCGAGAACCGCGCCGCGGCGGGGCTGGAGGGGTCGCTGACCCGCATGGGACTGGACTACGTGGACCTGCTGCTGATCCACTGGCCGCTCCCTGCGCGTGATGAATTCGTGTCGACGTGGAAAACGATCGAGCGGCTGCAGGCGGAGGGCAAAGTCCGGTCCATCGGCGTCTCCAACTTCAAGCCTGCACACCTGGAACGGCTGCTGGCCGGAAGCGACGTTGTGCCTGCCGTGAACCAGATCCAGCTGAGCCCGGCGATTACCCGCCAGGCGGAACGGGAGTTCAATGCCGTGCACGGAATTGTCACCGAATCCTACAGTCCGCTGGGCGGTTCAGGGGCCAGCCTGCTGGGCGCCCCCCTGCTTGCGCAGCTGGGCGAAAAATACGACAAGACGCCGGCTCAAATGGTGCTGCGCTGGCATATTGAGCAGGGACTTGTAGTCATTCCCAAATCGGGAAATCCCGAGCGGATGCAGGAAAACCTGGACATCTTCGACTTCGCCCTGGACCGGCAGGATCTCGCGGAACTTGCCATCCTGGACGAGGGGCCAGGCGCCGGCAACGATTCGGACACGACAGGGCACTGAGAGGGCCGGGAACATGCTTCTGGCGCGGATGCAGAGTGGCGAAAAGATACTAAGCATGATTAGTATTGAGGCAGAAGGATGAAGCGTGCCCGGGATCCGGGTACCTCCTTGATGTAGGAAGAAGGAATGAAAAAATGGGTTTCTTTGCATTTTTGATTCTTGGCCTTATTGCCGGCGCCATCGCTAAGGCAATCCTTCCAGGCAAGCAGGGTGGCGGCTGGATCATCACCCTCATCCTGGGCGTCGTCGGCGCATTTCTGGGTGGCTGGCTTGGCGGAATGATTTTCGGTACCGGCCTGCAGGAGTTCTTCTCGCTGCAGACCTGGTTGCTCGCGATCGCCGGCTCGATCATCGTGCTGCTTGTTTACGGCATGATCACGAAGCGCAGCGTTCGCAGCTAACTTCGTTACCGGCATGAACACCGGCCCCGGGACCTCCCGGGGCCGGTTTTCTTTCCCCGGCCACTCGGACCGGGGGCTGACCCTTCTCAACGAGCAGGAGTTCACAATGAAATCAAAGCTTCTATTAGGTATTGGAATCGCGGCTGGTTACGTCCTGGGATCACGGTCCGGCCGGGCAGCGTACGACAAGCTCAAGGCCAGGGCTACGAGCATCTGGGACAGCAAGCCGGTCCAGGACAAAGTCAGTGCCGCCACGGAGGCCATCAAGGAGAAGGCTCCCGACGTGGCGGACCAGCTGGGTGAGGCCGCGCGCCGGGCGGGCACAGTCATCAGCTCCGCCGTCCACCATGAGGCCGCGTCGGGTATCACCAAGTCCAAAACGTCCGACGCCGGCACTTCGGCGGGTGAATCGATGAACCTGGGAACATCGGACGTCGAGTCCGACCCCGCGTTCAATGACAACGAGGGCCAGGACTGGTCCGGTGAAGGCGGCGCCACTACTGCCGGCGCAGCAACGAACGTTGACCCTCGGCGGGAATGATTCGGGATCGTTGCGGGGACATTACGCGGGATTCGCCGTGTGACACGGAAGCAACGTTGAAATTGTGCTAAAAATAGTCGTTGCTGGCCGCCGCGCTCCTTGGGGGACGCGGCGGCCAGAAGCGTCTCAGGCCAGGTAATGGCCACATGCCCTGACTCAGGGGGCCAGCTCGGCAGCGCCGAACGACACGCTGAACTGAGCGCACCACAGGTCAACCGAGCGGTACTTCGACAGATCCACGTCGGCGGGTATCTGGTAAACCTGATTGCCCAGATTTCCCTTGATCAGGCCGAGGTCGTAGTAATCAGCGGAGCCGGCGGTGAACCACCCGGCCCGGGATGGTTCACCCCCACCACCCCAGCGCGAAAAGACGCTGCCATAACGCGAAAAGGCGGCCACAACACGGAATGCCGAGAGCGCAGCGCTAAAGGGCAGCCGCCACCGCAGGCACTGGTACCTGCCGGCGCACCGTTACTAAGACCGGGCCCGTCCCACTACGACGGTGCCGTCCAGTTCTTCCGAACGGACAGTCCTCACCGCGAAGCCTGCATGTGCCAGGATCGACGACGTCCGGGCGGCCTGCCGTTCGCTGGTTTCGATGAGGAGATTCCCGCCCGGCCGCAGCCATTCGTTGGCCTCCGCAGCGACGCGGCGGTGGAACTCGAGTCCGTCAGCGCCGCCGTCGAGCGACCATAAGGGTTCGTGCTCGCGCGCCTCGTGCGGCATGGAATCTATGGCGCCGGTGGGGACGTAGGGGGCGTTGACGGCCAGAACACTGATCCGGCCCTGGATGGTGGGCGGCAGTGCCTCGAACAGGTCGCCCTGGTGGACGTCACCACCCGCACGGTCAAGGTTCCGGCGGGCGCAGGCCACCGCGGCCGGGTCAATGTCCGCCGCATGGAGTTCCAGGCCAGCAATCCGGGAGGCGATGGCAGCACCCACGGCACCCGACCCGCAACAAAGGTCCACAACTACGGCGGGCTCCGAACCATCCAGGCACTCCCGCATCCGGTCCGCCGAGAGCAGGGTTGCGGCCTCGTTCACCAAGAGCCCGGTCCGGCGGCGCGGTACAAAAACCCCGGCATCGAGCTCAACCTGGAGACCGCAGAACTCTGCCCAGCCGAGGATGTGCTCCAGTGGATACCCGGCAATGCGCTTTCGGACCGCCGAAGCGATCTGGGCCGGATCGGACATTGCGGCCAGGAGAAGCTGGGCTTCCTCCTCCGCAAAGACGCACCCCGCCGAGCGAAGCTGCTCAGCGATCCCCAAAAGGGACTCAACGTGAAGGTCAGTGGCTGACATGGGTACACCTTCCGCGAGCTGAGGGGCTCCGGGCACCATCGCCCGCCTCTGAATGTACGCCAAGCTTGGCTCCGGCGGCATGTCTAAAAAGCACCTGCGACCAGGCCCAGTTGACGCTGGTCCCGGCAACGCTGGTGTGGAAGCTGTCCGTGCCGGACCTGCCGGCCGGCACGGACGAGTTCATGGCTACGGCCCGGTCCCAGCCGATGTCGATGCGCCGGCTTTCCAGGCCCGGAAGGTCAACCGCCTCCGCAAGATAGCCGGCGACGAGTACTGGCCCGGTCGGTCATTGAGGATCCCCCAGCGCTTCAGAGACGGCACCCAGCAAGGCGTTGAACCGTGGGTTGGCAGGGAGGTCGTCGATGAGCACCGGCTTCCCGTCCGGATCACCGAGCGGGACCTGCCAGTTCGGGTACAGCGCTTCGGTGGTGCCGGGCTGGTTCTGCACGCGCCGCTCCCCCACGGCGTCCACCAGCGCCACGCCAAGAAGCACCGACGGCGTCTGGGCCAGCAGGCGGTGCAGCGCCTCTATGGTGCGTTCCTCGCTGCCGGTGCTGCCGTGGTTCCCCTCGGCGGAGGCGCCGGACGTGCCCCCATCCTCGGGCAGGAGGCCGCGTTCCCGCAGCAGCCCCATCATCTTTTCCAGCGTAGCCGTGTGGTCCGCCCGTTCCTCCGCCTCAGAGCGTTCCAGCAGGCCCAGCCTGCTGCGGAGCGCCACATGGTCGCCCGCCAGGTAGCCCGCGGTGGGCGGCAGGTCGTGGGTGTTGACGCTGGCGAGGGCCTGCGTCCGGTACCGTTCCGGTGGCAGGGGCGAATCGCCGTCGTTCTCGAACCAGAGGATGGACGTGCCCAGGATGCCGCGGGCAGCCAGATAGTCGCGCACCCACGGTTCGAAGGTTCCTAAGTCCTCGCCGATCACCACGGCGCCGGCACGCTGGGCCTCCAGCGCCAGGATGCCGATCAGTGCTTCGTGGTCGTACGTGACATAGGCGCCGTCACGCGGGGAGTTGCCAGCCGGCACCCACCAGAGGCGGAACAGGCCCAGCACGTGGTCCACCCGGATGCCGCCGGCGTGCCGAAGCACGGTGGAGAGCATGTTGCGGAACGGTGCATAGCCGGCCTCCGCCAGACGGGAGGGATGCCACGGCGGCTGGTTCCAGTCCTGGCCCAGCTGGTTGTACATGTCCGGCGGCGCCCCCACGCTCATCCCGGGAGCCAGGACGTCACGCAGGGTCCAGGCGTCGGCGCTGCTGAGGTCAACGCCCACGGCGAGATCGTGCACCACACCCAGCCGCATCCCCGCCCGGCGCGCCGCCTGCTGCGCGTTCTCAAGCTGCTCGTCGCAGATCCACTGCAGCCAGCGGTGGAACCCGATCCTGTCCGCCAGCTTTCCGCGCAGCGACTCCGCGTCGGGCGAGCCCAACGCGGAGTCCGGATCGGTCCACAGCGGATGGTCCGGTGCCAGGTCTTCCCGGATAGCGGACCACAGGGCGAAGTCATCCAGCCCTGAGCCGGAGATCCGGCAGAATTCGTCGAACGCTGCCTGCCGTGCCGGCGAGCGCCTGGCGTGATAGAGCAGTTCCAGGGCCTGGAGCTTGGCGGCATACACGGCGTTGCGGTCCAGCCGTTCGCCGTCCTTGTTCAGGGCCTGGACCTGCTCTTGCAGGCTGTCCACTGCCGCGCGCTTACGCGGCTTCAGGTAGGCGATTTCCGGGATGGCCTCCACCCGGATGTACAGCGGGTTGAAGAAGCGCCGTGTGGACGGCGAGTAGGGCGAGGGCTGGACCGGCGGCACGGGTTCCGCGGCGTGCAGCGGGTTGACCAGGACATAGTCCGCACCACGGGCCCCGCTGAGCGTGGCCAGATCCGCGAGGTCGGCGAAGTCGCCGATCCCCCAGGACCGCTTGGACCGCACGGAGTAGAGCTGCGTGGCCAGGCCCCATCCCCGACGCTCCGCCAAGGAATCGGCGGTGGTGAGCCGCGCCGGAACCACCACCAGGGCACCCTTGGCTATGACGCCGCCGGACTCTGCCCGCAGCGTGTGCCAGCCCAGCGGCAACCCCTCCGGTAGCGCGAAGGTGGCCCGGCTGGTGGCCACGCCATCCACGTCCTGGGGCGTCGCCCAGAGATCCTGCTGGACGGCGTC
This sequence comes from Pseudarthrobacter sp. AL07, assembly GCF_029960665.1. Classification (GTDB taxonomy): domain Bacteria; phylum Actinomycetota; class Actinomycetes; order Actinomycetales; family Micrococcaceae; genus Arthrobacter. Next base: position 141,590 of record NZ_JASBRB010000004.1, read on the forward strand.
CACCGGCTCGCCCGTGCCCGTTTCAAGCTCCACATGCAGGCGGGCCGTGGCCCCGTCCCGGACGTGGACGGGAACCAGTGCGGGTTCGCCCTGCTGAACCACGACGGCGGGGGGCAGCATCCGCCGCCACGGCGCCACTTCCGCCTCGACCAAAGCACTTTCGATCAGCTGGTTCGTGTGAGCGGGGACGCCCAGCGCTGCCAGGACCTTGATCAGCGTCTCCGCGGCCACGCTGTGCGGCAGCCCGTCCCAGCCGTGGAACGAGGTGCCCACGCCGTGCGCGTCCGCCAAACTCTGGAGGAGTTGATGGTCCACGGGCTCATGACCGGCGGCATCGCCGCCGCCCGACGGTGCCGGTGTGCCGAAAATTTGAGCGTGCTGCTGGTCTGGAGTCTTCATGGAATGTCCGCCTCGCCTGGTGTGTTGGGCCCGAACCTACATTGCTTGTTGACGCACGGGAGCAACACGCCCCCGCGCACGACTGTTGCAGCCAACGATAGTCGGGCGGCAGCCCTCAGGGCGCCGAATCCCGGATTTTCAGGACGAAGCCCGCCTCCGCGTGGACCCCGCCTGCCCCCCGCTTCCAGCCCGTCAATCCGGTCGATCAGCAGGCCGATGGACCGTTCTGCAATCTCGTCCACGCCGGGCGACACGGTGGTAAGCGACGGCGAGGCGAATCGTGCCTCCTCAATATCGTCAAAGCCCACCACCGCAACATCGCTTGGCACCTTCACGCCACGGACGAGCAGTTCATGCATGGCGACCGGCAGCGCCCGCCGACTCGCCGGGCCGGGCGCCGAGCACGGCGATACGACGGCGGCCTCCCGCCAGCAGGTGGGCGGCGAGGGAGTGGGCGGCGTCCCGGTTTCTCATGGTGACCAGATCCAGCCGAGAATCCAGAATGTGCTCGCCGAGCAGCACCACCGGCTTTGTGCCGCGGTGGGAGGCAACGGCGTCGGCCCCCACGACCAGGGGCGTGAACAGCAGGCCATCGGTCAACTGCCGCAGGGGACCTTGCAGGGCACCGAGTTCGTTGGCTTCCAGTGCGACGGATTGTTCCACGAGCACCCGGTAGCCGCGCCGCTCCGCCGCCGTCATCACCCGCGAGGCCAGTTCCGCGTAGTACGGTGCCGCGAGGTCGGACAGCATCAGGCCCAGCATGCGGGTCTTCCCCGAGCGCAAGCTGCGGGCCGTCAGGTTCGCCTCGTAGCCCAGTTCGGCGATGGCGTCCTGGACCCGCTGTCTGGTGGCCGGCCGGATAAACTCGTAGTCGTTGAGCACGTTCGACACGGTCTTCAACAACACCCCGGCCGCGCGCGCCACATCGTTCATGGTCACTGCCACGGTTGGTCAGCCCTGGGCAGCCTTGGCCGCCGCCTTTGCTGCCTGCTTGCTGGCCCTCACCTTAACGAGCGATTCAGGACTCACGATGTCCGCAACCGACAGGAAGGCGTCCTCCTGGCCGTAATGGCCGGCGGCCTCGCGCCAGCCCGGGGCGCTCAGCCCGCGCTGCTTCCCGAGGAGTGCAAGGAAGATTTTTGCCTTCTGCTCCCCGAATCCTGGCAGTGCCTGCAGACGGCGCAGCACCTCCGCGCCGTCGGGATCGCCCTTGGTCCAGATCAGCGTCGCGTCGCCGTCCCAGTCCCGCTGCACTGTTTCGGCGAGCGCCTGGACACGACCCGCCATCGAACCAGGGAACCGGTGCACCGCGGGCCGTTCCTTGAACACCTCAACGAACGCCTGGGGTTCATACGCGGCAACGGCGGCCGGGGCAATGGACCCGATCCGGGCCCGGATCTTCTCCGGCCCGGCAAAGGCGGATTCCATGGTGACCTGCTGGTCCAGCAGCATACCTGTCAGCAGCGCGAACGCGTCATCGGTCAGCAGTTGGTCGGCGGCCGGGTCACCGGTGATATGCAGTTCCATGGCCCTCATCTTTCCACCTCCCGCGGCTAGGAATCGAGGGCCAGCCGGATCCTGGACCAGGACACCGCCGGGAGTTCCGCGGTGAGCCAGCCGCCCTTGGCTTTGACGCTCACGTTCTGCGCGGGCAGGACCGACGTCGAGTCCTCCACCGTCGCCTGCCACGTAGACGGAAAAACAAGTACTACCTAACTTGAAAAACAAGTACCGATTACGCGGTCGCCGGGGACGCGTCCGAACTACCGTCGACTAGGAGCACAGACTCGCACATCGCGTTCGATTGGATGTCTCACCAGGGGGTTGTGAGAAGGATGAATACACCATCTGGCAACCGCGCTTTCCCGTCCCAAGGGGGACGGGAAGTAAGCGGGGCCGGCGACGAGGAGGTCTTCGAGACCAAGGCCTCTCCCCCAGCCGTCGCCGGCCCTCCGTTCTCCACTGGTCACATCCACCGCACGCCGCCAGCCGGATCCCGGTGACCCATGGCGAGGCGGACATGAAGTCCCGTTCCGAAGCGTCCCCGGCGCACTCGTCGGCAGGCAGGCGTCCGGCGTCTGCTCATCCGACACAGCGCGCCATCCAGCATGGAGTCCCCCCTGCGGGGCCGGCAGCAATCACGGACCGCAGACCCAGCCCGGCACCGGGCGGTCATCCGGGCGCGGACTCGGCCGTGAAAGCGATCACCTCCGGGCTGCTCGGGGCCGATGGGCTTATCCCCGATCTGGTCACCGGCTCGACGGACCTTCCCGACTCCTTGGAGACCCTGGTCCACCTCGCGGCGGCCGCGCTGAGCCAACTCGCCGGTGCCCCCATCGAATGTGCCCTGGTCCTGAACCGGGTTAAACGCGCCAGAGCCACCGCGGGAACCGGCACACGGCCCGTAGCCTTGGCCCGGCTGGAAACGGAGGCCGGCGAAGGCCCCCTGACCGACGCCCTCACGGGCACGGGTACCGCTGCCATGAACCACGTGGGCTCCGACTTTCGCTGGGCACGCTACAGGCCGTATCTCCAGGACGCCGGCTTCGGCAGCGTCCTGGGACTTCGGCTTTCACTTGATGAGGGCACCGAGGCTGCCATCGCCTTCTTCGCAGCCGGCTGCCAAGCGTTCCCGCTGCCCGTGATCGCCGAGGCCCGCAGCTTCACTGACCTGGCGTCCCGCGGCCTCAGGCTGGCCCTTGAGCTGCAGTCGGCCAGCACCAGGGCGTCGGATCTGCAGTCAGCATTGAAAAGCCGGACGTCCATCGATATTGCCTGCGGTGTCATCATGGCGCAGAACAGGTGTTCCTACAACGACGCGATTGCCATCATCTCCAAGGCATCCAGCCACCGGAACATCAAGCTCCGCAAGGTGGCCGAGGGCATCCTGGCCAGCCTGCCGGGCGGTGCGCCGGACACTCATTTCGAACATTAGGCTCCCGCTGTACGACAGAAGACCAGAGACGGAGTGTCTCTGGTCTTCTGCGTGGGTGGGCCCTGTGGGGATCGAACCCACGACCCACGGATTAAAAGTCCGATGCTCTACCAACTGAGCTAAAGGCCCCAGCTGACCGACAAACGACCGATCAGCCCAGTCCATTTCTGGACGTAGAATACTTTACCCCACACACGGGGCGGGTTTGGCACGCAGGTGTGCGCCGCCGTCGTACGTTCCGTATTCCGCACAGCGTCACCGGCGCTGGCAAGGTGCATCCTGGCTGCGAACAGCACTCGATTTCCCGCGCGGCACAGGAGTAGCGTGGGGGCATGAGCGAACAAGCAGGACCCAGTCACTACGGCGGAGCCAACCGGCATCACAAGCCCAAGCCGTTCGCCCCCATCGACTTTGAGCCGTTCGCAGGCGGTCCGGATCCTGCGCGCGTGTCCGAGGCCGCCCACCTCGCTGCCCAGGCTCTGGTGCGCCACGGACGCGACAGCGACGATCCCGTCATCACCGAACGCCTGGTCAAGCTGACGGACGAGCAGGGCCTGGAGGCCATCGCGGAGATGTGGGCCGAAAGCCCGGCGCGTTCGCTGCCCGGCGCCCTCTGGCGGCTGTACGCCCTGCGCGCCGCCACTGTCCAGGACCCGGAACGGATCTCCGTGTACTTCCGCGCGGGCAAGGACACCGCTCAGGTCTCCCATGTAGTGGCCGGCGCCGCCGAACCGCCTGGAGCCGAAGAAATGCGGGCCATGGCGGACGCCATTCTTTCCGGAGCGTTCGACGGCGAGTTCGACGTCGCGTTGGAGCGTTCTGCCGCATTCTGCCGCGTGGTGGCGCTCGGCCAGGCGACGATTGCCGACGGTGCCGAGCTCGGCAACGAGGCCCATGCGAGCAAGCTCACGCGCAACTCGCACCAGCTCGTGAAGACCGCCGAGGACCTTGAGCACGCGGCGAATGCCTGGCGATTGGGCGAGCTCGACTGAACCACCGGCGCCGATCTGTCAATGTTGACTTGGGCCAGGCAACGTAGAACACTGAAACTGGTGTCGAGCCGCGAAACCCCCGGGCTTCAACAATTAGCCGCCTAGAGCGGCCTACCGCCGAGAGGCGTATCCGGTTCGGCACCATTTTTATGCCTGTTTTCAGGCCACGGCCGCTAGAATCAACACAGTTGCTGGCCTGCGTCAAGTCACAAGCGGGCGGCCCACCACCCCTGCACATCCCCGGAGACCGGTATCCCAACGTGAAGCTGCGCCTTTTTCCCCAGGAGCCCGCAGGGCTGACCTTGCTGTCCCAGATGGCCCAGCAAATCGTGCATGCCAGCGCCACCATGGCAGAGATCCTGGGCGTACCCGCCACTGAGCACGCCAAACTCGTGGACGACATGCACAACCACGAAGCCAAGTCCGCCGAACTGCATTTCGCCTTGCTCACCCACATGCGCACGAGCTTTGTGAACCCGCTCCCCCGCGAAGACATGTATGCTCTGTCCCGATACCTGAACGAGGCTCTCGAGAAACTGGACGGCGCTGCGGAGCTTGTGTCCCTGTATCAGCTTGACCGCCTGCCCCGGCGCGCCGCAGACCAGCTTGAGATCATCAGCCGGCAAGCCGAGCTCACCGTGGACGCCATGCGCCAGCTCAACAACCTCGACGACCTCGAGGATTACTGGATTGAGATTCTCAGGCTGGCCAAACGCGCCGAACGGACCCACCGGATCTGGGTAGCGGACATGATCCGGGACATGAAATGGGCGCAGTATTCCCGTAACCGCGACGTCGCCAACCAACTGGTCGAAGTCACCAAGGACATGCGCCGCATCGCTACCCAGGTAGGCAGCATCATCGTCAAGGAATCCTGACGTGACAGCAGTGATTTTCGGCGTTGTGGTGATGTTGACCGCGGGATTTGGCTTCCTGAACGGCTTCAGGGATGCCTCCACGTCCGCTGCCCTGGCGGTCCGCACCCGGGCGCTCACGCCAAGCGTGGCCGTGCTGCTTGCGGCCTTCTTCAACTTCCTGGGCGCCCTGCTCAGCGCCAGCCTGGCGGTCACCATCAGCCAGACCTGGATCAGCCTTCCAGAGGGCACCAGCGGCCTTAGCATCCTGGTTGCAGGGCTCGCGAGCGCCTGCGTCTGGGGCGTCCTGCTTTGGTGGCGCGGCATCCCGGCGTCCTCCACCCATGCCCTGGTGGGGGGGCTGGGCGGCGCCGGCCTGGCCAGCTTGGCCGTGGGTGGCCCCGGCGTTGGCGGGGTAGACCAGTCACTGCTGTTCCAAGTTGTTCTGCCGCTGCTGTTGTCACCGCTGGTTGCGTACAGCGGCGCGTTCCTGCTGGTTCTCCCGGTCACGTGGGCGGCGCGCTACGCCCAGCCCAGCGTGATCAACCAACGCTTCCGGCGCAGCCAGTCCATCGCCGCCGGCGCCGTAGCATTCGGTCACGGCCTGCAGGACGGCCAGCGGATCAGTGCCGTACTGCTGCTGGCACTGTTGGCGGCTGGCTATTCCGACGACGGCACTATGCCCATGTGGGTGGCGCTGCTCTCAGCGGTGATGATCACGGTGGGAACGCTTTTCGGCGGCTGGCGGATCTCCCAAACCATCGGCTACAAAATCACCCGGGTTGACCCGTTGCGGGGCTCCGTGGCCCAGATCTTCAGCGCGTTGATCCTGTTCGTGGGCGCCATCGGACTGCACTGGCCTGTGTCCACCACCCACACCGTGACGTCCGCCGTGCTGGGCGCCGGCGAGAACCAGAACTTCTCCGTGACAAACAGGAAGCTGGTGATCCGGATTCTGGGGCTGTGGGTCCTGACCCCCGTGGCAACCGCCTCCGGGGCGTTCGTGCTGGCCCTTGCGTTGTCACCATTGGCTGCCTGAGGGCAGGCCTTCAACGCCGCATTTGGCGGCGGTGGGGACTAGCCGAAGCGGCCGGAGACGTAGTCCTCCGTGGCTTTCACGGCGGGGTTGTTGAAGATGGTCTGGGTGTTCCCGTATTCGATCAGCTTGCCCGGCTTGCCGGTACCGGCAATGTTGAAGAACGCCGTCTTTTCCGAAACGCGGGCGGCCTGCTGCATGTTGTGGGTCACTATCACCACGGTGTACTGGTCCTTGAGATCGTTGATAAGGTCCTCGATGGCCAGCGTGGAGATCGGGTCCAGCGCCGAGCACGGCTCGTCCATGAGGATCACCTGCGGTTCCACCGCAATGGCACGGGCGATGCAGAGTCGCTGCTGCTGGCCGCCTGACAGGCCGGATCCGGGCTTCTCCAGGCGGTCCTTGACCTCGTTCCAGAGGTTGGCGCTCCGGAGGGAGCTCTCCACGAGGACGTCGGCCTCGCCCTTGGAGATCTTTTTGTTGTTCAGCTTCACGCCGGCCAGCACGTTGTCGCGGATGGACATGGTGGGGAACGGGTTGGGCCGCTGGAAGACCATGCCGATCTGCGAACGCACGGTCACGGGGTCCACGCCGGGGCCGTAAAGGTTGTCGCCGTCCATCAGGACTTCACCTTCGACGCGGGCGCCGGGCAGAACCTCGTGCATGCGGTTCAGGGTGCGCAGGAACGTTGACTTACCACAGCCTGAGGGACCGATGAAGGCCGTTACGGACTTGGCTTCGATGTTGATGCTGACATCCTCCACGGCCAGAAAATCGCCGTAGTACACGTTCAGGTCTTTGACGTCGATGCGCTTAGACATGGTGTTCCTTCACTTGCTGGGGTATGGATTGAAGTCTAGGGTTTGGCCGCGAGGACCGGAATGGCCTGCTGAGAATATTTTCAGCGGCCGGTCTTGGGGGCGAAGATCCTGGCGATCAGCCGGGCGCCCAGGTTCAGGACCATCACCAGGATGATCAGCACCAGGGCGGCCCCCCAGGCCCGCTGCGAAGAGGGATCCGGGTTTGCCGGGGACGTGGGGTTCAGGATCTGGGTGTAGATGAACGTCGGCAGGGAGGCCATCCAGCCGCCGAACACGTTGTTGTTGATGCTGGTGGCAAACCCGGCGGTGACCAGGATGGGCGCGGTCTCGCCGATCACGCGGGCGATCGCCAAGGTGACGCCGGACGCGATGCCGGAGATCGCCGTCGGAATAACCACCTTGATGATGGTGCGCCACTTGCGCACGCCCAGCGCGTAGGCTGCTTCGCGCAGTTCGTTGGGGACGATCTTCAGCATTTCCTCGCTGGATCGCACCACCACGGGGATCATCAGGACAGAAAGCGCGACGGCGGCGACGGCACCGGTTTTGGTGCCGGGCCCAACCACGGCGAAGAAGAACGCTGCGGCAAACAGGCCGGCCACGATGGACGGGATGCCGGTCATAACGTCCACAAAGAACGTGATGGCGCGGGCCAGCCGGCCGTCGTTGCCGTACTCGACCAGGTAGATGGCGGTCAGCAGGCCGACGGGCACAGAGATGACGGTGGCGACCAGCGTCATCTGCACCGTACCCACCAGGGCGTGGTAGATGCCGCCGATCACGGGGGCGCCCTCTTCGACAGCTTTATTGTCGTAGGCGCCGGTGACGCCGTTCATGGAGTTGGTGAGGAACCCCGGGGCGATCAGGCCGGGAACGCCGTTGACCAGAACCGTCCAGATTACGGAGATCAGCGGGAGAAGTGCGACCAGGAATGAGCCCACCACCAGGCAGGTGGCCAGCTTGTCCTTGGCTTTGCGGGAGCCCTCCACAACAACGCTCCAGCCCACCAGGCCGGCGGTGAAGAGGATGGCCGAGACAATGCCCCAGCCGAAAGCGTTAAAACCGATCAGGGCCAGGATCGCGGCGCCCACGATGAGCGCGAGTGCCAGGACAACATACGGCGCGTACTTGGGCAACTGGCCCTTGGTCAGGGCTGAACGCTTGCTGCGCACGGGAGTGAGAGTGGAGGACATTTAGTTTGCTCCCGAGAATTCTTTGTGCCGGGTGATGATCCAGCGGGCGATCATGTTGACTCCCAGGGTGATCACAAACAGGACCAGGCCGGCGGCGATCAGCGTGCTGACCTTGAGGCCGCTGGCTTCGGGGAAGTTCAGGGCGATCTCCGCGGCGATGGTCTGGTTGCCGGACGTGATCAGGCTGGCGGTCAGGGCACCGGAGGAGAGGACCAGGGCAACCGCCATGGTCTCGCCCAGTGCCCGGCCCAGGCCCAGCATGACTGCGCTGATGATGCCCGGACGGGCGAACGGCAGGACCGACATTTTGATCATTTCCCAGCGCGTGGCGCCGAGGGCCAAGGCGGCTTCCTCATGGAGCTTGGGGGTCTGCAGGAAGATTTCACGGCTCAGGGACGTGATGATCGGCAGGACCATCACCGAGAGCACAATGCCCGCGGTCAGGATGGTTTTGCCAGTGGCAGAGGCGGGGCCCTGGAAGATGGGCAGCCAGCCCATGTTCCCGGCCAGCCAGTTGTAGGCCGGGGATATTTCCTTGGCGAGGAATGCCGCGCCCCAGGCGCCGTAAACTACTGACGGGATGGCGGCCAGGAGGTCCACGACGTAGCCGAGGCCGGCGGCGAGTCCGCGCGGTGCGAAGTGCGAGATAAACAGGGCAACGCCGATGGCGACGGGTGTTGCGATCACCAGGGCGATGACGGCGGCAATGAGGGTGCCAATAACGATCGGCCAGATGTAGGCGAAGAAGCCTTCGCCGCCCTGGATCTCGGCTGCCGGGGCAGTGAGCGCCGGAATGGCCTGGACAACAAGGAACAATGCCACGCCGAACAGGACGGCGAGGATGAGGCACCCGGCGGCCAGGGCGGCGCCGGAAAAGATCTTATCCCCGGCGCGGCCTGCGCCCTGGGAACTACTCAGGGGGGTGGCGGTCATTCCAGACCCTTCGGTTGTTGGTAGTGCCTAAATCGAGCGTACAAAGCCAAGTTCCCCGCCCCGCCTTTCGGCGTGGCGGGGAACGTGGTTCAGGGACAGGTACTAGGACTTGACCTTGATGGATTCGATGGCCTTGACGGCCTTCTCGGCGAGGGCCGAGGAGAGCGGCGCGGACTTCGCGGAGTCAGCAGCTGCCTGCTGACCGGCGTCGGAAACTACGTAGCTTTCGAAGGCCTTGACCAGGTCAACGGTCTCCTGCTTGTCGTAGGTGGTGCAGACAACGTGGAAGGAAACCAGGACGATCGGGTATGCGCCTTCGATGGTGGTCTTGCGGTCCAGCTTGATGGACAGGTCGTTGGCGGAGCGGCCTTCAACAGGCTTGCCTGCGTCAACAGCCTTGGCGGCTGCGTCAGCGGAGATCTTCGTGAAAGACTCGCCAACCTTGATCTGAGCAACGCCGAGCTTGCCGCTGACAGCGGAATCATCTGCGTAGGTCACTGCGCCGGGGGTGCCGGTGACTGTCTTGACAACACCAGAGGTTCCCTTGGCGTTCTCGCCCTGCAGGGTTGCGGGCCAAACGCCGGAAGCCTTGTCGGTCCAGACCTCGGCAGCAGCCGCGGCCAGGTACTCGGTGAAGTTGGTGGTGGTGCCGGAATCGTCAGAGCGGTTCACCGGGGTGACTTTGAGGTCCGGGAGGGATACGCCTGCGTTCAGTGCGGCGATGGCCGGATCGTTCCAGTTGGCGATCTGGCCACGGAAGATCTTGGCGACGGTGGCAGCGTCAAGCTTCAGCTCGGTGATGCCGGGGACGTTGAACGCCACGGCGATCGGGGAGATGTAGACCGGGATGTTGATTGCGCCATCAGGGCCACAGACGGCCTTGGAGGATGCGAACTCTTCGTCCTTCAGGTAGGCATCCGAGCCGCCGAACTGGGCCGACCCGTCTACGAGCGCCTTGCGGCCCGCACCGGAGCCATCCGGGGAGTACTGCACGGTGACGCCCTGGTTGGCGGATGCAAATTCGGTCTTCCAGGCGTCCATGGCCGCGCCCTGCGCGGAGGAGCCGATGCCGGTCAGCGTGCCGGTGACCTTGGGGCCGGCAGAAGTCTGGTTGCCTGCAGGCGTGTTGCCCGTAGCGTTGTCTGAACCGCAGGCGGTGAGCGCGAGTGCGCCGGCTGCGATTACAGCGATAGCCGCGTGGCGGCCGAAACGGAGTGCCTTCACTAGATGTACCCCTTCCAGGGTTATTCAGCAGCGGCAGGGCCGGAGACGCCCTGCAGCGCGATGCGTACGTTTTGTACCTTCAACGAATCTATGGGCCGCAGGTAACGGGATGGGCGGGCATAGGTGAACAGAAGATTAACGACGGCGGCATATTGGCTTACACCCGCGGCGCCACCATTGCGCGTTTCACACTTTCGGGCTTAGGTGTCCGGGCGGCAAATAGACTGGTGGGCATGGCCGCAGCAGCAGGACTCTCAGCAAGCAGGCGATTCCTGCGCGGCCGCATCCGCACCGGCCTGGTCCGGAGCCGGAACTCGCTGGTCCCCGCCGTCCAGATGACCGCCTGCGCGGTGGGGGCGTACGCCTTCGCCGAATACGTCCTGGGGCACTCCGGCCCCCTCTTCGCGGCCACATCGTCACTGATCGCACTGGGCTTCTCGCGTGACCCGCGGCTGCGCCGGGTGATGGAGGTGGGCCTCGGTTGCACCATCGGGATCGCGGTGGGTGATCTGCTGCTGCACTGGCTGGGCAGCGGCATCTGGCAGGCCGCCGTCGTCCTTCTGTTCTCCATCCTGCTGGCCCGCTTCCTGGACAGCGGCAACATCTTCACCACCCAACTGGGGCTGCAATCCTTGCTGGTGGTACTGCTCCCGGCGCCGGACGGCGGGCCGTTCACCCGCAGCATTGACGCCATTGTTGGCGGGGTGTTCGCACTTCTGGTGACCATCCTGATTCCGAAGGATCCGCGCCGGGAGCCCCGCAAGGATGTACGGAAGCTGCTCCACGAACTGGCCGAAGTACTGCGGGAATGCGCTACTGCACTGAGCAACAGCGACTCCACCCAGGCGTGGCACGCCCTGATCCGCGGCCGGAACTGCCAGACGCTGGTGGACGCTATGCGCCACTCCCTCCGTGCTTCCGGCGAGGTGGCCACGCTCGCGCCGGCCCACCGCCGGCACCGCGACGAGTTGGACCGGCTCAAGCAGTCACTGGACTCCATCGACCTTGCGCTCAGGAACAGCCGCGTGTTCGCACGGCGGCTGACCAGCGCCATCAACCATGCCGCACTGTCCGATGAGGCAACCGAGAACATTGCAGAGGTGCTGGAGGATACGGCGGCTGCGATTGATGAACTCTCGCTGGGCCTTGCCGAGACGCACGACGGCGCGCGGCGCGCCCATCTGAGGACGGCCCGGCAGGACTTCAGCGAGGTTGCGCTGCGGCTGCACCCGAGGCTGCTGGAAGTCCAGCGCCTTGAGGGAGAGACTGTGGTGATGCTGTTCCGGCCGCTGATGGTGGACCTCCTGGAGGCCACGGGCATGGATCCGATCGAGGCCAGGGACGTGCTGCCGGGCTTGTAGCGGGCCGACGGGCTGGGCCCACGCCTGCAGGGTTCCCTGGCCGAGCTTAGGGGGGCAGGTGGGGAGGATTGTCGGTGCCCGCCAGTAGGGTGGAACCCATGGCAACAAAGACTTCCCGGGCGTCCAAAGCGCCGGCTTATAAGTGCGCCGAATGCGGCTGGACCACTGTCAAGTGGGTGGGACGCTGCGGCGAGTGCCAGGCGTGGGGGACGGTTGAGGAAACCGGTGCCGCTGTAGCGCGGACGACGGCGGCAACAACAGTTCTGGAGCCGGCCCGCCGGATCGCCGAGGTGGATGCCAGCACGGCGGCTTTCCTGCCTACCGGCGTGGACGAGCTGGACCGCGTACTGGGCGGTGGCCTCGTCCCGGGTGCGGTCATCCTGCTTGCCGGGGAACCCGGCGTGGGCAAGTCCACCCTACTCCTGGACGTCGCGGCCAAGTTCGCCCGCACCGCCCAGGATGTCCTGTATGTCACGGGCGAGGAATCCGCCGCGCAGGTGAAGCTGCGCGCCGAACGGATCGACGCCGTCGCGGACTCACTGTACCTGTCCGCCGAAACTGACCTGGGGCAGGCCTTGGGGCAGGTGGAGAAAATCGAGCCGCGGCTGCTGATTGTGGACTCGGTCCAGACGCTCAGCAGCGCTGACGTGGACGGCAGCGCCGGCGGCGTCTCGCAGGTGCGTGAGGTTGCGGCGTCCATCATCGCAGCTGCGAAGCGCCGGAACATGACTACGTTGCTGGTGGGGCACGTCACGAAGGACGGGTCCATCGCGGGGCCGCGGCTGCTCGAACACCTGGTGGACGTGGTGTGCCAGTTCGAAGGCGAGCGGCATTCCCGGCTCCGGATGCTGCGCGCGGTGAAGAATCGGTACGGGCCCACGGATGACGTCGGCTGTTTTGACTTGAATGAGAACGGCATCGAAGGGCTCACGGACCCCAGCGGGCTGTTCGTGAGCCGCACCAAGGAACCTGTCTCCGGCACCTGCATCACCGTGACCATGGAAGGGCGGCGGCCTTTGCTTGCCGAGGTGCAGTCGCTGCTTGCCGAGAGCGCCAACTCGCAGCCCCGCCGGGCCACCAGCGGCCTGGACAGTTCACGGGTGTCCATGCTCCTGGCGGTGCTACAGCAGCGCGCCGGCTGCCTGCTGCACAAGGACGATTCCTACGTGGCCACGGTAGGTGGCGTGAAGCTCAGCGAACCGGCCACTGACCTCGCCGTTGCCTTGGCCGTCGCCTCCGCGAAGGCCCGCAAACCCCTGCCCATCCGGCTGATCGCGTTCGGCGAGGTGGGCCTGGCCGGCGAAGTCCGGCCGGTACCCGGCATCAACCAGCGCATCCAGGAAGCACACCGCCTGGGCTTCACCCACGCCGTGGTCCCGGCCAGCCACAACGGTCCCGGCCCTGTCCCGGCGGGCTTCTCCGTGCGCGAGGTGGAACATCTGACGGAGGCGTTGAGCCTGCTGATCGGGTAGGGCCCGTTGCCGGCGGGGGCGGTGTCAGCTGGCCGTGATCACCAGGGCAACGCTGTGTCCGCCGAAGCCAAAAGCGTTCACCAGGCCGGCGGGGGCGGAGCCCGGCGCCAGCGTGTGCGCGTTTTCCGTGATGACGTTCAGGTTCACTTCGGGGTCCAGCGCCTCGACGTTCGCCGTTCCGGGAAGCTGTCCGGTCTGCAGGGCCTGGACCACCACAACCGCGGCGAGCGCACCGGCGCCGCCCAGCAGGTGGCCTGTGTGGCCCTTGGTGGAAGTCACGGGCACGTTGGCACCGAAAATGGCGTTGATGGCCTGCGCCTCGAGCCGGTCCCCTACCGGGGTGGAGGTGGCGTGCGCGTGAACGAAGCCGATTTCCGAAGCCTGCATTCCGGCCGAGGCCAGGGCCTTCTGCATGACCCTCCGCTGCATGGCGGGGTCCGCGGCCACGATGTCGTTGGCGTCCGAGGTTACCGCCCCGCCGGCCACTGCGCCGAGGACAACGGCGCCGCGCGCCCGGGCGTGGGCCTCACTCTCAAGCACCACAATGCCGGCGCCTTCTGCGAGGACAAAGCCGTCGCGGGCGCCGTCGAACGGGCGCGAGGCTAGCTGGGGTTCGCTGTTGCGCGTGGAGAGTGCCCGGATCTGGGAGAACCCGGTGATCACAAGGTCGTTGACGGATGCGTCCACGCCGCCGGCAATCACGACGTCGGCCGCTCCGGAGCGGATCATTTCGGCGCCCTGGACAATTGCTTCCGCGCCGGACGCGCACGCGCTGACCGGGGTCCGGGCTCCGCCGCGGGCGCCGAGGTCAATGGAGACCCAGGCCGCGGGGCCGTTGACCATCAGCCGGGTGAGGGTGTGCGGCGAGACCCGGCGCGGGCCGCCGCTGGCGAGCGCACGGTCCTGTTCGAGGGTGGAACCGAGGCCGCCATAGGCGGAGCCGATCACCACAGCGAACCGTTCGGGGTCGACGTCGGGCGTTCCTGCCTGCTGCCAGGCTTCCCGGGCAGCCACCAGCGCCAGTTGCCCGCACCGGTCCATCCTTTTCAGCTCGCGCGTGGTGAGGTGCTCCGAAAGGTCTGCGGTGACCTGTCCGGCCATGCGCACGGGCAACTGCTCCGCCCACTCCTGATCCAGCGCGGCGATGCCGGACTGCCCCGCCAGCAGGCCGGTCCAGGTTTCTGCCATCGTGGATCCGAGCGGGTTGATGGTGCCGACGCCGGTGATCAGCGCGCGGGGTTGGTCTGCAGACATTGGACGCTACTTTGCGGGGTTGTGGGTGCCGATGGGCACGAGGGTCAGATCGGGGTGGTTCTTCTCGATCCGGCGCAGGGCCCAGACGTCGTTGAACAGGGCAAGGTATTCGCCGTCGGACCGCAACAGCACCTCGGCACCGGGCACGTTGGCCAGCGTGGGCATGGCCTCCGCCGTCGAAATCCTGGCGATGGAGTACGGCAGGCGTTCCAGCCGCATCGGGGCGCTGAAATCGTGGGCCATGCGGTCCTCCACCACTTCGAACTGCATGGGGCCGACGGCGGCGAGCACCGGCGCCTGGTCGCCGCGGACGTCGGAGCGGAGCACCTGGATGACGCCCTCGTGCTCGAGCTGCTCGATGCCCCGGCGGAACTGCTTGAACTTGCTGGGGTCCTTGGACCGGGCCACCTGGAAATGTTCCGGGGCGAACAGCGGAATGGCGGGGTATTCCACCGCGTCTTCGAGGAAGAGGCTGTCACCTACGCGCAGCGTGGAGGCGTTGACCAGGCCAACAACGTCGCCGGGGTAGGCCTCGTCGATGACCTCGCGTTCGCGGCCGAAGACCTGCTGGGCGTACTTGGTGGCGAACGACTTTCCGGTGCGGGTCTGGGTGACCACCATGCCGCGTTCAAAAACTCCGGAGCAGACACGGATGAAGGCGACGTGGTCGCGGTGGGCCTTGTTCATGCCGGCCTGGACCTTGAAGACGAAGCCGGAGAAGGACGATTCGACCGGGCGCGGGCTGCCCTCGACGTCGGGCCGGGGGGCGGCGTGCGGCGCGAAGTCCACCAGGGCGTCCAGCAGTTCCTTCACGCCGAAGTTCAGCGCGGCGGAGCTGAAAAGGATGGGGGTGGCGGTGCCCGCGTGGAAGGCTTCGACGTCGAATTCGAGGTTGGACTCGATGACCAGGCCGGCCTCGTCCACGGCGTCGGTCCAGTTGCTGCCCTGCGTCTCCGCGGCCTCTTCGGGCGTGAAGTACTCGGTCAGGGCGATGTTGGCGCCGGAATTGTTGCGCTGGAAGCGGGCGAAGCGGTCCTGGCGGAGGTCCCAGACGCCGCGGAAGTCACCGGAGATTCCCACGGCCCAGGTCAGCGGCATGGGCTGGAGGCCGGTGCGCTCGGTGAGCTCGTCCATCAGCGCCAGTGCGTCCAGGCCCGGCCGGTCCCACTTGTTGATCACGGTGATGATGGGCAGGTTCCGCGCCTTGCAGACTTCAAACAGCTTCATGGTCTGCGTTTCAAGGCCCTTGGCGGCGTCCACGAGCATCACCGCGCAGTCGACGGCGGCCAGGACGCGGTAGGTATCCTCGGAGAAGTCCGCGTGGCCGGGGGTGTCAAGCAGGTTGATGACGGTGTCCCGGTAGGAGAACTGGAGGGCGGCGGAGCTGATGGAGATGCCGCGGTCCTTCTCCATCTGCATCCAGTCCGAAACCGTTTCCTTGCGGTTGGCCTTACCGCTGGAGGCGCCGGCCGTGCCGATCACCTTCGCGTGCAGTGCCAGAGCCTCGGTGAGGGTGGACTTGCCGGCGTCGGGGTGCGAAATGACAGCAAAGGTCCGACGCCGGGCCGCCTGTTTGTGAATCTCGTTGACCCGGGCGGGGCTAAGGACATCTTGGGACACGGTGCTACTTTCGCTGCGGTGGGGTTACCCCAAGGCGCTCGGCAGGCCTTAAGGGGAAGCATGGCTCTGTGAGAGCCAAGTTCCAAGTTTATCGCAGCGGCGGACTTTAGGCTGGGGCCATGAATAACACCAAGAGAGCAACGCTCATTTGGTCGCTGGGGGCAGTTATTTTCTCCCTCATCGGCGTATCCACCGCACTGGGCTCCAACGGAGTCTGGTACCTCATCATTTCGGCCGTGGTACTTCTTCTAGCCGGCATCGCTTTCGCCGCCAGGGCGATTCTCTCCCTCCGGGCAGCCAGCGGTTCAGACGCTTAGGCTGTAGGTGTGAGCAAATCCCTGGACGAGGGTCCGTTCTTTCACGGCACGAAAGCCAACCTCCGGGACGGTGATCTCCTCAGGGCGGGCTTCAGGTCGAACTACCGTCCCGAAGTCGTGATGAATCACATCTATTTCACCGCTCTTCCGAACGGCGCGGGACTCGCGGCGGGTGACGGAGCCCCGCGCGTCTACGAGGTCGAGCCGACCGGGGCATTCGAGAACGACCCCACCGTGACCGACAAGAAATTCCCCGGCAACCCCACCCGGTCATATCGCAGCAGTGCCCCGCTCAGGGTCGTCGGCGAAGTCACCGATTGGACACGACAGGCGCCCGAGGCGCTACAGGCGTGGAAGGAGCGACTCGTAGCCCTCCGGGCGGACGAGCGAGGCCAAATCATCAACTGACGAGGATCAATGCTCCTTCAAGGGCATAGAACGTAGGGCGGACCGGCTTAGGGAATCAGCCGCTGATCTCAGAGACTCTTGAAAATTCTCAAAAACATCTCTTCGCTTTCAACATATGCGTGAAAGCCTGCACGTCTCGATTTTGAAGTATCGGCGATAACGTCGTAGTCCCACGCGAAGACGAAATCGCCAAACTGCCAGGAAGACAGCTTCGAGTAGGGGGTCTTCGCCAGAGCGTGCTTCGCAACCATTGCATCCCACAGACTCTTCTATGTCTGGCAAGCCGCTTCTTGCACCTTTTGCGCCTGAGCGGCGGCATTCAGAATCCCCGCGAGCACGGTCCTTGCCAGGGCGTACCCTTACGAACCACTACACAATACTCAAAACAAGGGATGGTGGTCACATGCCGGCATGGCAGAAAGTAGTTGCCTCGGTCGTTTTGGCCTCCCTGACCTGTTTCGGGTTGGCACGTTGCGAATTTGCCGTACCCAAGAGTTCGGCGCCTCCCGATGGAAGGTCTGTGCGTTTTACGGCAGCCGGTGACGTCGGCATGGGAAAGGGCGCCAAAGCGGTGCTCGACACAATCAAGGAACTTGGACCCGATTTCAACGTCAACCTCGGAGACCTGTCCTACGCGCAAGGCCCGGAGCAGGCATTCTGTGACCTAATCACCGCAAAGCTCGGTCCGGACTTTCCTTATGAGGTGGTGGCAGGAAACCACGAAAGCAATGGTGAAGAGGGGCATATAGAGAACTTCGCCAACTGCCTGCCCAACAAGTTGCCCGGCCTGCAGGGCGAGTACGGCAAACAGTGGTACGTGGACGTCCCCCAGGAGCACCCACTGGTGAGGCTGATTCTGGTCTCGCCCGGCCTGGAGTTCCCGGAAGGCGTTTTGGACTATTCGAGGGACAGCGAGCGGTGGCGGTGGACCGAATCTGCCATTGACGGTGCCCGTACGGCGGACATTCCCTGGACAGTGGTGGGCATGCATACCCCGTGCTTCAGCATTGGGAACTATGGCTGTGACGCAGGCCAAGCACTGACGAACCTTCTGATCAGCAAAAATGTGGATCTCGTGCTGACCGGCCATGAACACATCTACCAACGAACGCACCAGCTCGGCATCAACAGGACCTGCATCTACCTGTTTATCAGGGATGTCACACCAGAGTGCGTGGTTGACAGCGACGACGCCCTGACCAAAGGAAAGGGAACGGTTTTCACCACGATCGGCGTCGGAGGCAAGAGCATCCGCGAAATCAACACCGACGATCCCGAAAAGCCCTACTTTGACGTCTGGTCCGGGACCAACGAAAATCCAGCCCTGGGAACCTTGGATGTCACCGTGACCAGCACGCGGATGGACGTGAGATTTGTTCCCGCAACCGGATACACCTTCACCGACGCCTTCAGCATCGGGAAATAACTTTGGAAAGAAATACTTAGGCGATCACATGAAGATAAACTCAACCATTTTGCGGCGCGGGCTAGCTACGTTGCTCGCTGCCGCTGTGGTCGGCGCATGGTTAACGTCTGCCAGCCTGAGTGGAGCCGCCACTCAAACGCTGAACGACGCTACCGTCGGAGCGGGTTTGAATCAGTTCAGCTACACAGGTAGCGGGTGGTCCACAAGTACGGGTATGCCCAGCCTGTACCAGGGCAACGACCACTTTACCAATGCTTCCGGGGCGGCTTACAGCGTGAAGTTTAAGGGGACCCGGGGGCTGATTTTCTCGGAAAAGAACAACACTCTGGCCATCTTTGCTGTCTCGATCGATGGGGGTACCGAAACCCTGGTAGATCCTTATGCGACTACCCGCCAAGATCAACAGTTGGTATATTCCAGCCCGACCCTGTCCGCCGGTACGCACACCATCAAAGTGCGTTCCACCGGCACCAAGAACGCGGCCTCCAACGGCGTGAATCTGGAGGCCGACCGGCTGGACGTGGTGAGCGGTCTTACAGCACCGACGCCAGCTCCGACCTCGACCGCGACGTCTACACCGACCCCGACCCCGACCCCGACGGCCACACCTACTCCAGCGCCCCCACCTACATCGCTTGGAGCCATCAAAACCGTTTTCGTCGTCATGATGGAGAATACCGACTGGAAAGACGTGAAAGCCAACGGCAGCTACCCGTATCTAAATAGCGTCCTGTTGCCCTCCTCCGCGTACGCCGAGAATTACAGCACTACTTACGGGCATCCTAGCCTGCCTAATTACATCGCTCTCGAGGCCGGGGATTCCATGGGTCTCACGGACGGCACCTTCCTGCCCCCGACCCCCAGCACCAGTATGACTGACCACTTGGTCACTCAATTGCGCACTGCCGGTATTTCCTGGAGGTACTATGCCGAGAACCTGCCTGGCGACGGCACGACCTGTAATATTTCCGACCCCGGCACCCCTTACTCGCTGGATCACAACGCTTTCGTCTACTTCGACGACGTCCGCAACGATGCGGGCTACTGCCAGTCCCATGAACGTCCCTACAGTGAATTTGCCGGCGATCTGACCAATAACACCGTTCCGGCCTATAACTTTATCGTCCCCAACGACTGGGATCAGGGTGAGAAACTCGCCTCCGGGTCCAATTGCATGCCCTGCCAGGCGGATAGTTTTCTCAAGTCAGAAATTCCCAAGATACAGGCATCAGCCGCGTATCAGAACGGCGGAGCCATCCTCATCCTCTGGGACGAAATGGGCTGGGACGGCAACTATCCCAGTGGCCTGATCGTCAACTCGCCGTATGGCAAGACGAACTACTCCAACACCATTGCCTACAACCACGGTTCCACCCTGCGCACCGTCCAGGAGATCTTCGGCGTCGGACCGCTCCTGCGCCAGGCTTCTACCGCGACCGACCTGAGCGATCTCTTCACTATTCCACTCACGGCCAAATAGTCCACGATTCCTGGGACTACACCAACTCTCGCCCCGACTTAGGCTTCCGCGCCCACCCCATCTCGGCGCCGCTGCCCACGAGCACCGATCCCAGCGACACTCGTGGCAGGAAACGTTTCCCGGCACGATTGAAGAATTCGAACACTTGGCCGGCGGCAGTGCTGTAGCCCTCCTGACGAACGCTGCTGTGGCCGGTCTGGCCCAGCCACTCGCGGAACAGGCCGAGGAGAGCCTCCGCCTCTTGCGCTCTCGAATGCAGTGTCCGATCATGGCGAGGCGGAGGCGGTCCTCACCCGCTGCGGGAGTGGTATCGATCATCCGGACCGCTTCCCTATAGAGGGGCGCGAGAGACGAATCGACTGCCCCGATGTACTTGTGCAGCTTCTGCCTGGCAGGCGTCCACAGTTCGAAGCTCGGCGCATCCTGCATACTTTCCCCCAAGTGCATCGCATTGTTGTTCTTCTTCAAAGGCG
Organism: Pseudarthrobacter sp. AL07; assembly: GCF_029960665.1. Lineage (GTDB taxonomy): Bacteria > Actinomycetota > Actinomycetes > Actinomycetales > Micrococcaceae > Arthrobacter. The sequence goes on from NZ_JASBRB010000004.1 coordinate 161,788, forward strand.
ACCTTTGGTCACGTGGTCCACAGGGGACGCTCAATCCGTGGTCGACAAGTTGAATCATGCCAAGCTAACCGCAGCCCTGGTCGTAGCGCCACGCAGGGCGGCCGGCGTGCCCTTTAGCCGGTCCCCCATCGGCGCAAGGGATACCCAAACTTTGCGGATCACGCTTCGCCGGGTTTCCGCGGTCGCCCGATTCCCGTAAGACCCGCCCGAGAAAATGCCCGGTGACGGGGGGATAAACGGTACCTGCTGAAGCACGACGGGAATCCTTATCGGTACGCCCGTGTATCCACAACGACCAAGACCTCAGCGCCGAGAAAAAACGCCCGGGTCGCCTTGGGATGACGCCCGGACAAGACCTTCTCCGGCCAGGGCCTTGCCGGGCAGGGACGCACACTCCGGTGGAGCTTGCCGAACTCATCGCGGTGACGCTCAACGGACTAACGCGTACAAACCCTCAGACCGTGCCAGATCTGACGGCGCGCGAGCCACCCAGGCTGGCGTTCGGCATACTGGTTCCATGCAGGCGACGACGGTGTTGGTTGAGGGCGAGAGTGACCGGATGGCGGTGGAGACGCTGGCCGTGCGCCTTGGCCACGACCTGGCCGCCGAGCGGGTGACTGTGGCCCCGATGGGAGGCGCCACCAGCATCGTCCGCTTCCTCGCCCGCTACGGCCCGGACGTCGCAGGCCACCGGTTGCTAGGTCTGTGTGATGTGCGGGAGTCCCGTGGCATCGCCCGTGCGCTCGGCCGGGCAGGCATCGGGTCGGGCCCGCTGGCGGAGCTTGGCTTCCACGTCTGTGACGCCGACCTGGAGGATGAACTCATCCGTTGCCTTGGGGTTGACGGCTTTCCCGGTGTCATCGCGGCTCAGGGCGAGCTCGCGTCGTTCCGGATCCTCCAACACCAGCCGTCTCAGCGAGACCGGCCCATAACGGCGCAGTTGCGCCGGTTCTTCGGGGGACGCAGCGGTAACAAGATCCGGTACGCGCCCCTGCTCGTCGACGCATTGCCAACCGGGCATGCACCTCATTCTGATGTGGTGGGGGCGCAGAGCCCGCCACGCACCCAAACTGGCCAAATGTGCCCACCCGACCAGCCGCCGTCGCACGCGTTCCCAAGGCACTTCGCGGCACCCCCTAACGAGGCACTTTGGGGCTTGTCCGTGCGGTTGTTGCCGCTTCTTACCTCTATCATTGAGCTTGCAGGAAACTGAGTACTTTTGATCCTCCCGGCTGAGCGTAAACCGGCGTACCTGCGGGCGGCAGCCTGCACCTTTGAAGGGAAAACCTATGGCTCGGAGCCCCGAAGAATCGCTCAAGGCGACTCTGGGCAGAGTGGCTCCAGGCACGCCGTTGCGCGATGGCCTGGAGCGCATCCTCCGGGGGCGGACCGGTGCGCTGATCGTGCTGGGCTCGGACCGGACCATCGATTCCATCTGCTCCGGCGGGTTCGACATTGGCATCGATTTCTCCCCCACAAGGCTCCGCGAACTGGCCAAGATGGACGGAGCCATCATCTGCGACAAGGACGCCGGCAACATTCTCCGGGCCGCGGTCCAGCTGGTCCCGGACTCAAGCATCGAAACCCAGGAATCCGGTACCCGCCACCGCACCGCCGAGCGTGTGGCCATCCAGACCGGCGTTCCCGTAATCTCCGTCAGCCAGTCCATGCAGATCATCGCGCTGTACGTGAACGGGCTCCGGCACGTGCTGGAGGGATCCGAGAAGGTCCTGGCCCGCGCCAACCAGGCCCTCGCCACGCTGGAACGGTACCGTTCGCGGCTGGACCAGGTGACCAGTTCCCTGTCCGCCCTCGAGATCGAGGCCATGGTGACCGTCCGCGACGTCGCAGTGACCCTGCAGCGCCAGGAAATGGTCCGCCGGATCTCCGAGGAAATATCGCAGTATGTCCTGGAACTTGGCGAGGACGGCCGGCTTCTGTCCCTCCAGCTCGATGAACTCACGGTTGGCCGCGGCCCGGGCAGCGATGTCATCATCCGCGACTACGCCCGGCCGGACGCGTCCGCCGAGGACATCGAACGGGCCGTCACTGCGTTGGTGAACCTCGGCCCTACAGAGCTGATCGACCTGGGCAAGATCTCCGGGATCGTCGGTTTCGCCGGCGGCGAGGCCAATCTCGACGCCGTGGTGCAGCCGCGCGGTTACAGGTTGCTGTCCGGGCTCAAGGCAGTCCCCAAGGCTGTTGCCGACCGCTTGGTGGACCACTTCGGCGGCCTGCAGTTCCTGATGGCGGCCACCATTGACGACCTCATGACCGTTGACGGCATCGGCGACCAACGTGCCCGCACCGTCCGCGAAGGCCTGAGCCGGATGGCCGAAGCCAGCCTGCTGGACCGCTTCCTCTAATCCCCACCCACCTAAGGGGCGGATCAGCTGAGCTGGAACACGGCCTTGGGGCTGGCCCTCGAGCCAAGCTTGGCCGTGAAAATGTAGTAGGACCCGCCCGCTCCTGGCTTGGCTTCGATGGGGCTGCAGCCCTCCAGCGTGCGGTTACGGGCCCACGGAAAGTTCGCCGTTTCGCTGGCCCCCGGGGCAATCGTCTTCATCAGGTCTTCGCTTTTGGCCTGGCAGTCCTTGGACGAGAAGATCCTGTCCGCACCGCTGGTCACCAGGAACTCCATCTGGGACGTTCCGATGTTCACCTCGCACGGCATGGTTCCGCCGTTGGTCACCTTCAGGGTGAGCAGCGGGTTCTCATCGGGGCCGTAGGCGGCTTTGTCCGTCGAAGCGGACACCGTCACCAGGTTTTGACTGCAGGACGGCGTGGGCGTGGCAGTGGGTTCCGTGCCCGCAGTTTCCGACGGCGATGGGCCGGGGGCGGGGGCAGATTCGGTGGCGCCGCCCGTGGAAGCTGCCTGCTCGGTGCCGCTGAGCGCACCGGCCACCGCAAAGCCACCGAAGGCGAGCGCCACCGCCATGAGCAGGGCTGTTCCCGTAAAAAGCCGACGGCGGCGGTAGACGGCTGCGCTCGGCTGCCCGGTAGCGCCGGAACCGCCCCGGGAACCGGATGCGGATGCCGTCTTGCGCGGTGATGAATTGCCTTGCCTGCCCATCCTTCTAGGCTAGAGAACCCGCCGGATTCTGCCGTCCCACCACGCCGGTCCCCCAGTCAACGCTAAGGTCACAGTTTGTCCGCGGGAATCTTCGCGCGGCTCCCGGGAATCCACTACAGTGTTGGAATCGACGCCATGACCCTTTCCCCAGCCATGCCCGTGGACGGCCCGTCCGGCCCGGGTGGACTCCGCCCCGACCAGCTCGCCGCGCTGCACCGCAGGATCACCGGCTGGTTCGCGGAGACGGCGAGGGACCTGCCGTGGCGCGAAACCCGTTGCTCACCGTGGGGAGTCCTGGTCAGCGAGATCATGCTCCAGCAGACCCCTGTGGTGCGGGTTTTGCCGGTCTGGCGGGAATGGCTTGAGCGCTGGCCCACCCCCGCCGGGCTCGCCGGTGAGCCTGCAGGGGAAGCCGTCCGCTCCTGGGGAAGGCTCGGCTATCCCCGCAGGGCACTCCGCCTGCACGCGGCCGCCGCCGCCATCGTCCGCGACCACGCCGGCGAGGTCCCCGGCGACTACACGGAGCTGCTGGCCCTGCCCGGCGTGGGCAGCTACACGGCCGCGGCCGTTGCCGCCTTTGCCTTCGGACGCCGGGAGACTGTGGTGGACACCAACATCCGGCGGGTGCACGCGCGGCTGGTTTCCGGCGTCGCACTCCCCTCACCGTCGCTGAACGCCGCGGAGATGCGGCTCGCAGCGGAACTGCTGCCGGACGACGTCGGGACCTCCGTGCGCTGGAACGCCGCGGTGATGGAACTGGGGGCGCTGGTCTGCACGGCGCGTGCGCCCAAGTGCGCGGAATGCCCGGTGCGGAACTCCTGTGCGTGGCTGGCAGCCGGCGAGCCGCCGCCGTCGTACGCTCCCAAAGGACAGGCGTGGCACGGCACTGACCGGCAGGTCCGGGGAGCCGTGATAGCTGTGCTTCGGCTTGCGGATGCCCCGGTGCCGGCGGAAATGTTCCAGCGGGAGCCTGCTGACCTGGGCTTCGCGGCGACAGGAATCGGCGTGCCCTTGTCCGCACTGCACCGCCTGAACTCCGCGCCGGAACAACTCGAACGTGCCATTGCCGGCCTCCTCGGCGACGGCCTGGCCGAGCTGCACCAGGGCGGTTACCGGCTGCCGGCCTGAGCGTCTTTTAGTGTGGACCGCCCCTGAATGGGATACTTTCTGGTGACTCGAACCGGGGGAAGTTCATGAGAATCGTGTTGTATGTCATCTGGGCACTGTTTGTTGCGGGTGTCATTTTTGCGCTGGTCCGCTCACTGCGGAAAGCCAAGCGGCAGGAAAAACTGATCGCCGGCTGGCCAAAGGTGCAGGCGACCGTCACCGGGAACGTGGCGGGCTGGACACATGGCGGCGGCGGCTCAACGCGGAGCCGGCGCTTCTACCCCACCTACCAGTTCGCCGACCCCAACGGGACCCTTTATGCGGGCGAATCCGAGGTTTCGTACGCTAATCAGCAGGCACCGGGATCACCCCTGGCCGTGGCCTACAACCCGGCGAATCCCAACCAGTCGTTCCAGGTGGCGTCCGAATCCAAAATGGTGATCGGGTGCCTGATGCCGGTTTTTGCATTCTTCGCCCTGCTGCTGTTCTGGGTCGCCGGCAACTTCCCGCTGGGCTGAACTGTGGACTCCCTGAAACTGCTGTTCATCGTGCTGCCGGGGCTTTTCCTTGCCGCGGGCCTGATCCTGATGGGGCTGTCCCTGGCCGCGTCCTTCCGCCGGAAACGCTCCATGGCGGGGTGGCAAGAGACTTTGGCCACCGTCACCGGAAACCTGCACGGCACGGACGGACCCGCAGGCAACGGCCGGAACCGGTTTGCGCCGTCGTATGAATTCTCAGACGCGGGCGGCAAGCGCTGGCTGGGGCAGTCCGATATCTACAGCCAGGACCAGGCGATCATCGGCACCCACATCCCGGTGGCCTACAACCCGGCCAACCCCGCCGAATCCACGCTGCCGGCCTTTGTTGTTGCCAAGGGCCGGATGGCGACGGGTCTCATTATGGTGCTTTTCGGAGCAACGGCCATAACAATGTTTGCATCACTTTCCTGGTAGCAATGCCGGCTTCCGTCTCCGGATTTACGCTGGAGTATGGGCAAGCCCGGGGTACTTCTGGCACTGATGACGACGGCGGTTCTCACCTCCGGTTGCTACTACTACCCCGCCCCGACGCCGTGCCCGATGATTGCCCAGGCGTCAGCGGTCTCTGTGACCGTGGCCCGGGAGTACGTACCGCAGGTGGGCTCACTGCGTCTCAAGGCCTGCCAGGACGGCGTCTGTAAAGAAGCCGGCGTCGAGCTTTTCACCGGCACTGCCTCGATTGACCAAGGCTGCACACCGGAAGGGGTCTGCTCCGCCACGGCTTCCCCTGACGGGACCATGATCGGGATGCTGATGCTGGAGTCCCTCACCGAGGCCCCGATGGCGCTGACCGCCACCGCAGCTGCTCCGGACGGATCGGCTCTGCCGGTGCACACCCTGAATTTCCGGCCCCGCGGCGCCTATCCCTACGGTGAGCACTGCGGGAAGTTCGTCACCGCTGCGGTGATTCTCGACGCCCAGGGCCTGCGACAGGCTGCGTGACTGATGGCGGCCAAGGGCCCTCCGGCCCCGCCCTTGACTTCCACCCAGGACGCTTCTACGGTCTGTATTACCAGCCTCGGCAACATTGGATTTACAACAGGTTCGCCGCCGGGAAGGGGTTGTGATGCCACTTTCAGATAGAGAGCGGAAACAGCTTGAGGAGCTGGAGTTGGGCCTGTCTGCAGACGATCCGCGGCTCGCCGAGGAACTCTCGTCCGGCTCCGTGGGCACGAGGTTTGGGCGCCGCACGTACTTCGGTGCCATCGCATGCCTGTTCGGACTGGTGCTGCTTATTGTCGGCGTCAGCACTCAGATCATCGCGATCGGCGTTGGCGGTTTCCTCCTGATGGGAGCCGGCACGTACCTGCTCGTGGACAAGCGCTCCTTCAATCTGGGCCGCAGCCAGGTCAAATAGCTCCAGTCCACGGCCTACGGCTCGCCGAAGCCGGCCTGCACCAGGCCGCCAACGTAGTTCAGGGCACGCTCTGCGTCGGGCCCCCAAGCCTCGATGTGGAGCATGGATCCCTTACCTGCCGCCAGGATCATCAGGGATGTCATTGACGCGCCATCCACGCCGTTGACCGTGACTTCGGCGTTGAGGGACGCCAGGCCGCCCGCGATCTTGGCGGCCGGGCGGGCGTGCATGCCAGCCTCGTTCACCAGTTCGAAGTCGCCGGTGAAGTCCGGCCCCGGACCGGTGACGGACCCTTCAGCCACGGTATTGACAGCCAGGGCTAGCGAAGCAGCCGCCACGTCCGGCCCCAGTCCGTAGACCGCTTCGGCGGCATGTTTAACTGCCTTCGCATCGGCACCGCCCTGCGCGGCCACCGCGGCAGCAACCAGGCCCTCCACCAGGGGCGCGTCCGCCAGAAGCACACCGGCCCGCTCCTCCACGAATTCCAGGGCCGATTCCGCCGTCATCACGGCAGATCCCAGGTCTGTCAGGACAACCACGCCATCGCCGCCGGCCGCCTGGTCCAGGGCGGACATGACTTTTTCCAGGCTCGTTCCGATCCTGCCGTCTGCGGTGCCCCCGGCGGCGAGGATGACGACGTCGGGCGCCATCTGGGCGGCAAGTTCCACGGCGCCGTCGGCTATTTTTTCGCTATGGGAAACCACCACCAGACGAACTGTCACGCTGCGGCCCCCACGGCTGCCCGGAGAATCAGCGCACTCGAGGCGGCGCCCGGATCGCGGTGGCCCGCGCTCCGCTCCCCCAGGTAGCTGGCGCGGCCCTTGCGGGCCACCAACGGGTCGGTGGCCACGGCGCCGGCTTCAGCCGCTTCGGCCGCAGCCACCAGCACGCCAAGGACGGTGCCGGCACCGTCCTTGGCGGCGGCCTGTGCAGCCTCCACAGCGGGGGTCCATGCATCCACCATGGTCTTGTCGCCGGGTTCGGCCTTGCCCCGGGCCACGATCCCGTCGCGGGCAGCCCCGAGCGCTTCGGCAAGGCGTTCCGGATCAATTTCGGCCGCGTCTCCCAGGGCGGTGGAGGCGCGCAGGAACGCGGTTCCGTACAAGGGACCTGCGGCGCCGCCCACCTTGGACATCAGGGTCATGGCAGTCAGCTTCAGGGCCGCGCCGGGCGTCTCAGGCTGCGCTTCAGCCAGTTTCTCCAGCACCGCCTGGAAGCCGCGGTCCATGTTCTCGCCGTGGTCCGAGTCCCCGATCGCACGGTCGAGTTCGATGAGCCACACCCGGTTTTCCGCCATGGCCTGGGCGCAGAGAGTCAGCCATCTGACGGCCCATTTCACGTCCAGCACCACGGTTACACGCCCCAACGCAGGGCTGCGGTGTGCACCGGAGCGTCCCACAGCTGCGTCAGTTCATCGTCGAGCCGGAGCACCGAGATGGAGCAGCCCTGCATTTCCAGGGACGTGATGTAGTTCCCTACCAGCGAGCGTTCGACGGCGGCTCCACGTTCTGCGATCACCTGGGCAGCGCGGCGGTAGACGATGTACAGCTCGCTCAGGGGGGTGCCGCCCATGCCGTTGACGAACAGCAGTACTTTTTCGCCGCCGGTGATGCCCAGGTCGCTGAGGACCGGGTCCAGCAGGCGGTCCGTGATGCCGTCAGCGTTCTCCATCGGGATTTTGTGCCGGCCGGGCTCGCCATGGATGCCGATGCCGATCTCGATCTCATCATCCGCCAGGTCGAAACTGGGCGTTCCCGCATGCGGTACTGTGCACGCGGACAGCGCAACCCCCATGGTGCGGACGTTGCTGTTGACGCGGTCACCGATCGCGGCCACGGCATCGAGGCTATCGCCCCGCTCAGCGGCGGCGCCGGCGATTTTCTCGACCAGAACGGTGCCGCCCACTCCGCGGCGGCCTGCGGTATACAGGGAGTCCTCCACCGCGACGTCGTCATTGACCAGGACCGTGCGGATGTCCACACCTTCGGCCTGCGCCAGCTCCGCTGCGGTCTCAAAGTTCAGGACGTCGCCGGTGTAGTTCTTCACGATATGGACGACGCCGGCACCCGAGCTAACGGCGAGCGTCGCCGGAAGAATCTGGTCCGGCGTCGGCGAGGTGAACACCGCCCCCGGCACGGCGGCGTCGAGCATTCCCAGCCCGACAAACCCGGCGTGGAGCGGCTCGTGGCCGCTGCCCCCTCCGGAAACGAGTCCGACTTTCCCTGCCACCGGCGCGTCTTTGCGCGTGACGTACTTCGGATCGGCGGTGACGGTGACAAGTCCCGCGTGGGCCAGACCGAATCCCTCGACGGATTCGTCAACCACGGAACGGGGATCATTGATGAGCTTTTTCATGGCAGAACTCCTGGGGTGTGGGTGCGTCCTGGAGGATGCACTTTGACCCTACTACCGCCGCCTGAAGTCCGGTAGGCCTGCGACGATGCGGTGGAAGCGGTAAGGGACAGCCCCCAATGACTGTCCCTTACGGCAGGCCCCACACTGCAACCTCGTAAGTTTATCCATCAATTCGACATAAAGCTATTTATGTCACAGGGTGACTTCTTCCCGCGGTTGCCCGCGGCAGGGTGATTGGGGGTGCCTAGAGGGTCTTGATCATGCGGGTGTTGCCCAGGGTGTTGGGCTTGACCCTCGCCAGGTCCAGGAACTCGGCAACGCCTTCGTCATGGGAGCGCAGCAGCTCGGAGTAGACCACCGGGTCCACGGCCGTCTGGTCGGCCATGACCTCGAAGCCGTGGCGCTTGAAAAAATCCACCTCGAACGTGAGGCAGAAGACCCGGGCCACGCCCAGTTCACGGGCCTCGGCCAGCAGGCTTTCCACCAGTACGTGCCCTACACCCTTGCCGCGCCACGCGTCCGATGCGGCCAGCGTGCGGACTTCTGCGAGATCCTCCCACATAACGTGCAGGGCGCCGCAGCCGATGACTTCGCCGTCGTCGGCTTCTGCGATCCGGAACTCCTGGAGGCTTTCGTAATAGGCTACGGTCTCTTTCGCCATCAGGATCCGCTGCACAGCCAACGGCGCCACAAGGCCCTTGATGGCGGCCACGTCGCTGGTACGTGCGGAACGGATGTGGAAGGAATCAGAGTCGGTCACCCCATAATCCTACGGTGGCACCCGGCCGGCTTCGGCCGCTCCGGCTGGGCTGGGGCGCTCCCGGACTCAACACCGGGAAGCCGGACAACACGAAGGCCCCGCCGCTCCTTTCGGAGTGGCGGAGCCTTCGCTTTTGGTGGTTAGACGCTGGGAGCGATCTCCGGGATGCGCGGCTTGGCGTTGCCAGCGAAGGTGAACTTGGCGTCGTCGCCTTCGCCATCCACGTCCACTACAACGATGTCGCCGGCGTGGAGCTCGCCGAACAGGATCTTCTCGGAGAGCTGGTCCTCGATCTCGCGCTGGATGGTGCGGCGCAGCGGCCGGGCACCCATAGCAGGATCGTAGCCGCGGGTGGCCAGGAGCACCTTGGCCGCGGTGGTGAGCTCGATGCCCATGTCCTTGTCCTTGAGGCGCTTCTCCAGGCGGCCAACGAACATGTCCACGATCTCGATGATCTCGTCCTGGGTGAGCTGCGGGAACACCACAACGTCATCCACACGGTTCAGGAACTCCGGACGGAAGTGCTGCTTGAGCTCCTCCGTCACACGGGCACGCATCCGGTTATAGCCGGTCTGGGTGTCCGTGCCGGACTGGAAGCCGGTGGCAACGCTCTTGGAGATGTCCCGGGTGCCCAGGTTGGTGGTCATGATGATCACGGTGTTCTTGAAGTCCACCACGCGACCCTGGGAGTCGGTCAGGCGGCCGTCTTCAAGGATCTGCAGGAGTGAGTTGAAGAGGTCAGCGTGCGCCTTCTCCACTTCGTCGAACAGGACCACGGAGAACGGACGGCGGCGGACCTTCTCAGTGAGCTGGCCACCCTCTTCGTAGCCGACGTAGCCCGGAGGGGCACCGAAGAGCCGTGAAACAGTGTGCTTTTCGGAGTACTCGGACATGTCCAGCGTGATGAGGGCGTCCTCGTCACCAAACAGGAATTCCGCCAGGGCCTTGGCCAGCTCGGTCTTGCCGACGCCGGTGGGGCCAGCAAAGATGAACGAGCCGCCCGGACGCTTGGGGTCCTTCAGGCCTGCACGGGTGCGGCGGATTGCCTGGGACAGGGACCTGATGGCCTCATTCTGGCCCACCACACGCTTGTGCAGTTCGTCTTCCATCTTCAGCAGGCGCGTGGACTCTTCCTCGGTCAGCTTGAAGACCGGGATGCCGGTGGAGTTGGCCAACACCTCGGCGATGAGATCCTCGTCCACCTCGGAGATGTCATCCATGCCGCCGGACTTCCAATGGCGTTCCTTCTCGGCACGCTCAGTGATGAGCTTCTGCTCCTTGTCCCGGAGCGAAGCGGCACCTTCGAAGTCCTGCGCGTCGATGGCGGATTCCTTCTCCATCTTCAGCTTGGCAATCCGCTCATCCATTGCCTTCAGTTCCGGCGGGGCGGTCATCCGGCGGATGCGCAGCCGGGCACCGGCTTCGTCGATCAGGTCGATGGCCTTGTCCGGCAGGAAGCGGTCCGAGATGTAGCGTTCGGCGAGGTTCGCGGCCGAGGTGAGGGCGCCGTCGGTGATGGTGACGCGGTGGTGCGCCTCGTAACGGTCACGCAGGCCCTTGAGGATCTCGATCGCGTGTGCGACAGAGGGCTCCTTGACCTGGATCGGCTGGAAACGACGCTCGAGCGCGGCATCCTTCTCGATGTGCTTGCGGTACTCATCCAGGGTGGTGGCACCGATGGTCTGCAGTTCACCGCGAGCCAGCATGGGCTTCAGGATGGACGCAGCATCGATGGCACCTTCAGCAGCGCCGGCACCCACAAGGGTGTGGATTTCGTCGATGAAGAGGATGATGTCGCCGCGGGTGCGGATTTCCTTGAGGACCTTCTTCAGTCGCTCTTCGAAGTCACCGCGGTACCGGGAGCCGGCCACCAGTGAACCGAGGTCCAGGGTGTACAGCTGCTTGTCCTTGATGGTTTCCGGGACGTCGCCGCGCACAATTGCCTGGGCGAGGCCTTCGACGACGGCGGTCTTGCCGACGCCGGGCTCACCGATCAGCACAGGGTTGTTCTTGGTGCGGCGCGAAAGGACCTGCATAACGCGTTCCATTTCGGACTCACGACCGATCACCGGGTCCAGCTTGTTCTCGCGCGCAGCCTGGGTAAGGTTGCGGCCGAACTGGTCCAGAACCACGGAGCCGGCTGGAGTGCCCTCGGGCTGGCCGGGACCGACGCCTGCGCCGGTAGTCTCCTTGCCCTGGTAGCCGGAGAGGAGCTGGATGACCTGCTGGCGGACGCGGTTTAGGTCTGCGCCCAGTTTGACCAGCACCTGAGCGGCAACGCCTTCACCCTCACGGATGAGGCCCAGCAGGATGTGCTCCGTGCCGATGTAGTTGTGGCCCAGCTGCAAGGCTTCCCGCAGGGAAAGTTCCAGCACCTTCTTGGCGCGCGGGGTAAAGGGGATGTGACCGGATGGGGCCTGCTGGCCTTGGCCGATGATCTCCTGTACCTGCTCGCGCACACCGTCGAGCGAAATGCTCAAGGACTCAAGAGCTTTGGCGGCAACGCCCTCACCTTCATGGATCAGACCCAAGAGGATGTGTTCGGTACCAATGTAATTGTGGTTCAGCATGCGTGCCTCTTCTTGGGCAAGCACAACTACTCGACGGGCACGGTCCGTAAATCGCTCAAACATTTTCGCCACACTCCTAGCTACGACGTACTTTGATGCTACGTGGCAGACCCACTATTGGGGAGCGTGTTCGCCACAGGGGAAACATGACGTGTTCAACCTCCCGTCATCCTGCTCATGACCGCGGCGTCAGGAGCGGAACGCAGTAAGGGACGACGACGGCTCAAGGATCACCAAGGCCCGCTAATTAGAGACATTTCGGGTGTCTCCCGCCACGCAAAGATTCGAGTGGGCGAATTCGCGCCGGCGACCCAGACCAGAGGCTCAAAGCGAATCACCGGCTCGCCGTCAGGAAATCGCGCGGAGATTTGCCCAACGGCACGGCTGAAAAGTTTTGGCCAGCAAGGGTTTCGCGCATGCCAAAGTCCGTCTTTGCGCATTTACAATTGGCATCAAAAAACCCTGCCCCCACCCCGAAGGTGAAGACAGGGCCTATTACGCCGATGGAGATGGGCAGATCAGGAATTTGCCTTTTGGTAGGCTTCCTGAATTTCAGCCTGAATTCGGCCGCGGCTGTTAACCGTGTAGCCGTTATCCCGCGCCCACTGGCGGATCTGCGCGGAGTCGTTGGGGCGGGTGCCTGCAACCGGCTTGGTGCGGGTAGGCCTGCCGGCCGAGGTTTTGCGTCCGGCCGCAACAAAGCGCCCCAGGGCAGAACGGAGCTCGGCCGCATTGGCCGAGGACAGATCGATTTCGTAGCTGACCCCATCGAGGCCGAAACGGACGTTTTCGTCCGCCGATCCCCCATCAAGATCATCGACGAGGATGATGTTTACTTTCTGTGCCATTAAATATGTCTTCCTCTTGGAAAGGTTCGGTTGTCAGAAAATGAGGATGTTCCTGTAAAAAGTATGGGCCTCTTTATGGCAACGCGTCAAAGCGTTCAATCGTTCCTGTGGATATCCACAGGAACGCGCACAAATCTCTTTCGAGCTATTTGTCCGATTCGGGGTTCTGTTCCTTCAAGGGCACGCCGGAACGCGATTCCGCCTCGGCTTGGGCCCGTGCTTCAGCCTTACGCTCGGACTTATCGGCATTGAAGATGGATTTCATGGCAAACCAAAAAAGCAGGCCAACCACCAACGAGGGCAGGAGTACGGCTACATATTCCATGGTCAGTGGCCTTCGGGCTTCAGAAGCGGGAAAAGGATGGTTTCGCGGATACCGGCGCCGGTGAACAACATCACCAGCCGGTCAATACCCAGGCCGATGCCGCCCATGGGCGGTGCGCCGTATTCCAGGGCCCGCAGGAAGTCCTCGTCCAGCTGCATGGCCTCGACATCGCCCGCGGCAGCGTGCCGCGACTGTTCAGTCAGCCGCTCACGCTGGATGACGGGGTCGATCAGCTCGGAGAAGGCGGTGCCGCGTTCCATCCCGCCGATGATGAGGTCCCAGGCTTCGATCAGCCGGCTGTCCTCCCGGTGCGGGCGGGCCAGAGGCTGGGCAGACGGCGGGTAGTCGTACACAAACGTGGGGTTCAGGAGCGTGGGTTCCACAATTTCGCCGAACAGCTCCACGGCCAGTTTCTCGGCGTCCCACTTCGGGTCCACCTTGACCTCGTGCTTTTGGGCGATTTCGCGGAGCACCTCAAGCGACGTGTCCGGCGTGACTTCCTGGCCAACGGCGTCGGACAGTCCGGGGTAGACCGAAACCCAGGCCCAGTCGCCGTCGAGGTTGATCTCCCCGGCTTCGGTCTGGAGGGTGCGGCCCACACCCACGGCGTCAGCGGCGTCGAGGATGATCTCCTTGATGCGCTCGGCCATGACGAACTGGTCAGCCCAGGCCTCGTAGCACTCAAGGGTGGTGAATTCGGGGCTGTGGGTGGAGTCCACGCCCTCGTTGCGGAAGACGCGGCCCATGTCGTAGACGCGGTCGATCCCGCCCACTACGGCGCGCTTGAGGTAAAGCTCGGTGGCAATGCGGAGGGTCATTTTCTGGTCGAACGCGTTCATGTGCGTCTCGAACGGGCGGGCCAGGGCGCCGCCGTGGACCAGCTGCAGGATGGGGGTTTCCACCTCGACGTAGCTGTGGCGGTGCAGGCTCTCGCGGATGGAACGGGTAATCGCTGCGCGGGTGTAGACCATTTCCCGGGCTTCGTCGCGCACCATCAGGTCCACGTAGCGCTGGCGGACGCGGGTTTCCTCGTTCAGTTCCGCGTGCAGCACCGGCAACGGACGGAGTGCTTTGGAGGCCATGGACCAGGACTCGGCCATCACGGACAACTCGCCGCGGCGGGAGGAAATCACTTCGCCCTTGATGAACACGTGGTCTCCGAGGTCCGCGAGCGCCTTCCAGTCCGCGAGCGCTTCCTCGCCCACGTTGGCCAGGCTGAGCATCGCCTGGAGCCGGGTGCCCTTGCCGTCAACGCCGCCTTCCTGGAGCGTGGCGAAGCAAAGCTTGCCGGTATTTCGCACAAAAACCACGCGGCCGGTGACGCCTACAACATCGCCCGTGGTGTCGTCAGCCTCAAGGTGCGAGTACTTTTCGCGGATCTCCGTGAGGGAATGCGTGCGTTCCACACCGACCGGATATGCCTCGGTGCCGCGCTCGATCAGCTTCGCGCGCTTGTCCATGCGGATGCGCATCTGCTCGCTGGCGTCGAGCGGCTCTGGGACATTTTTTGGGGTGGGGGTGTTTTGGGAAGTCACAATCCCTAAGTTTACCGGGCATTCCCGCCACCGGTTCCCGGCAGCCGCCCGGGCATAGACTCGGGCTGTGGAGACGTGGAAAGTTGAAGCGGAGGACGGCGGGCGCCTCGACGTCCATTCCTTCCGTACCCCCGCAGGACTGGACCCGTCGACGACGGCGGGACCTCCCGGCGTCGTACTCATCCACGGCACTTTGGTCACGGACGCCCTCTACCGGCCTTTTGCCCGGAAGCTCAGCGTCCTGCTGGGCCGGCCGGTGCACTGCTACAACCGCCGCGGCAGGGCGGGGTCCGCCCCGCAGCCGGAAGACTATTCGGTGAAGACGGAGATCAGTGACCTTGCGGCGGTCATGCGCGAGACGGGTTCCACGGACGTGGTGGCCCATAGCTATGGCGGTTTCGTGGCGCTGCAGGCGGCCCGGACCCTGCCCGTGGGCCGGCTGGTGACCTATGACGCTGCGGTGTCGCTGTCCGGAAACCTGAGCCACCGCTGGCGGCCGGAGCTTGAGGACGCCGTCACCGCAGGCCAGCTTAACCATGCCTGGGCGCACCTGGTCCAGGGCCTGGCCACGGCGGGCCCGCTGTCCTACCTGCCGCTCGGCGCGCTGCGGATGTTGAGCATTCTCTCCGCCAAAACCAACATGGGCGCGGAAATGCGCCAGCTGCTGCCCACGGCCGTCACCGAAATGCGGGCGGTACTGGACGCCGACGCCGAACTGGAGAATTTCACCACCCTCACCGCCCCCGTCCTGATGCTCAGCGGCGGCTGGAGTCCGGCGTATTTTGCCGAGACCGGCCGCCAACTGGCGGCCGCCGTGCCATCGATCACCTTCCAGGTGGTCCCCGGCCAGCTGCACGAGGGACCCATCCGGCCCGGCAAGGGCCTGGCCGTGCGGATTGCCCGGTTCATCAACGGCAGCGACGGCCAGGCCCGAACTCTGGGGAGGCGCCGATAGGTTGCCTTGCCCGGCGGGGAGCCTTACCGCGCGCCTAGGATGGGGAGCGTGAAAGCACAGGACGTCCCCACGCACGACGGCGGCAGGCTGGCTTTGTACAGCTACGGAACCGAGGATGCGCCGGGAGAACGCCGTGTGGTGGTCATCGGCGGAGCCTTCCTCACGGCCCTGATCTACCGGCCCTTCTCGATGGCTTTGGCCGACGGGCTGGGCGACGGGTGGGCAGTGGACGTCTACGACCGGCGTGGGCGGGGCAACTCCACCGAGCAGCCGGCGGATTACTCCATGGCCACGGAAATTGCCGATGTCCGCACGGTCATGGATGCGACGGGTGCCCGCAACGTCCTGGGCCACAGTCTGGGCGGATCGGTGGCGCTGAACGCCGTCCAGGAGTTCGCAGGCACCTCATACGAACCGGACAAGCTGGCGGTCTACGACGCCGCAGTCAATATCGACGGCAGCATCGACATGTCCTGGCTGGACGAGTTCGAGGCCGCGG
Organism: Pseudarthrobacter sp. AL07; assembly: GCF_029960665.1. Taxonomy (GTDB): domain Bacteria; phylum Actinomycetota; class Actinomycetes; order Actinomycetales; family Micrococcaceae; genus Arthrobacter. The sequence goes on from NZ_JASBRB010000004.1 coordinate 177,711, forward strand.
TGAACGCCGGCCGAGTGGGGCATGCCATGGCCCGAATGAAAAAGGGCATGCAGCCTGGCACCGCGCTGTCGAAGATCCCCGAGCCTGTCCTTGCGGGGCTTATGGCTGTGGTGTCGCGCACCAAAGTTAACAAGCTGCTCCGGGAGCTGATGCCAACCGGCGTGGGCGAACTGCGGGCCGCGTACGGCGAAGCCGAGCATGCAAGGAACTTCGCCGTCCTGCCCGCCAACACTCACTTTATGGTGGGCGGCAAGAGCCCGAGCTACTACAAGGTCACCGCCCAGCGCCTTCACGCGGCCGTCCCGGGGAGCACGTTCGAGGTCTCACCCAACGGCTTCCATGGCTCCATTCCGGCCGCAGTTAAGGAACTTGTCGCTGACATCGCGGATTACTTCAAGGGCTGAGGCTTTCCGCAGGTTGCTCGGCTAGGCTCGGATCATGACGAGCGAGAACATCAAGACCCCCGACGGCGGCACGCTGGAGCTCTTCTCCACGGGTGCTGAACTGGCCTCCGCCGGTTCCGGCGTGGTTGTGGTCCCGGCCTCCATGGTGACCGCGGCCGACTACACAAAGTTCGCCCAGAAACTCAGCACCGCGTTGGGCCGCCCCGTGCACACGTTCAACCGCCGCGGCCGCGGATCATCCTCGCCGCAGGCCGAGGATTACACGCTGGACGGGGACATCCGGGACCTGGATGCCGTAATGAAACACACGTCCAGCACGGACGTTTTTGGGCACAGCTTCGGCGGCGCTGTGGCCCTGCACGCGGCCCGGACCCTTCCGGTGGAGCGGCTGGCTGTGTATGACCCCGCCGTGTCCGTGAACCACAGCGTGAAAGCCGACTGGACTGCCGAATACGAACGCGCCACGGCCGCCGGGGACGACGACCGCGCCTTAGCCGTACTGCAGCGCGGGCTTGAGGCGGGCGGGGCGTTTTCATCCCGCATGCCGCTGTCCATGCTGACCTTGGCCAACAAACTCACCGCGGGCACTTCCGAAGGCAAGCAGCAGCGTGAACTGATGCGCACCGGCGTCCGGGAAATCAAGGCCATCATCGCAGCGGACATGCCGGCCGAGCCGTTCCTGGAGCTGCCCCTGGAAACACTGATTATCGTGGGCGAGAAGAGCCCTGCGTACTTCGGTGTTGCCTGCGGCCAGATCCATGATGTCCTGTCCGGCTCCAGCTACACCATCCTGCCAGGAGCCGGCCACGACGGCGTGCTCCGTGCACCGGACAAGCTCATCACCGAGCTGAGCGACTTCTTCTCCGGCTGACCCCATCCAACCAACGCGGGGTCACTTAGCGCCCATTCCCGTGGGCCGGATGGGCGCTAAGTGACCCCGCGTTGGGTTAAAAGTGGGCTAGTGGGCGCCGTGCCCCGGGGCGGCACCTTCGGTTTTGCGCATCATCGCAGAGAGTACGACGGCGGCGAGGGCTATCACGGTTGCCGTCAGGAACGCTGCACTCATGCCGGCAACGAGCCCCGACGCGGCCGAGACCACGGCAAAAATGGACACCAGCAGCGCCGTTCCGGCGGCACCGGCTACCTGCTGGGCGGTGCTCATGATCGCCGAGCCGTGAGAGTAAAGATGCGGCGGCAGCGGGTTCAGGCCGGTGGTAAATGCCGGCGTGAACAGCAGCGCCAGGCCGAAACTGAGCCCCACATGGAGGGTGATGATCCACCAGACCGGAGTGCCGGCGTCGAGCATTGAAAACTGCCACAGCGCCAGCGCCATCAGCACGGAACCGGTAAGGGTGAGCGGCAGCGGGCCCACTTTGTCGAACAGCCGGCCGATAAACGGGCCCAGCAGGCCCATCGCCAGGCCACCCGGAAGCAGCGCGAGACCCGTCTCCAGCGAGCCCAGGCCGCGGATTTCCTGCAGATAAAGGGGCAGCAGGATCACGCCGCCGAAGAGCGCCATCATGGCCACCACCATCAGCAGCACGGAGACCGTGAACATCCTGAAGTTGAAGGCGCGGAGATCCAGCAGCGGGGCTTCGGACTTTTGCAGCCGGAGCTGGCGGAGCACAAAGACCGTCAGGCTGGCGACGCCGATGACCAGCGCGGCGATGGCCATGGTGCCCGGACCGCTTTGGCCGCCGCCGATCTGGCTCAGGCCGTACACCAAGCCACCGAAGGCAGGAACCGTCAGGAGCACGGAGGGGAAATCGAGCTTGGTCTTCTCGGTTTCACCCACGTTCGTCAGGTACTTGGCGCCGATGGCCAGCGCGGCCAGGGCGACCGGGAGGACAAAAACGAACATAAAGCGCCAGGTGAAATGCTCCAGGATCAGCCCGGAGACAGTGGGGCCCATGGCCGGCGCTACGGAGATGGCGATACTGACGTTGCCCATGACGGCGCCGCGCTTGGCCAGCGGGACAAGGGTGAGGATGGTGGTCATCAGCAACGGAAGCATGATGGCGGTGCCGCTGGCCTGGACGATGCGGGCCAGGAGCAGGACCTCAAAACCGGGAGCCACCGACGCCAGGGCGGTGCCGCCGGCAAACAGACCCATGGCCAGCATAAAGACGGCCCTCGTGGGCAGGCTTTGGAGGATGAACCCGGTGGTGGGGATGACCACCGCCATGGTGAGCATAAAGCCGGTGGAGAGCCATTGCACGGTGGGCGCGTCCACACGCAGGTCAACCATCAGCCGCTGCAGGGCCACATTCATGATGGTCTCGTTCAGGATCACCACAAAGGTCGCCACGAGCAGGGTGGCGATGATGGTCACCGATTCGCGGGACATCTTCTCCGCCGCGGCGGACTTCGGCGCCGCTACCGGCCCGGGCTGCCCGGAGGCGTTCGAAGAGACTTCTGTGGACATGGGTGTTCCCTCAGGGACTAAGAATGAAGTGGCTCGCGAGCATCGTCGCTGCAGATTCCAACACTGTACCGTCCGTACTAATTCCGGGGACACAGGTTTTTAGTTCGGCCCGGACCTTGATCCAGTATGCCGCCTCGGGGCCGGCCGGATTAACCGGGCTTCGGCGGATTCCTTGCAATCAGGCGCTCGGTATCGAGGGAACGGCGCATTCGTGGGCGGGGTTTAAGGGGCCATTCGCGCGGGAGGGCCGGTGTCAGCTGCGGTGGTGCTCGATCAGCCAGCCGGCCATCTGCTGGGCCCGCTTCGCCGCCTGGGTGTCGCCTTCGGTGGCTGAGACGATGGACCCCTTCATGAGGATGTGCCAGGACCGGGCGAACTCCTCCGGGCGGTCCAACCCGGCCTGCTCCGCGAGGGCCTGCACGTGGCCCCTGATCCTGGCCAGGTAGTCGATGCTGGCCTGGCCCAGCGGGTGGGCCGGGCCCATTTCCAGCAGGATGTTGATGAAGGAGCAGGCTTCGAAGTCTTCGCGGAGAAACCAGTCGCCGAAGACGTCGAAGATAGCAAGCAGTTGTTCGGCGGGGGTTGTGCCGCGCAGTTTGGCCTGGCCGACGATGGCATCAACTGTCCATATTTGGTCCCGCTGCTCCAGGAACGCCAGGACGAGTGCGTCCTTGGACGGGAAGTGCCGGTAAAACGTTGCCTTGGCGACGCCGGAACGTTCGATCAGTTCGTTAACACCTACGTCCCGCACCCCACGGCGGGAAAACAGTTCATACGCCACAGCCAGGATCCGGCCCCGGGAATCGGCAGGAACAACTGCCGCCTCGGCGGGTAAATCCGCAGGAGACAGGGGGGGCTCTGCAGCGTGGTCTGCATCAAAAATCATCGTAGGAATAGTTTACTCCAGGTGCAGACAGACCGGTCTTACTCGCTGTAATGTTTTTCCCAACGCAGTGCTATGACGCCGACGGTACCCTTAAAAGACCTCGTCGGCTTGGTGCAAGGAGGCCCCGATGTCAGCAGAGCGAACGTTCGATTTTATCCCGTGTGACGACACTGACCCGTGGATAGAAAGTACGGCTGCGTCCGCCGAGATCCGTTACTTCGCCCGGGAATCCCTGCGGTGGCAGGCGCAGGAAATCATCGATGAAGTGCTCCGCGGAACAGCCCCCGGCGAGGAACTTGCCCGGGCCAGGTTGCGCCGTTGCGTCGCCCGGAATCCTGGGAAACCCGAGCGCGCACTTCTGCAGCAGCTGATGATCAACCGCGACCCGCAGGGTGGATCAACGCAGTAGAGCAACACGCTCCTGCGCCGCAATGTGCGCCCGCCCGCGATTCAGCATGAGGCAACCGCCGTAGAAAGGCTTAGAGCGGACGGCTTTGCAAGGTGAGGCTGCGGTCCACAATCTGTCCGGCGGTCGTATGCAGGCTCTGGCTATTGGCGCGTGCATGGCTCCGCAGCAGGTTGAACGCTGCATCCATGTCCACCCCGGCCGTATGGGCAATAACGCCTTTCGCCTGCTCAATCAGCACGCGGGTATTCAGTGCCAGCTGCAACTGCTCGTTGACCAGTGCCGCTTCCCGGATGGTGCGTTCCTGCATCAGGCTGATGGTGGCGACGTCGGCAAGGGCCTGGCCGATCGCGGCATCCTCGGCGGTCAGAGAACCCCCACGTGCGCCGAACAGACCCATGGCTCCGATAATCCTGCCGTGAATGCGCATGGGCACTGCATGAACGGAGCCGAAGCCCTGCGACAGCGCGGCTTGGCGAAAGCCCAGCCACTTGGTAAGCCCGGCGATGTCGTCCACGGCAACTGCCGCCCCGGTCAGATAGCACTCCACGCATGGACCGGCTCCGGCTTGCAGCTGGAGCACCTCGACCAGTTGGCTCTGCTCGCTGGTGGAGGCGACAACCTGCAGTTGTCCGCTGGGATCGGCAAGCAGCAGACCAGCGGCCGCGACGTCAAGAAGGCCCACTGACTCCTCCACGAGTGTGTGCAGTAGATCCACGACGTCGTAATCGGCCACCAGGGTGTCAGTGAGCTTGACGAACGCCGCACTGGCGCGCTCGGCGCGGGTACTGGTTACCATGGCCCTATTTTACTGCAGGGCAGCGCCGCGGGCCCCACCCTTGTCGGTGTCGAAGCTGAGCTTTCTTTCGAGCACAGCGGCGGCTGTCTCCCCCAACGTGACGTCATTTGCAAAAGCGTAGGCACGCAACAAAAGCAAGGATTCCGCTGCCGTAGCACCAGACTGCGCCAGGACCATCCCGGTGGCCTGGTGAATCTCGCGGCGCGACGTAAGCGCCGGTTCCAGGGCTGGGTCCGTATCCGGTGAGCTGAGGCTCAGAATCTTGCGCAGGAGATACCACGATGTCTCCCCGGCAAGTACGGCCGCCTTCGACTGGTCCGACCGGGTCAGGTTTCCACTAACGGCGTGATACAGCTCGACGACACCGAGGTCCATCGCGCCCACTGTGAGTGGAAAAACGAACAGCGCGGCTGCGTCCGTCCCGGCGATCGCCTGCCGGAACATGGGCCATTCGTGGTCGGCGGTGGATTGTGCGTCGGGGACCAGCACGGGCAAGCGGGTCTTGTGGGCCCGCCACCGCGGGCCTTCGCCGAGATTGAACTGCAGTTCGTCCAGGCGGGCGGCGAGTTCGTCGCTGGCGGAGAACAGGGTCTCCGCGGCGGCTCCGCCGAAGATCGACACCGCGGCACCCGTTATGGGCAGCATCTCCAGATATGGAGTACACACGTTCTGGTCATCGGCAACCATATCGGGTGCAATGTCCATGGTGAGCCTCTGATCCCTGAATCATCCCGCGGTAAAGGTTCGGCTGCAGACTGAACCGGAACGGCGGAGTTGTCACCTCAAGGATACATATTGCCGCGACCCTACGATCGTCAATGACAGGGCCTCAGGCCGGCCCTTCCTGGCTGTAGGCATTTACCAGTTCTGAGGTGGCCATCAGATGGGCCTGCAGCGCCCGTTCCGGCGCGCCCGGGTATGCGGTCACACACCTGCGAAGGTGCCATTTGACCTGGTTCAGATCCGGCGACGGGTCCTCCAGGATGGACGTAATGATTTCGTACGCCTGCCATCCGATCGGTGTGATTCTGTCGGCAAAAAGATCATAGGACAACACGGCCTCCACCTTAGGGATCGTGGCGCTCATGGGTCTCTCCGAAAGGTACGGCCTCGCTGACCGATACGGTATAGGTGTCGTGCGCGTGGCGGGTTACCAGAATCCCGCACAGGGCAGTGCTGGAGGCATACTGGCGGGCCAGGTCAACGGCCGAATTCAAATATTCGTCCAGGACGGACGCGTCATTCACTTTGACGAGATACGACAGCCCGTCATCTATTGTGCGGATCATTGGATTCGCTCCTGATTTGAGCTTGGCCGGTCAGCCACGGGAATGGGGAATGCAAGTGGGCGTCCCGCTGGCCGTGCATGCGGCTGCGCTGGACAGACAGAAGCCGGGCAACACAAAAAAGGCCGCGGCTAATTGCAGAGGAAGTGTGGGGTGCCCTGAGTGAAATTGGTCCTCCTGGAGTACGCCGAATAGGGCGATGCCAGGGTCTGGGGCAACAATTTCAGCATAGCCCATACGCGGACAGACGGACAGTGGTCCGAGGCCCTACGCGCCCGGAGCCGGACGCAACATGTCAGCTGCTCAGCGGCACGTTATCGATCAGCCGGACCGGCCCCACCTTGGCCGCGATGATAGCCAGGCCCTCGCCACGGAACGGGACTTTCCGGCAGTTTTCGGCCAAAGGCTCAAGGGTGCCGGGATGCACTACGTCGAAATAATCCAGTTCGACCAATGGCTGGGATTCCACCAAGGCCTGGGCGGATTCCAGATCAAGCGGCTGGTGGGCGTCCGCCCGCTCCGCCAGGAGCCGCAGCGCCCGTGACAACACCAGGGCGGCTTCCCGCTCCTCGTCTGATAGGAACCGGTTGCGGCTTGAGAGGGCCAGCCCGTCCTCAGACCGGACCGTAGGAACGGCAACAATGTCGACCGGGAAGTTCAGGTCCGCCACCATCCGTCGCACGAGGGCCAGCTGCTGCGCATCCTTTTGCCCGAAGTAAGCCCGGTAGACCGGCAGTCCCCCGCCGCCGGAAGCAAAAGCACCGGCAGGCGGAAGCCCTGAGCCCGGGATGCCGTAGTGCAGCAGTTTGGCAACCACTGTGAGGGCGCCGTCGAAATGTCCCGGCCGTGAGGCGCCTTCCCATTTCTCCCCCAGGGAGCCGGCGGTCACACGCACCAGCGGCTCGCCGCCGGGATAGACCTCTTCCACCGGCGGCGCAAACACGAGGTCCACGCCCTGTTCTTCCAGCAGGGCACAGTCGGCGTCAAGGGTCCGCGGGTACCGGTCCAAATCCACCGCATCGCCGAACTGCAGTGGGTTCACAAAAATGGACGCCACCACTACGTCGTCCTGTTCGACGGCGGTCCGCGCCAGGCGGGCGTGCCCTTCGTGCAGCGCGCCCATGGTGGGCACGAGGCCCTGGGATCTGCCCGACTTCTGGGCGAGCAGCCGGGCACTCGCTTCGCGGAGCGCTGCGGCAGTTGTCACCAGTTGCGTGGCCATGTCAGTTCTCCTCTTCCAGGGCCGCGCGGATGGCCGCCACTTGATCCGCTTTGAGCAGCCCCCGGCTGCTTGCCCGCCTTGCCGTGGCGCGGGCCATGGCGAGGTAAGCCTCCAGAACATCGCCGTGCGCGCCGGCGTCGTACTCCCGCAGCGCCTCAGCATGGGCCGCCACTGTCCCGACGTCACCTCGGGCCACCGGCCCGGTCAACGCCGATTCCCCGGAGGCGAGCGCGTTCTCCAGCGTGGCCCGCAGCAAGGGCCCCAGCATCCGCTCCGGCGCGTCCACGCCAACGTCCCGGAGCAGCTGGGAAGCCTGCGCCACCAGGGTGACCATATGGTTCGAGCCATGGGCGAGGGCCGTGTGATAAAGCGTCCGGTCCCCTTCGGCGATGGCCACGGGTTCGGCACCCATCTCCACTACCAGCGCCTGGGCAATGGGCAGCATCGCTGCATCAGCGGTCACGCCAAAGGTGCAATCCAGCAGTCGTGTCAGGTCCAGGCTCATGCCCGTGAACGTCATGGCGGGGTGCAGCGCAAGGGGGATGGCTCCGGCGGCGCGCACCGGGCGAAGCACCCCCACGCCGAACCGGCCTGAGGTGTGCGCCACGATCTGGCCGGGCTGCCACGCCCCGAGTTTGGCGAGTCCGTCCACCAGTCCGGCCAAGGCGTCGTCGGGCACGGCCAGGAGCACCAGTTCAGACCGTTCCACAATCTCCTGGATCTCCAGGATGGGCACGCCGGGCAGCAGCGTCTCCGCCCGTTCACGGCTGGCCTCAGACACCGCGGAAACCCCGACGACGGCGTGCTCGGCCGAGCGCAACGCCGCACCAAGGACGGCACCCACTTTCCCGGCACCGATGATTCCGACGCCAAGGCGTCCGGGCTTAGCCACGTTGCGGGCCTTCCTGTTGGGGACTTTGTTGCGGCAGGGGGGTTTGGGTCGGCACAACCACAGGGGTTACGACGGGCGCGACCACCGGTGCGGGAACCACCGTTGCCAGCCATTGTTCGCTGATCTGCCGCTTGCGGGCGAGCCGGGCCCTGGCGGACTGGGCATCAAAAAGGGACCTGGCCTCGTCAAGTCCGGCCTGGGTGAGCCGCGGCGAAACCGGCCCCGCCGTGGTGTGCAGGACAAGGTCCGCCACACGGAACCGCCGTGCAAGGGGGCCCTGGTGCAGTGCCATGGACTGGGTGCGCTGGTGCGGGACCACCACCAGTTCCCGCCACCACCGGCCCGATCGGATCAGCAGGGCGGAGTCAGTGGTGGCGAAGCCGTTGCGGCGCCAGCCCAGCGGCGCCAGGAACCTGGCACGGAGCGGCGTGGTGACAAATCCGCCGTCGGAATCCAACCCCGAGAGCCCGGCAGCGAAGATGCGTCCGGGCTCCGGCGTCCCAGGATCCGGCAACACGAGGGCAAGCATGGACATCACTTCGGGCAGCTTGCCCACGGGCAGCAGCGTGGTCCGGGACGCCGTCTCGCCGTTGCTCCCGGCTGCGCCGTACCCGGCCACGTTGACCTGGATCCGGTACCAGCCGAAGATCCGCCACAGCGGGGACTGGGCTACTTTCAGCGCCTGGACCCTGCCCGGGGGCAGGGTCTGCGCCTGCGTGTCCAGCAGCCCGTAGCGCAGCCGGATCCCGTCCGGCGAAATGGCGGCGGTGAAGTTGTAGCCCTTGTTGAAGGACCCCCAGTAGCTGGCTGCAAGGCCCAGCACGGCCGGGATCAGGTAGAAGAAGAAGCCGCGGTTCTCCGTCACGGCGGACAGGATCACGGAGGCAATGCCGCCCACCACCACAAAGAAGCTCTGCTCGCTGAGCAGCAGCGAACCGATAAGGCGCGACGGCGGCACGGACAGGACCGGATGTTCAGGTGCCTCGGGCGCGGCCTCCTGTGGCCGGGCCGGGTCCGGGACCATACCTGCGGCCCGTGCCAGGATGGTGGCCCGGAGCTGGCGGGCGACGTCCATCCGGAGGTAGGCCAGTTTGACTGCCGATTCGCCGGCATCGGCGACCTCAAACTTGAGTTCGGCAAGGCCGAAGATCCTGGCCAGCAGGGGCTGCACGATGTCGATGGCCTGGACCCGGTCCAGCCGGGCCTGCCGCTGCTGGCGGAAGAGGAAACCGGAGTTTACCCGGACGTACCCTTCCGAGATCTGGTACTTGGTGAAATACCAGGTCAGGATGAAACCCAGCACGGTGACCACCAGGACGATGCCGCCGCCGGCCACCAGCCAGGGTGCCCTGCCGGCGAAGTCCTGCTCGAAGACCGGACGGCCCTGCAGTAACCGCTCGAAAAAGTCCCGCCCGAAGAAGAATCCGATGGCCGCCAGCGCCACCCAGCCGCGCACAAAGGGGGAGGCCGGGTGCACACGCAGCCACTCGCCGTCGGGCGCTACCGGAACCGCACTCGGTGCACCGGCCTCCGGAACGTTTGCCGTCACAGCCCTGCCAGCCTCGCTTCACCGCGGGCGGCGAGCTGCTCGCGCAGGCGTGCACCTTCCGCCGCGGGCAGGCCGGGGATGCTGGCGTTGGTTCCGGGTGAGGCGGTGTGAAGTTTGAGCGTGCAGAGTCCCAGCCCGCGTTCCACCGGGCCCACGCCGATGTCCACGTACTGCATCCGGCCGTAGGGAACCGTCATGGTCCGTTGGAAGAAAATACCGCCACGGACCAGGAGGTCATCGTCGCGCTCGGCGTAGCCGATAGCGCGCACCTGCCGTGGGATCAGCAGAAGGCGCCAGACGGCCAGGACCAGGGTCACGGCCGGGACGGTGATGGCCAGCCACAGGGGCGGCCACCGCCACCAGCCAAGCAGGACAAAGACGAGGGGCAGGGTCAGCACGACCACCGTGATCAGGTTTTCGATGGCCCACTGCACCAGCCGCACGGTGACGTATTTCGGGGACACCCGGTGCCATGAAATGCCGGGTGGATCAATCGCTTCTGTACGCATATTCGCCTTCCCCGGCGGCTTCGCCACGTACCCCGCGGCCGGGTTTCCCGTCGCCGGGGGTAGCCTCGGTGTCTTCGGGTGGGATCTTGCAGAACTGCTCCACCAGCAGGCCGACGACGATCATCACCAGGCCACCGGCAGCGATCGCTACTGCCACCCAGGTGATGCCTTGGTCGCTGCGCAGGTTCCAGATCCGCAACTGGTCCAGGAAGATCCCCGCGTGCCAGCCCAGCAGGACGGTGCCCGCGTAGGCGCACGCCTGGGCAAGAACGAGGGTCCGGGCGGCAAGGATCGGGTCCAGGGCCTTCTTGCGTTTGGTGCTGTTGCGCCACCGGAGCACGCGGATGCCAAGCACCAGTGTGATGGCGACAATCACGCCCATGGTGGCCAGCGCGGTGGCCGGAAGAACCGGCGTAGCCATGCTGTAGCGCGTGGTCACTACGGTGGCCGACCAGCCGGCCACGGTCAGGACCAGGCCGATCAGCAGCAGGCGGACAGGGTTGATGGGCTTCACTGGTTACTCGACCGCCCCGGCTGTGGGGACGCCGTCGTAATCGCCGAAACCGTCGAACGGGGCGAGATCGCCAAAGTCGGGGGCTCGGGCAGCCAGCTCGCTGATGCGTTCCCCGCCCAGGGTGGCCGCCGGCTCGATGAGCGACCACGGATACAGCACAAATGCGCGTCCGGCGGCACGCGGGTGTGGCAAGGTCAGGACCGGATCGTCACTGATGAGGCCGCCGTAGGTGATGATGTCGACGTCGAGCGTCCGCGGCCCCCAGCGCACTTCACGAACCCGGAGGTGCTTGTTTTCCACGGCCTGGCAGTGCTTCAGCAGCTCGGCTGGGGACAGCGTGGTCTCCACGGTGATGATCATGTTCAGGAAGTCGGGCTGGCCGGCCGGTCCGCCCACGGCTTTGGTCTGCACCACCGGGGAAACGGCCTGCAGGCGAACCTCCGGCGGGTCCACCAGGTCGGCAACGGCCTCGGACAGGGTGTCGTTCCGCTCGCCCAGGTTGCTGCCGAGGGCCAGGACGGCTTTGGTGTACCCGACGCTCATGGTCTCTCCCGGTGCACGCTGACGGCGACATCGCCGAAGGGCACCTCGATGGGCGCCTTGGGCTTGTGGACGGTGATATCCACGGCCTGGATGGTGAATTCGGCGAGCAAGCCATCCGCGATCCGGACGGCCAGTGCCTCGATCAGGTTCAGCGGTTCCCCCGTGATCCAGTCCGTGATCCGCTCAGCCACCTCGCCGTAGTGGGCGGTGTCCCGGACGTCGTCGGATACTGCGGCTTTGGCGAAGTCCAGATGCAGCACGGCGTCCACTACAAACGGCTGGCCCTCACGGCGCTCGAAATCAAAGACTCCGTGATGACCGACGGCGGTGACACCGCTCAGCGTGATCCTGTCCATGGGTACCCGGCCTAGGTGGTGGTAGGGGCGGCGGCCATCCGCGCGGCCACCTTGACGGCGTCAAGGCTGGGACCGACGTCGTGCACACGGACGGCCCAGGCCCCTCGGGCCGCGCTGATCGCGGTGATCGCGGCCGTGGCATCGTCGCGTTCCTCCGGGACGGCGGACTTGCCGGCGACCGTGAGGAGTGTGCCCAGGAAGCGCTTACGGGAAGCGGCAATCAGGAGCTTGTGCCCCAGGCTGTCCAGCTGGTCCAGGTGTTGCAGGAGCTCCCAGTTCTGGGCGTCGTTCTTGGCGAAGCCCAGGCCCGGGTCCACGATGATCTGCTCTTTGCCCACCCCGGCTGCGTAGAGCTTGTCGCGGACGCCGGCCAGTTCAGCCACCACTTCGCCGGCAACGTCCTGGTACTGGGCCAGGGAGTCCATGGTGCGGGCGTCGCCGCGGCGGTGCGTGAGGATATACGGCACCTTGGACGCGGCTACGAGCTCGGCCATCTCCGGCTCGATGGTCAGCCCGGAAACGTCGTTGATGATGGCGGCGCCGGCCTTCAGGGCAGCAGCGGCCGTGGCGGCGTGCGTGGTGTCGATGCTGACCAGGGCGCCCGCCTTGACCAGGGCTTCGATGACTGGGATCACCCGGCGCTGTTCTTCCGCCAGGGTTACATCCTCCGCGCCGGGACGAGTCGATTCGCCGCCGACATCGATGATGTCCGCTCCGGCGTAGAACATCCGCAGGCCCGCCGCGATGGCGGTGTCCGCCGTCGGGTGCTTTCCGCCGTCGCTGAAGGAGTCCGGGGTAACGTTCAGAATGCCCATCACCAGGGTGCGGCCGGTGGGCAGGTCCGCGAATGTCGCGGCCGGGCGCGGTTTGCGCAGGATGGGCAGCGGAGATGTTGCGGGCCCGGTTCCCGGGGCTGCAGCGAGTGAGTCCATGGTCTGTTACTTACCTTCCGAGGATGAGGCTCATGGCTTCGGCACGGGTGGCCGGGTCATGAAGCTGCCCGCGGACCGCGCTGGTGACGGTCTTTGCTCCGGGCTTGCGGACACCGCGCATAGACATGCACATGTGTTCGCATTCGACAACGACGATCGCGCCACGGGGCTTGAGGTGGCTGACCATTGCTTCGACGATCTGGGTGGTGAGCCGCTCCTGCACCTGGGGGCGTCGGGCGTAGATATCCACGAGGCGTGCCAGCTTGCTGAGCCCGGTCACTTTGCCGTCGTGGGAGGGAATGTAGCCGACATGGGCAACCCCGTGGAACGGCACCAGGTGGTGCTCGCACGTTGAGTAGAACGGGATGTCCTTGACCAGGACCAGTTCTTCGTGGTCCAGGTCAAACGTGGTGGAGAGGACGTCAGCGGGATCGTGGTGCAGTCCCGCGAACACCTCGGCGTAGGCCTTGGCCACCCGCTTGGGGGTGTCTACGAGGCCACCTCGGTCCGGGTCCTCGCCAATGGCCAGGAGGATTTCACGGACGGCCGCCTCGATCCGGGGCCGGTCCACCTTCTCGTGCTTATTGTGGTGGGATCCGTCCTCCGCCGGGTGTCCGGCGGAGGCGGATGCGTCGTCGTCGTCGATGTGAGTCACAGAAGAAAGCTTAGCCGTGCGTGGCGTCAGGCCCCGAGTCGGGGATGCCGCCCTGGAACGCAGCGTCATCCGGGACACCCTGCGGGTGCGGCGGCAGCGCGTCCAGCGGTTCCTCGAGGCGGGCCTCCTTGGCTTCCTGCTGGGCTTCGCGCTCAGACTTCTCCAGGCGGGACTCAACGGGGCCGGCCTGCTGGACCGGTCGCGTCTCCTTGGACAGCCATACCTCGCGGAAGTCACGCTTGCGGATGTCCGTGAAGATGTGCGCGATCTCGGCCTGGTTGAGGGTCTCCCGTTCCAGGAGTTCCAGGGCCAGCTGGTCCAGGACGTCCCGGTTTTCGGTGAGGATGGCGTACGCCTCGTCATGCGCCTGGTCGATCAGGCGGCGCACTTCCTCATCCACCACATAGGCGATCTGGTCCGAGTAGTTGCGCTCGTGCCCGGCGTCGCGGCCCAGGAAGGGTTCGCCGCCGCCCTGGCCCAGGCGTACCGCGCCGACACGCTCGCTCATACCGAACTCGGTGACCATCTTGCGGGCCGTGGAGGTGGCCTTTTCGATGTCGTTGGAGGCTCCCGTGGAGGGATCGTGGAAGACGATCTCTTCCGCCACGCGGCCGCCCATTGCGTAGGCCATCTGGTCCAGCAGTTCGTTGCGGGTGATGGAGTACTTGTCGTTCTCCGGGACCACCATGGTGTAACCCAAGGCCCGGCCACGGGGGAGGATGGTGATCTTGGTGACCGGCGCCGAGTTCCTCAGGGCAGCCGCCACCAGGGCGTGTCCGCCTTCGTGGTATGCGGTGATTTTGCGTTCGTGTTCCTTCATCACGCGGCTGCGCTTTTGCGGGCCTGCCATAACGCGGTCGATGGCCTCGTCGAGGGCGCGGTCATCGATGAGGTTGGCGTTGGAGCGCGCGGTCAGCAGCGCTGCCTCGTTCAGGACGTTGGCGAGGTCTGCGCCGGTGTAGCCCGGAGTCTTCTTCGCCACGGCCTTGAGGTCAACGCCCGGGGCCATCGGCTTGCCCTTGGCGTGCACCTGCAGGATCTGGTCGCGGCCGATCAGGTCCGGGGCGTCCACCGAGATCTGGCGGTCAAAACGGCCGGGACGCAGCAGTGCCGGGTCCAGGACGTCGGGACGGTTGGTGGCCGCGATCAGGATGACGTTGGTCTTGACGTCGAAGCCGTCCATTTCAACCAGCAACTGGTTCAGGGTCTGCTCGCGTTCGTCGTTGCCGCCGCCGATCCCGGCACCGCGGTGCCGGCCGACCGCGTCAATCTCGTCAACAAAGATGATGGCCGGAGAGTTGGCCTTGGCCTGCTCAAAAAGGTCGCGGACACGGGAGGCGCCCACGCCGACAAACATTTCGACAAAGTCCGAGCCGGAGATGGAGAAGAACGGCACGCCGGCCTCGCCGGCGACCGCGCGGGCCAGGAGGGTCTTGCCGGTTCCCGGGGCTCCGTAGAGCAGCACGCCCTTGGGGATCTTGGCGCCCACAGCCTGGAACTTGGCCGGTTCCTGCAAGAACTCCTTGATTTCCTGGAGCTCCTCCACGGCCTCGTCCGCACCGGCTACGTCAACGAAGGTCACCTGCGGCATGTCCTTGTTGACCATCTTGGCCTTGGACTTGCCGAACTGCATGATCTTCGAGCCGCCGCCCTGCATCCGGGTCATCAGGAACCAGAACAGCGCACCGAGCAGGATGACAGGGATAAGCAACGAAAGCAGGCCGGAGAACCAGTTGCTTTCGATCGGCTGGTCCGTGTAGCCGTTGGCGGGTTTGGCAGCCGTGACCGCCTTGACGACGTCGGCGGCGCGGGCGTCGACAAAGAAGAACTGGACGCTCTTGCCCTTGTCCTGCCCGTTGACATCCAGGTTGTCCTTGAGGGTCAGGTCAACGCGGTTTTCGCCGTCGAAGATTTTTGCCTGCTCAACCTTGCCGCTGTCGGCAAGGAGCTCAAGGCCCTTGTCCGTATCGATCCGTGCCGCACCACCGGGAGCCAGTGTTGCAAAAGCCACAAGGAGCATGGCGATCACAACAACGATCCAGATGCCCGGGCCCTTCAAGAAACTCTTAGCTTTCATCTGTTCGGGGGCTTGCCCCGTCCCTCCTGGTAGTGCTGCACGGCGAGTGAGTCTGCGCGCGTGTGGTCCTGCATCAGCTACTAGCTATACACCGTTCGGAGTAATTCACGCACGGTGCTGCGCAAAAGTTCCCTCTGGGCGTAGCGGGATGCGGACGGCAAAAGCGGAACTCCGCAGGTCAGCTGGCCGCGGCGACAGCCAGTTTCCGGAGGATGGCCGTGCCGCTCTCGGTAAACACGGACGAACCCTTGCTTCCAACGCGCGGAAAGACCAGGTCGGTCAGGACCACTTTCCCGCCCTGCGCGAACACCTCAACCGAGCAATGGTCGACGACGATGCGCAGCGTGAGCACGGTAGTCGAGGTGGTAGCTACCACGGTAAAACACCAGGCCGTTGGGGTCATTGAGCCAGGTGTCCCGCGCCGTGTCATGGAGGGCGGGCGCAGGTGGGGCGTTCCGGCCGGGTCCGTCTGGGGGCGGGCGTCGTCAAGGCAACTGGACATGGATGGCGGGTCCTTTGGTCTGATGTGGGTAGGTTCTGGCCTTGGCCCTTGTAACTGGCGCAACGCGGCAGCGGTCAGCGCGCGTTCGGCAGCTTAAATGCCGGCGGCGGCCTCCGAAGAGGCCGCCGCCGGCATTGCCGTGCCTAAATCTTTACTCGTAAACGTGCGGGGCGAGCGTGCCCACGAAGTCCAGGTTGCGGTACTTCTCGGCGTAGTCCAGGCCGTAGCCCACCACGAACTCGTTGGGGATGTCGTAGCCGATGTACTTGACGTCGATCTCCACCTTGGCGGCCGTGGGCTTGCGGAAGGCGGTGCAGATTTCCACAGAAGCGGTGCCCCGGGATTCCAGGTTGGTCTTGAGCCAGGACAGGGTCAGGCCGGAGTCGATGATGTCTTCGACAATCAGGACGTCCTTGCCCATCAGGTCCGTGTCCAGGTCCTTCAGGATCCGGACAACGCCCGAGGACTGGGTGCCGGAGCCGTAGGAGGACACTGCCATCCAGTCCATCGAAACGTGGCTGTGGAGCGCGCGGGCGAGATCGGCCATAACCATCACAGCGCCCTTGAGTACACCGACCAGAAGGATTTCGCGGCCTTCGTAGTCCTTGTCGATCTGCGCGGCGAGCTCGGCGATCCGCTGTTGGATCTGTTCCTTGGTGTAGAGAACGTGTTTGAGGTCTGCCTGGACGTCGTTTGAATCCACCAATGGCTCCTGTGTAGATGCGGGGTGCGACTATTCTTGGGGCGGTTTTTGAGGCCGGAATACTAGCTTCCCACAGCGGGCCGCTTCACGGGGAACGGGGGCGCCGCCGTCGGGGCCGTCCGGGGTCGCGGGCAGAGTTTCCGCCGTGTCCCGCTGGGCCAGCTCGGCGAGGGACAGCCGGTACACGCTCACCCCGCCGGGCAGCTCCACGGGACCGGCAGAACCTTGCCGGCGCAGCAGCGCTTCCGCTGCCAGAAGGCGCTGGTAGCTGGGCTGTTGGCCCCCGACGTCGGCCGCTGCCTTGGCGATGACCCGGAACCTGATGGCCGGGGAAAGATCCCCCAGGGCCTCCTCCGGAAGGCCGATCTCGAGTCCGGACCGCTCGGCCAAGGCGGCAAATGTGCGATCTGCCACGTCCTCCAGATAGTCAGCGTCCAGCTGCAGGATGGACGCGGTCCGGGCCAGCGATTCAGCCACGCCGGGCCCGAGTTTTTCCTCGAGCAGCGGCAGTACTTCCACCCGGGTCCGGGAGCGGGCAAACGACGGGTCCGAATTGCTGGGATCGTGCCAGGGCTCAAGGTCCTCGACGACACAGATCTCAAGGGTTTCCGCGCGGCGCAGGCCCAGGAACGGCCTCAGCAACAGGCCGCGGGCAGGGCGCATACCGGCCAGCGAGCGTGTGCCGGAACCGCGGGCAAGCCCCAGCAGGACCTGTTCGGCCTGGTCATCCAGAGTGTGCCCGAGCAGGATAGCGGTTGCCCCGTAGTCCCTGGCCGCAGCCTCCAGCGCTGCGTGGCGGGCATCCCTGGCGGCCGCTTCCGGGCCCCTCCCGGTGCTGGCGACGGTAACGGTCCGGAGGTCCACCGGGGAGAGGCCCAGTTCTTGCAATGTCCGGACTGCGGCGGCAGCCACCTGGGCCGAGCCTTCCTGCAGCTGGTGGTCAACCACCACCCCGCCCACCGTCAGGGCGTGCCCGTCAACGTGGCCGCGGCGGGCAAAATAGGCCGCCACCGCCGCGAGAGCCATCGAATCTGGACCGCCGCTGCAGGCCACGAGCACGTGCCCCGGATAGCCGGCCTCTGCCAGGGCGTTCTGGACCATCTTGCGCGCCTTGCCGACGACGGGCGCGAGCCTGCCGGGCCGCCGTCGTCCGGGTGAAGCCGTACGGGCGTCCGGCACATTCGGGGCCTGGGGCACCTACAGACCCATCCGGTCAACCCACAGCTTGGCTTCATGGATTTCGGGTTCGGTGGGGAGGTTTTCGGCGGATTCCCACACCCTGTTGAAGCCCTCCATGCCGGCCACCGCCACGACGGCGCGGACAAATTTGGCGCCGTCGGAGTACTGGCGCATCTTGGCGTCCAGGCCCAGGAGGTTGCGGATGAATTTCTCCATCACGCCGCGCTCCTTGCCACGGTCGGTGAAGCACTGCCGGATAGTCCTGACCGAGGGGACGATGCTGGCGTCGACGGCGTCCATCACCACATTGGCGTGGCCCTCCAGCAGGCTCATGACTGCCGTCAGGTGGGACAGGGACTCCTTCTCCTCGGGATTCTGCAGCAGGTCCAGGATGGCGCCGCGGCCGGGAGTATCGCCGGTGGCGGTCCGGTCCCTGAGGGAACGTGCGGCGGCGGACGCGCGCTCCATCAGCGAATCAACGTTGCCCAGCAGGTGCCCGCTGAGGTTGTCGATCTCGGAAAGCATGTGGTGGCGGAGCCAGGGCGCGGCGGCAAACTGCACGCGGTGCGTCTGTTCGTGAAGGCAGACCCAGAGCCGGAAATCCTCCGGCGTGACGTTGAGTTCGCGCTCCACAGCCACGATGTTGGGCGCCACAAGAAGCAGGCGGCCGGCTGCCGGCGCTTTGGAACCTTCGGCGAGCGCGGCAAACGGATCGTACTGGCCCAGGACCTTGCTGGACAGGAACGCCAGGACAGCGCCGAGTTGGCTGCCGGTGACGGCGCCGCTGACGCTGGCCGCCGCCGGGCTGACGTTGCCGCGGCGGCTTTCGAGCATTTTTTCCATCGCGGGTTTGAGCATCACGGCGAAGCTCTGCGTGTTGGCTTTGGCCCAGCTGGCCCGGTCCACCACCAGGACAGAGGAGTCGCGGAGGTCCCTTGCGGCTTCGAGGCCCGTGATTTCGTGGACGTGCGGGACCGAGGCGTCCGCGAGGCGGCGCAGGCTGTCCACGGCTTCGCCGATTTCCGCAGAGTTGAGGGTGGGCCCCGAGGAGGCCAACCGGGCCGCTGTGGACGCGGCCAAGTCCCAGTTAATCAGGGCCTGGGCGGGGCTGGACGATGCCGGGGCTGACGAATCACGCGCAGTGGACTCCATAGTCCCCATCACATCACAGCGGACGGCAGATGGTCCTTAAGTTCGCTGACCGGCGAACGGTCACCGGCGCATCGGGCCTCAGGCGATGTCCGCAGGCGCATCCGGCGCACAGGATGCCGAAAGCGCCCTGCCAGCAAGCGCAGGCAAAGTAGGGACCACAGAACCGCCCCGCATCGAGGAGTACCCCATGATCCCGTACCGCCCCAGCGCTCCTTTGTCCGGGGAGTCCCCGGTTTCTGCGGCGGCACAGGCAACTCCTGCCGCCAACTCGGGACATTCCGCTACGTTCTAGCGAGTTGCCAGCCTTAGCGGCAGCCGCAGGAGGCGAGCGCCGTGGCGGCCCGGTCCAGGGCCTCCCTGTTACCTGCAGCGCCAGGCGTCAAACCGTTGCCGATGAACGAGAAGACCAGGAGCCGCCCGTCTGCGTCCACCACGTATCCGCTGAGTGCGATCACCGAGTTCAGGGTCCCGGTCTTGGCCCGCACCAGGCCGGCGCCGCGGGCCGTGGTGCCATCCCCGTAGCGGCTGTCCAGCGTTCCGGTCAGCCCGGCGACCGGAAATCCATCCAGCGCAGCCAGCAACCTGGTGTCGGTACCGGAGGTGATGGCACGCACCACTTCCGCGAACTGGCGGGCAGAGACCTGGTTCGCCAACGCCAGCCCGGACACATCGGCCAGACGCATGGTGTCCGTGGGGATCCCCAGGTCCACGAGCTGCGTGCGGACTGCTGAGGTGGCGCCGTCATTGCTGGCGGGCTCCCCGGCCGCCGACGCAGCCATCCGGCCCAGGACCTCCGCCAGATAGTTGTCCGAGGTCTGCAGCATCAGGTCCACCTGCTGGCCCACCGTGGCGGACTGGACTTCGGCAAGGACCGCCGGCTCTTCAGCGGGGAGCGCATCGCCGGAAGGCGCCGTGTAACGTTCGACGCCGGCCGCTACCGTAAGTCCCGCAGCGGCGCCTGCCGTCTTGAGCTGAGCGGCAAACGCCTCCGCGGCGGTGATTGCAGAGTCCTGGGGGCGCAGGCCGGTGGTCACGGCCGGGTCAAAGCGCGCCGAGTTCAGCGCCAGCGGGTACAAGGGGGCCACCTCGCCCGCTGCAACGTCCCCGTCAGCCCAGGCGGGGTTCAGTGCAGGGCCGCTGAACAGGGAATCGTCCACCAGAACCTTCAGCTCGCCGGTTGTTCCAATGGCCTGGAGCGCGTCCGCGGTGGCGGTGGCGAGGGTGGCGAGTCCTGAGTGGCCCATCACCTGGTTGGGCGCGGACTCACCGGCGCCCAGGAGGACGTCGCCGCCGCCGGTCAGCACCACCTGATTGCGCTCGGGCCCAGCTAGAACCCTGGTGCCGAAACGGCGGTCCGGCCCGATCGCCCGGAGGGCGGCCACAGCGGTGAGCAGCTTCATATTGGAGGCAGGGATCCGGCTCTCCGAACCGCCCCGGTCAAACAGGACCTGGCCAGTGAGCGCATCCTGGACAAGCCCAGTGAAGCTGCCGTCGCCGTCGGGCTTTAACAAGGCGTCCAGCTGCGCGGCGACAGCGGTGGGCAGCGGAACGGGCGCCGACTCCGTAAGCGGAGCCAGGCCCTTCCGGGCGGAAAGCGTGGCCGGGAGTTGCTGCCAGGCGGGCATCACCGGCGTCGCTGCCGGCGGCGGGACGACGAAAGCAGGGGCAACCAGCCACACGGCGGGGAGTGCCAGGATAACGATCACGGCCAAGAGCAGCGCGGTGGGCCAGGCCTGCAGCCCGCGCTGAACCGTGCGCCGGAACGCGCCTGCGCCCGATGTTTCCTTCATGTTGGTGCTGGTCCTCAAGTCCTGAAATTTCCCCGCAAGTTCCTGAAACCTGGGCCTCTCGCTATATCCTCAATAGTAGTCGGCGGCACCGACACTCCTTTTTTGTTGTTCGTCTCCTGTGCCGCGAACCCCCTGCAATTGCCGAGGAGCATTCCATGAAGCACGACGTGACCATCGAGATCCCCAAGGGATCACGAGTCAAGTACGAAGTTGACCACGAAACCGGCCGCGTCCGCCTGGACCGCGTCCTCTTCACCTCCATGCAGTACCCCACGCACTACGGGTTCTTCGAGAACACCCTGGGCGAAGACGGCGATCCGCTGGACGCACTGGTGCTCCTGCAGGACTTCGACCTGCACCCCGGCGTCATTGTTGAGTCCCGCCCCATCGGCGTTTTCAATATGACCGACGACGGCGGTGGCGACGCCAAGGTTCTGTGCGTCCCGGTTGACGCCCGCTTTGACCACATCCAGGAAATCAGCGATGTCAGCGAATTCCTGATTAAGGAAATCGAGCACTTCTTCACCCGTTACAAGGACCTGGAGCCCGGCAAGTGGGTCAAGGCCGAGGGCTGGGGCGACCGCGCCGCCGCCGAGGCCGAGCTCGAAGCCTCCATCAAGCGTTACGTGCCGGCCACGCACTGATCCCACCGCCTGCAACGCGGGGTCACTTCGCGCCCATTCCACCTCCGGAATTGGGCAGGAAGTGACCCCGCGTTGTGGTTTAAGGTGAAGGGTGAGTTTCCAGCCTTTGAGTGCCCCGTATTTTGAACCTCCGTATTTTCAACCGCCGTGCGGACCGATCACCGGGTGGCGGGACGGTTCGGTGCTGCGGGCCACCGGCATTCCCTACGCCACCGCGGGCCGTTTTCAACTTCCGGTGACCGCGTCCGATTGGACCGCCGACTATGCCGCCACCACCCTCGCACCCGCCTGCCCGCAGGGCCCCGTTCCGTTCCTGGACGACGTCCTGGGTACACGGTACGGCGAGCTCCCCGGAAGTGAGGACTGCCAGCGCCTGTCGATCACGGTTCCGGCCGGGCTTGCCGACGGCGAGCACGTCCCGGTCATGGTGTGGCTGCACGGCGGCTCCTACACGTCCGGTTCCGGCGACCTGGCGATCTTTGATGCCACGTCGCTGGTGGCAGAGAACCGGGTCATCGTCGTTTCGGTGACCTATCGCCTAGGCCTGTTCGGATATTTGGCCACCGGCACCGGCCGGCCCGCGAACCTCGGCCTGCTGGACCAGTTGGAAGCGTTCCGATGGGTGCAGCGCAACATCGCGGCCTTCGGTGGGGATCCGGGGCGGGTCACCGCGTTCGGGCAGTCCGCAGGCGGCGACTCCGTAGCCCACCTCATGGCCACTCCGGAGGCGACGTACCTGTTTCAGCGGGCCATCATCCAGAGTGCACCCTTGGGGATCACCCGCGGCCGGCACAAGATGAGCCGCGCCATGGGCATCGCGGCCGAAGCCGTCACGGAAGACACCCCGATGCTGAACGTGGTGGACATCGAAGACCACGTGTCCCAGGTGGCCCGGAAATACGGCCTGATGGCAGCCATGCCGTTCGGCACCCAATACGGGCACGCCCCGCTGCCACCTGAATCACGCGTTGAGGCGGCCTGGAACGCCACGGCCCCGGGCATCGAGGTGCTAATCGGGCACACCTCCGACGAGGCCCGCCTGTTCCTTCCCCGGAGTCCAGTGGTCAGCTGGCTGGGCAAGGTCCCCGTGCTGGGTGACGTTGCCGTGCGGGCCATTAATTGGGCGGTGACGGAGGCTGTATACGGCCGATCTGCCCGCAAATTTGCCCGCCGCCACGCCCGCGCGGGAGGCAAGGCCTACAGCTACCTGCTGTCCTGGGGCGCACCGGGAAACTTTTACCGCGCCGCACACACCGTTGACCTGCCGCTGCTGTTCGGAAACCAGCAGACCTGGGCCGACGCAGGGCTCCTCAAGGGCGCGACCTGGGGTGAGATCGACGCCGTGGGCCGTGAGATGCGCCGGCTGTGGGCGGACTTTGCCCGCGGCGACGGCCTTGGTCAGGCTGGCGGGATTCCCGGGGCACTCGAGTACCGCTCGCTGTAACCCACCATGTCTGCAACGCGGGGTCACTTCGCGCCCATCCTGGGCGTCCGGACCGGCCGTAAGTGACCCCGCGTTGCTTCTGTTCAGGCGTTGAGCACCCAGTTCCGGATCTCCTCCGGGTCTTCGCCGTGTGTGCGTGTGTATTCGCGGGCCTGGATCCGCCGGTCCTGAAGATTCTGCCGCAGCAGCGAGTGCTTTTCGGCCAGACCTGGTACGCGGTCAATAGCGTCGATGGCCAGCTGGAAGCGGTCGATCCCGTTGAGCATGGCCATGTCGAACGGTGTTGTGGTGGTTCCCTCCTCCTTGTAGCCGCGCACGTGCAGGCCTTCCTGGTTGGTGCGGCGGTAGGCCAGCCGGTGGATCAGCGAGGGATAGCCGTGGTAGGCGAAGATGATCGGTTTGTCCGGGGTGAAGATGCCGTCAAAGTCCGACGCCGGAAGGCCGTGCGGGTGCTCACTCACGTCCTGGAGCCGCATCAGGTCAACCACGTTGACCACGCGGATCGTCAGCCCCGGGACACCCCGCTTCAGCAGTTCGGCCGCGGCCACCGTTTCCACCGTGGGCACATCCCCGGCACACGCCAGAACAACGTCCGGGTCCTCCCCTGGCACCTCCGAACCCGCGAATTCCCAGATGCCCAGGCCGCGGCGGCAGTGGTTCGCGGCGTCGGCCGGGCCCAGCCAGGTGGGCGATGGCTGCTTGCCGCTGACCACAATGTTCACGTAGTCGGTGGACGCCAGGCAGTGCTCCATGACCGAGAGCAGCGTGTTCACGTCCGGCGGCAGGTACACGCGGATGATCTCGGCTTTTTTGTTCACCGCGTGATCGATGAAGCCTGGATCCTGGTGCGAAAAACCGTTGTGATCTTGCTGCCACACATGGGACGAGAGCAGGTAGTTCAGCGACGCCACGGGCCGGCGCCACGGGAGCTTGCGGTGGACCTTGAGCCACTTGGCGTGCTGGTTAAACATGGAATCCACGATATGGATAAAGGCCTCATAACAGCTGAACACCCCGTGCCGGCCGGTCAGGAGATAGCCTTCCAGCCAGCCCTGGCACAGGTGTTCACTGAGCACCTCCAGAACCCGGCCCGAACGCGCAAGGTGCTCGTCGACGTCCTCAATCCGGTACTGCCATACCTTGTCGGTCACTTCGTAGACGGCCTGAAGCCGGTTCGATGCCGTCTCATCCGGCCCGAAGAGGCGGAAGTTCTCCATGTTCAGCCTGATGACGTCCCGCATCCACGAGCCCAGGGTGATCATCGGGCTGGACCGTTCGGTTCCCGGCACAGCGACGTCAACGGCGTGGGTGGCGTAGGCGGGCAGCTTCAGCGGCGTGCGAAGGAGTCCACTGTTGGCGTGCGGGGTGGCGCTCATCCGGAGGTCACCGGTGGGCGCATTCGCGGCTACCTCGGTCCGGAGCCGGCCGTCGGCGTCGAACAGTTCCTCCGGACGGTAAGA
The DNA here is from genome assembly GCF_029960665.1 of Pseudarthrobacter sp. AL07. GTDB lineage: Bacteria > Actinomycetota > Actinomycetes > Actinomycetales > Micrococcaceae > Arthrobacter. Next base: position 202,040 of record NZ_JASBRB010000004.1, read on the forward strand.
CTTCAGCCACTCCTCCAGCTGTTTCAGGTGGGCGCCGTTGGTGCGGACTTCCGCCAGCGGGACCTGGCGGCTCCGCCATGTGCCCTCCACCTGGAGCCCGTCCACTATCCGCGGTCCCGTCCAGCCCTTGGGCGAGCGCAGCACAATCATGGGCCAGTGCGGCGCAGCGCCGTCTCCTGGGGCACCGGCTGCAGTGCCGCCGTCGTGCGCCGCGCCCGTCCCGTCCTCCCCGCCCCGGCGGGAGTCCTGGATGGCGCGGATCCCGGCCAGGCAGTTGTCGACGGCGGCCGCGAAGTCCCGGTGCGCCTGCTAAGTGTTGTCCGGGTCCTTGACGGTCACGAAATACGGTTCGTGACCGTACGCCCGCAGCAGCTGCTCCAGCTGTTCCTGCGGCATGCGCGCCAGGATGGTGGGGTTGGCGATCTTGTAGCCGTTCAGGTGCAGGATGGGCAGCACCGCACCATCCGCGGCCGGATCCAGGAAGTTGTGCGAGTGCCAGCTCGCCGCGAGCGGCCCCGTTTCGGCCTCGCCGTCACCGATCACGGCGGCAGTGATCAGCTGGGGATTGTCGAACACGGACCCGCAGGCGTGGGCCAGCGCGTACCCGAGTTCGCCGCCTTCGCTGATGGACCCCGGGGTTTCGGGCGCTGCGTGGCTGGGAATGCCGCCGGGGTAGGAGAACTGCCGGAAGAGTTCGGCCATTCCTGCCTCGTCGGGGCCCACCTGGCCGTAGATTTCCGAGTACGTGCCCTCAAGCCAGGCGTTCGCCACTACGGCAGGACCGCCATGGCCCGGGCCGGCCATGAAGAGCATTTCCTGCGCGTCCCGGCGGATCACACGGTTCAGGTGTGCGTAGACGAAGTTCAGCCCGGGACTGGTGCCCCAATGGCCCAGGAACCCGGACTTGGTGTGGTCCGCGGCGAGGGGCTCCCGCAGCAGCGGGTTGGAGCGCAAGTAGATCTGTCCCACGGAAAGGGACGCGGCACAACCTTGTGGCAGGTCAGGCTTTGCCTGAATCAGGACCCCTCGCTGACTTGCCTTGGGTCAACTGCTAACCGGTAGTCTTTGATCCACATGTTCACGTTGACCATCAACCAGACCGACAGCCGGCGCGACGGCGACCGCGTCCCTCAGCTGCTGAAGGACCTGCGGCATATACCCGCGCGCCTGGATTTCGACCGGTCCGTGGAGGATGAAGTCCAGGGCATTGTGGACTGCCCGCACCAGGCCGTGGAGGCTGCCCTGATCGCCCTGCGCTGCGGCTCCTGGTACGTGGGACTCGGCGTCGGACCGGTCAACGAGCCCCTTCCCAACCAGATCAAGGATGCCTCCGGCCACGGCCTGATCTACGCCCGGCGTGCGGTGGACCGGCTCCGGAACAGCAAAGAACGCATCCCGGTTGCTGTGGAGGGACCGGTGGCCGAAATCGCCCACGAGGCCGAGGCCGTTCTGCGGCTTTTGGGCCATATTGTGCGGGACAGATCCGGGGCTGAATGGCGTGTCCTGGACCTGATGACCCCGGGCGTCCGCGGACAGCAGAAAGCGGTGGCCCAGGAACTCGGAATCACCACCCAGGCCGTCAGCAAGGCAGCGGCCAGGGCCCAGTGGAACGAGGAACACGCTGCCCGTCCCGCCGCCGCACGGCTGCTGTCACTCATCCTCGAGGTGCGCTGACTGCGGCCGAGTCCACGCGGTTTGCTGCTGACTCACGCCTTTTGCTGGGCGCCTTTACAGAGTGCCGTCACTGCACTGCGCCGGTGATCGCCCCACGGCCCCGACGTTGAAGATTTGAGCGGGGTTTTGGCTGATCAAGTACGCCCCCTAAAGGAGGCTGCGTAGCACGTGCGCGGCGCCGTCTTCGAATACTGAATGCGTGACCTCATCCGCGGCGGCGATGACTTCCTCCGGGGCCTGGCCCATGGCGACCCCACGTCCGGCCCAGCTCAGCATTTCGATGTCGTTGCGGCCGTCGCCAATGGCCACGGTGCTGTGGGGTTCAGTCCCCAACTGGCCGCGGAGACGTTCCAGCGCGCTGGCCTTGGTGACGCCGGCCGCCGCGATGTCCAGCCACGCGGTCCATCCGACCGAGTACGTGACACCGGCGAGGCCGATCTCCTGGATGGTCGCGGTGAATTCTTCCGGGGTGTTTTCGGTGCTGAACACCACCAGCCGGACGGCGGTGGCTTCCAGCAGTGTCTGGAAGTCGACGCCGATAGCCTCTACGCCGAAGCTGGCGTCCTGGAATCGCTCCGTGGACAGGAAGTTGCCGTCCTCGTCTTCCAGCGCATACTTCGCGGTGGGCAGTTTCTCCCGCAATGCCCGGAGCGCCGGGGCCGGATCGAAGGTGGCCTTATGGATGATCTCGTAGCCATCAGCCAGGTCAGGATCCAGCCGCAGTGTCACGCCGCCGTTGCAGCAGACGGCGTAACCGCTTTGGATGCCGATCTGCTCGATGATGGGCAGCGTGGCGTTCAGCGAGCGGCCGGTTGCGATCAGAACGTCATGCCCTGCCGCGACCACGGCCTGTGCGGCCTCCCGGACGGGCACGGACATGTGCCCGTCGTGGTCCACCAAGGTTCCGTCCACGTCCAGGGCAATCATGAACTTGGTGGTGTATTCGTTTGCGATCCGCTGGTCATCGATGCCAGCGACTGTGGTTTCAGTCAATGTAGTCATACATCCAGTAGACCAGAGACCCCCTATACCGGCTAGGACGCAGGCCACAGCGCCCATGAACAGCCGGTAAATACTCACCGGTTATCCCCGGTGTGAGTATTAACCTTCGGCACGCCCCCGAATCCTGCGTTCAGGGATCAGCGAATGCTACAGGACCGGGAAGACTTCCATCCCGCCGAGGTACTTCTGCAGTCCGGCCGGGACGTTGACCGAGCCGTCGGCGTTCTGGTGGTGCTCCAGGATGGCCACGATCCAGCGGGTGGTGGCCAGCGTGCCGTTCAGCGTGGCCACGGCACGGGTCCCCTTGGCTACGCCTTCGTCGTTGACCACACGCTCGCGGATGTTCAGGCGCCGGGCCTGGAACGTGGTGCAGTTCGAGGTGGATGTGAGCTCACGGTAGGCACCCTGTGTGGGAACCCAGGCTTCGCAGTCGAACTTGCGGGCCGCAGACATGCCGAGGTCCCCGGCAGCGGTGTCGATCACCCGGTACGGAAGCTCGCACTTGGCCAGCATCTCCTCTTCCCACGCCAGCAGCCGTTCGTGTTCGGCTGCGGCTTTTTCCACCGTGGTGTAGACGAACATCTCCACTTTGTTGAACTGGTGCACGCGGATGATGCCGCGGGTGTCCTTGCCGTGCGAGCCGGCCTCGCGGCGGTAGCAGGAGCTCTGCCCGGCAAACCGGATGGGGCCGGCCGTCAGGTCCAGGATCTCGTCCGCGTGGTACCCGGCCAAGGCAACCTCGGAGGTGCCCACCAGGTAAAGGTCGTCCTCAGCCAGACGGTAGATCTCGGCGTCGTGCTTTACGTCAAAGCCGGTGCCTTGCATGGTTTCGGGGCGCACCAGAGTAGGCGTGATCATGGGCACGAAGCCCGCCTCGATGGCCTGGTCCATGGCCATCTGCAGCAACGCCATCTCCAGGCGTGCACCCACGCCGCGCAGGAAGTAGAAGCGGGAGCCGGACACCTTCGCACCGCGCTCCATGTCGATCGCGCCGATCAGCTCACCGATTTCCAGGTGGTCCTTCGGCTCGAAATCGGGGAACCCGCGGGGCGTGCCAACGGTCTTGACCACCACGTAGTCGTCCTCGCCACCCTCGGGGACACCGTCTTCAATAAGGTTCGGGATGGTGCGCAGCAGTTCGTCCTGTTTGGCCTGGGCAGCGTCCGCTTCGGAAGATGCGGCTTTCACAGTGTTGGCCAGTTCCTTGACCTCGGCGAGCAGGGCCTTCTTCTCATCGCCCTTGGCCTGTGCCACCTTCTTGCCGAAAACGTTCTGCTCCGCGCGGAGGTTTTCAAAGCGGATCAGGGCGGCACGCCTGGCGGAGTCCGCGGCGATGATCGCGTCCACCACTGATTCGTCTGCGCCGCGGGCGCGCTGGCTGGCACGGAACTTGTCCGGGTTTTCGCTGAGCTCTTTTACGTCGATCACCAGACAAGAGTATCGAATCCGGCGGACCCAACACCTCCTGGCCGGACGGCGGGAATCGCGGCGCCGCGGCCGGGCTACTGTTGAAGCACCATGAACGACTGGCTTCTTTACGTCCTGAGCGCGGCGGCGCTTGCCTTCGCCGTCTCCAGCTGGTGGGGCGTCCGCAGGCTCAAAGCCCTGCACATCCGCAGCGCCGTCCACGAAGAAGCACACGAAACCGGCCTCACCCAGCAACGCGTCGTGGTCATCCTTAACCCCGTCAAGGCACGTGCCCCGGAAGCGAAAGAAGCCATCCAGCGCGCCTGCCTGGCCGCCGGCTGGGACGAGCCTCTCTTCATCGAGACGACGGCCGAGGACCCCGGGTACTCCCAGGCCCGGGCGGCGCTGGACTACAAGGCCGACGTCGTTCTGGTGGGCGGTGGCGACGGTACTGTGCGCGTGGTGGCTGAGTCTCTCGCACATACGGATGTGGCCATGGGCCTGGTTCCCTTGGGAACGGGAAACCTCCTGGCTCGAAACGTGGATCTGAATGTCAGCGACCTCCACGCCAACGTGCAGACAGCGCTTTTTGGCCACCAACGCTACATTGATACCGCTCGGATGGGAATCGAAAATTCGCGCACGGGACACTCTTCCGAGCACGCGTTCCTGGTGATGGGCGGGATCGGCATGGACGCCGAAATTCTCGCGGACACTAACGACGGCCTGAAGAAAGCCGTGGGTTGGCTCGCTTATACCGAGGCCGGAATGCGTCACCTGCCCGGGCGGCGAAGGAAGGTATCAGTGGCGCTGGATGGCAAGCCGGAGCAGGTCCGGAATATCCGCAGCGTCCTGTTTGCTAACTGTGGGCTGGTCCCGGGCGGGATCGATTTCATCCCGGAAGCCATGATCGACGATGGCATGCTGGACGTGGTGGTCATGAGCCCCCGCAGCGCCATCGGCTGGCTCGCCATGTATGCGAAAATCCTCTTCAAACACAAGGGCAACCTGCCCATCATGACGATGTACCGGGCCGGCCGTATCGTCATCAAGTGCCCGGAGCCTATGCCCACACAAATAGACGGCGACACATCCGGCTTGGCCACGAAGCTCACTGTCCGGGTGGAGCCGCGGTCTCTCCTGATCAGGGTGAAAGGCCAGCAGGGCTAAGCGGGCCTGGCCTCAGGCAGTTGCCTTCTTGACCGCCTCAGCCTCGGCGGCGGCCTTCGCGGCACGCGCCTCGGACTGCTCACGGATCATGGCCTGTTCCTCTTCGAAGCGCAGGCGGTCAGCGCGGTCAGCATCGTCGCCGTCCCAGTCCTGATTGTCGACAGCGGGCTTGGGATTAACGATCATGCCCTGGCCATCATTGTCTGTGCTGCTGGTATTCATGACCTGCTCCCTTTCGTTAGGGGTCCCTCCCCCAGGTGGATCAGGCAAGCATACGCACAGTAACTATCCCGCGGAAGTACCTTGACCTACGCTGTGGGCGAAGCCCTGGTCGTCGTCCAGCCGCGTTTATTCCCCCTGCAGAATCTTCCCGATCCATTCATGTGCGGCCCGGAATGCCTCGTCCGAGGTGTGTTGCGGGACGCTGGGGCTTTGGGCGTCTGCCCGCCCGTAGGAGCCCAGGAAGCGGGTGGCCGGGCTGATGCGGTGAAGCCCAGCCAAGGCATCGGCCACCCGGGCATCCGCGATGTGCCCGTCAGCGTCGATGCTGAAAAAGTAGTGGCCAAGGTACTGACCTGTCGGCCGGGATTCGATCCGGCTGAGGTTCACGCCCCTCGTGGCGAACTGGTCCAGGATTTCCATCAGGGCACCCGGACGGTCTTCCGGCAGCGGGACTACCACTGTGGTCTTATCCGCACCGGTCCGTTCCGGCAGGACGCCCGGCCTGCTCACCAGGATGAAACGCGTTACGGCCCCCGGGTTGTCGCCGATGTTCTCTGCCAAAACGGTCAGCCCCGGCTGCTCCTGTGCGACGATGGGCGCACAGATCGCGGCATCGTAGTGAGCTTCGTCGCCCAGTAGCCCCATTGCGGCCGCAGCGGTGGAGGAGCCAGCAACATGTTCCGCACCCGGAATATTCGCGTCCACCCATAGACGGCACTGCGCCCAGGCGTGGCCGTGGGTGGAGATCCGGCTGATATCCGCCACCTCCATGCCGGGACGGCCTACCAGGACAAAGCTGATGGGCACCAGGACTTCGCGGATGATCCGGAGTTCCTGTCCGCCGGCGATAGCGTCCAGGGTGGCGGTGACGCCGCCCTCGACCGAGTTCTCAATGGGCACCATCGCTGCGTCCGCAGAGCCGTCGCGGACCATGTCCAGCGCCGCATTGACGGTGGAGGCCGGATTACGCGTGGCTTTGGCGGCGTCCGGTACCTGCATCAGTGCCGCTTCAGTGAATGTGCCCTCAGGCCCAAGGAAAGCGTATGTAACGGGCATCGCGGGCATGGATTCCTCTTGGGTGATGGACACAGATACGGGTTGAACTACAGAACGAGAGGCTTAAGGCCGTTATCGGACACAAGAGGCTTGCCGGACTCGAGCCACTGGTCCATTCCGCCAGCCACGTTGATGGCTGTATAGCCCTGGCCGGTGAGCCACTGCGCAGCACGGAAGGACCGTCCGCCGGTGCGGCAAATAACGTGGATGTCCTGGTCCGGGTCCAACTCGCCAAGCCGTGCCGGAAGCTGATCCAGGGGGACGTGCAGAGCATCCGCGGCATGTCCGGCTACCCATTCGTAGTCTTCGCGGACGTCCAGAATCACGGCGTCGGCCGGGACGTCGTTGACGGGCACAGAATCGAAATCGCTCATGGGAGTCCTTTTTCGGAGAATCACGGGTCTTCCTCCAGCCTAGCGTCAGCCGCCCTGCCGTGCCTGCCGAAAGCTGACGCAGGCTACGCTTCTCAATGACCCTGAGGAGGGGCTTTGCCCGCTGAGCAGACAACCGGTTCCACCGCTGACATCCACGAACTGACCGCCGTCCAACTGCGGGATGCGCTCCGCACAGGAGAGCTCTCAGCTCGGGACGTCGCCGCACATTTCCTGGCCCGCATTGCCGATCAGAATCCGCTGTTGGGCGCCTTTGTCACGGTCACTACAGAAGAGGCCATGGCCGATGCGGACGCCGCCGATGCCCGGTTCGCCCGGTTCCGGAAAGAATTCGGAACCGGCTCCGCAGAGGCCTCCGGGGCCAGGACGGACGGCCTGCCGCTCCTGCATGGCATGCCGGTGGCTTTCAAGGACCTGACCGACGTCGCCGGCGTGGTGACCACCCACGGCAGCGCTGCACTTGACCACAAACCGGCCCTCGCCGACGGCACCTTGGCCGCAGTCCTCAAGGCCGCTGGCGTTGTCTCATTGGGCAAGACGCAGGTTCCGGAGTTTGGGCTGACGGCGTACAGCGAAAACCGCATCGCACCGCCGTCGCGCAACCCGCATGCCCCGAGCCGGAGTTCCGGTGGCTCCTCGGGAGGCAGCGCTGCCGCGGTGGCCGCGGGCCTGCTTCCATTCGCGCCTGGGACCGACGGCGGCGGTTCCGTCCGTATCCCGGCCGCCGCCTGCGGCCTGGTGGGCCTCAAACCCGGCCGTGGCGTGGTGCCGTCCGGCGAAAGTTCAAGCGATCCCGCCCGGCTGGTGGTAGCGGGGCCCCTTGCCCGCAACGCGGCCGACGCGGCCCTGCTGATGGATGCTCTGGTGCCGTCCCCCGACAACATTTATCTCGGCGCTGTGGGACACGAACCGCGTCCTCTGCGCATCGGCCTGACCATGGACAGCCCCTGGTCCACCACCTTCCCGTTGACCCCGGAACCCGAAACCTTAGCCGCGCTGCAGGTGGGCCTGGAAATGCTGGAGCACGCCGGGCACGCCGTCAGCGAAGCCGCCATCCGCTACGACAACCGCTACCCTGACGCCTTCACCACTGCGTGGACCGCCGCCGTCGGAACCGCCCGGATCAGTCCGCACCGCGAAGCGCTCCTGGTCCCGCTGACCCGCACGTTCAGACGCCGGGCCCAGCAGCGCAGCGCCGCCGAGCTCAATGAATCATTGGCGTTCCTGCGGCAATTCGAGCGCGACACCGTCACGCAGTACGGCGGCTGGGACCTGATGCTGATGCCGGCCCTGGCGCAGACGCCCCGTCCCGTGGGCTGGTTTACGGGCGCCACGCACGGTGACGAACCATGGCCGGCTGCGGAATGGCCCGGGGATGCTGACGGCGATTACCGCCGGCAGTGCGAATTCGCGCCATGGTCCTCCATGGTGAACGTCTGCGGCCTGCCGGCCATCACGATTCCCGTGTACTGGACCGGTGGGCGGCCAGCGCACGGCCTGCCCATGGGAATCCAGCTCGTGGGGCCGGCGGGCTCGGAACTGGTCCTGCTCCAGGTGGCGGCCCAGCTCGGCTTCTGATGACAGTTTGAACCGCTCCGGGGGTCCACTCCGGGGCCGATCCGGAGGACGATTAAGGGGCAGTCAGTACGAGGAGGTCTGTGATGTGCTACTCATCGATGGAAGATTTCGGGTGGCGTGCCAAGAAGCAAGCCGCCCGGAAACCCGAAGAACGCCAGGAAACACCGCCGGACCGTCCGGAGCCGCACTACACGGGCCAGGACTCACCTTCTGGGCCTTCCCGCGTCGCCGGAGGACCCACGAAGCCCAGGAACCGGCCGCTGAACGCCGGCGCGAGAGAGTGTGAACTTGTTGTTCAGCCCCGGCTGAAGAAAGGCCCCCTGTCGGGGGCCTTTCCGCTGCTTGGGAGTCTGCGGCGGGCGGGGCCAGCCTGCCCCGCTATCCGACCCCGGTTTCGACCGGGAGTCAGTACCCGTAGGTGGTGCCGTATGACATCAGCCCGATGATGAGGAGCAGCCAGAACGCTCCGTAGCCGAGCAGGCAAAGGTAGCCCACGACCAGCCCGGTGATGGCCATGCCCTTGCCCGACGGTTCGCGGCGGAGGGCCAGATGGCCGGTGATGATTGCAGCGATCTGCGGAATCATGAACCAGCCAAGAAGGACCGACGAAATGCCGAGGACCATGCTGGCAATGCTCAGGCCCTTGGGCTGCTGCACCGGCATGCCGTAATAGGCAGGCTGGCCGGACGCAGGTTGCCCGTACGCCGGCTGGCCATAGGGGCTGGCGCCTTGGCCGTAAGGGCTTGGTGGCTGGGCATAGGCCGCGCCATACTGATCGCCGGGCTGGCTGTCCGCGCCAGGCTGGCCGTACTGGTTCCGTCCGAACTGATTCTGGTCATACAAAGGCGGCGCCGGAATGCTGGGGCCCTGCGGCGGCACAAACTGCGGCGGCTCGTAGCCTGCCGGCGAATCGACTGGTCCCTGGGCGGCGGACCCTTGCGAGTCAGGGCGCGGAGTTGGCTGGTCAGTCATGTTTTCCCCATTCGAAGTCTTCGATTCCCAGCCTACCGCCGCCTGCAATACAGGCCTACCGGCACCGCCATCCCGTCCTACCGCCCCCAATAGGGCAGCACGTAGACAGCAAAAACCACAAAGGCAGCCAGGAACATCACCCGGGTCAACCCACCTGCGGCGTGTTGCTGTGCGCTCGGTTTCCTGGCGCGTCCGGATCCGACGCCGCCTGCCTGTCCTGCCGACAGTTTCGAGGTCAGCGGCTTCGCGGTCGGTGACTTCACGGTCAGCGAGTTCACCGCAGGACTTTGAGCAGCAGATTCCTGCGTGAGCTGCTCGCCAAGGTGCGCATAGAGGCCCACCACTGTCTGCTGGTCGAGCACCGGAGGCAGCGCCAGGACAGCAGCAACAACGCGGTCGCCGCCTGCCACGGCGACGTCGGAATTGGTGATGCCGAAGAGGTCCGGATGACCGGCGAGGCAGATCAACGGGCGGACGAACCGCCGGTGGGGCGGGGCCAGCACGGACGCGACGGCGGCGCACTGCGCTAATGCGCCGTCCACGGACTGCGTCCTGGCAAAGCGGCCCTGCCACAGGACACCGGCGGAGACCCGGACCTCGCCGGTCCAGTTCTTGGCATCGATCACCACCACACCGCCGGGCCCCACAAGAACATGGTCAAGGTTGGCTTTGGGCCGCCCGGGCCAGGGGACATCGTTCAGCAGGTACCATCCGTGCGGAATGAGCCGGCTCAGTCTGTCCGCCACCAGACGCTCGCCCACTGCACCGGCATCCCACGACTTCGTGGCACGCTCGGCCTGATCGAGCTGGCGTTTCAGCCGCTGAACACGTTCCGCAGCCAGCCTGGACTGCTCGGCCGCGCCGTCTCCTGCCCCCATGACCTGCCCCCTGGTTCCCGCGTGCCGACTCACTGCCGCGTCCGACTCACTGAAGTGCCCGACGCTAAGTGCAGTGCCCGACGGCGGCGCTCCCCGCCGTCGGGCATTCTTTCCTGAGTTTTCCGAAAGTAGCAGCGCCGCAGGGAGCCGGTATATAGGTATTTTTGGGGCCGGTACTCGCTTTAACTACTTGCTGCCAACAGTCTGGAGGGGACTTTTCCGCGTCATAGGGGCCCGGATTGTGGACCCGGCGTCTTGACTCCAGCCTGGGTCTGGCATGCTGGTGCCATGGCTAGCCGCGCGGGCACAGTTGCCCAACCCCAGGACCTCGTTGACATCACTGCGCTCCTCGACGCGTATTACGACATCACGCCGGATCTGAGTGATCCCGGCCAGCGCGTGGCGTTCGGTACGTCCGGGCACCGCGGCTCGAGCCTGAAGGCGTCGTTCAACGAAAAACACATCGTCGCGATCACGCAGGCAATCGTGGAGTACCGCGCCGGACAGGGCATCTCCGGCCCGCTTTTCCTGGCGAAGGACACCCACGCCCTCAGCGAGCCGGCGCAGAACTCCGCCCTGGAGGTCCTCGCCGCCAACGGCGTGCACGTGCTGATTGACGCGCGGCACGGTTACACGCCGACACCGGCACTGAGCCACGCCATCCTGACGTACAACAACAGCCGCCAGCCCGGCACCCCGGAAGCGGACGGCATTGTGGTCACGCCCAGCCATAACCCGCCCGGAGACGGCGGCTTCAAATACAACCCTCCGCACGGTGGCCCGGCCGATTCGGACGCGACAGGCTGGATCGCCAACCGCGCCAACGAACTCCTCGAAAACGACCTGCGGGGCGTGAAGCGCATCCCCGTCTCCGAAGCCCTCGTCGCGGACAGCACCGGAAAGTTCGATTTCCTCAGCAGCTACGTTGACGACCTCCCGTCCGTGTTGAACCTGGACGCCATCCGCGAAGCCGGAGTGCGCATTGGGGCCGACCCCATGGGCGGTGCGGCCGTGGATTACTGGGGCGAGATCGGCGAGCGCCACCACCTGGACCTGACCGTGGTGAACCCCACCGTGGATCCCCAGTGGGCGTTTATGACCCTGGACTGGGACGAAAAAATCCGGATGGACTGCTCCTCACCGTTCGCGATGGCCTCCCTGATCAACAGGATGTCCGACGGCGGCAGTTCAGCGGCGTTCGACGTCGCCACCGGCAACGACGCCGACGCCGACCGGCACGGGATTGTCACACCTCTTGTCGACGGGGTGGGTGGCCTGATGAACCCGAACCACTATCTCGCCGTCGCCATCGATTACCTCTACCGCAACCGCAGCGGCTGGAACCCCAACTCGGTGGTGGGCAAGACCCTGGTTTCGTCCTCGATCATCGACCGGGTGGCGGAAAGCCTGGGCCGCAAACTGGTTGAGGTCCCCGTGGGCTTCAAGTGGTTTGTGCCGGGACTGCTGTCCGGCGAAGGCGCGTTCGGCGGCGAGGAATCGGCCGGCGCTTCCTTTAACAAGTTGGACGGCAGCGTCTGGACCACCGACAAGGACGGCATCCTGCTGGCGCTGCTGGCCTCGGAGATCACCGCCGTCACGGGTAAGTCCCCCTCCCAGCTGTACAGGGGCCTGACCGACCAGTTCGGCGCCCCTGTCTACGCGCGCATTGATGCAGCGGCCACGCGGGAGCAGAAGACGGTACTCGGCAGGCTCTCGCCGTCGGACGTCACCGCAACGGAACTGGCCGGCGAAACCATCACCGCCAAGCTGACCGAGGCGCCTGGCAACGGCGCGTCCATCGGCGGGCTCAAGGTGGTCACGGAGAACGCTTGGTTCGCCGCCCGCCCGTCCGGAACCGAGGACGTCTACAAGATCTACGCCGAGTCCTTCAAGGGCGAGGAGCACCTTAAGCAGGTCCAGGCAGAAGCCAAGGCGCTGGTGGACGGCGTCATCGCCTAACCTTAAAAAGCAGATGCTCTATCACTTTTGGTCCCCATCCAACCCGGATGGGGACCAAAAGTGATAGAGCATCTTGGGTTTGGTCAGACGGTGCGGACAACGTCCTCGTAGCTGAACTTGGGCTTCGCTGCGCCCCACGCGTTTTCGCCGGCCTGGCCGATGTTGACCACCAGGAAGCTCTTCTGGTCACCAGCGGGGAAGAAGGCGGCGTCGAGGGCGCCGAAGTCGGCTCCGGTCATCGGGCCGGCCGCGAGTCCGAGGGACCGGACGGCCAGGATGAAGTAGCCGGCCTGCAGGTGGGCGTTGTTGTTGCCAGTGGACGCGGCCAGGTCCGGGGCGGCGTCGTACATGGCCTTCGGTGCGTTGTACTCGGGCAGGAAGTTGTCCCACTGCTCGGCCCAGGCGGTGTCGTAGCTAAGGACGGCAACCAGTGGCGCGGAGGCGGTCTTGGCCTTGTTGCCGTTGGCCAGGGTGTCAACCAGGGTGGCACGCGCCTCGTCAGAGCGGACGTAGGTCACGCGGAGGGGCTGGGAGTTGAAAGCCGTAGGGCCGAACTTGGTAAGTTCGTAAATGGCGCGGGCCTGGTCCTCGGTCACCTCGCCGGTGAATGAGTTGGCCGTGCGGGCCTCTGCAAAAATGGCGTCGACGGCGGCCGGATCGATAACCGCTTCTTCGTGGGCAATAGTCATGGCGTACCTTTCGCTGGGCCCGCTCATCTCGAATGATGGGCCGGCGGTCTGCTTTCCATAGTTGTAACTTCAAGCACACCCGTCCTCTTCCCAACCCGCACGTGACGTTCACCACAGCAGGACCGCGCGGTATTGTTGCACCGGAAGATCCCAGCCCCAGCGGCAACCCCTTGAAAGGCCCAGACCATGAGCATGCCCGGAATGAAATGGAAGCTCCACGGCAACGGCAAATCGATTACGCCCGGCCACGTGGTTGCTCCGGATGAGCGGCTGGCCTGGCCCCTGACCATCGGCGTGGGCATGCAGCATGTCGTGGCCATGTTCGGCGCCACGTTCCTGGTCCCCATCATCACCGGCATGCCACCGGCCACCACCCTGTTCTTCTCCGGCATCGGCACACTGCTGTTCCTGGTCATCACCAAGGGGCGCGTTCCCAGCTACCTCGGCTCCAGCTTCGCGTTCATCGCGCCCATCATGGCGTCCCAACAGCAGTTCGGCGTGCCCGGCGCGCTGGGCGGAGTGGTGCTCGCCGGCGTCGCACTGGCCCTCATCGGTGCGATCGTGCAGAAGTTCGGCGCCGGCTGGATCAACCGGCTGATGCCACCCATCGTCACCGGCGCCATCGTGGCACTGATCGGCCTGAACCTGGCCCCCGCCGCGAAAATGAACTTCGACGCCGCCCCCGTCACCGCCGTCAGCACACTCGCCACCATCATTCTGGTCAGCGTTCTTTTCCGCGGAATCGTCGGCCGGCTCAGCATCCTCGTGGGCGTGGTGGTGGGCTACCTCGTGGCCATGCTGCGCGGCGAAGTGAGCTACGAAAAAATGGAGGCCGCTGCCTGGATCGGGCTGCCTCACTTCCAGACCCCCGAGTTCCATGTGGGCGTGCTTGGCCTCTTTGTCCCCGTCGTGCTGGTCCTGGTAGCCGAGAACATCGGGCACGTGAAGTCCGTGGCGGCCATGACCGGCCAGAACCTCGACGGCGTCTCCGGCCGCGCGCTGATGGCGGACGGCGCCGCCACGGTCCTTGCCGGTTTCGGCGGCGGTTCCGGCACCACCACCTACGCGGAGAACATCGGCGTTATGGCGGCCACCAAGGTGTATTCGACAGCGGCGTACTGGGTTGCGGGCGTCTTCGCTATTGTCCTGAGCTTCTCGCCCAAGTTCGGTGAACTGATTGCCACGGTCCCGCCGGGCGTACTGGGCGGCGCCGCCACCATGCTGTACGGCATGATCGGCATCCTGGGCGTCAAGATCTGGGTGCAGAACAAAGTGAACTTCTCCAACCCGGTGAACCTGACCACCGCCGCCGTCGCCCTGATCATCGGCATCGCCGACTACACCTGGACCATCGGGGAACTGACGTTCACCGGCATCGCCCTCGGCTCGGCCGCCGCCCTGGTGATTTACCACAGCATGAAAGCCATCGCGAAGGCCCGCGGCTCGGTGGCTGAACCGGAAACGGAGCAGGCGGGCCTGCCTCCCGCGGTCAAGGCAGCAGTCAATGCAGCAGCGAAACGGGCGCCGAAGAAGCGCTGAACTGTCCGCAGGCGCGTCAAGCTGTTGCCTCAGGCTGCGTGACCGCCGCTGATAAACGGTCCGGGCGGGGTTCCGACGCCGAAAACCGGGCGCGGCTCGGGACGCTTGGCGGTCAGCTCCGCTTCCGGCGGGTGCCTCAACTGCCGGATCACCCACGGAACCAGATATTCGCGCGCCCAGATGAGGTCCTCGGTCCGGGCTTCCTTCCAGCTGTGGGGCAGCGGCGGCTTAGGCTCGAACGGCTCCAGGGTGTGCGAGACACCCAGGGCCTTCAGCACGGCCGCGGCGATGGTGTGGTGCCCCAGCGGTGAGAAGTGCAGCCGGTCCGGGTCCCACATGCCCGCGCTCGACAATTCACGCAGGAACCACAGGTCAACCATGACCGCGTCGTGGCGGGCGGCCACCGCGTGGAGGTTCTCGTTGAAGATGGCCACTTTGCCGCGGATCTGGCTGAAGACTGGCGTCGCGCCCCAGTCCGGCCCGGCAAACAGGACCACGGTGGCGCCGGACCGGGCCAGCTGGCCCACGCCGTCGTCGATCGTTTCTGCGAGCCGGTCAGGGTCGCTGCGACGGAAAACGATATCGTTGCCGCCGGCGGAGAGCGTGACCAGATCGGGCTTCAGCGCAAGCGCCGGAGCGAGCTGCTGGTCTAAAATCTGCTGTACCAGCAGGCCCCGTACGGCCAGGTTGGCATAGGCGAAATCGGGCTGGTTCGCGCTGAGTTCCTCGGCCACTCGGTCTGCCCAGCCGCGCAAGCCACCCTCGCTGCGCGGCTCGGGGTCACCGATGCCCTCAGTGAAGGAGTCACCCAACGCAACCAGCCGGTGCCACGGGTGGGGCGCCGGATCCGCAGCGGCCCTCGCGGCTGCAATGTCCTGCTTCCAGACGTTCATGCCGTACTCCCTGTTATGTAGTGACCCTGGCGGAGCGGGGGTGTTTCGAGGTCAGAGAGTCCCCGGAAGGAGGCATTTTCACGGCCGCGCCCTGCCTGGTCGGCACGCGAGGCAGCCACAATATTCAGGGCTGTCTCGCGAAGCCCGTGGCGGGTGTGCCGTGCGACGGTCCGGAGGTACTGCAGTGCCGCATCGTGGCCGAGCCCGTAGTCGGATTCAAGCGTGCTCACGGCCAGGTCCATAAGCACCATGGAGCTTTGGGCTACCGCCAGCTGAGCACCGGCTGCGGCCCGCTCCGCCACACACACCACCATCAGCAGCGACCGGGCCACGTGACGCGCATACCTGCGCGTCCTGATGATGTCCTCGCTGGTGAAGGCATGGGGAGTGGACGCGTAGAGGCTAAGTGCTGCACTCCATTCGGCAGCGGCAACAACCGGCGTGGACAGCAGCGACCGGACGCCATGGTCCGCGGCAGCACTGGCATAGCCCGGCCAGCGCCGGTCGCGGCCGACGTCGGCCAGATGCACAAAATCACCCGCGCGAACAGCTTCCAGCACGGGTCCGTCCGCAAACGAGCACTGCTCTTCGTCCGCGGCGCGCGCGGCGGCGCTCCCCGCGGCTGCAGTCCGGGCCGATCCGGAGCGGAAGAAGGTGACGGCCCAGCTGATACCACGCGAATCGCCATCGATGTCGCGCATGAACTCGCCGGTGACTGCCACAAGGAAGTCTTCGACATCCGTGCTGTCGAACACCATCTCCTGGGGGTCCGGAATCGATTCCCGGCCCGGCTCCCCTTGTGTCTCCGCGGCCATGTTCCACGCCTAGGTTCGAAACGCGTGGCCCACTGCAAAACCTGTTTCTAGGATACGTCCGGTGACCGCTCCGTGGGCAAGATCCACCCACACAAAAACCGCAGTCCCGGCGGAGAACACCGCCTATCCGGCATCGAAACTCTCCTCGTCGTCATCCTTCGGTGACTTGTCCTTGGGCAGGTCAGCTCCGCTGCCGTCCGGCAGGCCGGCAGCCTCCTGTCCCGATTCCGACGAGAAGGGTTCAGAGCCCTGCGCGTCGGCGTTGGCCTCGTTGATCTCGGCATCGGCGGAGGGAACGTCGGCGTCGCGCGGGATGAGCGGTTCTCCCGGCTCAAAGCCGGGATCATTGGTGTCGCTTTCTGCGTGGTACTGGTCATCAGTGCCGCCGAATCGGCCGGCACCCGGCTCGCCGGCGCTGTCTTTGTCTTCCTCATCGAAGTGGCTGAGATTGGGTGTGCCGGTGGCGAACGTTTCGCCCTCTGGGCTGTTTTGATTGAGCCCGGCGGCATCAAATTCCTCTTCGTCGCGGGGCTGGGCAAACTGATTGCTGTCCGTCCCGCCCATCTCCTGTTCCGCAGTCGGCGTGCCGTAGCCGCCCACTTCCTCGGCGGGTTCCGTGCGCTGGTTGTCCTGACTCATGGTTCCTCCTGTAGTAGATGTGAATCTGACGTGCAAACTTGGTTACAGGCCCTTGCCGCCGGTCACCGGCAGCACTGCTCCGGAGATGTAGGACCCCTGATCGGACGCGAGCAGCACATAGGCCGCGGCGAGCTCTGCCGGCTGACCCGCCCGCTGCAACGGCGTATCCTGCCCGAAGGTGGGCAGCTTGTCCGGCCACTCCGTGGCCGGGATCAGCGGGGTCCAGATGGGTCCGGGGGCCACGGCGTTGACGCGGATCCCCTGTGGCCCAAGTTCCTGGGCCAACGCCTTGGTGAAGGCAACCTGCGCTGCCTTTGTCATGGCGTAGTCGATCAGCCCCGGCGACGGATTGAAAGCCTGGATCGAAGCCGTAGTGATGATCGAGGAGCCAGCCTTCAGGTGCGGAACCGCGGCCCGGGCCGTCCAGATCAGGGAATACAGATTGGTCTTGAGTACGCGGTCGAATTCCTCGGTCGGCAGGGACTCGAAACTCTCGCGGTTCTTCTGGTAAGCAGCGTTGAGCACCACCACATCCAGACCCCCGAATTCCGCCACCGCATCAGCGACGATCCGGGTGCTGAAGGCCTCTTCCCGGCCGTCCCCGGCCAACAGCAGCGCGCGCTGGCCCGTTTTGCGGATCCAGTCGGCCGTGTCCTGGGCATCTTCCTCTTCTTCCGGAAGGTAGGAAATTGCGACGTCGGCCCCCTCGCGGGCAAACGCGATGGCCACCGCCTTGCCGATTCCTGAGTCTCCGCCGGTGATGAGCGCAGCCTTACCCCGCAGCGCACCGCGCCCCTCGTAGCCAAGTTCGCCGTGGTCTGGCTTCGGATCCATGAGCGCAGTCAGGCCCGGCTGCTTCTGTTCCTGCTTCGGGAAGGGCCCGGAATGAAAGCCGTCCCGGGGGTCGGTGGGCGGGTCTGTCCGTTTCTGCGTTTCGCTCATAGTCCACCTCTTCATTGGATCGGTCTTCGAAGGGCTCCTGCCTGCGCCGGCTCTTCGAAACTATCCCGCACGGAGGCGCAAGTCCATCATCCGGAGCAAATAATAAGTAAACTTATCAAATGTTGATTTTGGCGCAACTCCGGCCTAGCTTTGGATCACGCGGCCAGACCCGGGAGCGAGGAGAGGCATGTCTGATGTTGAGGACTTCCCCGGCAGCACCGGGCGGAATGAAACCCGCGAGGAGCAGCTGGACCGGAACTGGGCCGAGCTGCTGCAGGAGCTCAGGGTGCTGCAGACCGGGGTCCAGATTCTGGCCGGCTTCCTCCTGACTCTGCCGTTCCAGGATCGGTTCCAGGACCTGGACGAGTTCCAAGTGGTTCTCTACCTCGTCAACGTGGTGATCGCGACACTGACCACCGCCTTTATCCTGCTTCCCGTCAGCGTCCACCGCCGGCTCTTCCGCCAACGGCTCAAGGAAACCCTAGTCTCGAGCGCAGACACCATCACCAAAATTGCCCTGGCCGGCGTGGGGATGCTCAGTGTGGGAACAGCCGCCCTGGTCTTTGACGTGACGGCCGGCCGCACCGCCGGCCTGACCGCCGGCGGAATCCTGCTGGCGGTCCTGGTGGTCCTGCTGATCTACGTCCCGCTGCGGCTCAACAGGCGCGCATCGGAACGGTAGCAGACCGCCAAGCCAGCAAATCGCCGGGGATCCTGTCGACGGAGTGCACAGGCGCAAATGAGTAATTACCGGAACACGGGCTGTGGCTTCAGGCGCCTTCCAGGACCTGGCTGGTAGCCCCGGCCAGGTATTTTGCGGCGTGGGCGACGGCGTCTTCCGGGCTGGCCGCAACATCCAGCAATTGTGCTGCGGCGACCACGCCGTGCCCGGCCAGGTCCTCGGGTGTGACCAGGATCCGCCCCGCCACCACAATCACCGGAATCCCGCGGTCCCGGGCTGCGTCCGCGAGGGCGATGGGGGCTTTGCCTGTCAGCGACTGCGAGTCCAGGGAACCCTCCCCCGTGATCACCAGGTCTGCGTTGTCCAGTTGACCTGCGAGCCCAGTGAGCCCTGCGACAAGCGCAAACCCTCCTTCCAGCCGGGCGTTCGTGAAGGCAAGGAACGACGCCGGGAAGCCGCCTGCCGCCCCGGCTCCCGGAATGTTAACGTCCCGGCCAGTGGCCTCGCGGAGTACGGACGCCCAGTTGCGGAGACCGGCGTCGAGCCGTTCAACTGCCTCGCCGTCGGCACCCTTCTGGGCGCCGAAGACGTGGGCCGCGCCGGTGGCGCCATACAGCGGATTCTGGACGTCCACGGCGATCCTGAAGGAGGTTGCGGAGAGTCGCGGGTCCAGCCCGGAGGTATCCAGGGCCGCAACATCGGCCAGTGATCCGCCGCCCAACGGAACAACGTTGCCGGCGGCGTCCAGCGGCTTGAGGCCCAGCGCACGCAGGGCGCCGCTGCCGCCGTCGGTCATGGCTGATCCGCCCAGCCCCAACACAATCTCGGTAGCTCCGGCGTCGAGCGCCGCCGCGATCAGCTGCCCGCAGCCGTAGCTGTGCGCCCGCAGGGCGTTGGCCGGGGTGGGTTCCATCTCAGCCAGACCCGAGGCCTGGGCTGTTTCGATGACGGCGGTCGCCCCGCCGCCGGGGTTCTTCCGGATGGCCCAGGCAGCGCCGACGGGGGCAAGAATGGGGCCCACAACGGCGTTGAGCCGCTCCTCGTAGCCGGCCGAAACGGCAGCCTCCAGGGTGCCCTCGCCGCCGTCGGCGATCGGAAACTGGGTGGCGACGGCGTCAGGGTATACGCGCAGCGCACCTTCGGCGATGGCGGCGGCGGCCTCCGCGGCGGTGAGCGAGCCTTTGAACTTATCCGGAGCGATGAGAATGCGCATGCCGTCCATCATGCCAGCCGCTTCCGGGAAAGCGCTTGCCTACTCCGGTATGCGGACAGCTAAGGACGAACCCGACCGGCCAGCGTCGCAATTTTTGGGCTTGAGCACCGCAAAGTAGCCCGGTATTCTGCTGTTCCCCGCCGCATCCATCAGCGGATTGGTTTCGATGGTTGCGGCACCGTCTTCCACCAGCGTCCACCGGCCCTTCGGCATCACGCGGGCCAGCTCCTCCGGTCCAAAGCGGCCCGGCATGGGCAGTTTCCGGATAGCCAGCTCCAGCGGGGCCGGGATGCTGCGCAGTGACGCCCCCAGGTGCGCGACGTACTCCACGGGGTTGCCCTGGAAATTCGTCTCCGCCAGGAAGACGGTGCCGCGGGCACCTGCGAGCTGCCGCATATTTTCCATCAGCGCGGCCTGATCGGCCAGCGCGAGGACGTGAAACACGCCACGGACAAAGACGTTAGCATCCGTGGATTCCACCAGACTCGCGCCGGCTCCAGGCTCGGTCATGTCACGGGCCAGGTAGCTGACACCGTCAACTCCGGCCGATTCGTCACGGGCACGGGCCACCGCGTGCGCAGACACGTCAACGCCCAGGACCTTTGGTGAATACGCCGTCAGGGCGCGGCTGAATGCGCCATGCCCGCACCCCACATCCACCACGGGAAGGCCTGGATCGAAGTGCCGCCGCAGGACGTCCCCGTAACCCAGCAGCTCGTGGTCAGTGCCGGAATCCCACAGCACGTCACTCCGGGCGCCCGTCCTCGCGATTCCGGCCCAATACCTGTCCCATGCCACGGTCCTGTTTTTCGGAGCAGAGATGGACAGTCTGATCAGCTTGGGCAGGATCAAGTACTGCCGCAAGGCGGAGAGCACCTTTTTCGCGCGGGATGGCATAGGACAAATATAGGACCCTGAACGCGCCGCAGCCGTTCGCGGGCTGTTCCGTTCAGCTTGTGGCCGCGGGTTCCTTCAACAACCAGACCATGGCGTCGTCGCGGGACGTAAAGAACCGGGTGGGGCAGGGCAGTTTGTTGATGCCCAGGATGAAGTTGGCCACTACTTTGTCAACGGGTGACGCCCCCAGCAGCGCAATGCGGGAGGCCTGGCAGGGGCGGCCGAAAACCGTACGGGCTCCCCGGCTGACCTGGGCCGTGGTGGCCATATCCACCAGCATGGGGTGGCGGCCGGCCCCGCAAAGGTCGTTGACGTTCTGCATGGCGGCCACGGCGTCCAACTCCGTGATGGACACTCCCTGCGGCCATTTGAGCTGGACCACACCCAGTTCGTCCAGCGCCAGGTCCGCTTTGGCCTCTTCTGCAGGCTGACTCGTCACGATACCCTCCGCGCATTTTATAGGAGCAGGTGTGCTCCGTCACCCTACAATGTACTCAGTCAGGAGCAAACGGGTGCTCACTCAGGAGCAAAGGGGGACAGGTTGCCAGCGGACACACCACATTTCGCAACCGTGCCGTACCTGGCTGTCGTTGCGGATCCCGACGCCGGGCGCCGGGAATCCACCACGGCGGCACTGGAGGCGGCGGGCTTCACGGTCAGCGCCGTGGACAACGCCACCGGCCTTTCGACCCTTCTGGAAAAGCGCGAGCCCTCCGTCCTGGTCCTGGACAGTTCACTCTCCGACGTCGACGCCACCGCCCCTGTGCTGGTTCTCGTTGATCTCGACAGCCCGGCCGAAGTCAAGGCGGCGGAGCATACCGGCGTACGGGACACCATCGCCAAACCGCCTGCTGCCAAGGAACTCGTCCACCGTGCCACTGCCCTGATTAACCTGGTCTCCCGCCGGAATGAAGCCCGGCAGGAAGCGGAGACGTTACGCGAAAGGCTGCGGCAGGTGTCCGCGCTGGTCCGCGGAACCAACCATCCGCAACAGATCGCCGATGTTGTGGTCCGGGGGTTCGGTGAGACTTTCGGCGCGGACCGGGTCTGGCTGACCACGTTCGACGACGACAAGGTGCCGCCCATTACCGCCCAGTGGCACCGGCCCGGTCTGGGCCCACTGCCTGAAGGATTGTGCACGGACGAAGGCCCGGTGCGCAGGACCGCTGACCTACTGTGGGCGCGGGCGGAGGTCCTCACTGCGGACGGGGCGTTCGCACCGCACGGTGCCGGCGATGTCCGGCTGCCCGCCGAGCTCGCGCAACTGTGTGCCGCCGCGTCCGTTGCCGTCCCGATGGGGGACGGCAGCTCGTCGCTGGGGATTATCTGGATCGCCCTGCTGGACTCCCCCAGGGAATGGTCGCGGGCCGAGCTGGCACTGATCCAGCACGTTGCTGGCAATACCGTCCACGGCCTGATCCAAAGCCACCTGATCACCAGCCAGCAGCAGGTGGTCAAGCAACTCCAGCAGCTGGACAAAGCCAAGACCGACTTCCTGGCCACCGTTAACCATGAGCTCCGCACGCCGCTGACATCGATCATGGCCTACCTGGACATGATCCAGGAGAACACGTCCGACCCCGTGTCCAGCGATGTCCACCAAATGTTGGACATCGTGGTCAGGAACACGGAACGGCTGCGGTTGCTGATCGAAGACATGCTGAGCGTTTCCCGCAACGGGCATGAACAAAGCCCGCTGCACCTGACCCCTATCCGGCTGGCTCGGACCCTGGAGATCGTCACCGCCGCGCTGAGGCCGCTCGCAACAGTGCAGAATGTCGCCATTGTGATGGCCCACGCCTCGGACGAGCTCGAATTCCTGGCAGACGAAGTGCAGCTGCAGCAGGTTTTTACGAATCTGGTCTCCAACGCCATCAAGTTCACCCCCGGTGGAGGACAGATCGACGTCGTCAGCATGACGCGGGCAGACGCCGACGGCACCCGCTGGGCGACGGTCAGCGTCTCGGACACCGGGATGGGGATCTCCAGTGACGAGATAGCCCACGTTTTCACCCGCTTTTACCGCGCCTCGAACGCGATGTCCGGGGCGGTTCCGGGCACCGGTCTTGGGCTCGCCATCACGCAGGACATCGTCCAGCGCCACGGCGGAAGCATTCAGGTAACCTCGGAGCTGGGTGTTGGCACCACTGTCACTGTGAACCTCCCCCTTGGAGCTCACGCGCCGCACGGAACCTGAACCCGGAAAGGAGGCACCCGATGTTCGCTGACGATGACCCCAGGCTCTCCCAGCTGCTCAATGGCATCATCCGGCTCGCTTCCGGAGACCTCCAGTCGCGGATAGAAGTTTCGCCGGCCCGGGACGAGCTCGACGCCATCATCATGGGCACCAACCTCCTGGCCGAGGACCTCCAGATCATTTACGAAGAGCTTGAGCAGCGTGTTGAGGTGCGCACGCAACTGCTGCACGAAGCCCACCGCGAGATGCAGAAGATGGCCATGCAGGATCCCCTCACCGGACTTGCCAACCGCTCCGCGCTTCTTGCTGCAGTGAAGTCCGCCCAGGACCACGACGGCGATGCCCTCAGCCCGCCCGTTATCCTCCTCCTTGACCTTGACGCCTTCAAATCCATCAACGACACCCTCGGCCACTCTGCCGGGGATCAGGTACTGGTTACCGTGGGACAACGCATCCGCCGCGCTGTCCGGACCAACGATGTCGTAGCCCGGCTGGGCGGGGACGAGTTCGCCATCGTTATGCCGGCCACGGGCGCCGACCAAGCCGCCGTCGTAGGCCAGCGCATCCTGGCAGCCATTAGGGAACCCATTGACCTTCCTGACCGGAGTGTCCGCTGCGGGGCGAGCGTTGGACTCAGCGTCGGGGCGTCCGGGCGGCGGGCCGAGGACCTACTGATGGAGGCCGATGTTGCCATGTACGCCTCCAAAGCGGAGGGGCAGAACCGGCTCCACGTCTTCGAACCCGGGCTTCTGCTCATCCGCAAGCTCCGCAGCCAGTTGCTGGAGGACCTCCGGACCGCCGTCAAGGGCCAGGGCCTGGTACTGCACTACCAGCCCGTGATTGAACTGGGCACCGGGCGCATCGAAGGCGTGGAGGCCCTGGTCCGGTGGGACCACCCCACCCGCGGCCGCATCATGCCCGACGAGTTCATCCCGCTGGCAGAAGATGCGGGACTGATCTCCGAGCTGGGCCTGTGGGTGCTCAGCACAGCTGTCGGCCAGCTACGCCGCTGGATTGATGCCGAACTGGTGGACAGCAGGTTTTCCGTCCGGATCAACATCTCCGCAACTGATCTGCAGAGCCTGCAGTTCATCGAGGACGTCCGCGCCGTGCTCAAGCAGACGGGCGTCCGCCCCGAGCAGGTTGTCCTGGAGCTGACGGAAGCGGCCATCGTCAGGGGCAACGAACTGGACCGGTACTCCCTGGCCGGGCTGCGCGGACTGGGCGTCGGAATCGAAATCGACGACTTCGGTACCGGGTATTCCTCCATCAGTTACCTGCGCCGGCTCCCAGTGGACCGGGTCAAAGTGGACCGGTCCCTGATTGAGGGACTGGGCACGGACCCCAGCCAGCCTGCATTGGTGGCCGCCGTCCTTCAACTGGTGCGCGCCTGCGGGCTCGAAGCCGTGTGGGAGGGCGTGGAAACAGCGGATCAGGCCGAGCACCTCAGGAACCTCGGGTGTATCAGCGCACAGGGCTATTTCTTCAGCAAACCCGTCCCGCCCGAAGAGCTTCCTGCGCTGTTGGCGGAAACTTCATCCGGGAGTAATAGGGGTTGATCGATTTTGGGCTGCGCTTTTCGAGCATCCCGATATACGATCAAGTGGCGGCATCCGATTCTTCTCGGTCAGGAAGATTGGTAATAATCAGAAGTAGAGCATTCCGAAGGTATCTGGAAATTTGAAAATAAAGAGGCCAAGGAGCCATTACTTCGTCAACTGGGGGCGTTGCTAATGACGGTTCGAACACAAGCTTGGGGAGTTATTGCTGGGGTCCTCGGGGATTCTGATCCTGCCGGGGCGGCAATACGTCAGCGCCTTAGCGACCGCTTGGGAGAAAACCCAGGCGCGCCGGAACGGGCCCTGCTGGAGTATCTTCTGGAGCGCCAACAACAGGACAGCGCAGAAGCCAGCGCGCCGGACACTGCCCGTTTCCCGCAGCCTGTCAGCGCCATGCCGCCCCAGCTGGCCGAGCGGCTGGAGTCTCTCCGCAGCTTGTCGCGCATCAGCTCGCTGTTGGAAAACCAGATGCTGATGACCGCTTTCCAACCGATCTACGGCCTGGAATCCAAGGCCGTAGTGGGTGTAGAGGCGTTGTCACGCTTTGTCAGCGACGACGGCGCCGGCGCGGAAATCTGGTTTGCCGAGGCGGCCGCCGTTGGCTTGGGCGCCAACCTGGAATTCTCGGCCCTCGCGTCCGCGGCCTTAGCTGCCGCGAAACTCCCCGCGAACCTCTACGTGTCCCTGAACATCTCCCCCGTATCGTGCCTGGATCCCCGGCTCCCCGAATTGTTTGAACACATCGAGTTGCCAGTAGACCGTATTGTGCTCGAATTGACGGACGAAATTCCGGACGAGGAATACTCGCATTTCATTTCTGCAATTACGCCGTTTCGTGAACGGGGGCTGCGCATTGCAATCGATGATTCGCACCCAACCGCGGGCGCCCTGAGCCGAATGCTCCATCTGCGGCCTGATTTCATCAAGCTGGGCCGGAATGTGATCAGCGGCGTGGACACGGACACCTCCCAGCACGCCCTGGCCGCGTGCCTGGTGGACTTCGCGGAGCAGATAGGCAGTGTCCTGGTGGCCGAAGGTGTTGAAACCGCCGAGGAACTGAGGGTCCTTACGGAGTTGGGTTTCAGTGCCGGCCAGGGCTACCTGCTGGGCCGGCCCTCCGTGCGGCCGAAGGACTGGGCGGCGTGGAATACGCCTTTGGACCCCGATGGGCTCCGCCACCTCGCTGCCAACCACGGCATCCAGGGTCCCGGCGGCTCCTAACCGCTCGGAATTCCACCGCAGTCCTGCGCAGTGCACCCGGCGCAGGCGCCCAGGAACCGGGTCAGCCGCCGGGCCACTGGCCACGTTCCCGCAAGACCTGCTTCAGGAGATCCGCGCGGTCCGTCACGATCCCGTCCACGCCCAGGTCAAGCAGCCGGCGCATCTCAGCCGGATGGTTGATGGTCCACACGTGGACCATCAGGCCCAGGGCGTGCGCCCGCCGCACATAGGCAGTCGTCACCACGCGGACCGCCCCGTAGCGGACCGGAACCTGCAGGGCCTGGACATCGCGCAACGGGCCCCGCAGCGCAAGGCGCAGCCAGGCCGCCGGAAGCACCGGGCCCAGCAGGACAAACAGCGCATTCGTCACCATCCCTGCCGAGGAGGCCACCGGACGGCTCAGCATTTTCAGCACCGCTCTGCGTCGGCGGTCTGAGAAACTGGCCACCAGGACCCGGTCATGCGCGCCGTGCCGTTCGATGCCGGCAGCCAGGCTTTGCACCGACTTCCAGTCTTTGACGTCCAGGTTCAGCCGGGCAGCCGGGAAGGCGGTCAGCAGGTCGTCGAACAGCGGCACGGGCTCGCGCCCGCCGATCCGCGCGGTGGAAACCTCAGCGGCGGTCAGCTCCGAAATCCGGCCACGGCCGTCTGTGACCCGGTCCAGGGTGTCGTCGTGGAAGAGCAGCAGCACGCCGTCGGAGGTGGTGTGCACATCCGTCTCAAGGTACTCATAGCCAAGTTCGGCGGCGGCCCGGAACGCGGCCATCGAGTTCTCCAGCCCTTCCCGGGAGAATCCGCGGTGGGCCAGGGCAATGGGACGCGGGGGACGGCCAGCACCGTCGGAAGCATCAAAAAACGGCTCAGTCACGTTTTCGAGCGTACCGGAGCCGCCGGGCTATGCGTCCTGCGACACAATCTCCACGCCGTCGCCGCAGTGCAGCAGCGTGCGGCCGTGGCCGTCGTCGAGGTCCACCCACACAACGGTGTGGTCCCACGTGATGGCATCCACGAACCCGCCGGTTTCGTATCCGGGGGTGAGGCGGACGCGCACGCGGTCACCCTCTTTCAGTGCTTTCCAGTGCGCAGCCGGCTCTGCCGGGCGCAACGGCTCGTCGACCGCGCGTTGGTTACCGTTTCTTGCCATGACTGCCCCTTCAGCTGCGGATGATTGTCCGTAACCCACGGTAGGTGGCAAGTGTGAACGGGAGGTGAGCGGAAGCTGTGAATTCCTGGCCCGGAAGCCGGGATCAGGAGAGCTTTACCCCCAGCGCCGCGAGCCTGGCTTCGAGGATCTGGGCCACGCCGTCGTCGTCAAAGTGCGGCGCCTGCTGCCCGGCGGCGCTGATGGCGTCCGGATGGCCGCTGGCCATGGCGTACCCGTGGCCCGCCCAACGCAACATCTCGACGTCGTTGGGCATGTCCCCGAACGCCACGACGTCGGCGGCGTCAATGGACAGCGCCTTGGCGTATTCGGCCAAGGTGACGGCTTTGTTGACGCCGGGAAGAGACAGTTCAAGCATCGCCACCGTCGGTGCGGAGTGCGTGGCGGACGCAAGATGGGCGACGGCGGGCCGCACGGCTGCCAGGAAGTCGTCCGCGGTGCCATCCCTGACAATTGCCAGGAACTTCACGACGGCGTCGTCCGGGGTGAGCGTTTCGGCCAGCGGGGCGGGGGTAAATTCGGCCAGCAGCTCGCTGGAGCCGTTCTCGATAAAGCCGGGTTCGAGATGGAATCCGGTCAGGGTTTCCGCGGCGAAGAGCGCGGCGGGGCGCAGTTCCTTGATGATCCGCCGCAGTTCCAGCACCGCGTCCATGCCCAGCGTCCGGGCGGACACCAGCCGGTCCGCTTCGAGGTCCCACACCACGGCGCCGTTGGAACAGATGACCGTGCCGGTGTGGCCCAGCTGTTCCTCCAGCGGGTGGAGCCAGCGCGGCGGGCGGCCGGTGACGAAAACAAGCTCGATGCCGGCGTCGCGGCAGGCGTGGAAGGCCCGGACGGTGCGGTCGCTGATCTTTCCGTTGTGCCCAAGAATCGTTCCGTCAATATCACTTGCTACCAGCCGCATCCTGCCAGTCTACGTGGGGCTTGGGGTTTCCCGGCCGTGCCGCTTCGTTTGGGACGACTGGGCCGTTGGAGCCGCCCGACGACGTTCGGGTGACCGAGCCCTCCGACGTCGACGGCGAACTTGCCGTCTGGCTCCGCGAGGCCTACGCGGTGGGCTGCGAGGAACATCTGCAGGGCCTAACACCCTGAAGATCACGCGCCTTCACCGCGCGTCGCAGCGAACTAGGGATGGATCCCCAACTGGCAGCTTCCTTCGGGTTCCTTCAGCCAATCCTTCGAGAGGTTCCCCTACCCTAGAACGGCAACATACTGCCGGCGGGAGGCACTGTTGGTGGATTTGGCCGGAGTCTCCGAGCGGACCGCCCGTTCCAAAGCGCCCTGATATTATTCCAATATTCATTGGAATACTGGAGGTCGAAAGTGAACCGGGACGCTTACGCGCACGTGGCGCGCATTGGAAAGGCCATCGGCAGCGGAAACCGGCTCGAACTCCTCGAGCTGTTGGCGCAGGCTGAGCAGTCCGTTGACGGCCTGTCCCGATTGTCCGGCATGGGGGTGACGACCGTTTCCGCCCACCTGCAAGTACTGAAGGGTGCCGGCCTGGTGCGGACGCGCAGGGATGGCACCAGGATCCATTACAGGCTGGCAGGTCCGGAGGTCGCTGGATTGTTCGTGGCGATGAAGAACATGGCGGCCCGGGTCCTCCCCGGCCCCTCCACCATCGACGGTGACTTTGGCAGCGGCCGCGATGACTCCGTGCCGCCTATCCGCACCATCGAGGAAATCCGCGGGGCGTACATGCTTGATGTCCGCCCCGCGCACGAATACCAGGCAGGCCACTACCCGGGAGCGGCATCGATTCCCTTGGACGAGTTGGCCTCCCGGATCGGGGAACTTCCGCGGGATCGGAGGGTCATCGTCTATTGCCGGGGCGAATTCTGCCTGCTCGCCCGTGATGCGGCACGTCTGATGCGCGGGCAGGGCATCGACGCGTACGCCATGAATGAAGGCGTCCTTGAATGGCGCGCCAGCGGCGACGTCGACCTGACCGCCACCGCATAGGCCCCGGCTGTGCAGCAGATCCCAGAAAAACTGGTCCTGTCCTACTCCTTTTCCCCGGAGCGCCGCCATGCGCTCTATCGGCGCACCCTCGCCGTCGTCATCATTTCCCAGATTTTCGGAGGGGCCGGTCTCGCCGCCGGTGTCACCGTCGGCGCCCTTCTGGCCCAGCAGATGCTCGGCACCGCAGGGCTGGCAGGCATCCCGGCGGCACTATTCACGCTCGGCTCAGCCGGGGCGGCCTTCCTGGTCGGACGGATTTCCCAGCGCCGGGGCCGCCGTGCCGGCCTGGCCTCGGGATTCATCGCCGGCGGCATCGGAGCAGCCGGCGTCGTCCTGGCAGCGGTAACGGACAGCGTGGTCCTGTTGTTCATTGCCCTTCTCGTCTACGGTGCCGGAACGGCCACCAACCTGCAGGCACGGTACGCCGGAACCGACCTCGCACCACCCCAGCGGCGCGCCACCGCAGTCAGCCTGGCCATGGTGTCCACAACACTCGGCGCCGTTGCCGGACCGAACCTGGTCACCCCGATGGGCGCATTCGCCACAGCCCTGGGCATCCCGGCCCTGGCCGGACCGTTCCTGCTCGCCTCAGTCGCCTACGCTTTCGCGGGCCTTGTGTTGTATTTCTGGCTGCGGCCCGACCCGCTCCTACTGGCTACCGCGATCAGGACCCAGGACCGGGCGGAGACTGCCCCGGCCACCGATTCGCCCTCCATCCCGGAACCGCCGGGGAACAACCGCGGTGTCGCCGTCGGCACCACCGTCATGGTCCTCACCCAGATTGCGATGGTCGCCATCATGACCATGACCCCGGTCCACATGCAGTCGCACGGCCACGGCCTGACCGAAGTCGGAGTTGTGATCGGCATCCATATCGGCTTCATGTACCTGCCCTCGCTGATCACCGGCGTCCTCGTCGACCGGCTCGGCCGGGTCCCCATGGCCGTCGCCGCGGGCGTGACGCTCCTGGCCGCCGGGATCGTTGCGGCAACGGCCCCTACGCACTCCATGGGGCAACTGATGATCGCACTCGCGCTGCTCGGACTGGGCTGGAACTTCGGCCTGATCAGCGGCACGGCCCTCGTCGTCGATGCCACCCCGCTCGACACCAGGGCGAAGATACAAGGCTCCATAGATGTTCTTATCGCCCTTGCCGGCGCAACCGGCGGCGCCCTGGCCGGAGTCGTCGTCGCCGGCACCAGCTACGCCGTTCTGTCCCTGGCCGGAGGCGTCCTGTCCCTCCTTCTGATTCCCGTCGTGGTCTGGTCACAACGTATAACACCCCGTAGCTGAGTGTCCCGCCGATTTTGGGCGCCGTGGCTATCCCGGTGCGCCGGACTTGCGCGGCGCGCCATCCTCGACGGGCAGCCCGGCCTCAGCCCACTCGGGATAGCCCTCCTCGAGCCTGGCGGCAGGCATGCCCTGTTCCCGCAGCGTCCGCACCGCGTCGTCGGCGAACACGCAGTACTGTCCGCGGCAGTACGCCACGATGATGCGGCCGTGCGGCAGGTCCTTGATCCTCCCCGCCAGCTCTCCAATAGGAACCGAAACCGCGCCCGGGATGTGGCCGGAGCGAAATTCGCGCTCAGGCCGCACATCGAGAACTACTACATCTCCTGCGGCCATTCGGTTGGTCAACTCAGCCCGGGTCAGGGAGTCCAAGGCCGCCCTGTCCCCCAGGTAGGCCTCGGCGAGTTCGTCGAGTTCTGCGACATGCTCGGCTGCAACCTCCCGCACGGCCACCCAGAGTCGCGTGACCGCGGTGCCGCTGAGGCGGTAATGGATCCGCGTTCCTTCGCGACGGGTGCGCACCAGGCCTGCCCGCAGGAGCTGCTGAAGATGCTGCGAAGTATTGGCGATGCTTTGCCCGATTTCCTCGGCAATTTCGTCCACAGGGCGCTCACCCTGGGCCAGGACATCCACTATCTCGGCGCGCCGACCACTGCCAAGGACCTTGGCCACGGAAGCAAATGCATCAAACAGCTTGTCCTTTGCCGGCCTGTCACTCATGCCCGATCCTCCCGCAAATCATATTCAAGTAGGTACTTGACAAGATATATCCACCGGGTGTGATATTCAAGTATTCACTTGAATACAACCGGGGGCCGCGCCGCGGACCCCGGGACAACCCGGAAAAGAGGCGAATTGCGATGGAATCGACAGCGACCATCCGCAATGGCATTGACGTCGACCAGCTACTGGCGACCATCGATGCGATCCAGGCAGATCCCACCCAGGGCAGCTTTACGTTCAGAGCCACCAGCACCTGGCGCGGCGGCACCCACAACTCGGGAAAGATCCTGGGATTCACCCATGCGGGGGAACCCGACACCACCCGGACCGGAGACTTCACGATCGAGGGTGACGAACCTCCCGTGCTCCTCGGAAACAACGCCGGACCCAACGCCGTCGAACTGCTGCTGCAGGCCCTGGGCTTCTGCTACGCCGTCGGATACGCGGCCAACGCGGCCGCCCAGGGCATAGAGATCAGTTCACTGGAGTTCCACGTCGAAGGCGATCTGGATGCACGGCCCTTCCTCGGCCTCGAAGGGCCTCGGCCCGGATTCACCGCGATCCGTGCGCAGGCACGGGTCTCCAGCCCGAATGCCACCCCGGAGCAGCTTCAGTCCCTGTGCCGGTATGTCCAGGACACGTCACCTGTCCGCGACTGCCTGGCCAACCCGGTTCCGGTTGAAACCACCCTCGAAATCGTATGAAGCACGGGTAGAGCCATGGACATGGGAACAGTTGCAGTTGACCGAAGCGAGCTTGAGGACAAGGTAAAGCAGGTCTATCGGGCGGTGGCCCAAAACCCCGCGGGCAAGTACCACTTCAAGATGGGACGCGGTCTTGCGGAGCAGCTGGGCTACCCGGCCTGGCTGCTGGACGCGATCCCTGCCGCCGCCGTCGAGTCCTTCGCCGGGGTGGGATATTTTTTCGACCTGGCGAACCTCAGGCCCGGAGAAAAAATCCTGGACCTGGGCTCAGGTTCGGGGATGGACGTCTTCGCTGCCGCCGTCACGGTGGGATCCGGCGGGCAGGTGGTGGGCCTTGACATGACCGAGGAGCAGCTGGAGAAGGCCGACGGCCTGCGGAAAGAGGGCGGCTTTCCCCAGGTCGCCTTCGCGCACGGGTACATCGAAGAACTCCCCTTCGACGATGCCAGCTTCGACTGCATCATCTCCAACGGCGTCATCAACCTGTCCGCGGACAAACCCGCTGTCTTCCGCGAAGCGGCACGCGTGCTGCACCCAGGAGGGCGCCTGGCGGTTGCCGATATCGTCACCGAAAGGCCGCTGACCCAACAGATTGTCTGCAACATTGATCTCTGGGCCGCCTGCATCGGTGGCGCCACGCAGGAAGACACCTACCAGGAATTGATCGCCGGCAGCGGGTTCGCGCTGGAAACGCTCCGGACCAATCCCTATGAGTTCCTCTCCGACAGAGCCCGTGCGGCGACTACGAAATACGGCGTCAGGAGCCTCTCGATCCTGGCGCATGCCGGCTGACCTGCGGCATGTCGCCTTCGGAATTGCGCCACGCATAAGGATCCCCAAGCGCTCCGGTTGCGGTGAGGGCAGATGTCTCATCGGATTGCGTGCCGTTGCCTCCGCGTGGCCAAATCCTGTGGAGCTCCGGGCCAGCGCTGCAGTTTCTTCTGCACTTCTTCCTCACTCCTCCGGAACCGAGTTCAGCTCGGCACGCGTGGGCGGGTTGGCGCCCGGGCGGGAAACCGTAACGGCCGCCGCGCGGGCAGCATGGGCCAGGAGTTCAGCCAGGCCCTCGGCCGGAAGTTCGCGCAGGTCCTTCCGGTTCTGCGCGCCGTCCAGGCCCCGATCCACGATCCCCGAAAGCAGCGCGGCCATAAAGGAATCACCGGCGCCCACAGTGTCGGCCACTTCCACACGAGGCGCGTCAATCGCCGCTTCACCGGCAGCCGTAATTCCCCACGGACCGGCCGCGCCGCGCGTGACCACTACCAGGGCAGGCCCCTCGGAACCGCCCAACGACAGCCAGCGGCGCGCCGATTCCAGCACGCCCACACCCGGGTACAGCCACTCCAGGTCCTCGTCCGAGGCCTTGACCACGTCCGAAAGGGTGACAAATTTCTCCGCCTGTTGCCGCGCATAATCCACGTCGGTGATGATGCTGGGCCGGCAGTTGGGATCGAAACTGATTGTGGCGGCGGGGTGGGCGTACTCGACGGCGGCCAGCACAGCCGCGGCGCCCGGCGCCAGCATCGTAGCGATGGAGCCGGTGTGCAGCAGCGTGGTTCCCTGCAGCATATAGGCGAGGCGGTCCGCCAGGCCGGGAAGCTCCCAGGCGAGCTCGAACGTGTAGGTGGCGGCGCCGTCGTCGTCAATCACGGCGGTGGCCACGCTGGTAGGCAGCTCATCGGGGCCCAGCGGCAGCATAACGGAACTGGAGCGCAGGTGCGCCGCCACCGAATCCCCGTATGCATCGCGGCCGTAGCGGCCAACGAACTGCACGGGGTGGTCAAGGCGGGCCAGGCCCACCGCGACGTTAAGGGGGCTGCCGCCCACGTGGGCTTCGATTCCGGAGGCGCGCTGGACAACGTCAACAAGGCCCTCGCCTATTACTGTGAGCATACTCATACTCTGCCAGACATGAATCCGCCTACACAGGCGTGTTACGCGTCCCCTATCATGGAGATATGACATCCCATGTCCTGCAGCCAATGTCGGCTGCCATGCCCGACGTCGAACACGTGCTGGCGGTCCGGGGCGCCGGAGGCTACCGGCAATACAGGATCCCCGCCCTTGCCGTTTCGCGGCAGGGCACGTTGCTGGCAGCCTACGACGGCCGCCCCAACCTCGATGACCTGCCCAACCCCATTGACCTCCTGCTCCGGCGCAGCACGGACAATGGCCGGACCTGGGGCAAACAGCAGGTAGTAAGGACTGGCCGCGGCCTCAATGGCCACGGCGATCCGAGCCTCCTGGTGGACGCTGAGACGGGCCGGATCCTTATGTTCCACGCCGCCGGAACGCAGGCCGGATTCTTCGAAGCCGCGGCCGGGCTGGAGCCCGACGACGATGTGCAGCACTGCGATCTCAGCTACTCGGACGACGACGGCCTCACCTGGAAGCACCGCCGGATCACCGCCCAGCTCAAACTCCGCCCGCCTGTCCGCCCGAGTGAGCCTAGTACGGACGAGCCGGACATCACCGGGATCTTCGCCGCGGCCGGGCAGGGCATCCAGATCCACACGGGCCCGTACCGCGGCCGGCTGGTCCAGCAGTTTGTGGTCCTGGCCGGCGGCGAGATCATGGCCGCTTCGGCGTACAGCGACGACCACGGCAGCACCTGGACCCTCGGGGAGCTCATCGGCGCCCGGACGCACGGCTCCGCCCCCAACGAAAACAAGGTTGCCGCGCTCCAGGACGGCCGGCTGCTGCTGCACAGCCGCGGCACACCGCGCCGCCTTGCCGCATTATCGGACGACGGCGGGGCCACCTGGAGCGCACTGCGCGCCGTCGAGGACCTCCCGGACCCGGGCGACAACGGCTCCCTGGTCCGCTTCGACGGCCTGCCGTCCCTGGACTCCCTGGCCGGCGAGGTAACAGACTCATGGCTTCTGGCCACCAACAACCACGACACGTCACTGCGGCGGAACACGGTAATCAGCCTGTCTCCAGACAATGGGCGCAGCTGGCCCGCCAAGCTGGTCCTGTGCCCGGGAAGCTCTGCCTATTCGACCGCCGCCCGGCTCCCCGACGGCAACATCGGCGTCCTCTACGAACGGCAGGGCTACCGGGAGATCGTGTTTGCCTCCGTGCCCGCGGGGCAACTCACCGCACAGCTCGCCGCCCACATTCCCGGCGGCTCCGGCAGGGCCGCCGCCGGGAGCACCGCCGGGAGCACCGCCGGGAGCACCCTGTCAGAGTCCGCCGAGGGGCCGAGCGCGCCAGAAAACGGCGCCGGGCTGGTGTTCGACATGGAACTCCGCTCCATCACCCCCGGCCGCCCGACGGTCTGGCGGAACGCCGGCGAGTTCCACGTCATGCAGCCCGGCGGCGCGGACTGGGGCGTGCACACCTGGAAGGAAATCGGCCAGGGCTACTCGGCCGGGGCGGCGCAGGTCATCGGCACCCGGGAAGCACAGGACCTGAACTACGGCCCGATCATTCCCGGCTACAAGGCCGGGGACATCCTGGCCTTCACGGGCAGGGCGCGCAATGACGGATCCCTGCCCGTAACCGCGGTCCGGCTGTCCGGTCCCGGCTCGGACACTTTTCCCGCCACGGATCTCGGCCCCGGGCAGGAAGCCCTGTATTTCACCCCGGGCTACACCGTCACCAGGGCCGATGTGGCGCGCGGCTACGCCGAGGTGGCCTACGAGGTGACGTTTGAAGTGATCGGCGAGCGCGGGGGCACTGCCGAGCGCCGCCGTCGTGCTTTCAGGTTTGACACTGGCTCCGGCGACGTCAGCGCGACGGGTGAGAGAGCGTTCGCCGAAAACCCACAGGAAGTGAGAGAGCGTTCGCCGGAAGCCACGTTAAGTGGGAAAGCGTTACGAAGTTGGCGCTTGACGTGAACCTGTGATGACGCTTACAGTCGACATACGAGCTCGGACGTCCTACATCCGATAAACCTTCTGGAATGGCGAGGCCCTCATGAACAACATCACCAAGAACCTGCCGCTGGTCAATGACGCCAGCCGCCGGAACTTCCTCAAGCTCACCGGTGCGATGGGCGCCGCTGCAGCATTCACCGCCTCTGTCGCCGCGTGCGGCAGCCCGGCAGCTACCACCACCGGCGACTCCGCGAGCCCTGCGGCAGTCAACAAAGACCTCACCATCGAGGCGGGCATCTCCTATGCCCTCTCCACCGGCTTCGACCCGCTGAGCTCCTCAGGCGCCACCCCGATGGCCGCCAACCTGCACATCTTCGAAGGCCTCATCGAACTGCACCCGGCCACCCGCGTGCCGTACAACGCACTGGCCGCCTCGGACCCCAAGAAGGTCAACGACACCACCTACCAGGTGACCATCCGCGAAGGTGCCAAGTTCCACGACGGCACCCCGGTCACCACCGAAGACGTCGCCTTCTCCTTCACCCGCGTGATGGATCCGGCGAACAAGTCCCTGTTCTCACAGTTCATCCCGTTCATCCAGGACGTCAAGCCCCTGGATGCCAAGACGGTTGAGTTCACCCTCAAGTACGCATTCCCCGGCTTCGGCCCCCGCATCTCCGTGGTCAAAATTGTCCCCAAGGCCTTGGCCACGGACCTCAAGGCCTTCGACGCCAAGCCCGTCGGCACCGGCCCCTACAAGCTCATCTCCGCCGCCAAGGACGACAAGATCGTTTTCGAAGCGTTCGCAGACTATAACGGCCCCAAGCCGGCACTGGCCAAGGGCATGACCTGGCTCCTGCTCTCCGACGCCGCTGCCCGCGTCACCGCCGTCCAGTCCGGCCGTGTCCAGGCCATCGAGGACGTCCCCTACCTGGACATCGACGGCTTGAAGTCCAAGGTCAAGGTTGAATCAGTCCAGTCCTTCGGCCTGATGTTCCTGATGTTCAACTGCAACAAGGCCCCGTTCAACAACAAGCTGGTCCGCCAGGCCCTGCACTACGGCCTGGACAAGGAAGCCATCATTAAGAAGGCCCTGTTCGGCAATGCCAAGGCGGCCAGCTCCTACTTCCAGGAAGGCCACCCGGACTACGTCAAGGCCAAGAACGTCTACGGCTACGACGTCAAGAAGGCCGAAGACCTGCTGAAGGAAGCCGGCGTCACGAGCCTCGAATTCGAGCTGCTCACCACGGACACTGCCTGGGTCAAGGACGTTGCCCCGCTGATCCTCGAATCCTGGAACAAGATCCCGGGCGTCAAGGTCTCCGTCAAGAGCATCCAGTCCGGCGCGCTGTACACCGACCGCGTCGGCACCGGCGACTACTCAGTGGTCGCAGCCCCCGGCGACCCGTCAGTCTTCGGCAACGACGCGGACCTGCTCCTGAGCTGGTTCTACTCGGGCGCCACCTGGATGGAAAAGCGCGCCTACTGGACCGCGCCGGAACGCGCCAAGCTGCAGGAGCTCATGAACAAGGGCTCCCAGGCTGCCGCAGCAGACGCCAAGAAGATCACCGGCGAAATTGTGGACCTCGTTTCCGAAGAAGTTCCGCTGTACCCGATTTTCCACCGCCAGCTGCCCTCCGCCTGGGACGACAAGAAGCTCAACGGCTTCAAGCCGCTGCCCACCACCGGCATGTCGTTCATCGACGTCGGCCGCACCGCCTAAGCTGCGCTGAGAACCAGCGCAGCACCCGGGACCTCCCGGGGAAACGGCATCACCAACTCGACGCAGCGGAGGGGCTGTGGCCCGCCGGCCATAGCCCCTCCGGGCTCGAAAGCACCACCCCGTGACGCTTCCCTGCGGCGCAACCAAACAAACCGGAGAACAAATTGGTCACGATATTGCGTCTGCTTGGCCGCAGACTCGCAGCACTGCCATTGATGATCCTGGGCATCACCCTGCTCGTCTTCCTTGTCCTGCAGGCCGCTCCTGGCGACCAGGCAAGCTCCGCCCTCGGCGACGGCGCCAGCGAAGAAGCGAAGCAGCAGTACCGCCAGGAAAACGGCTTGAACGACCCGCTGGTCATCCAGTACTTCAGCTTCCTCGGCAAGCTGCTGCAGCTGGACCTCGGCGTCACCACGCCGCCGGCAAAGTCGGTGGCGTCCATGATCGGCTCCGCGTTCCCCCTGACGCTGCAGCTGACCTTCCTCGGCGTCCTCCTCGCCGTCGTCGTTTCCCTGGTCTTCGGTATCCTCGGAGCCCTTTACCGCGACAAATGGCAGGACCAGCTGGTCCGCGTTTTCTCGATCGCCGCGATCGCCACGCCTTCGTTCTGGCTCGGCATCCTCCTGATCCAGTGGTTTGCCCTCGGCGCCAGCCCCCTGTTCCCCTCAGGGGGAATCGCGACGCCGGAATCCGGCTTCGGCGGCTGGCTCAACTCGATGGCCCTCCCGGCCCTGGCCCTCGGCATCCCGGTCTCCGCCTCGCTGATCCGCGTGGTCCGCACCTCGATGGTGGAGGAGCTGGACCGCGACTACGTCCGCACCGCCATCGGCAATGGTGTCCCCTACCGCGAAGTGGTCTCCAAGAACGTCCTCCGCAACGCGCTGGTGACTCCGGTGACCGTGCTGGGACTGCGCGTGGGCTACCTGCTCGGCGGCGCCGTCGTGATTGAAATGATCTTCGCCCTGCCCGGCATGGGCCAGCTGATCCTCAACGGCATCACCAACCTGGACGTCAACCTGGTCCAGGGCGTGGTGCTCACCATCTCGGTCACCTTCGTTCTGGTGAATATCGTGGTGGACCTCCTGTACCTGCTCATCAACCCCCGAATCAGGACGGTATAGCTCATGCGCAGCAAGCTTGCTGAACGGCTGAGTGCCCCGGGCATCCGTTTCAAGGCCCTGCCCTGGGGCTCCCGCATCGCCCTCCTCTTCCTCATCATGATCGTCCTCTCCGCCGTGTTCGCGCCCGTCATCGCGCCGCACGATCCGCTGGAGACCTTCATCCCCGCTACCCCGCCGGGTGCCGAGCACTTCTTCGGCACCGACCGGCTGGGCCGCGACATCTTCTCCCGGCTGCTCTTCGGCGCCCAGTCCTCGCTGATGATCGGCCTCGGCGCCGTCATTCTGGCCATCCTGGCAGGCGCCCTGCTGGGTTCCTTCGCCGCCACATCCAGCAAGGCCGTCAACGAACTGATCATGCGCCTGATGGACATCCTGATGGCGTTTCCGGGCATCGCCCTGGCCGCAGTGCTGCTGGCCGCGTTCGGCAACTCGGTTCCCACCATCATCATCGCGATCGCCATCATCTATACCCCGCAGCTGGCCCGCGTGGTCCGCGCCAACGTGCTCTCCCAGTACGGCGAAGACTACGTCCGCGCCGAGCGTGTGATCGGCGCAGGCCGCTTCTACATCCTGCTCAAACACATCGTCCGCAACACCGCGGCCCCCGTACTGGTGTTCGCCACGGTGATGGTGGCCGACGCCATCATCCTCGAAGCCTCGCTGTCCTTCCTCGGCGCCGGCGTCCAGGACCCCGCACCGTCGTGGGGCAACGTGATCTCCTACGGCCGCAACCTTGTCCTGTCCGGCGGCTGGTGGGCCACCACCTTCGCCGGTGTGACCATCCTGCTCACCGTTCTCTCGCTGAACATCCTCGCCGAGGGCCTCACCGACGCCATGGTGAACCCGAAACTGCGCAAGGCACCTGCAGTAAAGGACGACGACGGCGCTTCGGCTGTTGTGTCCGGCGCAGCGGTGGGTGCCGGCGTCGACACCCAGATCGGCACTTCCGTGGCCCAGCCTTCGGTGGTGGAAGAACACGAGCTCGACGGCGTGCGCGCCGCTTTCGGCGACGTCCTCACCGAGGAGCACTACAACGAGGCAGCCATCCTCTCCGATCCGAAGCTGGCCGCGGCGAACCCGCACCTGTTGCTGGACAAGGAACTGGAACTGCTTTCCGCCATCGAGGCCACGCGCACCGATCGACTCCCCCAGGTACCGGCCGGAGCGCGCAACGTCCTCGAGGTCAGGAACCTGTCCATCCGCTTCCCGGGCCGCTTCGGCGACACCGCGATTGTGGACAACGTCTCCTTTACGGTCCGCGAAGGCGAGACCATGGGCCTGGTGGGCGAATCCGGTTGCGGCAAGTCCATCACGTCCCTCGCGGTCATGGGCCTGCTGCCCAAGACCGCGCAGGTCACCGGGTCCATCAAGTTCGACGGCAAGGAACTGCTGGATCCGGCCACCAGCCACAGCAGCGCCAAGGCCTACGAAGGCCTGCGCGGCCAGCAGATCGCCATGGTCTACCAGGACGCCCTGAGCTCCCTGAACCCGTCCATGAAGATCAAGGACCAGATGGAGCAGCTGACCAAGCGCGGCGGCCGCAAGACCCCCACCGAGCTGCTGGAACTGGTCAGGCTCGATCCGGTCCGGACGCTTGCCAGTTACCCGCACGAGCTCTCCGGCGGCCAGCGCCAGCGCGTCCTGATCGCCATGGCCCTGTCCCGTTCGCCGAAGATCGTGGTCGCCGATGAGCCCACCACCGCACTGGATGTCACGGTCCAGAAGCAGGTAGTGGACCTGCTCAACGAACTGCGCGAACAGCTCGGCTTCGCCATGGTCTTCGTCAGCCACGACCTCGCCCTGGTGGCCTCCCTGGCCCACCGCATCACCGTGATGTACGCCGGCCAGATGGTGGAATCCGCACAGGCTTCGGAGCTGCTGCAGAACCCCAGGCACGAGTACACCCGCGGCCTGCTCGGCGCTGTCCTCTCCATCGAGGCCGACGCCGTGCGCCTGCACCAGATCCCCGGCACCGTCCCGTCCCCGCGGGACTTCGCCCCGGGAGACCGCTTTGCCCCGCGTTCACTGCGGTCCGACGCCGACCCCAACCAGCAGCTGGTCCTGACGTCGGTGGGAGCCGCCAATGGCGGGGACGCTGACCACTATTGGGCGAGCCATCTGAAGGAGGATGCAAAGTGAGCGAATCAACCGGCAAACCGGTCATCGAGCTCAAGGACGTCAAGGTCTACCATCACGCACGTGGCGGCGGGCTCTTCCGCCCGAACATCGTCAAAGCGGTCGACGGCGTCGACTTCACCATCAGCCGCGGCGAAACCGTGGGCATCGTGGGTGAGTCCGGCTGCGGTAAGTCCACGCTCGCGTCTGTGCTCGTGGGACTGCAGCCGCCGACGTCGGGCGAGGTCCTGTTCCACGGCAAGCCCGCCATCAAGCGCAACGCACACATGCGCAAGGAATTCGGCCGCTCCGTGTCCGTGGTCTTCCAGGACCCCGCCACGGCGCTGAACCCGCGCATGACCGTCCAGGACATCCTCACCGACCCGCTGCAGATCCACGGCATCGGCAACGCCGCATCCCGTGCGGCGAAGGTCAAGGAACTGCTGGCCCTCGTGGGCCTGCCGCAGTCCGCTGCAGAAGTCACGCCGTCGCAGGTTTCCGGCGGCCAGCGCCAGCGTGTGGCGATTGCCCGCGCCCTGGCGCTGGATCCGGACATCATCGTGGCGGACGAGCCGACGTCGGCCCTTGACGTCTCCGTCCGCGCCCAGGTGCTGAACCTGCTCTCGGACCTGAAGACCCAGCTGAACCTTGGCATGGTTTTCATCTCACATGACATCCAGACCGTCCGCTACGTCTCGGACCGCATCTGCGTTATGTACTTCGGCAAGATCGTCGAGCAGGGCACCGCGACCCAGGTCTTCGACAGCCCCACCAACGACTACACCAAGAAGCTCCTGGGCGCCGCCCCGAGCCTGCTCCACATCTAGCCTTCCCGCCATGAATTTTCGTCTAAACCATCAATATTTGGAGAACTCTGTGACCACCGTCGCTTCCCGTTTCCAGGGCGTCATTCCGCCCGTCGTAACCCCCCGCACCGCCGAAGGCGCCATCGACGTAGCGTCGCTGGAAAGCGTCACCAAGCACCTGCTCGACGGCGGCGTCAGCGGCCTGTTCGTGCTGGGTTCCTCCGGCGAGGTCACCCACATGACCAACAGCGAGCGCGACCTCGTCGTGCAGACCGTGGCAGGCGTGAACGCCGGCCAGGTGCCGGTCATCGTGGGCGCAGTAGAACAGACCACCAACCGCGTCATTGAGGAAGCCAAGCGCGTCATCGCGCTGGGCGCCGACTCGATCGTGGCCACCAGCCTGTACTACGCCATCTCCAACGCCCAGGAGAACAACACGCACTTCCGCTCCATCGCCGCCGCCGTCGACGTTCCCGTCTTCGCCTACGACGTGCCGGTGCGCACCCACTTCAAGCTGCCCACCGACCTTTTGGTCGAGCTGGGCCGCGACGGCGTCATTGCCGGTGTGAAGGACTCCTCCGGCGACGACGTCTCGTTCCGCCAGCTGCTGCTGGCTGCCAAGGACATCCCCAACTTCGACATCTTCACCGGCCACGAAGTGGTTGTGGACGGCGCCCTCCTGGGCGGCGCCCAGGGTGTTGTTCCGGGCCTCGGCAACGTTGACCCCGCCGGCTACCGCCGCCTGTTCGACGCCGCGCAGGCCGGCGACTGGGCCCAGGCCGCAGCCGAGCAGGACCGCCTGGCCGACGTCTTCGAGATCGTCTACACCCCCAAGGCCGGCCGCATGTCCGGCAACGCCGCGGGCCTGGGCGCCTTCAAGACCGCCCTGCAGCTCATGGGCATCATCAAGACGAACGTCATGAGCGTCCCCATGCTCTCCCTGGACGAGGCCGAGACCACGGCGATCCGCGTCAT
Source organism: Pseudarthrobacter sp. AL07 (assembly GCF_029960665.1). Taxonomy (GTDB): domain Bacteria; phylum Actinomycetota; class Actinomycetes; order Actinomycetales; family Micrococcaceae; genus Arthrobacter. The sequence goes on from NZ_JASBRB010000004.1 coordinate 244,041, forward strand.
CCTCGAACGCAACGGGCTCGTTTAGTCAGTCGTGGTTGGGTTGGGCGAGGCACTTGGCTCCGACCCGGCCACAACGAACCTAACCCGCAGCAGAGAGAACATGGGAACAAAAATGCAGCATGCGATCGGTGTTGACCTTGGGGGTACTAAGACTGCTGCCGGGGTTGTTTCCGGGGACGGGGAGGTCTTGTTTTCGGAGACCATTCCCACCCTGAACCGGGATGGCGGCGACGCGATCCTGGACGCTACTGCGGCACTTATTTCTTCCCTCATGTCCCGGGCTCAAGCAAAGGGCCTGGACGTGGCGGGGGTCGGGGTTGGTTCTGCCGGGGTCATCGATGCCGGACGCGGTGTTGTGGTGTCCGCTACCGATGCCATTCTCGGGTGGGCCGGAACCAAGCTGACCGCAGGATTGGCCGCCCGGCTTGGCCTGGCGCCCGGGGCTGTACAGGCTGTGAACGATGTCCATGCGCACGCCCTGGGCGAGTCGTGGACGGGTTCCGCCGCAGGAACGGCAAGTTCGCTCCTGGTAGCCTTCGGCACCGGCGTCGGCGGCAGTTTTGTCCTGGCCGGGCACCCCGTCCTGGGACACCATTACGCAGGCGGCCATGTGGGCCACTTCGCTTCCCCGTACGCGTTCCATGGGGGTCAGGCTGTGCCCTGCGTCTGCGGCGGCGCCGGGCATGTTGAGGCGATCGCCTCCGGCCCTGCCATCCGTGAGGCGTACGTGCGTCTGGGCGGCAACGAGCCGGCGCTGGACGCCCGCGGCGTCTTTGCCCTTGCCGGCGCCGGCGATGCCGTGGCCATCAAAGCTGTGGGCCTCGGCGCCGCCGCGGCAGGGCAGGCGGTGGGGGGTCTCGCGAATATCCTGGACCCCGAAGTGGTGGTGGTTTCCGGTGGGCTGTCCGATGCCGGCGCCCCCTGGTGGCACCCCATGGAACGTGCCTTGCGCGCCGAACTCCTGCCGGCCCTGCGCGGCCTTCCGGTCCTGCCCGCTAAACTCGGCAACGCAGCGGCCATGGTGGGCGCCGCGCGGCTGGTCCTCACCACGCCGTCCTGACCCGGGCGTCCAAAGCACCCCGCCAGACCACCTCGCCCCACCCCGATCTTCAACCCGCTCCGCCAAACTTCCAGAGGACCTGACTGTGATTCTGACCCCCGAAGCCCTCGAAGCCCTGCGCGGGCAACTCATCGTCTCCTGCCAGGCGTATCCGGGCGAGCCCATGCGGGACCCGCGCACCACGGCGCAGGTGGCGGCCTCCGCCGTGATCGGCGGCGCCGCTGCTATCCGCGTCCAAGGCCTGGCCGATGTGCAGTTCACGCGGGCAGCCGTGGAGGTTCCGGTGATCGGGCTCTGGAAGGACGGGCACGACGGCGTCTTGATAACTCCCACACTCCGCCACGCTTTGGCGGTGGCCAACGCGGGCGCCCACGTGGTGGCGATCGACGGCACGCGCCGGGAACGTCCGGACGGCCTGACTCTGGCCCAGACGGTGGCGGGCATCCACCAGGATTCCCACGCGCTGGTCATGGCGGACTGCGGCTCGTTTGACGACGCTGCCGCGGCGGTCGAGGCCGGAGCCGACCTGATCGGCACGACGCTGTCCGGTTACACCGGCGAGCGACCCAAGTCGCACGGCCCCGACCTGGAACTGCTGGAGCAGATCGCCGCCGCCGGCTTCGGCGTGCCGCTCATCGCCGAAGGCCGCCTCCACTCCCCCGCACAGGCCCGGCAGTGCCTCGACGCCGGCGCGTTCGCCGTCGTCGTCGGTACCGCGATCACGCACCCGGCCACCATCACCGGCTGGTTCGCCGAGGCCCTGAAGTGACCCCGCCGCCGGAACGAGCACAGCCGGAACAGACACAGCCCGCCGCCGCTGAGGCCGGGAACTATTTGCTGGCCGGCACGGTCCTGACCGACGGTTCGGTCCAGGCCGACGCCGTGGTGGCCGTCGCGGACGGCCGGATCGCGTATGTGGGGCCCCGTGCGGGCCTGGACGAGGCATCGCTGCCGGGCCTTGAAGAACTTAACCTTCCGCCGGGCAGCATGATTCTGCCCGGCCTCGTAGACCTGCACTGCCACGGCGCCGTGGGCGGCGACTTCCCCAGCGGCGATAGCGGGGCTGCCAGGACCGCCGTGGACTTCCTGCACCGCAGCGGCACCACCACGCTGCTGGCAAGCATGGTTACGGCGTCCCGCGAGGACCTGATGCGTAGCCTGGCAACCCTGCGGCAGCTCGCCGACGAAGGACTCATCGCGGGCATCCACGCCGAAGGGCCGTTCCTGTCCCACGCGCGCTGCGGCGCCCAGGATCCGAGGTACCTACGCGAGCCGGACCTCCTCCTGCTGGGTGAACTGCTGACCGCGGCCGGCGGCAACCTGCGGACCATGACCTACGCGCCTGAACTTCCCGGTGCCGGCGCCGTGGTGCGCACGCTCGCCGAGCACGGCGTCACACCGTCGCTGGGCCACACTGACGCGGACGCACGGACGACGGCGGCCTCCCTCACCGAGGCGGCGGAGTTGCTGACGGCCTCCGGTCTGGGGACCGTATCGCGCCCCACCGTCACGCACCTCTTTAACGGCATGCCGCCGCTGCACCACCGCAGCCCCGGACCCGTCGCCGCGTGCCTCCGGCTGGCCGGTGCCGGCACGATTGCCGTCGAACTCATCGCCGACGGCGCGCACCTGGACGCCGAAACGGTCCGGATGGTCTTTGAGCTGGTAGGCGCGGAGAACGTGGTCCTGGTGACCGACTCCATGGCCGCCACCGGACTCCCCGACGGCGACTACGAGCTGGGCCCCGCAGCCGTCTCCGTCAGCGGTGCCGTGGCCCGGCTCAGCAACGGCACGCTCGCCGGCGGGACGGCCACAATGCTGGACGTTGTGCGGCGGACCATTGAATCCGGGGTGGAGCCGGCCGCCGCTGTTCTGTCGGCCACCGCGGTGCCGGCGGCCATCATCGGCCGGGAACACGAAATCGGAAGCCTCCGCGCGGGCCTGCGTGCCGACGTCGTCGTAGTGGATCGCAGCTTCCGCCGCGTCCTGGTCCTGCGCGCCGGCCGCACGCTGGGACGCCCCGCCGTCGGCGTTTAACGCGGCACGTGGGCCGATCGTGCCCAGCAGCTCGGACCGTCCGGCTACCTGCTGATACTGCCGCAGCTTAGGATCGCCGGGGCGGCTAAGGGGCTCTACCGCCCGAGGAGTTTGGCGAAAAAGCCCCTCGCGGACCGGCTCTGCCGCGCGTGACCGAGGCAGCGCTGGGAGCTGGGAACTCCGCGCAGGACTTCGTCTACGTGTTGGCCGCATCCGGCCCACGTCGTCTTGTGGCATTTATCGCATTTCACTGCCCGGCACATGTGATTCTCCTTGGTTGGTAAGTCGCTGAACAGGGTGCGTGGCACGGGTGGAACGCACCTGCACCACCGCACCCTGGTTTTACTTAGTTGGTGTTCGCACCGCTGCGCCTGCTTAGACGGCGGGGACGCTGGTCTGCCAGGCGTTCCAGGCGGCGTAGCTG
>NZ_JASBRB010000050.1 GCF_029960665.1 Pseudarthrobacter sp. AL07
TCCCAGACCAGCCACATCAAGACTCACAGTTGGATATTTCACTTTTTCACAAGCCGCCCCAGGATGAGCCTGGTGCCGGGGTAGCGGGTTTCGGTGGTGGTGAGGTGCTGGCAGAGCTCGCCGATTGCTGCCGTGGCCCGCGCCGTGGGGAGTGGGTCCAGGCGGATGGTGAGGTAGCCGGGGGTGGTGGTGTCGATATCGCCGCTGCCGGTGAGCGCCTGCCGTGCCAGTGTGTGGGCTTCTTCGGCGGCGCGGGCGTAGCCGGTGTTGGTCCGGATTTCCCGGGCGAGGGTGGTGGCGGTGTTGAATGCGGCCATCCTGATCGCGTGGGTGATGAGTTTGGTCTCGGTGTCGAGGACTTGTTGGCCGGGTGAGAGTTCTCCCAACGTGACCCGGACGGGGATCTTCTGGTGGGCGGTTTCTGCCTGGTCGAGGGCGGTTTCCGCGTCCCAGAGGGGTGCGGTGACCTGGTTGTGCATGGCGTTGGTGATGGTGACTTCGTTGGTGCCTGGGGATGGTGTGCGCAGCGCGAGCAGCGCGGCGTCTGTTCGGGCCAGGACCTGGTCGTAGTGGGCGCGGGCGGCGACGACTTTTTGGTAGGCCTTTTTCTTGTCCGGGTTGGGCACTGACCTTTCGGGGTCATCCTGGGTGGAGGTGTAGGCGTCGTGGGAGTCCAGGTCGAAATGGATGCGGGCGTAGCGGAAGTAGTTTTCCTGGCGCCAGCGGGAGCCCATCCGGTAGATGATCTCCCCGGCCGGCACGCCGGTGGTGGTGAGGATGTGGATCTGCCGTGATCCGCCGCCGGGGGTGTTGACCTGGCGGCTGATCTGGCGCATCACAAAGACTTCCCCGGTCGTACCGACCGGTACCTCCACGGCAGTGTCGGCGGCTTCCCAGGTCCGGGTTTGCCCGTGGGCGTCGGTGTGGGCGACCTCGGCAAAGTGGGAGGGCCCGATGTCCTCGGTGGTGCCTTTGCGCCAGGTCAGGACGTCAAAACCTGCTGTGCTCATGTGTTGGAAGAGGGCCGGGGACCAGCCGCCCCGGTCGAACCCGACCAGCACCCGCCGGTCATCCCCAATGATGGTGCGCAGTCTCGGCGGGAGCCGCCGGAGTTCCCCGGTCAGGGCTGCCCCGGGCTCGGCCATGACCACCAGGACTGGCGCGCCGTGGGCGTCGGCGACCCAGGTCTCCTCGGTCGCCGGGACCGGGAACTTCAACCTCGTCGAATGGACCTTCCCGATCTTCCGCGTGCCCTGGTACGCGCGGACATGCCCGTCAACATAGAGCACCGCAGCCAGGTCACCGTCTTCCTCGTCACTGCCGCCGTGGAGGTGTTTGGTTGCCATCGCGGTGAGCAGCTCCCCGGCCTTGCCGGTGCCAGCCAGCGCGGCGGTTTTACGGCGGAGGGTCTTCACTTCCGGGGCCCGGTCCAGGCCCAACACCCGGCCCAGGGCCACGGGATCGATCCGGGAGGCGCCTTCGGCACGGGGTTCCCCGGCCAGGGCCTGGAACACGGCGCCGGTCAGGATGGTCTCCAGCCCGCGCCTCAGCGGCGGACGTAGACGAGGTCCTGCACGCACACCGGTCTGGACGAGCGGGCCGGCCCGTTTCGTCTTAAATGGACCGCGCAGTCAACTTGCGTGAACAGCTACGCCGCTACCGGAGTCCGTGGCTGTGTGCCAGGGCGATAGCCTCGGTGCGTGAACCGACCTCGAGCTTCCTGAACAGGTTGCGCACATGGAACTTGACCGTGTTCTCGCTAATGCCGAGCGTGGAGGCGATGGTCCGGTTGCGCTCTCCGGCGACAAGGTGCTGGAGGACTTCGAGTTCCCGGGCGGCAAGGTCCCACCCTGCGACATCCCCGGCCGGGCGTGTCGTTTGCATGTCCAGGGGGAGGGTGACAAATACGTCCGCACCCCAGCCCGGCATGACGTCGATCCGCAGTGATCCGGTGAGCGCCTGGACCCTGCGGTCCAGGCGGGCGATGCTCGGCGCATCGGCTTTGAGCGCCCCCCGGCCGTCGTCGCGGACGTTGATCAGCAGGTTTTCGCCGTCGCAGTCCCATTGCGTCCGTACCCTGCTGACGTCCGGTTGTTCCGTCATGGCCAGCACAAGTCCGCGGACGATTGCCCGTGCCGCGTGGGCAACTTCGCCTGGCAGGGCCCGTCCATTCAGCGGCGGTTCGATAAATTCAATCTCAATGCCGCTGTAGCGTGTGAGCGGCCGCAGGTCCTCCCGCAGGCGCTCGAAGGCCTTGGCGACGGGCTCTTTCACCAGGTCTGTTGTGCGGTCGCTGTGGGTCCGGATCCCGATCAGAGCTTTGGCGGTGAGATCGATGACGGTTGTGCGGGCCGCCGCGTCCTCCAGCGAGGAGGAACGAAGGGCTGCCAGGAGTGTCTCCAGGGTGGTGGAGTGCACATCGGTCAGTTCCGCGGTCACGCGGAGGCGTTCAGCGGATGCCGCCCGCGATTCGAGCAGGTACGACGGCGGCGCATCGGCCACCTTCTCGCGGATCCGCCGCGCTGTAAGGCGCCACAAATACGTCACCAGGTCCAGGCCGGCGTTGCGCCCCGGAGCGGCAGGGGGATCGGTAAGGACCAGGAGGGCGTTGCTCGAGGCGTGTTTCAGGGCGAGCACGGGGCGGGTCTTGCTGGCGAGCTCGGCTTCCCCGAACCAAGGTCCCTCATCCTTAAGGGTGGCGCGGAGCGTATCCAGCTCGGCGATGGAGACCCGGGAAATGATGTCTTCGTCGCCAGCCTTCTTCTGCGGACGGCCTGTGCAGTCTTCCGTGAAGATCACAAGCGCGCTGCTTCCCATGTAGGGGAGCGTGGCATCACGCAGGCGCTCCGCTATCTGGGCCAGAGGGGCGTCGGCCAATGCTGCCACACTCTGCAAAAGCGGCCACGGCAGGTCTGGTAGGGCCACGGTGAGTTCTTTCAGGGATGGGTCCGGCGCTGCACTCATCCAGACATCATACCCGGCCGGAAACGTCCTTCCAACCCAAAAGGGTAGTAAGAACCGTCAGAAAACAGTGTTACCCCTGCCCATTTGGTTCGCGATTATTGATATCAACCAGAAAGTATCCGTCCGGCCGCTGCAGGCCGACCAGATCCGAAAAGGACAAACCGTGAACCCGACGACAAATGTGATACTCCCCGGCACTGCCAATTCAGCAACACTCAACTGGACGCCCGAGGACGAGCGCGCCGTAGACACCGCCCGTGTTCTGGCGGCGGACGCTGTGGAGAAGGTCGGCAACGGCCACCCCGGTACGGCCATGAGCCTTGCCCCGGCCGCGTACCTTCTTTTCCAGAAGCTGATGCGCCACGATCCCCGCGACCCGGACTGGCTGGGACGTGACCGTTTCATCCTGTCACCCGGCCACTCCTCCCTGACCCTTTATGTCCAGCTGTTCCTGTCCGGCTACGGTCTGGAACTGGACGACCTCAAGGCGTTGCGCACCTGGGATTCGCTGACTCCGGGCCACCCGGAGTACAAGCACACCGCCGGCGTGGAGATCACCACCGGTCCGCTGGGCCAGGGTCTGGCTTCCTCGGTGGGCTTCGCCTACTCACAGCGGCGGATGCGCGGCCTGTTCGACGCCGACGCTGCCGAGGGCACGTCCCCGTTTGACCACACCATCTGGGTCATCGCCTCTGACGGCGACATTCAGGAAGGCGTGACCTCCGAGGCTTCCTCGCTGGCCGGGCACCAGGAACTGGGCAACCTTGTAGTTGTCTACGATGAGAACCACATCTCCATCGAGGACGACACCGACATCTCCTTCACCGAGGATGTCCTGAAGCGCTACGAGGCCTACGGCTGGCACACCCAGCGCGTGGACTGGACCGAGACGGGCGAGTACGTCGAAGACGTCCAGGAGCTGTACTCTGCACTGCTGGCTGCGAAGGCCGAGACGTCCAAGCCGTCCATCATCTCGCTGCGCACCATCATCGGCTACCCGGCACCCAAGAAGCAGAACACCGGCAAGATCCACGGTTCAGCCCTGGGCGCCGAGGAAGTCGCAGGCCTCAAGGAGGTCCTGGGCTTCGATCCGGAGAAGTCCTTCGAGGTGGACCAGGACGTCCTGGCCCACGCCCGTGCCGTCATCGACCGCGGCGCTGCCGCCCGCAGCGAATGGGATTCCTCATTTGAGGCGTGGCAGGCGGCCAACCCTGAGGGCGCCGCGTTGCTGGAGCGGATCGAAGCCAAGACGCTTCCCGCCGGACTTGATGCAGTCCTGCCGGTCTTCGAAGCTGGCAAGGATGTCTCCACCCGGGCAGCGTCGGGTAAGGTCCTGAACGCACTCGGACCGGTCATGCCGGAACTCTGGGGCGGTTCGGCTGACCTCGCCGAGTCCAACAACACCACCATCGAAGGCTCCGCCTCCTTCATCCCGGTTTCCCGCTCCACCGATGCATGGAAGGGCAACCCTTACGGTCGGGTCCTGCACTTCGGCATCCGTGAGCACGCCGCGGCGTCGATCGTGAACGGTATCTCGCTGCACGGCCGGACCCGGGCATTCTCCGGTACGTTCCTGATCTTCAGTGACTACCAGCGCCCGGCCATCCGCCTCTCGGCTCTGATGGGTGTCCCGTCCATCTACGTGTGGTCCCATGACTCCATCGGCCTGGGCGAAGACGGTCCCACCCACCAGCCGGTGGAGCAGCTCTCCACGCTGCGCGCCATTGTGGGCCTGGACGTAGTCCGCCCCGGCGACGCCAACGAGGTGGGCATCGCATGGAAGACCATGCTGGAGAACCACGAAAACCCGGCCGGCATCGTCCTGACCCGTCAGAACGTCCCCACCTTCGCCCGCGGTAACGGTGCAGCACAGGGTGAGACCTTTGCTTCCCCGGCGGGTGTGGCCAAGGGCGGCTATGTCCTCGCCGAAGCGGCCAGGGACGGCGCCACCGTTCCGGCCGACGTGCTGCTGATCGCTACCGGCTCCGAGGTCCAGCTGGCCGTCCAGGCCCGCGAAGCCCTCCAGGCCGAAGGCATCGCCGCCCGCGTCATCTCCATGCCGTGTGTGGAGTGGTTCAACAAGCAGGACGCGGCTTACCGCGAGTCCGTGCTCCCCGCAGCCGTCAAGGCACGGGTCTCCGTCGAAGCCGGTCTGGCCTTGGGCTGGAGGGAATTCGTTGGCGATGCCGGCCGTTCCATCTCGCTCGAGCACTATGGCGCTTCGGCAGACTACAAGCGCCTGTTCCAGGAGTTCGGCATCACTGCGGAGGCTGTCGCCGCCGCGGCCAAGGACTCCCTGGCCGCTGCCCGCAACTGACCTTTACCTGCACTGCGGCCAGCGCCGCGGGACGGCCTCATGGGGGGACGTCCCGCGGCGCGGCCGCGAACTGTCACCAGTCCACAATTTTTGAAGGAAGAAGCCATGACCAACGCAACCCCCACCGCCCAGCTGTCCGACGCCGGCGTGTCCATCTGGCTCGACGACCTCTCCCGTGAGCGTCTCGCCAGCGGCAGCCTGCAGAAGCTCATCGACGAAAAGAATGTGGTGGGCGTGACCACCAACCCGTCCATCTTCCAGGCTGCGATCACCTCCGGCTCTGACTACGACGCAAAGATCTCCGAACTTGCCGCGCAGGGTGCCGGCGTCGAGGAGACCATCTTCGAAATCACCACCACCGACGTCGCTGACGCCTGCGACCTGTTCGCTCCGATTGCCGCCGCCACCAAGGGTGTTGACGGACGCGTTTCCATCGAAGTTGACCCGCGCCTCGCCTGGGACACGGCTGGCACCATCGCCGAAGCCAAGAACCTCTACAAAAAGGTGGACAAGGACAACGTCCTCATCAAGATCCCCGCAACGCTCGAAGGCCTTGAGGCCATCACGGCAACCCTGGCCGAGGGCATCAGCGTCAACGTGACCCTGATCTTCTCCCTGGACCGCTACCGCGCCGTCATCAACGCTTTCCAGTCCGGCCTGGAACTGGCTAAGGAAAACGGCCACGACCTGTCCACGATCCACTCGGTCGCCTCGTTCTTCGTCTCCCGCGTGGACTCCGAAATCGACAAGCGCCTCGACGCCATCGGCACCGACGAGGCCAAGGCCCTCAAGGGCAAGGCAGGCGTAGCCAACGCCCGCCTGGCCTACCAGGTCTACGAGCAGCTCTTTTCCACCGACCGGTGGGAAGTCCTGGCCGAAGCCGGCGCCCGTCCGCAGCGTCCCCTGTGGGCCTCCACCGGTGTCAAGGACCCGGCCTACCCCGACACCCTGTATGTCACGGGACTGGTTGCTGCCGACGTCGTCAACACCATGCCGGAGAAGACCCTCGACGCCACGTTCGACCACGGCGTGGTTACCGGTGACACCATCACCGGCGCCTATGCCGAGTCCAAGGCCGTCCTGTACGCACTGGACGCACTGGGTATTTCCTACAACGAGGTGGTTGCCCTCCTCGAATCCGAGGGCCTGGAGAAGTTTGTAGCCAGCTGGAAGGAACTGCTGGCCGACGTCGAAGGCGCCCTTGCCGCCGCCCGGAAGGCATCCTGATCCGAGCTCTGACAGCTACCGAAAGGCAGACACCATGTCCGCATCACCTCTGAAATGCTGCATCAACCCCAGCATCCTCTCGGCCGACTTCGCCAACCTCGAGGCCGAGCTTGCCCGCATCAGCAACGCCGATGCCGTGCACGTGGATGTTATGGACAACCTCTTTGTGCCAAACCTGACCATCGGCCTGCCTGTTGTGGAACGGCTGCAGAAGGTCAGCCCCGTCCCGTTGGACGCCCACCTGATGATCGCAAACGTGGACCGTTGGGCACCGCAGTACGCCGACGCGGGCCTGAGCTCTGTGACGTTCCACGTGGAGGCATCAGATGCCCCCATCAAACTCGCCCGGGAACTCCGCGCCCGCGGAGCCAAGGCGGGCATGGCACTTCGCCCGGCCACTCCGGTGGAACCGTACCTGGACATGCTCTCCGAACTGGACATGCTGTTGATCATGACCGTTGAGCCGGGGTTCGGCGGCCAGGCATTCCTGGACGTCATGCTGCCCAAGATCCGCCGTGCCCGCGCGGCAGTGGACGGTTCGGGGGTGAACGTGGCCATCCAGGTGGACGGCGGCATCACAGAGGAAACCATCACCCGCGCCGCGGAGGCCGGTGCCAACGTCTTTGTGGCCGGATCCGCCGTATACGGCAGGCCGTCGCCTGAGGACGCCATCGAGTCGCTGCGCGCCAACGGGCAGCTCGCTTTCGGCTAACGACGCCGCACGACAACAACACCGCACCCCACCAGTCTGAAGGACCCCTCATGCGCGTTCACATCGCAACCGACCACGCGGGTATGGAGCTTAGCTCTCACCTAATCACCGCACTCTCAGCCAGTGGCTACGAGATGGTAGACCACGGGCCAGCGGCCTACGATGCCGAGGACGACTACCCGGCGTTCTGCATCAAGGCCGCGTCCGCCGTCGTGGCCGACCAGGCCGCCGGCGTTGACGCCCTCGGGATCGTGCTGGGTGGTTCAGGCAACGGCGAGCAGATCGCGGCGAACAAGGTCAAAGGCGTGCGCGCGGCCTTGGCATGGAACCTCGATACAGCGAAACTGGCCCGCGAACACAACAACGCTAACGTCGTGGCAGTGGGTGGCCGCCAGCACACCGTTCAGGAAGCCACCGAACTGATCAAAGCGTTCCTGGCAGAGCCCTTCACCAATGAAGAACGCCACGAGCGCCGCATCGGCAAGATCGCGACCTACGAATCCACCGGCGAGGTTGCTGAGTAGCTTCATTTCACCGAGGCCCCGCGCAATCCTTTCGAAGGACTGCGCGGGGCCTTGCGACTGTCTGGCACGTGCTTGTGGCAGGCGCGACCACAAACCAATTCCACTTGAGGAGTCAGCATGCCCATTGCAACCCCAGAGATTTACTCCGAGATGATCGATCGT
>NZ_JASBRB010000051.1 GCF_029960665.1 Pseudarthrobacter sp. AL07
CCGGAATCCTGCGGAAGTCAGTCGAACACCATCACCCCATGTCCAGAGTCCTGGGCACCGGTGGACAGGGATTTTGCGCTGCTGGCGGTATCTGTTGAGGCGTCGCAGCCGCTAAGGGCCAGCGCGATCAAGGATATCGCCGCCATGGTTCTACTGATTCGCTTATTCATATAGTGCGGCTCCTCTGTGGGTCTATTTTGAGATCAGGACCATCGTGTCGGGTTTGTGCACGTCGGCCAATTCGGTTAACGCGCCTGACCGATTCCGGAGGGAACGCCTTCATGGCAGCTCCCGGCTGAAGCACCAACGGCGTCGCGCTACTTGGGGTCGCCTGAAATGTGGAACGGGATCGTAGTGATCTTGGAGGCGACTCCGATGGCTTCGAGATCTCGCGCATCAATCGTGCCATCGCCATTGGCGTCCAGCACGACGCTCGGGGCGTCGTTATAGACGCCGTCGTGGTTGAGGTCGGCGATCACGGCGACTGTCAGGGTGCTGTCCACGTCCTGACCGGCAATCGGGGCGCCGACGATCCAAGAATCCAAAATTTCAGCGCCCTTTTTCGAGCGGTCGGTCACACCGGTGAGATTGAACAGGTTGGCCAGATTCGTGCCGGGACCAGAGAAGCCCTTGATGGTGCTATTCGTGGTGGAGGCGAGTACAACGAGGCCCGGCAGACGATCATCCTGGCCGGTGGAGAACGACCCAGGGAAGGGCGCCGTATTCGCATGCGCGGCGGGCCCAGTGACCTGCAGACCGGTGAAGCCTGCTGCGGCCAGGCCGCCGTCGTACCTCACACTCAGGTCGACGAACCAGCCCGCACCAGCGATCCCGGCGTTATCGCCCTTTACAGGGGCAAACACCTCGATCTCCACTGGATGCTTTTGCGATGCGTCAGGGACAGGCGTCTCCGGCGTCGGACTCGCAGTTGCAGCGCCGGCCACAATCGCCCCCAACACCCCCACAGAGCTAACAACGGCGGCAATTCGACGGTTACTGATTTTCATCATGATTCTTCCTCGGCTCGGCTTACAGATGGAGAACTGAATATTTCGGCGCCAATGACCGGCACCAGCCATAACGACGAGGGATCGGGCGGGATGGTTCACTTACAACCAAACTCTCACCGCTGTACCCGGGCCAAGCGGGCTCCGTTCAATGCGTACGGTGAACTCCGAAGGGGGTTAACGTGCAAAGCCGCAGCCAAACACTAGCTCAAGGGCGGGAAACGTCTCGCTCACGGTGCTGACGGCGCTCCTCTGGTTGCCAGCATTCCTGGTTGGGGTGCAATCCCCACATTCCCGCGGATCATTTGGGCTGCCGACCGGTCCGCGGGGGCCATTCGTTTCTACAATTTAAGTGGCGGCAGTTGCGGCAATCAGCCGTACGGGCCGCGCCACAAGGAGGACCGCAATGGGTTTGGGTGACAGGATCCACAACGCCGCGGAGAGGCTGCACGGCAAGGGAAAGAAGGCCGCCGGTGAGGTCAGCGGCAACGACCGCATGAGGGCTGAAGGCAAGGCCCGCGCAGTTCGGGCCGATCTCAAGCAAGCCGGAGAAAAGATCAGGCACGCCTTCAAGAGGCACTAAATACGATCAATCGAACGGGCGGCTCTGCCAGGAGCCGCCTGTTTTTCTGTGCCTGGCGGCGAAGATACTCAACCACATACCCACAGAACCCCCCTTGACTCCCGCCCCCACTTTCCCTAAACTTTTCATAAAGCAGAATCTAAATTCCACAAAGCGGAAACCCGCATACGGCTAAGCAAGCGGAAGATAGATCAAAGCCCCTCCTCGGAAGGACCTACGATGACGTACACAGTGAACTGCTCCATCCTCTTGACGGAGCTCCCCCTGCTCGAGCGCCCCGCAGCCGCAAAGGCTGCCGGCTTTGACGCCGTCGAGTTCTGGTGGCCCTTCGAGACCTCCGTCCCCACGGACGCCCAGGTCACCGGGTTTGAGAACGCCATCAAGGACGCAGGCGTCCAGCTCACGGGCCTGAACTTCAACGCCGGCAACATGCCCGGCGGCGACCGCGGCTTGGTTTCCTGGCCCGCCCGCTCCACCGAATTCCTGGACAACATCGACGTCGTTGCCGGCATCGGCGAGCGTCTGGGCTGCAAGGCCTTCAACGCCCTCTACGGCAACCGCATCGACGGCGAATCGGCCGACAAGCAGGACGCCGTCGGCGCCGAAAACCTCGCCGCGGCAGCTGCCGGCGTCGCAGGCATCGGCGGCACCGTCCTCCTCGAACCCGTCAGCGGCGCCCCCAAGTACCCGCTCCTCACGGCCGAAGACGCACTCAAGGTCATCGCCCGCGTCAAGGCGGAATCCGGCGCCGAGAACATCAAGCTCCTCGCGGATTTCTACCACCTGGCAGTCAATGGCGACGATGTCGTAGCCGTCATCGAAAAGCACGCAAAGGACTTCGGCCACATCCAGATAGCCGACAACCCCGGCCGCGGGGCGCCCGGAACCGGTGAGCTCCCTCTCGGCGAATGGATCGCCCGCAGCCGCGAACTCGGCTACGACGGCTACATCGGCCTCGAATACAAGGAACCGGCGGAAACCGCGTTCGCCTGGGCCATCCGCCAGCGCGTCGCCCGCTAATCCACCATCAGACTTTCAGTAAAGGAACCACAATGAGCAACGTTGCAGTCATCGGACTCGGAATCATGGGCCTGCCCATGGCCATCAACCTGGTCAAAGCCGGCCACACCGTCACCGGCTTCAACCGCAGCCAGGACAAGATCGACAAGCTCGTCTCCGAAGGCGGCCAGGGTGCCACGAGCATCGCGGACGCCGTCAAGGACGCCGACGTCGTCATCACCATGGTGCCGGACTCCCCCGACGTTGAGGGCGTAGTCAGCGGCAAGGACGGCGTCTTCGCCAACGCGAAGAAGGGCACCCTCTGGATCGACGCGTCCAGCATCCGCCCGGACGTTGCCAAGCGCCTCTCCGACGACGCCCAGGAAGCCGGCATCCGCCCCCTCGACGCCCCGGTATCCGGCGGCGAACAGGGCGCCATCAACGCCGCACTCTCCATCATGGTGGGCGGCCAGGCAGCTGACTTCGAGGCAGCGCAGGACGTCCTCAATGCCGTCGGCAAGACCATTGTCCACGTCGGCCCGTCCGGCTCCGGCCAGACCGTCAAGGCAGCCAACCAGCTGATCGTCGCCGTCAACATCCAGGTCCTGGGCGAAGCGATCGCCTTCCTCGAGGCCTACGGTGTGGATACGGACGCGGCCCTCAAGGTCCTCGGCGGCGGCCTGGCCGGCTCCAAGGTCCTCGACCAGAAGGGCCAGAAGATGCTCGACCGCAACTTCGACCCCGGCTTCCGCCTCGCCCTCCACCACAAGGACCTAGGCATCGTCACCTCGGCAGCCCGCGAAGCCAATGTTGCCGTCCCCCTCGGCGCCGTCGTCGCACAGCTCGTCGCCGCAACCGTTAACCAGGGCGATGGCGGGCTCGACCACTCCGGCCTCTTCAAGCAGGTCCTGCAGCTCAGCGGCCGCAAGTAGGCCTAGCGACCAACCGATAGTTTTTGTCCAGATAACGCCCTCAATTCCCCTTCCACGCGGCGTTATCTGGACAAAAACTTCCTTAAGCACACCCAAAATCGGGCTTCACCAAGCTCAGCCACCGAAGAACACAGACTTTCAAGGAGTACACAATGACGAAGATGCGCACTGTTGACGCTGCCGTCGCGATCCTGGTAAAGGAAGGCGCCATCGAGGCCTTCGGCCTGCCAGGCGCGGCAATCAACCCGTTCTACTCCGCCATGCGGAAGAACGGCGGTGTCCGCCACACGCTGGCCCGCCACGTTGAGGGCGCCAGCCACATGGCCGACGGGTACTCCCGGGCCCAGGACGGCAACATCGGCATCTGTATCGGCACCTCGGGCCCTGCCGGCACGGACATGATCACCGGCCTGTACGCGGCCTGGGCGGATTCCATCCCCATGCTCTGCATCACCGGCCAGGCCCCCGTGGCCAAGCTGCACAAGGAAGACTTCCAGGCCGTGGACATCCAGACCATCGCCGCTCCGGTCACCAAGTTGTCCATGACCATCATGGAGCCGGGCCAGGTTCCGGGCGCCTTCCAGAAGGCCTTCCAGCTGATGCGCTCCGGCCGTCCGGGCCCGGTTCTGCTGGACCTGCCCTTCGACGTGCAGATGGCCGAGATCGAATTCGACATCGACGCCTACGAGCCCATCGTGGTCCAGAAGCCCACGGCCTCCCGCAAGCAGCTGGAGAAGGCCCTGGACATGCTGACCGCAGCCGAGCGCCCGCTGATCGTAGCCGGTGGCGGCATCATCAACGCCGGCGCCTCCGCGCAGCTGGTGGAACTGGCCGAACTGCTGAATGTTCCGGTCATCCCCACCCTGATGGGCTGGGGCACCATCCCGGACGACCACGTCCTGATGGCCGGCATGGTGGGCCTGCAGACCAGCCACCGCTACGGCAACGAGACCATGCTGGCCTCCGACTTCGTGATCGGCATCGGCAACCGCTGGGCCAACCGCCACACCGGCGGCCTGGACACCTACACGGCCGGCCGCAAGTTCGTGCACATCGACATCGAGCCCACCCAGATCGGCCGTGTGTTCTCGCCGGACCTGGGCATCGCGTCCGACGCCGGTGCGGCGCTGGACGGGCTGATTGAGCTGGCACGCGAGCGCCAGGCAGCGAAGTCCCTGCCGGACTACTCCGGCTGGGTTGCCGAGTGCACCGCACGCAAGGGTTCCCTGCAGCGCAAGACGCACTTCGAGAACGTGCCGATCAAGCCGCAGCGCGTGTACGAGGAAATGAACAAGGCGTTCGGCAAGGACACCACCTATGTGTCCACCATCGGCCTCTCGCAGATCGCCGGCGCACAGATGCTGCACGTCTTCGGCCCGCGCAAGTGGATCAACGCCGGCCAGGCAGGCCCCCTGGGCTGGACCGCCCCGGCCGCCCTCGGCGTAGTCCGCGGCAAGCCGGACGAGACCGTTGTTGCCCTGTCCGGTGACTACGACTTCCAGTTCATGATCGAAGAGCTGGCCGTGGGCGCGCAGTTCAACCTGCCGTACATCCACGTGGTGGTGAACAACTCGTACCTGGGCCTGATCCGCCAGTCGCAGCGCGGCTTCGAGATGGAACAGAACGTGTCCCTGGCGTTCGAGAACATCAACTCCCCGGAAACAAACGGGTACGGCGTGGACCACATCAAGGTGGCCGAAGGCCTGGGCTGCAAGGCCATCCGCGTGGAAAACCCGGCGGACCTGCCGGCCGCGTTCGACAAGGCCAAGGCCCTGATGGACGAGTTCAAGGTTCCCGTGGTGGTTGAAGTGATCCTGGAAAAGATCACCAACATCTCCATGGGCGTTGAGATCAACGCCGTGAACGAGTTCGAGGAGTTGGCCGCCCGCGGCGAGGACGCCCCCACCGCGATCATCGCCCTGCTGGACTAGTCAGAAACCGATAGGAGGTACCGGAATGCGTGTGGTCATCGCCCCGGACAAGTTCAAGGGCTCGCTGTCCGCCCCCGACGTCGCCAGCCGCCTGAGCGCGGGACTGCAGTCAGTTGTGGCGGACCTCGAGACCACACTCATTCCGGTGGCCGACGGAGGCGAGGGCACCCTCGACGCCGCCGTCGGCTCCGGCTTCACCCGCCGGACCGCCACCGTCACCGGCCCCACCGGCCAGCCGGTCCGGGCCGACTTCGCGGTCCGCGGCCGGGAGGCCGTGATCGAAATGGCCGCAGCTTCCGGGCTCGCGCTGCTGCCCTCCGTCATCGCAGGCGGCAGCCCTGACTCCGGAACGGCCACCACCGCCACGAGCCTCGGCACCGGCGAACTCATCCGGGCCGCCCTTGACCTGGGCTGCCGGAAGTTCATCCTGGGTGTGGGCGGCAGCGCCAACACCGACGGCGGCGCCGGAGTTCTTCAGGGCCTCGGGGCAGTGCTCCTGGACGCCGAGGGCATCGAGCTCCCCGGCGGCGGGGCCGCCCTGGCCCGCCTGGACCGGATCGATTTCTCCGGCCTGGACGTCCGGCTGGAGGATTCCCGCTTCACCCTGGCATCCGACGTCGACAATCCCCTGCTGGGGCCCAGCGGCGCCGCCTCGATCTTCGCACCGCAGAAGGGCGCGACGCCGAGTGACGTCGTCGCGCTGGACGCGGCGCTGACGAACTTTGTCTCGGTCCTTGCCGGCGAGATCGGCGTCCGCGCCGAGCATGCCGCCGTCGCACCCGGCGCAGGTGCAGCCGGCGGCGTCGGCTACATTGCCATCGCGGCGCTGGCCGCGGCACGCAGGCCGGGCATCGACGTCGTACTCGAATTCACTGAACTGGAGCAGCGGCTGGCCGGCGCGGATCTGGTGATCACCGGCGAAGGCAGCCTGGACGAGCAGAGCCTGCTCGGCAAGACCCCCGTGGGCGTGGCCCGCGCAGCCGCGCGCGCCGGAATTCCCGTGATTGCCGTCTGCGGCCGCAGTACGCTGAGCCAGGAACAGCTCACGGAAGCCGGGTTCAGGGCAGTTCACGCCCTGACCGATTTTGAAAACAATGTAGAAAAATGTATGGCCGAAGCAGGCCCGCTGCTTGAAGAATTAGGTAAGCACATCGGCATGCACCTGCCTGTGAGTGCAGCGCGTACCGACACCAAGGAGAACGTCCATGTCTGAAGAAACCACCCCGGCGGCCGGCGAGTTTGACCTGGTCATCCGTGGCCAGCGCATCCTCACCACTGCCGGCATCACTGCCCGTGAAGTAGGCATCCGCGACGGCGTGATCGTCGCCATCGAACCGTTCGGCAACGGCCTCACCG
>NZ_JASBRB010000052.1 GCF_029960665.1 Pseudarthrobacter sp. AL07
CATGCAGCAGCTGGGTGGTGAGCGGCGTGCACTGGATGCCCACCTTGTGCCTGGCGGGATCGTAGCCGCTGTGCCAGTCACCCCGGAAAATGGTCATGGTCTCCACGGGATCAACCCCCCGCGCCATGACCGCCACGGCGTCCCGGTAGGTGGGGAACAGCCAATCGCCGTCGGAGAGGCAGAGTGCGGCTGCCACCTGGCAGGCTTCCTGGCCGTGGCTGGACGGGTACACGGCCATGCGGCCCTGGCGGACAAGGGCCGAGTTCTGGTCGTTGACGCGGCGGCCGACGACGAGCTGCTCGTAGGCGGCCATAAGTTCGTCATCGCCGGGCAACGGGTACTCGTGGCCGGGTTCTGTGCCCTGCTCGCTTTCTGCTTTGAGCCGGCCCTCCGGATCCACCATCTGGATCTGGTGACGGGCCGGCAGCATGTAATCCTCCACCGTGATGCCGAACTTCCGCACCGCTTCCGATACGGCGTTTTCAGCCGGCAAGCGCTGGGCCTGGTCCGGCGCAGTGTGGTCCGCGGAGATCGTCATTGGTCCGTCTTTCTGTAGCCACTAGTCGGTTCCAGTATGGCCCTCGAGGAAGTTTCGTATCCAGTAGTTCGCCAAATCGTGGAAGGTTCCGCCGGATGGACCTACTCTGGAAGACGAATTGAAATGTGATCCGGATAACGAGCGGGAGCGGTGGACGAATTGCCGAGCAGGTTCTTAGGGAACTCCCGGGGATGAAAAACGCCCCCGACCATATTGGTCGGGGGCGACATTTTTCCGCCTTGTCAGTCGGAGCCCATACGGAGTACAGCATCCGCAGGATCCAGTTCATCCACGCTGAACGTTCGCATTAAGGGCAGAATGATCGGGGTTAGGTTGAGCTTGCTCGACATGGCGGTGACGGACTCGCGCACGTATGGATGCAGCGCCATGAGTCCAACCCGTTCTATGAATAGAGGTCGGATTGCTTCGGCAACGCTGATGGGGCCTGGGAAATCGAACATGATCCCAGCGTCGACGGTGAAGAGGGCTTCGTCGCTCACAATGTCAACGCGCTGCCTGACCTCGATCTGGGTTTGGTCTGCACTGATCCGGAAATAGACCTGGGCGTCGAAGCTGAGCCTGCCATTTTCTTCGTCTTCATCGTCGGCTTCGTGCCGTTCATCCTCGATGTAGTCATCCAAGCCCGAGCCCCGCCGCACCGACCGGACCTCATAGAAGACCAGGCCGGCGAGGCTGGCGTCATCGCTGAGCGTTTGAAGATCGTCGTACGTAGTCACATCTTCCGGGGCAGTGATCGCTTCACGCACTGTTGACAAGGCCTTCCTGCAATTGTTCCTTGGTCCAGGGCTCGAGTGGAACTACAACGCTTCGGCGGACAGCACCTCCGGTATGCACCTTGAAGTCGGTCCACCCATCGGTCTGGTGGTAGCGACTGTTGCGGGCTTTGACCTGAATAACAATCACTGCATCCACGGAGCGGGCGTATCGCTGGAGCGTGAACAGCGTCGGATTGCCTCCGAGCCGTTCAAACTCGGAGACCGTCGACTGTGACGTTCCCATAATTTTAGCTAGCTGGTTCTGCTTTATTTTCAGGTGCTTCCGACGCTTTACCAGCTGAAGAATGGTGTCCGTCAGCGTGCGGGCATCCTTCTTCGCGTGGACTACCTGGGGGTCTTCAGTGTCAATACCGAGCTCTTCAAAGAGTTTGCTCATTACCGTCTCCCTTCGCGGTCATCTAACTATCGGCTGCAACCGGTATTCGCGCCATGAGTCCTTTCACGTTGACCGGTGCGGCGGACGGCGGCTCGGCCGTGAGCGACGCGCTGGGAGTCGGCGGCGGCGTGGACTTGGGGGACGGTGCCCGCGGTTGCCGCCAGCACGCCGGCGAGAATGATCGTGGCGACGACTCCGGCGAGGAGCAGGCCACCGCCGTCGAACCTCCGGCGGCAAGCCGGTGACCGGCTCGGGGGCAGCGCGGCCGGAGCCGCTCCCCCGCCCGGTATTTGGGGTTACCAACAATGGGGTCGAAGCGTATTATTTATGTATGACAAAAATACGGGAAACCATCGACGGCCTGCCGGTCACGGAAGAGATGATTCAGGCCTGGGCAAATGAAGCTGAGGCAGGCTATGAAGTCGAGAAGCTGCATGCTCCTCGGCGAGGCCGCCCGTCGTTGGGCCAAAGTCCCGGCGTGCAGCTGTCCGTGCGCTTGGAACCGGAGTTGGCGGATCTATTGTCGCAGAGCGCTGCCGAAAGGCATATCAGTAAATCCGTTCTGATTCGCGACGCGGTTCGGCACTACTTGCACGCTTCGTGAAACGAACTGTCCACATTTCGGCCAGAAAACATGGAGTAAGTGAGGAAGACGCTCTACACGCAGTTGCTAACGGCATCCATGAAAGCTACCTCGACGATGGAAGCCCTGCACGCCCGCTAGCAATACCTGAAGCTCCTGTCCGAACAGTGAGCGCTACGCCCCCGTGTGCCGCGCCCGGCGCAAAAAGATAATGCAGCGGCCGAGTCTCCTGCATGCTCCCCGAATTCAGCAGTCAGCCCGTCGGTGATGTGGAAATCCCCTCCCAGGCGGCCCACGTCCTCGCCGAAGACCAGGACGGACGGATCGGCCCGTCCGGGTCCACCATCTGGATCTGGCGACGGGCCCCGCGGCAAGTTTCGTATCCAGTAGTTCGCCGAATCGTGGAAGGTTCCGCTGGATGGACCTACTCTGGAAGACGAATTGAAATGTGATCCGGATTACGAGCGGGAGCGGTGGGCGAATTGGCACGACTTGAAGGAGAGCCCGGGGAGGTGCCGCTGGACGACGTCGATCGCCGGATCATCGCCGAACTCACCCGGGACGGGAGGATGTCCGTGACGCAGGTGGCTGAGAATGTCCACATCTCCCGGGCCCACGCCTATACCCGCATCGCCCGACTGACGGGCGAAGGCGTACTGACCAAATTCACAGCCTTGGTGGACCCCATCAAGGCCGGGCTGAAGTCCTCTGCCTACGTGACACTAAAAGTAAGCCAACACTCCTGGCGTGAACTCCGCGAGCAGCTACGCGCGATCCCTGAGGTTCATCACATCGCCCTCGTGGGAGGTGATTTTGATGTGATCCTG
The DNA here is from genome assembly GCF_029960665.1 of Pseudarthrobacter sp. AL07. Lineage (GTDB taxonomy): Bacteria > Actinomycetota > Actinomycetes > Actinomycetales > Micrococcaceae > Arthrobacter. The sequence continues at coordinate 3,122 of NZ_JASBRB010000052.1, forward strand.
CTGGTGCGCGCCATCGACAACACCGACCTGCGGCGGGTGATTTTCGACCAGCTGCAGGCCATGCCGGGCGTCCAGGACACGCAGACGTTTCTGGTGTTTGAGGACGTTGATACGCGTTAGTAAATGGTGTCCAAGAGGCATCGCGGCGTCCGCAGAAGGCTGCTCACTGAATCAGGGTTGCCCAGGACTCCAGGAACTTCTCAGCGAGATGCGCGTGGCCGGCGGTGTTCGGGTGCGCACCGTCAAAGTCGAAGCCCGGGCTGTTGGCAGCCGTGAACCAGCCGGCCTCGTAGGCATCGATGAACGGAGCACCAGCGGCTGCGGCCCCGGCGCGGACTTCGGTGTTCGCACCTTGCAGTTTCTCAGCTAACGGCTGGGGGGCCGAAGGCCCAAGAACTATTACCTGGACGCCGGGCCACAGCTTGCGGGCCGCCTCGATTGTCTGCGCCGTGGCGGTTTGAATTTCATCAGGGCCGGTGATCAGGGCGTCGTTCTGGCCGCCTTGCAGTATGAGGACATTGGGGACGAAGCGCGGATCCTCGGCGATTTCCCGCAACCGTACTTCGTACTCACGGGCCTGGTTGTCCTGGGCACCACCGCCCCAGGCGAACCCGGTTCCGCCCACACCGTCGATGTTGGAGGGGTATCCGAGCGAGCCGGCAACAAGGTACGCCCACCCTTGACCTGGCTGGTCCGCGCCCACACCGGCAGTGTACGAATCGCCAAGAATAAGGAGGACGGGCTTGGCGGGCAGCTCAAATTTCAGCCGTTGGGTCGTTGCAGTGGCTGTGGGTGCCGAGGTTGCCGTAGTAGTCGGCGTGGCCACCGGAGAGCTTGCCGCCAATGGGCTTACGGCTTCGCCTGGGCCGCGGGGATTGGTCAGGGCGATTCCTGCTACCCCAAAAGCAACGACGGCCAGCAGAAAGAGCGCACCGTACTTGATCCATTCCTGCTTGGTCACGCTGGGTCTCCGCCGTTTCTCGTCACCGGCACATCTTACCGGCGTCGTCGCGGCGGAACGCCTATGTGCGTCCGGCCGGCTCCAGCTCCCGGGCGGGTTCCGGGGCGGGACGGACGACGGCGGGATCCAGCCTTCTGGAGGCCCACTGGCGGATGGGCCGTTCCACGAAGCGGAACGAGAGGTAGGCCATCGCCACGGTCAGCGCTGCGGCCACGGGGACGCGCACCCAGAGTGACGGGACCAAGGGTATCAGCAGGAGATAGACGGGCAGGTGCCAGAGGTAGGCGGCGTAGGACAAGTCGCGGCCGGGGTTGGCCAGCCAGGGGTGGCTCAGGACCCCGGAGGCCAGGCCGGCCGGCCGGAGGACGAGCGATCCGATCACCAACCCGGCCAGGAGCGCCAGGGCGGTGGGACCGACGGTCCAGAAGACATCAAACCACGGGCCGGGCTTGTCCGGCTCTTTGAACGTAAACACGGCGACCACCAGGGCGAACCCTGCTGCGGGACCGCCCCAGCGTGCACCGGCCTGCAGGGAGGCATGGACTCTGGAGCCTGGTCTGACCGACGCAAATACCAGGGCCATGGTGCAGCCAAGCAGCAGCTGGTCGGCCCTGGTGTCCGGTCCGTTGTAGAGCCGGGCCAGCGGCGCCCCGCCGGTTACCAGGAGGAATCGTTCAACCAAGAACCCGGCCGCCAGGACGGCGGTTATCCAGGCTACGGTGCGGAGCTTCCAGAACCGCAGCATCACCAGGAGGAGCACCGGCCAGACCAGGTAGAACTGTTCCTCGACGGCGAGCGTCCAGGTGGGGCTCAGAGCGTTGCCCCCGGTAGAGGAACCGAAGGCCCCGTAGTTGGTCAGGTTCATCACATAGGCCGACGCCGGGATGGCATTGGCGCCCTGGCCGCCCCACCCTGAAGTGGGGAAGACCAGGCCGCCGACAACCACCACGGCGCAGACGGCCAGCAGCGCCGGCCAGAGCCGGGCGAGGCGCTTGGCGTAGAAGATGCCGAGGCGCAGCCGGCCCGTGGCCCGGTATTCCTTCAGGATCAGCAGTGTGATCACAAAGCCACTGAGCGCGAAGAAGACATCCACGCCGATGGACCCGCCGGGGGCGAGCTCCGTCACGGTATGAAAGAGAAAGACGCCGGCTACCGCTATGGTGCGAAGCCCATCGAGGGCGTGTTTCCGCCCGGACATGAGCCCGGTTTCGGGCGCCGCCGGGCGTTCCGTCAAGGTCGTACTCGGCTGAAAATTCACTCATCAAGCATAGGGAGGTGACCATATGCTCCGCTGACTGAAGGCTGGGCGCCAGCTGGGTGCGATGCGGCCAAGTCCTGCCAACGCGGCCCGTCGGAGAGATAACCAATCGCATGGCCCGATACCAAGAGAACGGCGGCGGGCCGCAGACGGCGGCCGTCTCGTGTTTCGAACGCGCAGCGGCCCGCCCGGAATGCCCGTAAGCAGCTGGGTCCCTGGGACGCTGGCGGGGCTGATACTTGTTAGGCGATTCCGATTTCAACAGCCCGCAGGGCGCCATCGGTGATAGCGTCCCGACCACTTGGCAAGCCAATCTGCTTCGTCGGCGCGGCAGGGGTTTGTTGACAGTCACAGCCGTCTGGCTGATGGGGCGCCTAGGAGACAGTCGCTTGGCTCGGGGAATGACCCGCTACATACCCCTCGGAAGGAACCTGGGGGTGGAAGCAGATGGCCATTCCGCGTCAATGGCAACGTCGTTCAGTTTCGCCCAGATTGTTCGCATAATTCCGACCCCGTCTCGCCGGACAAGGATGGACACGAGCCGCTGCCCTACCCATCTTTCCACCAGCACGTACCCAGCCGATCGGGTCACGAAAACATCGTCAGCAACCCATGCAACACCGTTCTTAACACCAAATAACCCCGCCTGTGGCCTAGTTCTGCTGTCCATTACGGTCCGCCGACAATGAGGTTTCCGGCTCTACGTTCATCTCGCATTTTGCCCATGCGCCGAACCTAATTCACGCCACATGCCCAGCCACGAGTACCCAATACCTGTTTTTCAATCACCGGGGCTCCTGCCTACTCAGGTAGTGGACAGGTCTTGCCACAGCCTGGCCACAGTCCCGAATCCGCTAGGAACAGCCGCCGTGAACACGCTCGGATGGGAACCGATTCGATTCGGTTGCCAGCGAGGAACACCAACAACACAACTGGAGTGCGGTCCGGGGCCGTGCGGTTACTCTACGGTGACGCTCTTGGCGAGGTTGCGCGGCTGGTCCACGTCGTTACCCTTGGCCGAGGCGAGGGCCAGGGCGAAGATCTGCAGCGCAACCGTGGTGAGCAGCGGAGCCAGCAGCACGGGGGTTTCCGGGATGTAGAAGACATGCTCGGCGCAGCCGACGTTGATGAGCCTGGCCATGCGCGAACCACGGCTGGTACCGGCCGTCGGGTTTACTGTTGCGCCAGATCTCCCGGTAGACGCTCTGATAGCTTTTCCCGATCCGGGCGGTGATCGATTTCACCGACTCGCCGGCGGCGAGACCATCGGCGATTTCGATCCGGTCATCCTGGGTCAGGTACCGGCGGCTGATCGGCTTATCTGGCTCTTCCGAATGCAGGGTGTAGCCGGGGTTGGCGCGCGTGACTTCCGAGGCCG
>NZ_JASBRB010000053.1 GCF_029960665.1 Pseudarthrobacter sp. AL07
GCCTGTGGAGGCCTCCAAAGGAGACCTCCACAGGGGCAAAACGACCATCGAGATCAGAATTTAGACGTAGTCCTTGTACTTTTCGAGGGTGCGGACCGGCTTGGCGAGGGCATCGCGGCGGAAGGGGTCTCCCAGTTCGCGGGTGCACATAATCTCGATGACCGTGGTCTTGCCTTCTTCCATCTGGGCGGCGAGTGCGCGCTGGAGGGCGGGGCCGACCTCCTCGAGCTGGTCGACCACAATGCCTTCGGCTCCCATGGTCTGGGCCATGGCAGCGAAGCTTTCACCGTTGTCGAGCTCGCCGGCTATGAAGCGGCGGTTGTAGAACTCCACCTGGTTCTTCTTCTCCGCACCCCACTGGCGGTTGCGGAAGACGATGGCCGTGACGGGGATGTCGTGTCGGACGGCGGTGAGGACCTCACCCATGCTCATGGCCCAGGCGCCGTCACCGGCGTAGGCCACGGCAGGGCGGTCCATGGCCGCGGCCTTGGCACCGATCATGGTCGGCAGCGCGTAGCCGCAGTTGCCGAAGCTCATCGGGGCGAAGAAGCTGCGGGGCTTCTCGAAGCGCAGGTAGCTGTGGGCCACGGAGTTGATATTGCCGATGTCGGTGGAGATCATGACGTTCTCCGGCATGGCGTTCTCGAGCTCGCGGAGGACCTGGCGCGGGGAGAGCCAGTTGCCTTCCTCGTTTTTGTGCTCTTCGAGCATGTCCAGGCTGTACTCATCTTTTTCGTGGGTCCACGCGGTGAGTTCTTCTTCCCAGCTTTCCTTCTCGGCCTTGATCGTGGCGGCGCGCTCGGCTTTGGTCGCGTCGCAGGCCAGGGTGAGCTGGTCCAGGCGTTTGCTCAGTTCAAGCGCCACGGCCTTCGCGTCTCCGCAGATGCCGACGCTGATCTTCTTGACCAGGCCCAGCATGGTGTGGTCGGCGTCGATCTGGATGATTTTCGCTTCGGAGGGCCAGTACGCCTGGCCGTACTGCGGCAGGGTGCCGAACGGGCCCAGGCGGGTGCCGAGGGCGATCACGACGTCGGCCTGGGAGATGAGCTTCATTCCCGCCTTGGATCCCTGGTAGCCCAGCGGTCCGGCCCAGAGGGGGTGGCTGGCAGGGAAAGAGTCGTTGTGCTGGTAGCTGTTGACCACCGGGGCGCCCAGGCGTTCGGCCAGGGCCTTGCATTCCTCCACGCCGTCGGCCATGACCACGCCGCCGCCGGAGACGATCACGGGGAACTTGGCCGTGGCGAGCAGGGCCGCTGCCTCGTCCAGGCTCTTGGTGCCGCCGGCGCCGCGGTCCACGCGGCGCGGCTGCGGGATCTCGGTTGTGATCTCGCCGTAGAAGTAGTCACGCGGGATGTTCAGCTGGGTGGGTCCGTTTTCAGACATGGCGCGGTCGAAGCAGCGGCCGGTGAATTCGGCCATGCGGGCCGGGTGGGTCACGTGGCCCTGGTATTTGGTGAATTCCTGGAACATGGGCAGCTGTTTGGCCTCCTGGAAGCCGCCGAGGCCGATGCCCGTGGTGCCGGCTTCCGGCGTCACGATGACCACGGGGCTGTGCGCCCAGAATGCCGCGGCGATGCCGGTGACGCAGTTGCTGATGCCCGGGCCGTTCTGGCCGATGACAACGCCGTGGCGGCCGCTGGCACGGGCATAGCCGTCAGCCATGTGGGCTGCGCCCTGCTCGTGGACCACGGGAACCAGGCGGATGCCTGCGGGGGCGAAGATGTCCATGGCGTCCATGAAGGCTGAACCCATGATGCCGAAAATGTCGGTGACGTCGTTGGCGACCATGGTCTCCACGAAGGCCTCCGACGGTGTCATTTTCTGCACGCCCTTGGCGACTTCGCGTGCAGGCCCCGCCCCGCCCCGGGCACCATTGCCCTGCAGAGCGGACGATTCCGCAACCGGCGCTGCTGCCGCGCCGTCACCGGCAACGGATGAGAGTTCAACGGTCTCTTGGCTCATGATGACTGCTCCTCCTCCAGGAACACCCCTGGATACATTAGAGATATAGAAAGTGGAACGATCCGTTCCTGTTTTAGCGCTGATCCTGAGATTAGGGCAAAAGAACAACAACGTCAATGACTATTTCAAATATTCGGAACAAGACGTACGATATTCTTGAAGTAGATGCCAAATACGGTGCGAACTGACCACGCGAAGGACACAAGATGGCTGAGATTCACAGGCTCATGGAGCCGGTGCTGCAGGCGCCGACGGAGCTGGCCGGGGACACGCCCACCATGCGGCTGTTCTCCCTCCTGGAACTGATTGCTACCAAGGACCAGCTCTTCACCCTCCAGGGCCTGGTGGAGGAAACGGGAACGCCCAAGCCCACACTGCACCGCATGCTGCAGCAGCTGGAAGGTTCAGGCCTCCTGGTCCGGGAAAATAACGGCCGGCACTATGGCACCGGCGTCCGGCTGCGGCGGATGGCGGAAAACCTGCTGATCAACGACATACACCACGGCGCACGGCACGCTGTGCTGCGCAACCTGGTGGAGGAACTGGGCGAGAGCTGCAACGTGACGGCGGTGTCCGGCAGCGAAGTGGTCTATCTGGACCGCATCGAAACCTCCGAACCCCTGCGTATCACGCTCCAGCCCGGCTCCCGGGTGCCGGTGCACTGCTCGGCCAGCGGGAAGATGATCCTCTCCCAGCTCAGCCCGGCACAGCGCAAGCGCCTCATTGCCGCCGCGCCGCTGGAACGCTACACGAACAAGACCGTGACGGACCCCGAGTTGATCGAGGAGGAACTCGGGCGCGTCCGCCGGGACGGCTACGCGATCGACGACGAGGAATTCCTGCCCGGCATGGTCTGCGTGGCCGTGCTGGTCCCCACCGCCAATGCCGTATCCAACCTCTGCGTCGCCGTCCAGGCCCCGGTCATGCGGCTCACGCCCGAGAAGGGGCTGAAGCTGCTCCCGGCCCTGCAACGCGCCGCGGCAGCGCTCAGCCTCATCGAAGCCGAGTCCGGCCCTGCGGAAGAAACTGTTGACAGCGGTGCCACCGCGGCTGTCCCTGCCGGGGCGGAGGAGGAACTGTGGACCAGCTGACCCGACTGATGCCCGACAAAATGGTGTCAGTGCGCGAGGTGTTCAATCTCGACACAGACCTCAAGGTGGCTGCCTTCCGGGAAGCCGACGAGCACGTCCCCGAGGTGGACCCTGCCTACCGTTTCAACCACGACGTCACCCTGGCCATCCTGGCCGCCTTCACCCGGAACCGGCGAATGCTGCTCCAGGGCCTGCACGGCACAGGCAAGTCCACGCACATCGAGCAGGTGGCCGCGCGGCTGAACTGGCCCTGCGTGCGGGTGAACCTGGACGGTCATATCAGCAGGCTTGACTTGGTGGGCCGCGATACCGTGGTCCTGAAGGACGGCAAGCAGATCACCGAGTTCCAGGAGGGCATCGTCCCCTGGGCCATTCAACGTCCGGTGGCCCTGATCCTGGATGAGTACGACGCCGGCCGTCCGGATGTCATGTTCGTGATCCAGCGGCTCCTGGAACGCGACGGCAAGCTGACGCTGCTGGACCAGAACCGGGTCCTTGACGTGCACCCCGGGTTCCGGCTCTTCGCCACGGCAAACACCGTGGGACTGGGTAACCTGAACGGCATGTACCACGGCGTCCAGCGCCTCAACCATGCCCAGATTGACCGCTGGAACATCGTTGCTGCCCTGAACCATCCCCCGGCAGAGGACGAGATCGGGATAGTACTGGCACGGGTCCCTGAGCTGGACGACGCAGCTGGCCGGAAACTGGTGGCGTCCATGGTGGCCGTGGCCAAGCTGACGCGGGACGGTTTCCGGGTAGGCGATCTGTCCACCCTGATGTCCCCGCGCACCGTCATCACCTGGGCGGAGAACATCGGGATCTTCGGCGATGCCGGCAAGGCCTTCCAATTGTCCTTTGTGAACAAGTGCGATGAGGCCGAGCAGCCGCTCATCGGCGAGTACTTCCAGCGCTGCTTCGACCGCGAGCTGGAAGTGCCGCGGACATCCGGCTACCTGCCCGCCGCACCCCACCCCGCTGCCGCCTTCGCCGCCGCGGCCGGGTAGGCCTCACCATGGCCTCCCTTGCGGAACAGACGGAGCAGGCGGAGAACGAGCGGGCGGAGGCCGCCACGCGAGAGCTCGCAGCCGCCTCGCTGCGCCGCCGCAAGCAGACCACCGAACTCTGCGCCGCGGCAATGCGTGCGCTCAGCGGGCAGAGCGGGCTGCACTTTCGCGGCCCTGCACTGTACCGGGAGAGCGCCCCGGTACCCATGCCGGCGCCGCATCTTCACCCGGGCACGGACAGCACCGAGCTTGAAGCCTTCCGGGGCGCCGCTGACGGCATGGCGCTGCGCCTGCAGCACAGCGACGCCGCCCTGCACGAGAAGCTCTGCCCCGCAACACCTGCACGCATGCTGGTGTTCGAGATGCTTGAACAATTCCGTACCGAATCGCTGAGCGATCCTGCCATGCCGGGGGTCCAGGCGAACCTGAACCGCCGCTTCCAGCAGTGGTCCCGGGAGTTCGAGGCATCCACCCTCGCGGAGACGGACCTGGGAATCATCCTCTTCACCGTAGCCCAGGTCTGCCGGGCGAGGATCACCACCGAGCCGATATCCCCGGACTTCGAAGACCGGATTGAATCCACCCGGGCCGAGCTTGCCCCGCACGTCGGCACGCACCTGGCCGCCCTGCGGCGGGAGCGGTTCTCCCAGCCGCGGTTCGCCCACCATGCCCTCGCCATCGCGGAGACTGTCGCCGCCATCAGCGAGTACCTCGAAGCCCGGGAAGCGCGGCCCTCCCGTTCCGGGAGCAGGACGCCGCAGTTCCAGCTGCTCTTCGACCAAGACACCAGCGACGACGTCCTCCCCACCGCCCGGTATGGGCGCAGCGATGCGCTTCAAGCCGGCGAAGGCGGATACCGGCGCTTCACCGCCGCATACGACCGCGAGTTCCAGGCCACAGATCTGGTCCGCGCCGAATTGCTGCCCGGCTACCGGCAGCAGCTGGACGACGACATTGCCAGGCAAAGCATCAACGTTCCCAGGTTGGGCCGTGCCCTGGGCGCGGTGCTGTCCACAGCCATCCACGACGGTTGGGACGGTGACGCCCTCGAAGGACGCCTTGACGGCAGCAGGCTCGCCCGGCTGGTTACTTCATCCGGGGACCGCCGCGTCTTCCGGACGGAGCGGAACGAGCCCCGGAGCGACGCCACGGTGACGTTCCTGGTGGACTGCTCCGGCTCCATGAAGGAACACAGTGCGGCCGTGGCCGCCCTGGTGGACGTCTACGCGCGCGCCCTGGAACTGGCGGGGGCGCGCTGCGAAGTGCTGGGTTTCACCACTGCAGCGTGGAACGGCGGCCGCGCCGGGAAAGACTGGGTCCGTGCCGGCAAACCCCCGCATCCGGGACGGCTCAACGAGGTGCGTCACCTCATCTTCAAAGATGCCAACACCCCGTGGCGGCGGGCCCGCCCGGCGATTGCCGCGCTGATGAAAAAGGATTTGTTCCGCGAAGGAGTCGACGGCGAGGCCGTTGACTGGGCGTGCGCGCGGCTCAACAGCAGTTCCGGGGACAGCAACTCCCAAGGCAACGGCCATGAACGCAAGATCCTGCTGGTGGTTTCCGATGGCAGCCCAACAGACGGCGCCACCGCACTGGCCAACGACGGCCACTACCTGGAACAGCACCTGCAGGACGTCGTCGCGGCGCACGAAGCCGCCGGCAACGCTGAAATTTACGGGCTGGGCGTAGGGCTGGACCTCTCGCCGTACTACCGCAGGAACATCGCCTTGGATCTATCGCGCGGAAGCAGCGCCGCCGTCGTCGGCCAGGTCCTGGCCATGCTGGCCGGGCGCCGCTAACGCTACAAAAGCCCGCCGCGGAGACATACCACCATTGGCACTCCCCCGCGGCGGGCTTTACGGACCGGACGAACATCCAGCCCGAAGATCAGGGGCGGGCCGCTACCGGCTGCATGTCGGACTCCTCCTCGAGCCCTTCAGCCGAAGGATCCAAGGACGGATCCGCCGGAAGGTCCGCGGCGTCGTTGCCAGCCTCTTCCCCCGGCTTACGGCCGTAGCGCCGACGCAGCTCATAGCTAAGGAGAATGACAACGAGCGTCACACCACTCATCACGAACTGGGTTTGGGTGCTGGGCAGCAGCGCCATGGCGGCGATCACGGAAAGCATAAGCGCGATCGTCGCGTAACTCAGCCACGGGAAAAGCCACATCTTAAGCTTCAGCGCTGCCGGGTCCTCACGGTCCAGTCTCTTGCGCAGCACCACCTGTGACAGGGCGATCGCCAAGTACACGAAAAGCGCCACGGCGCCATAGGAATTCACCAGGAAGGCAAACACCACATCGCCCCACACATAGACACAGACCACCGAAACATAGCCCACGGTGGTACCCATCAGGATGGCACGGCGC
>NZ_JASBRB010000054.1 GCF_029960665.1 Pseudarthrobacter sp. AL07
TGGATCAGCCCATCGCCGAAGTGGAGACAGCCAAGTCCATGGTGGAAGTCCCGTCTCCGTACGCCGGCACTGTGACGGTGCTCCACGGCGAGCCGGGCCAGACGCTGGACGTAGGCAAGCCGCTGATTTCCGTGCTTCCGATTGGTGCGCCGACGCCGGTGATCGAGCCTGTCGAGACCGAGGCCTCGGTGGTGGAGCCTGCCGAAACCGGCGCAGCGGATACCTACCGCGAAGAAGAGAAGGCCGGGTCCGGAAATGTGCTGATCGGTTACGGGACTCCCGGCGGCGGCGGCGCTGCCCGGCGAACCAGGGCTCCCCGAACAGTGGTTTCGGCAAGCTCAACCAACGACCATTCGGTGGTTGAGCCTGACGCCCAGACGGCGGCCGATGACCTGCTGCTGCTCCGCACGAGGGTCCCCGGGAAACTAGGCGCCGTCATTTCACCGCTCGTCCGGCGCATGGCCCGGGAGCACGGTGTGGATCTCGGCGAAATTCACGGCTCGGGTGACAGCGGGCTGATCATGCGTAAGGACGTGGAGGCCGTGATCCTCCCCAACCGCCCCCTAACCTCGCAAGCTCGGCCAGGGAACCCTGCGGTCGTGGCCCCAAGCGCAATCATCGAGGCTCGATCACCGGAATCGGTTTCGGCAGGCGCAACCACCGGTGGCGTCGACACCCGCACAGGTCTGGACATTTCCTCCCGGACACCCGTCAAGGGTGTCCGGAAAGCCGTTGCCACAAACATGTCCCGCAGCCGTGCGGAGATCCCTGAGGCCACCGTCTGGGTGGACGTGGATGCCACGGCACTGGTGGAACTCCGGGTAGGCCTCAAAAAGTCTGATCCGCACCATACGCCCGGGATCCTCGCGTTCATCGCGCGTTTTGTCACCGCTGGGTTAAAACGATTCCCGGACCTGAACACCCGTATCGAAACTGCTGCCGACGGCTCCCAGGAGATCGTTGGCTTCGCCGGCATCAACCTGGGCTTCGCGGCCCAGACGGACCGCGGACTGATGGTCCCCTCGATACGCAACGCGGACAGACTCAGTGCCCGCGAACTGGACGCGGAGATCCGCCGGCTCACCGCCGTCGTACGCGAGGGCAAAGCGACGCCGGAGCAACTGGGCAGCGGCACCTTCACGCTGAACAACTACGGTGTTTTTGGGGTGGACGGATCCGCAGCCATCATCAACCACCCCGAGGTGGCGATCCTCGGGGTGGGACGCATCATGGACAAGCCGTGGGTGGTGGACGGGGAGCTCGCGGTCCGCAAGGTCACCGAACTGACGCTCACGTTCGATCACCGCGTGTGCGACGGCGGCACAGCAGCCGGGTTCCTGAGGTTGGTCGCTGACGCAATTGAGAACCCGGGATCCGTGCTGGCTGATATTTAGTTGCTGCCGGGCGCCGGTTTGAAGATCCACCGCATCCAGCTGGCGCCCAGCCTCCACCCAGCGGGGTTATCAAAACGTTATATATGCTTGCTTAGTGAATTTTTTGTTAACCCAGGATACCTCGGCAGAATCGGCAAGCCCGGCGGCGCCCGCATCCGGGCTGCTGTCCGGGCGGCAGCATGCACTTGATGGGCTGCGCACCGTCGCGGTGGCGGGAGTCTTCCTCTTCCACACCGTCACCGGGTTCGCCCCCGGCGGGTCCATCGGCGTGGACGTCTTCTTCGCGCTCAGTGGCTTCGTGATCACCCTCCTGATCCTGAAGGAGTACCGGGCCACGGGCCGGCTGCGCCTGGGGGTTTTCTACGCCAAGAGGCTGGCCCGGCTCTGGCCGGCACTGCTGGCCGTCTGCGCCGTGGTGGTTATCGGCGGCCTAGTGTTCCCAGCCTCAGGGTGGGGCGGCCAGGGCGCAAATGCCATCCCGGCGTCGGCCTACGTGATGAACCTGACCAACTACGGAGCCTTCGGTTCCTCCACCGGTGGCAACGCGCTGAGCCCCACCTGGACGCTCGCCGTCGAGGAGCAGTTCTATCTGGTCTGGCCGGTGCTCCTGCTGCTGATGCTGCGGTTCTGGAAGGTCCGCACCGTTGCCTGGATCACCGCCGTCCTGGCGGCCGGGTTCCTGGTTGAACGGTTCCTCCTGGTATCCGGCGGGGCGCCGCTGGCCCGGCTCTACAACGGACCGGACACCAGGGCCGACCAGCTGCTGCTTGGCTGCACCATGGCCCTGGTGTTTGCGTCGGTCCGGCCGGGCTCCAGGGTCCATGACTCCCTGCAGGCCGGTGCACGCTGGGGCGGTCCCGCAGCGGGGCTCGCCCTGGTGGTCGCCGTGTTCACCTTCAAAGAGCCGGACAAGCCCGGCCCCTGGTTTGATGTCTTCTGGACCTTCGGCCCTGCGGTGTTGGCGCTCCTGGCCGGGCTGGTGATCGGATCGCTCGTCCTCCGGCCAGCCGGCCTGGCCTCAAGGGTCCTGAGCCACCCCTGGCTGGCCAACCCCGGCCGCGACCTGTCCTACGCCGCCTACCTCTGGCACCTGCCCGTCTATCTCCTGCTGATACCGCTGGTCCCGTCACTCTGGCTCCGCGTTTCGGCGGCTGCGGCGCTGACCGTGCTGATGGCCTACCTGTCGTTCCGCTTCGTGGAATGCCCCATCCGCCAGTGGGCCTCCAAAAGGCTGGAACCCGACGTCGTCCGTCCCGCCCCGGAGCCCGCCCGGGAACTGGAGCCGGCCGGGACATGGTAAGGCAACGCGAAGCAGGGGCTCTGTGTTCGCCGCGGTCGGAGCCGTGTCCCTAGCCGGTAGGGCCTACCGAGTGCCTGAGAGCAGCGGCGCCGTATCCCAATCGATGCTACGGGCAGGGGCGGGTATGTCCGCCGGCAGCTCCGGAGCCGGGGCGCGTGTTTCGACCGGCACCTCAGGGTCCTCGTCCGTGGCAGGGGGACCGGGCTGCCGGGCGCTGTGGTGGGCAATGACCGCGGTCCGGCCGCAGTGGGGACACGTCGTTTCGCCGAGACCGGTGGGATCGGTGCAGTGCAGTCCGTTGCGAAAGAAGTAGTCCCGTTCGTGTCCGTGGCCGTCCTCAACATGCTGGACGTCATAGTCGGCACCCCAGGCATGGTCGCAACCAGTGCAGGTGAACATAAACCGGTCGAACGAAATTTCCCTAAGAATCATGGCTTTCTCCTTTCAGTCTGCCCCACCAGTCCTGCTCTAATCCGAGCCCCACTGGTGTGATACAGATCACGGACGCTTGTTCCAGATGCAAAGTTACGCCGATGAATTCATCTAGTCGAGACTTTTAAAGAATAAATGTTTTCTCAATTCGGTGTACAGGTGTGGGTGCGGCTTCGCGTGGCGGGATCGGATGGGCCGCGTTCTGCCGGCCCGGCCATGCCCGTTGGCCGCTATCAGCGCGTATCCACATCCTCGAACACCAGGAAAGTCTGCGTGTCCTGGACGCCCGGCATGGCCTGAAGCTGGTCGAAGATCACCCGCCGCAGGTCGGTGTTGTCGATGGCGCGCACCAGCAGGATCACGTCAAAATCGCCTCCCACGAGGGCGATGTGATGAACCTCCGGAATGGCCTTGAGCTCCTCGCGCAGTTCGCGCCACGAGTGCTGGCTCACCTTGAGCGTCACGTAGGCGGAGGACTTCAGTCCGGCCTTGATGGGGTCCACCAGGGCCGTGAATTTTGTCAGCACGCCTTCGCCGGTCAGCCTGGCGATGCGGGTGTACGCGTGGGCGCGGGAAATGTGGACGTTCTCGGCCACCTGCGTTACGGACATCCGCCCGTCCCGGGTGAGCTCGGCGATGATCCTGCGATCGACGTCGTCCAGCGGTACCTCGCCGGGCTCGCCTTCAAGTCGTGCCAATTCGTCCACCGTTCCCGCTCGTTGTCCGGATCACATTTCAATTCGTCTTCCAGAGTAGGTGCAACCGGCGGTACCTTCCACGATTCGGCGAAGTGCTGGATACGAAACTTCCCTCAGGGACGGTTAGCGGTGGTGGGCGTGTTCAGAGGACGATGTTGCTGGTGTAACGGATCTTCGCAGCAGCTGCCATCACATCGGAGACGATGCCCGGCGCGTTCAGGGGTGAGGAGAACTCTGGGGCGGCCGGTATGGCGTCCTCGGTCCACAGTGTCACCACCTTGCGGCTCAGGGCCATGGCCGAGAGGGAGTACACGCCATCAAGGTCCGGCCACGTCTCATGGATGGCACGGGCCCAGGCTCGGGTTCGCTCCTTCTCGCCGAAAGCGATCTGCGCCGAACCGCCGGCCGGCAGCAGCCAGTCTCCCGTGAGGTCGGCCAGTACCAGGTCACGCGTGGTACTAAACGCAGTGACGTAAGGGTCGTCGCGGTCGACGTCGACGAAACGGGTCAGCTGGAATACCTCCGCCAAGCACGTCAGCACGTCCTCACCGAGGTAGGCGGCACCCAACGGCGCGGCATCACCTGGCGGCAGCGGGTGAGGTTCCCAGCGTGAGCCCGGCACGGGCCCCCAGGTGCGCAGGCGGTTCCACGGCACCACATGCCACGAGGCGGTGAAGTGGATCCGCCACAGCACGGTGCCAGCCGGTATCGTCTTTGCTTCGTACCCCAGAGCCCGCAGGGTAGCCGTGTCCGGCGGGTACTGGTCCGGCATCAGTAGCCGGCCGCCAGTCCCTCGGCAAGGTCGACGACGACCTTCTTGCTGCCGCCGGCCTCCAGCCATGACTTGGCCGAGACGTGCATTCCGTTCAGGACCAGGTCGGGTTGGGGCGTTAGGAAGAACCCGGCCACCGCCTGCGGGTGCAGGTCGTCGGGCAACGCACCAAGAACGTCCTCCAAGGAGGGGATCGACTTGTCACCCGTATCGTTAAACTGCCATTGCGGGAAGGCTAACTTGCCGTTGACCAGGTACGAGTAGAGCTTCCGTGCCGATTTGTAGTGTCGGATGGTGGACGCGGACATGCGCATGTGCTCGGCGACCTCGGCGGCCGTGAGGGCAGAAGCGTCAAGAACGAGCCGGGCGGCGGCGTTCGCCGCGGAGGCGATAGCGACGGCGGCATGGTCGGCTGCGATTCCCGAGTTCTTGTCCCAGAAGTCCCGGTCGCGTGCAGGCAGGTCGGCTGCCGTGGTGCTGCGGGTCATGTCTTCCAGGGCTGAGACCAGGTCCTGTTCAGAAAACGAGGGACGGGCAGAGCTGATCCATGCATTGAGGGTGCCGGCTCCGTGGCCAAGCTTCATTCTGGTGCGGCGGTCCTTGACAGCGATGACGTCTCCTAACGACCTCCACAGTCTATGCCATTGCTAATGATTGTGGGAAAGGGGAGTTCTAGCCGCTTCCTGCCAATTCGTCCACCGCTCCCGCTCGTAATCCGGATCACATTCCAATTTGTCTTCAAAAATAGGTCCATCCTGCGGAACCTTCCACGATTCGGCAAGTGCTGGATACGAAACTTCCTCGAGGGCCATACTGGAACCGACTAGTGGCTACAGAAGGACGGACCAATGACGATCTCCGCGGACCTCCCTGCGCAGGACCAGGCCCAGCGTTTGCCGGCTGAAGATGCCGTATCGGAAGCGGTGCGCAAGTTCGGCATCACAGTGGAGGACTACATGCTGCCCGCCCGGCACCAGATCCAGATGGTGGACCCGGACGGACGGCTCCTGGCAGAAGGTGAGCAGGGCACCGAACCCGGCCACGAGTACCCGTTGCCCGGCGATGAGGAACTGCTGGCTGCCTACGAGCAGCTCGTCGTCGGCCGCCGCGTCAACGACCAGAACTCGGCGCTGGTCCGCCAGGGCCGCATGGCCGTGTACCCGTCCAGCCATGGCCAGGAAGCCTGCCAGGTGGCAGCCGCACTGTGCCTCGCCGACGGCGATTGGCTGTTCCCCACCTACCGGGACGCTGTGGCGGTCATGGCCCGGGGGGTTGAGCCGGTGGAGACCATGACTATTTTCAGGGGTGACTGGCACAGCGGCTACGATCCGGCCAGGCACAAGGTGGGCATCCAGTGCACGCCGCTCACCACCCAGCTGCTGCATG
>NZ_JASBRB010000055.1 GCF_029960665.1 Pseudarthrobacter sp. AL07
TGGATCAGCCCATCGCCGAAGTGGAGACAGCCAAGTCCATGGTGGAAGTCCCGTCCCCGTACGCCGGCACGGTGACGGTGCTCCACGGCGAGCCCGGCCAGACGCTGGATGTCGGCAAGCCGCTAATTTCCGTGGCGCCCGTGGGGGGTGGTTCCGCCGCAGATGATGCCGCCCCCGCCCCTTCGCCGGACGGCATTGCTGCAAGCAGCATGCCGTCCGGCTCAGACAGGCCCGATGCCACTCCCCGGGCGGCATCATCCGCGTCGACCGCCGCTGAGACGTACCGCGAGGAGGAAAAGGCCGGGTCCGGAAATGTGCTGATCGGCTACGGGACTCCCGGCGGCGGTGGCACTGCCCGGCGGACCAGGGCTCCCCGGGCGGCGGTTGAGCCTGACGCCCAGAAGGTGGCCGATGACCTGCTGCTGCTCCGCACAAGGGTCCCTGGCAAACTCGGCGCCGTCATTTCTCCGCTCGTCCGGCGCATGGCCAGGGAACACGGCGTGGACCTGGGCAACATTCACGGATCCGGGGACAGTGGGCTCATCATGCGTAGGGACGTTGAAGCGGTCATCAGCCCTGCGGGGGTTGAGGCGCGCCCGGTGGTTGAGCCGGAGCGCGTGGTGAGCGAAACCCAGGGGGATGCCGATTCCCGCACAGGTCTTGGCATTTCCTCCCGGACGCCCGTCAAGGGTGTCCGGAAAGCCGTGGCCGCCAACATGTCCCGCAGCCGTGCGGAGATCCCTGAGGCCACGGTCTGGGTTGACGTTGATGCCACGGCGCTGGTGGAACTCCGGGCAGGCCTCAAGAAGTCCGATCCGCACACTACGCCGGGACTCCTGGCGTTCATCGCGCGTTTTGTCACGGCCGGGTTAAAACGATTCCCGGACCTGAACACCCGCATCGAAACTGCTGCCGACGGCTCCCAGGAGATCGTTGGCTTCGCCGGCATCAACCTGGGCTTCGCGGCCCAGACGGACCGCGGACTGATGGTCCCCTCGATACGCAACGCGGACAAACTCAGCGCCCGCGAACTGGGCGCGGAGATTAGTCGGCTCACCGCCGTCGTCCGCGAAGGCAAAGCGACGCCGGAGCAACTGGGCAGCGGCACCTTCACCCTCAACAACTACGGTGTCTTCGGGGTGGACGGATCCGCGGCCATCATCAACCACCCCGAGGTGGCCATCCTCGGGGTGGGACGCATCATCGACAAGCCGTGGGTGGTGGACGGCGAACTCGCGGTCCGCAAGGTCACCGAACTGACGCTCACGTTCGACCACCGAGTGTGCGACGGCGGCACGGCCGCCGGGTTCCTCAGGTTTGTAGCGTCCGCGATCGAGAACCCGGGGGCCGTGCTGGCGGACATATAGGTGGCCTTGGTGGACGAAACCGCAGAGCTGTTGGGCGAGCACCTGAAGCAATGGAGAATCGTGCTTGGCCTCAGAGCTGGCCGCGGACCGGGCCAATCTCTCCATGCCCACACTGCGCCGCATTGAACGCGGCGACACGGGCGTCAGGCTGGGAAGCGTCCTGGCCCTGACGTGCGCGCAGCTGCCAGGTTTCGTCCCAGTTGCAAGCAGAACGGCCCGACCCTCAGTTGTATCAATGGGCAGTGTCTCCCAGCAGCCAGCTCATTGCTTCGCTCCTGTAGGTGAAGAACTTCGTGGGGGCATGGGGCGCGTTGATGCCAAGGAAAAAGTTAGCAATGACTCGATCTACCGGGCTGGCACCGAGTAGGGCGATCTGTGAAGCCGCGCATGGGATGATCGACGCCGTTGCAGACCTCGTTGACCATCGCCATCGCTGCCCTGGCGTCGGCTACGTCGATTTTGGCGTGGGGCGTCCAGATGGGATGGACGATACCGTCGCCTCGAAGCTCGACGGAGCCTTTCCCCCTTCTATTGGAGTTCGCCCCATTGGAGTTCGCCGCACTCGCTGGCCTTTCGTATTGGTTCTGGACCCCATGATAGTCGGCCCCAACGCGGCTGCTACACCGGCCCCGGCGGATGCCGGAAGCAAGGCCTGTACTTCTCACGGACCCTGCCCCGCAAGCCTCTCCGATGCGAACTGGCTTATCTGGCCAGGCTCAACCCGGGCACAGGCTTCTCTGCACTTTGCACGTGCCTGCACTTTGGTCAGTTGGAGATGCCTTTTGCATCGCTGAGCCCGGCGAGGGCTTTGCGGAGTCGGGCATCGGCGTCGTCCGCGACTTCCCGGACGGCCGCGCTGCCGCTGAGCTGGACCATGGTTTGTGGGTCGATGGCTTCGACGGTGGTTTCGTGCGCGTCCTTGCCTCGTCTGACAACGACATTACAGGGAAGGAGGGCACCGAGTTCCGGCTCGGCCGCCAGGGCGCGGCTCGCCAGGGCGGGGTTGCAGGCGCCGAGGATTACATAGTCGCCGACGGCGTCGGCGGCCTCGGTGCCGAGTTTGGTCTCAAACGTGGAGCGGACGTCGATTTCCGTCAGTATGCCGAAGCCTTGTTCACCGAGCGCCTCGCGGGTGCGCTGGACAGCGTCCTCCCAGGACAGCGGGACGGTAACAGTGTGGGTATAGCTCATGAGCCTGCTCCTCATAGGTCGTTAAAGATACGGCCCGCTTCAGGCCGGGGCCGTGCCGGGGCAGCTTGGGGGAGTTCCCCCGGCACGGGGTCTTGGGGTCCCTGCTTTTCAGGCGAGGGAGAGGAAGAGCTTTTCCAGCTCTTTTTTGTCCATGGTGGTGTCTTCGCGGACGATGCACTGTTCCAGGCCGCTGGCGATGATGGCGAAGCCGGCCCTGTCCAGGGCCTTCGAGACCGCAGCCAGCTGCGTGACGATGTCCTTGCAGTCCCGGCCCTCCTCCAGCATGCGGGTGACAGCTGCGAGCTGGCCCTGTGCGCGCTTGAGGCGGTTGACCACCGGGGTCAGTTCAGTCGAATCGAGTTGCATGAAGTCTCCAAAGCGTGGTTGTCTTGCCATCAAGTCTATACCCCCTAGGGTGTCTTGCATACCCAATAGGGTATCTGCAATACTCGGTGGGGTATTCACCACCGACCCCTTTCGAGAGGCCCCCATGACTTCCTTTTCCCCATCCACCGCCATTACCGCCCTGGCGCCGGAGACCTTGCGCAGTTGGGTCGCCGAACACCAGGACCTGGTTGTTATCGACGTGCGTTCTGCAGCGGAATTCGAGTCGATGCACATCCGGGGCTCCTATAACGTCCCGCTGCCGTTGCTGTCCGAACACACAGACGAACTGGCCGCCCGCCTGGGCAGTTGGGTCGTCCTCGTTTGTCAGTCCGGAGCCCGCGCCGAGCAGGCGCGTCAGCGCCTCGCCGGTTCCGGCATCGATACGGCCTACGTCCTGACCGGTGGCGTCCCCGGTTTCGCAGCGAGTGGTGGCGACGTGGTCAAGGGCAAGGACCGTTGGGACCTGGAGCGGCAGGTCCGCCTCGCCGCTGGGTCCCTGGTGGTTCTGGGCCTGGCAGGCGGTAAGTTCGTTTCCCCTAAGATCCGGACGCTTGCCGGCGTCATCGGCGCAGGCCTGACCTTCTCCGCGGCCACCAACACCTGTGCCATGGGCCGGGCCATCTCGGCGATGCCATGGAACAAGGCGGCCACGGAGCCCACACGCGAAAGCGCAATCCTGCAGCTTCCGATAGCCGAATCGCAGCAGACCACGGCAGCATGATCGCGGCCCTGTCACTGGGGCTCTTCGTCGGGATCGTTCTGGGTGTAGTCGGTGGTGGCGGCTCGATCATCGCCGTTCCAGCCTTGGTGTACGGGATGGGCATGAGCCCGGCGGAGGCCATCCCCACCTCACTTCTGGTGGTGGGCATCTCCTCCCTGGCAGCGCTGATCCCTCGGCTGCGCGAAGGCCTCAACTGGCCTGTGGTCCTGATTGTCGGCGCCGCGGGCATCCCTGCCGCATGGGGCGGGACTGCAGTAGGCCGGCTGCTGGATCCAAACATCCTGATGCTCGCCTTCGCTGTCATCATGGTTTTCGCGGGGATCCGGATGCTCATGAGGGTCACGGAAACGGAAGGCTCCTGCAGTACAGGTCCCAACCGCGCCTTCCGCTCCTGCGCCCCCAAGGCCGTGGGGGTCGGGATCCTCGTAGGGTTCCTCACGGGACTGCTGGGAGTGGGTGGAGGTTTCCTGATCACCCCGGCCCTCACACTGTTCCTGGGCCTGCGCATGAAACAAGCCGTGGGTTCATCCCTGGCCATCATCGTGATCAATTCGGCTGCGGGCTTCGGCGCCCACGCCGCGGGATTTACCATCGACTGGCCCAGCGTCCTGTCCTTCGCGGTCCCCGCAATCCTCGGATCCCTCGTTGCTGCCCGCCTCGCCCGCCACCTTAACGACAAGCACATCCGCATCTCGTTCGCCGTGCTCATCTTTGCCGTCGCAGCCTGGGTCACTGCGGGCACCGTTACCGCCTAAAATCCACCCCTCGTTCCCGAAACAAAGGAGAACACCATCGGCCTCATCAGCTCCCTTAAGAAGGCATTCAGCAAGCCCTACAAAACCATCACGGTTGCTGAGGCCAAGGAACTCCTGGCCTCGGGCGCGGCTCTGATCGACGTCCGTACCGTCCAGGAATGGCGCTCCGAACGGGCCCCGCAGGCCAAGCATGTCCCGCTGGACAGGCTCCAGACCAGCACGGCCGGAATCCAGAAGAGCCGGCCCGTGATCGCCCTGTGCCAGTCCGGGATCCGATCTGCTTCCGCCGCCCGCCTGCTTGCTGAAGCGGGCTACGAGCCATATTCCGTGCGCGGCGGCATGGGCGCCTGGCGCCAGGCCGGGGAACCCGTCCGCTAAGGACAACAGTCCAACAATTCAAAGGAAAAACCGATGACTGAAATCACCGTCAACGAAGCCGAGCAGCGCCGATCCACTGACCGGATCCTCGATGTCCGCGAGGACTTTGAAGTCGCCGACGGCATGATCGCCTGGACCCGCGCAGGCCTCCCCACCACCTGACCCTCCTGCTGGTGCCGCCGCCCAACGGCACCCGGACTCGAGGAAGTCATTCTGGGCGTCAAGAACCTGGACATGGACAAGTTCCGGGCCGACTCCGCAAAGCAGCACCCCTAACATCCCAACGAAAGACAGCCGGCACACCCCGTATTGCAACATACCCCCAGGGGTATTAGAATTGATGCAGGAACAAGACCCAAACTTCCCCTCACGAAGGAAATCACCAGATGCTTATCGAGCGTATTTACGATGAAGACCTCGCCCAGGCCAGCTACCTGATCGGCTGCCAGGCCAAGGGTGAAGCGATCGTGGTGGACGGGCGCCGCGACATCGCCGTCTACCAGTACCTGGCTGAGAAGAACGGCATGAAGATCGCGGCCGTCACCGAGACCCACATCCACGCCGACTACCTCTCCGGCACCCGCGAACTGGCCGCCGCGACGGGCGCGAAGATCTACGTTTCCGGTGAAGGCGGGCCGGACTGGCAGTACGAATTCGACGGCGAACGCCTCTACGACGGCGACGCCATCACCGTCGGCAACATCAGCGTCAAGGCTGTCCACACCCCGGGTCACACCCCGGAGCACCTGTCCTTCCTGGTCACCGACGGTGCGTTCAGCGACCAGCCCGGCTACCTGCTTTCCGGGGACTTCGTCTTCTCCGGCGACCTGGGCCGGCCGGACCTGCTCGACGAAGCAGCAGGAGGCGTCGACACCCGCTTCGAGGGCGCCAAGCAGTTATTCGCCAGCTTGCGGGATAAGTTCCTGACGTTGCCGGACTATGTCCAGGTCCACCCTGCCCACGGGGCCGGCAGCGCCTGCGGCAAGGCGCTCGGCGCCATCCCCTCCTCCACCGTCGGTTACGAGCGCCTCTACGCCTGGTGGGGGCCGTACCTGGCTGCCAATGACGAGCAGGGCTTCATCGATGAACTCCTCGATGGCCAGCCCGACGCCCACGCCTATTTCGGCCGGATGAAGCGCGAAAACCGTGTGG
>NZ_JASBRB010000056.1 GCF_029960665.1 Pseudarthrobacter sp. AL07
TGTGTCTGTTGTTTGAGAACTCAATAGTGTGCCAAGTTTGTTGATACCAATTGTTTTATTGATTGGTTGTTTTGGCCAGGCCTGTCCACCCCGTGGATTGGGTTTGGTTTTTACAGCTGGTTTCAAATTTTGCAGCCTTCTTCTTCCGTTATTTCCGGGGGTGTTGGTTGTGTTCGTTTTTGTTTTACTTCAACGGAGAGTTTGATCCTGGCTCAGGATGAACGCTGGCGGCGTGCTTAACACATGCAAGTCGAACGATGATGCCAGCTTGCTGGTGGATTAGTGGCGAACGGGTGAGTAACACGTGAGTAACCTGCCCTTAACTCTGGGATAAGCCTGGGAAACTGGGTCTAATACCGGATATGACTCCTCATCGCATGGTGGGGGGTGGAAAGCTTTATTGTGGTTTTGGATGGACTCGCGGCCTATCAGCTTGTTGGTGAGGTAATGGCTCACCAAGGCGACGACGGGTAGCCGGCCTGAGAGGGTGACCGGCCACACTGGGACTGAGACACGGCCCAGACTCCTACGGGAGGCAGCAGTGGGGAATATTGCACAATGGGCGAAAGCCTGATGCAGCGACGCCGCGTGAGGGATGACGGCCTTCGGGTTGTAAACCTCTTTCAGTAGGGAAGAAGCGAAAGTGACGGTACCTGCAGAAGAAGCGCCGGCTAACTACGTGCCAGCAGCCGCGGTAATACGTAGGGCGCAAGCGTTATCCGGAATTATTGGGCGTAAAGAGCTCGTAGGCGGTTTGTCGCGTCTGCCGTGAAAGTCCGGGGCTCAACTCCGGATCTGCGGTGGGTACGGGCAGACTAGAGTGATGTAGGGGAGACTGGAATTCCTGGTGTAGCGGTGAAATGCGCAGATATCAGGAGGAACACCGATGGCGAAGGCAGGTCTCTGGGCATTAACTGACGCTGAGGAGCGAAAGCATGGGGAGCGAACAGGATTAGATACCCTGGTAGTCCATGCCGTAAACGTTGGGCACTAGGTGTGGGGGACATTCCACGTTTTCCGCGCCGTAGCTAACGCATTAAGTGCCCCGCCTGGGGAGTACGGCCGCAAGGCTAAAACTCAAAGGAATTGACGGGGGCCCGCACAAGCGGCGGAGCATGCGGATTAATTCGATGCAACGCGAAGAACCTTACCAAGGCTTGACATGAACCGGTAATACCTGGAAACAGGTGCCCCGCTTGCGGTCGGTTTACAGGTGGTGCATGGTTGTCGTCAGCTCGTGTCGTGAGATGTTGGGTTAAGTCCCGCAACGAGCGCAACCCTCGTTCTATGTTGCCAGCGCGTTATGGCGGGGACTCATAGGAGACTGCCGGGGTCAACTCGGAGGAAGGTGGGGACGACGTCAAATCATCATGCCCCTTATGTCTTGGGCTTCACGCATGCTACAATGGCCGGTACAAAGGGTTGCGATACTGTGAGGTGGAGCTAATCCCAAAAAGCCGGTCTCAGTTCGGATTGGGGTCTGCAACTCGACCCCATGAAGTCGGAGTCGCTAGTAATCGCAGATCAGCAACGCTGCGGTGAATACGTTCCCGGGCCTTGTACACACCGCCCGTCAAGTCACGAAAGTTGGTAACACCCGAAGCCGGTGGCCTAACCCCTTGTGGGAGGGAGCTGTCGAAGGTGGGACTGGCGATTGGGACTAAGTCGTAACAAGGTAGCCGTACCGGAAGGTGCGGCTGGATCACCTCCTTTCTAAGGAGCACCTACAATCACCGCGCCGGATGTACTGTCCGTGTGGTGGGGTTGTCAGGAGTATATGCCCGTTGCGCAGACGCTAGTTCTGCGGCGGGTGCTCAAGGGTGGAATATCAACGGATAGCGGCTGCTTGTTTCTTTCCTTGCCTAGTACGGATTCCCTCTTGGGGGTGTCCTGGAACGGTGTGGGTTGGGGGTGGGTGGTTTAGTGTTTGGCACACTGTTGGGTCCTGAGGCAACAGGGCCGGGAGGATGGGCTGCAGCTTACGGGTTGTGGTGTGTTTTGTCGGGTTTGTTTGTTTCTGGTTTCCTGGCTGCATCGATCGCATGGTTGACCTTTTGGGGTTGTGTGTGGGGTGTGTGGTTTGGGGTTGTTGTTTGAGAACTACATAGTGGACGCGAGCATCTTTTATAAGAAGCAATTTCCAAGAATATATGAACCTGGATCTGTCCGGGCGTCTGTTGCTGTGGCCTTTTGGGGTTGTGGTGGTGGTGTCCGGGTGGTTTTCGTGGTTCTCTCGAAAATTAGTTTTTTGATCTTTTGTGGTCAAGTTTTTAAGAGCACACGGTGGATGCCTTGGCATTAGGAGCCGAAGAAGGACGTAGGAATCTGCGATAAGCCTGGGGGAGTCGATAACCGGACTTTGATCCCAGGGTCTCCGAATGGGGAAACCCCGCCAGGGGAGCGATCTGCCTGGTGACCCGCATCTGAACACATAGGGTGCGTGGAGGGAACGCGGGGAAGTGAAACATCTCAGTACCCGCAGGAAGAGAAAACAATAGTGATTCCGTTAGTAGTGGCGAGCGAACGCGGATCAGGCTAAACCGTTCCATGTGTGATAGCCGGCGGGCGTTGCATGGGCGGGGTTGTGGGACTTTCCGTATCAGTTCTGCCGGACTGGTGAGGTGTGATGTGCAGGCATAGGTGAACGGTCTTGAAAGGCCGGCCAGAGAGGGTGTGAGCCCCGTAACCGAAATGTTTTGTGCCGCCTGGAGAGTATCCCAAGTAGCACGGGGCCCGAGAAATCCCGTGTGAATCTGTCAGGACCACCTGATAAGCCTAAATACTCCCTAATGACCGATAGCGGACCAGTACCGTGAGGGAAAGGTGAAAAGTACCCCGGGAGGGGAGTGAAACAGTACCTGAAACCGTGTGCTTACAATCCGTCGGAGCATCTGCAGCTTGCTGTATGGGTGTGACGGCGTGCCTTTTGAAGAATGAGCCTGCGAGTTAGTGTTACGTCGCGAGGTTAACCCGTGTGGGGAAGCCGTAGCGAAAGCGAGTCTGAATAGGGCGTTGCAGTGGCGTGATCTAGACCCGAAGCGAAGTGATCTACCCATGGCCAGGTTGAAGCGACGGTAAGACGTCGTGGAGGACCGAACCCACTTCAGTTGAAAATGGAGGGGATGAGCTGTGGGTAGGGGTGAAAGGCCAATCAAACTTCGTGATAGCTGGTTCTCCCCGAAATGCATTTAGGTGCAGCGTTGCGTGTTTCTTGCTGGAGGTAGAGCTACTGGATGGCTAATGGGCCCTACAAGGTTACTGACGTCAGCCAAACTCCGAATGCCGGTAAGTGAGAGCGCAGCAGTGAGACTGTGGGGGATAAGCTTCATAGTCGAGAGGGAAACAGCCCAGACCACCAACTAAGGCCCCTAAGCGTGTGCTAAGTGGGAAAGGATGTGGAGTTGCGAAGACAACCAGGAGGTTGGCTTAGAAGCAGCCATCCTTAAAAGAGTGCGTAATAGCTCACTGGTCAAGTGATTCCGCGCCGACAATGTAGCGGGGCTCAAGTACACCGCCGAAGTTGTGGATTTCAGATATTAGCTAAGCCGCCCTTTGCGGGGTTGGTTCAGGCGTCTGGAGTGGTAGGGGAGCGTCGTGTGGGCAGTGAAGTCGCGGTGTAAACCAGCGGTGGAGCCTACACGAGTGAGAATGCAGGCATGAGTAGCGAAAGACGGGTGAGAAACCCGTCCGCCGAATGATCAAGGGTTCCAGGGTCAAGCTAATCTGCCCTGGGTAAGTCGGGACCTAAGGCGAGGCCGACAGGCGTAGTCGATGGACAACGGGTTGATATTCCCGTACCGGCGAAAAACCGTCCATGTTGAACAGGGGATACTAACCGCCCGATACCTGCCCGCCCACCCTTTGGGGTGATGTGGGTTTTGGTGGAGCGCGGGACCTGATCCTGGGAGGCAAGCGTATTAACAGGTGTGACGCAGGAAGGTAGCCAAGCCGGGCGATGGTTGTCCCGGTCTAAGGATGTAGGGCGAACGGTAGGCAAATCCGCTGTTCATGATGCCTGAGATCTGATGGGACCCCCTCACGGGGGGATTTGGTGATCCTATGCTGCCGAGAAAAGCATCGACGCGAGGTTTTAGCCGCCCGTACCCCAAACCGACACAGGTGATCAGGTAGAGAATACTAAGGCGATCGAGAGAATTATGGTTAAGGAACTCGGCAAAATGCCCCCGTAACTTCGGGAGAAGGGGGGCCCCAACCTTGAACACCACACGCTGGTGGGAGGGGATCGGGGCCGCAGAGACCAGGGGGAAGCGACTGTTTACTAAAAACACAGGTCCGTGCGAAGTCGCAAGACGATGTATACGGACTGACTCCTGCCCGGTGCTGGAAGGTTAAGAGGACCGGTTAGCCTCACGGCGAAGCTGAGAATTCAAGCCCCAGTAAACGGCGGT
This sequence comes from Pseudarthrobacter sp. AL07, assembly GCF_029960665.1. Classification (GTDB taxonomy): domain Bacteria; phylum Actinomycetota; class Actinomycetes; order Actinomycetales; family Micrococcaceae; genus Arthrobacter. The sequence goes on from NZ_JASBRB010000056.1 coordinate 4,410, forward strand.
GGTAACTATAACCATCCTAAGGTAGCGAAATTCCTTGTCGGGTAAGTTCCGACCTGCACGAATGGAGTAACGACTTCCCCGCTGTCTCAACCATAAACTCGGCGAAATTGCAGTACGAGTAAAGATGCTCGTTACGCGCAGCAGGACGGAAAGACCCCGAGACCTTTACTATAGTTTGGTATTGGTGTTCGGAGTGGCTTGTGTAGGATAGGTGGGAGACGTTGAAGCCCGGACGCCAGTTCGGGTGGAGTCATCGTTGAAATACCACTCTGGTCACTTTGGACATCTAACTTCGGCCCGTAATCCGGGTCAGGGACAGTGCCTGATGGGTAGTTTAACTGGGGCGGTTGCCTCCTAAAAAGTAACGGAGGCGCCCAAAGGTTCCCTCAGCCTGGTTGGCAATCAGGTGTCGAGTGTAAGTGCACAAGGGAGCTTGACTGTGAGAGAGACATCTCGAGCAGGGACGAAAGTCGGGACTAGTGATCCGGCGGTACATTGTGGAATGGCCGTCGCTCAACGGATAAAAGGTACCTCGGGGATAACAGGCTGATCTTGCCCAAGAGTCCATATCGACGGCATGGTTTGGCACCTCGATGTCGGCTCGTCGCATCCTGGGGCTGGAGTAGGTCCCAAGGGTTGGGCTGTTCGCCCATTAAAGCGGTACGCGAGCTGGGTTTAGAACGTCGTGAGACAGTTCGGTCCCTATCCGCTGCGCGCGCAGGAAATTTGAGAAGGGCTGTCCTTAGTACGAGAGGACCGGGACGGACGAACCTCTGGTGTGTCAGTTGTACTGCCAAGTGCACCGCTGATTAGCTACGTTCGGATGGGATAACCGCTGAAAGCATCTAAGCGGGAAGCTCGCTTCGAGATGAGATTTCCATACACCTTGTGTGTGAGAGGCCCCCAGCCAGACCACTGGGTTGATAGGCCGGATGTGGAAGCGAGGACTAACGACTCGTGAAGCTGACCGGTACTAATAGGCCGATAACTTACACCACACACCACCCCGCAAACCTATTCAAAAGAGGTTTGCACCACGGGGCTGGTAAAAAGATAACAAGACTGCTTGCGTCCACTATGTGGTTCCCAAACAACAAACCCGTCCACGGACGGCTCGTTGCAGGGAACAAAAAACACAACACAATAACAACACCACAATGTTGTAACCAGATTTCCCACCCCTTCAGGCACGCCTGAACGGGCCGGGTAGAAGGGTTACGGCGGTCATAGCGTGGGGGAAACGCCCGGTCCCATTCCGAACCCGGAAGCTAAGACCCACAGCGCCGATGGTACTGCACCCGGGAGGGTGTGGGAGAGTAGGTCACCGCCGGAACATCATTACAGGTCGAGAACCCCCCAACACACACGTGTTGGGGG
>NZ_JASBRB010000057.1 GCF_029960665.1 Pseudarthrobacter sp. AL07
CAGCCCGCTGCGGCACGCACCCCACACCGCGTCCGCCGTCGTGAGTTCCGACTGGACCCGCGAGTACCCGCGTGAGCAGGCTGCGTTCCCGCTCGCCTCGCTCAAGCAGGACAAGTATTTCCCGCCCGTAGGCCGGATCGACGGCGCAGCCGGGGACCGCAACCTGATCTGCTCCTGCCCGCCCATCGAGGAATTCGCGAACTAGTTTCGTGTGAAAGGCTTTCATAATGACTGAGAACTACACCGCTCTTTACGAAGAGCACAAAAAACTCGGGGCTTCCTTTACTGATTTCGGTGGCTGGCAGATGCCCCTGAAGTACAGCTCGGAGCTGGCTGAGCACCACGCGGTGCGCAAGGCTGCCGGCCTGTTCGACCTCTCCCACATGGGCGAAGTCTGGGTTTCCGGCCTGGAAGCCGGCGCGTTCCTGGACTATGCACTCGTGGGCAAGCTCTCCGCCATCGCGGACGGGAAAGCCAAGTACTCACTCATCTGCAACGCCGACGGCGGCATCATCGATGACCTCATCGTGTACCGCTTCGGCGATGAGAAGTACCTCGTGGTCCCCAACGCGGGCAACGCCCCCACCGTCGCCGTCGCCCTGGCCGAACGCGCCGCGGCGTTCAACGTGAAGGTGGAGGATGCCTCCGCCATCACCTCGCTGATTGCGGTACAGGGCCCCAAGGCCGAGGCCATCCTGCTCAAGCTGACCGATGAGGCCCAGCACGCACTGGTTACCGGCCTGTTGTACTACGCGTTCAACGAACTCACCGTGGCCGGCCACAACGTCATCCTGGCCCGCACCGGCTACACCGGCGAGGACGGCTTCGAGCTCTTTGTCGCGAACGACGCCGCCGCCTCCCTCTGGGCGTCCGTCGCCGAAGCGGGGGCCGAGTTCGGGATCGTTCCGTGCGGCCTCGCCTCACGCGATTCGCTCCGCCTCGAAGCCGGCATGCCGCTCTACGGCAACGAGCTTTCGCTCGAACGGTCACCGTTCGATGCCGGCCTGGGCGGCGTTGTGGCACTCAAGAGCAAGGAAGGCGACTTCGTGGGCCGCTCCGCCCTGACAGCCGCCAAGGAAGCCGGTTCGAAGCGTAAGCTTGTGGGCCTGAAGGGACTCGGCCGTCGCGCCGGCCGTGGGCACTACCCGGTGCTCAAGGACGGCGCAGTGGTTGGCGAAGTCACCTCCGGCCAGCCCAGCCCCACCCTTGGCTACCCGGTCGCGATGGCCTATGTCGACGTTGAGCACGCCGAGATTGGTACCGCCCTGGACATCGACCTGCGCGGCAAGGCAGAGCCTTTCGAGGTTGTCGCCCTGCCGTTCTACAAGCGCCAAAAGTAAGTCCTCCGGCTCCCTGAGTCCGCACGACCACAACTGACTTCGAAACGTAAGGAAACACACATGGCTAAGGTTGCCGCTGAACTCAAGTATTCCGCCGAGCACGAGTGGATCTCCACTGATGGCTCGGGCCCGTCCGTTGTTGGCGTGTCCGCTGTTGCCGCTGAGGCGCTGGGCGACATCGTCTACGTGGACCTGCCCGAGGTTGGCTCCACGGTGACCGCGGGGGAGACCTGCGGTGAGATCGAGTCCACCAAGTCCGTTTCTGACCTGTACTCCCCGGTGACGGGTGAGGTCACGGAGATCAATGACGAAGCCGTCGGCGATCCTGCACTCATCAACTCTGATCCCTACGGTGCCGGCTGGCTCTTCAAGGTCACCGTGACTGAAGAGGGCCCGCTGTTGTCCGCTCAGGAATACGCCGAAGTAAACGGTGGCGAACTGTGAGCGCCGCTGCCGCGGCCGCGGGCACAAACAGAGTCTTTGAGCAGGTAGTCTCCGCGAGCCTGGACACCGACCTGTCGGTGCTGGACCCGGAGATCGCCGCCAAGATCGACGACGAACTGGGCCGCCAGCGCAATGGTCTGGAAATGATCGCCTCGGAGAACCACACAGCCGTTGCCGTGATGCAGGCGCAGGGTTCGGTCCTGACCAACAAGTACGCCGAGGGCTACCCGGGCAAGCGCTACTACGGTGGCTGCGAGCACGTGGACGTCATCGAGCAGCTGGCCATCGACCGGGTCAAGGCCCTCTTCGGTGCCGAGTTCGCCAACGTCCAGCCGCACTCCGGCGCCCAGGCGAACGCTTCGGTCATGCACGCGCTGATCAAGCCGGGCGATACCATCATGGGCCTGAACCTGGCCCACGGCGGCCACCTCACCCACGGCATGAAGATCAACTTCTCCGGCAAGCTGTACAACGTGGTCCCGTACCAGGTCCGCGAAGACACCCACACCATTGACATGGCCGAGGTGGAGCGTCTGGCGCTGGAGCACAAGCCGCAGCTGATCGTTGCCGGCTGGTCGGCCTACGCCCGCCAGCTGGACTTCGCCGAATTCCGCCGGATCGCCGATCTGGTGGGTGCCTTCCTGATGGTGGACATGGCGCACTTCGCCGGACTGGTGGCAGCTGGCCTGCACCCGAGCCCGGTGCCGCACGCCCACGTCACCACCTCCACCACGCACAAGACCCTCGCCGGTCCGCGCGGCGGCATCATCCTCTCCAACGACCCCGCGATCGCCAAGAAGATCAACTCGGCTGTCTTCCCGGGCCAGCAAGGCGGCCCGCTGGAGCACGTCATCGCCGGCAAGGCCGTGGCCTTCAAGATCGCAGCAACACCGGAGTTCAAGGAACGCCAGGAGCGCGTCCTCGCCGGCGCCAGCATCCTGGCCGACCGCCTGGTCCAGCCGGACGTCACCGCCAAGGGCATCAACGTGATCTCCGGCGGCACCGACGTCCACCTGGTCCTGGTTGACCTGCGCAACTGCGAGCTGGACGGCCAGCAGGCCGAGGACCGCCTGGCCGCGATTGAGATCACCGTCAACCGCAACGCCGTGCCGTTCGATCCGCGGCCGCCGATGGTTACTTCAGGTCTCCGGATCGGCACTCCCGCGCTGGCCACCCGTGGGTTCGGCGAGGCAGCCTTCCGCGAAGTTGCGGACATCATCGCCGAGGCATTGATTGCCGACGCCGGCGCGGACCTTTCGGGCCTGCGTCACCGGGTCGAGGCACTCGCCGCCGCCCACCCGCTGTACCCGTCTGTCGCCAACCTCGGGTAGTGTCCGGGACCGGCGGACCGGACCCCACCCCACACCACTGAAGTATCAGTTAGGAAGTCATCATGGCCGTTGGAGTCTTTGATTTGTTCTCCGTCGGGATCGGGCCTTCGAGCTCGCACACCGTCGGCCCGATGCGGGCTGCCGCGGTGTTTGCCGAGGAGCTTAAGGGCTCCGGCAGCCTGGACAAGTTGGCGGGGCTGCGGGTGGACCTGTACGGGTCCTTGGCAGCGACGGGCCACGGACACGGCACCATGACGGCCATCCTGCTGGGCCTGGAGGGGTTCCACCCCGAAAAGATCCTGCCGGCCGAGGTGGAGGAGCGGCTCGCCGCGATCGCCGAAACCGGCACCCTCCAGCTCGCCGGTTCCGTACCCCTGCCTTACGGGGTCAAGGATATGGTCCTGCGCCCGCTGACTGTCCTGCCGCGGCACACCAATGGCATGACCTTCACAGTCAGCGACGGAGAAGGCGAAATCCTGCACAAGGCCACGTTCTTCTCCGTGGGCGGCGGCTTCATTGTCCGTGAGGGCGAAGAGGACGCGGCCCTGAAGGAACTCGACGAGTCCAAGAAGGAGCTGCCGCTGCCGTTCCGCACCGCCGCAGAGTTGCTGGGCCGGTGCCAGTCCAAGGGCCTGTCGATCGGCGAGGTCATGTTCGTCAATGAGCTTGCCTCCCGGTCGGAGGCGGAAATCCGTGAAGGCCTGCTGCACATCTACTCCGTCATGGAGGAGTGCGTGGCAACCAGCCTCAAGCGTGAGGGGCTGCTGCCCGGCGGACTGAAGGTCCGCCGTCGCGCTCCGGACTGGCGTGAGCGCCTCGAAAAGGAGGACAAGGACCGGGACCCGAAGTACTGGCAGGAATGGGTGAACCTCATCGCCCTGGCAGTGAACGAGGAGAACGCGTCCGGCGGCCGGGTTGTCACGGCACCCACCAATGGTGCCGCGGGGATCATCCCGGCTGTCCTGTATTACGCCCTGCATTTCGCGCCCGGGATGGACAAAGCCACGCAGGAAGACCGCGACGACGTTTGCGTCAAGTTCCTGCTCACGGCCGGTGCCATCGGGGTGCTGTACAAGGAACAGGCGTCCATCTCGGGCGCCGAGGTGGGCTGCCAGGGCGAGGTGGGGTCGGCGTCGTCGATGGCTGCCGGTGCCCTCGCCGAGGTCATGGGCGGCACACCCCAGCAGGTGGAGAACGCCGCGGAGATCGCGATGGAACACAACCTGGGCCTGACGTGCGATCCGATCGGCGGATTGGTCCAGGTGCCGTGCATCGAGCGCAACGCGATCGCGGCGGCGAAGGCCATCAACGCCGCGAAGATGGCGCTGTGGGGGGACGGTACGCACCGGGTGTCCCTGGACGAGGTGATCGTGACCATGCGCGAGACCGGCAGGGACATGAGCTCCAAATACAAGGAAACGGCCATGGGCGGCCTCGCCGTCAACGTCGTGGAATGCTAAGGGAAGAGAACTGATGACACTGGCACCAGAAGGCCGGAAGCTGCTGCGCGTTGAGCAGCGTAACTCTGC
>NZ_JASBRB010000058.1 GCF_029960665.1 Pseudarthrobacter sp. AL07
CTGCTGGAATCTGGAGGCTTCAGACCGAAACTACACTCTGCATTCTGAAGAGCCCATTTTGGCCAAGCAAACAGTATTTCCCTCAGGGATCCGTAAACATCATCCGAGAGGGATAACCTTGTCCAACCTTCAGTTTGCCCCGGGCGAATCCAATGTCCACGCTGCAACATTCAGCCCGTCCGTTATTCTCTTCTGGCTCAAGACCGAACTGGGCGTCACCAACACCCGAATTGTCTCGAAGCGTGCCAACAGCCTGCTGGGTGTGATTCCTTTGGGTTACGCGGAAGAGACGTTCCCGCTGGCAAACACCGCTGGTGTCGGTGTAGAGATCAAATTCTCCTTAGGCCGGGCTATCTTTGGCTTCATCCTCCTCATTGTTGGGCTCACCAACCTCAATGCGTTCTTCGGCTGGGTCGCTTTGCTGCTCGCTATTTCGCTCATCCTGAACGCCCTGAGCGCCGTGATGAAGATTAAGAACAACGGCGGCGGGGAAACCAGGCTCCAAGTTTCGATTCTGGAGAAAGCCAAGCTGGAGCAGTTCCGCAACGAGGTGAACACACGGCTTTTCGCCGACCAGCAGGGTCTCCGCCACCAAGAAACCATGGGCATGCACAGCATGAACCTGCTGAACCAGCAGGCCCAGATCAACCTGCAAGAGCAACTGAACCGTAATTTGACGGACAAGTAGCCTTTCCGCGGAGCGATCTGCAGGGGCGCAGACGGTCTTGCCGTCCGCGCCCCTATTCCTTGTCCGCGCAAATTGACCGCACCCGGCGGTTGCAGGGAGCAACCCAGGTTTCAGGGAGCAACCCCGGATTCATGGGGAAAATAACGATGAGCTGCTTGCCTTGCCCAGCGGGTAGGTCTTGCCGCCGGACACAAGAATCCGCTTGGTGTCACCGGTCAAGACGCCAGGCTTCGGCAGAAATCGACCACCCCGAAAAAGGTACAGCGTTGTGAAATTCCACTGTCAAACCTACCCGCGGAGAGTTGCGACACTCAGTGCAGCGGCCGGGTTTCCTGCAGGCGCTTGATGAACCAGCGTGACTGCTCCGGGCCATACGGCAGGATGGGGATGGCCTTGGTGGCGTCCGTGGGGGTTTCGCGGATGGACTGCTGTGCCTGGCGGACGGCCGTGGTCATGGTGTTGGCCATGGTCTTGACGAACTGATCGCTGCAGGGCTGGCCGTGGCCGGGGATCAGGAACTCGTAGCGGTGGCGCAGGGCGGAGATGTGGCGCAGGGAGTCAGCCCATTCCTCCGGGTAGGAGTCTTCGAAGGAGGGGTGCGCGCCCTGCTCCACGAGGTCGCCCACGAAGAGGGTGGTGGGGGTGCCCACCAGGAGGTCGCCATCGGTGTGGCCGCGGCCCAGGTAGAACAGCGTCACGGTGATCCCGCCCAGGTCCACCAGCACGGGCTGGTCCTTGACGATGGCGTTTGGCACCACCAGTTCCACGTTCTCACCCTCGCCGGTGGACATCTCCGGCTCCAGTGTTCCTACGAACCGGCGCTGCAGGTCCCCGTGGTCGTCGATCTCCTGGGCGCAGTTTTCGTGTGCCCAGAACTCGGTGGCGCCGTCGGATGCGAACACGGCGTTGCCGAAGAAGTGGTCGTAGTGCGCGTGCGTATTGACCACCACCAGGGGCAAAGAGGTCTTCTCCCGCACCGCGTCCAGGATCTCGCGCCCCTGCCGCGGCCCGCAGCCGGTGTCCACCACCATGGCCCGCTCGGAGCCCACAATCAGGGCGGTGTTCAGCAGTGATCCTTCGGTGACAAGCACGTAGTTGTCCGCGCCGACGTCGAGCCATTCTGACATTGTTTCTCCGTACCTCCGGAAAGCGACTGCGTTCTTCTTGGCCTCGATTCTACCCATGGGCCCTTGGAGTTCCCGGGATGCGGGACGCGGTCCGGGCCGCATGTGGAGATCCACATTCCTAGCCGGGATTCCGCCATAAATCCATCAAACTGCGTAACATCTCGCTATGCAGACAAAACAACACACGTGCTTCTGCGAGGAATGCGGCAGGATCACGAACCACGTGACCCACTATCTAAAGGCCGACGGCGGTGGCCAGCTGATCGCGACGGTGCGGTGCGCTGAACACGCAGAGGAAGCCGTCTGAGGCTGAGGTGCACAGCTCGCCTAGGTACAGTCCATAGCGGACTAGACAGCCTCGCCTAGTCCGCTATGGACTTTTCTCGTGATGAAGCGCCGGGAACTCCTGAACCAGCTCAAGCGATCATGAAGCAGGCCAAGGGAGAGGGCACCAAATGAAACTCGAAGTAACGGCCAGCCGGGACGGCCGGTTCTGGTACCTGGAATCCACCCAAATCGACGGGCTGACCACTCAGGCCCGCACCGTCGCCGAGATCCCCGAAATGGTCCGCGATTTGGCGGCCATGATCACGGGACGCCCCGAATCCGGCTTCGACGTCGAGGTCACCTTCGACACGCCTGAAGGCGCAGCCCATCTCCGCGAAGCGCGTGAGCTAGCTGCCAGGTCCGACGAGCTGAAGGCGGCATCAGCCAAGGAACGCCACGAGGCGGCCATGGTCCTGAAGCGGCAAGGTGTCACCGTCCGCGACATCGGCGCGGTACTTGGCGTCTCACACCAGCGAGCGCAACAGCTCGTCACCCACTGACCGCGCTACGACCGTTCGGCTCCGGCCCATCATCCGCAAGAGAGGCATCGGGCGTGTGCGCCTCGATCTCTCAATTACCGATGCGACGAGGCGTTCCGGCGTCACTTTGCCCTCTCGTTCGACGGCGGGGGGACGGCGGTTCTCCGCGTCCCGTTCACCTGCACTGAGTTTGTCCGCGTCGCCTCCCTACTGCGCCCGGCGCCTGAAATGCTCTTCGACGAACCGCCCTCTTCTGGTGTGCGGATGTACCCAGACTTCACCGGGCAGCCCTGCCGGGCCGCCTGACCAACCTGGGCAGCCCGGCCATCCGTCCTTGAAGTGGTTCCACTCGTTCATCCCTGGCCGCGGTGGTCGCTGCTTCGCATCCGGGCGGCCACGATGATGCCGGAGAGCGCAGTCAGGCCGGCGACGACGGCGACGGCTGCCGGGATGCCGTAGGCGTCGGCGATGAGGCCGGAGAGCAGGGCGCCGACGGCGAACCCGCCGTCGCGCCACAGCCGGTAGATGCCCACTGATCTGGCCCGCCATTCGGGGTGGGCGACATCGCCGATCGCTGCGAGCAGTGTGGGGTAGACCATTGCGGTGCCGGCACCGAGGAGGACGACGGCGGCAAGCCAGGTTCCGAAGTCATTTCCGAGGGCGACCATACCGAGCGCCAGGGCTTGGACGAGCATGCCTCCGACGATTAGGGGTTTGCGCCCGATCCGGTCTGAGAGGGCGCCGGTGATCAGTTGACCGGCGCCCCAGACGGCCGGGTAGAGAGCGGCGAGGATGCCGATGCGTTCGATACTGAGCCCTGCGGCGGCGAACAGGACAGGGAACAGTCCCCAGGCCAGGCCGTCGTTGAGGTTGTTCACCATCCCGGCCTGGCTGACGGAGGACAGTGACTTGTCGCGGAAGCTGGTGAGGGTGAAGACGGCACGGTTGCTCAGCCCGGCATGGCTGCCGGCGTGGACCGGGACGTGCACTGCGGCTTCGGCCTTGGCGTGGTGGTGTGTTTCGCGGATGGTCAGCACGGACAGGCCGAGGCCGACGGCGATGAAGGCTGCGCCGAGCAGGAAGGGTCCGGGGCGCAGTCCGTAGGTGGCGGCGATGTATCCGGTGGCCAGTGCGGTGCCTGCGACGCCGAGGTAGCCGGCTGCTTCGTTCAGGCCCATGGCCA
>NZ_JASBRB010000059.1 GCF_029960665.1 Pseudarthrobacter sp. AL07
CAGCGGCCTGTACTGCTGTCGGCGCGTTTTCTGGAGCTGTTTTCTTCTTGCTGTTCTCCGAGGCCGAGCCATGAGGGGATCGACGAAACGGCCGCTGAATAGCCAGCCGGGCGTTCCGCGGGCGAGAAGCCTGCTGGACAGGTTCATCACACGAGCAACGGCGTGCTCGCAGTCCAAGCCCTCTACGCATGGACATTGTCGGATGAGACGTCTACACGGCCAAGGACTTCGTCAAAGCTGGACCACCTGCCAACTACCGGGTGCAGACGAAAGTCTCATCCGACGGAAGATCATATAATTCTGGCGAGCAACAATCGCGGATGGGTTCTTGGAACCGCGGCCGGCATCACCGACGATGAAATTCGATCTTTGGTATTATTCGGGACCCCCTGCACCCTTCAATAGCCTCGCGATGCTCCCGAAACTTGGTGCAAGGCCATCGAATCCCCACCCGACTGGTCGTCCTGACCAAGCTCTGGAAACGCAATCGCACGTTCCCCACAGTCTTCCCGCCGGACGCCTGCAATGATCAGGCATTTGGCCGCGGCAGTTTCATGACACGGGTTTTCATAATGCCAACAAGGTCCGGGAATCAGACCCGCCAGCAAAGTCTGGTTGTTGAGGGAAATCTGCGAACTGCCTTGGTTCGGGCAGGGATGGAGAGGCCTGTATCGGCCACTCCATCCCTGCTACAGAACCTGCTTATGGTGCGGCGGTCGGGGACACGGGGGGGCCTGCTGCCCCTAGAACCAGCTGCCATTTGGACTCGTGCCAGTCGAGCTCAAAGGCGAGGTCATCCCCTTGGTCGTCGCTGGCTGTGACGATGTAGTTATCGGGTGCCCCGTGGTGCTCGTTGAATTGGATCTCGTAACCGCTGGTATCAAGCGTGCCGGCTTCGGCAATGAGGGCATCCGCGGCTGCTTCTCGGTCCTGCATGTCAACGAGGGCGAGATCCAACAGTTTCTTCTGGTCACCGTTTTTTGCAGCTTCAATGACAGTTTCAGCTGTTGAATCGCGTTGTCCCATGTCTGGGTCGAAAGTCCTGTCGCAGCCACTAAGCACCAAGCCCAGCACGGCGGAGGATACAACAAAGAAAGTTCGTCCCAGATTACGCATGGTCTTCACTCTATCCCTTACGTGCGGAGGCCGTACCAAGTGGCGTATGGGAATGAGGAGTAGAGGTTCCAGATACTTCTATTGAGGGTATCCGTGGTGTGATAGCTGACTCGGATGTCGCGCGTACCCGCGCTCCAGGGGGAGTATGTGACGATCATGGAATGGTCCACGTCAGGGGTTCCTTCGGGCCAATGGACTTGCAGCACGTCCGCCGGACCCAGGTCATTGAGGTAGCTCAGGTAGCTCACCCTACCTTGGCCGACAGCGAAGTTGTGGAAGTTTTGAGAGCCCACCCAGGAGTAGGTTTGGTTGGCAAAGGTGTACCACCAGCTGCTGTCATATTGGTACCAGCCTCCTTGGTCTGCCCATCCGCCTGCTTTCAGGGACTGAGAGACGAAGTTCTGGCAGTCATTTCCAAACTGTCGGTAGGCGCCGTTGCGGCCTAGCGCCCAATTGGTCGCGTAGTTGACCATCGCGGTGTAGTTGTAACCTGCCGCTAGGGTGACATCTTCGCCGGCTTTCTTCGGGCCGGTTCCGGGTTTCGTTTCGGGAACATGGGCGCTGGGTGCTACCGCTTTCGCCGCAGTTGCTACCTTGCCTGGTCCAAGGATGAGGGCGCCCTTGGAACCAGGTGCAGGGGCCAACTGTTCGGCGCTGACCACGGTTGAGGGTGGGACTGCGCCGGTCTCTTTGGGTTTGATCGAGTCGATTGTCCAGCCCGTTTCGGTCTTCGTGAACTCGACAATCTGCTCGTACCTGTAGCTCTCCGGAGGGCCGCCGGTTGTGTAAGTCAGTTCGGTCCGTTCGGCCACTTCTGCTGTTGCCCGCGTTCCCTCGACTTTGAAACTTTCAGATTCAAAGATCGAAGAGACTGCGGAGTAACCCTCCAAGGACAGGCAGCTTCTTCTAACCGCCATCCTGGCGGACGGGATCAACCTGGGATTGACGAAGATGGCCGAGTCCTGCACCGGCGTCACCTACGCCCAGCTGGACCGCCACCAGGCCTCCTACATCCGTGATGAAACCTACAGCGCCGCCCTGGCGGAGCTGGTGAACACCCAGCATGGTCACCCCTTTGCCGTGCATTGGGGGGACGGGACCACCTCGTCTTCGGACGGGCAGCGCTTCCGTGCCGGCAGCAAAGCCGAATCCACCGGGCACGTGAACCCCAAATACGGTGCCGAACCCGGCCGGCTGATCTACACTCACGTCTCGGACCAGTACTCGCCCTTCCACAGCAAACTCGTCAACGTCGGCGACCGCGACGCGACCTACGTCCTGGACGGGCTGCTCTATCACGAGTCCGAATTGCAAATCCAGGAACACTACACCGACACGGCCGGATTCACCGACCACCTCTTCGCCCTCATGAACCTGCTCGGCTACAGGTTCGCACCACGGATCCGCAACATCGGTGACACCCGCCTCTACACACCCACCAACGCATCGGGGCTCCCGTCCCTGGCGCCGTTGATCGGCGGCACCATCAACACCAAAACGATCGCCACGCACTGGGATGAAATCCTCCGGCTGGCCGCGTCAATCAAAACCGGCGCCGTGACGGCATCCCTGATGATGCGCAAGCTCGGCGCCTACCCCCGCCAGAACGGGCTCGCCCTCGCGCTGCGCGAACTGGGAAGAATGGAACGGACCCTCTTCCTGCTGGACTGGCTCCAAGACCCCGGTCTCCGCCGGAAAGTTACCGCCGGCCTGAACAAGGGCGAGGCCCGGAACACCCTCGCCCGGGCCGTGTTTTTCAACCGGCTCGGCGAAATCCGCGACCGTTCCTTCGAGCAGCAGCGCTACCGCGCCAGCGGGCTGAACCTTCTCACCGCAGCCATCGTGCTCTGGAACACGGTCTACATTGACCGCACCGTCGCCACCCTGACCAGCAACGGCGGTGACATCGACCCGGACCTCCTGCGGTTCCTCTCACCGCTGGGCTGGGAACACATCAACCTCACCGGCGACTACACCTGGCCGCGCGCCAACCACATCAAACCGGGCAAATACAGGCCACTA
>NZ_JASBRB010000005.1 GCF_029960665.1 Pseudarthrobacter sp. AL07
TGCCCGCCTCGTCGAAGCCGCCCGCCAGCTCGGCTCCCTCGGCAAGACCTTCTAGTTATGTCGGACGAGTTCCGCAAGAACCTGATGGGTCCGGAGCCGACGCTCCTGCCTGCCGAGACCGACGTCTACGAGCAGCTGGACGGCGGCGCCGAACCCCTGGACCTGGTGGAAAAGCACCCCACGTCCTCGCTGTTGTGGGCTGTCCTAGCGGAGGATGCGTGGTCCGAGGGCCGCACCATCGATTCCTACGCCTACTCGCGCGTTGGCTACCACCGCGGGCTGGACTCACTGCGCCGCAACGGCTGGCGCGGGGTGGGCCCTATCCCGTGGGAGCACGGACCTAACCGCGGCTTCCTGCGCGCGCTCTACTCGCTGGGCCGCGCGTCCGCGGCCATCGGCGAAGCCGAGGAACCGGAACGCATCGAGAAGTTCCTCAACGACTCGGACCCGGCAGCCAAGGCAGCCATCGAGGGCAAGTAGTTTAAAGAGCAACGCGGGGTCACTTCCGGCCCGTTCCGCACCGGCGGATGGCTCGGAAGTGACCCCGCGTTGTTTAACGAACGACGGCGGCTAGACTTTCGCGAGTCCTGTGCGGGCCATCGCATCGGTGTAGACGACGCGCATTTCCTCGAGGTACTGTTCCTGCCGCGCGGGCGTCCCGGCGAAGGCGCGGCCGCTGAGGGAGCGGACCTTGTAGGTCTTCAGCCCGCGGCGCCAGAGCAGCGGAACTTCGGTCTTCAGCAGCAGGTTGGCCAGGCGGTTGGCTTCGGTGCCGTGTGCCACGATCACCGAGGCGCGGGGGACCACGGCGAGGAACTTCAGCAGCGGCTTGAGGCCGGCGGAAATCTGGTCCGGCGTGAACTTGCCGTTGACCTCGCCGGGGGTGTGCCAGGGGTGCACGTTCCAGGGCATCACGAACTCCGGGCGCAGGCCCAGCGTCCACTGGATGCCAAGCATGCGGGTGGCGGCGTCTTCGTCGCCGGCGGTGATGAAGCCGGACGGGTCAGCTTCGCCGATGTTGGAGTAGAGGCTGATGATGCGGCACTCGTCGACGTCGTGCATGGGGTCGACGTAGGGGACTTCGGTGTGGGGCTTGACGCTCTGCAGGGAATCGCACAGCTCGTTGACGGCTGCAACGTTGGGCTCGTAGCGGCGGCTGAGGAACTGTTCACGGAGGGATTCTGGGGCCAGGGCTGTCATATAGTGCAATGTCTCCTGCGGGGCTCGGCGATGCTGCCAATCCGGAAAATGGGCGCGTGATGGGCGCGCCCGTCCGGCGTGGTTTCAAATGTGGTGTGGACCGATTCCTGGTCGATCTCTATCAGTTTAGCAAGCCCCGCGAAATGCGGACCCCGTCCGGTGAGATTCCGTGACGAAAGGCATAGGCCGGGCCACTGAGGCGGAGAGTAAAAGCCGCGGACGATCCGTTGTGGCGCGGCAGGCTCCGCAGGCCCAACGGGTGGAGGAAACCCCCGCATCGGCTAAACTTGGGTGGTAAGAGCCCCGGACTCTTGCGTGGTTGGCCGCCGTAGCGGTCCGGCCAGGCTGTGGCCTTCGGGGCATTCTCATGAACGGCGCTACTCGGGTCTGCCATCTCGGTGGACGGACCTGCGCGGCCCGAACGAATGGGGGAGGATCCCATGCCAGCAATCGTGATCGTAGGAGCCCAGTGGGGCGACGAAGGAAAAGGCAAGGCCACCGATCTTCTCGGCGGCCGCGTTGACTACGTCGTCAAGCCCAACGGCGGTAACAATGCCGGGCACACCGTCGTCGTAGGCGGTGAGAAGTATGAGCTCAAACTCCTTCCGGCCGGCATTCTGAGCCCCAACGCGATTCCGATCATCGGCAACGGCTGTGTGGTGAACCTTGAGGCCCTGTTCCAGGAGATCGAAGGCCTGCAGGCCCGCGGCGCGGACACGTCCAAGCTGCGCATCTCCGCCAATGCGCACCTCGTGGCGCCCTACCACCAGGTCCTGGATAAAGTCACCGAGCGTTTCCTCGGCGGCCGCGCCATCGGCACCACCGGCCGTGGCATTGGCCCCGCCTACATGGACAAGGTGGCCCGCCTGGGCATCCGAGTCCAGGACGTCTTTGACGAGTCCATCCTCCGCCAGAAGGTGGAAGGATCCCTACGTCAGAAGAACGAACTCCTGGTCAAGGTCTATAATCGCCGCGACATCGTGGTGGACGAGATCGTGGACTACTTCCTGGCCTTCGCCGAGCGCCTTCGCCCGCTGGTCATCGACAGCACACTTGTCCTCAACAACGCCCTGGACGAGGGCAAGGTTGTGCTGATGGAAGGCGGCCAGGCCACGTTCCTGGACGTGGACCACGGCACCTACCCGTTCGTGACCTCCTCCAACCCCACAGCCGGCGGCGCGTCCGTTGGCTCGGGTATCGGCCCCACCCGGATTTCCCGCTCCATCGGCATCATCAAGGCCTACACCACCCGTGTTGGCGCCGGACCGTTCCCCACCGAACTGTTCGACGAGATGGGCATGTACCTGCAGAAGACCGGTGGCGAGTTCGGCGTAAACACCGGCCGTCCGCGCCGCTGCGGCTGGTACGACGCCGTCCTGGCCCGCCACGCTTCCCGCGTGAACGGCTTCACGGACTACTTCGTCACCAAGCTGGACGTCCTCACCGGCATCGAGCAGATCCCCGTCTGCGTTGCCTACGACGTCGATGGTGTGCGGCACGACGAAATGCCCATGACGCAGACCGAGTTCCACCACGCCGTGCCCATCTTTGAGTACTTCGAGGGCTGGACCGAGGACATCACCGGCGCCCGCACCCTGGAGGACCTCCCCGAGAACGCCCGCAACTACGTGCTGGCCCTCGAAAAGCTCTCCGGCACGCGTTTCTCCGCGATCGGCGTCGGCCCGGACCGCGACCAGACCATCGTGGTCCACGATCTGATCAACGACTAACAGCCTGCAAACCACGACGACGGCGGGTCACCTGAAGAGGTGGCCCGCCGCCGCCGTCTGTTAACCAAAGTGGGTAGCAGTAAGTGTTGTTTTGAGCGTTCAAAACGACACTTACTCGGTGGGGTTGTACGCAATTTACACAGGCTTGACGCAACCGGTCTTGTGAGGCTGTACGCGAGGCGGACAGACTCTTAAGCACACCCTGAACTGATCAGTTGATCATACGACCAGACCCGCAGGTGCCGGACGCAGCGATGCTCCGGGACCGCCCGTGGCGAAGATGCTGCCCGGACGGGACCCGCAGACCGGAAGGATTCATCATGGCCGGGAAGTTTGAAGTTTTCTTGGACTCGGATTCACGTTTCAGGTTCCAGCTCACGGCAGCGGACGGCACGGCGATGGCTGTGTCCGGAGCCTTTAAGGACAAGGCAGCCGTGGCTGCCGGTATCGCCGCCGTCCGCGAATGCGCCGGGACAGGGCTGGTCACCGATCTCTGCCCGGCCGCCAAAGCTGCGCCGACCGCCCCCGCGGCTGCCGCTGTGCCGGGCCGCGCCCAACCCCAGCAGAACCGTGGGGACCAGCGCGTTCCCGCGGCCAGGACGCACACCTTTGTCCTTGCCAAGGGACCGCGCCGGAGGTTGACCACGCCGCGCTGGACGTAGGCAACCCGGCAGTCCACCTGCATCGCGGTCCCGGTCCCGGAAAGTTCTTTGTCCGAGCGCGTAACCCCTGCGATGCCTGGAACGATTACCCCTATGAAGCGCCGGTCTGGAACTTGTCCCCCATCATGTTCCAGACCGGCTCTTTTGTTACCGGAGGGTAAAGTTAGCAGGCGAGGACATTCCGCGTATAACGTGCGGGCCCCAAGATGAACAAGCCCAGTCCCCTCCACCGAAGGCCTTTGTGTCCGTGAGCGATGCACTGACAGACCACGTTCTGCGTGCGCGCGCCCGGGATCCGGAGCTCTTCAGCATCGTGTACCGAACCTATGCGTCACAGGTCCTGGGCTACCTCACAGCCCGCGGGGTAGAAGATGCGGAGGCGGTTATGCAGGAAGTTTTCCTCGCGGTCCTGCCGCGGCTGCAGACGGTTACCGGCGGTGTCGCCGGGCTGCGTACGTTTGTCTTTTCCGTGGCGCACGCGAGGATGGTGGACGATCACCGGCGGCAGCGCCGCGCCCCCGTTGCGCTCCCGTTCGAACCGGACCTGGACGGACGCGTGGAGTCCTCCGCCGAGGATGAAATGCTGCAGCGGATCTCCCCGCGGGAGGTCGCGGATCTCCTGAATGAGCTGTCGGATGAGCAGCGGGAAGTGCTGTCGCTACGTCTCGTCGCGGGCCTGACAGTGGACCAGGCGGCCGCTGTGATGGGAAAGAGCGCCGGTGCCGTCAAACAGCTCCAGCGCCGTGCACTGATCCGGCTGCGCGAGCAGTCCGCAGTGAAGGAGTACGTGGCGCCATGACGTCCAATGCCAGCTCCCTGATCCGCACCGTGGATGAAATGCTCCTTGACGCCGGTTGGGCCGATACCGCAGGGCTCCGAGAAACGCTGCTCGCGGTGGGTTCCCTTGCCTCCCTGCCGGTCCCCGAGCCCGGCTCTGAACTGGCGGCACTGCTCTCGGTCCAGACGCACCAGCTCGCCCGGCACCGCCTGCTCCGCAAGCACCGGACCGCCGTTGTGGGCCTGGCTGTCATCGCGGGGATGGGCCTCGGCGTCACCGGCGTGGCCGCCACCGGGACCGCTCCGGGTGCACAGGCCACCAACTCCATTCAGCAGCTGCTGCAGGACTGGGCTCCCGCCTGGTCCGTGGCGGGGGCCCCCGCCGCCAATGGGAGGGCCGCCAATCCGACGGAGGTGCAGCCGCCCGCAGAGCCGGCATCCCCCGACGACGCTGCGCCGGTACCTCCCGAAAATGTTGATCCGGAAACTGCCCTGCCAGAGGACGGTCCGGAAAACGCAGGCCAGAGCGTGGGAACAGCACCGGCCGGCCGTGGAAACGACACCGCGCCCGGCAAATCAAAGACGGACGACGGCGGCGCGCCGGGGAACGCTGCCGGCGTCACCCCCGGCGGCGCTGCTTCCCGGGACGCAGCGACCCAGGACGCTGCCACCCAGGAGAGCAACGGTCCTGCCAGGGCCGCTGCCGCTGCTGCTGCCGAGCTCGAGAAGGCCGGCAAACAGGTGGCCGGCACCCTGGCTGAAGCAGCCACCGCGGGAGAGTCCCTGACGTCAGCCCTCGTCCCACCGGCACCGACGGAAAGAACCGGGCCCGGCAATGCCGGACCCGGTTCAAACTGGCTGAGGAAGTTCAACCGGTAGTCAGGTTCCCCGTCAGGAAGAGCCTTTCCGCCGGGAAGCACCTCAGGAAAGCAGTTGCCGTTTGGAGGAGATCACGCCGGTATCGAAGCCGGCCAGGTGCAGCCCGCCGTGGAACCGGGCGTGCTCGATCTTCACGCAGCGGTCCATCACAACGTTGATCCCGGCGGCTTCCGCGCCGGCGGCCACGTCCTCATGCCAGGAGCCGAGCTGCAGCCAGAGGGTTTTGGCGCCGGCCGCGATGGTTTCGTCCAGGACGCCCGGGAGGTCATCGTGCTTGCGGAACACATCCACGATGTCCGGGCTTTCGGGAAGATCGGCCAGTGAGGCGTAGGTCGGTTCACCAAGGATCTCCTTGACCACGGGGTTCACGAAGTACACCTTGTACCGCGTGGACGACTGCAGGTAAGTCGCCACAAAATAGCTGGCCCGGGACGGCTTGTCCGAGGCGCCCACAATCGCAATTGAGGTGGCTGCGCGCAGCAGGTTCAGACGCTCCGGCGCCGAAGGTCCGGTCCAGGCGCGTTCGCTGGGGCTCATACGTTCGCTCCAATTGTGCATGATTCTGCTTCGGTGGTTGAGCCCGTCGAAACCCCGGCCTCAACCACCGGTTCCGAGGCCGCGTCCAGTGCCTGGTCCAGGTCCCACAGGATGTCCTCGATATCCTCCAGGCCCACGGAAATCCGGACCAGGTCCTCGGGGACGCCCGCGGACTCCAGCTGGGCCGGGCTCAGCTGCTGGTGCGTGGTGGACCCCGGGTGGATCACCAGCGTGCGGGAATCGCCCACGTTGGCCAGGTGCGAGGCGATCTGCAGGGATTCGATGAACTTCTGCCCGGCCGTGCGGCCGCCCTTCACACCGAAGGAGAAGACCGAGCCGGGGCCCAGCGGCAGGTACTTCTTCGCGCGCTCAAAATGCGGGTGCGAAGGAAGCCCGGAGAAGTTGACGTAGGCCACGCGGGGATCGGCCTCAAGCCATTCGGCCACGGCCTTGGCGTTCTTGAGGTGCTCGTCGAGCCGCTGCGGGAGGGTTTCCACGCCCTGCAGCAACTGGAAGGCCGACAGCGGGGACAGCGCCGGACCGATATCGCGCAGCTGTTCGCAGCGCAGCTTGGTGAGGAAGCCGTACTCGCCGAAGTTGCCCCACCAGGAGACATTTCCGTAGGACGCCACCGGCTCGGTCATGGTGGGGAACTTGCCGTTGCCCCAATCGAACCGGCCGCTCTCCACAATCACGCCGCCCAGGGTGGTGCCGTGCCCGCCGAGGAACTTGGTGGCGGAGTGGATGACGATGTCGGCGCCGTGTTCGATCGGGCGCACAAGGTACGGCGTGCTCAAGGTGGCGTCCACCACGAGGGGGACGCCGGCGTCGTGCGCTACCTTCGCCAGGGCCGCCAGGTCCTGGACTTCCGACGACGGGTTCGCCACCACCTCGACGAAGATCGCCTTGGTGTTTTCCTGGACCGCCGCGGCATAGTCCGCGGGGTCGGTGCCGGGAACGAACGTGGTGTCCACGCCGAAGCGGCGGAGGGTCACATCGAGCTGGGTGACCGTCCCGCCGTACAGCTGGGAGGCTGCCACGATGTGGTCGCCGGACTGGGTCAGCGCGGCGAAGGTGATGAACTCAGCTGCCATGCCGGACGACGTCGCCACCGCTCCGATGCCGCCTTCCAGCGAGGCGATCCGCTCTTCGAACGCTGCCACGGTGGGGTTGCCGATGCGGGAGTAAATGTTGCCGTACTTCTGCAGCGCAAACAGGTTGGCGGCGTCCTGGGTGTCCTTGAACACGAAGGACGTGGTCTGGTAGATGGGCACCGCGCGGGCGCCGTGCTCGGCGTCGGGGGTGCCGCCGGCGTGCAGGGCGCGGGTGCGGAATCCGAACTTGCGGTCAGCCATCAGACAGCCACCGACTCAGCTACAGGCGTGTTGGAGAGATCAAGTTCTGTGCCGTTCTGGCGGGCCAGGTCGGCTTCGAGTTCGCGGACGATCGGCAGGATGTCCTGGCCGAATGCGGCGACTTCCTCCTGGAAGTGAAGGTAGCCGGTGAGGAAGAGGTTCACGCCGATCTTCTTGTATTCCACGATCCGCTCGGCGATCTGCTCGGGGGTGCCGATGAGCTGGGTCTTGAAGCCGTCGTTGTACTGGACCAGGTCCTCGAAGCTGGAGTCGGCCCACATGCCCTTGCCGTCCTTGGTGGACGCGCCGGCTTCCTGCACGGCGTCGCGGAACCCCTGGACTGCAGGCTTGTGTGCCTTCGCCACGATTTCGCGGAGGGTATCGCGGGCTTCCTTCTCGGAATCGCGGGCGATCACAAAGCCGTTGAGGCCGAACCTGGGAGCAGACAGGGCGCCGTCGGTGCCGCGCTTCGTTTCACCCGAAGCTGCGACCACGCCGGCAATGTTCTCCTTGAAGCCTTCCAGATCCTTGCCGTTAGAGAAGTACCAGTCAGCCACGCGGCCTGCAGTGGCCTGTGCCGCCGTCGAGTTTCCGCCGAAAAAGACCTCCGGGTGCGCGCGGCCCGGAACGTCCACGGGGGCCGGGTTCAGGGTGAAGTCGGTGATGTTGTAATACTTGCCGGCCTGGCTGTATTGCTGCTCGGTCCAGAGGCCACGCAGTACCCTGATGAACTCCTCGGTGCGGACGTAACGTTCGTCGTGCTCCAACCAGTCGAGGCCGAAGTTGGTGAACTCATTCTTGAGCCAGCCGGAGACGATGTTGACGGCGGCGCGGCCGTTGGAGATGTGGTCCGCCGTGATGATGAACTTGGCCAGCACGCCAGGGTGCCACATGCCCGGGTGGACGGCGGCGATGACTTTGAGGCGCTCGGTGGCGGCGAGCAGGGCCAGGCTGAACGACGTGGCCTCGTGCTGCTTGTCGGCTCCGTAGGACGCGGCGTACCGGGTCTGCGTCAGGGCGTACTCGAAGCCGGAGTTCTCGGCGATCTGCGCCAGCTTCTTGTTGTAGTCAAAGTCCCAGCCGGTGCGCTGTTCGATGGTGGAGACCACCAGACCGCCGGAGACGTTTGGCACCCAGTACGCAAACTTGAGCGGCTCTGAAAGGCGGGCAACGTTGCTGATGTCTGTCATGAGTTTTCCTTTACTAGGGCCCGCTCGCGCAGGACGTCCTGGATTCCGGCGATCGCCGGTTCGTTTTGAAGTGAGGTGGTGTCGCCCAGGGCGGTCCCCTCAAATAATTGGGTGAGCAGCCGGCGCATGATTTTGCCGCTGCGGGTCTTCGGTACGTCAGGAACGACGACGACGTCGCGCGGTTTGGCGATCGGGCCGATCGCCTTCGCGACGTGCGCTTTGAGCTGGTCCCCGGTGGTTGAGCCCGTCGAAACCCCGGCCTTTAACACCACAAAAGCGACAATCGCGTGCCCGGTTTTGGGATCTGCTACCGGACAGACACCGGCCTCCACCACGTCCGGGTGGGCCACCAGGGCTGACTCGATCTCGATGGTGGAGAGCAGGTGGCCGGAGACGTTCAGGGTGTCGTCCACGCGGCCCAGAATCCAGATATCGCCGTCGGCGTCGTACTTCGCGCCGTCGCCGGCGAGGAACCAGCCCTGCTCCACATACTGGCTCCAGTAGGAGTCGTAGTAGCGGCGGGGGTTGCCCCAGACGGTGCGCGCAATAGCGGGCCCGGGAGTGTCAACCACAATGAATCCCTGGACGCCCGGCGGTACGGTATTGCCGGCGTCGTCCACGATCCTGGTACTGACGCCCGGCAGCGGGCGGGCCGCGCAGCCCGGCTTGAACTCGGTGTCCGTGGGGGCGGGGGAGAGGATGGTGGCGCCGGTTTCGGACTGCCACCAGGTGTCCACCACGGGGGCGGTGCCGGCGCCGACGTTCTGCCGCAGCCAGCGCCAGGCTTCAGGATTGACGGCTTCGCCAACGGTGCCAAGCATTCGGATGGACGAGAGGTCGTAGCTGTCCGGCACGCCCTCCGGGAACCAGCCCATGAGGGACCGGACCAAGGTGGGCGCGGTGTAGTACTGGGTGACCCTATACCGTTCGATGATCTCGAAGTGGCGGCCCGGGTGCGGGGTGTTCGGAGTGCCTTCGAAGATCACCTGGGTGACGCCGTTGGAGAGCGGACCGTAGATCTCATAGGTGTGAGCCGTGACCCATGCGAGGTCGGCGGTGCACCAGTGCACGTCCCGGTCGCGGAGTGCAGGATCGGGGTTGCTGAAGAGGTGTTCGAAGCTCCAGGACGCCTGGGTCAGGTAGCCGCCGGACGTGTGGACCAGGCCCTTGGGCTTGCCGGTGGTGCCGGAGGTGTACATGATGAACAGCGGCGTTTCGGCGTCGAATGCTTCGGCTTCGTGGACGTCCGCCGCGCTCCCGACGGCGTCATGCCACCACATGTCGCGGCCTTCAGTCATGGGGACGGCGGCCAGGTCCTCGGGCGCTGTGGTGCGGTTGATGACCAGCACGTGTTCGATCGCGTTGTCACCGGCGACGGCAGCGTCGGCGTTGTCCTTGACGGGCACGGCGACACCGCGGCGGAACTGGCCGTCCGTGGTCACCAGGAGCTTGGCGCCTGTGTCCTCGACGCGGAACTTCAGGGCTTCGGCGGAGAAGCCACCGAAAACGAGCGAGTGGATGGCGCCGATCCGGGCCACTGCGAGGGTGATGATGACGGTTTCGGGGATGACCGGCAGGTAGATGACCACGCGGTCACCCTTGGTGATGCCCAGGGCCAGCAGGGCGTTGGCGGCCTTGGAGACTTCGCGCTGCAGCTCCGCGTATGTGATGGCTCGGCGGTCCCCGGGCTCGCCTTCGAAGTGGAGGGCCACCTTGTCGCCGCGGCCATTGGCGACGTGGCGGTCCACGCAGTTGTAGGCGACGTTGAGCTTGCCGCCCTCAAACCAGGTGATTTCCGGGCCTTTGCCGGCAGCGGCGTCGGCCGGGACGCGGCGGTGGGCCGTGTGCCAGGGCTTGCCGGTGATTGCTTCAGGCTGCGCCCAGTTCAGGCGGAGGGCCTGCTGCTCCCAAAATGCCACATGGTCTGGTTGGGCGTCTTCGCGTCCTTCTCGGTGCCCCGCCGTCTGCTGTGTCGTGATGGTGCTGCTGTGGCGCGCCGGCCCTCCCGACGGTGCGCCGTGCACGGCGTCGTCGTTCGGCTCGGTCGAGGACCATCCCGATGAGCTGCTGGAAGGGCCGGGCGCGTCACGCAGCCCTGCTTCGACCGCCGTCGCGTTCGAAGTGGATTGTGGGGAGTCCGTTTCAGCGGCCGCTGCTGCGGCACCGGCGGGACTCTGGGTGGGCAAAGCCGTGGCAGAAGATACTTCTGGTGTCATAGATGCGCTCCATCGATCCTGGCGGTAGCACCCTTCGCTGTGTGCCGAGGATGGTCGCCTCAACGGGTACAGCGCTGGTCAGGGATGCTGCGGCTTCATCGATCCAGGTCTCTTGGCCGCTCGGGATGGTCACTTCCACTACAACCGAACCGCACGCCATGCGCCAAATCGGGGTCCACAGAACGTAATATTCGTTCCTGCCATGCGGTGCTGCCTCGAGTCAGTCAATTATTCGACGAGGAGCCACTCCGGAGACGATGTACGCTTGCCTCATGGGCCACGTCAACGATCCTGCCGTTAGTGAGCGCCTGATGCGAAACAAAGGGCGGTGGGCCATCGTGGGCCTGACCACCAACGAGTGGCGCGCAGCTTACGACACCTCGCTGTTTATCCGCGACCGGCTCGGCATGGAGATCATCCCCGTCAACCTTCCCGGCGACCCCGTCCACGGCGAAACCGGGTACCGCACGCTGGGTGAGATTCCCCCTGAAAAGCAACCCCTCGACGTCGTCGACTGCTTTGTGAATTCGCAAAAGGTCGGGGCGGTGGTGGACCAGGCAATTGCGGTGGGCGCCAAGGCCGTGTGGTTGCAGCTGGGCGTTATCGACGAAGCGGCGGTGGACCGGGCCAAGGCCGCCGGCCTGGACGTGGTGATGAACGTTTGCCCCGCGCAGCAGGCATGGAAGTACAACCTCTGACTGGTTCGGGGCGCGCTGATTCCCGCGGCCGCTCAACGCGCCTCGCGCGGCCGCTCAGCGCTGCATAAGCTCCGGGTAGTGGCGTTCGGTCACGTCGGGATGGGCGCGCATGCGGCCCTTGAGCATGTTCAGGCCAAAGGACGCGAGCAGCGGGTTGGCCGGGTCGTCGGAGATGCCGCGGGCCTGGGCTTTGAGCTCGGGCGGAAGCGGTACCGGATCGATGACGGCATCCAGCCGCGGCGACCAGAAGAATGGGACTGAGTAGCGGTCCACGCCGGGTCGCGGCGCCTGGACGCGGTGGATCGTGGCGGCAAGGAAACCTTCCGTGGCCACCTCCAGCATTTCGCCCAGATTCACCACAAGTGCCCCGGGAACAGGCTCAACCGGCGCCCATTCGCTCGTCCCGGGCGGCAGGACTTCGAGTCCGCCTACCTCGTCCTGGAGGAGCAGGGTGACAAAACCGTAGTCGGCGTGGGAGCCCACGCCCTGGTCGCCGGCCGCCTCCACCACACCGCCGACGTAATGCACCAGCTTTCCCATCCACGCCGGTTCGTTGCCGAAGGGCTCGTCGAAGTGGTCCTCGGGCAGTCCCAAGGAAACCGAGATGCCCCGCAGCAGCTCCATGCCCACGCTGGACATCAGGTCGGCCCAGGCCATGGCCGCGGACTTGAGCTCCGGCAATGCCTCATCAGGCCACATGTTGTGCCCTTGGAGCAGCCAGTACGGCTGATCGGCCGGGTAGTTGTGGACGGGTTCGCGTTCCGGGGAGTAGTCGATCTGCTCGCGCGCGTCGGCCCGGCCCTGCGTGATTTCGGTGCCCATCCGGGTGTAGCCGCGGAAATGCGGTGAAATCCTGTTGTCCAGCTTCATCCGCTCCTCGAGCGGCAGATCGAAGAACCGTTTAATGAGGGCCAGCAGCTCCTCGGCCTGGCCGGGGGCGGCGCCGTAACCAGTGATTTGGAAGAAGCCCACGTTGTGGGCGGCGTCCCGCAGCGGGTCAATGAATTCCGGGCTGAAGGAGCCGTACGGCTGGCGTGCGGCGCTCATGTCCAGAACGGGGATGGTGGCCTGGTCGGGTGACATCTTCGCAGACTAGCACCGCCGGGAAGGGCTTTGTAGGCTCGATCCATGGACGCAGCGCAACTCAAGGAAATATGCCTGTCATTTCCCGGTGCCTTCGAGGACTTTCCCTTCGGTCCCGAGACTTCCGTGTTCAAGGTACGGGCCCTGGTAGCTGGTGGCGCCAGGAACGAAGCCAAGATGTTCGCGGCGTCTGCGCTTGACGGCCCCAGCCTTTCCGTCAGCCTGAAGTGCGAGCCCGCCCTGGCTGAGCAGTTGCGCGCAGCCCATCCGGACATTACGGGCGCGTGGCACATGAACAAGACCCACTGGAACGGTGTGCGGCTGGACGGAAACCTGCCCGATGCCACGGTCCGGGACATGGTGGAGGATTCCTACGACCTGGTGGTGGCCTCCCTGAGCCGCAAGCAACAGGAGCAGCTGGGGTGGGCGCGGCTGTCCGGTTCTTCGGGTTCATCGGGCGGGCCCCGTTGACCGGGAAGCGCCTGGCCGCCGGGGACCTCAACTACGCGGGCATCGGCTCCACCGAACACGGCCGGCCGCCGGAAGGCTACGCCTGCTTCGTTTCGCGGGAGTACCTTGGCGTTGGACCGGCGGTCTACCGCCGGGTGGCACACGGAATCCTCACCTGGGAGCTGCAGCGGCGGTCCGGGCTGCGCGTCTGGACTGAGTCCGACGTCGTGGTCCCCGGTGCACGCGTTGTGAGCGGGTTCGGCGTCGGGCCGTTCCGGATCAATGCCCCGTGCGAGGTCGTCTGGGTCCGGCATCCCGTGCCGGGCGAGGGTCCGCAGTCGGCGGGCTTCGGTTACGGGACGCTGCCCGGCCACCCGGAGCGCGGCGAGGAAGCATTCGAAGTTGAGATCGGGGCCGACGGGCGGGTGTTTTTGAAGATCACAGCCTTCAGCAGGCACGCCAACTGGTTCTATCAGGCCGGCGGCCTGCTGGCCCGGGCCGCGCAAAAGCACATCACTTCGCGATACGTTGAAGGGGCACGTCAGCTCGCCGCGGGATAGTCCGTGTTCCGCATCGGAAGGAAAATCCATGATCTTCATCGTCGTTAAATTCAAGGTCAAAACCGAATGGTCCGAGCGCTGGCTCGGCCTCGTTGACGACTTCACCCATGCCACACGGGCGGAGCCCGGTAACCTGTGGTTCGACTGGTCCCGCAGCGTGGAGGACCCCAACGAGTTTGTGCTTGTGGAAGCCTTCAAGGACGACGCCGCCGGGGACCACGTCAACAGCTCCCACTTCAAGCAGGTCATGGCGGACATGCCGCAGGCGCTGGCGGAAACACCGCAAATCATCAGCCGCCAACTCGACGGCGACGGCTGGGACCGGATGGGCGAACTGACCATCTGATGTGGATCGGCTGGATTGAATTCGACATCCTCCTCGGCGATGTCCAGAGCCTGAAGGAGAAACGTTCCGTCATCAGGCCGCTGCTGGCCGAGCTCAAGCGCCGCTTTGACGTGTCCGTCGCGGAGGTGGGGGACCATGACCAGTACCGGCGCTCGCAGGTGGGGGCAGGGCTGGTGGCAGCAGACCGGGCGCACCTCGTGGAGGTACTCACCGCCGTCGAACGCTTTGTGGCCGCCCGGCCCGAATTTGAGCTGCTTAGCTCGAGGCAGCGGGAGCTCCGCAGCGACGATTAAACCAACGCGGGGTCACTTACGGCCCATCCCGAGGGGATTATTGGGCGGAAAGTGACCCCGCGTTGATTTAAGGGTGGGGACTAGCCGAAGTATTTCGGCAGGGTCGCCTCGTGGGCTTCGCGGAGGGCGGCCAGGGACATGGTGTCCACGCCCTTGATCTCCAGGTTGCCGCTGGCTGCGTCCACCACGCCGATCCGGGTGTGGGCAAAGCCGCGGGCCGTGCACATGTCCTTGAACCGGACTTCTTCCGAGCGGGGCACGCCGACAATTGCGCGGCCCTGGGACTCGGAGAACAGCGCCGTGAACAGGTCCACGCCGTCGCGGTCCAGGACGTCCTGCAGGGCGATCCGGGCACCAACGCCGTAGCGCAGCGCGGACTCCACGAGGGCTGCCGCGAGGCCGCCCTCGGAGAGGTCGTGAGCCGAATCCACCATGCCGTCGCGGGACGCGTTGATCAGGATTTCGCCCAGCTCGCGTTCGGTGGCAAGGTCAACCTTGGGCGGAAGTCCACCAAGGTGGCCGCGCATGTTGGCCCATTCGGAACCGTCCAGCTCGGCGGCCGTCGTACCCAGCAGGTAGATGGCCTGGCCATCTTCCCTCCAGCCCGACGGCGTGCGGCGGGCGACGTCGTCGAGCTTGCCCAGCACTGCCACCACGGGGGAGGGGTGGATGGGGGTGGTGCCGGTCTGGTTGTACAGCGAGACGTTGCCGCCGGTGACCGGGATGCCCAGCACCATGCAGGCATCGGACAGGCCGCGGATGGCCTCCGCGAGCTGCCACATCACGTCCGGGTCCTCGGGGGAGCCGAAGTTCAGGCAGTCGCTGACGGCCATCGGAACAGCGCCGGAGGTGGCCACGTTGCGGTAGGCCTCGGCCAGCGCCAGCTGTGCGCCGTGGTAAGGGTCAAGGTATGTGTAGCGGCCGTTGGCATCGGTGGCCAGGGCGACGCCCAGGCCGGTTTCCTCGTCCACGCGGACCACGCCGGCGTCGTCCGGGAACGCGAGGGCGGTGTTGCCGCCGACGTACCGGTCGTACTGGTTGGTGATCCACGCCTTGCTGCACATGTTCGGCGAAGCCACGAGTTCGGTGACGGCGGCAGCCAGTTCCGCAGGGGCGGAGGGGCGGGCGGTGTCCTGGACAGAGCCGGTGAAGGAATCGGCCTGTACGGAATCCTGCCATGAGGGGCGGGCGTACGGGCGGTCGTAAACCGGGCCGTCGTGGGCCACTGTGCGCGGGTCGACGTCCACGATGACTACGCCGTCCCAGGTGATGATCAGGCGGCCGGTGTCGGTGACCTCGCCGAGCCACGAGTACTCCACGGCCCACTTGTCCATCACAGCTTCGAAGGCGGCGACGTTCTCGGGGGTGACCACGGCCATCATGCGTTCCTGCGACTCGGACATCAGGATCTCGCCCGGAGTCAGGGTGGGATCGCGCAGCAGGACGGAGGTCAGTTCAACTTCCATGCCGCCGTCGCCGTTGGAGGCCAGTTCGGACGTGGCGCAGGAGATGCCAGCGGCGCCGAGGTCCTGGATGCCCTCAACCAGCGAGCCCTTGAAGAGCTCCAGGCAGCACTCGATCAGGACCTTTTCAGCGAAGGGGTCGCCCACCTGGACGGCGGGGCGCTTGGACGGCTTCGTGTCATCGAAGGACTCCGAAGCGAGCACCGAGGCGCCGCCAATGCCGTCGCCTCCGGTGCGTGCACCGAACAGGACCACCCTATTGCCTTTACCGGACGCGTTGGCGAGGCGGATGTCCTCGTGGCGCATTACGCCTACAGCCAGCGCGTTGACAAGCGGGTTGCCCTGGTAAACCGAGTCGAACACCATTTCGCCGCCGATGTTCGGCAGGCCCAGCGAGTTGCCATAGCCGCCGATGCCGGCAACGGCACCGTGCATCACTCGGGCAGTGTCTGGGTGGTCAATGGCGCCGAAGCGGAGCGGATCCATCACTGCAACCGGGCGCGCGCCCATGGAGATGATGTCGCGGACAATGCCGCCAATGCCGGTGGCTGCACCCTGGTAGGGCTCCACGAACGACGGCGAGTTGTGGGACTCGATCTTGAACGTTACGGCCCAGCCGTCGCCCAGGTTGGTGACGCCGGCGTTTTCGCCGATGCCCACCAGCATGTCCTTCTTCATCTCCTCGGTCACCTTGTCGCCGAACTGGCGCAGGTGGTTCTTCGAAGACTTGTAGGAGCAGTGCTCGCTCCACATGACGGAGTACATGGCCAGTTCGGCGCCGGTGGGGCGGCGGCCCAGGACCTTGACTACTTCATCGAACTCGTTCTGCTTCAGGCCCAGTTCGGCCCACGGCAGGTCGGTGTCCGGCGTCTTGGCAGCGTTCTCGACGGTGTCAATGTTGAATTTCTTGGATGAGGTCTCGACAGGCTCGACCACCGAATTGGTTTCGGTCATTTGTTGCCTCCCACAATCTTGTTCAGTACGGAGGTGAAGAACCCCAGGCCGTCGGTATCCGTGCCCCCAATGCCATCCAGCGACTGCGGGCCGAAACCAACTTCCACCGCGTGCTCGGGGTGGGGCATAAGTCCCACCACGTTGCCAGCCGCGTTGGAGATGCCGGCGATGTCGCGGCGCGAGCCGTTGGGGTTGAAGCCAACGTAGCGGAACACCACGCGGCCTTCCGCTTCGAGGGCGTCCAGGACTTTTTCGTCGGCGATGTACTGGCCGTCCTGGTTTTTCAGCGGAACCGTGATTTCCTGGCCGGCCTCGTAGTCAAGGGTCCAGGCAGTGTTGCTGTTTTCCACGCGCAGGACCTGGTCGCGGCACATGAACTTCAGGTGGTCGTTCTTGATCATGGAGCCGGGCAGCAGGTGCGACTCGGTCAGGATCTGGAAGCCGTTGCAGATGCCCAGCACGGGCAAAGGATTCGAGGACGCGGTGCCTGTTGCTGCCTTAATGATCTCGGACATCAGCGGGGCGAAGCGGGCGATAGCGCCGGCGCGGAGGTAGTCGCCGTAGGAGAAACCGCCGGGGATTACGACGGCGTCCACGTCACCCAAGGTGGTGTCGGCGTGCCAGAGCGGCACTGGGGTGCCGCCGGCGAGCCGGACTGCACGGGCGGCGTCGCGGTCGTCAAGGGTGCCTGGGAACGTGACAACGCCGATCCGGGCACCGGCGAGCCGGGGCTCGGCGGCGACGGCGATTGCCTCGCCGATCAAGGGAAGTTCAGTCATCTCAGGCCTCGACGACCTCGACGTTGACGACGTCCTCGATCACCGGGTTGGACAGCAGGGTCTCGGCGGCTTCGCGGGCCTGGGCCAGGATTGCGTCTGTCACCTCGCCGTCAACCGTCAGTTCAAAGCGCTTGCCCTGGCGGACAGAGCTAAAGCTGGTGAAGCCCAGACGGGGGAGTGCACCCACGATGGCCTTCCCCTGCGGGTCCAGAATCTCGGGCTTGGGCATGACGTCAACAACGATCCGGGGCATCCGGCAACTCCTGTGCGTGAGCATTGGGTAAGGGCGCAGCGGAGTCACGCCGTCTTACGCCGTTCCAGGATGTTTTTCGAACAGTGTCTTTAGAACAGTGTGAACGGGCGCTCCGCGAGCTTGCTAGCCCATTCTACCGGGCGGAGCGCCGCACCCTGTATTCGGTGGGATCGGCCACAGTCATCGCGGCGGGGCGGGCTTTGGGGAGGTGGAGCACGACGGCGGCTATGGCCTCGCGGTGCTGGCGTCACTAGGATTGCGACATGGCTGAAAAATCGAAATCCGTACTGTTGCCGATGATGGCTGTGGCCGTTTTTGCCGGCTTGGGCCGGATGGTGGCGCAGAAGATCAAGGCGGACCGGGCTGCCCGGGAAACGCGAGTGACCGGCCCTATGGACGAAAAGACCCGGCAGTGGATCAGCGATGTGGTGCGAACGCCCAGGCAGTAGACGCCCGCTTACCCAGGCCTCAAGACTTTACGCAAGCGCAAATGGGCGTCCCACCACGGGGCGCCCATTTTTGTGCCCAGAGACAGGGCCCCAGAGGCAGGGCCCCTGCCCCAGATCCTCGGCTGCAAAATGCCCTGCTCCCCAGGCCCTGACCCAGGCCTCTCTAAAGTTGCGTCTCTGAGGTTGCGTCAGAATCTCCTAGCCATGTGAGGTTCTACACACTATGGTCATAGGACGTCGTATGTGGCAGGTGGTATCCCCTCGGATGCCGCAACCGCCCCGCACGGCCGAATTCTCCCGATCCGCCGCCCCGCGGCGCCTTGAAAGGATATGGATTTGCGACTTTTCACTCAGCGGAGCCGGTACCGGAATATTGGCCGGACCGCAGGAACCGGGCTGGTAGCGCTGGCGCTGCTGGCCGGATCCGGGATCGCCGCGCAGGCGGCACCGATCCCGTCGAACAGCCCCACCACACCTCCCGGGTCGTTTGCGGAGGCCAACATCGGCGCCGACCGCACGGCGGCGAACTTCTTCTATCGGATCCCGGCCCTGACCTATCTGGGTAACAACGTGGTGCTCGCGTCCTGGGACGGCCGCCCCGGCAGCGCAGCCGATGCGCCCAACCCGAACTCCATCGTGCAGCGACGCAGTACAGACGGAGGCCAGACCTGGGGCCGGGTGCAGGTTATCGCCGCGGGCCACCCGGGAGATGCCATTACGCCGAAATACGGCTACAGCGACCCGTCCTACATTTACGACGCCGAGACGGGCAAGGTCTTCTCACTGTTTGTGTATTCCAAGGACCAGGGTTTCTTCGGCAGCCAGTTCGGCAACGACGACGCCGACCGTGCCGTCATTTCCTCCGCCGTCGTCGAGTCCTCGGACGGAGGCATCACCTGGAGCCAGCCGAGGCTCATCACCAACGTCACCAAGCCGGGCACCAGCAAGACCAGCCCCGTGGCCGGCGATATCCGTTCCAACTTCGCGTCCTCCGGCGAAGGTATCCAGCTTAAATACGGCCAGTACAAGGGCCGCCTGATCCAGCAGTACGCCGGCGATGTGCGCCAGACGGACGGCACCAACAAGATCCAGGCCTACAGCGTCTACTCTGACGATCACGGCGTGACCTGGCACAAGGGCGCCAACGTGGGCGACCGTATGGACGAGAACAAAACCGTGGAGCTTTCCGACGGCCGTGTGCTCCTGAATTCGCGCGACAACGCCAACCAGGGCTACCGCAAGGTGGCCGTCTCCACTGATGGCGGCACTACCTACGGTCCGGTCACCCAGGACACCGAGCTGCCGGACCCGGCCAATAACGGCGCCATCGCCCGGATGTTCCCGGCCGCGGCACAGGGTTCGGCGGACGCCAGAATGCTCATTTTCACCAACTCCAATTCCAAGACCGGCCGCGAGAACGTCTCTGCCCGCATTTCCTGCGACGACGGCGCCACCTGGCCCGGCGTGCGCACCATCCACGCAGGCTTCTCCGCCTACTCCACAGTCACCCGGCTGGAGGACGGCAAGTTCGGTGTCCTGTACGAGGGCAACTACACCGACAACATCCAGTTCGCGAAGTTCGACGACGCGTGGCTGAATTACGTTTGCGCCCCGTTGTCCGTGCCGGCCGTCACCACTGCACCCGGTGCCACTTCGCAGGTAGCTGTCACCGTTACAAATCAGGAAGACGCCACGCTCTCCGGCGCCAACGCCACCGTCTACACCCCGGCTGGCTGGTCCGCCACTACGGTGCCCGTGCCTGACGTCGCGCCCGGCGCCTCGGTAACCGTCAACGTCGCCCTGACCGCCCCGGCAAACGCCAGCGGTCCGCAGAACCTCAACGCAGCGTTTGCGACCGCGGATGGCCGGGTTTCGCAGTTCACGTTCACTGCCACCGTCCCGGCAGCTCCGCAGGTTGGGCTCACCATCACCGGAACGGCCCCGGCCCGCGACGTCATCGCCAACCCCTACCGGGCAGGTGACGTACTGACCTACACGTTCGCCGTCAAGAGCACAGCAAATGTCACGGCTGACTCAGTGCCGGTTTCGGGGACCTTCGACTCCGGCTTCCTGCCGCCGTCGGCCCCCAACTGCCGGTACAACACCCTGGCCGCCGGTGCCACCTACAACTGCGGCACCGCCAAGCACACGGTGACCGCCGAGGATATCGCCCGCGGCTACTTCGTTCCGCAGGCGAGCTTCACCATCACGGCCAGCTCGACGCCGTCGCTCACCAAGACGGTTCCGTTCACCGGCGCCGCTGTGGCGATGCGTGATGGTCTGGTCTCCGCCAGCATCACTGGCGCCCGTGCGGATTCCGGCCGTGACCTCGCCACCGCACCGTACGCCGCCGGCGACGCGTTTCCTTACACGTTCAGCGTGAGCAACACGAGTCCACTCGTGGAAAAGGTCGTTCCCACCGCCGGTAACTTCAGCCCGTTCGTCCCCGAAGGCCCGGGTAACTGCCGCTACCGTGTGCTCCCGGCTGGCCAGGGTTACAGCTGCGCCACGCCGCGCCACACCGTGACGGCGGAAGAGGCCGCGCAGGGCTACTTCGTTCCGAACACCACTTGGGAAGTCAGCTCGGCAGGCCAGAGCAGCAAGGTCTACACGATCGACGGCGGCGAAGTGGACCTGAAGGTCCGCGACGCCAGGCTCGACGGTACCGTTTCCACCGAGTGGGCCGACGCCGACGGCGACCGCTACGCCAGCGAAGGCGATACTGTCTCGTACACGTACACGGTAGGAAACGCCGGCAATGTCTCCCTGACCGGGCTGAGTGCCCCGGACGCTTCCATCAGCCAGGACGCCCTGGCCGTGGGCGGAACAGTGTCGGCAACGCGCGAGTACGTCCTGACCGCAGCCGACATTGCGGCAGGCCGCCTCGACGCTGTCTCGTTTGAGGTAGTTGCCACCAACGGCGCCAAACAGGTCGCAGCAACGGTGACCGGTGGCGCCCTGGTGCTAAACCTCCAGCCGGCACAGCCCGGGACTGTCCCCGTCCTCGCTGTGCAGGACTTCGAGGGGCGGACGGCTCCCATTGATCTGGGAACGCAGGAGAAGTACCGCAACGGCCAGAAGGTGACACTGAAGGGTCTCGAGTACGGCCAGTGGTACTACGTGTACCTGAACAAGAAGAGCTACCGGATCGGCTGGATTTTCCCCACCACGGACAACACGGTTGAGTTCATCCTCCCCTCCGACGTACAGAACGGCAGCGACGATGTGGTGGTGCTGGACAAGGATGGCAAGCAGGTCTCCTTTGACCGCCTGCAGGTTACTCCCAAGGGCTAAGCCAGGCGATTTCCCAGCACCAATGAAGACCTCCGCGTGGATCCGGACTGACCCAGAGTCCGGTCCACGGGGGGTCTTTCTTTCGTGCCTTCCCGGCTCTCCCCTGGACGCTGCCTGATTGACGTATGCAACTGATGTGTCCTATGTCATATTCAGCTCTCAGTCTGTACTGTTTGTAACGGCTGGTCATAGCATTACAAAATCTGTAATGCTGTGTGCCGTTCCCAGCTGCTCCAGACCGGCAACGTGGCCGGCCGTTCCTCGTGAAAGGTGTAGTCGCTCGTGAAATCAACTGGACAAAGCCCCATTCGGGGTAGAGGACTCCGGCGGGCGGCGGCATTGGCCGTGGGCTTGCCGCTGCTCCTTTCTTCGATGGCGATGAGCCCCGCTACCGCGGCGCCCGCTGAAGCAAACACGGCAGTTGCCTCAAAGAAGGTCACCCCCGGCGACTACCCCGCTGGCCGGTACATTGTGGTGCTGGCCGAGAAGCCGGCGGCCACCTACGACGGCGGGTCTCCCGGACTCGCAGCGACGAAACCCCAGAACGGCCGCAAGCTTGACGCCGACCGTCCCGAAGTCCAGCAGTACCAGGCGCACCTTGAGGGCAGGCAGAACGCTGTGGCCGGGTCCGAAAGCGTCCGGATCAAGCGCCAGTACACGGCTGCCATCAACGGGTTTTCGGCCGATTTGACCGCCGACCAGGCCGTTAAGCTCGCCAAGGACCCGTCTGTCCTGGTAGTGGCACCGGACACGGAGAACGCGCCGGATTACTCCACCACGGACTTCCTTGGGCTCAGTGGAGAAAACGGCCTCTGGAAGACTGCCTTCGGCGGGCAGGAAAATGCCGGCAAAGGCGTCGTAGTGGGAGTTATTGACTCCGGCTACACCCCCTCCAACCCGTTCTTCGCCGGGGAAGCCGTGCAACCCCTCGCCGGCCAGGCCCAAGTGGGTGCTCCGTACCGCACCGCGGACGGCCACATCGCCATGCTCAAATCCGACGGCGACACCTTCGTCGGTGAGTGCCAAAAGGGCCAGGGGACCGGGGCTGCTTTTGACGGCAGCGCCTGCAATTCCAAAGTCCTGAGTGCCCGCTACTTCGCTGACGACTACATGGCGTACGTGGCACCGGAGAACCGTGCGCCCGAAGAACTGATTTCGCCTGTGGACGTGGGAAGCCACGGGACGCACACTGCCAGCACCGCTGCAGGCAACTCGAACGTCCGGGCCAACCTTGGTGCAACCGATATGGGTATCACCAGCGGGGTGGCACCGGCTGCAAAGGTCTCCGTCTACAAGGTCTGCTGGAAGGACAACAACCCGGCCACGGGCGGGTGCTACAGCTCCGCCTCCGTGGCCGCGATCAATCAAGCCATCCTGGACGGAGTGGATGTGCTGAACTACTCCATCTCCGGCAGTACCTCAACCACCACAGACCCCGTTTCGTTGGCCTTTCTCTCCGCGGCCTCGGCAGGAATCTTTGTTGCCGCGTCCGCCGGAAACTCGGGACCAACGGCAAGTACCGTGAACCACGGCGCGCCGTGGCTGACCACAGTTGCCGCGAGCTCCTTCTCCACGGCATTGCAGGGCACCGTCGAATTTGAGGACGGCAGCAAGTACCGCGGCGCCAGTCTTATGGCCGCTCCCGTTCCTGCGAGCAACGTTGTGCTGGCGGCAGGTGCTGCAGCAGCCGGCGCAGCAAACCCGGAACTGTGCGCCCCCAATGCCCTGGATCCCGCCAAAGTGACAGGGAAGATCGTTGTCTGCGACCGCGGGGTGGTGGACCGCGTAGCCAAGAGCGCCGAGGTGCAGCGTGCCGGCGGCATCGGCATGATCCTGGTCAACGTGACCACCTCCTCCGAGGACCTTGACCGCCACGCAGTCCCCACCGTGCACGTGAACCCGCCGGCCACGCAGCAGATCAAGGACAAGATCACCGCCAACCCCGGCATCAAGGTCGCCCTGGTGAACACGGACACCACGGGACTTCCGGCCGCGCCGCAGCCGCAGATCGCCGGCTTCTCCTCCCGGGGCCCGCTGCTTGCCACCGGCTCAGACCTGCTCAAGCCTGATGTGGCGGCGCCGGGTGTAGCGGTGCTGGCAGGCGTTTCGCCCATCGGTTCCGGCGGCGACCAGTTCGGCATGATGTCCGGGACGTCGATGGCTGCGCCGCATGTGGCCGGATTCGGCGCCTTGATTTTGGCAAAGAACCCCATGTGGTCTCCGGCCACGGTCAAGTCGGCCATGATGACCACGGCAGCTGATATCAAGAACGAAGACGGCAGCCGGAACGGTGACGTGTTCGCCACCGGCGCCGGCCAGGTGGACATTGCGCGGGTCCTTGATCCCGGCTTGGTCTACGACAATTCAGCGGACGACTATCTGAAGTTCATTCAGGGAACGGGCCTGGACCTGGGCATCCCGGGTCTCGGATCAACGGCGCCGCGGGATATGAATGTGGCCTCGTTCGCGCTGGGGGCACTCACCGGGACGACGGAGGTCACCCGGACGCTCACCGCGCTGACCCCCGGCGTCTACCGGGCCAAGGCCAGCGTTCCCGGGATCAAGGTGACGGTCACGCCGTCGATCCTCAGCTTTAATGCTGCCGGCGAGAAACGCACTTTCAGGGTCAAGTTCGAGAACACCAGCGCTGCTTTGGGGCAGTTTGCCATGGGTAACCTCGTCTGGCAGGGTGCGGGCAAGAACGTGGCATCGCCGGTGGCTGTCCGCCCGCAGTCGGTGGTGGCGCCGGCCAACCTGGCCTTCGCCTCGGAAGGCGGCCAGGGGCAGGGCGACATCCCGGTGGTTTCCGGCACCAACGCGCCCGTGAAGATCACCTTGGATGGTCTGTCCAAGGCTGACTCCTCGGCCATCGAGCTGGTTCCCGGACCGCTGGCCCTGGAAACGAACGCGTCCAACTTCGCCAAGGAGGTCACCGTTCCGGCAGGATCGCCGTTGGCAAAGTTCTCCGTCTTTTCAGCGGACCAGGCCGCCGACTTCGACATGGTGGTCTTCAACCCGGCGGGACAGGCGCTGCTGGCACAGACTGCCTCTGCCAGTGAATCGATTTCGGTTCCAAACCCGGCGCCGGGCGTTTACACGATTTTTGTGAACCTCTACGCGAGCCCCAATGGACAGCCCACTAAGGCGTCCGTGGACGCAGCGGTGCTGGGAGCCAACGTGGGAAATGCAACGGTGACCCCCAATCCGCTGCGGCTCGGTAACGGTCAAGCGGGCATTGTGAAGCTGCAGTGGAAGGATCTCGCTGCGGGCTCATACATCGGCCGGGTGACGTTCGCCGGTTCGAGCGTGCCCACCTTCGTCTCCGTGGTAGTCACTCCGGGCAGTGCTGCGGTGGTCCCTGATGACGAAACGGCCGATAACCCTGTCACGGACTCGAAAGACAAGAAGGACAAGGTCAAAAAGGAGAAGAAGAAACAGGAGGTCCCGGAGTTCTCCGGAAACCGCAACATGGATCTCTAGCTCGTCAGGATGAGCACGGGAACGCCGCCGGACCGCTTGGGTCCGGCGGCGTTCCCGTGGGTGCGGAGATTTCCGCCGAGGGTCAGGTTTCGCCGCGGGAACCCGTTGTCCCGCCCAGCAGGGGAGCCATGGCGCGCCAGCGGGAGATTTCACAACCATCAGTTCGCCGGAAAGTTACACTCACGGGACGGCCGTTGATGGAGCCGGTCACAACGGCCACCTGCGGCCCGCCGTATTGCTGCGTGCAGAGTTTCGGGGGGCCCGGTTTGGGGAAGAAGATGTCCTCGCCGAAGCGTTCCATGGCTGACAACGCTCCTGCGGGATCCGGCAACGTGCAACCTTCAGCGGGGCGGCCATCGCGGACTATCAGCCGGAATTCGTACTCGGGGGCGTCGGGGTCTTCCCTGGCCCTGATGGTCAGCTCCAGATCCTTCATACCGTCCTCCCCGCAGGCCGAAGCGGTGCCAAGGCCTGCGCCAGGCGCCCACGGAGTGCGGCAGCCTCGGCCGCGAAGTCCCGCTGATGCTCAACGTAGGCCGCTTTGCCTTCAGCGGTTTCGATCCGGATGGGCGGGTAACCCCACTCCGCGAGGTCATAGGGGGAAGCCTGCATGTCCATGGCCCGGATCCGCCAGGACAGTTCGAAGCAATCCATGACCAGTTCGCTGGGAAGCGCGGGCAGCAGCTTGTACGCCCACTTGTAGAGGTCCATGTTGGCGTGCAGGCAGCCCGGCTGTTCCATGTGCCGCTGGTTTTCGCGGCTGGGCGCCAGTTCGTTCAGCGCCATGGCGTCGGGTGTGTAGAAGCGGAAGGCATCAAAGTGTGAGCACCGGATCCGGTTGTCCTCCACCACTTTGTCCGTGCCGGCAGAACCCAGCCTCAGCTGCAGGTATTCATGGCGCAGGTCGAACTTGTCCTGGCGGTAGACCATGGCCCATTCGTGCAGCCCGAAGCAGCCGAACTGCGCAGGCCGGGCAGCGGTGCCGCGGAGAATGATGTCCGCGAAGGCCACCGCCTCGTGCCGGTCGGCCAGGAATTTGGCGCGATTAAAAGTCACGGCAGGGGTTCCTGGCGGCAGCCCGAGGGAGGCGAGTTCGCCGTCGTCGAGCGTCCTATAGTGCTTCCAGCCCAGGCGGGCAGACGCCGCTTCGCCGGCCAGTACGACGCCGGTTCCCGGGTGCCAGCGCAGCAGCTGGCCAGGCTTCTGGGTGTAGTAGGTGAAAAGAAAGTCCTCCACCGGGTGCTTCCGGCCTGCCGACCGGCGGGCAAGGTAGGGATCGGAATAACGGCGGACACGTTGGGCGTGCGCTTCTTCGCGGGCACGCCAGGCATCGGCCGTCAGCAGGCTAAGGTGCTCCACCGCTGGCACCCAGGACGTCCTGGGCTGCGGTCCAGGCACCGATTTCGCAGCCGTTGGTGCGCGCGAATGCTGCATCCACGGGAGTGTTGCCCACAATCCCGGTGACCGTGGCGGTCTGCGGGCCGCCGTACTGTTCGGTGCAGGCCACGTCTTTGCTCCTGGGAGCCGGGCTGAGGAGCGCAGCGTTGTTCTTGAGGGCCGTGCACGCAGCCTCAGGCGTGGGGTGCTTGCTCTCGGCAGTGGGAAGGCCATCGCGGCAGACCAGCGTGTAGTTCACCGCCGGCTCAGCGGGAGAGGGCTTGACCATGATGGCTAGCTCGGCGTTTCCGGCGCCGGGGCCTGCTGTCGGGGCCGGAGGCGCGGAAGGGGACGGTGCCGGGACGGTGGTCTCGGTGTCAGGAGCGGGGGCGGGGGAAGCGCCCTGGCTGGCGGAGGAGCTGGCTGTAGGGGTGTTGGACGACGTCCCGGTCCCGTCAGACGTGCCCGTACACGCGGCAAGCAAGGCAACGGCGAGGACCGCCAGCAATGGCCGTACTGTTCGCAAACGCATGGTCCCTCCTAGGTTGCTGCCATTTTACGCCTTGGCGGGTTTACGCCCCGACGGGTTGCCCGTCGGTTCCGGCGGTGGCGGCGATGAGCCCCATCATGGATTTGTGCAGCTCGCCCACCTGCTCCCGGGTGAGTCCCAGGCGCTCCATCATGGCGCCCGGGACGGCAATGGCCTGCTGACGCAGTGCGGCGCCGGACGGGGTCAGGCCCACGGCAAGGCTGCGTTCATTTCCGTCCACCCGCTGGCGGGTAATAAAGCCTGCCTCCTCCAGCCGCCGAAGAAGCGGTGAGATGGTGGCCGGCGCCTGCGCCAGGGCTTCACTGATGCTGCGCAGGGTCCGGGGTGCTGATTCCCAGAGGCACAGCATTACGAGATACTGCGGGTGCGTGAGTCCGAGCTTTTCGAGTACGGGCTTGTAGGCGCCCACTACGCTTCTGGATGCCACGGTGAGGGCAAAACAGAGCTGCTGCTCCAAGAGGAGGTCATTTTCCTGCTGCCGCGCGTCGCCGGCCCGTACCGTCATCACATTCCTCCAATACTTAGTGCCCTAATTATTAGCGTACACTGGAGCGAGTAGATGGTTCTATCGAAGGGGTCACTTTCATGGGCACAGGCAAGTGGGCGGACAAGGGCAACGCATCCCAGAGGTTCATGCGGGCAACCGGAAAGCTCCGGGCAATTTTCGGCCCGGCCAACCGCAGTTCCCTGGTGCATGACATGACCGAAGATAACCGGGCACTCCTTGCTCAGCGCGAACGGGAAACACAGCAATGGGAAACGCTCACCCGCCCGGACGGCAGCACCTACGTTGTGCCCAGGAACCCGGACGACCAGTCCCTCCGCTGAGCCTCTCCCGGCCGTCCCATCAGGCCGAACCTCACCGGGCTCTTTTTGTGGCCGCGGGCGTAAAATAAGGGCACTGACTCCAACAGGAGGTAGCGGCTCTTCACCCGCAACGCGGGAAGGGGGTGGAAACAATGGGACATGCGCTCACCGGTTTTATGCACGTGACTGACAGGCTCCGTTTTGTCTTCGGGCCGGCAACGCGTCTGGACACGGATTCGCCCGTGGTCCACAAGCATGATGAGTATGAGCAGGCCTCTGACGAGGACCTTTCCCACTTCGCAGTGGAAACCGATTCCGAAGGTCATCACTACGCCGTGCGCCGCGAAGAACTGGACAAACAAGCCTGAAATAAGGGCAACGCGGGGTCACTTCCGGCCAGATAAACGAAGGTTCTGGCCGGAAGTGACCCCGCGTTGCTTGTAGAGGGCGGACTTGGCCTAACGCCCGGTGCCACCGTAGACGGTGGCCTCGTCCTCGCTGTCCAGGTCGAAGGCCTTGTGGATTGCGCGAACGGCGTCGTCGAGGAAATCGGCGTGTGTCACCACGGAGATCCGGATTTCCGAGGTGGAGATCATGTTGATGTTGATCCCGGCGTCGGACAGGGCCTTGAAGAACGTTGCGGAGACGCCCGGGTGTGACCGCATGCCGGCCCCGATCAGGGACAGTTTGCCGATCTGTTCGTTGTATTCGATGTTCTCGAAGCCGATGTCCGGCTGTGCGGCCTTGAGCGCTGCCAGGGCCTCTGCGCCTTCGACGATGGGGAGCGTGAAGGAAATGTCCGTCCGGCCCGTGCCGTGTGTGGAAACGTTCTGCACGATCATGTCGATGTTCGAGTGGGCGTCGGCAATGACCTGGAAGATCGCCGCGGCCTTGCCGGGGATGTCCGGTACACCCACCACGGTGACCTTGGCTTCGGAACGGTCGTGTGCAACGCCGGAGATGATTGGCTGCTCCAAGGCAACTCCCTCTTGAGTGGTGATCTTGTCTTCGGCGCTGGGGATGACCCAGGTGCCTTCGTTCTGGCTGAATGAGGACCGGACATGCAGCGGCACGCCGAACCGACGCGCGTATTCAACGCAGCGAAGGTGCAGGATCTTTGCGCCGGACGCCGCGAGTTCCAGCATTTCCTCGCTGGAGATGGTGTCAATTTTCTGGGCGGACGGCACCACCCGTGGGTCTGCGGTGTAGATGCCGTCAACGTCCGTGTAGATCTCGCAGACGTCGGCGTCGAGAGCGGCAGCCAGCGCGACGGCGGTGGTATCCGAGCCGCCGCGGCCCAGGGTGGTGATCTCGTTGGTGCTGCGGCTCATGCCCTGGAATCCTGCCACGATCGCGATGTGCCCCTTGTCCAGGGCTGTACGGATGCGGTGCGGATCGACGTCGATGATTCGAGCCTTGCCGTGGATGCCGTCGGTGATCATGCCGGCCTGGGAGCCGGTGAAAGACTGCGCCGAGGCGCCGAACTTGTTGATGGCCATGGCCAGCAGGGCCATGGAGATGCGCTCACCGGCGGAGAGGAGCATGTCCATCTCGCGGGCAGGGGCGGAATCGGTCACCTGCGCGGCGAGGTCCAGCAGTTCGTCGGTAGTGTCGCCCATGGCCGAAACGACCACCACCACTTCGTTGCCGGCACGCTGGGCGTCGACCACGCGCTTTGCGACGCGTTTGACGCCCTCAGCATCCGAGACCGAGGAGCCGCCGAACTTCTGCACGATCAGCTGTTTGGTCGCGGCAGCGGATTCGGGCAGCTCCTGTGGCTGCGTTGCTGCGTGCACTTCGGTAGTGGGCGTACTCATGCGCGTACCTTCACTGGATCAATCGGAGTTCTGGAGGTCAGGCACGGCCTTGCGGCTGGACGGCGTGACGTGTCAGCCCAGTTTATCGCCGCCTGTGGCCGCACGCGGAATTGTGTCCAAATCTCAGCCTCCCGGCGCATTCTGCGCCCGTCGGCTCGGGCGTAGGCTCAAATAGTCAGTATGTATGGACGGCTTGGGGGACAGGTGCTCGGAAAATGACAGAAAATTGGGACCAAATAGGCATTCCGGCCCGGCCGGAAAGCCCTCGTCGGGACGGCATCAGCGCCTCCGCGGTGAGCCGCCGCTTCGGCCAGGTGCACGCCGTCGAGCACATGGATTTTCATGCTCCGGCGGGTAGAGTCACCGCCCTGATCGGCCCTAACGGGGCCGGTAAGACCACCTTGTTGCTTATGCTGGCTTCGCTGTTGGCACCGGATTCCGGCACTATCACGGTGGATGGGCTCGATCCGCAGCACCACAGCGCGGAAGTGCGCAAAAGGATTGGCTGGATGCCGGACACACTGGGGGTGTGGGAGTCCCTGACCGCCCGTGAGATTCTCACGCAGATAGCCCGTTTCTACCAGCTGCCCAAGGCCGGCATCCCGCAGCGCGTCACCGCCATGCTGGAACGTGTCCGCCTGAGCGATCTGGCGGACCAGCCGGCCCGCGTCCTGTCCCGGGGGCAGCAGCAGCGCCTCAGCCTGGCCCGGGCCCTGATCCACGATCCGTCCGTGTTGCTCCTCGATGAGCCGGCGTCCGGCCTGGACCCGGGATCACGGGTGGAGCTGCGCGTGACGCTGCGGCAGCTTGCGGCGGAGGGCAAATCCATAGTTGTCTCCTCCCACGTACTCAGCGAGCTGGACGAGATTGCCGATGCGGCGGTGTTCGTCAACCAGGGGAAGACGGTCCGGCACCAGACCACGGACGAGGCTTCCGCCTCCGGCCGGCGCTACGCCATCTCGGCAACCGACGGTACCGCTCTCGCCGCCAAACTAACGGAGCTGGGCCTGGCGTTCCGGGTTGAGGACGGCCGCCGGCCGGCCGTCAGCCTGGTGTTGCTGAACGACGACGACGCCGCCCGCCTCCTGCGCGACCTGGTGCTGGCCGGCGTCGGGGTCAGCTCCTTTGCGCCCGCCTCGGGTGCCCTGGAAGAGACATACATGAACCTTGAGGGGGAGCGGCGATGAGCGAGCTGACAGATATACCCCAGCGCCCGGCGGCCGCCGGTTTTGGTGCCGGCTACCTTGCCGGTATCCGTGATGTGGTGGTCCTGGAACTCAAACAGCGGCTGCGGTCCCGCGGCTGGTACATCATGCTGGCGATCTGGTTCATCCTGACGGGCCTGGTGACCTGGCTGACGTGGGCCAGCTGGAATGCCCAGCGCGAAGCCCAGCGGGCCTACTCCAACTTCATGCCGCCCGACACCGGACCAGGGTCCATGATCTTCGAAGTGGTCCTGGCCTTTGTCCTCCTTTTCGCGTTGCTGGTGGCGCCCGCGCTCTCTGCCAATGCCGTCAACGGCGACCGCGCCGGCGGCACCCTGGCCATCCTTCAGGTGACCCTGCTACGGCCCGGCCAGATCCTGTGGGGCAAGTTCTTCGCCGCATGGGCCGCCGCTCTGGCATTCCTGGTGGCCAGCACGCCGTTCCTGATCATCGGAGTCGCCCTCGGCGGCATGACGCCCGGCCATGTCCTCGTGGCCCTGCTGATGCTGGCCGTCGAAGTCGGCGTGGTGTGTGCCATCGGCGTCGGAATTTCCGCGCTGGCGGGGCGCCCGCTGTTCTCGATTGTGGTCACGTACCTTGCCGTGGCCGGGCTGGTTTTCGGTTCCCTGATTGCCT
The DNA here is from genome assembly GCF_029960665.1 of Pseudarthrobacter sp. AL07. Classification (GTDB taxonomy): domain Bacteria; phylum Actinomycetota; class Actinomycetes; order Actinomycetales; family Micrococcaceae; genus Arthrobacter. The sequence continues at coordinate 31,041 of NZ_JASBRB010000005.1, forward strand.
TTGGCCTGGGCACCGGACTCTCGCAGGGCACCATCATGGCCAACCAGGCGCAGTACCGCAACTACGAACAGTTGCGGCCGGTACCCGACGAGACGGTGGCGGAGGAGCCGGCGTACACCTGCTCCGGACCGCTGCGTGCCCAGCCGACCGTGCGCACAGAGAGAGTGGCGTGGATGCTTGCCATGAACCCCTACGTGGTGGTGGCCGACGCCATCCCCTATACGGTCCGCGTTAACAGTGGCTTCGGCATGTCGTCTCCGGTAGGGGCCATCGAATCCATCAGCCAGGGTGCGCGTTACGCCATGGCCGGCCCGGAGGGCACATACCCTTGCGCCAATGGCGAGGCCAAGCCTCAGTATCTGGCGCAGTCCACTCCCTTGTGGCCGCTGGGGCTTGGCCTGCAGCTGCTGCTTGCCGGGCTGCTGATGTGGCTGGGATGGCGCTCGCTGCGCACCCCCGCGCACAGGCTGGCGCGCGGTACCCGTATTGCCTGAGGCGGGCACTGGACAGATCTGCCCCCGGCGGATCACGATTGGAATAGCCGGCCGAATGGCCGGTGACCGAGGGGGCTGGGCCTGTCCACCGGGATGGAGGCTCCGTCGTGGCGGAAGCCGAACACACTCCTGACCTGCGTCCCCCTCCCGACGCCGTGTTCGAGCCTATCGGCGGGAGCCTGCCCAGCGAGCCGGAAGTGGGTGACGGTGACTGCTCGCCGACGGAAGGGCAGCCCGGCAGGTGGCTCCTCACGCAGATTGCGCACGAAGGATTTTTGGCCATCCGCAGTCGCCGGTTCTGGGTGGATTCGGCGATTGTCCTGGTAGGTACCGGGCTCGCAGGCACGGTCATTGTTGCGGTCATGTCCGGGGCCGGCGCGCCCGGGCTCGCCGGGACATGGCCCTGGGCCTACGCGCTGACGTCAGCAATTGTGCCTGCGTCGGCCTGCATGCTGGCGGTCCACTGGGGGTTGCTGGGTGAGCGCTGGCGGGGCCAACAGGACTCTTCGGGCTTTGGCCCCGGGTTGCCACTGCTCGCAACAAGTGTGCGGGGTCTGATCTTTGCGGTGCTGGCGTTGATGTCGGAATGGGTGGAGGCAACGATTACCGGCGGTTCCGGCTGGCTTGCCGTCGCTGCCGCTGCCGCCGTTGCCCTGGAATTCCTGGTGTTCGGTGCCATCGGCACGGGGGTGGCCGCGTTGCTAAGGAACCCGGTGCGGGCGGGGGTCCTCGGATGGATGCTCGCCATGATGCTGGTTGCGGGGAACATAGCGGCAGTGTGGGCGCTGATGCCTGCCGTCCGCTCGCAAGAGCCTGTAACAGTTGCCATCAACGTTACGTACGGGCATTTCGGTGAACCTATCGCCTACGACTGCGCGCCCGAAGTGGTGGGCACTGCCGAGGTCTTCCATACTGAACGGATTATGTGGCTGGCCGCCACGAACCCGGTTGTCATCTTCACAATGGTGGCGGCGGATGCCGGGTTCGACGACGGCATTCCGGAATGGATTCCGGCGGCGCTTCAGTCGGCCGGTGACGGAAGCCAGGTTCCGTGTGCGGGCGGCGTTCCTGTAGTCGAAGACTCGCTGCACACTCCGTTGGCCGGAATCGGCCTCGCACTGCAGGGAACCCTGGCCGTCCTCCTCCTTGCCGCCGGCCACTGGGCTGCCCGACGCCGGCTGGCCACGGCAGCTTAGGCCCTCTCGCGGCCGGCGGCTCAGGTCAGGGCGTTGCGGCGGCCTTCGAATGCGCGGCCGAGCGTGACCTCGTCGGCGTACTCAAGATCGCCGCCCACGGGCAGGCCAGAGGCCAGCCTGGTTACCACGATGCCGATGGTCTTCAGCATTCGGGCCAGGTAGGTGGCCGTTGCTTCGCCTTCGAGGTTGGGGTCGGTGGCAATGATGACTTCCTGGATGGCGCCGTCGTTCAGCCGGGTCAGGAGTTCCCGGATCCGCAGTTGCTCGGGCCCCACCCCGGCGATGGGGTTGATGGCCCCGCCCAGCACGTGGTAGCGGCCGCGGAAGGATCGTGTGCGCTCCACGGCGAGGACATCTTTTGACTCCTCCACCACACAAATGACTGACGGGTCCCGCCGGGGATCGCGGCAGATGTTGCACAAGTTCTGCTCGGTGACGTTGCCGCATACCGTGCAGAACTTCACGCGTTCCTTCACCATGGTGATGGCTTCCACGAGTCGCTTCATGTCCTGGGGGTCCGCTTCGAGGATGTGGAAGGCAAGCCGCTGGGCGGACTTGGGACCGACACCGGGAAGCCGTCCGAGCTCGTCAATCAGCTCCTGGACTGCACCTTCGTACACGTTTTCCTCTTTTGGTTTGGCTTGGATGGTGATTGGAGCTGCGCGAGCACGTGCTGCAGGTGCCTAGAACCTCGAAACGATGGGGTCTCCGTCCGGGGACCGCTCCTCGATGAGCTTTCCGCCCAGAATACGCTCCACGGCGGCGCGTCCGAAGACGCCGGATTCCTCGATGGTTTCATCGTCCGCGCTCGGAATGTCCTGGACGTAGGTGGCGGCGGCAGCCTTGGCTGGAGCCTTGGCGCGCCCGGCTTCGGCCTCGGGGCTGTTGGACAGGCGCTGGTAAAGACTCTGCCGGGCGGCAGCAGCGGACTCGGAGGTTGCCGGTGCGGGCTGCAGGGGCACGGCTGCCGAAGTAGTCGATGCCATGGCGTATTCGCGGACTTCGGCCGGTTCTGGAACCACCGCTTTCTCCACAGGGACTGCCGGAGCCGCTGGGAGTTGGCCGGTCGACGCCGGGCTAGGAAGCGCCGCGGTTTCTGGTGCAGGGCTTTGTGGTGCGGCTGGTTGGTGCGCAGCAACGCCTGACGTTGCGGCGACAGCCACGGGCGGCAAGCCCCAACTGGCGTCGGCCTCGGACTGGCTAACCACAGGTGACTTCTGCGGCATCTGAGCGGTGGCCGGCTCGTAGCTGGGGGCGGGAGCGGCGCTGGCGGACTCTTCAGGGACGGGCGTGTTCAGGCTTTTGCCAACGTTGGGTTCGGTACCAACAACCCACACGCCCGGAGCCTGCTCGACGGCGCGGCCCCACGGATCCAGTGCCGAATCGGGCTGCGACGGAGCGGCAGAGGTCCTGGCCGTTGGGGAGGTTCTTGTTGCTGCAGCCTTTGAGGTACTTCGAGCAGGCCGCTTGGCGGGTGTGGCCGCCGAAGCGCCAGTCTGTGAAGGCGACAGCCGTGGCGCAGCAGGAGCCGATGGATCCCAGTCCATGGGGGGTTCCTCGTCCAGGGACGGAGCATCGTCGTCGCGCGGCGGGCCCCAGTCGTCATCGGAGTAGGCGTACGAGCCGGCAGTGGCATCAGACTCAGCCGGCTCGGACTGACCCTGGGCGGCTGGTGCCAGGGCGGACTCTGTGGCTGCCGGGGCGCTGACGGCGCCGGTGTGCTGGACAGGAGACTCCGGAGCCGCTGGGACTGTGGACGGTGCATTATCAGACGGGGCAGCGGTGGCAGGAAGTACGGCCGGTTCAGGAGTACGCGTCGCGGGGGACGGGGCAAGAGAGGGTGCGGGCGCGGTGGCATCGGCGGCAGGGGTGGAAACAGTGGAGGCAGGGGCCAGGCCCCAAGCGACATCGGCTGAACTGGCCGGGGTTTCCGGGCTAGCGGGTGCTTTTGGGTTTGGCTCAGCGCTCGCTGCACTGTTGGCGGCGCCACCGGCGACTGCGGTGATCTGGCAGTCGATGCCTACCGTTTTGTGGATCGCCTGCCGCAGGTTCTCAGCGTGGTCAGCCCGGCCAAAGGCGCCGGCCAACCCCGTGGTGCTGAAGGAAAGCGTCAGGACCTGGCCGTCAAAGGCACCTACCTGGGAGTTAGGCTCAACCAGGGCCCACGTGCTGCGTTTGATCTGGGAGAGCGTCTGCAGAACTTCCGGCCAGGCACGGCGCAGGACTTCAACATCCCCTGTCCCTGCCGCAACGGTGGCGGCGGCCGGGGCAGGAACCGCGACGGGGTCTGTGTTTGCCGGCGGGGTGGCCGGCGGAACTTCGCGGGTGGCGTCTTGCCTGGTCTCCCGGCTGGGCTGACCGGTTGCCTGCGGCGTGGAAACGGGCCGCCGGCCTGTGGACTCGTCAACCGGCCAGTCGTTGGTGCTGACCCTGGGTGGCGTCAGCGCCGGCCTGGCCGCTTCGGCCCCGACGGCCTGTGGGCGTGCAGATTCGGGACCGGCAGCGGAGGGTGGCGAAGGCTGCTGCGCGGCAACCGGCGCCGCCGCACGTTCCGGTGTCGCGGCCGGAACCGAAGCAACCGCGGACGCCGGAGCGGGAGCACCGACGTCGTTCCCTGCGTAGTTCAGGCGCCGCTCCACACGGTCGATCCGGGCAGCGATGCCGCGTTCGGTCTGTTCCGAACTGGGGAGCAGGATGCGGGCGCAAAGCAGCTCGAGGTGCAGCCGGGGGGACGTGGCGCCGGTCATCTCGGTCAGCGCCGTGTTGGTGACATCAGCTGCGCGCGAAAGTTCGGAGGCCCCGAGGTTGTGCGCCTGGTTCTGGAGCCGGGCGATCTGGTCCGCCGGCATACCGCGGAGTATAACCTGGGCGCTTTCGGGCATGGCCTGGACGATGATGAGGTCGCGGAAGCGTTCCAGTAGGTCCTCGACGAAGCGGCGGGGATCGTGGCCGGTCTGCACCACGCGGTCCACAGCCCGGAAAACGGTGGCGGCATCTGAGGCAGCCACAGCTTCCACCACGTCATCCAGCAGCGATGAGTGCGTGTAGCCGAGCAGGGCAACGGCCAGCTCGTAATTGAGGCCGGTGGGTCCGGCGCCGGCCATCAGCTGGTCCAGCACAGATAGGGAATCTCGGACGGAGCCGCCGCCGGCCCGGACCACCAGGGACAGAACGCCGGGTGCCACGGGAACGTTTTCCTGGTTGCAGAGCAGTTCCAGGTACGCCATCAGCGGCTCCGGCGGGACAAGCCGGAAAGGGTAGTGGTGCGTGCGGGAGCGGATGGTGCCGATGACCTTGTCCGGCTCCGTGGTGGCGAAGATGAACTTGATATGCTCCGGCGGCTCTTCAACGATTTTCAGCAGGGCGTTGAACCCGGCGGAGGTGACCATGTGGGCCTCGTCGATGATGAAAATCTTGTAACGGTCGCGGACCGGAGCGTACGTTGCGCGTTCGCGGAGGTCGCGGGCGTCGTCCACGCCACCGTGGCTGGCGGCGTCGATCTCGATGACGTCCAGGGAGCCTGAGCCGCCGCGTGCCAGTTCAATGCAGCTGGGGCACGTCCCACAGGGAGTATCCGTAGGGCCTTGGGCGCAGTTGAGGCAGCGGGCCAGGATGCGGGCGGAGGTGGTCTTTCCGCAACCGCGGGGGCCGGAGAAGAGATAGGCGTGATTGACGCGGTTTTTCCGCAGCGCCGTCATCAGCGGCTCCGTGACATGTTCCTGCCCGATAACGTCAGCGAAAGAGTCCGGGCGGTACCTGCGGTAAAGGGCGGTGGTAGTAACAGTCACGAGAAGACCCTACCAATCCGGGCAGACATCCTGCCGCCCTGTGGGGGAATAGTAAAGACCCCCCATGCACCCGCCAGAGCCCGTTTACCCTTGCTACCTTCCGGTCCTGGGGGAGTTCAACAGGATGACGCCACATGAGGGGCCGCAGACAAGTTTACCCGAAGATTCGGGAAGGTCTGGACGGCCCCGGTGGCGGCCGGCCGCGGTTCCTTTTGCGGTTCAAAGCCCGCAGGTAATCCCCGGCTGGACATAGGCAGCAATTTCCATTGCTTATCCGGCGGATAGGGCCGATCATGGATATGTACACCGATTGGGGCAATCTCAAGGTTGTGAGCTGCGGGGCCTGGCTGGAGGGCCGGACCCGGCAGCTCAACGGCGTATCGGAGGAATGGGCGCATTGGGGGCGTCCATTTTTACGTTAAGCAGCCAAATGAAGTCCGGGTTGCGCGCCCGCGGTAATAGCCCGAAGGACCAATTGGGCGATGCCGGAAAGTTCAGGTAGTCTAGTGTCTGCTTTTGATTCAGAAGCAGCTGGAGAATTCGCCTAGCGGCCTATGGCGCACGCCTGGAACGCGTGTTGGGTTAACGCCCTCGGGGGTTCAAATCCCCCATTCTCCGCCAGCAAAAAACCCGGTCCTGACCTCGTCAGGGCCGGGTTTTTGTTTTGCTCCAGCCAGGCGCTGACAGGTGACTGGAGTCCAGCTTCCCTGCCCAGCTGTCCGGGTCAGCTGCCCGCATAGCCAAGGCGGCGGAGGCGCTCCCGGGCCGCCTGCTCGCTGGGTCCAGGCCCGCGTCCAAGGGCAAGATGTACGACGCCGAGAGTCGCCTTCGTAGCCAGCCTCACGGGGAGCGGGAACGGACCCAGCCGGGGGACCTGGAGCCCCAGCATCAGGCGGTACTTCGGTTCCAGGCTGTAGACGGCGCCGGCGAAGATGATCCGGTAGCCAGGACGCAGCAGCGGGTGCAGCGGCGGGTTGCGGATGAACTCGATGGTCTCGGCAACCCTGCTGTCCGCGACCAGCTCACCGTTGTTATACCAGCGGTCCAGTTGCTCCCGCATTTCGGCCTCGCTCAGGGGTGGATCGCCTATGCCCATCAGCCGCCCGGCCTGGGCCCACTCGCGCACATAGGCGTCCGGGCCGCCGGGGATCGCGGCACCCCAGATTTTGTGGGCCGCGAGGAAGGCGTCCACGAACGCGATGTGGACCCAGCGGGCGAGTTCCGGATCGTTGGCCGAGTAGCTCCGCTCGCCGCCGTGCCCGTCACCGTAATTTCCCTGAACAGGCTCGTGTAGGCGACGGACCCTGGCGGAAGCCTCGTCTGCGGCGGTCTGCGGGCCATAGGTGACAGTGAAGATCCATCGGATGGTCCGGGCCAGCCGGCTCAGCGGATCTGCGCGGAAGTCGGAGTGCTCGTGGATTCCCGCCAGCGCTCCCGGATGCAAGGCCTGCATCAGGAGCGCGCGGACCCCGGCCACAATCGTGGTCATGGAGCCATGCACCGCCCAGACGGCCGAGCCAGGCAGGTGATAGCCGGCGTCGTCCCCGTCGGCCAGCCGCGGAACCCACGCGGGCGGGCCGTCCGTGCTGCCGGTGAATACCCGTTTGATTTCGCCCTGCCATTCCCTGAGGAAATTTCGCATGCCACCATTCTCTCCCAGAACCCGGCGGGCATGCTTTGATGTGGATCCACATAATATCCGCAGCCGTACCGGCGCGGGGGTTCACATGCACGGGGCTTTGTGGTCCCATGAAGTGGTAAAGTCCGTCTGGATCCGGGGTCTGGCGGGCCAACCCGAGAGTAGCGAGTGGGCAATCATTGGGGATCCGGCCGGGCGAAGGAGCCTGCGGGCGGCTGCGTCTTGGCTGTGCGCGTCCTGGCCGCCAGTGCCGTTGTTGCCGCGTCCCTCTTCGCCGCCGGATTCCCTGGAACGCCCCCCATTGAACACAGCCTGGCTTCGCCGGTCGGTGCCGGGCACGTTGGCCTGCCTGGGCTGGCCGGTGCTTACCTGACGGACAGCCGGGCTTTGGTTCCGTTCAACCGCACACTGGTCAGGACCATCGCCAAGGGCGGAAGCGCTCCGCTCAATGTGGCCTCGGCAGGGCTCACGCGCCCGCCGGAGGGGTCCCTCATGGCGCCCCTGGAACTCCTCATCCCAAGCTCTCCTTTCGGGTTCAGGGTCAGCCCGATCACCGGTGCGGGCGGCGACTTCCACCTGGGCCAGGACTTCGCTGCAGGCTGCGGCACCAGGGTCTATTCGGCCGACGCCGGCGTGGTCCGGGCCGCCGGCTGGCACCCCTGGGGCGGCGGGAACCGCGTGGAAATAGACCACGGCAACGGGCTGATCACCACGTACAACCACCTGGAGGCCGTCGCAGTCAGGACCGGGGACTCCGTGCAGGTGGGGCAGGTCATTGCCCGGGTAGGCACTACCGGATGGTCCACGGGCTGCCATCTGCATTTCGAAACCATCCTCCACGGCAAGCACACCAGCCCGCTGAACTGGACACTCCTCCCAATTCGTCAGGTGGACATGCTCGCGGACCTAGCCATGGTCAGCTATGACGCCAAATCCGCAGCTGACGGCGCGCAACGCTGGGCCATCCCGGTCGCCGAGGACAACAGCCACACGGTCCTTGGCGGCGAAGAGGAACTGTCCGAAGCGCCCCTTGTGGACGGAACGCTGCCCGCGACAGAACCGCAGGGCGAGGCACCCACGGGGGCGCCGTCGTCGGACGCTACCTCGCCGGAATCCGCATCGCCGGACCCCAGCGCGACGGAAACAGCGACCGAAACAGCCACTTCGACGGCGTCACCTTCCACGACGTTTTCCTCGCCCGGGGCAACGCCGACGCCTACGGGCACCTCAAGCGACACGCCGACGACGACGTCACCCACCCCCAAGGGCACGTCGCCTGCGCCGACGAGCGCGTCCCTAACTCCGACGCCCACTGTCTCCAGGTCATGGCCGTTCATGCCTACCTCGCGCACAACGCCGGCACCGGCGCCAGCGGTGGAGCCACCGGCCACAACGAGTACAGAGTCCTCGGCGGAAACAGCGTCGTCCTCGCTTACAACTGCAGCCACAGCTACAACCACCGCCACGCCTGGTGACACCGCAACCGGGTCCGAGCCGGCGGGACCCTGACGGGAAACTCCCAGACTGCACCCGTACCCTTGATGGTTGGCAACGGATCACCTGCATGACCAACCTTTCAAGGACGGCGCTGTGACAGACCTGTACACCATTCCCCTTACCCTCAACGACGGCACCGAAACCGATTTCGACCGGTTCAAGGGCAACGTGGTGATGGTGGTGAACGTGGCGTCAAAGTGCGGGTTCACTCCTCAGTACGCGGGCCTCGAGACGCTCTACGAGAAGTTCCGGGACCGCGGCTTCGACCTACTCGGAGTCCCGTGCAACCAATTCGCCGGCCAGGAGCCAGGCAACGACAGCGAGATCGCCGAGTTCTGCGAGCGGAATTTTGGTGTCACCTTCCCGCTGACGGCCAAGGCCAACGTGCGGGGCAAGGACCAGCATCCGCTCTATGCCGAGCTGACGAAGTTTAAAACCAGTGTGCTGCCCGGCCTGGTGAAATGGAACTTTGAAAAGTTTCTGGTCAACCGCAAGGGCGACGTGGTGGCACGCTTCGCGCCCACGGTCGAACCGGACTCCGCCGAAGTCATCGATGCCATAGAAATGGCACTGGCCGAATTCGACGGACCGGCGCCCACAACTGGACTTTCCAGGCCTTAATTCTTAATTTTTTCCAACTGGCCGCAATAATTTACCCACAGTTTGCCAATTGTCTGATTGGATAATAGTTACTGAAGGGTAGAAGGGAAACGCCGTTTCCCACCAACCACAGAGGCAGCAATGAAGCACATCGAGGCCGAACACCCCCGGCCACGCCACTTCCTTCTCCACCTGAGCGACCCCCACTTGTTGGGAGGTCCGGATCCCCTTCACGGCGCAGTCGACAGCGAAGCAAAGCTCATTCAGCTTTTCGAAGAGGTCAGGGCTTCCGGTGCCCGGCCCGAGGCCGTGATCTTCACGGGCGACCTCGCTGACCGGGGCGACCCTGAAGCTTACGCAAAGCTCCGGGCAATCGTCGATCCCGCCTGCGAAGACTTGGGCGCCCAAGTCATCTGGGCGATGGGCAACCACGACAACCGCGCCAACTTCCGGACCGGGCTGCTGGACGAGCAGGCGAGCGATGCACCGGTCGATCGAAGCTACTTCATCAACGGCCTGCGCATCATCACCATGGACACCTCGGTCCCCGGGTACCACCACGGCGAGCTAAGCCCGTCACAGCTGGGGTGGCTCACTCGCCAGCTGGATACCCCGGCCCCCGACGGCACCATCCTGGCGCTCCACCATCCGCCGGTCCCATCGGTCCTTGACCTTGCCGTGCTCGTGGAACTGCGGGATCAGGCAAGCCTGGCGTCTGTGGTCCGCAACTCCGACGTCCGGACCATTCTTGCCGGGCATCTGCACTACTCGACCACCGCCACCTTTGCGGGGATTCCCGTCTCTGTCGCCTCGGCAACGTGCTACACCCAGGATCTCAACGTCGCCGTCGGCGGTACCCGCGGCCGGGACGGCGGGCAGGCCTTTAACCTGGTGCACGTCTACGAGCACACCATTGTCCATTCCGTGGTTCCGCTGGGCAGCGCAGCCACCGTAGGCGAGCATGTCACCGCGGAAATGACTGCCGAGCGACTGGCCGCCGCGGGCGTCAGCATCCCTGACCACGCGAAAACAGGAGGCGTCAGGAAGGTAGCCCTTCCCTACCACGCTGTCTAGCCCTGATCGGCGGCCGGGCATGAGCCCCAGCGCCGGTGGATTAGCGCCAGCGTGCCTGACGTTGGTCCACCCCACCTCAGTGTTCCCAGGGCGCCTTGATGGGGTAGTACTTCTCCAGGAAATCGGTCACGATCTCGGCGCGCTCGTCCGCCGGGACCTCGGGGAAGCTGCCGTCGTTGAGGCAGAAAAAGTCCATGTTCCGCTTCGCCAGCAGCTTGGGCAGGTAGTTCAGCCCGGCGCGGGCGGTGGTGTCCACGTAACGCACCTTGGCTGCGGTTTGGGTGACCGCGCGGCCTGTGAGCAGCGCGTAGTAGTGGTAGAAGGAATTGGTGACCGAGATATTGTCGGCGGCGCGGAACCTGCTGCCCGCCGTCTTCTGGAATTCGTCCGGGAACTCACGCTCCATCCTGGCCACAACGCTGCGTCGCAGCGGGGCAGCGGTGTGCTCGAGGTGCCGTGTGGTGATCCGCCCGAAGCGGTTCCAGAGGAGCTTGCGGTTGACTCGGGCGGCGTTCTCGAAGCCACTGCGCTCGGCATCGTTATCGCCCAGCCCGATCCGGGTCTCGGCTTCGATGAACTTGGTGACGCCACCCGGTGTGAAGAACATGTCCGGGCCCACGGGCCGGCCGAAGAACATGTCGTCATTCGAGTAAAGGAAGTGCTCGGAGAGGCCCTCGATGTTGTGGAGCTGGCATTCAACGGCCTGTGAATTGTGCGTGGGCAGCACCGTGGGATCGGCGAAAAATTCCTCGCTGCGGACGATTGTTACCGACGGGTGGTCGGCGAGCCACTCCGGGGCGGGGGAGTCCGTGGCGATAAAGATGCGGCGGATCCAGGGCGCGAACATGTATACCGAGCGCAGGGCGTATTTTAGTTCGTTGATCTGCCGGAAGCGGGCTTCGTTGTCGTCGCCTTCGCCGAGAACCACACCCTTCTGCTGGGCGCGGCGGGCCGCGATGTAATCGGGCGAGCTGCCGTCCACCCATGAGAAGACCAGATCGATGTCGAAGCTGATGTCGCTGGCGTGATCTGCGAACATGTTCTCGATGGTGGGCCAGGTGTGCCCGTACCGTTCAACCGTCCCGCGGACAGCGTCCTGGGACTGCATGGTGCGGCGGGTCAGGGAGTTTTCGATCGGGAGGATCAGCTGGTCGCCCTCAAAGCTCCAGAGTTCAATCTGGACGCCGGCGGAGGAACCGAACTCGAAACCGCCGTCGGGCTCAACCCGTGGACGGTAGAGGCGGAAGATACGGGCCTGGCGGTTGGGGGAGAGGTCCCCGTCGGCCACCAGCACGGAGGATTTCTTTTTCGCGTCCACGGTCATGGAGTAGACGGGTTCGTTGCGGCAGGCCTCCACCAAGGCTGCCCGCAGCTTCTTGCGGTCCTTCCAGTCCAGGGCGATGACCGGACGGTCGTTGTTGCCCCGGACCAGCAGGTAGTCCAGGCCTTCGCCCGCGAGGACACCACGCAGGAACAACAGGTCCTCAACCATGGCCTGGTACGGCGTCCGGTTGTGGTTGATCAGGGCATACCTGCCCTTGTGTCGGACCACGTCAGGCCGGTGTTTGAGCCGCGCCTCAGCCGCAGGAGATGTCACCTCGGCGTGGGTGCGCGGTTCTACGGACGCCTGGCCGCCGTAGTAGATCTCGTCCTGGACAGGTGCTTCTGTAATGGTTGTCTCCGTCGCGGGTAAATGCTAAGCGTTCTTACCTGAATAATAGCGCGACCCCCAAAATGGCAGGCTTTGCCGGGCGGAAGGCCGCCCGGCAGGGGCTCAGTCGACCATTGCCTTCCGCCAGCTGAGCAGGAAAGCTGCGCCGGCGTCGTCGTGAATGACATCTTCCCCAAGCCCCAGATCGGTGGCCGTCAACACGTCATAGGGTTTGACCGGAACGCCGTCCGCCGGGCGGACATCAACGTGCTTCACGGAATGGTCATTATGGTGCAGCCAGTCCGCCATCGCGTAGTCGGTGCGGGAATCACCCACGGTACGCCAGGCCTGGGGCGTGATGCCCTGCGCCGCCAGCAACTCCACCGCGCGGCTGGCGCCGAGGTCCTTGCCCAGCCGCACCGACTCAATATCGGTGGAAATGATGGTGGGATCGACGCGGTAGTCCACATCGTCGTCGGAATTCGGTGCGTGGTGCTCCAGGCGGACCACGCCCATGCCGTGGCGGGCCATCAGTTCCATGGCATCGGAGTCGAAAAGCTTCTGTTCGGCCAGGTAATCGGTGGAGGGCACCTCGATGTGCTGCTCAACGGACACCATGGCGCGTTTGGTCTCGTCAAAGAACATGTGCTTGGAGTAATCCTCAGCCACGAGCCTGCGTACGTCATCGCCATAAGCCTTTGGCACGGCAAGGTCGCGGTCAACATGGACGGGGCCGGGCCCGGCAGCGGTGTAGCTGAACCACACGGCGCCCTTCTCGCAAATTGCGTGGATGACCGTCCCGGCGGGCATTCCCGCAGCGATCATCGGCTCCATGATCTGCCCGCGGATGAACGCATCGGAGCGGCCGGTATTGAAAATGACCGGAATACCGGCGGTAGCCAGGGCCACAAGATCGGCAATGATGTCCGGTTTCACATCACGGGTCACGGGGCTGGCCACGGGTCCGTCGACGTCGAGCAGGAGGGCGAGGGGCGGGCTGGACGGCAGGCGGACGCCGGGCGTGGTGGCGGCAGGGAATTCGGGTGCAGTCATGGCTCCATTGTGTCAGCCGGAGGGCCCCGAGCCTGCGCCGGCGGTGCAACGTCCGCGGCATGTGACAGTTTGGCTACAACCTTGGGATGCTGCGGGCCGGACACTTCTCTTGGGGCGCCAAGCTGCCTAGGGTGGCATGGTGATATTCAAAGCTGTGGGCGAGGGACGCCCGTATCCCGATCATGGTTTCAACACGCCCAAACAGTGGGCATCGCTGCCGCCCCGCCCTGTCCGTCTGGACGAACTGGTGACCACCAAGCGGACGCTGGACCTGGAAGCGCTCCTGGCTGAAGATTCCACCTTTTTCGGCGACCTCTTTCCCCACGTGGTGCAGTACCAGGGGATCCTGTACCTGGAGGACGGCCTGCACCGCGCCGTCCGGACAGCCCTGCACCAGCGGACCGCCATCCACGCCCGCGTGCTGGTCATAGATGGCTAGGAAACCAAAGGACGCCAGCGTCCTGCACGGCCACCACGTTGTCACCGGCCCCGAACTGCGGGCCACCTTCGAGGCTGCTGGCGACCACGACGATCCGGTGCGGTTGCGCCGCCGCGTGGTGCATGGCGTGGTCCTGGTTTTGCTGCTGGGCCTCATTGCCGGCGCCATCATCGTTGCGCTGGCCATCATGAACGGGCAGCTTAAGCTTCCGACGACGGCGGGCAGCGATGAGCCCCGGACCACCTGCCCCGGGGCCACCTTTGACTACACCCCCAACGACAAAATCAACCTCAACGTCTACAACTCCACCAGCCGTCCCGGGCTGGCCCGCTCTGTGGCGGATGAGTTGCTGGTCCGGAAATTTGTGGTGGGGGCCGTGGCCAACACGGAGGCCGGGTTCCGCGGCGTGGCTGCGGTGGTGTCCGGGGCTGCCGGGCAGTCTGCCGCCTTCAGCGTCCAGCGGAACCTGCCGGGCTCCGACTACTTCCAGGATGGCCGGACGGACGCCAGCGTTGACGTCATTCTTTCCAACGATTACCGGGAGCTCGCCGCCGCGGACCGCGTGGACCAGACGCCGGGGAAGCTCAGCTGCCCGCGTGAAAGCCGGCGGATCGCTGACGACGCCAAGTGGCCGGTTATTCCGACGGCCGGCCCCTGACCTGCCGTTGCTCTATCACGTCTGGTTGCTAAACCAGGCGGATGACGACCGGAGGTGATAGAGCAACGCAGGGGTTACGTCAAGGGGAGGCTAGCGCGCAGGGGTGCGCCGTCGTCGTCGAACCTTGCTCCGGCGCCCAGTTGGATGAACCGCACGGTGCGGGCGACCCGGGCCTCAAGGTCGGCGGGCTCGTTGCTGCCGCGTGCGGCGCTGGAGGAGAGCGTGCCGTGGATGAGCTGCGCCTGCTGGCCAATGTCCGCTTGCGGCAGGTACCCCTGCGCCATAGCGTCCCGGAGGATGCCCTGCAGAAGGACGCTGAGTTCACCCACGTGGCCGGCCAGCTTGGCAAAGGACGACGGCGACAGCACGGCCGCCATCGCCGGTCCGGGCGGGAGGTGGCGGCGGCTGAGGTCCTCCACCTGGGTGCGCACGTACAGGGCCAGCCGTTGGACGGGGTTCTCGAGAGTGTTCAGTGACTCACGCAGTTCGGCCAGGAACCGCTCGGTCTCATCCAGGGTGTAGGAGATCAGCAGCTCTTCGATGTCGGCGTAGTAGTTGTACACCGCGGTCCGCCCCACCCCGGCATGCCGGGCGACGTCCGTCATGGTCAGTCCGGGCAGGCCATGGGTGAACAGGAGTTCCCCGAACGCTGTCAGGACCCGGCGTTGCGTCTCGGCACGTTGCGCGGCATTGTTGGCCGCCGAAATCCTGGGCATGCAGACACTTTACCGCGATGTGTCAGTAAACTGATCGGGCCGGCCCTGTGTAGTCCCGGATCGTTCAGACCGCGCAGCCTTCCGGGCCGCAGGACTCGCCGTCTTTGCCGTTCGCGTCGTTGACCAGAACCAGGGGGTTTGTCTCCTGCCAGGCCTGGTGTAGCGCCGCAGTGAACGTTTCGGCCGGCTGGGCACCGGAAAGGCCGAACTTGCGGTCAATCACGAAGAACGGCACGCCCGTGATGCCCAGGGCGCGGGCTTCCTCGAAATCGAAACGGACGTCGTCGGCGTATTTGTCCGTGGTGAAGAGTTGGGCGACTGCACCGGTGCTGAGGCCCAGCTCCTGGCCTAAAGCCGTGAGGTATTCGGCGTTGCCGATGTCCTTGCCGTGTTCGAAGTGGTCGCTCAGCAGGCGTTCCTTTGCGACATCCTGCTGACCGTGCTCGGCCGCGAGGTGGATCAGGCGGTGTGCGGTGAAGCTGTTGGCCACCACCACCTGGTCGAACCGGTAGTCCAGGCCTTCGCCTTTGGCCTGCTCGGTGACGTGCTCAAACATCTGCGAGACCTGCGCCGGCGCCATGCCCTTTCGCGTGCTCAGGTACTCCAGCTCCGTGCCGTCATAGTGCTCGGGGAGGGTGGGGTCCAGCTGGTAGCTGCGCCACTTCACCTCCACAGCGTCGCGGTGCGGGAACCGGGCCAGGGCGGCCTCGAAGCGGCGCTTGCCGATGTAGCACCACGGACACGCGACGTCTGACCAGATCTCAATCTTCATGCTTGCCATAACGGTGCAGGTCAGGCGCCCATTCCCCGCCGGTGGTGTCGAACCTGTCACATTGGGGCTTGAAATGGGGCCCCTCGCGGGGCGATAGTCGGAACAACGGGTTAAGCAGAGGCCGTTCGGAACACACCATAGCCAGGTCTGGGGGCGTGGCATGTGATCCTCGCGGAGGACAATCATGCGGATAGGTCTTGTTGCAGCACCTTGGATTCCGGTCCCCCCCATCGGATATGGGGGCATAGAGAGGGTTGTTGACTCTCTTGCGCGGGGATTCATCGCGGCCGGGCACGAGGTGTTGTTGGCCGCGGCTTCGGACAGCACGTGTCCGGCATCCCTGGTACCAGGCATGAGGCCTTCAAGACCTGCTGAACTGGGGTTCACGCTGTCAGAGCTCAGCCATGTCGTCAGGGCCTATGAAGGCCTGGGCGACGTGGACATCATCCACGACCACACCCTGGCCGGGCCACTGATGGCCCGGCGGAAATCCAACGCCCCGGTGGTGACCACCATTCACGGTCCCCTCACCCGGACGTCGGCCGATTTATACCGGGCTATGGCCACCGACACGGCCATCGTCGGGATCTCACGTGACCAGGCCTCCAGCGTGAGCGACGTCCCGATCACGCGCGTGATTCATCACGGAATGGACGTCGCTTCCGTGCCCATCGGTTCAGGGAGAGGCGGCTATGCCTGTTTCGTCGGCAGGATTTGCCCGGACAAAGGGATCCTTGAAGCCATCCAAATCGCCCGCAGGGCCGAAATTCCGCTGCGTATTGCGGCCAAGATGCGCGCGCCTGACGAGATCGAGTATTTCCGCTCCGTCATCGAGCCGCTCCTGGGCTCCAACGAGGATTTCCTGGGCGAAGTGGGGGACGCGGACAAGTATCAGCTCATGGGCGAAGCGATGGCGTTCCTGAATCCCATCCAATGGTCCGAACCATTTGGGCTGGTGATGATTGAATCCCTCTCAACAGGCACTCCCGTGGTGGGAACGTCGATCGGATCCGCGCCGGAGATTGTGGACCATGGAAGGACAGGTTACCTGGGGCCGACGGATCAACTGCACACCCTGCTTCCGCTCGCCTCAGGGCTGGACAGGGCACACTGCCGGGACCGGGCCCTCAATCTGTTCAGCACCGAAAGGATGGTGGGCAGCCACCTGGACCTCTATGCAAAACTGCTGGAAACGAGTCAGCGTTCCGGGGTTCCGGTTGCTTCCCATGCAGGCCAGAATCAAACAGGGAGAGCACTTATGCGGGCGCCGGAACCGGGCCCGATCCCCAGCGGGCGGTCATGAGGGAGGAGACCATCCATGACTGCATGGAATGCCGATACCGAGGCTGATGTTGGCGGGGCTGAGGCCATAACGGTGGTGGAAGGGTCTTCCTTCTGTATCTCCACCCGGAGCGGCGACATCAGTTCCGACGGTGAAACGAATGGCGCGTTCTACCGGCAGTTTTCCCGGGGGACGCTTAGGGCGCGGCTCGCTCGAGGACGAAATCGTGCTCCACAGTGGTCCCCAGCCGGAAGGACTTGCTGCCCACCTTGCGAAATCCGCACTTCTCGTAGAAACGGATGGCCCGGGCATTCTGGCTGTTGACACCCAGCCACACCCCGGCCGCGCCCGCCTCTGCCGCCGCAAGGAGGCTGGCGTTCATCAGTTCGGCGGCGGCGCCCAGGCCGTGGTGGTCGGGGTGGACGTAGCATTTGCTGAGCTCCACGGAGGGCAGGACCTCCAACGAAGATGCCCCATCCGCGTCCTCCGCCGGCCGGTTGACCAGCAGGCTGTAGCCGCGGAGCGCGCCGTCGGCATCGATGACCAGGATGGTCACATCAGAATCCGCCAGGTACTCCCGGAAGTGCCGTTCGCTGAGCGTGTTGGCCACGTGCGCGGCAATGTCCTCCGGTGAGGACGACGGCGGGCAGGCCAGCGGGAAGGTGACTGCCGCCAGTGCGGCGAGCGCGCCGGCGTCGTCCGTTAGGGCCTTTCGGATCGTGTGGGTCATGCAGGGATTCTACGTGCGCTTCCTACGGGTTTTTGTCCAGATAACGTCCCCAAAAGGCACTTTTGCTCTTGTTATCTGGACAAAAACTCCTGATGTTACTGCTTGAAGGCGGCGTCGAAGGAGGTGTTCGACGGCGGGAAGTCATACTTTTTCAGCGCTGCGAGGGCTTCGGGCGCGCCGTGGAGGCGGTCCATGCCGGCGTCTTCCCATTCGACGGAGATGGGGCCGGTGTAGCCGATCGCGGCGAGAGCGCGGAAGGATGATTCCCAGGGGACGTCGCCGCGGCCGGCGGAGACGAAGTCCCAGCCGCGGCGGGGGTCGCCCCAGGGCAGGTGGGAGCCCATGACGGTGTTCCGGCCGGTGGGGCGGAGCTTGGTGTCCTTGCAGTCCACGTGGTAGATCCGGTCCTTGAAGTCCCAGATGAAGGAGACGGGGTCGATGCCCTGCCACATGAAGTGGGACGGGTCCCAGTTCAGGCCGAACGCTTTCCGGTGGCCGATCGCTTCGAGGGTGCGGACGGTGGTCCAGTAGTCGTAGGCGATCTCGGAGGGGTGGACTTCGTGGGCGAACCGGACGCCGCATTCGTCGAAGACATCCATGATGGGGTTCCAGCGGTCCGCGAAGTCCTGGTACCCGGCCTCGATCACGGCGGCGGGCACTGGCGGGAACATGGCCACGTACTGCCAGATCGAGGAGCCGGTAAATCCGACGACGGTGTCCACGCCGAGTGCCTTGGCCAGCCGGGCGGTGTGCTTCATTTCCTCGGCCGCGCGTTGGCGGACGCCCTCGGGATCGCCGTCGCCCCAGACCTTCGCGCCCACGATCCCTTCGTGCCGGAAGTCGATGGGGTCATCGCACACGGCCTGGCCCTTGAGGTGGTTGGAGATGGCCCAGACCTTGAGGTTGTACTTGGCCAGGACGGCGAGCTTGGACTCGACATAACCGGGTTCGTCCCAGCGCCAGGCGTCCAGGTGGTCCCCGGAGACGGCGATTTCGAGGCCGTCGTAGCCCCAGCCGGAGGCGAGGCGCGCGACTTCCTCGAACGGGAGGTCGGCCCACTGGCCGGTGAACAGGGTATAGGGGCGGGGCATGTCAGGCTCCTTCATAAGCAGCGGTCAGGGCTGTCGGCGTGCCGGCCGCGGCGCCGGCCAGTTGGATGATGGAACTTTTCGCGGCGGCGGACTCTTCAATGGCGTTCAGGATCCGCTGGATGGTGAGGCCGTCCTCGAACGACGGCGAGGGCGGGGTTCCGGTGCTGATGGCGGTCAGGAAGTCGCGGATTTCGTGGGTGAACGTGTGCTCCCAGCCGATGATGTGGCCCTGCGGCCACCACGCCGCAAGATATGGATGCTCCGGTTCGTTGACCAGGATCCGGCGGAAGCCTTGCTCGCGGACGGACACGGTGGCGTCCAGGAATCCCAGTTCATTCAGGTTCTCCAGATCGAAAAGGATGGCGCCCTTTTCCCCGTAGATCTCCAGTTTCAGCGAGTTCTTCCGGCCGGTGGCTACCCGGGAGACCTCCACGGAGGCGATTGCTCCGGAGGAGAGGGACAGCGTTGCCCAAGCGGCGTCGTCGACCGTTACTTCCTCCAGTCCGGCAGCTCCGGGACGCTGCGTAGTGAAGGTGTGCATCCGGCCGGACACTTCGGTGACCTGGTCCCCGAGCAGGAACAGCACCTGGTCGATCGCGTGGGAGGCGATGTCCCCAAGCGCTCCCGAGCCTGCGGTCTCCTTGCGGAGCCGCCACGTCATGGGTGCTTCGGCGTCCGAGAGCCAGTCCTGCAGATACGCGGCGCGGACGTGCCGGACGGTGCCCAGCCTGCCCTCCGCTATGAGCTCCTTCGCGAGGGCCAACGCGGGCACCCGCCGGTAATTGAAGCCGATCATCGACTGCACACCCTGGGCCCGGGCTGCCTCGGCGGCCGCCGCCATGGACTCAGCCTCGGCAAGGGTGTTGGCGAGCGGCTTCTCCACCAGGACATGCTTGCCGGCCTCAAGCGCGGCGATCGCGATTTCGGCGTGCAGCCAGCCCGGGGCGCAAATGTCAACGATGTCGATGTCATCGCGTTCGATGACCGTCCGCCAGTCTGTGGACGTTTCAGTCCAGCCGTACTTCCCGGCGGCCTCGGCAACCCCGGCGGCGTCCCGGCCCACCAGGACCTTCTGCTCAAACGCCGGGACATCGAAGTAGCTGGCGACGTTCCGCCACGCGTTCGAGTGGGCTTTGCCCATGAACGCATAACCGATCATCGCGACACCCAGTTTTTTGAGTTCCGGGCGCGGATTGTTCGCTGGTTTGTGTGAGGTCATGGTGGGGTTCCTAGAGGGTAGCGGCTTCCGGCGCCCAGTCCTCAGGGAGGGCCGGGGATGCCGGAGCAGAGCTTTCGACGTCCACGAAAGTTCCGGATTCCATGGATTCGGTGATTGAGACCATGGAATCCAGGACGTGGTAGGCCAGGCCGCCAGTGGCGCGGTGGGGGACGCCTGCCCGGATCGACCTGGCCATGTCCAGGACGCCCATGCCACGGCCGTTGGCGGGTCCCGTGGCCGGGACGGTGGTCCAGTCCTCGTCACCGGCACGCCACAGGCGGATGTCGCCGTCGAAATAGTTGGGGTCCGGCAGGGACAGCGTGGCCTCGGTGCCGGTGATTTCCACGAAGCCCATCCGCACGCGGGGGGACTCGAAGGAGAAGACGCTATGCGAGGACGCCCCGCCCTCGAACTGCGCCATGGCGGACACATGCGTGGGCACCTCGACGGTGAACTCCTCGCCGGCTTTGGGCCCTGAACCAATAACCCGGACTTCCTTGGCTTTGGAGCCGACGGCGGCCACCTTGCGGATGGAGCCGAATGCCTGGATCAGGGTGGTGAGGTAGTACGGGCCCATGTCGAAGAGCGGGCCAGCGCCGTGCTGGAAAAGGAAAGCCGGGTTGGGGTGCCAGGATTCCGGACCGGGGGTCTGGAATGTGGTCATGGCGGTCAATGGCGTGCCGATGTCGCCGCGTTCGATGAGCCGCAAGGCGGTCTGGAGGCCGGCCCCGAGGAAGGTGTCCGGGGCGCAGCCGAGGCGGATCCCGGCGGCGTCGGCGGTTTTGAGCAGGCCGAGCCCGGACGCGCGGTCCAGGGAGAAAGGCTTCTCGGTCCAGACATGCTTGCCGGCATTGACGGCGGCCGTGGCCACTTCCACATGCGCCGCCGGGATGGTCAGGTTCACGATGATTTCGACGTCGGGATGGTTCAGTGCCGCGTCCACGCCGCCCCACTCCGCGATGCCGTATTCCTTGGCACGGGCTTCGGCGGCTTCCTCAAAGAGGTCCGCGATCACGTGGACTTTGAGGTCCGGGAAGACGGTGAGGTTGTCCAGGTACTGCTTGCTGATGTTTCCGGCGCCGATGACGGCTACTCCAACCGGGCCGCGGCGGGTCGATGCTGCGTGGCTCATGCGAGTGTTCCGGCCGTGCCGGTTGCCTGTGCGGCATTGAGGTAGGCGAGGCTCTCGGCGATGCCTTCGAAGATGTCGCCTGCATAGTCGTCGAACTCCACCACGCCCACTTCCAGGGATTTTGCGGCGGCGATGACGTCCAGCACAGCGACCTTGCCCTGACCCGCCGGCTGTTGCGCCTTAGTGTCGGTGTTGAGCGGTCCATCCTTGATGTGGATGAATTTCACCCGGTCGCCCAGGCGCTCCAGCACCGCCACCGGGTCCTGGCCACCCACGGCAACCCAGTAGGTGTCCACTTCGAGGACCAGTTCTGGGTCCAGGAGGTCCGCGAAGTACTCCAACGCAGTACGGCCCTCGATGGTTGATTCAAGTTCCCACTGGTGGTTGTGATAACCCACGCGGATGCCGTATCCGGCGCC
The DNA here is from genome assembly GCF_029960665.1 of Pseudarthrobacter sp. AL07. Lineage (GTDB taxonomy): Bacteria > Actinomycetota > Actinomycetes > Actinomycetales > Micrococcaceae > Arthrobacter. The sequence goes on from NZ_JASBRB010000005.1 coordinate 52,491, forward strand.
CTTCCTGGCTGCGGCATTGAGGCCGGTGGCGGTGGCCTGGATGTCTTCGGCGGACTGCCAGCGTTCGGCCGGGATAAAGGGGTCGATGACGGTGGTGATGCCCAGTTCTTTGGCTGCCGCGAAGATTTCGTCCTGGTCCTGGCTGAGGAGCGGAGCGTGTCCGGACGGGGCGGTGAGGCCGTTTTCCTTCAGGGCGGCGCCGAGTTCCTTGGCCGTCGCCACGAAGTTGTAGGGCTCAACCTGGGTGAAGCCGATCTCCGCGACTTTGCGGATAGTGCCGGGCAGATCCTCCTGGATCTCGTCCCGGAGCGAATAGAGCTGGATCGAGTACTTCATTGGTTCTCCTGATTGCAGACGAATCCACGTTGATTGGGTGCTGCCGTGCTGAGGGCGATGCCACTTCCACTAACGCTAGAATTACTTTTGACGATCGTCAAGCAAAAGTTGCCTGGATGCCGCTATTCTTTATTTCGCGTGACAGGCAGAAGTTTCATGTGTTATTCATGATCCATGAGCCTCAGCCCCGGAACCGAGCACGCCGCCCCAGACCACGGCGTCGGCCTGGCGCGCGCCGGCGACCTCTTCCAGCTCCTGCGGGACGGCAAGGCCCGGACGCGGGCGGAGCTGGCCCTGACCACCGGATTGGCACGTTCAACTGTCGCCGCGCGCATCGACGCCCTGATCGCTTCCGGACTGGTGGGCGCGGCGGGTGAGGCGAACTCCAGCGGTGGCAGGCCGCCGTCGCGCTTTGCCTTCAACCCAGCGGCACGCGCCGTCCTGGCCGTCGACGTCGGCGCCACCCACGTGATTGTTGCCGTCACCGATCTCAGCGGCCGGGTTCTGGCGGAGCGGCGGCTGGCCCAGGATGTGGCTGCCGGCCCCGAGGCGGTGCTGGGCCGGGTGATCAAGGAGGGACGGGCGTTGCTTGAGCAGGCCGGGCGGGAACCGCGCGACCTCGCCGGCGTGGGGATCGGCCTGCCGGGGCCCGTGGAGCACGCCACCGGAAAGCCCGTCAAGCCGCCCATCATGCCGGGCTGGGACGGGTTCGACGTCGTCCCGTACGTCCAGCGTTCGCTGGCAGTTCCGGTGCTGGTGGACAATGACGTGAACATCATGGCGCTGGGGGAGCGGACGGCGCACTGGCCGGACCACGGGAATTTCCTGTTCATCAAGGTGGCCACCGGCATCGGATCCGGGATCATCAGCAACGGCGAACTGCAGCGCGGCGCCAACGGAACGGCCGGCGATCTGGGCCACGTACGCGTGCCACGTGGTGACGACGTGCTGTGCCGGTGCGGAAACCATGGCTGCCTCGAGGCGCTCGCGTCAGGACCGGCCCTGGCCGCTGAACTGGAGCGGCAGGGTGTGCCTGCAGCCAAGGGCAGCGACGTGCTGCGGCTGGTGGGCGAAGGCAACTTGCAGGCTATCCAAGCGCTGCGCCAGGCGGGCCGGGATGTGGGCGATGTGCTCGCCACAGTGGTTAACCTGCTCAACCCGTCCGTCATCGTCATCGGCGGGAGCCTCGGCCAGGCCGGTGAGCACCTGATGGCTGGCGTCCGCGAAGTGGTCTACCGGCGGTCCCTGCCGCTGGCAACCAGTCACCTGCGGATCGCCCTTTCCGTGGCCGGGGATCAGGCGGCGATTCTTGGTGCGAGCCAGATGGTCACGCAGTACGTGCTGTCGCCTGCAGCCATTGAGGCAACGCTCCAGGCGGCCGGCTAACCGCCTTTAGGTGGTAACCACGCGGACCGGTGTCCCCTCCAGCCAGGCCCTAACGTCCTCGAACGCGCCGCCGTAGAACTGCCGGTAGCTCTCTGCCGTCACGTAGCCGAGGTGCGGAGACAGCACAGTGTTGGGGGCGCTGAGTAGCGGGTGGCCCGCGGGAAGTGGTTCCTGGTCAAAAACATCCAGGGCCGCGCCCCGGATCCAACCCTCGTTCAAAGCCCGCACCAGGGAGTCCTGGTTCACCAGCGGACCCCTCGAGGTGTTCACCAGGATGCCTTCCGGCCCCAGGAGCCGCAGTTCCTGCTCACCCACGATGTCCTCGGAACGGGGAGATAACCGCAGGTGGAGGGACACGACGTCGGAATTCCTGAAGAGGTCCTCCTTGCTGACCTTCTGAACACCGGCTTCCGCGGCGGCCTCATCGGTCAGATTCTGACTCCAGGCGAGCACCTCCATCCCGAATGCCTGCCCGTACGCCGCGATCCGCCGCCCGATCTTGCCCAGGCCCACGATGCCCAGCGTCTTGCCGGACAGTTCCATGCCCACCGAGGTTTGCCACGTGCCGGCGCGCAGCGAGTTCTCCTCGGCCGGGAGGTTGCGGGCGATCGCGAGCAGCAACGCCCAGGTCAGTTCGGGCGCGGCGGTGGGGGACCCGGGCGTGCCGCACACGGTGATGCCAAGTTCCGTTGCCGCGGCCACATCGATGGCGGCATTGGCCATGCCGGTGGTGACCAGCAGCTTCAGCCCCGGGAGCCGTTCCAGCACTGTGCGGGGGAACGGGGTCCGCTCGCGCATCGCAATGACGATCTGATAGTCGGCCAGCGCGGCTGCCAGGGCGTGTTCGGACTGGAAGGGCTCGCGGAAGACGGACGTTGCCACACCGGACCCTTCCAGAGAGGCCCAGTCGGCAAAGGCATGCGCAACGTCCTGGTAGTCGTCGAGGATGGCAAGCCGTTGCTGCATGTGAAGTTCCTTCGTCCGAGGGGTGCGGCAGTACGACGGTGCGGCTCAATATCCCGCACGTTGGGGCCGGCCGGTGTGAGCTTCATCGTATGCCAGAGCGCCATGACGCGGCCTGCGGCTTCCGGCACAGCCCGGCGTGGTAGCAATGGAAGTGATGAAATCCTTTCCAGCCACCGCGGAATCCTCATGAGCGGACAATTCCTGGCCAAAGTTCCCAAGGCCTGGATCCTCCTGGCCTGCATCGGACTGCTGGCGCTGAACCTGCGCGGGCCCTTCGTTGCCGTTGCCCCGGTGGTTGACCTGATGCAGGCCGACCTCGGATTTACCCCCGTGATGCTGGGCCTGCTGACCAGCATCCCGGTGCTGTGCTTCGCGCTCGCCGCGTCGCTGGCGTCACTGACCACACGGAAACTCGGCGCGGAGTTCGCCGTCTCCCTCACCATCCTTGGCGTCCTGGCCGGCGTGATTGTGCGCTCGGCGGGCGGCCCGGGACCGGTGGTGGTGGGCACGGTGATGATCGGCCTGGCCATCACGGTGGGCAACATCGCAGTGCCGTTGATTATCCGCCGCGACTTCTCCCCGTTGCGCCAAGGGACCGCCATGGGTGTGTACACCGCGGCGTTGAATATCGGCTCATTCCTGACATCGATGGTCACGGCGCCCCTGGCCGAGCTGGCCGGGTGGCGGGTGGCCCTGGCCGCCGTGGGCATCCTGGCCGTGATTGCCATCGTCTTCTGGATCCTCGCCGTGGGCGCCCGCACCGCGTTTGTGCCCTCCCGCACCGTGGTGGCCGGCGGGCAGGAGCACCCGGCCGTCAAGGGGTCCGGCTGGATTACCGCCGGGCTCACCGCAGGCTTCGCCGGGCAGGCGTTTTCCTACTACGCAGTGACGGCGTGGCTGCCGAGCTACCTCAACGACGAGCTAGGCATGTCCGCCTCGGCGGCCGGGGCAGGTGCATCGCTGTTCCAGATCTTCGCCATTGTTGGCGGCCTGGGAGTGCCGTTCGCGGCCAAGTATTTCAGTACGACGACGACGGCCGTCACCATTGGCGTGCTGTGGACGGCCGTGCCGGCCGGGCTGTTGCTGGCGCCTGAGCTGTGGTGGCTGTGGTCCACCTTCGGCGGCGTCGCGCAGGGCGGGGGGATCACGCTGATCTTCATCGCGATCATCAAACTGGCCCGGGACCAGGTGTCCGCGGGCCGGATGTCCGCCACGGTCCAGGGGCTCGGTTACTGCTTCGGGGCGGTGGCCCCGCCGCTGGTGGGCTTCGTGCACGACGCCTCGGGTTCCTGGACCCCGGCGCTGCTGGTGATCCTGGGCTCGGTGCTGATGTTCTCCGTCTGCACGACCCTGGCCGTGCGGCTGGTGCCGAAGGGACGCTGACGCGTCCCGCCGTCGTACGTTCCCTGCCTGCCCTTTCATGATTTACCAACGCTCTCTCACTTAACGCAGCTTAACAACCGACGCTCTCTCACTATCTTGAGGATAGCGAGAGAGCGTCGGCGGGGTCACACGGGGTGTTCCGTCGCCGGGCCGGCGCCCCGGATCTCGGGGATGCCTGTTGCGAAGGGCGTGCCTGCCCGGCAGACGGAAATCTATTCAGTAGCCTGCCGCAGCCTAGGCCGCGGCGAGCTCCTCTTTGGTTGCCTTTTCGCGGGCCTCGGTGAGGTAGCGGGCGTAGGCAGGGAGGGTCAGGAAGGACGGGAAGTCCTGGCTGAGGGTGACTTCCTCGAAGATGTCGCGGGAGTCTTCGAAGCGGTCGCCGTCGAAGCGTTCCAGGCGTGCGAACTCTTCGTCGAGCAGTTCCTCGATCCACTGGTGGGTGATGATTTCGCCGCGGTCTGTGATGGCGGACGCGAACATCCACTGCCAGATTTGGGAGCGGGAAATTTCCGCGGTGGCGGCGTCTTCCATGAGGTTGTGGATGGCGACGGCGCCGTTCCCGCGGAGCCAGGACTCGACGTAGCGAATGCCTACCTCGATGTTGTTCCGGATGCCCTGCTCGGTGATGGTGCCCTCGGTAGCGGCCACGTTGATGAGGGCGCGGTCGTCTGGGATGACGTCCTCACGGGTGCGGTACAGCTGGTTGGGACGTTCGCCGAGGGTGGCGTCGAACACTTCGCGGCAGACCGGCACGAGGTCCGGGTGGGCCACCCAGGAGCCGTCGAAGCCGTCGTTGGCCTCGCGGGTCTTGTCGGCGCGGACCTTCTCGAACGCGTTGGTGTTGGCGGCCTCGTCCTTGCGGTTGGGGACGGCTGCGGCCATGCCGCCGATGGCCATGGCGCCGCGCTTGTGGCAGGCACGGACCAGCTGTTCGGTGTAGGCGCGCATGAACGGCTGCGTCATGGTCACCTGGGCGCGGTCCGGCAGGACGAACCGGGGGCCGCGGGTACGGAAGTTTTTGATCAGGGAGAAGATGTAGTCCCAGCGGCCGGCGTTCAGGCCCGAGGCGTGATCACGCAGTTCGTAGAGGATTTCCTCCATTTCGAACGCCGCGGTAATGGTCTCGATCAGCACGGTGGCGCGGATGGTGCCCTGCGGGATGCCCAACAGGTCCTGGGCGAGGATAAAGATGTCATTCCATAGCCGTGCCTCGAGGTGGTTCTCGATCTTGGGCAGGTAGAAGTACGGGCCCTTGCCCTGGGCCAGGAGCCGGCGGGCGTTGTGGAAGAAGAACAGGCCGAAGTCCACGATGCCGCCGGCCACGGGAGCGCCGTCGATGATCATGTGCTTCTCGGGCAGGTGCCAGCCGCGGGGGCGCACCACCATGGTGGGCAGCTCGCCGGCCGGGCGGAGCTTGTATTCCTTGCCCTCAGGACTCGTGAAGTCGATCCGGCGTTCCAGCGCGTCGGTGAGGTTAAGCTGGCCCTTGATGACGTTCCGCCACGTGGGGGTGGAGGAGTCCTCCATGTCAGCGAGCCACACCTTTGCGCCGGAGTTCAGCGCGTTGATGGTCATTTTCTTGTCCACCGGCCCGGTGATCTCCACCCGGCGGTCCTCCAGGCCAGGGGCCGGGGGAGCGACGCGCCACGAAGGGTCGTTTCGGATGTCCTCGGTTTCGCGGAGGAACCTGGGGTCCTGGCCGGCGGCGATCTCGGCCCGGCGGGTCCGGCGTGCCTGCAGGAGTTCCTGCCGGCGCGCGGCCGTGGCGCGGTGCAGCTTGGCGACAAACTCCAGTGCATCCGGAGTGAGAACCTCGTCCTGCCGGCAAATGGGCTGCGCGGTCAAAGTGATCCCGTTGATGGTGAAGCTGTCAGTGAAGCTGTTCATTTCAATCTCTCCTGGTGCTGTGCCCAACTGGGTAGCAGTAAGTGTCCTTTTGAGCCTCCAAAACGACACTTACTGCTACTTACTTGGGGAAATTTAGTGGAACTGGCCTTCTTCGGTGGATCCCACCAGTGCCAGGGTTGATGCGTTCGGGTTGAGCGCAGTTGCAATGTCGTCGAAGTAGCCGGTGCCGACTTCGCGCTGGTGCTTGGTCGCGGTGTAGCCGCGGGACTCGGAGGCGAATTCCTTCTCCTGCAGCTCGACGTAGGCGCTCATGCCTTCACGGGCGTAACCGTGGGCGAGATCGAACATCGAGTAGTTCAGGGCGTGGAAGCCGGCCAGGGTGATGAACTGGAACGTGAAGCCCATGGCGCCGAGTTCACGCTGGAACTTGGCGATGGTGGCGTCGTCCAGGTGCTTGCGCCAGTTGAACGACGGCGAGCAGTTGTAGGAGAGCATCTGGTCCGGGAAGTCAGCCTTGACAGCCTCGGCGAACTTGCGGGCCAGCTCAAGGTCCGGGGTGCCCGTCTCCATCCAGATGAGGTCAGAGTACGGAGCGTAGGCCTTGGCACGGGCGATGCAGGGCTCGATGCCGTTGCGGACCTTGTAGAAGCCTTCCGGGGTGCGCTCGCCGGTGACGAATTCCTTGTCGCGGGGATCGACGTCGGAGGTGATCAAGGTGGCGGCCTCGGCGTCGGTGCGGGCGATGACCACCGAGGGGGTGCCGGCGACGTCGGCGGCCAGGCGGGCGGCGTTCAGGGTGCGGACGTGCTGCTGGGTGGGGATGAGCACCTTGCCGCCGAGGTGGCCGCACTTCTTCTCCGAGGCGAGCTGGTCTTCCCAGTGCACGCCGGACGCGCCGGCCTGGATCATGGATTTCATGAGCTCGTAGGCGTTCAGCGGGCCACCGAAGCCGGCCTCGGCGTCGGCGACGATCGGGACCATCCAGTCCTCAACGGTCTGGATGCCTTCGGAGAATTCGATCTGGTCGGCGCGGAGGAGTGCGTTGTTGATGCGGCGGACCACGGTGGGAACCGAGTTGGCCGGGTACAGCGACTGGTCCGGGTAGGTGTGGCCGGAGTTGTTGGCGTCGGCGGCGACCTGCCAGCCGGAGAGGTAGATGGCCCGGAGGCCGGCCTTGACCTGCTGCACGGCCTGGTTGCCGGTCAGGGCACCCAGGGCGTTGGTGTACCCGCCGGTCTTGTGCTCTTCGGTGAGCTGCTTCCACAGTTTCTCGGATCCACGGCGGGCCAGCGTGTGCTCTTCGGAGACCCGGCCGCGGAGCTTGACGACGTCCGTTGCCTTGTAGTCACGGGTCACACCTTCCCAGCGGGGGTTGGCGGCCCACTCGAGCTCCAGGGCGGCGGCCTGCTCTTGGGGCGTCTGCTGGGTGGGCTCAAATGCTGCAGTCATCGTTGTCTCCTAGATTGAGCTCCGGGTGGATATTGCCGGCCGGAGCTGCTTCCTTGCAGTTCCGGCCGACTACCCCGGTGCGGTGTTTCTTTCCGTGATCACTACTTTTCAGCACTTCACAACACTTCTCTAGGGGAAAACCCTGGAAAGAAATGCACTTCTTCGCGTATCCTCAAGAAATGACGCCTGGAAGCTGGAATCGCGAAGTCACACCGCCGCCGTCGTCCGCCGCCTCCCCGGAACTGGACGTCATCAGCCTGGGCCGCCGGGTGCGGCATCTGCGCAAGCAGGCCGGGCTCACCCTCGACGACCTGAGCGCTGCCGTCGGGACCGCCCCCAGCCAGTTGAGCCTGATCGAAAACGGCAAACGGGAGCCCAAACTTTCCCTGCTGCAGGGACTGGCCTCTGCCCTGAATGTAAGCATCGACCAGTTGCTTGGCGCCGAGCCGCCGAGCCGCCGAGCGGCCCTGGAAATTGAGCTCGAACGCTACCAGCGCGGACCCCTGTACGAGTCCCTTAATCTGCCCAAAATCCGCATCAGCTCACGGCTCCCGGTCGATGTGCTGGAGGCGCAGGTGGGGCTACTGCACGAGCTCGAACGCAAACTGAACGAGCAGGTGGCGACGCCGGAGGAGGCCCGCCGCGCGAACGGTGAGCTGCGTGCCATGATGCGTGAGCGCGGCAACTACTTCCCGGAGTATGAAGCCGAGGCGCAGAAGGTCCTGGGGCTGGTGGGTTACACGGCCGGGCCGCTGAGTCAGCACGTCATCGCCGACATCGCCGAGAAGCTCGGATTCACCCTCCACCACGTGAGCGACCTGCCGCATTCAACCCGTTCAGTGACGGATTTGAAGAATCACAGAATTTACCTGACGCAGAGCCAGCGGCAGGACCACGACCCCCGCTCTGTGCTGTTGCAGGCGCTGGGGCACTACGTGCTGGGGCACGAGACGCCGAAAAACTACGGCGACTTCCTCGGCCAGCGGGTGGCCACCAACTACTTCGCGGCCGCGCTCCTGCTGCCCGAGCAGGCCACCGTGGACTTCCTGCAGAAGGCCAAGACTGCCAAGGAAATCGCCGTGGAGGACATCCGGGATGCTTTTGCCGTGTCCTACGAGACCGCCGCGCACCGCTTCACCAACCTGGCCACGAAGCACCTGGGCCTCACCACCCACTTCCAGAAGACCCACAAGAGCGGCATCATCTACAAGGCCTACGAGAACGACGGCGTGACCTTCCCGATGGACCACACCGGCGCCATAGAGGGCCAGCCGTCATGCAAGGCGTGGACGTCGCGGGCGGTGTTCGATGTGCCGGACAAGTTCAGCGCGTACAGCCAGTACACCGATACTCCGTCCGGCACGTATTGGTGCACGGCCCGGACCGAGCGATCGGCCAGCGGCGATTTCTCCCTGAGCATCGGGGTGCCGTACCAGCACGTGAAATGGTTCCGCGGCCGGGAAACCACGGCGCGCGAAAAGTCCACGTGCCCCGACCCGAACTGCTGCAAGCGGCCCCCGGCAGCACTGGCCTCCGAGTGGGCCGGCAACGCATGGCCGGCGGCCCGGGCGAACACGCACCTACTGGCCGCGATGCCGCCCGGCGCGTTTCCCGGCGTGGACGAAACCGAGGTGTACAGCTTCCTGCAGGCGCACTCGGGAAGCTGAGCGCAGGACGCTCTCTCACTTTCTTGGGGAGAGTGAGAGAGGGCCGGGGAATTTGGTGCAGCAAGTGATAGAGCGTTTCCTTACCCGTGGAGCTCCCGGTACGCCGCAGCGGCGCCGGGGTGCAGGGGCAAGCCCGCGGTGTTGATCAAGGATTCCGGACTCAGGAACTGGACCCCCAGGCTGGAACGCGGGATCAGTTCCTCGGCGTGGCCCACCAGCAGTTCGACGGTCCGCTTGACGGTACGGTCATCAAGGTCAATCCGGCACAGCAGCAGGTTCGCCACGCCCACGGTCCACACGGCCGGAATGCCCGCGTAGGCGCCCGCAGGGATCAGCACCCGGTCGTAGAAGACGCCGTATTTCGCCCGCAGTGCCGGCAGCAGCGGCGACAGATCCAGGAAACCCAGCCCGACGTCGTCGTTCGCGGCGGCAATGGCTGCGGTAGGCACGCCACCTGACCAGAACAGCGCGTCCACCGTTCCGTCCCGCAAGGCCGCGAGGCCCTCGTTGAGGCCGAGGCTCAGCACTGTGACGCCGCCCGCCGTCCCGGCCGTGGAGCTGAGCGCGGCAGCCTCGATCAGCCGCGGGGTGGTCAGCGACGTCCCCGAGCCGGGCTCACCGACAGCCACAGTCCGGCCGGCAAGCCCGCCGATATCCCGGACCCCGCTGTTCCGCCGGATGACGCAGTGGACGTAGTTCTCGTACACTTTCCCAACGGCGGAAAGTCCGACGGCGGGCGTCTCACCTACCGCGGTGCGCTGGGCCGCCGAATCCGCCAGGGCGACGGCGAACGTGGCTTTGCCGGTCAGCAGATATTCGAGGTTGTCCAGGCTGCCACCGGTAGTCAGCGCCGACGCCTGGCCGGCCACCCCGTGACGCTGGAGGGACGCCGCCAGCAGCTCGGCGAACTCCAGATAGAAGCCGCCAGGCTCGCCGCCGGCCACGGTGACGGTGCCCGGGCGGCCCGTGGGCGTGCACGCACCCAGGGTTGGCAGGAGCAGCCCGGACAAACCGGCCGCGAGCCCGGCCTTGAGGACGGTCCGCCGCGGGGGAAGCGGGGGAGGCGTGGGTAGGTCCAGCGCTCCGGTCAGGTCAGGCACGCGGCGCCACCTGCTCCGGTCCGGCAAAGGGTCCCGGCAAGTCCCCTGCACCCGGAAACTCGAGGCGCGCAATCAGGCCGTGAGGCGCTGCCTCGGCGAGCACCAGCCGGCCGCCGTTGGCTACTGCCAGCTTGTCCACGATAGTCATGCCCAGCCCGGTGCCGCGAGTGGTCCGCTGCACCGGGGACCGCCAGAAGCGGCTCATGGCCGCTGTCCGTTCGTCGGACGAAAGCCCGGGGCCGTCGTCGGACACTTCGATGGACACCGTGCCTTGGCGGGCGCGGGCAGCGACCGAGATGTGGGCGCCGGGAGCGTACTTGATGGCATTGTTCAGAAGTTCGCCGACCATCTGGGCCAGTTCTGCCGAATTGCAGGCGATGTGCACGGCGGGGGCAGGCGGATCTTCGAGCAGGATCGATGCCCCGCTGCGATGGGCGGCAGGGCCCGCCCGTTCGGCTTCTTCCTGCAGAACCGGATAAGGATCGAGGGGCGCCTGCGCCGCGCGGGACGCGGTTCCCAGCGGGCCCCTGGCGGAGTCTTCAGAGGCCCTGTGCTCGGCGGCCGCCAGCTTCAGTACCCCGTCCAGGATCTCCTCTACGCGTTCGAGCTCCGCCAACACCCCTGCCGCGGCGTCGTGTTCCCGGGCGGTCTTAAGTTCCAGTTGCAGCAGATCGATCCTGAGCCGCAGGGCACCGACCGGGTTTCGCAGTTCGTGCGATGTGTCCGCGATCAGTTGTCGTTGGGACTCGAGGCTGTTGCTGACGGTCTGCGCCATGGTGGTGAATGAACGGCTCAGTTGCCGAAGTTCCGGCGGCCCGGCTTCGGGAAGCTGTCCGGTCCGGCCTGTTGCCTCAAGTTCAGTGACGGCCGCGTTCAGGCGGTTCACGGGCCGGAGGACCCACTCGGTCACGCGGGACGCGCCCAGGAGGAGCAGCGCCGCCAGGGCCGCCGCCGCCAATCCGACCACGAGCCATCGCTCCCGCAGTTTCTGCCGGGCCGCGTCCAGGTTGACCTCGAGGACGGCCTCGCCCAGGACCTGGCTCGCGCTGCCGAAGGAGCGGGAGATCACCTCGGAGGATGGCCCGAACGGCCGCAGCGGGGTGAGCGTGGTGTCGTTGAGGTTCAGGTTGGCCCTGGCCACCGCGTCCCGGACGTCCGCCCGGTCCTCGCTGAGGCCACCGGAGTGCAGGGTGCCCTGCTGGAGGCGGATCAGGACTCCCTCACCGTAGTAAGGCCACGCACCTGGACCGCGAACAGGGCGATGCCTGGAACCGGCCTGTAAAGGACGACGACAAAAACCAGGACCTCATCGACGCCTGACGCTGTCGGCAGCTTCAGTGAGCGTACGACGGCGGGTGGCCTCCCGCCGTCGTCCGCTCACCGCCCCGGACGCTCTCTCACTTCCTGCAGGTTTTCTCCAAACGCTCTCTGATCTTCTTGTGGAATGTGCGAGAGCGTCCGGGTTTTTCTTGCATTAGGTGAGAGAGCGTTGCAGCTGCGCAGCCGTTGACTAGCGCGGGCCGCCCTGCCAAAGGGCGTCGAACGGCGCGCCGGAGGCCACGCGGTTGCGGATTCCCGCGGTGACAAAGTCCTTGGCGGTCCGGGCAGCCTCCAGCGGCGTAGCGCCCTTGGCCAGTTCGGCCGTCACCGCCGCGGCCAGGGAGCAGCCGGCACCGGACACGGCCACCTCGCCCACCTTCGGAGCGCTGAGGACCTCCAGGATCTCGCCGTCGTAGTAAACGTCGACGGCGTCCGGGCCTTTTAGCCGCACCCCGCCCTTGGCGAGAACTGCAGCGCCGCTGAGCTCGTGGATGCGGACTGCTGCGGCTTTCAGGGATTCGATGTCGGTGATCGCCAGGCCGGACAGCGATTCGGCTTCGAAGTGGTTGGGCGTGACGAACGTGGCCAGCGGCAGGATCTGCGCCTTCAGGGCCTGGTCCGTGTCCAGTGCGTGGCCCGGCTCCTGGCCCTTGCAGATCAGCACCGGATCCAGCACGACGTTCCGGAACCGGCCGGCTTCCAGTGCTGCCGCGACCGTGCTGATGGTGGCCGGGCTGCCCAGCATGCCGATCTTTACGGTGTCCAGGACAGGCCGGCCCGGCGCCAGCGACTCGCCCGGCGCACCGCCAGCGGTGGCGCCCGACGCCGGACCGTAGGCCGCCGTCGTGGTTTCCAATTGGTCCGCAATGACCTGCTGGTCCACCGGCACAAAGCGGTGGTTCCAGTTGTCGCTAGGATCGAAGGACACGATGCAGGTCAGGTTGGCGATGCCAAATACGCCCAGTTCCTGGAAAGTTTTCAGGTCGGCCTGGGCTCCGGCGCCACCCGTTGCTTCGGACCCCGCGATGGTCAGGACGACGGCGGGAGCGGACACGGGGGACTGGACGGCAGCTGAAGCAAAAGTCATGGCACTATCCTGCCATCCGGTGTCGGGCCAACAAGTTCGGCATCTTCAGCACCGTCGTGTATGGCCACGAGGCCAACAACAGCCAGCCGGCCCACGGCCGCGCAGAATCCGGTCCATAAAACGAGTCCCCACATGCTGTGCCAGTGGGTTCCCGTAAGGAAAAGGAGGGTGAGAAAGCCCGTGACCAGTCCCACCCCGCCGGTGGCCACAATATGAAGCCACTGGTCTCGGACGGGCCGCATCAGCATTCCGGTCGCCAGGGCAAGGGGCATACCAAGAAGCAGAGCGGCCGGGACACCGAAAACGTAGCCTGTCGCGCCGTGCGGAAAGCCGAACAGGAGCACGGTGATGGTGGCGCCCAGCAGGAACGCTCCTGAGCCGAACGTCACCCGGTACGGCCGGCTCATGCCGTCCCTTTGGCGATGGTGAGAAGCGCGCGGCCCAGCTCAGGCTCCCGGAAGATGAACCCCGCGTCCAGCAGTTTCTGCGGCTGTACCCACCGGCTTTTCAGCACGAGCTCGGTCTCTGTTCGGATTAGCACGGCCCCCAGCCGCAGCAGCCACGCCGGAGCGGGGATACCCAGCCTGTCGCCGTAGGCCCGGCGGACCAGCCGCATCAGCTCACGGTTATCCACCACATCCGGGGAAGCCACGTTCACGGGGCCCGAAATGTCCGTTCGCGCGTGAAGGAAGCGGACGGTGCGGTAAAGGTCCTCGACGTGGATCCAGCTGAACTTCTGGCTGCCGGCGCCCATATGTCCGCCCAGTCCAAGCCGGGCCAAGGCAGCGAAAGGCCGGAGGGCGCCACCGCCCGGGCCCAGGACTATGGCGATCCGTAGTGCAATTTTCCGCGTCCCGGGCGTGGCGGCGGCGTCCAGGGCGGCTTCCCATGCCCGGGCCACGTCCACCGAAAAGCCTGTCCCGGGTTCGCCGTCAGACTCTGTCTGCGGCCGGTCATCCGCGTGCCGGTAGATGGTGCCGGTGCTGGCGTTGAGCCAGGCCGACGGCGGCGCCTTGCAGACTGCGAGTGCGCGGCCGAGTGCCGTGGTGGTGGAGACGCGGGAATCGAGGATGGCCGCCTTGTTCCTGGCGCCATAGCGGCAGTTGACCGACCGTCCGGCAAGGTTCACCAGCAGGTCGGCGCCGTCCAGCACCCGGGCGATGGCGCCGTCGTCGTTCCAGTTGGCCGCTTCGGCCGTACCCTCGGTGGCCCGGCGGCCGATGGTGCGCACCGTCCAGCCGTCCTGTTCGAAGCGGTCCCGGAGATAGGTGCCGATGAAGCCCGAGGCTCCGGCGAGCACCACGGTGTTTGTCCTGTTCATTTCTTCCCCCAGCTTTGTGTTCGGTGGCGTGTTCAGTCGCGGATGCTGCGGCTCAGGCTGAGGACATCGTCCAGCACCTTGTTGACGCCGGGAATCCTTGCCAGCGAAAGTCCCCGGGCGATCAACGGGACTACGCCGTCCACCAGCTTCCGGGTCCGGCGCTGGTCTTCGGAGGTGTCGTACACCCAGAACAGGGCGATCCCCATGTAGCCGAGCCAGAGCAGCTCGGGCAGGTCGGCGCGGAGCTTTTTTGGAGCGGCCGGGCTTGCGCCTTCAACCGCTGCCCTGAAGATGCCGAGGGATGCCTCGCGGGCCGCCGTCGACTCGCCCGCGAAAGGGTTGACGGGCGACGTCGGCCGGACGGCCGTGGCCACGAAGTCGGCGCCGAAGCGGTGGTACGGCGCCATGACGTCCAGGCCTGCGTGCAGCGTGGCTTTGAGGCGGCTGCCCAGGTCCTTGAGGCCTTCGAGTGCCTCGTCAGCCTTGGCTGCATGCTCTGCCTGGACCTGGACGTACAGCTCCTGCACCAGGTCATCCTTGGAGGCGAAATAGTAGTAGGCGTTGCCCACGGAGACCCCGGCTTCGGCCGCGATGGCCCGCATGGTGGTCTTCTCGAACCCGATCTCGCGGAACATGCGCAGCGCGACGTCCGCTAGGAGTTGCCTGGTCTGCTCGCTCTTGGCGGTCATGGTTTCCCCTCTTTTGAACATGTTCAAAACTGAGTATGCCATGGAACTGAACATGTTCAAAACACGGCTGCGAACGCCATTGGGAGAGCTGCGCACGTTCAGTGGGAGAATGTCGTGACAGTGCTAATACAGCCGGCGTCCGGCGCAAATTTCGTTGCGGGAACGGTACGCCGAGCGAACCACTACGAATGGAATCTCCCCATGTCTTCCCCCTCGGGCCCTGACGCCCTGCCCATCGCCGGCTCCGCCCCGACGGCACCCAAATTTGCATCGATCGGTTCGCCGTACTTCGGCATCATGCTGGCCTTTATGGCCGTGGTGCTGATCCTGTCGAACATCGGCGCAGCCAAGGGCGTGGCGATCGGCCCGATCATCACCGACGGCGGCTTCTTCCTCTTCCCGCTTGCCTACATCCTGGGCGACGTCATCAGCGAGGTCTACGGCTTCAAGGTGGCTCGCAAAGCCATCTTCACCACGTTCGCGCTGTCGGTGTTCGCCTCAATTTGCTACTGGGTGATCATCGCCCTGCCCGGCTTTGATGACGACTTCGGCACGTCCAAGCAGGTGGCCCTTGAGGGGGCTTTGGGCCCGGTGCCGCAGATTGTGCTCGCCTCGCTGTTGGCATTCCTGGCCGGCCAGACCATCAACTCGTGGATCCTGGTGAAGATGAAGGCCCGCTCCGGGGAGAAATCCCTCTGGGCGCGGCTGATGGGCTCCACCGGTGCTGGTGAATTCGTGGACACCCTGATTTTCTGCAGCATCGCCGCCTCCGTCATCGGCATCACCGACTTCGGCACGTTCGTGAACTACGTGGTGGTGGGCTTTGTCTACAAGACCCTCGTCGAGTTCCTGTTCGTCCCGGTGACGTCCCTGGTGATCCGGTGGATCAAGAAGCGCGAACCAAGCTACGGCGCGGGGTCAGCCCCCGCCTAGCCTCAGCCCTTGAGCGTCCCGTCAAGGAGGGCGCGGAGCTCGGCGTAGTGGCGCTCGGTGGCCTCCGGATGGAACATCGAGGTGTCCGCCATTGAATAGCCATGCTGGGCGCCGACGTAGATCTCGTTGGAAGCCTCAAGCCCGGCAGCTTCGAGTGCCTCACCCAGCCGTGCCACGGCGTCCCGGTCCATGCTCTGGTCATGGTCGGCGTGGCCGAAGACAAATTGCGCCCGGGCCCTGGCGAGCCCCAGGTGGGGGCTGTCCGGGGCGTCGGTTGCCAGCCCGCCGCCGTGGAAGCCGCCGCATGCGGCTACAGCCTCCGGATGGGCAATGGCCGTGCGCACCGCGAGCCGGGCGCCCATGCAGTAGCCGAACGTGCCGAGTGGACCCGGCGCCACGCCGTCGAGCGTTCCCAGTGCCGCAACCCACGCTTCAATATCCGGCAGCGCCTTATCCGTGGTGAGGTGCCCCACCCGCGGGAACGCAGCCTTGCCGGCAGCTGCGCGGCCCCCCGGAGTGGTCATGTCTGTTTCCGGCGCGAGTGCAGCCACAGGTCCGTCACGGTAGAAGACGTTTGGTGCCAGGACCACGTAGCCCCAGTCAGCGATGCGCTGCGCCATCTCCTCGATGCGAGGACGCAGGCCAAAGGCGTCCATGTACAGGATGACGCCCGGGAACGGGCCTTCACCGGTGGATGGGCGGGCCACCAGGGCCTCGGCAGTGCCTTCTGCGGCTGGGATCTCGATGAGCATCTGGTCAGGATATCGTCAGGACGATGGCGGGACGCCGCCCCGGCGGCCAGCGGGCCGGGCCAGCGCTTAGCAGTAGTACTGCGCCAGGGTCTCGGCCTTGAACTCGAAGAAGGTCCCGGATTCGATGGCCAGCCGGGCGTCGTCCACCATCTTCACCACAAAGCGCTCATTGTGGATGGAGATCAGCGTCGCCGAGAGCATTTCCTTGGCCTTGAACAGGTGGTGGATGTACGCGCGCGAGTAGTTGGCGCAGGCGTAGCAGTCACAGCCCTCCTGGAGCGGCCCGAAGTCGCGCTTGTACTTGGCTCCGGACAGGTTGAAGCGGCCTGCGGGCGTGTAGAAGGCGGAGTTGCGGGCCACGCGGGTGGGGGAGACACAGTCGAAGGTGTCCGCGCCGTTTTCGATTGCGGTGAAGATGTCGTCCGGCTCAGAAATGCCCAGCAGGTGCCGGGGCTTGTCCTCCGGGAGCTCCTCGTTGCACCAGCGCACAATCGTGCCCAGGTTTTCTTTCTCCAGCGCCCCGCCGATGCCGTAGCCGTCGAAGTCCATGGCGCCAAGGTCCCGGCAGGCCTTGCGGCGCAGATCCTCGTACTGGGCACCCTGGATCACGCCGAAGAGCGCCTGGTACGGCTTCCCCACCCGTTCGGAGGTCAGTCGGAAATGCTCCTCCAGGCAGCGCAGAGCCCACAGCCGCGTGCGCTCCAGGGATTCCTCCTGGTAGCCGCGGGAGTTCTGCAGCGTGGTCAGCTCATCGAACGCGAACATGATGTCCGCGCCGATCTGGTGCTGGACCTGCATCGAAATTTCAGGGGAGAAGCGGTGGCGGTCGCCGTTGAGATGCGATTTGAACCAGACGCCGTCGTCGTCGATGTGGGCCAGGCGTTCCTTGCCCGGAGCCACGGCGTCGTCCGGTCCGGACGTGTCCACCGATTTCATGTCGATAACCTTCTTGAACCCGGACCCCAGGCTCATCACCTGGAACCCGCCGGAGTCCGTGAAGGTGGGCCCGGACCAGTTCATAAACGAGCCCAGCCCGCCTGCCTCGTCCAGGATGTCCGCGCCCGGCTGCAGGTACAGGTGGTAAGCGTTGGCCAGCACGGCCTGCGCGCCGAGTTCGGCGATGGATTCCGGCAGTACGGACTTCACCGTGGCTTTGGTCCCGACGGCGATGAAGGCCGGCGTGCGTATCTCGCCGTGGGGCGTGGTGATGGTCCCCGTGCGGCCCAGGAATTCGCCGCCGTTGGCAGCTACCTGGGCGGCCGATGCCGCACGGCTGTCAGCAAGGCGGGTGCCAACGGTGAAGGAGAACTGCGACTGGTCAGCTGCAGCGGCGGAGCTGGCCGTCGCTGCGACGGGATCCACTGAGACGGCCGAAACGGAGACGGCCGCAGCTGAGACGGATGTAGCGAAGGCGGGGTTGGCTGGCACGGTTCCAGTGTGCCAGCAAACGCTGCCGATCCCTCAGTGGGCCGCCTCGGATGTGGGGTAGTTCTCAGCCCGCCAGCCGTCCCAGCGCGAATGGATGGACTCGAGGTTGTGGGCCCCCAGATCGTACGTCGAGGCGATCACCATGGCGCCGCCGTGGGGCCGCAGCCCTTCAATAACGGGCTGGTCCGCCACGATCAGCAGGCCGTCCCCGTGCTCCGCGTAGCTGTGGACCGTGAG
This sequence comes from Pseudarthrobacter sp. AL07, assembly GCF_029960665.1. GTDB lineage: Bacteria > Actinomycetota > Actinomycetes > Actinomycetales > Micrococcaceae > Arthrobacter. Next base: position 70,393 of record NZ_JASBRB010000005.1, read on the forward strand.
CCCCACCTGGTGGTTGCTGCGGAACCAGACCTTGCCGGAGATTTCCTCCCCGGTGGCCAGCGTCAGCTCGTAGGGCTCACCCGGCGCGGGCACATCCGACAATCCCAGCTTTTCGATTTCGGAACCCGGCTCACCGGGAAATTCGAAGAACAACGTGTGCCGCTTGCCGTGCGGGTGGTGTTCCAGCGCGAAGCGGAGTTGCTGGAGGAATGTCAGCCAGCCCTGGGTGATGTCCTCGTCCCAGGCGGCCCATTCCGAGTTATGGTCCAGGGCTGACCGGGTGACGCTGACGAGAGTCCCGGCGGACACGGGTTTCAGGTCGAAGACGTCGCCGCCGTTGGTGGTCAGGCTGGTGTGGTCCGGGGCCTCAGCGACCTTGTTGCTGAAGTAGATCCCGTCAATCTCATCAGCCAGTTCATCGGCCTCCCAGCCGTGCCACTGGGCAACCTTGGCCGGTTCACGCAGCATGGTCCAGACCTGCGGCGCGTCAGCATTTATCACCACGCTCAGATTGTTCGTCATAGCCCGAATCTACAACGCGGGCGCAGCCCCGGGTAGGGGGTAATTCCTGCGCCCGGACAGCTCAGGCCCGGACGGCCTCGAGTTCGTTGCTGATCCGGCGCTGGAGTTCGCCCGCACCGATCGTCTCAGACCCGCCGTGTGCCCGCAGGAACAGCAGGGATTCGAGGCGCAGCAGCCGCCACTCCCGCTCGGCCTCATGGTTGGAGTTGTCGATCGAGCGGAAGATCTCTTTGTCGTACAGGTTGGGTTCGTTCAGCGAACGCTGGCGCACCTTGGCGTTCATCCGTGCCTTGAACGGGTCCGTTTCCTGGTTTTCGGGCATGCGCAGCAGCTTTTCATAGACTTCGGCCCGCTCCTCCTGCCGGTCCTGGCGGCAGATGAAGCTTGACAACGCCAGCGACGCCTCCACGGACGCCCACCGGCCCGGGTTGCCGTCGAACGGCAGGACGTTGAGCAGGTCCGCCACCGTGAGCGCCCCGTCCGGATCCTTGAGCGTGATGAACAGTTCGTGGGCAAGGTCGCTGAGGTCCTTGAGGCAGCTGCCGGACTTGAAGTTGATGCCCTTGGCCAGCTTGTCCGCCAGCAGCAGCACCCCAACGGCGTCCGGGTGGGCTTCCGCGGCAGCTTCCACCACGGCTTCGGGGGTGCCCTGCGGCCCCGGAATCCGCGCCAGTTCTTCCGCGGACGGGCCGCTCACTGCGGGCGGGATGGCCGGCAGGGGAGGTACGACGACGGCGGGAGCCGCCGGGGCTTCCTCCCCGTCGCCGGTGTGCTGGGGCTGTTCGGCAGGGGGTTGCGCCGCGACCGGAAGCTGCGTGACGGCGTCGGGCGTGGCGTCCTGAAGCGTGGCGTCCGGAACCGTGATGACCGGGACTGTTGGGTCCAGGATCTTGACGGTGGAGCCGGCCGCGATGCGGAGGGTGCCGCCGCCCGTGAGGTTCGCCAGGACCACCGCAGGGGTCCCGAAATCATCCGGTTCAAACTCCACATGCTGAATTTCGGCGGTGCGTTCACCGTCAGGGAGAAGAAGCTGATCGCCGGTGGTCAGAGATCCAGCCTGCTGTTCGCTGTAGTGCCGGGAGGCTGGGTTTTCGGTCATGGGAGTCCTTAAGTTCTCTTGCGGTCCGCCCTACAGTCTACAAAGCGGGGCGCCGGAAGTCGGGGACGCCGGGATCCCGCGGGCGTCAGTGACCCACTCCGGCAAAGGCCAGCGCCTGGCAGACCAGGGCGCCGCGGCCGCCGCTGAATTCGAGCTGGACGTCGGCGCTGAGCACTTCCGCCGGAGTCATCCACGTCAGTTCCAGGGCATCCTGGCGGGGCTCGCATTCGCCCGTCACGGGGATGACATAGGCCAGGGACACCGCGTGCTGGCGTTCGTCAGTGAAGCCGGTCTGGGACGGGGCCGGGAAGTATTCGGCCACCGTGAAGGGCACCGGGCTGATGGGGAGCTGCGGAAAAGCCAGCGGCCCCAGGTCCTTTTCCATATGGCGCAGGAGTGCGGCGCGGATGGTCTCGCGGTAGATCACGCGGCCCGATACCAGCGACCGGATCATGTTCCCGTCCTCATCGGCCTGGAGCAGCGTGCCAACCTCGTTCACAAAACCCAGCGGATCCAGCCTGACCGGCACGGCCTCCACATAGATCATGGGGAGCCTCCCGCGGGCCTCAAAAAGGTCTTCTTCGGAGAGCCAGCCGGGATTCGGGTCAGGAGTGCGAACGTTCATGGTTAAGTTCTACCCCATCGGACGGCCGTGGACCGCTGAGGGGTGAGCTCTCAGCGTAAAGCGTCGCCCAAAGCGCGGGAATCTCACCCCTCGGCCCGGTTCACTGTGAGGCGAGGCGCTGCGAGATCCAGACGGTGGGCGGGACGTGCGGGGCGGCAGCGGCTGCCGCAGTCCCGGTGGTGCCTGCGGAATCGGGGTTGGCCACGTGCAGGGTCCGGCCGAACGCCTCCTCGGTTTCGCTGACGTCCAGCCCGGCGGCTGCGAGCCGCTCCCGCAAGGCGCCCAGATCGCCGTCGTACTCAAATCCCAGGCCGGACCGCGGCGGGCCGGATGCCGGGCGTACCATCAGCACCCCGCCGTTCTTGGCGGTGAAGTCGGCGGTTTCGTCTGCGTCCGGGACGGGGCGGAACCTGGCGCCGATGTCCTGAAGCGTCACCGCGGCCGCGCCGGGATCCGCCGTAAACCAGACGCCGACGACGGTGAGCGCCGGATCAGCGTCCGCCGCGTTGGGCTCCCGCGCACCTTTGTCAGCCAGGAAGCTGAAGCCGTCCCGGCCGGTGATGCGGCAGGACTCGCCGTGATCAGCGGCAATGAGTTCGGCGACGGTATTTCCGGATTCCTCCGCGGCCAGGGCGGTGCGCCGGGCGAATTCGGCCAGATCGCTCACCTCGACGCCCAGGGCCGTGATGCCGTCATCCATGGCACCCGCGTCGGTCAGATGCAGGGCCAGCCGGCCGGAACCGGCGTCGAACTCCCGCCACGGGCCGTCATCAACGGTCTTGGCCAGGCCCAGGGCAGTCAGGATTGGCTCCCAACTGTCCGGCCGGGAGGTGAAATGGACGGGTCGGACACGCAGCATGGTTCCTCCTCGAAACCGGGACAGGTGGACTACCGCCATCATGCCACTTCCTGCGGAAGGCAGGCAGAATAGGGCCCATGGCCATTGAACTCGAGGAACTGCTGGTAGCGGACGCGGCGGAGTGGCGGCTGTGGCTGGAGGCCAACCACAACGACAGCCCTGGCGTGTGGCTGGTGCTGCACAAGAAGGGCGGCAACACCACCGAACTGGACTACGAAGCCGCGCTGCAGGAGGCGCTGTGCTTTGGCTGGATCGACGGTCAGGGCAAAAGGCGCGACGACGGCAGTTCCTTCCAACGGATGACCCGCCGCGGCCCGAAGAGCGTCTGGTCGGCGCGGAATGTGGACCGCATCGGGAAGCTCGAGGCTGCCGGCCGGATGACTGTGGCAGGCCGCGCGGCCGTCGGCGCCGCCAAGGCGGACGGGCGCTGGGAGGCAGCCTATGTGGGGCAGGCGACGGCGGAAGTCCCGCCGGATCTGGCCGCCGCGATCGCTGCCGTTCCCGAGGCCCAGGCCATGTTCGACGTCCTCACCTCCGTGAACCGGTATGCCCTGATTTACCGGACGAATTCGGTTAAGCAGGCGTCCACGCGGGAACGGAAAATCGCCGGTTTTGTGGAGATGCTGGCCCGGAGCGAGGCGCCGTATCCGCAGAAGAAAAAGCCCCACCCAACTGAGTAGCAGTAACTGTCGTTTTGGGGGCTCATAACGACAGTTGCTGCTACTTAGTTGGGTTTAGTCGTCCAGGGGGAAGGCGACGGCTTCGCCCACCACCCGCAGGCAGAGTTCCATACCGGGCCGGGCGATGGAGGCGTTCCAGTGCCGGATGGTGATGACTTCGCCGCCGCCGGGGTAGCGGTGGTCGGCGCGGCCGGCCAGTTCCGGCGGCACAGAGAGTTTAAGGCGCACGGTGGTTTCCGGGCCGAAGTAGTCGGTGTCCACCACCACGCCGCGGATGGGGCCATCCTCGGCAATGCGGATCTGCTCCGGACGCAGCATCAGCTGCACCCGGCCCTGGGCAGGAGGGCGGCGCACGGGAATTTCGCCCAGTGAGCACGTGGCCAGCGAGCCTTCCATCCAGGCGTCCAGGATGACGGCGTCGCCCAGGAACTCTGCGGTGGCGCGGTCTGCTGGGCGGGTATAGACCACAAACGGGTTGCCGATCTGGGCCAGCTTGCCGCCGCGCATCACCGCCACCTGGTCCGCGAAGGACAGGGCCTCGGACTGGTCGTGCGTGACCAGGATGGTTGTCACGCCGGCTTTGTTGAGAACCTTGGCCACGGCCCGCCGGGTGGCCACGCGCAGGCCGGCATCCAGGGCTGAAAAAGGCTCGTCGAGCAGCATCAGTTCGGGTTCGCGGGCCAGCGCACGGGCCAGGGCCACCCGCTGCTGTTGCCCGCCGGACAGCTGATGTGGCCTCCGCTTGGCCATGGAGGCGTCCAGCGAGACCATGGCCAACAGCTCGCTGATCCGGCCTTCCGCCGCGCGGCGGCCACCCGCCAGCTTGGCGGTGTCCAGGCCGAACGCGATGTTCTGGCCCACCGTCAGGTGCGGGAAGAGCGCCCCGTCCTGGGCCACATACCCCACCTGGCGCTTGTGCGCAGGCAACCATACGCCGTCGCCCGCCACCTTGGTGCCGTTGAGCGAGATGCTGCCGGTGGCGGGGTGTTCAAAGCCGGCGATCAGCCGCAGCAGAGTGGTCTTGCCCGAGCCGGAGGGCCCCACGATGGCGGTGGTGCCGCCCTTGGCCACGGACAGGTTGACGCCCTTGAGGACGGCCTGGGAGGCAAAGTTCTTGGTGACATCGGCGATCTGCAGGTGGCTGTTGGTGGAGGGTGCCACAGACGGCGCGATCCGCGGTACCGGAAGCCTGGAGGGGGATTGTTCGGTCACTGTCCGGCTACTTTCTTGGACTGCTGGAAGAGAAGGTACGTCATTGGAGCCGAGAGCAGAATCATCAGCAGGGCGTACGGGGCGGCGCCCGCGTAGTCGATTTCGCTGCTCTTGCTCCAGAACTCGGTGGCGAGCGTCCGGGTCCCGTTCGGGGAGAGCAGGAGGGTGGCGGTCAGCTCGTTGGCGATGGCCAGGAACACCAGGGCAGCGCCGCCCGCGGCCGCCGGCGCGGTCAGCCGCAGCGTGACCCGGATGAAGGCCAGCAGCGGCGGTTTGCCCAGGGCCTGGGCGGCTTCGTCGAGTTCCTTGGGGGCCTGGGACAGGCCGGCGCGGAGATTGACCAGCGCCCGGGGCAGGAACAGCAGGACGTACGCGGCCACCAGCACTCCGGCCGTCTGATAGACGCCGGGGACCAGACGGATACTGACGGTAACGAACGCGAGGCCCACCACAATCCCGGGCAGGGAACTGGTGACGTAGTTTGAGAGCTCCAGCGACTTGCTGAACCAGCTGGGGTGCCGCACCGCAAGGAAGGCCATGGGGAACGCGACGACGGTGGTCACCACCGCGCCGGCCAGGCCGTAGCCGAGTGTGGTCAGGAGGGCCGGAGCGAACTCGTCGGCAGCCCAGACCGCGGAACCGCCCGCGGTGATCCAGCGCAGGACAAAGAACACCGGCAGCCCGAAGGCCAGTCCCGTCAAAGCAAGCAGGGACAGCTGCGCCGGAACCTCGTAGGCGTGCAGTGGCAGGCGCAGTGCCCTGGCCTGGGCGCCGGATCCTACGCGGGCATAGCGGGCCGTGCCCCGGCCGCGGACCTCCACCACCAGCAGGATCAGGCAGAAAAACACCAGGACGCTGGCGAGCATATTGCCGGCGGTCCCGTTAAAAGTGGACTGGTACTGGACCATGATCGCCGTGGTGAACGTATCGAAACGGATCATCGCGAACGCACCGTATTCGGCGAGCAGGTGAAGGCCCACCAGCAGGGCGCCGCCGGTCATGGCGATGCGCAGTTGCGGCAGGACCACCCGGAAAAAGACCCGCCAGTTGCCGAGCCCCAGCGCGGCCGCGGACTGTTCGATGGCCGGGTCCAGCCGGCCGAGTGTAGCGGCCGCCGGGATGTACACCAGCGGGAAATAGGAGAGCGTGGCGATCAGGACACCGGAGCCCAGTCCGGCCAGGGACGGGACCGCCGATACCCAGGCGTAGCTGTTTACAAACGCCGGGATGGCCAGCGGTGCTGCCAGCAGCACCGCCCAGATTTTGTGGCCGCGGAGTTTGGTCCGCTCCACCAGCCACGCACCGCCAACGCCGAGGACGATGCTGAGCGGAATGGTGATCACCATCAGCAGGACCGTGTTGAGCAGGAGCTCGCCCACTTTCGGCCGGAAGATCAGTTCGACGGCGGTGTCCCACCCGGTGGCCGCCGTCATGTACACGACGTACCCCAGCGGTACCAGGGAAAACAGGGCGATCAGCACTGCCAGGATGGACACCGCGGAAACGCCGAGAGGCGGGCGGGGGCTAGTGCCCCGGCCCGCCGTCGTCGTGCTCCCCGCTGAGGGGGGAGCCGATAGATCAGTGGTCACTGAAATTACAGGAGTCCTGCCTTGGTCATCAGCTCGGTGACCTTCGTGGAGTTCAGCTTGGCCGGGTCCACGGTGGGCGCCTGGAGTTCCTTGATCGGAACCAGCTTGTCGTTGGCGGGCACCTCGGAAGCGATGGCGTACTCGAAGGAGGTGCCGTTCTTGAGGACCTCCTGGCCCTTCTTGCCGGTGATGAACTTCAGGAAGGCCTGGGCAGCCGCAGCGTTCTTGGATGACGTCAGCACGCCGCCGCCGGAGACTGACAGAAACGCGCCCGGATCCTGGTTCTTGAAGTAGTACGGGGTGACGTTCTTGGAGTTCTCGCCGGTCTTGGCCTGGTCGCCGTAGTAGTAGTAGTGGTAGATCAACGCGGCGTCTACTTCACCGGCGTTGACTGCCTTCATGGCGGTGCTGTTGCCCTTGTAGGCTGTGAAGTTTTCCTTCATGCCCTTGAGCCATTCCTCGGTAGCTGCCTCGCCCTTAAGTTCCATCAGCGCGGCCACGATCGCCTGGAAGTCGGCGCCGGACGGTGAAGCGGCCCACTTGCCTTTCCACTCCGGGTTGGCCAGGTCCAGCATGGACTTGGGCAGCTTGTCTTCGCTGATCTTGGTCTTGTCGTACACCAGGACGGTGGAGCGGGCGGCGATACCCGTCCACTTGTTGGTGCTGGGGCGGAACTCGGCCGGAACCTGGTCCACGGTGGCCTTGTCGACGTCAGCAAAGAGGCCGGCGTTTTCAACCTGCGCCATGGCGGGGGAGTTTTCGGTGAGGAAGATGTCAGCCGGGGACGCTGCGCCTTCCTGGACGATCTGGTTGGAGAGCTCGGTGTCCGAACCCTGGCGCAGGGTCACCTTGACGCCGGTCTCCGCGGTGAAGTCGTCGATCCATTCCTTGGTCAGGCTCTCGTGCTGGGCGTTGTAGACCGTGATCTCGCCGGAGACGGCGGAGCCTGAACCGGTGGCTGCCGGGGAGGTGCTGCCGCCGCAGGCGGTCAGTCCGAGGGCTGCGGTGGCGGCGAGTGCGATGCCGGCCAGGGCGCTGTTGCGGATCTTCATGGGGGCTGCTTTCTGGGGAAAAGTGTGTGGACCGTCGGTCCTGGCGAGTCTGGAGTTAGGGTTGGCTCACTCGAGAAACTGTAGGTTAGCCAAACCTAAGACACCAAGCGGCGCGGACCATAAGTGATAAGGATCACATGCATTACGCAACTGTTGCATGACCTAATTGGTCAACGTTTCGGCTGAATGGCCGCAGCGGCTTCCAGTACCATCCAGGCCTGCAGCTGGGTGGAAAGTTCGACGGCGGCACCTGGCGGGTAGGTGGTGTCCGCCGGGTTTGCCGCGTGGGTGGAAAACACATACCTGCCGTTGCCGGCTGTTGCCGCCCCGGCTTCGGCTGGCCGGCGGCCCGCCCAGAGGGCCTCGGCGGTAGCGGTCACCAGCTCCCTGGCCGTGTTCCGCGCGGACTCCGGAAGCCGGGCGTCGACGGCGGCGAGTGCCAGATACCGGCAGAGAATCCCGGTGAAGAGTCCGCCGTCGCCCGTTCCGTCGCAGCGGAGGATGCGGGGGAAACTGCCCGGCGCTGTGGTGTGCACCGTCAGGTGCTGGGTTACGCCGTCAATGACCGCCGCGGCCCGGGCGAGGTTGGCGTCGCCGCCGAGCTCCAGCAGCGCTCCCAGCACGGGGCCTTGGTTGTAGGTGTAGATGGTGTTCTCCACCATCACTTCGCCGGCCGCATTGAGCCGCGCCCCGTCAACGTAGAGGCCCTGAGTCTCGTCAAACAGCACGGCATTGAGCCAGTCCACCAGCCGCTGTGCCTTGGCCTGCTGGCCTGTCCGGGCGTAGTAGAGCGCCACAGGGGCCGTGGCAGGGGTGTTCTTGAAATCGCGCTTTTTGCTCCAGAAGGTCCCCCCGCCCAGGTCGTCCGTGGAGGCGGAATCGAACTGAAGGGTCAGGGTTTTGTGGACCCTGGCGTTGCGGCGGCGTCCGGGTTTACGTGTCTCCTCGGCCAGGCCCTGCAGTCGGCGCGTCGCCAGAGCCAGCCAGGCCATGTCGTCGAAATAGTTGTTGACGAAAGTGAAGGCGTTGCGCAGGCGGATCCCGGTGACGAGCCTGGAGGCGAGCTTGCCGGCGCTGGGGTGGTGCGGGCCGTTGAACCGGGCTGCAGGGGTGGCTCCGTTGCCCAGTTCGCGGCGCCCGGCGTCCACCAGGCAGTCCACGTAGTGGGCCTGCCACCAGTAGTGCCACGGGTGGAGGAGGTTCTTGAGGTGTTTCGACGGCCACTGCACGGCGGCGAGGTGGGTTCCCGGCAGGAACAGCAGGCGCCGGCCGAAAAGTCCCGTGACGGAGCGTGCCGCGACGTTGGCGCGCTCCTGCCAGTCGGCGGGCTGCCAGTTGGTGGGTTCGGCATCCGTCATCCGTTTAGCCTAGCGGGTGCGGCCCACCCGAATTTCAGTTAAGATTCACTAACTTTTGTTTCGCGCCGGTCGCCGGTGTCGGAGCCACATCAAGGAGGATGTATGGACGTCTTGGGTACTGTCGCGTTGATTACGGGTGGGGCGTCCGGCTTGGGGGCTGCCACAGCGAAACGCCTGTTCGACGCCGGCGCCTCGGTGGTGCTGATCGACCTGCCGTCCTCTGCCGGTGCGGCCTACGCCGCCGAGCTTAACGCCGCCGGCAGCGGTTCGGGGCCACGAGCGGCCTTTGTCCCCGCAGACGTCACCAACGAAGCTGAGGTGCAGGCCGCCGTCGACACCGCTGTGGCGCTCGGGCCGCTCCGCATTGTTGTGAACTGCGCCGGCGTCGCCACGCCGGGCAAGGTCCTGGGCCGGGACGGCGTCCTCCCGCTGGACACGTTCAACCGCGTCATCCAGGTCAACCTGATCGGGACTTTTAATGTGCTGCGTCTGGCGGCCGCGGCCATGGTTTCAACGGAACCTGTGAATACTGAGCTGGGCGGCCCTGAGCGCGGCGTCATCATCAACACCGCCTCCGTGGCTGCCTTCGACGGGCAGATCGGCCAGCCGGCCTACGCCGCGTCCAAGGGCGCCGTCGCCGCCATGACACTGCCGCTGGCCCGGGAACTGGCCCGCTCCCTGGTGCGCGTGGTGACCATCGCCCCGGGTATTTTCGAGACACCCATGATGGCGACGCTGTCCGACGAAGCCCAGGCTTCCCTGGGCCAGCAGGTCCCGCACCCGTCCCGTCTGGGCAAGCCCGCGGAATACGCCAGCCTGGTGGCCCACATTGTGGAAAATGCGATGATCAACGGCGAAACCATCCGGCTCGACGGCGCCATCCGGATGGGCCCGAAATGAGCCGGCCCCGCACCGCCGAACCGCCCGCCTCCGGGCCGCCCATTTCGGGACCCGCCGCTTCGGAACCCGCCATCTCCGGGCCAGGGATCGAGGGCCTGCCCACTGCCGATCTTTTCGCTTACGAGTCCTTCCTCAGCGCTAAGGAGCGGGCCAAGCTGGCTGAGCTGCGCGAGTTCCTGGCCACGGAGATCGCCCCGTACGCGTCGGACTGGTGGAACAAGGCGGAGTTCCCGGCGCACATCCTGCCCAAGCTCGCCGCTCTGGAGCTGAGCACGCCGGCTCAGCGCGGCTACAGCAATCTCTTCGCGGGACTGGTCATCGCCGAGATGACGCGCGTTGATACGTCGATCGCCACCTTTTTCCTGGTCCACCACGATCTGTTTGTGGAGTCGCTCTACGGTTTTGGGTCGGCCGGCCAGAAGGCAACGCTGCTTGCGGACGCCTCAAGCCTGCGCATCACCGGCGCGTTCGCGCTCACGGAGCCCGGCCACGGCTCTGACGTGGCCGGCGGCATGGAGACCCGTGCCCGGCGCATCTCCAGCGCTACGGGAGAGCCCGACGACGGCGGCGACTCGTGGGTGCTTAACGGCGCCAAGCGCTGGATCGGGAACGGGACGTTCTGCGACTACCTACTGGTGTGGGCCAGGGACGAGGCCGTGGCCGCCGACGGGCAGGGTGCCGTCCGCGGGTTCATCGTTGATGCTTCATTGCCGGGTGTGAGCCGGAGCCGGATCGAGAACAAGATTGCGCTCCGGACCGTGCAGAACGCGGACATTGTGTTTGAGGATGTCCACGTCGCCGAGTCTGACCGGTTCGCCGGCATCAGCAGTTTCGAGGACACCAACGAGCTCCTGCGTGGCTCGCGGATCATGGTGGCGTGGCAGGCCGTGGGGCAGCAGCTGGCGGCGTTCGACGTCGCCCGGCAGTACGCGGTCGAACGCCACCAGTTCGGCCGGCCGCTGGCGAAATTCCAGCTCATCCAGCAGCAACTGGTGACCATGCTGGGCAACGCGGTGGCGAGTATGGCCATGATGGCGCGTGTTGCCCAATTGCAGGACGACGGCGCGGCGGACATGCCGCAGGTGGCGCTCGCCAAGTCCTATACGAGTGCCCGGATGCGGGAGACCGTGGCGCTGGGGCGGTCCATCCTTGGCGGCAACGGGATCGTGACCGACTACCGGATGGCCAAAATCTTCGCCGACGCCGAGGCCATCTACACCTACGAGGGCTCGTTCGAAATCAACACGCTCATTGTGGGCCGGGCGGTCACCGGCGTCTCAGCGATCGTCTGACCCACCATTTAGCGCGAAAGGACACTTGAGGCCCCGTTCCGCTGGGGCTTAAGTGTCCTTTCGCGCTCAATCAGCGAGGAGAGGCTGCTTTTCGCCGGCTTCGATCTTCGCATCCAGGCTGTTGCCTTTTACGGGCATGGGGCAGGTGCCATACGGGGTGAAGGCGCTGGGGTAGTTGATGGCGCGGTTGAAGTCCAGAACCACAGTGGCCTTCCCTGACGCGTCAACCCGGGGCCGGGGGGTTGAGACTTTGCGCCATTCATCCGTTGATTCGCCGTTGGTTTCGTCATGGAACGTGATGGTCAGCGCCCCCAGTTGTTCCTCTTCGGCGTGCAGCCGGTACTCATGCTCAATCCCCGGTAGCCGGAAAACCACCTCGCCCACCGAATAATGCAACCCGTCCACCAGCGGATTGGCGGTTCCGATCGGGATCGCCACAGGCTCGGGATACGCCTCATAGGCTGCCTGGATCACCAGGGCCGGGTTGTAATCGAAGGTGGGAACGCCGTCGAACTCTGTCAGCACCGGCGACCCGGAATCGTGGGTCCGGATGGCGTACCGGTCTGCGCGCATGGCGAGTTCCACCACTACCTGCTGCCCGTCAGGGCCGCCGAACTGCACCCACATCAGGGATTCCTCGTTGGCCAGGGAGGCAGTAATGGTCCCGTCAACGGGCTCGCCGGTTTCCACCAGCGTCAGGCCGTCCTGCGCCGCAGCGGTGAGTGACGCCGTCGTGCCGTCCGTTGACCAGAGGCCGGGGGCGAGTTCGACGGCGGCGGGCCGGGATTCCAGCCACTGGAAGGAGGTGAGGGTCAGCCAGCCGTGGCGGGCGGCGAGGGCTTTGTTTCGGTTGGTGCGGAAACGCTGCCAGCGTTCCAGCTGCGCGACGGCGTTGGCGGTGGTATTCATGGTTCCTCCAAAAGGGGTTGTGATTCCCCGGCTACGACGTCAAGGTTTACAACCCGGCGCGGACGCTGTCCATTCCACCACGGACCGACGCGGAGCACCACGGACCTCGCGCCGCGTTGCTGCCGCAGCCCTTGTCTTGCAGGCGGCGGAGAGTAACGTCGAAAGCGACGGAACCTAGTTTCCGGACTCCCACGGCTGAACTTGGAGGAACCATGAAAATCGCGGTCCTGGGTACGGGTTTTGCAGGCCGGACCCTGGCGGGCGCGCTGTCCGCGCTGGGACACGACGTGGTGGTGGGAACCCGCGCCCCGGGAGAGACTCTTGCCCGCAGTGCGCCGGACGCCATGGGCACGCCGCCCTTCAGCGAGTGGCACTTAGCGAACCAGCACATAGCACTGGAAACGTTCGCGGAGGCAGCAGCCGGGGCGGAACTGGTAGTCAATGCAACGAACGGCGCGGGTGCGCTCAGTGCCCTCGGCGCCGCGGGCTCGGCCAACCTGTCGGGGAAAGTGGTGGTGGACGTTTCCAACCCGCTCGACTTCTCCCAGGGCATGCCGCCGGTCCTGAACCCGGTCAACACGGACAGCAACGCCGAACGGATCCAGCACGCGTTCCCGGAGGCCCGAGTGGTCAAAACCCTGAACACCATGAACGCCGGGCTGATGGTTGACCCCGGGCGGCTGGGCGGCGGGGCCCACTCGGTGTTTGTCTCCGGCGACGACGCAGACGCCAAGAACACCGTGACGGCCCTTCTCCGGGAGCTGGGCCACCGCGATATTATTGACCTCGGAGACATCACCACCGCTCGTGGGACGGAGATGATGCTCCCGGTGTGGTTGTGCCTGTGGTCGGCGGTGGGCACTCCGGATTTCAATTTCAAGATCGTCCGCTGAGGTCCATTCCGGCAGGGCGGAGACCGGTGCAATATCTGAGACGGATTCCGCCTTCGCCATCCCGTGCAGGTAGCATCGATAGCTAGTAACGTGGCTCACAGTATCCAGCGCAGTGTACGAGCCAAGTCCGAACCCTCGAAAGACAGTTTCCATGGCTAACACTGCAATGAATTCCGCAACCGACCTCGCCTCTGAACTGAGGGCCGATGTCCGGCGCGTCTCCACCCTGCTGGGCGAATCCCTGGTCCGCCAGCACGGGCCCGAACTCCTGGATCTGGTGGAGCAGGTGCGCCTCCTCACCAAGGAATCCAAGGAAGCCGCCCGTGGCGGTGCCGATGCTACCGGCCCCTGGAGTGCGCACGACGTCGTCGAGCAGGTCCGCGAACTGCTCGGCTCCCTGCCGATCGAGCAAGCCACAGACCTGGTGCGTGCGTTCGCGTTCTACTTCCACCTGGCCAACGCAGCCGAGCAGGTCCACCGGGTCCGCGGCCTGCGGACCCGGCAGGAGAAGGACGGGTGGCTGGCCAAGGCCGTCACCGAAATCGTCGCCCAGGCGGGGCCTGAAGTCCTGCAGGAAGTGGTCAACGGGCTGGACGTCCGGCCCATCTTCACCGCCCACCCCACCGAGGCTTCGCGCCGTTCCGTGCTGGACAAGATCCGCAGGCTCTCCGATGTCCTGGCCGAGCCCACGAGGGAAGGCACCACCGCGCGCCGCCGGCAGGACCGCCAGCTTTCGGAAGTCATCGACCAGATGTGGCAGACCGACGAACTGCGCCAGGTCCGCCCCACCCCGGTGGACGAGGCCCGCAACGCGATCTACTACCTCGGCGGCATCCTGACCGACGCCATGCCCGAAATGCTCTCGGACTTCTCGGAACTGCTCGGTGAGCACGGCGTCAGCCTTTCGTCCCAGGACGCACCCATCCGGTTTGGGTCCTGGATCGGCGGCGACAGGGACGGCAACCCCAACGTCACGGCGGCGGTCACCAGGGAAATCCTGCAGATCCAGAACCAGCACGCCGTCCGCATCAGCATCGCAATGATGGACGAGCTGATCTCCATCCTGTCCAACTCCACCGCCTTGTCCGGCGCGGACCAGTCCCTGCTGGACTCCATCAACGCGGACCTGAAAAAGTTGCCGGGCCTGGACCGGCGCGTCCTGGAGCTCAACGCCCAGGAACCCTACCGACTCAAACTCACGTGCATCAAGGCCAAGCTCATCAACACGGGCAAACGGGTTGCCGCGGACTCCACCCACGAGCACGGCCGTGACTACAGGTCCACCGAGGAACTCCTCAACGACCTCGAACTGCTGGAGCTGTCCCTCCGTAATCACTCGGCGTCGCTCGTTGCCGATGGCGCGCTGGCCCGGGTCCGCCGCGCCGTCGCCTCCTTCGGCCTCCACCTGGCCACCCTGGACATCCGCGAGCACGCCGACCACCACCATGACGCCGTTGGCCAGCTGATGGACCGGCTGGGGGGCCCCGGCATCCGCTATGCGGAACTGAGCCGCGTTGAACGCTTTGAGGTTCTCGGTTCGGAGCTGGCGTCACGCCGGCCGTTGTCCGGCCACCCGATTAAGCTCGACGGCGTCGCTGACGGCACGTACGACGTCTTCCGCGAGGTCCGCCGCGCTCTGCGCACATATGGCCCGGACGTCATCGAGACCTACATTATTTCCATGACCCGCGGCGCGGACGATGTCCTGGCCGCTGCTGTCCTGGCCCGCGAGGCAGGCCTGATCAACCTGTTTGGCGAATCTCCCTATGCCAGGATCGGGTTCGCGCCCCTGCTGGAGACCGTGGCGGAACTGCGAGCCTCGGCGGAGATCGTGGACCAGCTGCTGTCCGTTCCGTCCTACCGAGACCTGGTCCGGCTGCGCGGCGACGTCCAGGAAATCATGCTGGGTTACTCGGATTCCAACAAGGAATCCGGCGTGATGACCAGCCAGTGGGAGATCCACAAGACCCAGCGGAACCTCCGCGACGTGGCGGCCAAGCATGGCGTCCGTGTCCGGTTGTTCCACGGCCGCGGCGGGTCCGTGGGCCGCGGCGGCGGACCCACCTACGACGCCATCATGGCCCAGCCCAACGGCGTGCTCGAAGGCGAGATCAAGTTCACCGAACAGGGAGAGGTCATCTCGGACAAGTACTCGCTGCCGGAGCTGGCCCGGGAAAACCTGGAGCTGTCCCTCGCGGCTGTGCTCCAGGGCTCGGCCCTGCACCGGGACCCGCGCACCTCGGATGACCAGCGCGAACGGTACGGGCACGTTATGGAGATCATCTCCGACGGCGCCTTCGACCGGTACCGGAATCTGATTGACCATCCGGACCTGCCCGCGTACTTCCTGGCCTCCACCCCGGTGGAGCAGCTCGGTTCGCTGAATATCGGCTCCCGTCCGTCCAAGCGCCCGGATTCCGGGGCAGGGCTTGGCGGATTGCGCGCCATTCCGTGGGTGTTCGGCTGGACGCAGTCCCGGCAGATCGTGCCGGGCTGGTTCGGTGTGGGCTCGGGCCTGAAGGCTGCCCGCGAGGCCGGAAACTCCGCCCAGCTGGTGGAGATGATGCAAAACTGGCACTTCTTCCGGTCCGTTGTCTCCAACGTTGAGATGACGCTGGCCAAAACGGACCTGGACATCGCCGGGTATTACGTGGCCACCCTGGTTCCCAAGGAATTGCACCACATTTTCGCGGCCATCCGTGAAGAGTTTGAACTCACGGTCACCGAGATCCAGAACCTGACCGGTGAGAATGTGCTCCTCGACGCGCAGCCGACACTTAAGCGTTCGCTTGAGATCCGGGACCAGTACCTGGACCCCATCAGCTACCTGCAGGTGGAACTGCTCCGCCGTGTGCGGGCTGCCCAGGGCGCCGAAGACGAGAGCATCAGCGGTGCCGAGATCGACGAACGTCTCCAGCGGGCCATGCTGATCACCGTTAACGGGGTAGCGGCCGGCCTGCGCAACACGGGCTGACCCCGGACGCTCTCTCACTTAATGCGGCTTTCCCCCCAACGCTCTCTCACCGGTCGGGGCCGGATCCCCAGCACGCCCACTTTGCCGGGTATTCCGAGGTACATGATAGGTCCGCCTTAGGTCTGCGTGGAGGCGTACTGGCTCAGGAGATCGACGACGGCGGCCATCGCCGCCGGGATGGCGGCGGACACGGACGGTGTCAGCCCGATGCCGTCGGTGACGTCGGCCGGAACACAGCCCACCACATAGGTCACGGGGGCCTCGCCGCCCAGCGATCTGAGCTTGCCCAGGACGGCGGCAGGATCCATGCCGTGCGGGTCCAAAGTGGCGCCGGCGTCGAGATCCTCACTGCGGATCCGGAGCACACGGAGACTGCCCGGCGCTTCGTTGTGTACCGTCCCCAACTCCGGCGGCACGGCATCCACAAGGACCAGCATGTCCACTCCGGCCAGGAGATCGTAGGCCAGGTGCATGCCGCGGATGCCGTAGTCTGCCACCTCGACGCCGGGCGGCAGGTCCGCCTCCGAGGCCAGCCGGCGGGCGACTTCCGGGCCGAAACCGTCGTCGCGCAGGAACATATTGCCCACGCCTGCCACCAGCACAGTCATAGCGGGGTCGCATTCGCCGTGCCTTCAGGCATCGCTGGACGTCGGGGGCCGAGCGGATTCACACATAGACGGCGCCGAGTGCCAACGCCCGCCAGAAACGCTACAGTGGCCATTCCGATGATTCTCATGGCGGGCTTTCCTTTCCATCCTGCCCCAGGTTTCGAGCTCTTCCGGTGAGTAATGGAAGGACCGGCCGTACCCCGCGTGGAGGTCTGCGGCGGGATCCTGGTCGAGGACCCGGCCCACGTGGGTGCTGCCGTCAACATCGACGTGCACGTTGGTGACGCGGCCCGTTTGCCCGGCGAAAACAGGTCCTTTTCATCGGCCCGCCGGCCCGTATTCACCCGGCCCCGGCTCCGGTGTTGATCTGCACCACGGGCCGGCCGGCTTTGCGGATGCGATCTGCGTCGAGGGAGGTTTCCTGATCCCCTTCGATGAAACCGGCCTGCAGCCGGTCTACCAGTTCCGTGAGCCTCAGCACCGGGAGCGTGGTTTTGCCGAAGCAGGGGGAGTTCATCGTGTTCAGCGCCCGGACGTTCCGCCCGGCGAGCCAGCCGCGGTTCCGTTCCGCAAGGAGGCCGTTCTTGGCCAGCAGGTTCTGCTCCAGCGGGATGAGTTCCGGGGTGTGCGCGTGACCGTCGGGAGTGCGCGTATGTCCAGGTTCGCGGGAATGCTCATGGGCCTGCGGCTCCTCGATCCGCAGCCGCGCCCCCGCCAGGGTGGTACCCGCTGAAGCCACATCAAAACATAACCGGAGGGCGTCCGGAAGCACTCCCGATAACGACCCGATCCGAAGGCTGACGCCCGTGACTGCCTGGCCGCCTGTCCTGTCCAAAACCGCGTCGATGAGGCTTTGTCTGATCGAGAGTTCGTGCATGGGTACTGCCCCCTATCTGCCCAAGATAGGCTCGTCGAGGCCATAAATCAACCTCGAATTTGACGGCTGTGCATGCGTCGGCTAGGGGCCTCTTGTCATCCCAGAATTCTGCAATGACGCGGAAACCGGAGGCTCGGCAATGCAGCAACCGGAAGCTGGAGGCAACACGCCGACGCAGGCCAGGACCTGCAGGTCCAGTAACTTTTCCGGCCGGTCCAGGAACACGTTGACCGGCCGGGATCGGGCATCGATCGGTGGAATGGCGGCCTTTGCGCTGGGTGTCGGCTCCGAGCAGATGATTTCCCTCCTGGTGGACAGCGCCGGGATCCGGTCCGGTAGCGGCATCGGCAGCTGGACCGTTGGCCGGACCAGTCAGGGGCAGCGGACGGCGGTCTAGCCAGGCCAGCGGACGGCCGGGATAGGGTTGAAGGCATGCCTTCGTTCCAGACGCGCCTGAAAATCACCGGACTGAAACCTGGCAACCCGCCGGAAGCCGTGATGGCCGCCGCTGTTGAGGCATTGGAGTCCCGCCACCATGTGGAATCCAACCAGATCGAACTGGCCGCCGGCGTCCCGCAGCTGAACCTGCGATTCCTCGTGGAGGCGACCGAATACAGCGGTGAGAACCAGCAGGCATGCGAATCGGCAGCGATGATGCGCGATGCCGTCGAACGCGTTGCGCTCACAGGCTCACTGACGGTGCTCCGCCGCAACCGCGGCCGCTGGGCGCCTGTTTAGCTCACTCATGCGACCTCGGCGGAGCTCACTCGCCGGGGGCGGGCTCGTCCACGGGAGAGCGGGTGCCGCGCCGGCGGGTCACGACGATGCCGACGACGACGCCGATCACCAGGCCCAGCACCACACCGATCAGCGAACTCGCCCAGAACGGCAGCTTGGTTGCCGATCCCGTGAAGTAGCCCAGGCCCACTAGCCAGCTGGCCCAGAGGACCGCGCCGAGGCCGGCGCACAGGCTGAAACCCCGGGCGGAAACATCGGCGATGCCCGAAGCGGCCGACGTCGCCAGCCGCCCGCCGGGGATGAAACGGGCGCCGATGATGGTCCCGTAGGTGGAGGAGCGGCCGGCCTTGGCGATGGCCTTATGGATGCCGGTATGGACTTTGCGGCCCCAGCGCCAGCGGTCCAGGACATGGCTGAGCCGGCGTTTGAAGAGCTGGAACACCACCATGTCACCAATCCAGGACGCCACCGCGCACAGTGCCACCACCAGGAAGACGTTGGCCCGGCCGTCGGCGGAGAGGGCCCCGCCGGTGATCACCAACATTTCTGACGGGATGGGCGGGAAGATGGCATCGCCGAGGACCGTGGGGATGATCCAGAAGTAGATCGCCGCCCCCCAGCTGTCGGCATCGCCAAAGTCCATGGCCATAAAGTACCGCACTTTTGCGCGGCAGCACGGCCTGAGCTGGCCGCCGGCACGGACTTCCCCTCACTGGGTTCAGAGAGCGTCCCAGTACTACGCGCGCCAGTACACGGACCTCAGTACACGGACCTCAGTACCCGGCGCCGATGTTCCGGCGGCGTGGCCGTGGGACTCCTCCGCGAACTTCCCTGGGAACATGGCTGAGGTGCCGTCCCGCGAGGAAATACCAGTACGGCCACGCGACCCACGCAACGGCGCCCACGGCAATTCCGGCCCCGCCGAGGCCCCAGCGGATCCAGGCAGGCGCCGGTTCCAGGGCCGTCAGCGCGGCCAATGGCAGCGCCACCACTATGGCGCCGCCGATAAACTCTCCCAGCTTCGCGAGATCCCGTGGACAGCCGCCCGACTGGAGCAGTGACCGGTGGGCCAGCAGGAACCAGCCGGCCTGGACCACCATTGCCCCCACCGAGATGCCGGTGGATACATTGAAATCGAGCTTCTTCGCGACGAGGAGGAACGAGCTTGCCGATCCTGCGGCGCTGGCCGCGATCACCACCCATTTGGCTGCCTCGGAGCCGGGTGTACGGCGCAGGCGCCGGTGGACCTGGACGATCACCGGGATGATCGTCAGCTGGAAGACGCCGCCGGTGGCATCGTTGATGGTGCCGAAGATGTAGGGTCCGTTTCTTGGCACCTCGATGGCGAACATGGCGCCCAATGTTGCCACGCCCACTACGCCTATGCCCGCGGACGCGTAGGCGAACTTGGCCGCCGTTCGATCGCCCGGGATTTCGATGAGGGTATCCATGATGCTTCCTCGCTCGGTGTGGATTCTCGCTCGGTGTGGATTCCGGCTCGCGCTGTTCCCGGCTGGCCACCGTCAGGGTATTGCTGCCGCGGCGCAACCGGCAGCCCCCCAGCAGGCTTAATTCCCAATCCATGCGAGGGCCAGCGTCATGCCTATCCCCTTCAATCGACCGGACAACACGCGATACCCCAGATAACTATCGTGACACTGGGGCGCATCATGTCAAGGCAGTTAGTAAAGGGGGTTTTGCTGGGTTTCCCGCAGGCAATCTCCATCATTTCTTGCTCCTGCCCGGATGAATGGAGATCAGGGGTGCTGCTGCGGTTATGCGGGGCCTTTGAGCCGCACCTCCTAAGTGGGAAACTGGCGGCATGCGGATCACCATCCTCCAAGGCGATATCACCACCCGCACCGTTGACGCGATTGTGAACGCTGCAAATTCCACGCTGCTGGGCGGCGGCGGAGTGGATGGGGCCATCCACCGGGCCGCCGGACCCGAACTGCTGGCCGCCTGCCGGGCACTGCGCAACACGGATCTGCCGCACGGACTGGCTGTGGGTGCCGCCGTCGCCACCCCGGGTTTCCGGCTCCAGGCCCGGTGGGTCATCCACACCGTGGGGCCGAATCGTCGCGCCGGGCAGACCAACCGGGCGCTGCTGGTGTCCTGTTTCAGCGAAAGCCTGCGGCTGGCGGATTCGCTGGGCGCGGCTTGCATCGCACTTCCCGCTGTGGGCGGGGGAGTCTACGGCTGGCACGGGCGCCAGGTGGCGGAGGCAGCGCACGACGCCGTTACGGGGTTTGGTGCCTCACATCCGGCCAGCGCGCTCGAGTTGGTGGAGTTTGTCCTGTTCGGCCCCGAGATGGAGCAGGCCTTCAGGACCGTGTTTGATCAACGCGGTGCTTGAGCAGCCTCGCTGAGGTGGAGCCCGCTGCGGTACTCCACGGGCTTTTTGCTGATGGGGTCCACAAAGCGGATGCCGCGGGCCAGGAGCTGCAACGGTTTGGAGTAGTCGTCCTGAGCCTTGTCCAGGAGGTCCGGGTAAAACGCGTCGTTCACGATGCCCAGTCCCAACGAGGCCATGTGCACCCTCAATTGGTGCGTCTTTCCGGAGTGCGGCTCCAGCCGGTACCGCGCCAGACGCGGCGTAGTACCCGCGTCCGCGTTGATGCCAGAGGCTCGGGCACCAGCGTCGCCGGTGCCAGCGGCACCCACTGAAGCGCCGCCGTCGAACGTTTCCAACCGTTCGATCCTGGTCTCCGCGTTCGGCTCGCCCTCGATGACTTCGGCCAGCAGGTAGCTGCGGGACTTGGTCATCCGGTTCCGGACCACCACGGGGAATTCCACCGCGGGGTGTCCGGCGGCGGGCTCCGCGGCGGACACACACTCGTATTCCTTCTGCACCTGCCGCTTCTCGAAGAGTACCTGGTAATTTCCGCGGGTTTCCGGGTTGGTGGACAGCAGCAGCACGCCGGCGGTCATCCTGTCCAGGCGGTGCATGGGGATCAGGTCCGGCAGGTTCAGCTGGTTCCGGAGCCGGACCAGGGCCGATTCCTGGATGTACGTGCCGCCCGGGGTGGTGGGCAGGAAATGCGGTTTGTCCACCACGAGCAGGTGATCATCCTGGTGCAGGATGCTGATGTCCACCGGGATGCGGGTCTCCGGCGGCAATGAGCGGTAGTACCAGATGAAGGTGTGGTCCTCGAGCCGGGTGGCCCGGTCCAGGGCGACGCCGCCCTCGCCCACGATCTCGCCGGCGTCGAACCTGTCCTCGATGCCCTGCGGATCGATGTGGCCCCAGCGGTGCATCATGTAGTCCATCGCGGTTGTCCACGGCCCCTCGTCCGGGAGGCGCAGGCGGGTGGCGTTCACGCCGTCGCGCACGGGGAGGGGGGATTGCATCACCGGTCCATTCTACTTATTCCTGCCAGGTGCGTGGAGAACCCCGACGTCGGCGGCCGGCCCGGCGGGATGCGGTCTCAGGCGATCGCGACGGCGGGCAGTGCTGAACGATGGCGCCGCAGCGTCGGGACCGAGTCCAGCCTGTGCTGGGCGGCGCGAAGGGCCAGTACCGCGGTTTCCAACTGATCCGACGGCAACGTGAACGGCACGCGGAGATAGTGCTCCAAGGCGCCACCAACGCCGAATCGGGGACCGGCGGCGAGGCGGAGGCCGAAGTCCGGAGCGATGACGGCAAGTGCAGTGCTGACCGGGGCCGGGAGGCGGCACCAGATGGACAGGCCGCCGTCGGGCCGTTCCGCCTGCCACGAGGGCAGATGCTCGGCGACCAATGACAAGAGGGCCTCACGGTTCTCGCGGAGCATGCCCAGCCGTGCCGGGAGCGGTTCGGTCAGGGAATTCACCAGATGGGCCGCAGCCAACTGTTCGACGACGGGTCCGCCCAGATCCATGGTGGTTCGTGCGGCGGCGAAGCGCTGGATCAGCGGCTCGTCGGCGCGGATCCAGCCCGTCCGCAGGCCGGCCCAGTGCGACTTGCTGAGCGACCCGATCGAAACCACAGCCGGGCTGAAGGCAGCCATGGGAGTGGCCGCCTCTGCGTCGAGGTTCAGCTCCCGCAGGGTCTCATCCACCACCAGGACGGTGCCGGACGCCGCGGCGGCGCGGACAAGC
Source organism: Pseudarthrobacter sp. AL07 (assembly GCF_029960665.1). Classification (GTDB taxonomy): domain Bacteria; phylum Actinomycetota; class Actinomycetes; order Actinomycetales; family Micrococcaceae; genus Arthrobacter. The sequence goes on from NZ_JASBRB010000005.1 coordinate 92,660, forward strand.
CGGCGCCGCTGCGGATCCCGCATCAGCCGCCCCGTGGGGTTGTGGAAGTCGGGGATGACATAGGCCAGTGCCGGCCGCTGTTGCAGGGCAGAGTCCATTGCGTCCAGGTCCCAGCCTGAGAGTGGCCCCGCAGATGGTTGTCCTCGCGGCGCGGCCGGAGGCATCGCTACCGGCACCGGTCTGCAGCCTGCGGCCCGGATGGCATCGAGGGCATGGGGATAGCTGGGGTTCTCTACAAGTACCCTGTCTGCCCGGCCCGTGAGGGTGCGGAGGACAATGTTCAGGGCATGCTGCGCACCGGAGGTGACCAGGATCTGCGCAGCGGCCGTCGGAACCCCGGCCGCGGAGTACCGCGCCGCAACCGCCTCCCGCAGGGCCCGGACACCAAGTGCGTCGTACCCGAATCCCGGAAGCAGGGCAGGAAGTTCTGTAAGCGCGGCGGCGAACGCCCGGTGGACGACTTCGCCACTGGCAGGCAGCGAGGCATACGCCAGGTCAAGGAGTCCGTCTGGAACGGCGAGTCCAGGCCCGCCGCCGAGTCCTGGTCCCGTTGTCCGGACGGCCACGTTGACCTCGGGCCCGGGGACGCCGGTCCTGCCCCTGCTGCCCTGGCCGCCCCGCAGAAGTCCTTGCTCCCGCAGCGAAGCATAGGCGGCCGTGACGGTGGTACGGCTGATGCCGAGGGCGGTAGCGAGGGAACGTTCACTGGGGAGGGCGACGTCGAGCGGAATGCGGCCGTCCAGGACCAGCAGGCGGACGACGTCGGACAACTCGCGGTACGCCGGGGCGGCGCCGGGATTCCACCGGCCGAGCAAGCGGGCGAGGGAACTGGGGGCAAGAGAGCCGGACATAGGGCCAGTATCTCAAACTGGCTATGGATTACAAGGCCAGTTGCCGTCAGGATGGAGTCCATGATGACGCGCAGAATCCTCCAGCTCCTGATCGGCCTCGCCATGTACGGCATTTCCTTGGCGATGTTCATCCGGGCCGGGCTCGGGCTGGACCCGTGGGACGTATTTCATCAGGGACTGGCCGGAAAGACGGGCCTGAGTATCGGCACCGTGGTGATCGTTGTCAGTTTCCTGGTCCTGCTGCTCTGGATCCCGCTCCGGCAGCGGCCGGGGTTCGGGACACTGAGCAATGCCGTGCTTGTGGGGGTTTTCGCGGATGTTGGCCTCGCGATGATCCCGCAGATCACCCAACTGGGCGGACAGATCGGGATGCTCGGCGGCGCCGTGCTGCTCAACGGCGCCGCTTCGGCCTGCTACATCGGCGCCCGCCTGGGCCCCGGCGCCCGGGACGGGCTAATGACCGGCCTGGCCCGGCGCACCGGCTGGTCGGTGCGTACGTCCCGGACCGGGATCGAGGTCGTGGTCCTCGGCGCCGGCTGGCTGCTGGGTGGCTCGGTCGGCGTCGGGACCGTCCTCTACGCGCTGGCCATCGGCCCGCTGGTGCAACTGCTGCTGCCGCGGTTCATGGTGCCGGAAGGGCTGGTGCCCCAGGCTGCCGCTGCCGGACTGGAAGCGTCGCAACCGGTGGCCTCGGAACCGGGCGCATAGAACGAGGACACCTCGCCGGGTGTCGTTGATCCGGCCCGGCCTGGACGCCGTTCGACTATTAGGTCTTGACACTGCCAAAACGTTTTGTATAGAGTGTGAGCAACACAACAGCCAAAACGTTTTGTAAAGGAAAAGTCGAAGATGACAAGAGTCGGGATACGGGATGTGGCGAAGGCCGCCGGGGTTTCGGTCACCACCGTCTCCCACGCGCTCAACGACGTCGACGGCTCCCGGGTCAAAGCGGAAACACAGGACCACATCAGGGCGATCGCCAAAGACCTTGGCTATGCCCCCAACCGGCTCGCCAGCGGACTGCGCAACCAGCGCTCGCAGATTATCGGCCTGGTCAGTGACGAGATTGCCACCACCCCGTTCGCGGGTGACATGATCCGGGGGGCGCAGGACGCCGCCTACGAACGCGGCTACCTGCTCATGGTGGTCAACTCGGGCCTGGACCGGCGCCTGGAAGAGCACGAAATCCGGAGCCTGCAGCAACATCAGGTCGACGGGATTGTCTACGCCAAGATGTTCCACCAGTCGACGGAGGTTCCAGCTGGCCTGAAGGGCATCCCGACGGTCCTCTTGGACGGCACGTCGGGAAACCCGGAGGTTTCCTCGGTGGTGCCGGATGAGGTGGGTGCTGCGGAGGCCGCCGTCGAGGTGCTGATCGAGGCCGGCCACCGCCGGATCGGGATGCTCAACAACGTCGACGACATTCCGGCAACGCATGGCCGCTACCAGGGCTACCGCAGCACATTGGAGCGCCACGGCCTGGCGTTCAATCCCCATTACCTGGCGACGGACCGCCCGGACGCCCGTGCCGGCCGGGAGCAGGCTTTGAAGATGCTTTCGACGGCGGAACGTCCGACGGCCTTGTTTTGCTTCAGTGATCAGGTGGCCATGGGCGCTTACCAGGCCGCTGCGCAATTGGGTCTCCGGATTCCCGAGGACCTGTCCATCATCAGTGTGGACAACCTGGAGATCGTTGCCGGGGCCCTGTGGCCAGGGTTGACCACCATGGCGTTGCCGCACTACGACATGGGGCGTTGGGCAGTTACCCGGCTCCTTGACGACATCGCCACTCCTGGCCGTCCGCCGGAGCAGGAAGTACTAGCGTGCCCGCTCGTGTCCCGGGGGTCCGTCGGTCCGCCGCCGGGCTGACCCGGCGCCGAGTTCCGCCGCGAAATACCCAAATTTCAACCAAACCCAGCAGGGCTAAAAAAGGGGCGCGGCCGTTGCACCGGCCGCGCCCCCAGGATCCCTGCGCCCTCACCAATCATCAGAAAGGTTCACACGACATGAACAAGAAAGTCAGCCGGGTCCTGGTAGCCAGCGTAACGGCCGCCGCCCTCATCGGCACACTGGGTGCCTGCGGAAAAGGCAGCGCCTCCGCGTCCTCCGGGGATGCCAACGAAATCACCATGTGGACGCACAACGCCGGCAACGTCGAGGAACTCGGCGCCATCCAGAACATCGTGGATGCGTTCAACAAGGAGTCCGACGTCAAGGTCAAGGTCCAGGCCTTCCCGCAGGAGTCGTACAACGACTCCGTAGTGGCGGCCGCGTCCGCCGGCAACCTGCCGTGCATCGTGGACATCGACGGGCCGAATGTTCCCAATTGGGCCTGGGCCCAGTACCTGGCACCGCTCAAGCTGACCACCGACCTCAGCACGCACCTGCCCAGCACCGTCGCGAAGTGGGAAGGCGAGACCTACGCGGTGGGCTACTACGACGTCGCCCTGGCCATGATGGCCCGCGCCTCCGACCTGAAAGAAGCCGGAGTCCGGGTGGCAACCATCGAGCAGCCCTGGACCAAGGCAGAATTCGAGGACGCCATGACCAAGCTGAAGGCCCTTGGAAAGTGGGACTACCCGCTGGACATGGGCACCGCCGGAACCGGTGAATGGCTGCCTTACGCCTATTCGCCGTTCCTGCAGTCCTTCGGCGGGGACCTCATCGACCGCACGGACTACCAGTCTGCGGACGGCAAGCTCAATGGGGACGCAGCCGTCGCCTGGGCGGGCTGGTTCAAGGGATTGGCCGATCAGGGCTTTATGGCAACCAAGAGCGGCAAGGACAGCACCCAGGACTTCCTGAACAACAAGAGCGCCGTTCTCTACACCGGTTCCTGGGCTGCGGACAAGGCCCGCACCGCCCTTGGTGATGACCTCGTCGTGATGCCGACCGTTGACCTTGGCAAGGGCCCGAAGATCGGCGGCGCTTCCTGGCAGTGGGGCGTCACCACCGGCTGCGCCAACTCCCAGGCAGCGATGGACTACCTCTCCTTCTCCCTGAAGCCGGAAAACGTGGCCGCAGTGGCCACAGCGACTGGGACCATTCCCGCCAGCACCGGGGCCGCCGCGCTGATTCCCGCCTTCGCTGAGGGTGGCGTGAACCGCGACTTCCTGACCTACTCACGCGATTACGCCCTTATGCGGCCCGAGACCCCCGCGTACCCGATCATCGCCAACGAATTCGGCAAGGCAGTCCAGGACATCCTGGCCGGCGCCGACGCCAAATCCGCCCTGGACAAGGCCACAAAGTCCATTGACACCAACATCAAATCCAACGGCGGCTACAAGAACTAGCCAGCGCCTACGGTGCTGCGGGGGCGGGACGCTCCCGCCTCCGCAGCACCAGCCGCTGGGTTCACCCCCGCCGTTCCGTGTCTGGAGAATCTCATGGCCATTAGTCCACTTCCCACCCGTTCGCGGGCCAACCGCGCCGCTGACCGTGCCGCGTCCACGACGACGCCCGCTCCCACCCGCCGCCGGTCCCGCAACCTTCGCGAGCAGCTGCGCGGGTGGGGCATGATCGCCCCGGCCGCGATTCTGCTGCTCTTGTTTATCTTCCTGCCGGCGATCATCGGCTTCGGCCTGGCTTTCACGAACGCCCGGCTCATTTCGCCCCGTCCCGTCGAGTTCGTCGGAGTGGACAACTTTGCCCGGCTCTTCGCCGATCCCTCCTTCTGGCGGGCACTGCTGAACGTCGGGTACTTCGCCGTCGTCGTCGTCCCCGTCCAGTCCGCACTGGCCCTGGTCATGGCGCTCCTGATCAACAAGAAGTTCCGCGGCGTGAACTTCTTCCGCACCGTCTACTTCCTGCCCGTCGTGACCTCCATGGTGGTGGTGTCCCTCCTGTGGCTCTTTATGTACAGCAAGGACGGGCTATTCAACGAAATCCTTAACAGGGTGACGTTCGGCCTCTTCGGCGGCATCGACTGGTTGAACGAAACCACAACGGCCATGCCGGCCATCATCATCCTGTCCATCTGGCAGGCTGCCGGATTCCATATGATCATCTGGCTCTCAGGGCTGCAAAGCATTTCCGGGGAGCTCTATGAAGCCTCGCAGCTGGACGGCACCAGCCGCTGGCAGCAGTTCAAATACGTGACGTGGCCGGGGCTGCGGCACACCCGCAGCCTGATCCTGGTGACGATCACCATCCAGGCCCTGGCACTGTTCGACCAGGTCAACGTCATGACCCAGGGCGGTCCGCTGGATTCCACCACAACCATTGTCTACGAGGCGGTCCAGACCGGATTCAGGCAGCAGGACACCGCCTACGCGTCGGCGATTTCACTCGTCTTCTTCGCCATCGTCCTGCTCATCTCAGTCGTACAGCGCCACCTGACCCGAGAAAAGGACTGATGTGAAAAACACACTCCGCCTCACCAATGCCGGAACCATGCTTGCGCGGATCCTTCTGGCCATCGCTGCAGTTTTTCCCATCGTCTTTATGCTGGTGTCATCGCTGAAGCCTGACACCCAGATCTTCGGCGACATGTCCTCTGTGGCCGCCTTCCTGCCGATCGGCAACATTTCGGTCGACAACTACACTGCGGTCTTCGACCGGGTTCCCGCGGCCAGGTTCCTGATCAACTCGATCGGCATCTCCGCCATCACCGTCGCCCTGGGCGTGGTCATCAACAGCATGTGTGCCTTCGGCCTCTCCCGCATGCAGGTCCGCGGCAAGCGGATCGTGTTCGGTGCCATCCTCGCCACCCTGATCGTGCCGTTCCAGACCCTCGCCCTGCCGCTGCTGTGGTGGGTCAACCAACTGCCCTGGCTCGAAATGAACGGCTTTAGCCTGGAACTCTCAAAGGGCTGGCTGGACACCTACCAGGTGCAGATCATCCCGTTCATCGCGAACGCATTCTCGATCTACCTGTACCACCAGTACTTCGAATCCATCCCGAAGGAATTGGACGAGGCAGCGCGGATCGACGGGGCGGGCTGGTTCAAAATCTACCGTCAGGTGGTTATGCCGCTCGCCGGTCCGGCGACAGCGACGGTCGCCATCCTGACCTTCCTGCCTGCCTGGAACTCATACCTCTGGCCGCTCATGGTGGTCCAGTCGGAGGAGCTCCGTCCCGTGATGGTCGGCATGCAGTACTTCTTCCAGCTCAACGTCTCCTGGGGCCAGGTCATGGCCTACGGCTCCCTGATCACCATTCCCGTGGTGGTGATGTTCATCGCCTTCCAGCGCTCGTTTATCAACAGCATCGCCTCCAGCGGCGTCAAGGGCTGACCCGGTACTCCTCCTGCACGCCCCCACAGAAAGCCACGAAAGTACCGAACAATGACCACACTTTCTGCTCCAGACAAACTCAACCAGGCCGTGGCGGCCGAATCCGCCGAAGTCTTACGTCCCGCCCTGCACTACACAGCGGACACCACCTGGCTCAACGACCCCAACGGCCTGATCTACCACGACGGGCTCTACCACCTGTACTACCAGAACAACCCGTCCGGCAACGCCTGGGGCAACATGTCCTGGGGTCACGCGACATCCACGGATCTGTGCACCTGGATCCAGCAGCCCGTAGCCATTGCATGCGACGATCAGGCCGACATTTTCTCCGGCAGCATCGTCTTCGACCGGCTCAACACCAGCGGCTTCGGTACCGGACAGGTGGCCCCGCTGGTGGCTGTGTACACCAGCGCCTTTAAGCCTGGATCGGGACTCGAAGGCCGTCAGGCCCAGTCGCTGGCGTACAGCCTGGACGGCGGCTACAGCTGGGAGAAGTACCGGCACAACCCCGTACTTGACCGCGAATCGACGGATTTCCGGGACCCCAAGGTATTCCGCTACGACGGCGACGCCGGAACCTACTGGGTCATGGTCGCCGTTGAGGCCCTTGACTACCAGGCGGTGCTGTACCGGTCGGACAACCTCAAAGACTGGGAGCTGCTGAGCACCTTCGGCCCGGCGAATGCCACCGGCGGAATCTGGGAATGCCCGGACCTGTTCGCCCTGCCGGTCGACGGTGACGAGGCCAGGACCAAATGGGTCCTGACAATCAGCCTGAACCCGGGCGGCCCAAACGGGGGATCGGCGGGCCAGTACTTCGTGGGCGACTTCGACGGCGTCACCTTCACCTCGGAATCCACCGTCTCGGAAGGGCAGCACGAGAAGTCCCGACTGGCTGACTTCGACTGGCTGGACTGGGGCCGCGACTACTACGCAGCCGTGACGTTTGGCGACGTCCCTGACGGAAGAACACTCATGATGGCGTGGATGAGTAACTGGCAGTACGGCCACGGGATCCCGGCCTTCCCGTGGCGGAGCGCCATGGCGTTGCCGCGGGAGGTGTCCCTGCGCAGCGTCGGAGGTTCCTTGCGGCTGGTTCAGCAGCCTGCAGCGGAAGTGCTGGCCCTTCCTGCCTACGGACCGGTGTATAGCACCGGACCGGTTTCCATTTCTGAAGAATCGCGACTCCTTGACGGTGCGGCCGGTACGGTGCAGCGGATCGATGCCGTCTTCACACCGGGAACAGCAGCTGAATTCGGCCTGATCGTCCGGGGCAAGGACGGACAGGGCACCAGGATCGGGATCCGTCCGCGCGATGGCAGGCTCACGGTGGATCGCCGGTCATCAGGGCAGACCGATTTCCACGAGACGTTTGCCTCGGTCGACATCGCGCCGCTGGCGGCCAACAGCAGCAGCTACGAGCTGACGGTCTTCGTCGATGAGTGCTCCGTGGAGATTTTCGCCCAAGACGGCCAGGTGACCATGACGGAACTCATTTTCCCGGCAGAGGGAAGCACCGAAGTTTCCGTTTATGCGACGGGCGGCTCAGCCACAGCGACGTCGCTGACCGTCCGCCAGTTTGCCTGACCGCGGCGCCCCTGCGCACGACTGACCTCGCCGCCAGCGACGGCCTGCTTCGGCGGACGGTGCTGCGTCAGTCAGTGCGCGGAACCCGGCAGCGGCTGGCATTTGGGGCAGAAGTAGATGTCCCGTTCCTCGGTGCCCGTTCCTTTGGCGAGGACCCCGTGGCGCACCGGGGTCCGGCATTTAAGGCAGGCCTGGTGTTCGCGCCGGTAGACCCAGTAACCGGGCAATCCGGAGGTCCGGCCGACAGGTGTCCCGCGCGGGTTGAGTACGGTCACCCTGCGCCCTGGCCCCAGGTTGGCTTCCAGTAGGACCTTCGCGTCGGTGATCATGGCCGTGAGGTCCGGCACTGCGGACACCGGCGCGGCGGGGTGAACTCCGGAGAGAAAGCACGCTTCGCAGCGGTAGATATTGCCGATCCCAGCGAGGTTCCGCTGGTCCAGCAGCGCGACTCCGATCGGGACGTCGGGGTTGGCGCGGAGCCGGGCTTCGGCTTCTGCAAGGTCCCAGCCCGGCCCCAGCAGGTCGGGCCCGAGATGTCCCACCACAGTGTCCTCGTCCGAGGTGCGGACCACTTCGACGACTCCCAGCGAGAAACCCACGGCGTCCGCCGTGGCGGTCCGCAGTACGCACCGGGCCGTGAACCCCGGTTTCCGCCACCGGCCGCCCGGCGGATAGACCTGCCAGGCGCCCTCCATCTTCAGATGTGAGTGGATGGTCAGCCCCTCGTTTGCCCCGCCCGGCCGGATTGGGCCGCCAGCGGCCAGGCTGCTGTCACCGGCCCGGCTGTCCGCGGCGCCGGCCGGGCGCCGGAGCCGCATCAGCAGGTGCTTGCCGCGCGGCACGACTTCGGTCACGGTCCAGCCGGCCAGGTTGAGCGTCGCGAAGCGCGGCACCCGGAAGTCCGAGGAGATGAGTTCCTGCCCCGCAAGGGCGGCATGCAACTGGGCGGTTGCCCGCCAGACGGAATCTCCCTCAGGCACGGATCCTCAATCCTTTCGGGGTGGAGTAGGCGCCCGCGTGGGCCAGGGCGGCGGCGACCGGGGTGTCCAGGATGCCGTGTCCGTTGACTTTTTCCATGATCAGCTTGTCCACCGCACGGCGGGTCACGACGCCAACCAGGGCTTCTCCCGCGGCGGCAAGGATGTCGGAGTCATCCGTGAATGCCAGCAGCGTCTTGCCGCCGCGTTCGACGTAGAGGACCAGAGCGCCGTCGACCAGCACCACGATGGCACCGGCTTTCCGGCCCGGGCGGTGGCCGGTTCCTGCCTCGACGTCCAGGGCCGGCCACGGCAGGGCCGCACCGTAGGGGTTGGCGGGATCAGTCGCCGCGAGGGCCAGCGCCACTGGATCGGGCTTGGACAGTTGGCTGTCCTCGGAGTAGGAGCGCAGCCGGTCGACGGTGGCGGGCACCGCGAACTGGGCAGCGCCGAGATGTTCGATGAAGTACCCCCGGCGGCAGCGGCCCGCTTCCTCCAACCGGGCCAGGACTTTATACATCAGGCCGAAGCCACCCAGGATGTTCTCCGCCATGACCGATCCGCGGGTCAGCACACCGTAGCGGTCCAGCAGTAATTCCGCGGTAGCCCGGGCATGGATGGTCGGGTCAAGCTCGGGGGCGGGTAACGCGGACCAGCGTCCGGCGGCCAGCGGGGGCGTGGGCAAACCTCCCCCGAGGGAACCGTGGCGTCCGCCATCGAGTCCGGGCGACCCGAGCAGCCCGGTGCCGTGCGCCCGGCCCAAGCGGCTCAGCCTCGGCGCCCTGGCACGAGGTGCCCGCGCGGCCTGCCGGTGGGCGGTGTGCCCGCCGGCGATCATTGCCCGGACGGGGCCGAACGTGTCGCCGGTGATCCGGCCGGCCCATACGAGGTCCCACAGTGCGGACACGACGTCCTGATCGCCGAGCACGGCGTCCATTCCGCCGGCAATCTCCTTCAACTGCCGGTAGAAGTAGCCGCCGCCGTTGGTCTTCAGGTGCTCCAGCAGCCGCTGCTGGGCGTCCCCGGGCTCGTGGTCGATCAGAGGATTCAGTGTCAGCTCGGCAGAATCTGCCAGATGCAGGCTGATCCAGCCATCGTTCCCCGGCAGCGCCCCGGCGCCGGACCAGAGGACCTCCCCGGCGGCCATCAGTTCGTCCAGCATGGCCGGCTGATAGTCGGCCACGCGGCTGGCCAGGATCAGTGGTTCCCATGCTGACGCGGGGATGGGCACGCCGGAAAGCTGGTCGACGGCGGTGATAATTCCGTCGAGTCCGCGCAGGACCGACTGGCCCCGCTGGCTGCCCGGTGCGCGGACGTTTTGCCAGGCGGGGAGGAACCGGCCATAGGCGGCGGCGTCGACGGGCTCGACCTCGGCCCGCAGGGCTGCGAGTGAGCGGCGGCGAAGCTTGCGCAGCACCTCGGCGTCGCACCATTCGCTGGCTCCGGCGAGCGGCTGAGCGACGGCGGCAGGTGAAGGAATGACCGCCCCGGCGGCTCCGGCCCGGTCATCAGCGGTTGCAGCGGCCTCGTCCGTGACGGCCAGGTCCTCTGGCAGCGCGGAGTGCGGGCGGAACTCACCCTCGACCACGCGGCCGTCAGCTGCGAGCCGCTTCAGCGCAGTGCCCACGACGGCGACGCCGAGTCCGAGCCGGGCCGCCGCTTCGGCCGCGGTGAACGGCCCGTGGGTGCGGGCGTACCGGGAAACAAGATCACCCAGGGGGTCAGCGACGGGTTCGATAAACGCCAACGGCACGCCCATGGGCAGCGGAACACCGAGGGCATCACGCAGCCGGGCCGCATCCTCGACTGCGGCGTGGTGTTCGATGCCGCCAATGTTGACCTTGATGGCGCGGTTGGCCCGCAGCAACGCGGTCAGGTGCGCAGCAGCGTCGACGGGAGCTACCGCCGGCGCCGGAGCGCTTTCTGCGTTCACGGTCTCCAGCCTGGCGGCTACCTCGTCCGGGGCCAGCGGCCCGAGGAGGCGCAGCAGATCGGCGACGCCTTCCATGCCGCGTACCTTCCGGTCCGGCGCAAGCCGCTGCAGTTCCCGTTCGGTGGCGTCGATGACCTTGGCGTCGAGGAGCTCGCGCAACTCGACCCGGCCGAGGAGCTCGTTGAGCAGGGTCGAATCCAGCGCCAGCGCGGCGGCACGGCGCTCGGCAAGCGGGGAATCGCCCTCATACAGGAACTGGGCGACGTAGCCGAACAGCAAGGACTTCGCGAACGGTGAGGGCTGCTGGGTGGTGGTCTCCACGATCCGCAGTTCACGCCGTTCCACCGCGGCGGCGAGGTCCTTCAGCGCCGGAAGATCGTAGACGTCCTGCAGACACTCGCGCACGGTCTCGAGCACGATCGGGAAGGTCGGGTATTTCCGGGCGACGTCCAGCAGTTGGGCCGAACGCTGGCGCTGCTGCCACAGAGGCTGCCGCTTCCCGGGGTTCTGCCGCGGCAGCAGCAGTGCCCGTGCGGCGCACTCACGGAACCGCGAGGCGAAGAGGGCGCTGCCGCCCACTTCCGCCGTCACGATCTGTTCCAGTTCCGCGGGGTCGAAGAGGAACAGTTCGGCGCCGGGCGGCTCGTCCTCCATCATGGGCACCCGCAGGACGATGCCGTCGTCGGCAGCCATTGCGGAGCCGTCCAGCCCGTAGCGTTGCTGCAGCCGCTGGCCGACCGCGAGGGCCCAGGGAGCATGGACGGGCATACCGAAGGGGCTGTGCAGCACCACCCGCCAGTCACCGAGCTCATCGTGGAAGCGCTCGACGACGAGGGTTGTGTCGCTCGGGACCACCTCGGTGGCGAGTTTCTGCTCGGCGAGGTACTGGATGAGGTTGTTGGCGGCGAAATCGTCCAGCCCGCTGGCCTTACAGCGTTCCGTGGCCGGCCCGACGTCGGACGCGGAGAGTTCACGGACGAACGCACCGAGGGCGCGGCCCAGATCGACGGGACGGCCCAGGGAGTCGCCCTTCCAGAAGGGAAGCTTGCCGGGCTGGCCGAAGGCGGGGGTGACCAGGACACGGTCGTGGGTGATGTCCTCGATCTTCCAGCTCGTCGCACCGAGTGCGAAGACGTCCCCGACCCGTGATTCATAGACCATTTCCTCGTCGAGTTCGCCGACCCGTCGTCCGCCCTTGGCCGCGGCAGCGGCCGGGCTCGCGGCCCGTCCGTCGCCGCCCGCGGAGCCGGATCCTTCCACCTCGGTGCCAATGATGTAGACGCCGAACAGCCCGCGATCCGGAATCGTCCCGCCGGAAGTGACAGCGAGGCGCTGCGCGCCCGGGCGGCCTTCGATAGTGCCGGCGTTGCGGTCCCAGATGATCCGCGGACGCAGTTCGGCGAATTCGTCGGAAGGGTAGCGCCCGGCCAGCAGGTCCAGGGTGGCCTCAAAGGCGGAGCGGGGGAGCGAAGCGAAGGGGGCGGAGCGCCGGACGGTCGCGAACCATTCCTCCACTTCGATCGCGCCGAGCGCGGTCGCGGCCACGGTCTGCTGGGCGAGGATGTCCAGGGGGTTGGCGGGGACGCTGAGCCGTTCGATCTTGCCGCCGAGCATCCGCTCGACCGTGATCGCGGTGTGCACGAGGTCCGCCCGGTGCTTGGGGAACAGGACGCCTTGGGAGATCTCGCCGACCTGGTGCCCGGCGCGGCCTACACGCTGCAGGCCGCTGGCCACCGACGGCGGCGATTCGACCTGAACGACCAGGTCCACGGCGCCCATGTCGATGCCGAGCTCCAACGACGACGTGGCCACGACGCAGCGCAGCCGGCCGGACTTAAGGTCGTCCTCGATCAGGGCACGCTGGTCCTTGGATACCGATCCGTGGTGGGCGCGGGCCAGCACCGGATCGGCGCGTGCGGTACTGCCGGCCTGCGCCATCATGTGCGCCGGGGTGGCCGTCGACGTCGGCGCCAGTGCGGACCCGCCGGTCGATCCCGCCCCGTCAGCCGCCCCGCCAGCCAGGCTGTCATCCTGCGGCGAATCCCATCCGCCACCGGCGGCCATGAGTTGGCGTTCAGCATAGATCTCGTTGAGCCGGGCCGTGAGCCGCTCGGAGAGCCGGCGCGAGTTGGCGAACACGATGGTGGACTGGTTGGCCAGCACCAGGTCCACGATCTTTTCCTCCACATGCGGCCAGATGGATGCCTGCGGCTGCAGGCCCGAGGCCGGGCCGGAATCGAATGCCCCCGCGGCGCCCTGGAGATCGGACATGTCCTCCACCGGCACGGAGACAGTCAGATCCCAGTTCTTCCGCGATACCGGCGCAACAATTTCCACCGGCGCCGAGCCGGCCAGGAACTGCGCCACGAGTTCCCGCGGCTCCACGGTCGCGGACAGGCCGATCCGCTGTGCCGGCTTGGGCAGCAGTGCATCCAGGCGTTCCAGCGAGACGGCGAGGTGGGCGCCGCGTTTGGTTCCGGCGACGGCGTGCACCTCATCAACGATGATGGTGTCCACCTCGGTGAGTGTCTCCCGGGCCTTGGACGTCAGCATCAGGAACAGGGACTCGGGTGTGGTGATGAGAATGTCCGGCGGGTGGCTTAGCAGCGCGCGCCGGTCAGCCGTCGTCGTATCCCCGGAGCGGACCCCGACGGTGATCAGGGGAGTAGGGAGGCCGAGCCGTTTGGCAGTCTGGGTTATCCCGATCAGGGGTGAGCGGAGGTTGCGTTCCACGTCAACGCCCAGTGCCTTTAGGGGTGAGATATACAGGACGCGGGTCTTGCGTTTGGGCGCACGGGCGCGCACGACCTTGACGGGCGCCTCGACTCTCCCCCCGGCTTCGCCCTTTACCGGTGGGGCATCCATGCCGGGCAATTCCGGGGCCGCAGCGAGCAGTCGGTCCAGTGCCCAGAGAAATGCCGCGAGCGTTTTGCCTGAACCCGTGGGTGCCACCACCAGGGCGTGCGCACCGGACGAGATGGCGTTCCACGCGCCGGTCTGCGCCGGGGTTGGCTCCGAAAATGCCCCAAGGAACCAGTCCCGCGTGGACTGGCTGAACTGGTCCATTTGAGCGCCGGGGAGGACATCCGGACCAGTTCCCAGCGGCTTGTTCTCCTGCATGCCTCCATCATGCCCTAACCCACTGACCTGATTACCTGCGGGGGCAGACCGCCGGCAACCGTCCGGATCAGGCAGGTCCAAGCCTCGGGAGATCCTTGGTGGCTGGGCCTTCGAGGAGCTTGCGCCGTTCACCGTAGAGACCGCCACCGGTCGGCTGCAGTCGCGGAACACCATTGCCTGCCCCACTTGTTGTAGCCGGTGCCGAAAATATACGGCCCCGTCCGCGGGCCAGCGGGCCAAAGAAGGGCATCAGATTGGTGGCCTGGTAGTCCTGGGCTGAACACATGTGCGTGGGCACGGCGCCGGGAAAGTGCGCCAGGGCCCAGTCCAGCAGACCCGACCCGTGGGACTTTTGGGATTCGGTCCGCGCCACATGGTGCCCGTCTCCGCCTGCCAGCAGGAGCCGGCGCCCCTCGGCCTCGTAGTCTTGCAGTCAGGTCAACGTAGGCCCCGACCTGTCTTCTGCGGAAAACACCGGGCCAGGCTGGACGGGACGTCATAGACACTAGGTGTACTTACCAAGGCCGGCCGGGCCCAGAGCATCAGGCGGGCTGGAAGGCTCCGACGCTCAGGAGGGCGATGTTCGCATTTGTGCACGCGCTGGTGGGCTGCGGCAGGAACAACGACGCCGTATCTTCCGGCGGGTAGATGCGGTAACCGGCCGCGTCCGTCAGCGTGCAGTCGCTGTAATTCGCGGCCTGGGTGTAGCGGAGGACGGCGGTTCCGGTCTGGTCCGGCGCGAGCAGGACGTCCGCTACGGGGGTGGTTTCGTCGCGGGTCGCCGCCGCGCCAATCGGTGCGCCGTCGGCGTCGGCGGTCAGCGAAACCCCCGGGTATCCCTTGAGCAGGCAGGGCGCCGTGCCCGTGTTCGTGAGGTTCAGTTTCATGTAGACGCTGCCCGCCGCGCCCCCGCCGGACGCATCGGTAGCAGCCGACAGGGTGGCCGCCTTGCAGAGCGCGGGAGCGGGCGGGGTGGTGGACGACGGCGGCGACTGGGACGCGTCCGGAGACGCCGGCGTGGCGGACGGGCTGGCGGAGTTGGTCCCCTGCGTTGTCGTCCCCGGCGTCGCGGTCCCCTGCGTCTGCGGCTGGCTCGGTCCGCAGGCGGTGAGCATCAGCGCCGCCGCCGCGACCGCCGTCGTAATAACAAACCCTTGTGAAATGCGCTGAGACGTCATGGCACCACCTTTGTTGCTGCTGTGACGGGAGTCAACGCTGCCACGGGCCTGCGGGAGGATTTGATGCCCGGATCGTGATCATCCGGGCATCAAATCCGGCGATGTTACGCGGCCGTTTCCTGTCGGCGCTTTGAGCTGCTGCGGGCGAAGGCCACCCCGCCAAGGGCGAGTCCGCCGAGACCGGCAGCAAGCCCCGCCCAGCTGCGGGCGTCCGCGCCACTGTCGGTCACCGAGGTTGCCTGCTCGGTGGTGTGCGCCGTAGAAGCAGCAGCGCCGTGGCCGTCAGCGCTGGCCGCCTCGGTGATGGTGATGGACGGGGCCGGCGCCTTGAGGGAGTGCGGGTCCTGGCCGTCCGTGGCGATCTCCGACCAGTCAGTCTGCCCGCTTTCGCACGACTGCAGCGTGGGGAAGTAGAGCGTGGAGCCGGCCGCATCGGGCAGCTTGACCGACAGCACCAGGGCATCGCGCAGCTCGTGCTCCAGCGGAGCCTTTGCCGTGTACACAATCTGGCTGGTCCGCTTGGTGATGGACGTGCCGTCGGCCAGTTTCTTCGGCTCGGCAAGCTGCTCGGTCACCTTTTCCACGGTCCAGTCGGGGTTCACGGTGGGCTGGGCGTCGTTGAGTTCGGCCGGCAGGGTGATGGCCACTTTGGTGGTGTCGGACTCCTCGCAGCCGTGCGTGATGCCGAAGGTGAGCAGGGCGTAGGAATTGGCGTCAGTTTTGTTCGGGGTGACGCCGACGTGGGCCGACGCGCCTGCTGCTGCGGCCAGGATCAGGACTGCTGCGCCGCCGGTGGCTGTTGCAGAGGTGAGGGTACGGCGAAGGAAGGTGGTGGTCATGGGATTGCCTTTCGGCCGCACGCCGCATGGCGGCGTGCGGAAGTACGGGGTGGGGCCCGCGGCCTGCGGAAGTGCCGTGCGGGCGGGGTCAGGAAGCTACGACGGCGGAAGGCGGGCCGCGTCGGCTGTGTTGCCTGAGGTTCCGCCAGGGGCGGAGGGGGAGAACCGCCGGTGGGCCGGGCACCGAACTCGGCGTAGCGGCGTCGGGGGTTACCGCTTCCGGGAGCCGGACGAGGGGCTTCAGCCACGCGGCCAGAGCCCACAGCGCGGCCTCGCCCTTGGCAAGCAGGAGGGCGCAGGCGGCCGTGGCGAGTGTGTGGGTCAGGAGCATCAGGATGCCCGTGGAGCCGGAATCATTGATGTGGCTGGCGGCTGCCATGACAGGCGCGGCGGCGCCGGAGAAGTGCGCGTTATGGAGCCCGGCGGCAGCAATGCTCGCAGCGCTACCTGTGGAACTGAAGGCCGTCAAGGCTTCGTGCAGGATGAACTGGCCGGCGCCCAGGACCGTGAGCATGGCCGGAAAAGTGAGTCGCAGCCTCGTGGCCGTGGTGGCCGCCAGTACTGTCACTGCGAGCACGGCCAGCAGGATGCCTGGGGCGGGAAGGTCGCCGCCGCCGGCCACGTGGGCCCAGGCGGCAAGAGTCAGGACTCCCGTGGAGAGGGACGCGGCGCGAAGGAAATGGAAGGGTGGCCGGGCATGGTTGGTGCGCACGGATCCTCCTTATTTCGGTCGCCGGTGACGGTCTCCAGTCGCGTTCTAACTGTGGTTCTTCTGCAACGTTCAGATTCTATCGGCCTTTGCGCGGGCCACTGGCGTGTGCCGGGCCGTGCAGCGCGATTACGTTGGATGGGAACTCTGTGGCGTCGGATGGCTCGTCCGCGAGGTTTAGGAAACCTATGGCCAGGTCGAGGCACTGGATGGCCACCGGGGGAACGCGGTAATCAGTCGCGGCCTCCACCAATCCCAGTTCGGCCAGCAGGGATAATTTCTGCTGTGCCTCCAGGGCTGCAAACGATGCGTAGATCTCCTCAAGTGCCATGTCCTCGAGCTCGGTATCCTCGATGTCCGCATCCTGAAGCAAGGCGCCCTCAACGTCCGGCAACGCCATCCGTTCGAGTTCCGCCACCGGCATTGGTTCGTCGGTAGTGCCATACGTGAGGACGGCCAGCAGCGTCCCGGCGACCGCTTCTTGGCCCCACCCCCGGTCCGGGTCCGTGAGTACGCCGGCAAGGAGGACCACCGACAGCATCCGGCGGATGTCCAGCCGTTCCTTGAGCCGGGTGCTGTTCCAGGCGGCCACTTCCGGGCCGGGAATGGCCTTGGTGGATCCGAGTGTGACCAGGCCTGCCCCCACCAGGGCTGACCAGATCTCGCGGAGCACCGGTACGTCGTGCATGGTTCCGACTTCGAGCAATGTTTCGGGCTGGCCCTTGGCAGTTGCCAGATCGAAAGGTGGCGCGGCTCCACTGGCGCCACGCTTCCCACGGGCCTGGACTCCTGCGGCTGCGGCTGCCGGTTCGATGTTCTTCAGGCGCAGCGCGCCCGTACTGGTGATTTCCCTGCCGGTTCCGATCCACTCCAGGAGGGCCGACGCACGCTGGATCAGCGGCATGGCATTGAATGCAGCCTCCTGGTGGTCGTCGCTCAGGTCAGGTACCTGGATAGCCGGCAGTTGCGGGACTGCCGCGGCGATACCGTTTCCCAGGGCCGAATGGAGCTCCTCAAAGGCGGCGTCCGTGCCGGTCCAGCGGCCGGTCCCGTTCAGGAAGTGGATATACGAGTGAAGGGCGAAGTAAATGTCGTCGAAGGCCTCCTCCATGTCGTCGGGGTCCAACGACGCCGCAATTGCTCCGGCCGCCTGCTCCAGGCTTTCACTGTCGATAGCTGTGGCCGAACTCGAACCGTTGATGGCGTGCTGCGACGTGAGGAAGAGTTTGACCAGCTCAAGACACTCGAAGGCGCCGGCAGGATCAGGGTCTTCGGTCGCGTGCCACTGAATGAAGTCGTGAGCCATCGAATCAATCACCCGGTGGTTCATGACCAGCTGCAGGGGCATCTTGGGGGCCGAGGGTACGGCCTTGAGGTGCCGCCGGTCCTTGTTTCTGCTCTTGGATTTGCCGGTCTTTTTGGTCAAGGTTGCCTCCGGTGTCAATGGGCGCTCGCCCCAGGTTCGCGGCCTGGGATAACCGCGGATGTATCGAGCCTACAAAATCTCCGTGCCGGCAAGCAGTTCGGCGAGGACGTCCGCGGCCGAGTCATGCCGGATCAGCGCTGCGGACTGCCCCGCCCAAAGCGACATGAGGTCCGTGTTCCCTTGGGCGGCTGCCTCCGGCCGGAAGCGGCCGGTGAGCCAGTTCTGGGCGGGGAACGGGGCTATTCTTCGCTCCGGGATTCCAGCCTCCGAGAGCCCAGCCTTTGCCACGTTGGCCTCTGAGAGTTCGGCGATGATGCGGTTGGGGATGCCGCGGGCAAGCCGTCCGCTGAGGGTACTTGTCAGCACCGTTTGCCGCGCGGCGGGGCTGTGGAGGACGGCCCGGTACGCAGGCACCGCCGCGGATTCGCGAGTGGCAAGGAACGCCGAGCCCACCTGGACCGCGTCGGCGCCAAGGGCCATGGCGGCTGCGTAACCGCGGCGGTCCGCGATTCCCCCGGCAGCGATGACCGGGATCCTGACGGCATCAGCCACCTGCGGAACCAGAGCAAAAGTTCCGATCAGGGACTCCTCGGCGGGCTTCAGGAACGAGACGCGGTGGCCGCCGGACTCCATGCCACTTGCGACCACGGCATCCACTCCACCGGCTTCCAGGGCAACAGCTTCCGCCACGGTGGTCGCGGTCCCCACCACGACTATGCCACTCCGATGCGCCGCCTCGATCAGTTCCGGCGCGGGCACACCAAACACAAAGCTGACGACGGCGGGACCCGCCGCCAGCGTTGCCTCCACCTGCTCTTCGTAGTCGGGCAGGAAGCGGTCCGGCATGTGCGGAAGCGGAAGGGCCAGTTCGTCGAAGTACGGCTTCAGGGTTTCCAGGTACCGATCGAAGGCCGCCTGGGGGAGCACGGTGGTTTCGTCGCCGGGAGGAATCCAGAGGTTGAGGGCGAACGGCTTCGCCGTTGCCTTCCTCAGCTCAGCCACTGTGTTCCGGATGGCGTCGGCGCCATAACCGTACAGACCGTAGGAACCCAGCCCGCCGCCGTCGCTCACGGCTGCTGTCAGCTCCACGGAAGAGACCCCGCCGAAAGGGCCCAGCACCACCGGAACGTCCGTACCGAACAGATCGGTGATGCGGTTTGTCCGGGCAGAGGTGCGGTGCTCCGGCGTCATACGGCGGCTCCTGAAAGGTCGATGGTTTGGCTTCAGGACCCAGTCTCGCAGGGCTGGCGTCCCCTGCTCAACCTGTGGCCGGGGAGTCAGTCTGTTTCCGGACCCGAGCAGTAATGGCAGTCGTCGGGGCAGGTCTCGGTCGCGGCTGGCTGAAAGGGAGCTGGAGGCCGTCGCTGACCCGGTCGCTGACCTGGAACAGTCTGCGGCCGCCGAGTAGCGCGATTCGTCGTCGAAGTCACGGGTCTTCCTTAATGATCGGGTGCCGGTCAGGCGTGCCGGTCATATTCATCCAACCCGAAGGGCTCTGGTCCGCTCAATGGAGGATATGACCACGGTTGCGGCATTCGATTGTGCAGGCATCCAACAGGGCCATGTACGGCGACACGGGGCAGGGCTAGACTGCTGGCGTAAGTGGCCAACCACCTCAGGGAGCACATGATGAACTACTCAGGAACTGGCAACGAGAAAGCCACCCCGGCCAGCGAACTCAACAGGACCCATGTGGGTCAGACAGTCAGTTTTGAGCCGGACGAATTCACACTGGTGTTCGGAAAAATCGCGGCCATCGCGCGCAAGGAAGGCAGCGTGACCATCGCTTTGCAGGGCGTTGAAGGAAGCGGCGGCCTGCAGTCCAGTTACAGCCTTCCCGGCAGCCGGCACGTGTATTTGCAGCCGGACATGCTCACCAATACCGAGTCCACCATCAAAGACCTCTTCGGCAAGGTCCAGGAGAACCTGCGCGGCGGGCACAAGGGCGATGACAGGACGGACAAGCTCTAATTGGGGAACTATCCGTCGGGTACAGCAAATGTCGTTGCCTTTTAAGACGGAGACGGTCCAAAGTGGGCTGGGCGTAGGGTGGACGTTAGACGGAAGGAGCACTTCATGAAGAAAATCCTCATGGTACTGACCAGCGTTTCCGAGATCGGCGATACCGGAGAGAAGACCGGTTACAACGTGGCCGAGGCCGCACATCCCTGGAAAGTCTTCAAAGATTCCGGGCATTTCGTCGACTTTGCCTCCATGAAGGGTGGCCAGCCCCCGCGCGACGAGGTGGACTCAAAAGATCCCATCCAGGTTGCCTTCACGGAGGACGAGACCACGCGCGCCGGTCTCTACAACACTGCCCGCGTCGACGTCGTTGATCCCGACCAGTACGACGCCGTTTTCCTCGTGGGAGGCCACGGCACCATGTGGGACTTCCCGGACAGCAAGGGTTTGCAGAACCTCGTAGCCAGTGTCTACAACGCCGGCGGCGTGGTGGGCGCCGTCTGTCACGGGCCAGCCGGACTGTTGAACGTCGAGTTGGCCAACGGCTTTCGGTTGGTCGAGGGCAGGAAGGTGGCGGCCTTCACCAACGACGAGGAAGTTGCCGCGGGGAAGGACAAGGTCATCCCGTTCTTTTTGGCCGACCGGCTTGAGGAGCAGGGTGCCACCCACGTCTCCGCTGGCGTCTTTGAGGAAATGGTCGTGGTCGACGACCGGCTGGTGACCGGCCAGAACCCGGCCTCAGCCGCTGGCGTGGCCAAGGAGATGGAGAAGCTCCTGGCGGAGGTTATCCACCAGGAAAAAGCCGAGGAACAGCACGAGGCGGAGGCGCTGCGCGCCGAAAAAGACGCCGAGAAGAGCGCCAAAAAGGCTGCTGTGGCAGGCACCGAGCACTAACGCCCGCAGCGCGCTGAAACTTGGAGGCCGCCCCGCTGACGGGGCGGCCTCCAACCGGCGTACACGCGCCGGCGACCGTACTGTCCAGCGCATCGCGGACCTGCTTCAGATTCCGCGCTCCATGACGTACGGCAACCTCAACGAATCAAGGGGCCAAGTTTGGGGCAAAACAAAACCCCTGCTTCCCTTTGTTTACTAGGGAAGCAGGGGTCTTGCCAGTTGGCGGTGACGGTGGGATTTGAACCCACGTTGGCTTTGACACCAAACAACATTTCGAGTGTTGCACCTTCGGCCGCTCGGACACGTCACCAACCTGAATAGGCTACCGGAGCATACCGCCCATCCACAAAACGGCATGTGTTCAGCCCCTCATGGCGAAGGGACACTTAGCGCAGCTCCAGTACGAAGGGGCAATTGAGTCCCACTCTTCAACTCGAACGGACAGTTGGGCCTCCAATGTAGCGCCCTCGACGTGCTGCACGGTCAGGGGGCCGAGGAAGGCCGCGGAGTTTTCCACATAGCCATTGGGCCTCGGCGTTATTGTCGGACCCTCACGGGATGATTTGTGTATGGATAGCAGAGCAGCTGTGGCGACGGCGGAGGCCCTTTCGGTGTCTTTCGCGGAGCTTGCTGCTGTGCTCCGGGGCGGGCCGGAAGCCGCCGGCTTCGGGGATGCTGATCCGTTGCGCCGGGTAGCGGATGATTTCCTGGACGGGCTGGCGGAGATCTCACGGTTGGACGCGAAAAGTGCTGCCCTGAAGGTCTGGCTGGCTGCCGGTTACAGCGCCGCTGCCGAGGCCCTGGCGGGCCCTGCTGAGTCGCCGCAGGACCATGGCGGGCAGGAGATGGCTGTCGTCGCTGAGGTCGCCTGCGTGCTGACGGTCAGTGACCGCGCCGCCAGTGCCCTGCTCGCTGAGGCGCACGCGCTGACCACGGCCCTGCCGCTGACGTTCTCGGCGCTGCAGGCCGGGGTCATTTCGTGGCAGCACGCGAGGATCATGGTCGATGAAACCGTGAACCTGGACCCTGCAGGCTCGCAAGCTCTCGAAGGGCATTTCCTGGACCCGGACGTCGCGAATCCGGCCCGTGGGTGCCCGGCCGGTGAGCTCGCCCCCGGGAGGTTCCGGCACAAGGCCCGCACCTGGCGGGAACGCCATCATCCGGTCAGCATCGAAAAGCGCCACGCAAGGAGTGCTGCCGATCGGCGGGTGGAGTACGCCCCGGACCGTGACGGGATGGCCTGGCTCTCCGCGTACCTGCCCGCCGATCAGGCGGCCGGGATCTGGGACCGCACCACCACAGCCGCCCGGGCCCTCCAGGGGCCTCATGAGGGCCGGACCCTCAGCCAGCTCCGCGCAGACACCGTCGCGACCTGGCTCCTGACCGACACCAGCGCCAGCGCCGGGGCCGGAACCGGTGATGAGGGTAGGGAAAACAGCGGCAGCGCGACCGGTGAAACGAGCCACCAAGAGACCGGGGGCATCGCCGTGAGCGGCGGTGTTCCCTCGCCCCGGGCACAGGTGCTCATCACCGTGCCGGTGTTTGCGCTGCTGGGCCTCACGGATGAACCGGCCATGCTCGACGGATACGGACCGATCCCACCGTCCATGGCCCGCCAACTCGCGGCGGAAGGTGCGGAGTCCTTTCGTCGGGTCCTGATCGATCCGCGGGACGGTGCTCCGCTGGAGATCGGGAGGACCAGCTACCGGCTCACGAAAGCGCAACGCCAATGGCTCAGACTGCGCGACGGCAAATGCCCGTTCCCGGGTTGCAGCAACCAGTCCCTGGACAACGAAGCGGACCACCTCCTCGCCTGGGCCCACGGAGGCAGCACCGGGATCAGCAATCTCGGCCAGCCCTGCCACAAACACCACCGACTCCGCCACACCACAGCCTGGAAACCCAGCAGCGCCACCAAGAACGAACCACCCGGCTGGATCTCACCCACCGGACGCCACTACCCCAGCGAACACCCCGACTGGGAACCACCACGCTGGCCACCACAACTGTCGGGCCAATGGTCAGCGCTGGCGCCCCGTGCAGATTGAGGAGTGCCCGAAGACGAAATTCCGGGCGAACCCGTGGGGGGCGATCCCTTTCCCGAACTTCATGCTGCTGAACTTCAGCTGCCAGACAATGAACCGCCCGGCTATTCCCTGTTCTCGGACGCTCTTCCCGACGGTCCGCTGCCCGACGACCCCTACCCGAACTGGGACTTCAGTGCGAACGGACAGTTGCGGCCCCGATTTCAAGGGCTTCAAGTGTCATCTCGACCGGAGTGGGTGTCGCGGAGAGCGCCCGCGGACTAGATTCATAAGCAAGATGACGAATTCAGGCAAAGAGGCACAGGCAACCGCGTACTGGACTACGGGGCCGAAACAAGGCGAGCTTCGGAACGAGGCTCTGCCCGCCCCCGGACCCGGCGACGCTTTGGTCCGCACGCTGTATTCAGGCATCAGCAAGGGCACGGAAATCGTGGTCCACACCGGCTCCGTCCCACCACGCGTGGCCGAGGAGATGCGCGCACCGCACCAAGAGGGCACCTTCCCGTCGCCCGTGAAGTTCGGGTATCTCTCGGTGGGCATTGTGGAGGCGGGGCCCGAAAACTGGGCGGGCCAGAAGGTCTTCTGCCTCAATCCACATCAGGACCGCTATGTCATTTCCACGGACGCCCTCACCAGGATTCCCGACGGCGTCCCGGCCCGCCGCGCCGTCCTCACAGGTACCGTGGAAACCGCCGTGAATGCCCTCTGGGAAGCCGGGCCGAGGCTGGGGGACAGGATCGCCGTCGTCGGTGCCGGTCTGGTGGGCGGCATGGTGGCCACGCTCCTGCGCACGTTCCCGCTGGCACGCCTGCAACTGGTGGACCTTGACCCGGAACGTAGGCACCTGGCGGACAAGCTGGGCGTGGGGTTCGCCCACCCCGATGATGCCAAATCGGACTGCGACATCGTATTCCACTGCTCTGCCTCCCAGGAAGGCCTCGAACGCAGCCTGCAGCTGGCCGGCTATGAGGGGGAGATCATCGAGATGTCCTGGTACGCCAACCGAAAAGTCACGCTGCCGCTGGGAGAGGACTTTCACGCCCGCCGCCTCTCCATCCGGGCCAGCCAGGTGGGGGTGGTTTCCCGGGCGCGGCGGCACCGCCGAACCACGGCTGAGCGCCTGGAATTGGCTGTTGAGCTCCTCAAGGACCCGGTCTTCGATGCCTTCCTTACCGGTGTCTCTCCGTTCACGGACCTTCCGGCGGTAGTTCAGAACCTCGCCGACGGCACCCTCGAAGCCCTGTGCCACGTGATCGAATACCCCAACGCTGACAGCCTTGGAGCGTACAACCCCGGGCACGACAGCCCAGCCGAAGCCAACCCCAAAGACAGGAAGTAGCCAGTGTTCAGCCTGACCGTCAGACGTCACTTTATGATCGCCCACAGCCTCCCGCGGGAGGTATTCGGCCCGGCCCAGGCCCTCCACGGGGCGACGTTCGTGGCGGAGGTGACATTCCGCCGTCGTGCGCTGAACCAGGACTCGATCGTCCTGGACATCGGCGCTGCGGGCGGCATCATCGAGGACGTGCTGTCCGGCCTTAACTACAAAAACCTGGACGAACATCCGGACTTCGTGGGCAGGCTTAGCACCACCGAAGCACTTGCCGAGTACATCGCCCACGCCGTCGCAGCCAAGCTCAAGGATGACGACGACGGCCGCGAGCTCGCGGGAATCGACGTCACCCTGCGCGAAAATCCGGATGCCTGGGCCGCCTACACCCTTGACCTGTCCGCCTGATCCCATGCTGGTCAGGTTCCTGGTCCCCGCCAATATCCGCCACAACTCCGGCGGCAATGTCTACAACGCACTGCTCACCCAAGGCCTGAGATCGTTGGGGGTTACCGTCGAGATACTGGCGGTGGAAGGTTCGTGGCCTGACGCCAGCGCTGGAGAACGACGGCGGCTGGGCGGCCTGCTGGGCGCCTGGGACGCAAGGGCGGACTCACCACAGGCGGACACCACCCCGGGAACCGTCACCCTCGTGGACGGGCTGATTGCATGCGGTGCCCCTGACGAACTGGAGTACGCCGCGGCCGCCGGACAAGACACCTGGGTCCTACAGCATATGCCGTCGCCCAACCACGCCGACGGCGAAGGGCGGGCACTGCGGGCGGCCGCCGGAGTGATCTGCACCAGTTTGTCCGCCGCGGCCTCGGCGGAAGAAAAGCACGGGCTCCCCGCCACCCGGATTGCCCTGCCCGGGACGGACCCAGCCCCGGTGGCGTCAGGTTCGTCCCCGCCCCACATCATTGCGGTGGCCGCGCTGCTCCCTAACAAGGACCAGCTGCTGATTGTGGCCGCGCTGGCCAGGCTCCAGGACCTCGCCTGGACAGCGTCCCTGGTAGGAACGGACGACGCCGACCCCGCCTATGCGGCACAGGTCCGGGCAGCCATTGCCTCCTCTGGAATGGAAGGCAGGGTGCGTGTGACAGGCCAGCTCGCCGGGACGGCCTTGGCGGACGAATGGAACCGGACGGACCTGAGCATTCTTGTGTCGCGGGCCGAAGCCTTTGGGCTTGTGGTGACGGAATCGCTGGCCCACGGCATCCCTGTCATTGTGCGGGAGGGAACCGGTGCCGTGGACGCGTTGGGCCTCGCCGGGGGATTCACCCGCAGGCTCGCGGGAAGAACGGACGGCGGGCGTGGTGGTGAACGTGATGGCGGGATATATGCGGTGCCAGGTGCCGCCGTCGGACTCGCCGGATCCGAAGGCGACGCACCTCGTGGCAATGGACCTGAAGACCACCACGCGGACGTGCTCGCTGCCGTGATCCGGCGGTGGCTGGTGGATGAATCCCTCCGCGCCGGCTGGCGTGCGGCTGCCCTGGCGGCACGGGAACGGCTGCCCGGCTGGGACTCCACCGCCCGGACCGTCCTGGAAATCCTCGGTGGATCTGCTGAAGCAGTGACTGCCGAAGGGAAGCCTATCGCCACAGGGACGGCCGGTGGACAATAAGCCATGACCACGCTCCCGAGCTCCGCCACCGTCTTGATTCCACCGGCCGTGATCCCACCGGCAGTAAGCCGCGATGCCCCGGATCCGCAGGTGCTCACTCCAGAGCTCCTCAGGGCATGGGCCTGGCACAAGCAGGGCCTCGATGGCACACTGCTGGGCGCGGACGCCGCCGACGTGTATAGCAGGGCCGGCTGGGCCCGTTCCGTCGGCGGAGCCAACCCCTACCTCACGCTCTTTGCCCGCGCCGGCACCAGCCGCGCGCAGGCGGATGCCGACGTCCTGGCGCTGAAAATCCACGAGCTGCCCACCGCCCGAGGTTGCACCTACGTGCTGGGAAGGGATGACTTTGCGTGGGGCCTCCAGATCGGCCGGGACGCCGCCGTGGCGCCGTTCCGTGCGCTGGCAAGAATGGGCGTTGAGCGTGGCGAGATCACGCTCCTGGAGGAGGAGATCCTCCACGCCCTGGCCGAGGCCGGCAGCCCACTGGACCCCAAACAGCTCAAGGACCTGCTGGGCGCCTCGGTCCGGAACCTCGGCGAGGAGGGCAAAAAGAAAGGCGCGGCCACCACGTTGCCAACGGCACTGGGCCTCCTCCAAGCGGACGGCCGGATCCGGCGCGTACCCGCCAACGGCCGGCTGGATCAGCAGCGCTACGCCTACACACTGTGGGGTCTGGCGCGCACCGCCATGGACGACGACGCCGCGCGCAGCCTCCTGTTGCAGCGCTACCTCGGCTGGACTGGCGGTGCCACGGTCAAGCAGTCGCAATGGTTCACCGGGTTCACCCTGGCCCACACCAAGGCTGCGTTGGCCGCCACCGGGGCGGTGGAAATTCCCACCGCCAAGGGCGAGATGCTATGGGTGCTGCCCGACGACGTTGGACGGCTTGCGTCGTTCGAGGCGCCGGCCGAGGAACAGATTCAGCTGCTGGCCGGCACTGACTCGTTGGTCCTGCTCCGCAGGAACTCGGGAGATCTGTTTGCCGAGCAGGACAAGGGAAGGCAGGTCCTGGGGTCCACGTTGGCGTTGCAGGCTGATCTGCCGGACCACCCCATCTTCGACCGCGGCCGGATCATCGGACTGTGGCAATACGATCCGGGGGAATTCCGGATCGCCCATTGGCTCTTTGGCGGGGCCACGCCCGCAGTATCCCGGCGCATCGGCGAGGTAGAGGCCTGGATCCGGGAGGAACTGGGCGACTTCCGCTCCTTCAGCCTGGACTCACCAGCCTCGCGCCAGGACAGGATCGACGCCCTTGATGCCGCCGGCTAAGCCGCGTTACAGCTGGCTGCGGTGCGCAGCGAAAAAGTCCCTGAGGACCGTTCCGCACTCCTCTTCCCGGACGCCGCCGTACACCTCAACCCAGTGGTTGAGCCGGCGCTCGCGGAGGACGTCGAACACCGAGCCCGCCGCTCCGGCCTTCTCGTCCCAGGCTCCGAAAACCACGCGGGGAATCCTGGCCAGCACCACCGCGCCGGCGCACATGGCGCACGGTTCCAGGGTCACCACCAGTGTGCAGTCCGCAAGCCGCCAGCCATCCCCGGTGCCGCCGTCGAGCTTGGACAAGGCACGCAACCTGTCCGCAGCCTGGCGGATGGCTACCACCTCGGCGTGGGCGGTGGGGTCTCCCAGCTCTTCCCGCTGGTTCCGTCCGGTACCCAGCACGGCGCCGTCGGGCCCTATCACCACTGCGCCGATGGGCACGTCATCGGTGGCCAGGGCGCGCCGGGCTTCGTCCAGGGCAAGACCCATCCATTCGATGTGGTTCTTTCCTGCAGCGGCCATGGCTCAATGATAGTTTCGAAGGATATCCATCCTTGACACCCACTGACGCCAGGAGGAATTCGTGGACGGCGATACATTCAGGGGCCGTGTAGGCCAATGGTTCAAGCCCTATGCCGCCTTGTGGCTCACCATGCTGGTGGGTGGTGTGCTGGTGGTCATCCTGGCACTGCTGGGTGCTGAGGTTTACAACAACGTAGTGGACGACGCAGGACTGACGTCGTTGGACCTGCCCGCGCTGGAGCTGTCCCAGAGCCTGCGGAACCCGGCGCTGGATGCCGGGGTAACCGCTTTGACCAACATCGGCGGGGGCATCGGCATGCCTATCCTGGCCAGCATCCTGACCGGCTGGCTGACGTTCCTGAGCCGGACCTGGCGGCCGATCATCCTGGTGGGCGGTGCCGCGGCTGTCTCCACAGTGGCTACCACTGTGGGCAAGCGCTTGGTTGGCCGTACCCGCCCGGACCACTCCGAAGCGGTCCCGCCCTTCGAGACTTCGCCGTCCTTTCCCAGCGGCCACACCCTGAACACGACGGTGGTGATCGGTGTCGTGGTGTACGTCATGTGCCTGCAGTTCGAAATGCTGTCGGCGCGCATCACGGCCATCACCGCCGGGGTGATCTTCATCATCGCCATGGGCCTGAGCAGGGTGTTCCTGGGCCACCACTGGCTCACGGATGTGATGGCCGGCTGGTTCCTGGGCCTTGCCTGGGTTGGCATCGTGATCCTGGCGCACCGGCTCTTCCACGTGCTGCGGAAACGCGAGCACGCGGGCCCGGCGCCGACGTTCGAACACCCAGTCCTGCGGGATGATCCGTCGAGCTGATTCCCGGCCGGAGGCTGCCCGCGTGGGTGATAGTTTTGACGCATGCGCACTCTCGTTGTGGACCACCCGCTGGTCGCCCATAAACTCACCGTCCTGCGGGACAAGAACACTCCGTCGCCGGTCTTCCGGCAGCTGACGGAAGAGTTGGTGACCCTCCTGGCCTACGAAGCCACCCGCGAGGTCCGCACCCAGCCGGTCACCATTGAGACGCCGGTCAGCACCACTGTGGGCACCGCTTTCACCAAGCCCACGCCGCTGGTGGTTCCCATCCTGCGCGCCGGGCTCGGCATGCTTGAGGGCATGACCAAACTGGTCCCCACAGCTGAGGTGGGCTTCCTGGGCATGGCCCGCGACGAGGAAACTCTGGACATCATCACCTACGCGGAGCGGCTCCCGGAAGACCTGACGGACCGGCAGATCTTTGTGCTGGATCCCATGCTTGCCACCGGAGGAACCCTGCGCGAAGCCATCAAGTTCCTGTTCAAGCGCGGCGCCTCAGACGTCACGTGCATCTGCCTCCTGGCCGCGCCGGAAGGCCTGGCCAAGCTCGAAGAGGAGCTCGCCGAGGCGAACGTCACCATCGTCCTGGCGTCCATCGACGAACGGCTCGACGAGAAGTCCTACATTATTCCGGGGCTCGGCGACGCCGGCGACCGCCTGTACGGCATTGCCGGCTAGTTATGGGCTCCTCCAGAATTTAGTTCTTCCGCTTTCCCGCCGCCGCAGTTAACGTGTGGCCGATGGAAGGCATCCGCTTCGTCCAGCTGACCCCGCCGGGTTCCGCCTGCTCCATCTGTCTCGGCGAGGGCCTCAATGACGCCCCCAGGTACGGCGCCAAGCCTGCAGATGTGGGCAGTGACATCCAGGCCGCCCACGTGGCGTGTGAGGCAAAATAGGCAGCATGAACATCCCTACACCTGCCGCCACACGAGCACTGACCTGTCGTGCCGTACTTTTCGACATGGACGGCACTCTGGTGGACTCCACAGCAGTAGTGGAGGAGGTATGGGGAGAATTCGCGGCCCGGTACGGTCTGGACATCGCCGAAATCCTCCGCACTTCGCACGGCATCCAGGCCGCGGATACGGTGCGCCGGTTCGCGCCGGCCGGAGCCGACGTTGTGGCGCTCACTGCCGAACTCGGCGCCGTGGAAAGGGTGCGGACTTCCGGTATCGTCGCGTTGCCTGGGGCTGCCGAGCTGCTTAGAAGCATCCCGGCCGAGGCCGTGGCGCTGGTGACCTCAGCGGATAGGACCCTTGCAGACATCCGCATGGACGCCGCGGGACTCGCCATGCCAGCCACGGCCGTGACGGCGGAACTGGTCACACGGGGCAAGCCGCACCCGGAAGGGTACCTGAAGGCAGCCGGGCTGCTGGGCGTGCAGCCGGCGGACGCCCTTGTGTTCGAGGATGCACCCGCCGGAATCGCGGCAGGTGTTGCCGCGGGGATCCGGACTGTGGCCGTGGGCCCCAACACGGGCGAATTGCCGGCAGGAGTGCTCCACATCCCGGACTACGGTGCAGTGACAGTCTCCGTGGAACCGGACGCCGCGGGCCGCCGGCCCAGGGGACTGGAGCCGGCCTAGTACCAGTTGTGCGACAGGTGGAAGTTCAGGGCGCCGCACGGTGACTGGTAGCGCTCCTGGATGTAGTTCAGGCCCCAGTTGATCTGCGTGCGGTAGTTGGTGAGGTAGTCCCCGCCAGCGCTCGCCATCTTCTCAGCGGGCAACGACTGGACGATGCCGTACGCGCCGCTGCTGGCGTTGGTGGCCGTGGTGGTCCAGTCGGATTCCTTGGTCCACAGCGTCTGCAGGCACTGCATCTGGTCAGCGGACCAGCCGTAGGTCCCCAGTTGACCGGCGGCGTAGGCCTGGGCTCCTGCGGGGTCGTTGACGGCCACAACAGGTGCCGGGACAGGCTCGGGAGCCGGCGCCGGGACGGCCTCCGGGGCCGGGGCAGGTGCGGGTTCGGCAGCCTGGGGCGCCACGTTGATCTCGGCCGGTGCAGCTTCCGGGGCGGCCGGGGTCTGGATCTGGGCTGCTTCGAAGCTCAGCTTCGACTGGGCGCTGGCTTCTTCGGCGGACTGGTCCGCGCTGGCTGCAAGCGACGCGGATTCGGAAGCGTGTGCTGCGGCGCTGACGCCGACCAGGAGGGCGCACGCCGTCGCAAACACGGCGACGCGCTGGCCCACGGAGGGAATCCGGGCCGCCTTGGACAGTGGGGACATTGCTGCACCGACGCGGGTCTGCTTGCGGTGGCTGTTGGACTCTGGGTCGCCCTGCGGGCGTGTTTCTACCTTGAATTCAGACATGATGGATCGCCTCTCACACCTGCGGAGTTAGCTGTCGGGTTCGGATAAGGGCATCCGGCCACACGGCACAATCACGTGTTGGCTTAACCCCAAAGGGCACTTGGTGCCCGGGACGGTGGGTCCCCCGCCTCTGCCTCTGAAATCGGAATCCGGGAAGCGGCAGAGCTTGGCGTCATCCGGATATGCGGCCCGAACGGGATCCGCACCTGTTCGACGGTACAGGAGCTGGACGCTTAAGTCACATTTTGGTAACAGGAATCACGACGACGGTGTGTCGCCTTGCTGTCCTCGCGCTTCGGCTGGTTGCGCCACCGCACCGGCGGGGAGGAGCAAGGCGAACTCTGTCCGCTCGGCCCGCGATGTCACTTCCACGTTCCCGCCGTGCGCCTCCATGATGGACTGGACAATGGACAGGCCCAGGCCGCTGGTGCCCTCCGACGCCCCGGCGCCCGAGGTCGGTGCCGTGCCCTTGCGGGCCGCGTCTGCGCGGGCAAACCGGGAGAAAACATGGTCCACGAACTCCGCAGGGATGCCGCCGCCGTCGTCCGTTACAGTCACCGCTGCGCTGCCATCGGCAGACCTCGTAACGGCGGTGACCACGGTGGTCCCGGGCGGCGTGTGCTTGCGCGCATTCGAGAGCAGGTTGACCAGCACCTGACGCAATTGGGACGCGTCACCGGTGACGGCGAGCGGTTCGTCAGGCAGTTCAAGGCGCCAGTGGTGGCCCGGGGCTATGACTTTCTCGTCACTGACGGTTTCGATGACGAGTTGGGTGAGATCAACTTCGGTGAGTTTCAGGGGCTGCCCCTCATCGAGCCGGGCCAGCAGGAGCAGGTCCTCCACCAGGGTGGTCATGCGTTCGGACTGGCTCTGGACCCGCGCCAGGGATTTTCGGCCGTCCGGCGTGAAGTCCTCGGTCATCCGCATCAGCTCCGTGTACCCGCGGATGGCGGTCAGCGGGGTGCGCAGTTCGTGCGACGCGTCCGCAACGAACTGCCTCACCTTGGTCTCGCTCCGCTGCCGCGCCTCGAGTGCGTTGGCGACGTTATCCAGCATCAGATTGAGGGCGTGTCCTACGCTGCCCACTTCGGTTCCGGGTTGGAGTTCGACGCCGGGACGCGCACCGCGAGTGCCACCTCGCCCGCATCCAGCGGGAGCCGGGCCACCCGGGTTGCCACCTCGGAAAGCTGCTCCAACGGCTTCATGGTGCGCCGGATGAGCACGGTTCCTGCCAGTCCGATCAGCGACAGGCCGCCAAGGGAAACGAACACAAAAGTCCAGACCAGCGACGTCAGCGTGCTCTCCTTGGCAGCGAGCGGAAGTCCCGTTACCAGGACATCGCCGTAGCCGGTGTCCACGGCCACAATCCGGTAATCCCCGTTGGACAGCGAACGGTCCACAGGAAAGCCGGTCCGGGTCAGCGCCAGCAGGGTTTGCTTGTCTTCCGCGTCGAGTGCCAGGCGTGCGGTGTCCGAGTTCAGGAAGCCGCCGCTGGGGATCTGGCCGTCCAGAATACGCGCATTCAGCGTTCCTACGCTCTGCCCGCGGGCGTCGAGCGGGTCTGTCCGGGCGTTGAATCCGCCCAAACCCGGACGGCCGGGACCGTTCGAGAGTTTGGCGGCCTGGCTCAGTTGTTCATCCAGCTGGCCGGTCAGAAAGGAGTCCATGGAAGCGTAACTGAACAGGCCCACAGCGCCGCAGATGGCCACCAGCAGCGCCATGGCCAACAGGATCAGTCGCGTGCGCAGGTGCCACGTGTCAGGTTTCAGCCAGCTCCGGGCCGGTGCTGGGCTTGCTCGCGGTGAGGACACGGCCTAGTCCGCCGGCTTGATGACGTATCCGGCGCCGCGCACAGTGTGGATCATGGGCGGATGGACGGCATCCACTTTCTTTCGCAGATATGAGATGTAGAGTTCCACGATGTTGGCCTGGCCGCCGAAGTCGTAATTCCAGACGCGGTCAAGGATCTGGGCCTTGCTGATGACGCGTTTAGGATTCTCCATGAGGTACCGGAGCAGTTCGAACTGGGTGGCCGTGAGCTGGAGGTCATCGCCCGCACGGGTCACTTCGCGGGTGTCGATGTTGAGGACAAGATCGCCCACCACAAGTTCGGCTGTGTCCATCGCGGCAACGCCGGACCGTTGGACCAGGCGGTGCAGCCGCAGCAGGACCTCCTCCATGCTGAACGGCTTGGTCACGTAGTCGTCCCCGCCGGCCGCGAGGCCCAGGATCCTGTCCTGGACGGCGTCCTTGGCGGTCAGGAAAAGCGCAGGCACCTCCGGGGCGAAGGCGCGGATCCTGCCCAGCAGCTCAACGCCGTCGAAGCCCGGCAGCATCACGTCCAGTACCAGGACGTCCGGGCGGAACTCCTTGGCGAGCTTCACGGCCTCGGGGCCATCGGCGGCAACGGCAACAGACCAGCCGGCCATGCGCAGCCCCATGCTCATCAGTTCGGAGAGGCTGGGTTCGTCGTCAACCACCAGGGCACGGATGGGGGAGCCGTCCGGGTGGGTCAGTCGCGGAAGGTTGTTGGTCATGGAGTGCGAAGTGGCCATGGGACAACTCTCCGGTTATTGAGTTAGCCCGCGCTATGGGGTTCCTGTGCGCACGCTGTGAATCCCAGCCTCGCGAGCTGGGTGCTGAGAGATGGGTGCAGCTAATGCACGGGCTGGAGCCGTTTCCGCTGGACAGGCGGCAAAAGGCAGCAAGCAATTTCAGGAAGCCATACTGCGGTGAATTTCAAGGACTTAACACCGCGAATGGACGAACATTGTTCGCCAAAATAGGCTATTTGCACACCTTCGACGGACAGCAGCCGCTAATTTGTCGTCATATAAGAATGGTGATCCATGACACAAATCCGCATTCTGTCTCACTATGCGGGACAACGCACCCATTGTTACTTGCAAGTTCTCATTGTTACGTTGCACACTTTGAATTGTGAACAAGAACTCAACAGCACCTGCAGCCGCAGAATATTGGCCCAGCACATCCGCTGCTGCCGACATGCGCTGTTGTCGAATGCACGCCTGACCTTCAGACCCCGCGGAGTTCCTAGGCATTCGCCCCCAAGCCCAGCGCCCCAAGCCCAGCGTAGGGCGCCCTCCCCAGATCTCATTGCGGGGAAATTCAGCATTCGAGCCGCGATGACGGCCATTCACATTGAGGTAAGCATTCATGTCAGTTGCATCCGGATACGTCCATATCTCCGTCCGTAACGCAGGCAAGGCGGGCCAGGCCTCCGGCCTCCGCCAAGGCTTCGGCGCCCGGCCGGCATTCGTCCCGGCAGCCCCCGGCGCCAGCTTTCCTGCCCCCGGCTACGCACCGCAAG
Source organism: Pseudarthrobacter sp. AL07 (assembly GCF_029960665.1). Taxonomy (GTDB): domain Bacteria; phylum Actinomycetota; class Actinomycetes; order Actinomycetales; family Micrococcaceae; genus Arthrobacter. The sequence goes on from NZ_JASBRB010000005.1 coordinate 126,628, forward strand.
GCTACAATCCAAATTCCTACGGCCAGCTCCGCGCTGTCCAGCCTGCCGAAGCCGCACCGCTTACCGCGCCCACCCCGGTTATCGCTGGTCCAAACGCCGGGCGGCCGGTCGCCAACGACACCGTTGCCCGTGGATTTGTCCTCTACATGGGCATCGACGAGGAAACCGCAGCGGCTGCCGGCACCTCCATTGCCAAGCTTGCCCAGGAAATCCGCACTTACGCACAGTCACTCGTGACCGGCGCCGAAAGCTACGCCGCCGTTGCCGTGGCCCCGGCCGGCACCCCCGGTTCCGCGCTCGACGTCGTCCGGTCCACCTTTGGTGACCCCACCGTGAATGCACAGAAGCGCACCGAGACTGCCCGGCTTCAGCAGCCCCAGGACCCGCGTCCGTCCGGCGTCCTGATCGACCTTGCCCGCCGCGAAGTCCACCTTGACGGCGAGTCCCTGAACCTGACCTTCAAGGAATTTGAGCTCCTGAACTACCTGGTGGAAAACGGTACCCGCACGGTTGGTCGCGATGAGCTGCTTGAGGGCCTGTGGCGCAACGCCGAGGAAGTCCCGAACGAGCGCACCATCGACGTCCACATCCGCCGGCTCCGCTCCAAGCTGGGCCGTCTCGCCAACACCGTCCGCACCGTCCGCGGCCAGGGCTACCGCTTCTACGAGCATCCCGAAGTGATTGTCTGGGCCGCTCCGGAATACTCGATCTAGTCCTTACTTCCGTACCGCGAAAAGGCGGCACGACCCCTCTGCGCCTGCGCTCGTACCGCCTCACTAGCCTCGCAAGCTCGGCCAGGGAACCCTGGCGGCGTGGGCCCCGGCGATGCGGCACTACGCGCAATTCCGCTTTTGTGCGTTCGGGACCCGCGAGTGTTGGCCTCCGCGGCTGTTGCTCGACGGCGGCGCCGTGGGTCCTGCGGGTCTAGGCTTGGGGGATGAGCGACCACCACATCAAACGCCTGGTGATCATGCGGCATTCCAAGGCTGACTGGCCCGGAGGCGTGGCGGATCATGAGCGGCCGCTGGAGGAACGGGGCCACCGCGAGGCGCCCCTGGCCGGCAAGTGGCTGGTCAAGCACGGTATCCTCCCGGACTTCATCCTGTGTTCCAGCGCGCTCCGCACCCGCCAGACCTGCACCTGGGTGTGCTCCGAGCTGGGGGACAAGGCCCCGACGCCGAAACTTGAGGACGGCCTCTACGCGGCCTCTGCGCTGCGGATGCTCGCCGTGGTCAACCATGTGCCTGACACCGTGACCACGCTGATGCTGATCTCGCACATGCCTGGCGTCCAGGACCTCGCCATGCACCTGGCCTCACGCGACTCAAACCACGACGCCTACATGGACGCCGCCACCCGCTACCCCACCAGCGCCCTCACGGTGCTGGAAACGGAAAAGTCCTGGGCCGAGTTGGATGGGCAGGACGCCCGGCTGACCAAGTTCAAGGTCCCGCGAGGCCACTGACCGCAGGGGACCCGGCAACTCCGCGCGTAGCGGCGACCTCGCGCAGCAGTCCGGCGACGTGCTGGATGCCCGGGCTGGCCGCCATGGTCCGGCGGTACACGATGCCCACCTGCCTGACCTGCATGGGGTTGACCAGGGGCAGGGCGACGACGTCCGCAGGCAGCGCAGGCCGGCCGAGGCGGGGGACCAGCGCAACCACGGCCCCCTGCTCCACCAGGGCGATGTGGGTTGAAAAGTCAGGATCGTAGACCCGGATGTCCGGCACCCGGCCTCGATCAGCGAAGATCCGCAGCAGGGCCTCGTTGCAGATGGCGCCGTGCGGTGTGCTGATCCACCGTTCGTCGACGAGGTCGGCCGGTTCCACCTGGCTGCGTCCGGCCAGCGCATGGTCGCGGTGCACCAGAACGTCCGCAACGTCCTCGCACAGCCAGTCGAGCGCCATGTGCTCCGGTATCACCAGCGGGACAGAGTTCCAGTTGTGGACCACACCCAGATCCGCCTCCCCGTTGGCCACCCGCGCCACCGCTTCCCGCGGGTCCTCCGCCAGTACGCTGATCTCCAGCTCCGCTCCGGATGAAGCCAGCCGTCCCAGCAACGGCCCCACCAGGCCCCGGCAGGCGGTGGAAAAGGAAACAACCTTGAGGCGCCCTGAGGGTTTGGTCGGATCCGCCAAGAGGGTGGATTCCAGTTCCTCGAGCTCCGACAGGATGCGCCGGCCGTAGGCTGCCAGGGTGAGCCCGCGCTCGGTCAGCAGCACGCCGCGGCCGCGGCGCTCCAGGACGGGGAACCCGGTCTGCTTCTCCAGCTTCTTGATCTGCTGGGAGACGGCCGAAGGACTGAAGCCCATTACCTCCGAGGCCGCTATGACCGAACCGTGTTGTTCAATCGCAGCCAATGCCCGGAGCGAACCGATCTCAATCATGAAGCAAACGTACATGATGTGACGCAAAATTCAACGCTGGTGCTTCATCTGTTCTTCTGCGAGAGTGGGACCGTGAACCTCCGCCACTCCCTCCTTGCCGCCCTCGTCGCCGTCCTTTGGGGCCTGAACTTCGTGGCCATCGATGTCGGCCTTCATGCGAACGGCGGGGAGGTTCCGCCGCTGCTGTTTGTGGCCCTGCGGTTCCTCCTCGTGGTCTTCCCCTGGATTTTCTTCATCAGGAAGCCGGACGTCAGCTGGAAGGCGATCGTCGGCGTCGGCGTCTTTATGAGCGCGGGCCAGTTCGGCCTCCTCTACCTGGCCATGGCGCTGGGCATGCCGGCAGGGCTGGCCTCCCTGGTCCTCCAGGCGCAGGTACTGCTCACGGTGCTTCTGGCTGCCGGCTTACTGCGCGAGCGGCCCAGCCGGAGCCAACTGGCCGGCGTCGTTCTCGGCGTTGCGGGCCTGACCGTGGTAGCCGTCGGCCGCAGTGCCGTGGCCCCGCTGCTGCCGCTCATCATCGTCCTGGGAGCCGCGCTGTCCTGGGCTGCCGGGAACGTCATTGCTCGGCAGGCCAAGGCCGCCTCCGGGCTGGGGCTGGTGGTCTGGTCCGGAGCAGTAGTGCCCCTTCCCCTCGCCGGACTGTCGCTGCTGGTGGACGGCCCGGAGGCGGTGTTCAGCACCCTGGCAGACCTCCAGCCGGCCACGGTCCTGAGTGCGCTGTACACGGCCATTTTCGCATCGCTGGTGGGGTACGGAATCTGGAACCGGCTCCTGGCCAGCTACCCGTCGTCGGCCGTGGTGCCTTTCACCCTGCTGGTTCCCGTGGTGGGCATGAGCGCTGCCTGGCTGGCACTGGGGGAGGTCCCGACGCCGGCTGAACTGGCTGGCGGGCTGCTCCTCCTGGGAGGAGTGGCGACGGCGGTACTCGCTGGCCGAGGCCGGCGCGGTCTGCGGCTAAGTCAGCGGCGGGGTGCCGGTTTGGCGCCCGTTGTGGTGCCCGGCTTGGGTGCCGGCTTGCGGACCGGGGAAGCGGACGACGACGGCCGCTTGGCTGCCGAGGCTGGCATCCGGGCGGGTGCGCGGGTCCCTGACGCGCGCTGAGCTGTGGCCGCGGTCCGTGTGGCAGTGCCCCCGGCTGCCGGGCGCCGCCCAGCGGGCCCTCCTGCGCCGGACGCGGGCCGCCGCTTGGCCGGTGAGGGCTTCCGTTTCACCGTTCCCGGACGCCTTCCCGCGGGCCAGACGGTGCCAAGGAAGAGGAACACGAGGGTGGCAACTGCTGAGGCTGCACCCCAGTAGAAATAGTTGTCCGGATCCCCGGTGGGGAGCGGTGTGCCGAAGAATGATGATTGCTCGGCGAAGGCCAATTCCCAGGTGCTGACGAAGGCCAGGGAGAAGGCAATGGTGAAGCTGGAACCCGCAGCGGTGGCCACCAGCACAAAGCGGCGCCCGCGGGCCAGGACCTCCGCTATGGCCGCCACGTAGGCCAGCGCAACCAGGCCCAGGAACGTGACCATCACGGCTTCCTCCAGGGTGATGGCGGTGAGCACCAGCATGCCCAGGGCGGCGACAGCCGCGATCACGGCGAACTTCCCGCTGTTACCCATGTGGCGCATGTGTTCAATCATCCTGCTACTTCACGACATAGCCGCGCATGATTGCCATAATTGCTGCAACGCTTTGGTCACGGGTGCGTTCGGGGTTGTAGGTCTGCCGGTCCAGCCCCACCACAAAGCAGGCGCCAAAGATCGCCGTTTCCAGGCTGCCCCGCGAGATCGTTTCGTCCACCGGATAGACGGCAGCCACGCTCTCTATGGCCGCGCCGATCACTGCCAGGAGTTCAGCCCGGAGCACCGCGAACGTGTCCCGCCATTCGCTGGGAGTCCGCCAGTTTTCGCTCACCCACAAACGGGCGAAGGATGGGTAATCGGCCATAAAATCCATGGCCTGGCCGATCATTGCCTCCATGGACACGAGCGGATCGGAGCCGGGCTGCCTGGCCTCGCTGATCAGGCGTGCCTTCAGGATGTCCACGCCGTGCCGCAGCAGCTGCGCGATCAGGTCCGACTTGCTGCCGAAGTTGTAGTAGACGGTGCCCTTGGAGACACCCGCCGCCGCGGCGATCTCATCCACGGTGACGCCAGCTGCGCCACGCTGGCCGATCAGCTCCATGGATGCGTCGAAGAGCTTCTGCCGGGTGGCGTTGGTCCGGGCCGGGCGGAGTTTCTTCTCGGCTGGCCCATGCATGGCCGGCTCGGGCGCGGCGGGAACATGGTCAACAGGATCGTGCCCGCCGGGATCAGTGACGGCAGGATCGTGCACACCAGGATCAGACACCCCAGCTCCGGGAACCGGCTGGCTCATACCGCGATCTCCGGCTTGAGCGTCTTGAGGGTCCAGTACTTGTGCTTCCGGACAGCAAACGTGGACATCGCCGCGCCCAGCAATGTGTAGCCGAGCAGCCCCAGGACAGTGGGCACGATCCCGGACAGCTCCGCGCCGTAGATGAGGTGCCGCATCCCCGTGACCACGTAGCCCATGGGCAGGATTTCGTGGACAACATGGAGAGGCTGCGGGGTGGTCTGCCAGGGGAACGTGCCGCCCGAGGACACCAGCTGTAGCACCAGCAGGATCAGCACCACCAGCTTGCCGGGTGACCCCAGCAGCGCCACGATGCCTTGGATGATGGCGCTGAAGGCCATGGCCGCGGCCAGCATAAACAGCCACATCAGCACCGGATGAGCGGGGTTGAGGCCCAGCGCCAGATCCACCACGAGGGTCAGCAGGCTCGCCTGCACCACCGAAACGGCCAGGAACGGAAGCCATCCGCCGACGGCGATCTTCCAGGCCGGGGCGTTCGACGCCAGGGCCCGCTGGGTGATGGGCCGCATCGCCTGGACCAGCATGAAGATGCCGATCCACAAGGCGAGCGTCAGGAAGAACGGTGCCAGCCCGGCACCGTAGGAGTCCGCCTTTGCCTGCGAGACGTTGCTGACCGCAACCGGATCAGCAATCACCTCTGAGAGGCTGCTCTTCTGCGAATCGTCCGGGTTGGGCACCTGGCCGGCTCCCTTGGCAATTTCGTCGGCCAACGTCCGTGAGCCGTCAGCTGCGGTGGCGGCCCCCGCCTCAAGCTGCCCCGCGCCGGCGTCGAGCGTTTGCGCTCCCTGGACGAGGTGCCCGGTGCCGTCCAGCGCAGACTGCTCGCCGGTGGCCAGCGTGGCCGCCCCGGTATGGAGTTGGTCTGCGCCACCGGAGGCCTGAACAACGGCGTCCTTCAGCGCAGGGGTGGCCGTGGCCAGCTGGGCTGCGCCGACGCTCACGGCTTCGGAGCCGTCCGCGAGCTGCTGGATCTGGGTGGCGTCGGTCTGGATCCGGGTTTTCGCCGCGGCCACGGGGCTGGAGGCTGCCACCGTATCGAAGTCGGCCAGGATTTTGTCTGCCTGCACCTGGGTGATCACTTCGGAGGCGACCAGGCGGGCATTCGATTCGATCACGCGCGTCCGGAGTCCTTGGTCCGCGGCATCGAGCTGGGTGACGACGTCCTGGACCTTGGTGTTCAGCTGCGCATTCCCCGCGGCCACCTGGGCCGCGCCGTTGGCCAGGGTCCGGGTGTCGGTGGGCAGCATGGCGGTCGTCTCTTTCAGGACGGAGAGCCCGCTGCTGAGCTGCCCGGCGCCGTCGGTCAGCTGATTGGCGCCGTCACGCAATTTCAGCTGCCCGTTGTAGAGCTCGCCGGCTCCAGCGCTGAGCTCGCTGGTGCCCGTATGCAGGGTGACCGTCCCGTCGCGGAGGGTTGCCACGCCGTCCGCCACCTGCCCGGCGCCGTCTGCGGCCTTGAGCATCTGGGCGTGGATGGTGCCGAAGCCGGTGAGCAGCTGGTTCGCCGTCTCTTCGCCCACTTCCTTGGCCACAGTTGTGTGCACCGCGGTGGTCAGTTTGTCCACGATGGTGCTCAGCAGATAGTTGTTGGCATCGTTGGTGGTGACGTTCAGCATCGCCTGGCTGGCTGAGTCGAAGCTGCCGGGGGAGACCAGGTTCGCCGAGAACTCCGCCGGGATCTTCAGCGCAAACGCGTACTTGCCGCTGCTGACCCCTGCATCGGCCTCAGCCGCCGTGGGGACCCCCTGCCAGTTGAAAACGTTGCCCTCCACGAGGCCGTCAGCCACTTTCTTGCCCGCCTGGAGCCCGGTGCCGTCGCTGGACGTGGCGCCGGTGTCTTCAACCACCAGGGCGGCCTCGATCTGGTTCAGGTTCCCGTAGGGATTCCAGTTGGCGTACAGGTACACGGCCCCGTACAGGAGCGGCACCATGATCAGGGCCAGGATGGTCAGCTTTGGCAGCAACCCGCCGGTCATCCGCTTGAGTTCGGAACGGGCCAGCCGCAGCACGGTCACTTGGCATCCTCAGTTTCAAGTAGGAGGGATTCGGTTTCTTCGTCTGTGAGAGCCGGCGCATCGGGTGCTTCGTCGGCGTCGGGGAAGGCGTTGCCGATCACCGCGGCCGGCCGCGTCCACCCTGTCGGGAGCGAAGTAACGGTGACGACGACGGCGAGCGGCCGGCCGGCGTCGTACGCCAGCTCCTCAAGCCGCGGGAGCCAGTCCGCGGAGTGCGCACCGTGCCTGTCGGGGGAGTCCACCACCAGGAGATCGGTGTGCGGGTTGGCGAGGGCCAGGGCTGTCAGCAGTTCAATGCGCCGGTCCGGGGCCAGCTGCTCAGTCCACAAGTCCGCGATGTCCTCGAAACTGTTGACCTTGAGCCAAGGCTTGCTGAGCAGCGCGCCCCGGTAGCGGCGGGGGATCAGCACGAGGTCCTCGGTGACAAGGTCCCGGACGCTGAGGTGCTGCTCGGGCTCATTCACATTGGGGGAATCCACCAGGGCGCTCGCGAGCCTGAGGGATTTGGTGCGTTCGTTGGCGTCCCACGAGATCCGGCCGCCAGTGGGTTTCATGCGCCCGCTGATGGTCAGGGCGAGGGCTGTCCGCTGGTCCTGGCGTTCGGCGGTGACGAGGAGGAGCTCACCCCGGCCGACCCGCAGAGAGGTGGGCGGGAGCAAATCGTCGCGCCGGCCTTTCACATGGAGCTGCTGTACGGAGAGCAAGAATGGCCTTTCGACGGGGTATGTCCGTCCCAAGTCTAACTGAACTGACTGGTCAGTTCAAATAGAAGGCAGAGTGGCGCAGGGGAGCAAACCAGCCCGAACGGACACTTGCGGCCCCGACTACAAGCCGTACTTCTCCAGGAGCCGCAGCCACACCTCGCTGACGGTGGGAAACGACGGCACCGCATGCCACAGCCGCTCCAGCGGGACCTCGCCCACCACTGCGATGGTGGCGGCGTGCAGCAGTTCACCCACGTCCGGGCCGGCGAACGTGGCGCCGAGCAGGACTCGGCGGTCCTCGTCCACCACCAGTTGCGCCCAGCCTTCGTAGTGTTCGGAGTGCAGGGAAGATCCTGATACCTCGATGGGCAGTTCCACGGACGACACGTTGTAGCCGTCCCGCTTCGCCTGTTCCACTGTGCGCCCCACGGCCGCCAGTTCGGGGTCGGTGAACACCACGCTGGGAACGGCATGCTGGTTTGCGGTGTGGGCGTAGCGGCTCCAGGGCTTTGGGGTGCCGCGGAGTTCACCCTTGGCGCGGGCTGCGATGGCGTCGCCGGTAGCGCGGGCCTCGTACTTGCCCTGGTGGGTGAAAAAGTTGCTGCCGGCGGCGTCGCCAACAGCGTAGAGCCAGGGATCCACTCCATCCGAGCCCTCCTCGCCCTGAACGTTCGGGGTGCCCGGGACGTCCGGGAGGCCCTGGACTAGTCCAGTGGAGTCTGTGGTGAGTTTCAGCGGCTGTCCGTGCTGCGCCTCGAAACCCAGGCTTTCCAGGCCGAGGCCTTCGAGGGCGGGATGCCGGCCTGTTGAAACGAGGACCTTGTCTGCAATGACGGTTGTGCGGCCGTCCGCCGTCGGGTCCTGAAGTGTCAGGGTGAACGTGCCGTCGTCGTTTTCCCGGACACTCTCGGTGGATGTGTTGAGGCGGACCGCCACGCCGTCCGCGCGCAGCCCCGCGACTACAAGTTTGCTGGCCTCCGCGGGGAACGTGCCCAGCAGGCCGCTCCTGGCCACCAGCGTCACGTCCGAGCCCAGGCGTGCGAATGCCTGCGCCAACTCGCTGCCCGCGACGCCGCCGCCGATCACAGCCAGGCGCTCCGGTACCTCCTTGGCCGAGGTGGCTTCGCGTGTGCCCCAGACCTGAAGGTCCGCCAGGCCGTTGATGGAAGGTGTGGTTGGCGTGGAGCCGGTGGCGAGGACGACGGCGTGACGCGCCTTGAGCTCATAAGTGTTGCCGTCCAGCCCGGCTACTTCAACGGTGTGTGGTGCGGTGATCCAGCAGTGGCCGCGGAGCAGCTCAATTCCGGTATCTTCCAGCCACTTCACCTGGCTGTCGTCCTGCCAGTTTGCGGTGAAATAGTCCCGGCGCTTCAGGACTGCCGCTGCATCCAGTGTCAGGGTGACGGCTTCCGCTGCGCCGGGTACGGCCTGTGCGCCGTGCAGGGCGGTGCCGGGGCGGAGCAGGGCTTTGGATGGCATGCAGGCCCAGTATGAGCATTCGCCGCCCACCAGTTCGGCTTCAACGAGGACCGCCGTCAGGCCGCCCTGGACCACCCGGTCGGCGACGTTTTCCCCCACGGCACCGGCGCCAATCACAATGACATCGAATTCACGTTGCAGCGTTGCAGGCGTCATTCGTCCAGCCTACGCCCGCCTCCTTTGAGGCGGGGAGTGCCGCCGTCGTCAATCCGGCGACTGCAGAAATGCGTAACTTAATGACAAAAGGCCCGTATCGGCGAACCGATACGGGCCTTGCTCTGTGCGCCCAGAGGGATTCGAACCCCCGGCCTTCTGTTCCGTAGACAGACGCTCTATCCAGCTGAGCTATGGGCGCATCTTGCGTTTCGCGGAGTTTCTTGCTCCCCGAACCTCGAATTACTTTACGCGAGGGAGGCCCGGAGTTCCAAATCGGGAAGCCTGTAATCTAGCCGACTAGACCGGTCTAGGTGAGCTTCGTCACTTAATTCCGGCAAGTTGTCCGCTTTTTCCTTGAATTTGCGCGGTTTTCGGTTCAAACGCTCACCAACGTGCACAGTTGGTCCAGCTTGGGGCCCCTGGTGGCCAATAGCATTTAGTCCACACCGATGAACCCGAGGAAGGGAACCGCAATGGGCGATCTCGCAAGACTGCCGCTGCTTGAGAAAGCACCCACCACGCATGCTGGCTTGCTGGCATGGGTCGAAGAGGTTGCTGAACTTACTCAGCCGGACCGCATCCACTGGGTTGATGGTACCGAAGAGGAAAATACGCGTCTCACTGACGAACTCGTGGCGGCAGGGACGCTGACGCGCCTGAACCAGGAGCTCTTCCCTAACTCTTTCGCTGCATTCTCTGATCCCGCGGACGTAGCCCGCGTGGAAGAGCAGACCTTCATCTGCTCCGAGAAGGAGCGCGACGCCGGCTTCACAAATAACTGGATGGCCCCGGTCGAGATGAAGCAGAAGCTGCGCGGATTGTTCGGCGGCTCCATGCACGGCCGCACCATGTACGTGATCCCGTTCGTCATGGGCCACCTGGATGCCGAAGATCCCAAGTTCGGCGTCGAGATCACCGATAGCGCCTACGTGGTTGCCTCGATGCGCATCATGGCCCGCATCGGCACCGACGTCCTGAACCGGATCACCGAGACCGACGCCTTCTTCGTGCCGGCCCTGCACTCCCTGGGTGCGCCGCTCGACGCCGGCCAGGCCGACGTGCCGTGGCCGTGCAACCCGGACAAGTGGATCGTGCACTTCCCCGAGGAGCGCTCCATCTGGTCCTTTGGTTCCGGCTACGGCGGCAATGCGCTGCTGGGCAAGAAGTGCTACGCCCTCCGCATCGCCTCCGTGATGGCCCGCGACGAAGGCTGGCTGGCCGAGCACATGCTCATCCTGAAGCTGACGTCCCCGGAGCAGAAGACATATTACGTCTCGGCTGCCTTCCCGTCCGCCTGCGGCAAGACCAACCTCGCACTGCTCGATCCCACCATCGAGGGCTGGAAGGTGGAAACCCTGGGCGACGACATCACCTGGATGCGGTTCGGCAAGGAAGGCGAACTCCGCGCCGTCAATCCCGAGGCCGGCCTCTTCGGCGTTGCCCCGGGCACTGGCTGGGGCACCAACCCTAATGCGATGCGCGCCATCGCCAAGGGCAACAGCATCTTCACCAACGTCGCACTGACCGACGACGGCGGCGTGTGGTGGGAGGGCATGACTGAGGAAGTGCCCGCTCACCTGACCGATTGGAAGGGCAATTCCTGGACCTCGGACTCCGATAAGCCGGCAGCCCACCCAAACTCGCGCTTCTGCACGCCGATCGACCAGATCGACATGCTGGCCGAGGAGTACAACAACCCGGACGGAGTGGAGCTTTCCGCGATCCTGTTCGGCGGCCGCCGCAAGACCACCATCCCCCTGGTGACTGAGGCCCGCAGCTGGTCAAACGGCATCTTCATGGGTTCCACGTTGTCCTCCGAGACCACTGCCGCGGCAGCCGGGGCAGTGGGCGTGGTTCGCCGCGATCCCATGGCCATGCTGCCTTTCATGGGCTACGACGCCGGAGACTACCTGAACCACTGGGTCAACCTGTCCGCCAAAGGCAACCCGGAACGCCTGCCCAAGATCTTCCTGGTCAACTGGTTCCGCCGCACGGCCGAGGGAGGCTTCGCCTGGCCTGGCTTCGGCGATAACGCCCGCGTCCTTAAGTGGGCCATCGAGCGCCTCGAAGGCAAGGCAGACGCCGTCGAGACGCCGATCGGCTTTGTCCCCACGGGCGAATCCATCGACCTTAAGGGCCTGGATATGACGCCCGCACAGGTCGAAGAAGCTGTCCGCGTCGACCCGGCAGAATGGGCCACCGAGCTCGCATCCATCGAGGAGTGGTACGCCAACTTCGGCGATTCCCTCCCCGAGGCACTGCAGTCCGAGTTTGCCAGCCTGAAGTCCCGCCTGGGCTGAGGTTCCAGAAAGTACGACGGCGGCCCCGCACCTTTGCAAGAAAGGTGCGGGGCCGCCGTCGTACTCTGCGCGAACGGACACTTCTGGCCCCTCGGATGCGCGAAAGGACACTTAAGCACCGGGACTTATGTGTCCTTTCGCGCTTCTGACGCCAGGAAGTATCCGCCGTCAGGAAGCGAGCCAGATGTCTGGGCCGAAGACCTCGTAGTGGATGCTCGTGGCCGGGATGCCGGCGTTGATGGCCTCGTTGCGGATGTGCTTCATGAACGGCAGCGGCCCGCAGAGGTACAGCGACGCGTTGGCGGGCAGGTCCACTTCACGCAGGGACATAAAGCCTGTGTTGGTCCCGTCGCGTGGCTCTTCAAGCCACAGCTGCAGGTCAGCACTGTCCAGGCGTTCGACGTCATCCGTCATCTGACCGCGCAATGCCCAGCTGTCCAGCGTGCTTTCCGCGTGCAGCACCAGCACCTGCCGGTCCGAGCCCGACTCGGCAAGGGACCGGAGGATCGACGCCGTGGGCGTGCAGCCGATGCCGGCCGATGCCAGGACCACCGGGCCGTCGCCACCCTTCAGGGTGATCTCGCCGTAGGGATTCGAAATCTCCAGGACGTCGCCAACCTCGACGGCGTTGTGCAGCACAGGGGAGACCTCGCCGCCGTCGTCGAGCTTGGTGGTGAAGCTGCGGCTCGTGCCTGCATCGCCCGAAAGTGAGTACTGCCGGACCTGGCGCAGGCCGTCGGGGAGTTGGACCTTGACGCTGACGTACTGGCCGGCCAGGGCGGGTGTGACCGGTGTGTCGTCTGCGGGTTCCAGGGTGAAGGTCATGGAGCCGATACCGGCATGGTTCTTTGAGGCAACCTTCCATGGCGTCCACATCTTGCCGTTGGCCTGTGCTGCGTAGAGGCCCTTTTCGAGCTTGATCAGGGCGTCGGCCATCAGCCAGTAAACTTCGGTCCAAGCTTCGGCGATCTCCGGGGTGATGACCTCGGCCAGATCCTCCGCGATGGCCGCGAAGAGGTGCTCATAGACCACCTGGTACTGGGGCTCACTGATGCCGAGCGATGCGTGCCGGTGGGCGATACGGGACAGTACGGTTTCGGGGAGGGTGTCCGGGTTGTTGACCAAGTGCGTGGCGAAAGCGGCGATGCTTCCGGCCAGCGCCTGCTGCTGGTCGCCCGAGCGCTGATTGGAGCGGCTGAACAGGCCATCCAACAGTTCCGGGTGGGCGGCGAACAGCCGTGCATAGAACTTGGGAGTGATGGCGCCGATCCGGGAACCGACGAGCGGCAGTGTGGCTTCTATGACGGGGCGGGATTTGTCCGAGAGCATGTGTACTCCTGCGATAGGGTCCGGGGTTGCGCCCGGTCAATGTGAATACTTACATTTGAAATGCGTATATTCGTAACTCAAGTTCTACACCTCGTAGAAGTGGGAATCAAATTGGCGGGGAGGTGGGCGCGGCGCGGGGCTACAGGCCGGCGCGCAGGCCGATCATCTGGAAGACGGGTGCCATCTGCCGCGAGCCGGGAAGTTCGGCCACAACCACTGCATCAAGTTCCCGGTAAAACGCTTCACGGGCACGGGCCAGCGCGGCGCGAAGCCTGCATTCGTGGATCAGCGGGCAGTCGCCGCCCGGCGCGACGCAATCGGTCGCGTCCGTCCGGGTGTCAAGGTCCCGCAGGACCTGGCCCACCGTTGCCCGGCGGCCAGCGGAGCTGAGCCGTGATCCTCCCGACCTGCCGCGCTCAACGTCGATCAGGCCCAGTGTCCGCAGCTTGGCCATCGCCTTGCTCACGTGGTTGTACGGAGTGCCCACGGCATCGGCGATGTTCTGTGTAGTCAGGAGGGTGCCCCCGGGCGCGGCGGCCAGGACCATCAGCGCCCGGAGGCTGACATCTGCGAAGGCGTTGATTTTCATGGCAACCGGGGCGCGGTCTAGTCCACCCAGACGGTGGGTTCGCTGGTGTCAGCGGCGAGCTGGCCAAACTCCCACTCGTGGGTCCCGGTGTTGGCGGCGTAGGGGAGGACCGCGGCGAAAACTGATCCATCGCGATGTTCAGCAGCTACATGGATGGCATCTGTATCCTCCTCGATCAAGAGGATGTCGCAGACAATAGCGGCCGCGCGGAAATCAGCCCGGTTCTGCCGAAGCAGCTCGGTGAGGTCGCTGATCATCGTGTCCGCGTCGAAGTCAGCGTCGGAGCCGTCCTGGGCATCAGCCGGGGTAACGGCCACGAGGCGGACTTCGCCGTCGTTCTCCACCACCAGTGCGAATGGCAGGAAGCCGCCATTTCGCTCAAGCTGTTCCTGGGCTGCGCCGACGCCAGTGCCCAGCAGGTTTTCCAGGTCCGTGGCCGAGGCCTCCGGAACGGAATTCCGCCACGAAGCCACCGCCACCGGGCCGTCGGTTTCCATGGCTTCGCGGGCCACTTCCGGCTTAGCGCCTGACATTGGAGAGCACGCGGTCGCGGACGCGTTCCATCGTGGACCGGTCCGTTGCTTCCACGTTCAGGCGGAGGAATGGTTCCGTGTTGGACGGGCGCAGGTTGAACCAGAAGCTGCCGTCATTTGCGGTGAAGGTGCTGCCGTCCATGGTGTCCACGGTGATGTCCTCGGCGGCAAAGTCGGTGCGGACGCGCTCAACGGCGCCGGCCTTGTCCTCGATTTCGGAGTTGATCTCACCGGAGGAGACATACGGCTCGTACTCGCGGCCGAGCTCGGACAGCGGTCCGTCCTGCTCCCCGAGGGCAGCGAGCACGTGCATTGCTGCGAGCATCCCGGTGTCTGCGTTCCAGAAGTCGCGGAAGTAGAAGTGGGCAGAGTGCTCGCCGCCGAACACGGCACCTTCCTCGGCCATGACTGCCTTGATGAACGAGTGGCCCACGCGCGTGCGGACGGCGCGGCCGCCGTCGTGCGCTACCAGTTCCGGCACCGCACGGGAGGTGAGCAGATTGTGGATGACCGTGGGCGTCGCCTCGCCCTGGGCCTTGGCGCGGGCGATTTCGCGGCGTGCCACCATACCGGTGACGGCCGACGGCGAGACGGGCTCGCCCTTTTCGTCGATGACGAAGCAGCGGTCGGCGTCGCCATCGAATGCCAGGCCGAGATCGGCACCGTGCTCAACAACGGCGGCCTGCAGGTCGCGGAGGTTCTCCGGCTCGAGGGGGTTGGCTGGGTGGTTCGGGAAGGAACCATCCAGCTCGAAGTACAGGGGGATGATATCGAACGGCAGTTTCGGCAGGAGGGCGTCGCCCAGCACCGCCGGAGTGGTGAGGCCGGCCATGCCGTTGCCTGCGTCGACAACTACCTTGAGCGGCCGGGACGCGGAGAGGTCCACCAGCTGGCGTAGGTACTCGGAGTAGTCCTTCAGGACGTCGTGGACGCCGATCAGGCCGCGCGCGGGGGCCGCCGGGATGGAGCCTTCGTTGAGGTACTGCTCAGCGAGTGCCTGGATCTCTTTGAGGCCTGATTCGGAGGAGATGGGCTGCGCGCCGGCCTTCGACATCTTGATGCCGTTGTATTCGGCAGGGTTGTGGCTGGCGGTGAACGTGGCGCCGGCGGCGTTGAGCGAACCGCAGGCGAAGTAGAGCTCATCGGTGGAGATCAAGTCAAGGAGCTTGACGTCGGCTCCGCGGGTGGCCGCACCGTCGGCGAAAGCCTTGGCGAACTCGGGCGAGGAGGGACGCATATCGCCGCCCACCAGGATCGTCTGTCCTGCCAGTTCCAGGACATCAACGAACGCGGCGCCCACGGCTTCGACGATTTCCGCGGTGATGGATTCGCCCACGATGCCCCGGACGTCGTAGGCCTTGAAGGATGCCGAGAGGTCAAAAGTCTTTGTCTGTTCGCTAGTCACGGGTCTTATCTTACGTGGACCCGCGGACCTTCCCGGTTGTCCACATACGGAGGTCCCGGCTTTATGGGTGTCGGTGCGGGCTGGGATACTGAATCAATGGTCGATACCCAGAACGCCGTCCTTCTTTCCGCTTCCCCTGACTCACCGTCCGCCACAAAAAGCCAGGCTTTGGAGGTTCTCCGCGAACTTGTGGGGCATCCGGAGGCGGATTTTCACGACGGACAGTTTGAGGCCATTAAAGCGCTGGTCGACGGCGGCCGGCGGGCTTTGGTGGTCCAGCGTACCGGTTGGGGAAAATCGGCGGTGTACTTTGTGGCGTCCCTGCTGCTCCGGCGCCGCGGGGCAGGCCCTACGCTGATAGTTTCGCCGTTGCTCGCCTTGATGCGGGACCAGGTTGCTGCCGCCGCCCGCGCCGGAGTGCGTGCTGTGGCCATCAACTCGGCGAACCAGCTGGAATGGGACACCGTCCGGGAACAGCTCGCCGCCGATGAAGTCGACGTGCTGCTGGTGTCCCCGGAACGGCTCACCAACCCGTCCTTCCGTGAAAACCAGCTGCCGGAGCTCATCCGGCGGACGGGTCTGCTGGTGATTGACGAGGCACACTGTATTTCGGACTGGGGCCACGATTTCCGGCCGGACTACCGCCGGATCGCTGATCTGATCACCCAGCTGCCGGAGTCCGTTCCTGTCCTGGCCACCACTGCCACAGCGAACTCGCGCGTGGTCCACGACATCGAGGAACAGCTTGGCGCGGGCGTCCTCACCATCCGCGGAACCCTGGGCCGTGATTCCCTGCGGCTGGGCGTCCTCACACTCCCAAATTCCCGCGAACGGCTGGGCTGGCTCCTGACGCACCTGGCCGACCTGCCCGGCAGCGGCATCATCTACACGCTGACAGTGTCCGCCGCGGAGGACACCGCCCGGCTTCTCGCCGAAGCCGGGCACACCGTACAGGCCTACACCGGCAGGACCGATCCCGCTGACCGGGAGCGAGCAGAGCAGATGCTCAAGGACAACCAGGTTAAGGCGCTGGTGGCCACCTCGGCGCTCGGCATGGGCTTCGACAAACCGGACCTTGGCTTCGTCGTCCACCTCGGGGCACCGTCCTCCCCGGTGGCGTACTACCAGCAGGTGGGCCGTGCGGGCCGTGGCGCGGCGAACGCAGACGTGCTGTTGCTGCCAGGTTCTGAAGACCGGGATATCTGGCAGTACTTCGCCACCGCCTCCATGCCCTCGGAGGAAAAAGCCACAGCGGTGCTGACAGCGTTGGCTGACGCCGGAACTGCCGTGTCAACGGTGGCTTTGGAGGCCCGGGTTGACCTCCGCCGCACCCCGCTGGAGCTGCTGCTGAAGGTCCTGGCCGTGGATGGCGCCGTGGAACGTGTCGGCGGCGGGTGGCGTTCCACCGGCCAGCCCTGGATCTACGACGCCGAGCGTTACCGCCGAATCGCCGAGGCCCGGGTGGACGAGCAGGACTCCATGGTGATCTACCAGGACACCGCCGGGTGCCGGATGGAATACATCACCTCGGTCCTCGATGACGAGACCGCGCACCCCTGCGGGAAGTGCGATAACTGCGCAGGCCGCTGGTTCCGGGCTGACATCGCCGCGGACGCCACGGCGGCGGCCGGCCAGACCCTCACCCGCGCCGGCGGCGTCCTGGAGGCACGGCTGCAGTGGCCCAGCGGCATGGACCGCCTGGGCGTTCCAGTCAAGGGCAAGATCAAGCCCGATGAGGGA
The DNA here is from genome assembly GCF_029960665.1 of Pseudarthrobacter sp. AL07. Classification (GTDB taxonomy): domain Bacteria; phylum Actinomycetota; class Actinomycetes; order Actinomycetales; family Micrococcaceae; genus Arthrobacter. The sequence continues at coordinate 143,644 of NZ_JASBRB010000005.1, forward strand.
CTGTCTGATGGCCGCGTGCTGGCAAGGCTGACTGATCTCGGCTGGGGCGGGGCGCTGCGGGAACTCTTCGCTGCCGGCGCCGCGGACCGTCCAGTGGACCCGGCCATGCTGCAGGCCTGTGTCCAGGTCCTGCGGGAATGGGCTACCGGTGACGGCCGGAACCCGGGCTGGAGCGGTGCAGGACGGCCGGCCGCAATCGTCAGCATGCCCTCCCGCAGCAAGCCTGAACTGGTCCGGTCCCTCGCCCAGGGAATTTCGGAAATCGGCCGGATTCCTTACCTTGGCGAGCTGGCCCTGGGCCACGGCGGACCCACTGGAAGCCGCGGCGGCAACAGCGCCTACCGGCTCGCGGGCGTCTGGGACCGCGTGGTGGTGGGGCCGGAGTTGGAGGCGGCCATGGCATCACTCCGGGGCCAGGGCGTGATGCTGATTGACGATCTCGTGGACAGCCGGTGGACCGTTACCGTTGCTGGACGTGCCCTGCGCCAGGCGGGGGCTGGGGCTGTTCTTCCGCTGGTGCTTGCCCAGGCCGGCTGACCTCGGCGCCAGCCTGCCGGTGCAGTGACAGGCTGTCCGCCGTACTCAAGAGCATCAGGACGGCCATGGTGAGGAAGGCCCCGCGGAAGGGTCCGGCGTGATCGGCGGGGAAGGCCCCCGCGCCGTCGAAAATCCGGATCAGCAGGGCGCCAACAGCGATGCCGGCCCCTGCGGCGAGCTGCACCAGGGTCGCCGACACGGAATTGGCCGACGTCAGCTGGGCGGGCGCGATGTCCGCGTACTGCACTGAAGCGTAGGCGGAGAAGCCGATGGAGCGGAAGGCCCCGCTGCAGACCAGCAAGGCGAAAATCAGGGCCTGCGGTGTATCCGGAGTGAGCAGGGCGCACAGTGCGAAGGTCACCGCCGAGGCCAGGGAGCCGAAGACCAGCATGGCCCGGAAACCGAAACGTCGGATCAGCGGCGTGGTGGCCGGCTTGATGCCGATGTTGCCGATGAACACGGCCGCCACCATGATTCCTGCGTGCAGGGGCGACCAGCCGAAGCCGGTCTGGAACATAAGCGGCAGGAGGAACGGCACCGAACTGATGGTCAGGCGGTAGACAAACCCGCCGGTAGCCATGGCCCGGAATGTGCGTGTTGCAAAAACACTGAGGTCGAACAGCGGATTTTTGGCCCGCCTCATCCACACTACGGCCGCAATGAGGGCAAACCCGCCTGCAGCGGCGCTCAATGCAGCCCATGGACCGTTGGGGTGTGCGGTGGCCAGTTCCAAGCCAACCACCAGTGCGCCCACGCCGGTTGTGGTCAGGAGCAGGCCCAGCCAGTCGAGCCGGCGGGTGCTGTCTCCTGCGCCGGTTGGAACCAGCTTCAGTGCGGCGATGAAGGCGGCCGCGCCCAGCGGGAGATTGATGAGGAAGATCCAGTGCCACGACAGGTAGGTTGTCAAGGCGCCGCCCACCAGCGGCGCCAGTACGGGCGCCAGCAACGCGGGCCACACCAGGAAGGCTGTGGCGCGCAGGAGTTCCGACTTGGGTGTGCCGCGCAGTACGAGGAGGGTGCCGACAGGAACCATCATGGCCCCGCCGGCGCCCTGCAGGATCCGGCTCAGCGTCAGCACGGTCAGGTCGGGGCTGACGGCGCAGGCCAACGAGGCGAGCGTAAAGAGGGCAATTGCGACGCAGAATACTTTTCGCGCCCCTGCGCGTTCAGCAAGCCAGCCGCTGAGCGGGATGCCCATGGCCACGGTCATGAGGTAGGCCGTCATGGTGATGTTTACGTCCGCGGCCGGAACGTTAAGGTCGCTGGCGATGTTGGGTATGGCAGTGGTCAGGATGGTGCCGTCCAGGAACTCCATGAAGAACGTGGCAGCCACCAGTAGCGCCAGGCGGGGATTCCACGCCGGGCTTGTGCTGGTTTCCGCGCCCGAGGAATTGCTTGCTGCCATCCCACTATCCTGCCACCGCCGCCCCGGCTGGAGCCCCACACCCGGCTCCCGCCCCGGGAACGCAAAAGGCCCCGGTCCAGGACCGGGGCCAAACGCGGAGACGGGGGGATTTGAACCCCCGGTGGAGTTGTGCCCCACACTTCATTAGCAGTGAAGCCCATTCGGCCGCTCTGGCACGTCTCCAATGGCTATTACTAGCCCACCAAGGATACGCAGAACGGGGCACGCAGTGCAAAACGGCCGCCGAACGCCTGGCTCAGCCCTGGCGCCCTGCCCCACGGGATGCCTTGCGCCGGGCCCAGGAACAGTGCCCTACGGTCATCCGCCTGCCAGCGTCCGCCATAGGAAGTGCTGGCTGCGGGCCTGGAGCGCGGCGGCCTGCCGGTTGTCCGATGCTCCGGCGTGGCCGCCCTCCAGCGCCTCGTGGAACCAGACATTCGGGATGCCCATCGCCTGCATCCGGGCAGCCATCTTGCGGGCCTGGACCGGCCCCACCCTGTCATCCGACGTGGCCGTCCAGATGAATGTTTCGGGGTACTCCACGCCGTCCTTGAGCAGGTGGTACGGCGAGAAAGTCTTGATGTACTCCCACTCCGCCGCCACGTCCGGGTCGCCGTATTCGGCGATCCAGGAGTGCCCGGCGGAGAGCCGCGTGTAGCGCCTCATGTCCAGCAGCGGAACGCCGCAGGAGATAGCTCCGAAAAGCTCCGGGTAAGTCGTGAGCATGTTGCCCACCAGCAGCCCGCCGTTGGACCCGCCCACGCAGCCAAGCCGCTCGCGGGAGGTGACGCCGCGGTGGACGAGGTGCTGTGCCACGGCGGCAAAGTCCTCGAAGGCGCGGTGCCGGTTTTCCTTCAGCGCGGCCCGGTGCCAGGACGGCCCGTATTCGCCGCCGCCGCGGATGTTGGCCACCACGTAGACACCGCCGCGGGAGTGCGCTGCCTCGCCGGGCCCGCCGGAAGTGGCGGTACGGCGCTCCAGCCACGCCCTGCCGACGGTTCCGCTGTACGCAGGGGTCCGGGAAACCTCAAAGCCGCCGTAGCCGGAGAGCTGCGTCGGGTTCTGCCCGTCCAGGACCAAGTCCCGAGATGCCACCTGGAAGTACGGGACCCGGGTGCCGTCCGCGGACACGGCGAAGTGCTGCTGCACCTCGTACTGGTCGTCGTCAAAGAACGACGGCGACGCCTTCACTTCCGCATGATGGCTCACCACACCAGTGGTCGCCACAGCAGCGGTCACCTCACCAGTGCTGCTGGAACCGGCGCGCTCCAGCGTTCCGCGCATCAGTGTGCTGGGAGTGGTGAAGCCGGTGGCGACCAACCAGAAATCGTCGCCGGCACCGCCGTCGGCCGGTCCTTCGTCTTCGTCGTCCACAGCGTAGGCGTTGACGTCGTGCAGCGGCGGGCAGGCGTCAAGCAGCGAGGAAGCCCAGGCGCCCCCGCTGGCCGTGGACCCGCTGGTCGCGTCGCCGGCGGACGCTGCGCCCGGTGCGGAGGGATCCAGCACCCGGATTTCGGACGAGACGTCCCGCAGCAGGTTCAGCAGCAGGAAATTCCGGGTCCAGCTCCACGACTGCAGCGACGTGTGCGCAGCCGGGGCAAAAAGCACCAAGAGCTCCCGCGACCCGGCAAGGTAGTCCTCGAACTTCGCCGCCAACAAGGAACCGGCGGGGTACGTCGTGCCGGCCAGGGACCAGTCCTGCTGCGGCCGGAACAGGAGCCACTCCCGGTGCGCGCTGAGGTTCACATCTGTCGGCGCATCAATCTCGAGCCAGGCGTCATCCCAGCGGATGAACGTGCTGCGGTTGTAGAAGTCGATGTAGTCCACGGCGAACGTGCGCTCGAAGCCGGGAGTGGAATCGTGCGCCACCACGGCCATCATGTGGTCCTCCGGCACCTCAAAAAGCCGGGCAGCCGTGGAGAGGGCTTCGCCGCGCCGCAGCGTGACAGCCGTCCGGGCGTAGGAGGATGCGGTCCGCGGCAGGTTCCCGGCCGTAGAGGCGACCAGCAGTGTGTCCACGTCCAGCCACGAGACGTTTCCCTTCGCCGTCGGCAGGTCAAAACCGCCGCTGGCCGGGTCAACGAACGTGCGGGTCCCGACGTCGAACTCGCGGTAACGGTTGGCGTCGCCGCCGTCGGGGGAGAGAGCCAGCAGGGCCAGGCGGTATGGTTCGCCGGCGGCAGGGCGCAGGAACGTGGCGCCGTGGAAGACCCACTCCTCACCTTCAGCGGCGGCGAGGGCGTCCACATCCAGCAGGACATCCCAGTCGGGGGAGTCCGTCAGGTAGCGTTCCCAGGTGGTGCGGCGCCACAGCCCCTTCGGGTTCGCCTGGTCCTTCCAGAAGTTGTAGTACCACTCGCCGCGTTTGCCTACCATGGCGATCCGGTCCGTGGAGTCCAGCACCTCCAGGATGCTTCCTTCCAGTCCTGCGTAATCGGCGTCCTCCAGGAGGTCCTCGGTGCGTGCGTTCTGTTCGCAGACCCAGGCAAGCGGTGCCTCGCCGTAGATTTCCTCCAGCCAGACGTTCTCATCTGTGGGTTCGGGGGCGGACGATGGACCGGGCGCTTGATCAGCTGCAGTGGTGGTCATGCGCCCCATCCAAACAACAATTTCGCGCCGCAGGCAAGTCAAGTGCCTGTAGCGCATGCCGATACTCTGGATGCCGTGGGTAAATCGAAGAGCATCCGGACAGCCATCATCGGCGCCGGACCCCGGGGAACCAGCGTCCTGGAGCGCCTGCTCGCACACGCGGCGGCACACGCCGCTGCCCACCCCGGCCCCGCAGCCCTCCATATCGACGTCATCGACCCCTATCCGGCAGGTCCGGGGCATGTCTGGCAGCCGGGCCAGTCCCGGCTGTATCTCATGAACACCCCGTCCTTCTATCCGACGGTTATTCCGCAGGACCCCCGGATGGCTCCGCCCGTCGCGGGCACCACGTTCGACCACTGGCGAGCCCGCCAGCAGCGTGAGCCGATGCCTGCCCTGACGTTGGACGAGCGGTCCGAACTGGCTGCGTTGGGATCGCGGGACTTCCCCAGCCGGGCACTCTACGGCCGCTACCTGCGCTGCACGCTGGACGAGTTGACGGCAAAACTGCCCGACGGCGTCACCGTCAGTTTCCACGAAACCACCGCCGTGTCGGTGCGCCCTTCAGACCACGGAACAGCGGGGACGCCGGGGGAGGCAATCCCAAATACCGGAACGTTCGACGTCGGACTCGGCGGCGGAGGTTCGCTCACGGTCGATTCCGTGGTGCTGGCCTTGGGGCACCTTGCGTCCCGGCTGAACCCTGAGCAGCGCGAACTCCAGGCATCGGCCGCACAGCTGGGCCTGAGCTACTTTCCGCCTGCGGTCCCGGCGGACGTCGACTGGGCCGCGGTTCCGCCCGGCGAACCGGTTCTGGTCCGGGGTATGGGGCTGAACTTTTTCGACGTGATGGGCCAGCTCACGGAGGGCCGCGGCGGAAAGTTCATCGACGCCGGGACCCGGCTTGACTATCAGCCTTCCGGCCACGAGCCCCGGATCATTGCCGGCTCCCGCCGCGGCGTCCCGTACCGGGCCAAGGCGGCGCTGGCCGGCTACTACCCGGCGTCGGTCACCCTGCGGTACCTGACCGAGGCCGCGCTGGAGCGGTTCGCGGCCACCGGGATCCGCCCGGGGTTCGACCACGATCTCTGGCCCCTTCTGCACCGCGACACACTCTGGGCCTACTACTCCACCCTGGTGCGCTCGCAGCCGGCGGCCGTCCCCGACGCATCCGCGTTCCTGGCCGCGCTGGATGAGGCGCTGCGCCCGCATGCCCACAGCGCCGTCAACTGGGAGGCCGCGGTGGAGAGCGTCCTGGCCGTGCACGTTGGGCCGCGGCACCGGCTGGATCTGCGGGGACTCGCTTCTCCCCTGGCGGGCAGGTCCTTCGGATCGCGCGCTGAACTGGATGCCGCCGTCGTCGAGTACCTGCTCGATGACGCCCGCCGGTCCGCCCTCGGCGAGGAGGATCCGGTGAAGATGGCCATCGGCGCTCTGCATCACGGGCGCGCGGTGCTGAAAACGGCAGTGGCCGACGGCGGTATCACCGATGAGTCCTGGGTGGCCGGCCTGCGTGGCTGGTTCGAGTCGTTTGTGGAGGGCCTGGCCAGTGGGCCGCCTGCGCTGCGCGCTGAACAGCTGGCCGCCCTGGCGCGCGCCGGCGTGGTCAGCTTTGTGGGGCCAGACCCCCGGTTCAGCGTGGACCGACGGACTGGCCGCTTTGCCGCCGTCTCACCCTGGGTGAGCGGTCCGCCGGTGGCGGCGAAGACCATGGTGGAGGCCCTCGCGCCGGCCAACCGCGTGTCCGCGAACGATTCACCGCTGCTGGAACAGCTCCTCGCGGACGGGATGGTGCGGCCCCGGCTGATGATGACGGCGGAAGGCGCGCCGGTGCAGGCCACCGGGCTCGACGTTGCGCCGCACCCGTACCGGCCGCTGGCGGCCAGCGGCTCGGTCGCGGATGGCTTGTTTGTGCTGGGCCTGCAGCTGTCTGCCACCCAGTGGGGCACGGCCATTGCCGCGGAAGCGCTCCAGCCTGGCGGCCCCACGTACGCCAGCGGGCAGCGGACCCTCCGCGACGCCGACGAAATCGCGCAGGCGATCCTCGGACAGTGAAGCCTTCGGCTGACGAACCTGCCACGCTGACGTGACCGGGACCCAAGCACACCCCGACCACCGTATTATCTGGACAAAAATGCGCGCGGGTGCATCCGCTCCACTTTCCTGGGGTTTCCCGGTAGCCAGGGAATTCGCTTGTGCGATGATTTTGAACATCGTTCCGGCTGGGGTCGGCCAGCGAGGCCATCAGGAGCTTAAACGAAGAAGCCCCGGCCCGCCATCATGTGGCGTACCGGGGCTCCATTCGCGGAAGGTAAGAGATTCGAACTCTTGGTACGGGGTTACCGCACACTAGTTTTCAAGACTAGCTCCTTCGGCCGCTCGGACAACCTTCCCTAACGAGTAGTGTTTCATAGGCAGTTGGCTGCAACAAAACAGAGTCTGCCGTGCGTCCGGTGCACACTGGTTCTGGGGCACGAATCAGCTAGAAAACGGGAGTCCGCCATGAAAGCCGTCTACATTGTCGAACACGGTGGTCCGGAAGTGCTGGAAATCCGCGAGGTGAACGCGCCGTTGCCCGGGACTGGCGAGGTGTTGATCGACGTCGTCGCCGCCGGCCTGAACCGGGCAGACGTGCAGCAGCGCCGGGGCTTTTACCCGCCTCCGCCCGGTGCCTCCGAGATCCCCGGGCTGGAAGTCTCCGGGCGGATCGCCGGCTTTGGTCCGGGAGTCACCAAAGCCTTCTCGGTGGGTGACAAAGTAGTGGCTCTGCTGTCCGGCGGAGGCTACGCGGAGCAGGTTGCGGTGCCGGCGGAGCAGGTCCTGCGGATTCCCGACGGCGTTGATGTGGTCACCGCTGCGTCGCTGCCGGAAGTCGCAGCCACGGTCTACTCCAACCTGATCATGACGGCGCAGCTGCAGGCGGGAGAGACCGTCCTGATCCACGGCGCCACCGGTGGGATCGGCACCATGGCGATCCAGATGGCCAAGGCCTTCGGTGCCAGGGTGGCCACCACCGCGGGGACAGCGGAAAAGGTGGGAACGGCGAAGGCGTTCCTGGGCGCAGACATCGCCATCAACTACACCGAAGAGGACTTTCCGGACAGCCTGCGGCGGCAGAACGGCGGCAAGGGTGCCGACGTGATCCTCGACGTCGTCGGTGCCAAGTACCTGGCGCAGAACGTTGATGCGCTCGCTGACTACGGCCGGCTCATAGTCATCGGCCTGCAGGGCGGTGCCAAGGGGGAACTGGATCTTGGCCAGCTCCTGCGGAAGCGCGCGGCAGTGGTGGCCACGGCACTGAGGCCGCGCCCGGTGGCGGAGAAGGGCGCCATCATGAACGCGGTGCGCGAATCCGTGTGGCCCCTCATCACGGACGGCCGGATCCGCCCGCTGGTGGCCAAGACCTTCCCGCTGGACCAGGCCGCGGCCGCCCACCGGTACTTCGACAGCGGCGACCATGTGGGCAAGATCCTGCTGGTTATGTAGGCCGGGAAGATACTGAGTATTGCTATGTGCGGCGGACTCGGTTAGCCTCACTCTATACGCGGTATGCCCGGGTCTTGAGGGTCCGTGCACACCGACGCTCACGCCCCCGCTAGGAGCATCATGTCCATCCGTCACAGCCTCCTCGCCCTGCTGCAGGACCAGCCGCGTTACGGCTACCAGCTCAGGGTTGAGTTCGAAAACCGCACCGGGTCCACCTGGCCCCTGAACATCGGGCAGGTGTACACGACGCTGGACAGGCTGGAACGCGACGGACTGGTCAGCAATGACGGCAGTGACGGCGTAGGCCACGTGGTCTACAGCATCACCCCCGCGGGCAAGGCGGAAGTGCAGAACTGGCTTGCCGCCCCCGTCGAGCGCAACAACCCGCCCCGGAACGAGCTGGCCATCAAACTGTCGCTCGCGGTCACGCTGCCCGGCGTCGATGTGCAGTCCATCATCCAGGCCCAGCGGGTGGCGTCCATCCGGGCGCTGCAGGACTACACCAAGGCCCGACGTGACACGGCCGCCAACCAGCGGGCGGCGGATACCGCCTGGCTGCTGGTGGTGGACTCGCTGATCTTCCAGACGGAAGCGGAAGTCCGCTGGCTGGACCTATGCGAGGCCCGGATGCTGCAGCAGGCGCAGACCGCAGGCCACGCAGCACCACGTAAATCGTCCAACGGGGTCACTGTGGAAGAGGCTTCCCCGCTCATCGCGGACAACCGCCGATGAGCGTCCAGGGGCCGCAGCAGGTCCTGGAACTCGCCAAGGTCAGCAGGACGTTCGGTGAAGGCGCGACGGCGGTCGCCGCGTTGCGCGAGGTTGACCTCAGTATCAGCGCCGGCGAGTTCGTCGCCGTGATGGGCCCGTCAGGTTCCGGGAAATCCTCCCTTCTGGCGCTGGCCGGGGGACTTGACCGGCCGACGTCGGGCGGTGTCTTTGTGGAGTCCACGCCACTGGGCGGGCTGGGACTGAACGAGCTCGCCCGGTTGCGCCGCCGCGCCGTCGGCTACGTCTTCCAGGACTTCAACTTTGTCCCCACCCTGACCGCGGCTGAAAACGTGGCGCTGCCGCTGGAGCTGGACGGGACGGCCACCCGGAAGGCGCAACGCCAGGCGTTGGATGCGCTGCGGCAGGTGGGAATCCCGGAACTCGCGGACCGCTTTATGGACCAGATGTCCGGCGGCCAGCAGCAGAGGGTGGCCATCGCGCGGGCCATCGTGGGCGACCGCCGGCTGATCCTGGCCGACGAACCCACGGGAGCTCTGGATTCCACTACCGGCCACGGCGTGATGGAAGTGCTCCGCGGGCGTGCGGATGCCGGCGCGGCCGTGATGCTGGTGCCCCATGAGGCCAGGAGACCGCAGCCGAGCGCGTGCAATACCGGCGCCACCCAGGCGCGGTTCCGGCCCATGCTCATGGCGCTGCTGATCGCGGTGCCGCTCACCGGTGCGGCCCTGGCTTGGCTGTTTACGTGGGCGAGGCTTCCGGTGTCCCGCCGGGAGGTGGGGACCTGAGCGGTCTGCCGCGGCAATGGAGGAGTGCGGGGGGAGCCGCACATCTGGGTTGGGCCGTGGAGTTGGGCAGGGCCTGTAATTAGGTCACAGAATTGGGTCTTTTTGATTGGCCCCAGCGGGCCTACCGTGGGGCCTAGGGCGCTGTCCCTCCCGGACAGCCGAAGTACGGAGGGACCTCTTATGACAACCCATGTTGCCGATTGCAGTGTTACCCGTTGCTCGTTTAATGACCATGAAGGCTGTACGGCCCAGGCCATCACGGTTGGCGGGAGTAAAGACCACGCCAGCTGCGCCACGTTCATCGACACCGGGACGCACGGCGGGCTGCCCAAGGTCCTTGCGGATGTTGGAGCATGCCAGCGCTCCGAGTGCGTCCACAATGACCACCTGATGTGCAATGCCCCGGAGGTCCATGTTGGCCCGGGCGCTGACAACGCGGACTGCCTTACATACTCACACGCGTAGCCACTGCTCCCCCGTGCGAGCAGACATTGAAGCCCCCGTCCAGGTAACCCTGTACGGGGGCTTTTGCGCCACCCGGCGCCTGCAGCCCGCCGTTCACCGCAAATGGCACTCGGTGCGCGCACAATGCCATTTCCACGTTTGCGTGGCGTTGGTAGGGTGCCTTTGAGCAACCCACCGAAGCACAGAATCTCAAGGAGGAGACATGGTCAGCAGGCCTGACGACGCGGTAAGTGCAGCGCAAGGAGGCGGGCCGCTGACCGCAGATCCGAAGCTTCCGCCAACGGCCGTGGATGCGGCCGTCAGCGAGGCCGAAGACAGGAAATGGACTCCGGCCAAGATCGCACTGTGGTCAGCCATCGCGCTGCTCGGTGGCGTCGCCTGGTTCATGCTGGCGATCGTCCGTGGCGAGACCGTCAACGCGATCTGGTTCGTCTTTGCCTCGGTCTGTACCTATCTGATCGCCTACCGCTTCTATTCCAAGGTGATCGAACGCCTCATCACCAAGCCGGATGACCGCCGTGCCACGCCCGCGGAATACAAGGCTGACGGCAAGGACTACGTCCGCACCGACCGCAACGTGCTGTTCGGCCACCACTTCGCTGCCATCGCCGGCGCCGGCCCGCTCGTCGGCCCGGTCATCGCCGCCCAGATGGGGTACCTGCCCGGCACCATGTGGATCATCCTCGGCGTCGTCTTCGCCGGCGCCGTCCAGGACTACCTGGTGATGTTCTTCTCCATGCGTCGCGGCGGACGTTCCCTGGGCCAGATGGCCCGCGAGGAACTCGGCGTCATCGGCGGCACCGCGGCCCTGGTTGCCACGCTGCTCATCATGGTCATCATCGTTGCAATCCTGGCCCTCGTTGTGGTCAACGCCCTGGGCGAAAGCCCGTGGGGTGTCTTCTCCGTCGGCACGACCATCCCGATTGCCCTCTTTATGGGCGTGTACCTGCGCTACCTGCGTCCTGGCAAAGTCATGGAGGTCTCCCTCATCGGCTTCGTCCTGCTGATGGCCGCCATCATCGGTGGCGGCGCCGTCGCCGGTACCGAATGGGGCGCCGCGATGTTCCACCTGGACAAGGTCACCATCGCCTGGGGCCTGATCATCTACGGCTTCATCGCCGCGATCCTGCCCGTGTGGCTGCTGCTGGCCCCGCGCGACTACCTTTCCACCTTCATGAAGATCGGCGTCATCGGTATGCTTGCCGTCGCCATCATCGTGGTGCGCCCGGAAATCAACGTCCCGGCCTTCAGCGAGTTCGCCAGCCGGGACAATGGTCCGGTCTTCTCGGGCGCACTCTTCCCGTTCCTGTTCGTAACGATCGCCTGTGGCGCACTGTCCGGCTTCCACGCACTCATCGCTTCCGGTACGACGCCCAAACTCATCGAGAAGGAACGCCAGACTCGGTTTATCGGTTACGGCGGCATGCTGATGGAGTCCTTTGTTGCGATCATGGCCCTCGTAGCGGCGCTGTCGATCGACCGCGGCATTTACTTCGCGATGAACGCCCCCGCGGCCCTGACCGGCGGCACCGTGGAAACGGCGGCCGTTTGGGTCAACTCGCTGGGGCTCTCCGGTGTGAACCTCACCCCGGACATGCTGGCGCAGACCGCGAAGGACGTGGGCGAGCAGAGCATCATCTCCCGTTCCGGCGGCGCCCCGACCCTCGCTGTCGGCCTGGCGCACATCATGCAGCAGTTCATTGGCGGACCTGCCATGATGGCCTTCTGGTACCACTTCGCCATCATGTTCGAGGCACTCTTCATCCTGACCGCCGTAGACGCCGGCACCCGCGTTGCGCGGTTCATGCTGCAGGACTCGATCGGCAACGTCATCCCGAAGTTCAAGGAACACTCTTGGCGGATCGGCGCCTGGCTCACTACCGCGGTCATGGTGGCGGCCTGGGGTGCTGTGCTGATGATGGGCGTCACCGACCCCCTCGGCGGCATCAACACGCTCCTGCCGCTGTTCGGCATTTCGAACCAGTTGCTCGCAGCCATCGCGCTGTCGGTGTGCATGGCCATCGCGGCCAAGCGGGGCTCGTTCAAGTATCTGTGGATCATCGTTGTACCGTTGGCGTTCGCTGCGGTCGTGACCATTACGGCCAGCTTCCAAAAGATCTTCGCCACCACACCCGCGGTGGGCTACTTCGCCAACAATGCCGCGTTCAGCAAGGCGCTGGCGGACGGCAAGACCTCCTTCGGCTCCGCCAAGACCCAGGCGGCCATGGAAGCAGTGGTCCGCAACACCATGATCCAGGGCATCCTGTCCATTGTGTTTGTGGTGCTCAGCCTGATCGTGATCGTCGCCGCGATCCTGGCCACTATCAAGGCCTTCCGCGACCACTCGGCAGGTATGCCCATGGTGGACAACGAGGACCGTCCGAGGGCATCCCGTGTCTTTGCTCCCGCCGGACTCATCCCGACGCCGTCTGAACGGGAACTGATGGCGAAATGGGACGAGCTGCCGGCCGATCAGCGGCTGGGTAAGGCGGGACACCACTGATGGGTGCGGGTGCCGTTGGTTTCCGTGGGTTCGCCACGTACTTCAAGGGGATCATGGGCGCCGATGCGTACACGAAGTACTTGGAGCACCACAACGCTTCCGGCCACGCGGAAGCCCCGATGACCGAACGCGAGTTCTGGCGCGACCGGACCGACCGACAGGACTCCAACCCGCAGGGCAGGTGCTGCTGATGTTGACGGCCGGCCAGCCTTCACCGGCTGGCCGGCTTCATCGACTGGGCTGCGCGTCGTCCGCTCGTGAGAGTATGAACGCATGAGCGATCCCACAGACACTCAGCCTGCTGATGTCCCCGTTGAGGGCAGGACCCTCGACAACGGCGAACCGGCCATGCCCGCCGCGGCCAGCCCGGCGGGAGCCGGCGCCGATGCGCCTGGCCCGGTCAGTACCGACCCGGCGGCAAGCGGCAAGGCCAAAGGCAGCAACCTGCAGGACCTCGTAGACGAGCCCGCGAAAGTCATGCGGATCGGCACCATGATCCGCCAGCTCCTGGCGGAGGTGAAGTCAGCTCCGCTGGACGACGCCGCTCGCGAACGCCTGGCCGAAATCCACGAGCGTTCCATCAAGGAGTTGGAGGACGGCCTGGCGCCGGAACTTGTTGAAGAGCTGGAACGGATCAGCCTGCCCTTCCCGGAGAACGCCACGCCGTCCGACGCCGAGCTTCGGATCGCCCAGGCGCAGCTGGTGGGGTGGCTGGAGGGCCTCTTCCATGGCATTCAGACGGCTATCGCGGCCCAGCACGCGGCACGGGAGCAGGCCGCCGCGCAGCTGCACCTGAGGCAGCTTCCGCCGGGCACCATGATCGCCCCTGGTGTGGTTATCGGGGAGAACGGCGAGCCTCAACGGGCCGCCGCAGGCCAGCGTTCCGGTCCGGTACCGTCCGGGCAGCCAGAGGACCCGGACCACGGTCCCGGCCAGTACCTCTAGGTTCCTGCGTGGGATTCTTTTCTGCCGCCCGCCAGGGGCGCAAGGACGATACTGAGCTGGGAAAGGGCCTTTGGCGCCGCGCCCATGATCGCTTCCACCGGGGCCTGGACCGCTATCACCAGGTCCTCGAAGGTGTCGAAGACGAGCAGCTTTACGCAGAACTCGTGGAAGTAGCCAACGAGCTGGCGGGGCTTATGGAACGCGTCCGTGTTGTTTGCGTCGAGGCCCAGCGGAAGTCGCCCAGCGAAGGCCTGGACATTCCCGGGGACTTGGCAGGTGTACACCGGTCGCTGTCGAAGGCGGGCAATTCGCTGGCCACCACAGCCGAGGCTGCCGCTATGTTACGGCTCGCCGTCGGTCCCGTCCCGGTAGGGGCGGCTTCGGTGCGCCGCCGCGCGGAATCGGTGTTTGAGCAGGTGGCCGACGCTGAACGCCGGCTCGCCGAGGATGCCGCCGCCAGTGGCCAGCCCGAGAGCCTTTCCGGCTAACAGTCAGGCGGCGATCCTGGCCTGCCTGACGGCAACAGCGTCGATGACAGCCCAGGATTCCTCGCTGCCGCAGTTCCGGCTGGCGAAATGCTCGGCTTCCTCAAGGGAATCGAAGCCTTCACTGATGATCCGGCCGCAATCAGCGTCGAAGTACGTGACGTGAAATTCCTGTGCAAGTTGGTTTTCCATAAATCCAGTCTGCGACCGGGGTCTGACAATAACCGTTCATCAGTCCCGCGTGTTGCCAAGGCGGAGCACCCGCTCCTGCGCGAGCATGGCTGAACGCTTGGCCTTATCTGCTGCCCGCGCCGCTTGCCTGGCCTCGGCTGCGGCCGTGCCCAGACTCTTCCTGGCACTATCGAGCTGCTCTTCCGCAGCTCTGAGTTTGTCTCGCAGCTCATGTGTTTCGCGGGTCAGGTCCGAAACTTCCGCCTCCGTATCCGCCAGCTGCCGCCGCCGGTCCGCGGCCAGCCCGGCGGACTCATCCTCGGCAGCCTGGGCCTCGGCCAGGGCAGCGCTGGCTTTCTCCAAGGCGGAGGGGGACACCGGACGCGGAGTCTCCCGGACGGCCTTAAGCCGTGGCTGGTCCGCGGGCCTGCGGGCGCCGCGTTCCGGCGCCGGCACTGCGCCCGGAAGAGCCACGGCCCCGTCAAGTTCGACGGTGTCCACGCCGTCGGCGGACAGAGCCTGGACCAGCAGTCCACTTTGGACGGCGGCGGTGGCCCCTTCGTCGGCCGTCATCGCCTGCAGGGTCCGCCCGACGTCGGCCGCGATTGTTGCGCTGATGGTGCGCCCCTGGCGCTCGGCAACGGCGCCGGCGGTGGCGACGGCGATCCCCAGCAGGGTGCGGCGCTCACGTGACAGTTCCCTCAGTGCGGCGGCGTCGAGGGATGCCTGGGCCCCTCGCATCCTTTGGCCGAGCTCGGCAAGCTGCGCGAGGACTCCTGGCTCATGGCTGGCCAGCATGTTGACGGCCCAGGCCGCCACTGATGGTTTTGGCAAGGCCTTGACGGCTGCCGGGAGCTCCTTCCCGGAACCGGCGGAGGCTTTGGCTGCGGCCGTCCGGGCAGCCACAAATTCCTCGAAGGGCAGGGCATACAGTTCGAATGCGATAGCCGCCAGCGCCTTGTCATCCATGCACGCCATCATAGGTGGCGCGGCTGGACGAGGCCGGGAAGCCTAACAGCCTAGACTGGCCGCATGAGGAGAGTGTGGGGGCTCATTGTCCGGCTGGCGGTTCTGATCTTGGCCGTTTGTATTCCGGTGGGGGGCTGCTCGAACGTCTGTCCGGCCATGGGGTGGGTCAACTTCGTCACAGTCGAATTGTCGGGTGATGTCTCGCGGGTAGGCACAGTGCAGCTGTGTGCTGATGGCGCGTGCTCGGAGTTGCGACCGGAGCCCGGGACAGCAGTGCCGCGTATTGTCGTGACAACACCGCTGGATGCCGAGGCTTCTCTTACACCGGAAGCTCAGCCGGCCATTGCCCCGTTTTACGCTGAACGGATCGATGCCGATACCTGGCGGTTCCAGGTCAATATGAGCTTCCCTGACCATGTGACCGCGAAAGCGCTGTCTGCCGCAGGCGAGGTCATTGCCGAGACGGACGTCGACCTGGACTGGAAGCGGGTGGGCGGCTCAGCCCAGTGCGGCGGGCCGGTGGAAGCTTCGCCGGTGCGGCTAGCGGTGCCCTAAAACTGCGCGTTCGCGCGAGCTGCGTGGGCTTCGCGTGCGATTCCCGCCCGGCAGGTCCTCCACGAGGGCACGCCTGGGCGGTAAGCGGCTTCCCTGCTTAACCAGCGAAAAACCCCCTAAAAACCTTGGTTTCTAGGGGGTTTATCCCGAGCTTCCTATCAGAATCGAACTGATGACCTTTTCATTACGAGGGAGCATGTTTCGCCGTGTCCCACATGGGAAGAGACGACACTGGGTGACGAAAAAGTGACGGCTATTTCCAGCCCAACTGTGCAAGGGCGGTGTTCAAACGCCCCGCACTGTCGTGGAGATCGTGGTCAAACAGGCCCGCGTACGTATCCAACGTCATTGTGGCGCTGGCATGTCCGGCAATCCGCTGAATCACTTTGATGTTGGCCCCGGAACTGACGGCCAGGCTCACGGCAGTATGACGGAGGTCGTGGAACGTTGGCCGCGGGAAATTGGAAGCCGCTGCCCGCATGTCTGCGATGGCGGGGGAGTAGTGGCGGCGCGTCCACGTGCTGTTGCGCAGCACGGTCCCGCGTGCACCGCTGAAAACTCGGGTGGATGCACTTGAAGTGCTGGAGCTTCTCTTGAGGCGTTGGGCAACCAATGCCGGCAGTGGCACCACCCTGCTCTCGCCACCTTTGGTCGGGCCAAGAACGAGGTGGCCTCCGACCTCGGAATAGGCCTTGCTGACCGCCATTGCAGGTTTGTCACCCAGATCGACGTCTTCATAGGTCAGCGCGGTAATCTCACCCCAGCGGAGCCCGCACGTTCCCGCCACCATGACAAAAAGTTCAAACTCGCCGCAGGCATTGGCCAGCGCCGTCAGTTGGGGCATGGTCAGATAAACGTGGTCCCGCTGGGTCACGCGCGCGGGAACGTAATCAGTCTGGCCGAGCGGATCCTTGGCGGGATTGGCCGCCAGCAGCCGCTTCTTGACTGCGTGTCCCATCAATCTGCCGAAGTACAACGCAACCTCGCGCCGGGTGGTCATCCCCGCTGGCTGGCCGTCGCGGCCCCTCAACGTGACAATCCAGGCCGCAACGTCGTCGTATCTTACTTTGCTGATGGGTGTCTGTCCCCACCGAGGAGCCACGTAGTTCTCATAGCAACGCCTGTAATTATCCGCTGTCTTCGGGCTGGCCGGTTTCCGGCCGTTAGCACCCATGGACGTGATCCTCGCGATCCAGTCTTCATAGAGCTTGGCGACAGTCAGCTTTGTAGCTGCACGGGGATCAATGTAGGTTCCGCCTTGAACCGACCGAACGGTGGTGTGCCAGAAGTCTTCAGCCTCCCGCTTCGTGACGAATCGCTTGCGACGGCGATTGCCGTCGGCCGTTGTCCAGTCGACCTGCCACCGCTTGGTTCCGCTGGAGAGCTTGTTAATGGCCATCGGGTTTGTCCTTCCGCGCGCGCATACTTGACCAGATTTCGTCCTTCATGCTCAAAAAACCCGGAGCTATCCGGCCTTGGCGTCCCTTGCCTTCCAAGATTCCCTTGGCTCTGGCGCGCCGCAGCCGCGCGGACCAGGTGTCGATGCTTTCACCGCTCCATTCCGCAAGCCTCTTGATGGGTTCGACGGACACTTTCCCGAGAGCGACATATGCGGCGGCAATATGTGTGTAGTCGCGGTCAGTTTCCACCCGGGAGGGGAAGGGCGTGATATCACGGCGGAGGTCAGCTACTGAAAGCTGTTCGTGGTGCTCGCGCAAGAGGGCGCGCGCATGTGCCATTGGGATGGATCGCAGCAAAGATGTTGTGATGCCCTCCAGCGAGTCCTGGGATTGGATTCCGCTTGTCCCGTGTTCGAACTCGTCGAACTCAATGCTCAGTTTGTTTGGTTCCCGGAAATGCCCCATCGGGTGGCCAACCTCCCAGCCAATACTTACCTCGAATCCATGGACGAGGTATCGCGCCCACAGGGCTGTCACCTCATACTCGCCAACCGTGTATTCCTCCACAGCCGGGCCTTCTTTAGGGCCGCGGTATTCAACGTTGGGGGCAAGATCGGGAAGCTGCACTGCGGTCATGGGAGAAACGGTAACACAATAAGCCTGCCAATATAAACGTGCTTGACACATGTCCGTTGCCAGCTATGCTGTATTTATTGCCAACACAGAGTGCTTGGCAAGACAACCGTGTTTATATTCAAAGGAGTCCCTTGGACATCAACCCCCACGGAAGCTTGCAGCGTCTGGATAACGCCACGTCCCCGTATCTCACGAGGCGCCAGACAGCCGCGTATCTGAATGTCTCCGAAAAGTGGCTGGCTCAGTCCGGTCGGGCCATCGGGCCCCGCTTCCATAAGTTTGGATCGCAGTGTCGCTACCTCCGCGACGACGTCATCAGCTGGGCGCGCCAGCAGCGCGCTACTTCGTGATCGCTTCAGGCGGCCGCCCCGCCGGGGCGCCCCGCACCCGCTCCCGGTAAAGGCGACCTCTCGATCAGTGGGGTAACCCCCATGGCCGTGTGGCCTTCGATTCCATCTCCCGCCGAATGCCTGTCGGCGTCAACAAATAAGGAAAATATGTACACATGCAGTACAACGCGCGAACTGCGCAGCCGGCGCGAACTTCCCGCGCAGGGCCGGATGATCGCCCCTCTGGGTAACCACTTTGTCACGTGGCTCCTCTCCAACCCTGTAAGGGTTGATGCTCTGTGACCACCGCAACCAACACATACCGGGACCACTGGCTGCAGGCCGTTACCGATGAGATGGCACTGAGCACTGGGACTTGCCTGGTGGCAACTGCCATTGCAGACTCCCTTGGCCTGGGGCGCGTAGCACCCACCAACTGGCAGAAGTTGAACGCCTCGCTCGGACGCGACAGGAGGAATCCGGCGGTACTCACCAGCATTTCGGAACTTCAGTGTGCCGGTTATCTGGAGCGCTGCCTGGGCACTGGATGGGCCCACACCGAAGGGTGGCGGCTCACGCTTCCGGGAGAGGGGCAGTGATGGTTTCCGTTCCCGGGGTGCCCTGCCAGCCGTTGCAGTACTTGACGGCCGTTGCCAAATCTGAGCTGTCCTCCGGTACTAAGGCCACCTGCTGGGCGCTTGCAAGCTTCGCGAACACCAAGACGGGCGAGGCATACCCCACCGTGGCGACACTCGCCAAAGCCGTCGGATTGTCTGGCCCAACGGTTTCTCAGCATACGAAGCGTGCTGAGGCGGCGGGCTACCTGCACAAGCACGTCCGCCACAACAACTCGATTCTCTACACGATTACCATCCCGGTCACGGACGACATGATCATTAACCTCGACACCGAAACCTCCTTGGATCTGCTGTCCCCGCCGGAGGACAACGCGGACCGGAACGAATAAAGCGACTGCTTGGGACCGCCTAGCTCCTGGATAACTGTCAGGTAGCTACCTCGCCAAAAGGCGCCCTCCCAGCCGCCCAAATCCGGGTGGGGTATCCGTGAATAGCACGGGTACCCCTACTCCGGAAATTTCGTCCCCGGGTACCACCAAAAACCCTGTCCCTAACTACCTCACCGTTAACTACCTCAGGTAGAACGACCCCAAGGAGTTCTACCTTTATGGAACTACCTCTATACAACGACCCCGGTGCATCATGCCTGGACCAGTCACATTGAGGATCGTCGGATGACCCCCTGCTTGGGCAGGGTCATCACGGTAATGGACGTTATGGTCCCTGCCTTGGGGCAGGGCCGTCACGGTAAGACCACCATCAGCAATTCGGCTGTCAAGGCAAGCGGAGCGCCACGCAGCCCGAAGGGCGGAGCAAGCTCCGCGTAACTCAACGATCCGTTGCGATGACCGCTGTTATTTACAGCCATCCGCGCAAGAACACCAAAAGGGGAATCTGTGATCAAATCCATGTCCCGGCCCAGGAAGGATAGAGCTGAAACGCTTCGACAGGCGAGGACCTTTGATGCCACTAAACGCCACTATGAGCGTCTCGGACTGTGCCGCCCATGCGCAGCACAAGCGGGCTGGGGCCACCAGGTGGGGTTTTCCCGCGTCAATCCGCCCTGCCATCAGTGCCAGTCGCTCGTTGATAGCTTCCCTGTCGCCGAGCCGGGGAGGTGGCGGTCCAACTCTCCGCGTCGGGAGGCCAAGTTCGCCTCCTCGCTCCGGTTCGGAGTGGGCCACTAGCGGCCCTGGGTGGGGAATTTCTGACAACGGGGATGGCGCACGGCACCGCGCGTTTACCATCGCCTGACAGTGTCAAAAAATTCGCCCTGGGGTCGGCGTGTTGAACAGTAGCGAAGCGTCCGAGTGGAACCGGTCCGTTCGCAGGAACGCCGATGGAATCGTTCATCCTCCTGCCGGGTCGGACAGGCCGGATCATGTCTTTAATTACCTTCACCGGACCCCTCTTTGCAGTAGCTGGGATCAGAGTATGGCCGGAAATCGGCCTTCGGTCCCTCCCCGATGTTTTGCCTCAGCCGCCAACAGTGGCGCCACTTTCCTTGCCGAGTCCACGCGCCGTACTGGCGCATCCCCTCTTCCTTCCCGACCCGTCCACCGGCGGCCCCTGAGCCGACCGCCGATTCATCAATTGGAGATTCTATGGCAGACACGTCCTTCAACACCACAGCCGTAGGCCAGGAGGCAGAACGAAGTATCCGCTCTATCTACTTGGATCGCCGTACGACGGCGAAGCTCACGAGGGAGCCCTGGACGGTCCATGTATACCGCAAGGCGATCGACCAGTCACCGCTAAAGGCGAGTGTAAAGAAAACCTTGCATGGCATGGTTGACGGGGCAGGCAACCGCCACACCACCGTCGACAGGGCGACCCTTTGTCTCCGCAACGGGACGACGCGTGTGGCGACGATCACGGAACACTGGCACAAGGCTCGCGACGCCGGTCTTCTGACGAGTAAGGAGAGGTGGAACGACAGCTCCATCCACACGCTCCGTATTCCAGGGACCTATTTTCCGGACGATGAAGACGTGTACGGAGATCCGATGGATGGGTGGCATATTTGGTCGTCGGAGGAAATTGCCTGGTGGGAAGCACTTGACGACGGGTCTTGGGTGTTGCCGCCTTGGCGCGACGGCCGGCATAGGCCCTCGTTCTGAAAACCGCACTCTGAATAAGGCGAGCGCTAAGCCGGGAGGCTTGCGAGCCTTATGGCCGTTCCGGGCATCAGGGCGCTGCGGCCCGGTGCGCCCTGATGCCAGAATCTTCCTGGACCAATCACACGAAAGACCAGATGGCTGTGGGGTCGCTTAGGCGACCACCGCTCTGCTGGCTCAATACTTCACTGTTGCCCTCATTGGGCAACTTAGTATGCGAGGTGTCGAACCGTCCTCGACACGTCAAGTGTCGCGGACTTTGTCAGATCAAATGCAGTTCCTGCCCGTCCCGTCGGCCTTGAGGGCCGCCAGATAAGTAGAGGATTGGGCCAGATGCCGCCGGGGCGTCCGGCGCCCCGGCAGACACTATGGCATAATAAATCATATTTAATCGTATACCCGTACGGCACCGTACCAGCTATGACGACCGGGCAGGCGAAGTTATTGGTTTGGGGTCTCCCCCCCAGGGGTCGGACTGAGTACCCAATGGTCCTCGTAATGGAGTCCGGCCTGCGCATCCCTTGCATGCAGCTTCATCATGGGAGTAATGGTTATTGCCCGGAGTTATAGAAAGGACCGACACAATCGGGGGACGGCCCCTGCTGCCACGTTGTGTGCTGGAGCGCCTTCGCCTTCTCTTGCAGTTTCTTGCGCTCACGCCTCAGCAGGTGCCAGCCGACGCCAGCTGTGGGGGCAGCCGCCGCAAGCTTTTGGTACCGGCCCCCGGAAAGGCTGCGATCACCTTGAGCACCAGCCGCACCGCCATCACCGTCCAGCAGGTGACAAGGAGTGCGGTAAGTCGGTCATTGTGCTTCGCAATGGATCACATGCCGAATCCGGTTTCAATCTAAATTTCATTCCCCATTCTGGCGGATGGCACGCCTGCAACTCGGCAGTCGCATGTGCCCCCTCCCAGCGCCGGTCGTCTTTGCTCGTGAGATGACGTAGGGGACGAACGTTCGGCCGGTTTTCTCCGGGCGGTACTTCCACTTGGGCTGAACCGGACGGAACAACGTCCCGCTAGCCGAGAGGCCGCGCCGCATCATATCTGGCCGTGGGGTGAATGGCCTAGGACCCTGACAGGAGGCCGTGTCCTTGGAATTCTTGACAACGCCTCTGCACACCCGGGCCGGGATCCGTCCATGATCCCACATTGGCATTTTGCCGCCGGCAACCGGCGGGAGTCTGATGGGCGCCCGCCGCAAAGGCAAAAGGCGGCCTGCCATCTGGCGTGGCTGACGCACGAGGACCCGAGATCGCATGGACAAGAGGCGGCAGTGAATGCATCCGCGAGCCCTGAACTTGGGCGAGAAGTAGGTGGATCACTGACATGCTACTGGTGACAAGAGACGCAGGTGAAGTGGCGACGCGGCGGGAGACGCAGGTGCGACAGGGTTCGACACACCATGGTTCGCAAGAGACGCGGGTGTCTGGCGTCGGACTAAGAGGTTGACCCGGACGCCGAGTCCGGCCGCTTCCTTGTTGTGCCGAATTCTCCGGCTCAGCGGTCAGGAATGCCGCACATCCGTCGCGTGTAGCGTGAGTGCTGTGCGCGGCGAAGTCAGTGGTCCGCATGGAAGCCCATATCGTCGATTTAGCGGTGGCTACGACTTCCAGCGTTCGGCCCTCGCCGCCCCGCCCGGCGCTTCGGGTCCTCAACGGGTCGTCTACGTCAGTGCCGACGACGCACGCTGCAAATCTGCTACTCCTCCTTCCTCCCTCCTCCGTCTCACTCACACACACACCGAAATCTCCCCGAGGTGACTGACCTAGGACAAGAAGGCTTCTCGTGGCGCGGCTTGCGCCGTGTCCCGAAGGGCCAGCCCGGCCCTGAGTATATTGATCGCCGCGTTAATATCGGCGTCGTCCCGATGCCCGCACGAAAGGCAGAGGAAATCCTTGCCGTTCCGGTTGGCCGACTCTGTGTGCCCGCACTTACGGCAGGTCTGGGAGCTGTAGGCCGGCTCGACCTGGATGAATTCCCGCCCGGCGCTTTCAGCCTTGGCACGTATCATTTCCAGGAACATACCCCAGCCTGCATCAAGTATGGATCGGTTGAGTCCCGTCTTTGCGCTACCCCCATTCAGTTCGTAACCCCCGGCGCCGTCGGGCCGGGGCGCCGCCCGCCGAGTCATGCCGGCGATTGTGAGCCTCTCCGCCACAATGACGTCGTAGACCGCCACGAGACGGCGTGCCACCTTATGAAGGTAGTCTCGCCGCTGGTTGTGAATCTTCCGGTGCACACCGGCAGCCCTCTCCCGGGCCTTGCGCCGACGGCTGGATCCCAGCTTGGTGCGGGACCACGCCTGCTGGGCAGCAGCCAGACGGACCCGGGAAGCCTTGCCGTAGGCGGGGTTCCCGATCCGTTCCCCCAGGGAGGTATAGGCCAGCCCGTTGGCCCCAATGGCGAGGTCGATGCCGACCGCGGCGCCAGTCTTCGGCAGCGGCGCCGGGACGTCCTGCTCTGCTGCCAGCACCACATACCAGTGCCGACCCTCGCGCTTGACGGCAATCCTGGTTATCCGCCTGGCCACGACCGCGCGGTGCTGTCTGACCTTGACGTGGCCGACACCCTTGAAATAGACCCTAGACTGCGTCGGGTGAGAGTCCCACGTGGCGCCTAGCCCGTTGCGGTGGTCAACCGTATCGAAGTAGCCGGCGCCCTTGAACCTCGGGTAGCCGGGAGGCTTCCCGCCGGCCTTGACCCGCCGGAAGAAGGCCTGAAAGGCCTTGTCCAGTCTGCGGAGGGTTTGCGTCTCTGCGGCGGCAGACCAGCGCGCATAGTCCGGATCGAACGCCCGGATATGCTTCAGCTGGGCGTCCTGGTCGACGAACCGGATTCCGACGCGGGAGCGCGTCCACGCGTCCCGACGCTCCTGAAGAGCGGCGTTGTAGAGGAACCGATGGTCATCCAGCATCACCCGGAGCAGGTCATCCTGCTTCGAGGTCGGGTACATGCGGAACTTGTACGACCGGATCATGACATCCGGTGGCCGGGCTCCCATGGTCCGCACCTGACTTTCGCTCGATGGCATGCACCAAAGATGCATGTATCACTAGTAGAGCAGACAACACTGACAATGTCAGTTGACATGTATAAATGCCCACTCGCCCGCACCAGTCCTCCGAGGAGCAGACACTCCGGTGGGCTGAACGTAGGGCGATGGTCGGGGCACGGATACGAGAGTTGCGACTCGAGCAGGCTCTCTCTCAGGAAGCGCTCGCCTTGGAATCCGGGTTGAGCCGGAACATGATTATTGGGATCGAGTGGGGCCGGAAGAGCGTCGCCTACGAGCGCCTGTGGGATATTGCCGGGGTTCTGGGGTGCAACGTGGCCGAACTGCTCACAGCGGCGGACCGGCCGCCAAGCAGCAGTCCTTACCGCGGTGGCCGCCAGGCGATGCAAAGACTCGGCGACGTAGAGGCCTGAAAGTTCAGATTCGGCACAGCTCACGCCTGTAGTGCGGAGAAGTTGGGGAGGCCCAATACCCTTCAAGCACATACCAAGGTGCACCTGCTACGTTAGGCCTCCCTCACCGCTATCCTCATTTGGTGAAGCATTCCGATACACCCAGCTCCTCGCCTGCAAAACATGCATTGGCGGGCGCGATCATCCCCGCAGTTGCGGCCCTCGTCGGCGCCTTCATAGGTGGCGGGTTCACGGCCCAGACCGCCTCGGTGGCTGCGGAAACGGTCCCTTGAGGCTTACCTGCTCGCGGGCAACGCTCGCGGCGACTCGCTCGAGCGATGGCAGTACAAAGACAGTGCCGCGGCCCTTCGGGAAGTCGCGGAAGGCAAACTCTCCCTAGAGCCAAGCGCGATATTCAACCGATGCGGGATGAAGGCAGGCAGCTTCCTGCTCAACATGCTTATCACCTCAGGAACGTTACCCAACTTCGACGTCGACGAATCCTTTTTCCAGTATTGGGTGAGCGAGTGGCTGGGAGGGATCAACAACCCCGAGAATCGCCTCATCATGCGACGATACGCGCGCTGGGGGCTCTCCACAAAACCATGGGCCGGGCTCAGCTCCCGTCCGACGAACTACACCGCCAGATTTCAACGGCTCCGGAGCCAGCTTCGGGACAGCGAAGCGTTCCTCACCTTCGCCGACTCACTTGGGCACACCCCGCTCACTCTGCCTCAGCGATTCCTCGACGCCTTCATCGCGGAATCCACAAGTCGGCGAGACAATCTCGCACAGTTCACAAGGTGGCTGAAGAAGAACGGGTTCGGCCACGCCGTTGCGTCCCATCGATCGCGGCAGATGCCCGCTAGCGTCATGAGCCCAGATGGCCGTTGGCGCCTGGCGCGTCGACTTCTGCACGGCCCTGCCGTCGATCCGGTCGATCGCGTGGGCGGTTTACTTATCCTGCTTTATGGACAAACTGCCACCAGGATCGTTTCCCTCCACCGTTCGGCGGTCACTTTCGAGAAAAATGAGGTGCTGCTGACCATCGCGGACCATCCGATCCGCCTCCCAGACGAACTCGGCGAAGCTACCACCGTCCTGTTCAATCGCTCGACGACCGCCCACACCGACCAATCGGACACGTGGCTCTTCCGTGGCCGCGTGCCCGGGAAACATCTCACCTCCGGGGCGCTGGCTAGACGAGTGACCCGGATTGGGGTACCTGTACGAGATTCCCGTTCAGCGGCCTTGCTCGACCTCGCTTCGGATATGCCAGTCGCACTCTTGGCTGACCTCCTGGGTTTATCGATAGCAGCCGCGTCGCGGTGGTCCAAAGTCGCCAAGCGCGATTGGTTGAGCTATCCGTCTCTGCGGATGGGGCCATATACCGGAGGCTAACCTTGGATGCACCAAGCCCTGGAGAGCCTAGCGTCGGCACATCAGATCTTCGTCTGCCGATTCTCAGCGGCGTTGACTTGCAGAGCGTAGGCCCTGAGCCATTCCCGCAGGTACTATCCGAGTATTTGGAGGTGTGACGGTATGCCCACAAAGCCGCCAATACTGTGGCGGAAACCGCAGGTAATGTTGATGCATGACTGACCATAGTCAGATGGAGAACGTCAAAGGACAGCGCACGCATTCGGGGCACCGACCCGAATGCAGAGTGGACGCGGTCGACGTAACCGCCATACCCACGCTCAGGTTGGGAGCAATCAATGCCTAGAATTCCTGGATATTTTGAGTACGACGAGGGGCTGACTCCCGGGCGATCAAAGGATGGCGGAATCCATCACAATCTTTATGACCAAGGCCATCTCAAGGGTCACGCGAAGTTTTTCGCCAGCGACGAGGAAGATTCCTCGAGAGGCGCCCCGGCGTACGTCTACGTCAACAATGACGTACATTCCAAGGCGATGGGAAATGAACGCTCTGAGAGAGAGAAGGAGCTCATCGAGCTGGTTCAACTTCTCCTCAATGTGGCTGCGAAAAAAGCAGAGCCAATAGTCAAGGAGTGGTGGAGCGAACAGGGGCGGCCGGCCCTGAAGTCGACATGGAAAAAAATTGCAGGAAGCCGTGGAGCCAGCAAGCAAGCCCCGGCTTCCGAGTTGTCTACTGTAATCGAGCCTGATCTAGAAAGCCCGCCACAGGAAGCTGTGGCCCGGGACAAACCGTGGCGGGCCACACTGACCAGCGCCGAAGCCCGGGACCTCTTGGTTGGGGCTCTAAGGGCCAGACATTTCAGCGAAAAGACGCTGGAGTTCCTTCGCAATGCCCGCTTTACGGACGGCGATCGGAGTCTCGAACTAGTGAACGTGATGGAGCACCTCAGCCCTCAGCAAATCGAAGACGCCATCCATCTAGTGCTAGAAATGAGCCCTTCACCACTCCATGACGACACTATGGCTGGACTCCGGAGGATCCTTGAGCGCTCCCCGTCCTATGGCTGGCGTGCTCATTCTGATAACGAAGGGGTCAAAAAAAATACTTTGCACCTGACCGAGGGCGAAAACTAGACGAGGGCAGCAGGCATCGAAGTGGCCGACACGCCTAAGTTGGTTCCATTGGTAGTTAGCCCTTACGTGGCTTGCCAAAGGCGGACTGTCACCTAATCCTTCACAGTTCGGCCAGTCCAAGCTTGAGCCAGGCTCACACTACGTGGCGTCGAGGTCACGTGTATGAAGGTCCAGGCGCACCCTAGCCAGCAGCATTTACGACCAACCCCGACGGCGAGCAAGGTGTCCCGCTCGACTGCGCCCGTAGACTCCGGTGGCAAATTCTTTATGATTCTTAGAATAGGAGCAGCGGGAATCCTCAAGTGCCGAGATCACGACCCGGACGCAAAACCCGTACCGCCACGCCCGAGCTCGCGCCTGATGGCTTGGGCGGCACAGCGAGAGGTGAGCCTATTGTCGTCCTGCATGGTCAGGCTCAACCATAGCCCTGACCCAATGGCCTTGCCGTCACAAAGGGATAGCGGACAGTGAAGGTCATGCAGGCGTCGCTTCTGTATGGGCTGACAACCGGCCGGTCACCAGCAAGGTAATCTCAAACCATGTCTGTGGATTCCCTACCTAACGTCGTCAGTCGCGGCAGCAACAAGAAGCCCGTATCCAGCGAGGCACTGGCTACATTCTTTGAGTCGACCGCGGCTCCTCAAGGAGGCCACCTCACCATTGGGTACCCCGTAACTACTGTCTCCGAAGAGCGAGGCCCCCTTGATGCCGTCTATGTGTCTCCCGGCACAGGTGTAGTCGCCTTCGACATCGTCGAGGGAAACTCTCTGGGCGATTACCAGACTCGCCAGGACGACGTTTTCACCCGGCTCGAGGTTCGACTGAAGTCGCATTCGGCGCTTGTTGAGCGGCGAAATCTCAAAGTAGATCTCCATACCATCACGTTCGCGCCGGCAGTTGCCCACGTGCCTGAGGATAGCGCCTACCCTGTGGCCAATACGGCCACCATCAGCGAAGTGCTTTCCCGCATGGTCAAGGCCAGCCCTTTGCCTGAGGTACATGAACGCGCATTGTCAGCGCTCCAAAGTATGTCCAGCATCCGGCGCACGGGCACCGCCAGGCCTGTGCGACGGGATGATTCTCGAGGTGCCATACTCAAGAGACTTGAAGACTCGATCGCCACTTTGGACGCCGACCAAAGTCACGCAGTCATCGAAACGGCAGACGACGTTCAGCGAATTCGTGGGCTGGCAGGTTCGGGCAAGACCGTCGTGCTGGCGCTCAAAGCCGCCTACCTGCACGCTCAGCACCCGGACTGGCGAATCGCTGTGACCTTCAACACGAGATCCCTTCGAGACCAGTTTCGGAGGTTCATCAATAACTTTACGATCGACCAAACAGGCGATGAACCGGACTGGTCCATGGTGGACATCGTCCAGGCTTGGGGGGCGTCCGGAGGGGGCAACCGTGAGGGGATGTACCACAGGTACTGCGTAGAAAACGGGGCCACGTACTACGACTTCACCGCAGGCAAGGCCATGTTCGGTGCACACGACGCCCTGGGTGGCGTCTGCGAGCTCGCACTCGGCGAGGCTCAAGCGTCCAAGCCAATGTACGACGCCATCCTTGTGGACGAAGCCCAGGATCTCCCGCCCGCATTTCTTCGCATGTGTTACGACATGCTCCGTGACAAGAAGCGCTTGGTCTACGCCTACGACGAACTGCAAACACTCAATGGCAAGGGCCTCCCCCCAGCCGAAGAGATCTTTGGGGTGACGAGCGCAGGGCAACCCAGTGTCGATTTCAGCGGCAAGGAAGGCCGCCGCCGGGACATCATCCTTGAGAAGTGCTATCGCAATTCCCGGCCCGTCCTGGTCACTGCGCATGCCCTGGGGTTCGGTATCTATAAGAAGCCTTCGCCGCCTGCGTCCACGGGAATCGTTCAGATCTTTGAACAAAAAGATCTCTGGACAGACGTTGGCTACCGAGTTAGTCAGGGCGAGCTCTCGGACGGCCGGCATGTCCGACTTGAGCGTGACGCCGACTCGAGTCCAAAATTCTTGGAGGAACATTCCCCGACGAGTGATCTGCTGACATTTGAAGTCTTTGATTCGGTGGGCGAACAGAACGAATGGATTGCGAATGAGATTCAGCGCAACTTGATCGAAGACGAGCTGGTCGCCAATGACATTATCGTGATCAACCCGAACCCGTTTACAACCCGCACGAATCTCGGCCCTGTGCGAAAGGCATTGATGAGCCGTGATATTCAGAGCCATATCGCCGGGGTGGATGTTGGTGCCGATATCTTCTTCAAACCAGATGAACGAAGTGTGACCTTTACCGGAATATACCGGGCCAAGGGCAATGAGGCAGCGATGATCTATGTCGCAAATGCCCACGAGGATTTTACTTCCAAACAGAACCAAGCCCGAACCCGCAACCGCCTTTTCACCGCCATAACGCGAAGCAAGGGGTGGGTGCGAGTGACGGGCGTCGGCCCCGAAATGCGTGAACTTGTGGAGGAGTTCAACACAATCAAAGCGTCCGCCTTTGCGTTGGATTTCGTCTACCCAACAGCGGAGGAGCGAACCACAATGCAGATCCTCCATAGGGAAGTACCACCCGAGGTACAGAAGAAGGTTCGGGGCCACGACACTTCGCTTGATCGCCTCGTCAGGGACCTGGAATCCGGCTCCTTTTACAGGGAAGACCTCGATCCTGCCACGCTGGCTCGCCTTGAGGCACTCCTGCGTCATGAATAAGAGAAAGTCCGCCGTCGAGCTTCTCAAAAGGGAAATCGAAGACGTGACCGCGTTCTTGGTCGGCAAGGGGCTCGTTGACGACCAAAACGCAGTTGCGCGCCGTTCAGGAGTAAACGGATTCGTTCTTTTGGAAGCAGGCTACTGGGCTGATGCCCCTCGAATGCAAGAGAAGATCCCGTACGGTGAACTCTACGATCGGCTGAAGGGGTCACGTGCCTACGACATGAAATTCCTCGACGGTGCGCTCGTACAGTTTAGGTTCATGTTTAAAGACGCGGACACGCTTGCCAAGAGCGAACTGCGTTTCCTCCCCTCGCCGATACTCACAACATTCCAAGAGGATCCCGAACTTTACCTGCACGACGAACTCTACGGCGACGTAATCGACGCTCGCGCCGTGACTGTGCCTCTGAGATTCGACTACGACGACTCGGCTGACGTCGTCAAGGACGTACTGCACCCTGTCAGTCACCTGACGTTGGGCCAGTACCCTCATTGCCGCATTGCCGCTACATCTGCTGTCACACCGTACCAATTCGTTGAATTCTTGCTCCGCAGCTTTTACAGAGGGAAAGCAACACTGCCCACAGATGGCATGCCCAGCGCCAGGACCCTTATGCCTCAAACCATCACCGAAGGCGAGCGAGCCCTCCTCCACATCTCATTACCCTGCACCTAGGAGCTTATCGCCGGCAGGTTCCGCCAATGGCCGGGAGACTCGTTCCCATCACACTTGTCATATTGGTGCGACGCTACGTCCCCAGATACCTCGTGTTGCGACTCGACATGAAGCAAATGCGCGTCACTCCCACCGATTGAATTGCCTGAGCGCTTCGGTGAGCTGGGTCAACTTATCTTTGATACGGCAAGACTGATCCGAGGGCGAATACGGCGGGACCGTTAAGAAGTCACTACGATCAGAGTACTTGGCGACCGGACGCAGGTTACCGGGTACGTGAGCTCGGAACACACCAAATACGCCAGGGCTCAGTAATTCTCCGAGACGTAGGCGTATGCCCGGTCAAAGAGCTCAGGAAACACATGCTAATTCCCTGCTGGCGGAGGCTACCAGTTTACGATTACCAGTTGCCTAGGACGCTTTGGCCAGCCCTTCGCAACATGCGTCGGACCCAACGACCCTGGATTCTGGATGGCGTCGCGCAGGCCTCCGCATACGGCGCTCGATAGTGCACCATCGAATACTCATCCATACCAGTAGAACTGCTGGGCCGCTACTCGGCCTGGCTGGAGGTCTACAGCATCGACGAGGCCTTCCTCGGCGTCAAGGGCGCCCCGGACGAACTCCTGGCCCTCGGCCGGTCCATGAAAGCCGCTGTCCGTCGGAACGTCGGCGTCCCGGTCTGCGTCGGGATCGCAGCCACCAAGACCCTTGCGAAACTGGCCAACAAATGGGCGAAGAACAACCCCGGCTTCGGCGGGGTCTGCCACTGGGACTCCATCCCGGCCCAGGAACGCGAAGGGCTCCTGGGCCGGCTCTCGGTCATCGAGATCTGGGGCGTCGCCACACGGTTGACGAAACGGCTGAACGTGATGGGTATTTTTTCGATCCTTGACCTGTCCCGGGCGGATCCGGTGATGATTCGGGACCGGTTCTCCGTGGTCATGATGCGCACCGTCCTGGAACTGCAGGGCACCCCCTGCATCCCGATGGAAGAAGAACGGATCGGCCGGGACCAGCTGATCTTCTCCCGCTCCTTCGCCACCCCCATCACCACCACCGCCGGGATCCGCCAGGTCATGAGCGTGTACGGGCAGCAGGCCTCCGCCCGGCTGGCCAAAGTCCTCACCGCGTTCGCCGGCACCTCCCACTTCAAACCCAACGACACCTCCTACCCCTCCGTCTGCGTCCCCCTGCCGATGCCCACCGCGGACCCCGTGATCCTGACCAAGGCCGCCCACGCGCTCCTGCCCCGTGTCTACGCGCGGGCCGGGATCATGGTCACCGACCTGCGGCCCACAGGCAACCAAGCACCCCTGTCCATGTTCGAGAACCCGCACGAGGAACGCCGCGTCGGAACCCTCCTCGAAGGCGTCACCAAAAAGTACGGCCGCGGCTCCATCGGACTCGGACACGCCGGGATCCGCGGCGGGCCGGACTGGACCATGCAACGGGACATGCTCTCCCCCCGCTACACCACCCACTGGGACGAACTCCCCCTCGTCAAAGCCGCCTAACCGCACCCCGCACGACCGCACTCGCACGTGAGCACCACGAAAGAACGAAATCATGACCATCATCCACGAAGCCCCCACACAGACCAACGACGTCCAGGTCCGGCTCGGCCCGTCAGGTACTCCCTTGGTCATCCGTCACGACGGCCGGATCTGGCTGGTCGACCCCGACACGGACAAGATGTACAGGCAAAGGGCTCACCACCGCCAAAATCGCCGGCATGGCGAGCGAAGGATCGTAAGGCAAAGCAGAAGTCGCTCACAGTCCGAGCGTTGTCTTCACACCGTTATAAACGACCACTGCCGGCCCTACTAGGACAGCAACGATTAAGCACAGCTGGAGAACAAAGTCTAATAAACCAAAAAAGCCGAACAAGAAGCGGTGCTCCTCCGCATATTTTGCTAAACGCCGGGGCTCTGACTTCAAGGAGGGGTAAAGCACGTTGGCATAGGACTGTGCAAAGCCCAAGAACGGAGTGACATGGCGTACCCCATTCAAGGCACCGACGCCTGGCACGCTGCCAGCCAGCGCATGAAGTTGCTCCTCGCGGCCTCCACCCTCGGAATCAGAATCGACAGGCTGACGAGGAACGCGGCTTCGGAGTTGCTTTACTGCCTTGACATCGTCAACACCCTCCCCGCCCGCCTTATCACTGGGATCAACTGAATGCAATGGTGCGCTAGCCACGGCAGCGGATCCCCAAAGTAGCGAGTCGATTGCTCATCGCGTCCGTGGACACGCGAAACTTCTTGGCCAGCCCATACAAATCGAGCTCCTCAGCAAGCCACTCAATCTCATCACTTGGCATGAGCAGTGTTGCAGCAAAAGCATTAGCGAAAACTTCTCGTGGATCAGTGCCCGCGCTGGAAAGAGAGTCCCGATGATCCATAAACCCGTGCTCGGTGTTTTTATCGATTCGAGGGTCGAGGATGTGTCCGATCTCGTGCGCACACGTGAAGCGCCGACGATGTATGTGCTCTGAGGAGTTGATCGTTATCTCTGGTCGTTCCTTGCCTGGCGGGATGTAGACAAAGCCAGATAGTTCATCATGGCCCGAAAGGTCGGCGGCGAAGACTCGAGCACCGATGCGTTCCGCAATTACAGTTGCATCAACAGGAAGGTCGATTTCGCCGAATTCGTCAGCCCAGTGTTCGTTGAGGACCTGAGCAGCTGCCTGCGTGGCACGCTTCCGGATTGTCGCCAAAGATTCTGTCTGCATGCGACTCACCTCCATCTTGATCGCTTCGGAAGTATATGCGATCGAGCCGACACATCCCTCCGGCCGGGAATGCTGGTCACTCCTGCACCAGTTCGTAAAGACTGCCGTGCTTGCTTGTCATCGTGGATTCAACAGACTTAGCGAGGGCGGAGTCTTGCACGAGAAGCCCGAACTCGATATTGCGATTCTCGGCGCTGAATGAGAAGTTGGCGCTGGTCAGCAGAACCATCTGTTGGTCGATGATGACGAACTTCGCATGGCTGACCACGGGCTTGCCGGTCGGCAACACGGCCGATCGGTAGACTGTCGCACCCCGAAGGTGGGCTTTGATGTTCACAGCATCAGCCTTGTCCCCGTCAACGTAAACGGTAACGGCGACGCCAGGCTGTTCCGCACTTTCCCGGAGAACGGCCCACATTTTCGAGGTCTTCTCGAAGTTATATGTCGCGCAGGTCACGGACTGCCTGGCGGAGCTGACGAGTCTGTGAAACTCACCCGTAAGGTGCCCGATTTTGGCTTCGTTGCCGGGCATGGTCCAGACAGGCGTGAGATCCCGATGGACGGTCTTGGCCCCTGCGACAGCCCGCAAGACGGCAACTGACCGCTCAACCTCAGTGTGCCCCAGGCCGGCGGCAGCGAGGAGTCCACGGGCTCTTTCACGACGGGATGCACCCACCGCTCCGAGCGCCTTGGTAACGTGCTGACCGGTGGCGAGTTGTACGGCCAGGCCTTCGGCTTCGGAACCGGTGAGAAACTCTCCGAGTGCCCCAAAAGGGTCAGAAGGCATCAACGCTCCCGAAGAACCCGGGCACGGCAGGACCCATGATGGTCGGCAGATCCAGGAGAAAGCGCCTATCCAGGAACCGGTTCGACTTCTCGCACGAGGTCTCCGAGGCGAACGTACAGCAGTGGCAGGCCGCACCATGGAGGAAGTCCTCCGGGTCGCTGGGGGTGCGCACCGCACAAACGGGGTCCGAGGAACACCGCGACGCCCTGCGCAAAGCCGAGATAACAAGGCCCTCCAGGCGCGCGGGCTCGGACAGTGCGACGAGCCCGCCCAGAGTTCCCTCGCTGTCGGAGGCGGTAGTGCAGATGAGCAGTCCGGCTGCCGCCTCGCGCTGCGGCCCCGAAGGCCATCCGTAGATGCGTTCGGTGAGGCTGGCCGCGCCGTAGCCGCAGGACATCGCCATTTCCCGAATGAGCGTGTGGGCGAAGGTGTGCAGCAGCCAGTACCGCGGGCCGGGCAGGCGGGTGTCGGGATCGACTGACGCGGCGGTCTCCGAAAAGCGGCGGGAGAAGTTCAGTCGGTGTGCCTGCTTGTGAGCTGCCCATAGCGGGGAGTCGAGGATCTTCATTTCCCACTCGTCCACAGCTTTCAGGTCGAGCTGAAGAAAGATTCCCTCGCCTCGGTCTTCGGTCGCCGGCACCCAGGCTGGTCTGCCCTTGCGCGTTAGTTTGACGAGGCGGCTGGCAAGGTCGTTCACCCGGTCCATCTCGTCGAGCCTGGTAAACCCGAGAACGGCGTTAGTCTTTTTCATGCGGTTGACGGCGACGACTCGAGCAATGCGCGCGTGCAGGTTCTGCCCTCGTTGCATCTCGGTGACCATTAGGCCGCTGGAGTTTTGCTGCTGCGGGAACAGAGCCGGCTTTTGCAGGTACCGCCATTCCGGCACGAGCAGCTCCACCGGGTCCCAAGTGGCGAGCTTCTCCTGGCGGACCTCCTCGGGATCGACGGGCGCGAGCACGTCCGCGACGGCGGCCGCAAGGCTCTGGTCAGAGACATCCTTGAGGTCGATCTTTCCGTCTGCCACGTCCCTGAGGGTGTCCAGATCGGAGGCGTACTTGGCGATCTTCTCGATTCCCACCGCAGCGCGCAATTGGTCAGCGAGGGCTTCGGCCTCTTCAGCGTCGGTGCGGGGCATGACAATGACCGACTGGGTGGAGGAGAACCAGAGGTTGGATGCCCCCATCATGATCAGGGTGGGACGGGCGCCGCATTCGGCGTCGAAGGCGTTCAGGTGCGGGTGTCGTCCACGGCATTTCTGCGGGAGTTTGTCGCGCCCGGCCGCACCCTGGGCCTCGGCCATGCCACGGGATGCGCCGCAGGAGGCGCAGCTGATGACGGAGCCGATGCTCTGGCCGATGTTTGCGTCCCGCATCTTCAGGTCGGGTACCTCGGCTTTCGGACATACTCCGCCGCGGTGCACCCATAGAGTGTAGGGGAACTCGTCGAGGTGGCCGTTGGTGCACGTCAGCAGGTGCGGGGCGGGAACGGCCGGGCTCTGGCGCTTCCGTCCGGCTGCCCCGGGCATTTTCCTGCCGCGGCCCGGACAGCTCTTGTGGGTGAACTGGGCCAAGTCCGGGCGGAAGGGATGGGTATTCGTGTAGCTGAAGCGCGGCAGAGGTCCGAGGTAGTCGCAACCTGTGCAGCGGAACCACTGCGGGAAGGCGCGCGCCGGAACGCCGAGGTCGGATCCTTCCTTGGACATCGCTCCCTTCTTCGGCTGCCACGGGAACGGGCGAAGCGAGTCAACCTGAGGCCCGAGGTGAAGCCGTACGACATTCAGCAGCCGCGGTTCTACGATGGTCGGGATGAATTCCCGGCGCTTCCAGATGGGTTCCCAGTCGTCGAGCCCGGCAGGCATGACAGCAAACCCTGGGAGGTCCATGATCGCGCCTGGACCATAGGTGTAGAGCAGCGAAGAGGGGCGCGCGGAGCCAACCTTTGCACGGTTCTTAACCGCGCCATCCTCGGCATCGGTCAGCGGGTCGAGCGTCTGCCCGGGATCGTGGAGCATGGCGAGGCTGTTTATCGGCTCCGCATTGTCCTTATCGGTGGTGGTGGTTTCGGCCATCAATCGTCCTCTCCCATCGGCAGGGTCCACTTCGGGGCTCCTTCGGGAGCCCGCGAGAACAGCCGCTCAGACACCGGGCTGACCAGCACATTGATTTCCGGCTGCACTTCCCGCATCGAATTGGCAATAACAAACGGCGCCTCGGACGACCCTCCTACCGATGCTCTGGCATTCTCGGGGCTGATGATCAACGGCAGGTACTTGTCGCCTTCTCCGGTGCGTTCGTACACCAGGGTCTTGCTCATCTCCGTGGCCCGCTTCGCACGCTGATTCCAGCGGTCGATGCGGTTCACAAGAAGGTCACTTGCCTTCTTGGCGATGTCCTCGTTTTGAGCAGCGGCCGCGATGCGTGTTTTCAGCCGGTCCGCCAGCGCTTCGAGCGCCTCTGGCTGCTCCTTGATCCGCCAGGCGCTGCGTTCCGGGGAGAGCCCATCAGCGACGGGAGCTTGGAGCACCCGGGCAACGCTGACCAGCAGCCCGTCGATACCGCGCTCCAGCGAGGTCGGCGAATACGGGGTCACCGAAAGCGCCTCGACCTGGGCGTAGAACGTGTTGTGGTAGTTCCGGAACTGCTCGAAATGAGCTAGGTCACGTGGGCGGGCCCAGTTCCCGAGGGCGACCACGAGACCGGGCCGGTCAGAGGAGTCCCGGCCGACGCGCGAGGATGCCTGAATGTACTCTGCGGTGTTCTTCGGCTGCCCGACCACGAGCATGAGCCCCAGTCGCTGAACGTCCACTCCGACTTGGAGCATGGAGGTTGCCAGGACGACGTCGAACGGCGCCTCCTTCCTGCCGGGAGCCTTCTTGTTGTCGCGGATGGCGGCTATGCGGCCCTGAACAGCTGTGGACGTGTCGAAGTTGGAGTCGAACTCCAACCCAAGCCGGTCCAGAGTCCTGCCGATCTCGGCCGAAGCGATGCGGGAGGTCAGCTCGGCAGTGTGCAGGTTGCCGAAAGCTGCGCCGTATCGCTTGGGGAAGCCCGAGTCTTTTCGCGGGTTACCGACCCTGTTTGCTACATCGTCGGCGATGTACCGAGCCATGCCGGCCAGCTCACGGGTTGCATTGAAGTAACCGACCAGCGTCATGTACGGGTCCGCAGCGCTCCCGGCTCTGTCGAAAAGGAGCTGGCCCGCTAGCAGCAGCACTTCGGCGAGCCGGATTTCCGCGCTGGAGAGGCGCACGCCCTGGGCACTGACACCAAGGTACCGCCGCCCTGGGTTCTCCCGGCTGATCGGAACTTCCTGGGAGAAGTAGGTATCGGCGACGTCGAGCACCTGCGGAGGGAAGATCTCGACCTGTCGCCCGTAGAGTCCCCGCACCTGATCCTGGGCGTTGCGCACGGTCGCTGTCGAGGCCACGATCAGAGGTCTCACTGGTTTTCCATCCGGTGTTTCCCATGAGGACAGGGTCTCCATGGCGGCTTCGAAGAGGCCGACAGCTGTGCCGAGGGCCCCGGTGATCAGATGTAGCTCGTCTTGGATGATCAGGTCCGGCGGCCGCAGCCGGTTCACGGTCTGTACGGTCGCTGCCGGGTGCCCGTACTTGCTCGCCGGGTGCGTTGTCGTGATGTCGCAGTTGCCGTAGTCCGGATGCACGTACCCATGTCGGCCGCACCTGCGGCTAACGTATCCGAACAGTGAGCCGGCCTCGCCCTCGCGGGCGAGTCGGGCGAACTTGTCCACGGTCGCGATCACAAAAGCCGGGGTGAGGCGGTAAATCTCCTCATCGACGGTGAGTACCGGCAGTCCTTCGTCGACAAGGCCGCCCTTGGAGAAGGGGCAGCGGGCGAGGTCGTCGCCGCAGTAGACGAATACGCGGCGGACTGTGGCGTCGGTCTTGACCTGGGCGGCGGCGATGGGCGTGCCACACCAGGGGCACCGCTGAATCTGGAGGACCGTCAGCCGGTGGGAACCGTACTCGTTTGCCTTGGTGAGCTGCTCATCCGCTTCCTCGAACCGTTTCGGGCTCACGTCGGTGCCGACCCACAGTCCAATGCGGAAAGGCTCTGCGCCCCACATCTCCTCATTTTCGCGGCGTGCGAGTTCAGCGGCGCACATCAGTGTCGTCGCCCGCTGGAACTGCTGGGCGGTCAGCAGTCGCAAGGTGTACCGCATAAGGACAGCGACGCCGTCACGCCCATCGAGCTGGCCGTCAGTCGAACTGACCAGGCCCTGGCGCCGGCGGATCGCGAACGTGTAGGCCGCGAGGCCGAGATAGGCCTCGGTCTTGCCACCACCGGTGGGGAAGAACAGCAGTTCAACCCGCGCCAGATGATCGGCACTACGAAATGCCGCCGTCGGGTCCGTCAATGCGCCAAGCTGCATGAGGATGAACGCAAGCTGGAACGGACGCCAAGAGGCTGCGCCCGGGCCCTTTGAGGCAACTGCTGCCTGTGCTTGCTCGATCGTCACTGTTGGATCAGATGCCCGCAGGGCTGCTACCTGGGAGGCGATGCGCTGATCGCGCATCACGCGGTTCGTGAATTGGAAGCAACGCAGCGCTTCAGGATCGCTGGCGATGTGTTCGAGCCCGTCGGCAAGCCGTTGGCGCGCCTGGGCCGCATCCCACAGGACCGCCTCGGCGGTCTCCTGAAGATGCGCCGGAAGTCCCTTCGCAGTTGCCCCCTGCTCGTCAAGCCACGCACCGTAACCGGAGACCAGGGGGGCCAGGCCGGCCTTCAGCCCCTCTGGTGTCACTGTCGATAGCGCATCCATCGACAGCAGCGCGTCCTTCACCGAGCGTGCACGTGTCTGCGGCGTCTCGGCGACAGGAAGCCACGTCGTAGAAACCTCAGCTGCCCGCCGTGAACCAGTGCGTGCCACCCAATCCACCGAGCAGGTGCGACCGATCGCGAACTCCAGGCGGTTGCGGTACTGGAGGTTCAACCGCTTGACCTCGTCGTCATGCTCCGGCCAGTCCTGCTCCAGCGCATCCCGCACCGGGAGTAACACCTCCGCCCCGCCGGCGTTCACGCGGAGCTGGGTCTGGAACAGCCACATGTTCACCGGGATCGGCATCGGCGTCTCCCGGTCATTGCACAGTGCAATCTCCACGAGCACCCGGCCGAACTGCGGGTCGTCGTACCGGTCCACCCTCAGGCAAATCGATTCCCGCAGGGTAATCGTGGCAGTTTTCCCCGGGGACAGGTCGGCGAGTGAGATCGTGCGTGGTTCTTCGACCGGAGTGCGCTGGTAGTAGCGGATGGGGCGGCCGGCTTTGGTGACTTGGTCGGTCTCGACCGTCGAGTAAGTACCCCATGATGCGGTAACTGTGAACGAGGCCAGGTTCGCCGGTACCTGGAACCGTAGGCCCATTGACGCGGGGATCATCAGTCCTTGTTTCGGGGTGCGGTCCTCCGTGTCATCGTCTTCCGCGTCCGCAGTTGTCTCGTCGGCGGCGAACGCGGGCACGCCGCGCTGCTCACGGGCGGCGTCATCGTCCATGCGGGCCTCGACGATGTGCCCGCGCTCCGGGGCGCTTTCGGATGCGCCATCTTTCAAGGCCTTGCCTGTGAGCTTCACCGGGGCGATGTGCCCCACCAGGTACTGGGAGCGGGGGCTAAACGGCAGAACCTCTTCGGGTCCGTGGATCGGCCCGAGCAGTTCCCGCTCCAGGATGTCGGCCAGGTTCTCGCGCACCATGAATGACGAACCATCCAGCTCATGGTTGAGCTCGTAGGGCTCCTGTGGTGATCGTGTGGTCGTGGTCTCGCTCATGAGAACAGTGTCTCCATTCCCTCCGACATTGACTTCGCTTTTCGGCCCTTCGCCGCTTTCTTCGGAAGCGCAGCGGCCTCAGCAGCGGCCCGGCGATGATTCTCCTCAAGCAGGCGGTCGAGGATCTCGACCCGTGCGGCAGGACTCACTGTCCAGCGCTCCATCTGGCGGTACGTGTGGAAGCCATGATCGAGCGGAATGTCAGACCAGCCGTAGGCGTCCATCACTGCTTTATCCAGCTCGACGTGGATCGCCCGAAGACGGGCGACATCGGTATCAGCTGCATCTGTGGTGGCCGGGCCGTTCACAAGGTTGTAGAGGCTCGTCAGCCCGAGGTCGCGGCGCAGCATGATCTGGCATCGCTCGTCATCGAGCCTCCGGCCAACGCGCTCCGACCAGTCGGTTCGCTCCGGCCGTGGGAACGTCCCGAAGACGTCGGATGGCGCGTACCGCGGATCGTTGCGCATTCCCGATCCGTAGGTGATTGCCCAGAGTTGATGTGCTGAGGACGACAACACAGCTTGTTCTGAATAGGAATCTGTAGCGAAGACTGTGAGTGAATCGCTGGGGACCTGCTCTGCACTTACTCGTGCAGGCATGACCGTCTTACTCACGCGAGTGATTACGAGCATTTGGTCCAGCCCGGCGATAGCCTTCCGCATCGTCAATTGCTTCTCGCCAAATTGCCACCACCGCTCCCGATACACCTTGCGTGGATTTCTGTCGCGGTCAGGCTTCACAGCTTCGAGGAGACGCCGGTATGGGATCTCATACTGCTCGGCCCGTTCCTGGGACCAATCAAAAAAATCAACGACCCAACGCGATGCCGACGTATCCGGGCGCTGATTAACGTCCTGTCCGATGAGATACGGAAAGAGAACTTGACGGTTACGGTCGTCGGATCGGATCCAATCCCGGGCCACTTCCGGTTCGATAACAAAGCCCAACCCAAGCACGAGGCTTCCGATGTGCGCGATGCCATCGTTCTGCTGAAGGCGCAGTGGCTTCCCATCCACTCGGTTTCCCGCTTCCAGCAGAGTTGATATCCGCCCAACCGCCTGGTCGTCGCTGACTCTCTGGACTGAGTCAGAAACAGAGCCAGTACCACCCCAGACAGCTGCGTACTCCAGGTTTGCGCTCTCAGAGGGCCATGACCGAGAACGGATCGCACGCGTGATGGTGAGCCCTCCGTCAACCATCCGGTCAAGCCCCACCTCACGTGTGTCGCCTTGAGCAATCGTGTTTGTGGCTATGAGACCGAGCGTTCCCGAGGGGGCGAGAAGAGCTTGAGCGCGCAGAAAGAAGTACGCCACTAGATCCGCGCTTCCTTTGACGCCAGTTGCCAATACGTTGACGAACCACTCGCGTGCGGCGCCACCGACCGCTCCAGATACCTTCTTGCCGCCAAGGAACGGGGGGTTTCCGATGATCGCGTCAAAGCCACCGTGTCCTACTACGACGTCGGGGGCCTCAAGCACCCAGTGGAGAGGTTGCCAACGCTCATAGTCTGTTTGCACAGTTGGTGTGAGGCCATGATCGATGATGCTGTCGAGCCACGTACGGTCCGTGTCCCCGTCGCGGGTTCCGAGGTGCGCCTTCTTTACGGCTGCCCGCAGATTCTCGTATGCGTCATCGAGCGCATTGCCGGGCTTTCCTCCATGGGGCAGGCCAGCAGCAATCACGCCGTCGGAGATCGCGCGGAGTGACCCAGTGACCTCGTGGAGCTCTCGCAGCTGGCGGTGCTTCGCGGTGCTACTACGGGCGGGGTCGTCTTCATCGATTTCGGTAGCGAGGCGTTCACGCAGGCTGACCGCTTTGCGGATAATGGCGTCGATGTCGACGTCGAAGATGTCGAACATCTGGCTGGACGAAACGCGCGTGGGGTCGATGTGGAGCTTGCGCAGCTGGTCGAGGGTGTTGAGACCGAGCAGGGAGTTGCCGAGGAAGACCTTGTCGTCGACGAAGGAGAACGGCAGGTCGCGGTCGAGGGAGACGAGCCAGAGGGAGAGCTTGCACATCTCAACGGCCATGTCGTTGATGTCAGCTCCGTAGAGGCAGTTCGCAACGACCTGGCGGATGGCACGCCCGTACAGGTCCTTGCGGTGGGAGCTGGCCGGGTCTTCCTCAGTCCATGCCTCCACCACGCGGTCGGCGAGGTACCGGGCAGCAGCCACGAGAAACGCCCCGGAGCCGCAGGCAATATCGGCGACCTTGAGTCCCAGCAGTTCGTCGGAAGACTTCAGCTCCCACTGCTCGCTGTCGGCGGTCTGATGCGGGCCGGGAGAGTAGCACAGGGGCTGGAGAGCATGGAGAACGACCTCTTCCGCCAGGGACTTCGGCGTGTAGTGCGCCCCGGCGTTCTTGCGTGACGGGGTCTCCTTCACCACCAGTCCTCCGGTCACGACCACGAACGGGTGGCCCCGCAGGTCAGGCCTGATGAGACCAAGCCAGGGCTTGATGCGGTCGCGCAGCGTGTTGTCGTCGCCAACTGTTTGGGTGAGGGCACTGATTGCACTCGGGTCGACCGCTGCGGTGACGGCTTTGGCGATCGCCGCAGCTGACGACGGGCTAGCAGAGGGCTGGTCTTTATCAACCCATTCGCGGACCGCTGCGGCGAGCTTCTTCGGATCGGTGTGGGTAGTCGCCAGGTCTTCGAGTATGGCCAGCGGGATCTCGGGTTCCGCGCCGGTGGTTCCGATAATGCCTAGGGAGGGCTCACTGACACGTATCGCTGTATAGCCGAGCAGGCCTTCATAGATGTAGCCGATCTGCTCGACGTCGATGTCGCGGAACGAGATCTGCCGGCTTTCCCCTTTCACGTAGGCGACCTGGATGGAGCGCAGCACGTGGAGCATTACCCGGTCGGAGACCGTGACGGCCAGAGCGCCCTGTTCATCTGTGCCCGTGAGGAAGGGGAACCGTGCCGGGTCGAACAATGATCCGCCGTAGGCGGGCATGCGCAGGTTCTCGAATGATGCTCCCTTGTAGAGAGCCTGGCTGGTTGCGAGCAGCCGGTGCCAGGTCAGCGAGGTGGCGTCGAGAGCTTCCTCGCTCTCGTCGTTCTGCCGGCCAGTGAGCCGGTCGAGTTCGCCGGCTATGCCGTAGCCCTGTTCAAACAGCTCCCCTGAAGGCAGGAGGCCGCGCTCTTCGGCGAACAGCAGGAACACCGCCCGCATCATCACGGTGACGGCAGCCTCGTAGGTGTCGTGGTTCCGATCCGGGAGCGGGTCGGGCAGGCCACGGCGTTTAGCCTCGGCCGCCGACTCTGAGAATGACTGGATGAGGAGTTCGACGGCCCGGCGGACCTGCGCGCCGAGCGCTTCAGTGATCTCCTCGGCTGCGGCGATGGATTCTTTGAAAAGCACAGGGAGGCGCTCGGCGGGGTCGCCACCGATGATGTGCTGTCTCCCGACGAGAGTTAGGAAGGCGTCCCGTGCCCGGGGTTCTTCGACCCAGGTGAGCGCGTCCACGATGCCGGAAGCGGCCATGCTGCCCTCGCGGGCGCAGACCAGGCCCCACCAGCGACCGTCGGTGACGATGCCGATCTCGACCCTGTTTTCGCGCAGGAGTGCCTCACAGCGGTCGATTGGAGTTGCGGCCCACAGGTCGCTGGGGGTCTGGCGCAGTGAGTCCGTCGGATCGACGACGAGCACGAGCGCGCCAATACCCTCCGCGTTGAGAAGGGCTCCCTGCGCGGTAACGGTGACCGCGCGGTTGGGTGACTGTGCCTCTACGCCAGGGACAATGCCCCAATCCAGTGACTCACC
The DNA here is from genome assembly GCF_029960665.1 of Pseudarthrobacter sp. AL07. Classification (GTDB taxonomy): domain Bacteria; phylum Actinomycetota; class Actinomycetes; order Actinomycetales; family Micrococcaceae; genus Arthrobacter. The sequence goes on from NZ_JASBRB010000005.1 coordinate 186,712, forward strand.
CCAGCCGACGACGTCCCGCAGAACAGTCTCGACCCACTTGTCGCGTTCTGTTCGGTAGCCGGCGAGCCGGATATCACTGTCCGGGTTGCGGTCGAGATCTTCCCAAGTGGCCTCGAATGCCCTGCGGGCTTCGACCAGGGCGTCGAAGCGGTCAGAGTGAGTGGCACGGAAGTCCGGGATGCCGTTAGGCCAGACCCTTTTGAGCGGCGGGATGGCGAGAAACGGTCCATCTGTGTCGACGAGCTGGAGCCACGCCCGGTGCAGTTCTGTAGCGTTGACATTCGGACCAGTGGCCTTCCTGGGTCGCGCCATCAGTTGGTCCATCCTTCTGCGTCGTCACGGGTGAGGGCGAATACGACTGCCGCGGCTGTGGTGTGCGGCTTGACGTCGGCATACCGCTCTCTGATCGCGTCGATCTCACGGGCTTCTTCGTCGTCGAGTTCGTCCAGGCGGCGTTCCATCGCTTCGATGTCCCGGCGGCGCTGGCGCTGCTGGTCATCGGGAAGGAGCATCGCCGCGGCCTCTTCGTCGGCGCGCCGCAGACGGGCGAGTGAGTCTCGGAGGTTAGTGCGGAACGCCGCGAAGATGTCCCGTGCCCGCTGGACGTCTGCTTCCTGGCGGCGCGTCAGCTGTTCCAGGACGAGCTCGTGGCGGCGGCCCGCGCGGGCCTGCATGGACTCTTCGAGCCTGAGGCGCAGGGGGGCGTCGGGCACGTTCCACAGGTCGCAGAGCTGGTCGCGGACGCGCTCGTCCGCCAGTGCAATTTTCTCGCCATCGAGTGCGTGGTCCAGGGCGGATTCCGCTTTTTCCTCTGCCATCGCGCGGCGCCCATGCAACCTCACGCCGGCCAGGAAGACTTCCTCGTGCAGGCGGATGCCGCCTCTCCCGACCAAGACCATGCGGGTGACTGCGGCGACAAATGATTCGGGCAGATCGTCGACCACGACGGCGGTCACGCGACTCAGGGGCGAGTCGACGCTCCATAGTGAGCGGCGCAAAAGACGCTGTGCCTTCTGCACGATTGGGTGTCCGAGGTGCACGTACACGAGTTCGTTGCGCCCGTCGGAGGCCTTCGGGTCGAAGGTGATGGGGCGTAAGAATTCGGGCTTCAGACGTGTCGGCAAGCCTTTGAGGGCTGCGCTCCATCCTGCCGAAAGGCTGGGCACATCGTACACTTCGGCGTCGGTGACCTGATCGAAGTTGTGATTCGGCGTGAGCGGTTGCTGGTGGTTGATCCGCAAGGCGGTGTCGACCACTCGGCGCAGGTTGGCCGGATCCAGGTGCATCTCCGTGCGTGAGGCCTCGTAACCCTGTTCAAGTTGTGTCAGCCTCGCGTTGAGCTCCATGCCGCCGGCGAGGGCTGTGTTGATGACGTCGTTCGTGTCCACTCCCTTTGCCTTGGAGCGCACAGGTGCACGCTTGCCGAAGTGGCGCTGGATCTCGTCACCAATCACTTGGTTGACCGAGCCGAGGTCCTGCTCGACGTTTGCGACCTTCCTCGCGATGCGGGCCATGAAGGAGGCATCAGCCGCGTAGACGGAGGATTCAGTGGCAGGGGCGAAGTGGAAGACTAGCGGTTCCTGTTTCTGACCGTACCGGTCGATACGGCCGATGCGCTGCTCCAGACGGGACGGGTTGAACGGGATGTCGAAATTAACCAGCCGGTGGCAGTGCGTCTGGAGATCGATGCCCTCGCCGGCGGCGTCCGTGGCGAGTAGGACCCGCACCGGTTCCTTGGATGGGTCCTCGGTGAACTGAGACCGGATGTACTCGCGGTCCTCCGGCGGGGTGGAGCCTTGGATGACGGCGAGCCTGTCCCCGTACCCGCGCTGGGTCAACACACGGGTGAGCCAGTCGACGGTGTGGGCGTACTCGGTGAATACGACGACGCGGTCGGTCGAAAAACTTGTGCCGTCCGGACGGCACACGGATTCGAGGAACTTCAGCAATTCATCGAGCCGGGAGTCTGCACGGGACTCGTAGCTCAGGCCCCATTCCATGAGGGCATTCAGCTGGTGGGGTTCGGCGGCGACGAGCGGGTCGGAGCCCTTCGACTCGCGCAACCGCTCGGCCTCGTCCTGCTCCCACAGGCCCTCTTCCTCATCCGCCTGCCCCTCGCCGAAGACGTCATCGTAATCGTCGGCTGTCAGGCCGCGTCCGGCTTTGGAACTGATGTAGCGCGAGAGCGTCTGTCCGAACGCGAACGGGCTGGACAGGAACCGCTTCTTCAGCAGCATGGTGACGATGTCGCCGCTGGGTTTGGTGCCGTTGGCCTTGGCACTCTTGACGACGATCTGGTCCAGGAGCGCGAACATCTCCTGCTCGTCTTCGCGTGGAGTGTAGTGCAGCGCGGTGACCTTGCGCTTCTTGAAGTCCTTGCCGGTCAGGTCACTCTTGAGGCGGCGGACGGTCACATCCTTGAGTGCCTTGGAATCCAGGAGCGCGCCGCGGGAGAAGCGCCGGGAGTCAATCATCTCCATCAGCGCAGTGAACGATTCGGGGTGCCCGTTGTGAGGGGTTGCCGAGAGGAAAAGCCGGTGTTCGCACCTTTCCGCGAGCTCCCTCACCGCGATGGTGCGCTGCGTGTCCACCGCGTACCCGCGGCCACCTGCAATCGCCGGGGGACTGGACGGGGCAACGTGGTGGGCCTCGTCGACAACGAGGATGTCGAATGCGAAGCGTTTCGCTGTCTTTGGGCTTTTCACTTGCGAATACACGTCGCGCAGCAGCCGCTGGGAGCGGACCTGCGGCAGCCACGCCATGCTCACAATGACACGCGGGAACATCAGGAACGGGTTGGCGTGCAGCCCGTGGGTGCGGCGCACCTGCGCCATCAGCTCAGAGTTGACGATTGTGAAGTCGAGCCCGAACTTGTCCCGCATCTCATCCTGCCATTTCAACGACAAGCTTGGAGGGCAAACAATCACCGCGGTCCGCGCACGGTGCCGCAGCAGCAATTCCTGGATCACCAGACCCGCCTCGATGGTCTTTCCCAAGCCCACGTCATCGGCCAGCAGCAGGTTGGTGCGAGGCGCGCCGAGGGCGCGCCGCAGGGGTTCGAGCTGGTATGCCTCGACGTTCGCGCCGGACCAGAACGGAGCCTGGTAGCGGTTTGGGTCGGCACTGGTGACCGCACCCCATCGCATCGCGTCCACAAAGCCCGCCAGAGTAGTTGGGTCATCAAACTGCTCGGCGTAGATCGTCTCCGGCAGCCCCTGAGCCGGGGTGACTGTCTGACCAACTTCCAGCTCCCACACCACCGAGAGCTGTTCTCCGAGACGGTCCTCATCAAGGGACTGCAAATCCACCACATGCGAAAGCTTCGCCACCGATTCGTCGGCCGGGCTCCGGGGCAATCCCTGCGCCTGGACGTTGGCCACAGCCCATGTTGACCCACGAACCTCGACGACCTGGCCGGCCTCCGGCAACGGCGGTGCGGCAACAGCTGATGTTAACAAGTGTGTGTGCTCCTAGCTTCGTTGCCCCACCCCATGCCAACCCGCACGATGCAACGGTGACGCACGAGGTGGATTCATCTAATCACTTGTCTGGAAATCTTCGTAAACACGCGAGCAAGAACTACTTGGCAGTCTGCCTCGTTACGAGTGAGTCGCGTCCGGGGCTCCCGATCAAGGATCCAGACCCACTGCGAGCGGAGAGGCAAGCCGATTTCGGACGTCCGGGTTTCAGTTCTAAGGTCTGAGACCGGTTCGCAGTCTGTCCGGTACACTCCCCAATCCCCGGTTATGTTCTGCACGAGGGACGCCCTTCCGCCAGATGAGCAGGCCCCTGCCGTGGTCCCCGCAGGGGCTCGAGCTCGTCCCCTTGGGAGTTGCCGGAGGCATCCATTGTGACTGCTAGAACAGCGGCTCCCGCCCCTTTGTGGCAAGCAACCAGTTACATTCGTCACGGACCCAATCGGGGACTTCCGCCGTCAGCATGAGGTACGTATCCCCCGAAGCGCCTAGCGTGCCTGAGCCAAGCTCCGTATAGTGGTCGCCGCACAAGAACGCACCACCCTTCGTCCCATTCATCTCAACGATGGCGTCGTATCGGGCGTCCCGGCTACACAAGTCGCACTTAGGAAGCTCTGAATCGACGTAGACGTCGCCGAGTTTGGGACTAGAAATGAGACGCTCTTCGTCAACAAGCTCGTAGATATGGGCCAGTTCGTGGAGCACATGTTCGGCGGGCGGCGCCGCAAGCTTCCCGTCCAGATCCCTGGCCGGCCAAGCCATGGCATGAAGGTTGACGTGATCGGAGACTGATACAAATGCCAGTTTCAGTCGCTCCTCGGTGTCTGAGCCTTCAGGTAGGTCGAGTGGCTCGTCAGGCAGCGGCAACAGTGGGTCCGGAAGGTTCATACGCCGAGTCTAGTTAAGTCACATCTGTATCGAGACACATAGGTGTCGAGAATCCGAGTCGTATTGGGAGGAGGGAGTCACAGGCTCGCAGGAGGATCACTCATGGGGCACAGCAGCATTTCCTCATTGCGGCGTTCCTGACCGTCCCCAGTCTGGCGCGCACCAGCTGGGACCGAGCACCGCGGTGCCGCCCTGAACTTGGACGGCTAGCGGAAGATGTCAGGTGACGAAAAAGTTACGAAGACCCCGGGAATCGATCTTAAAACGAGGGAATGCACAGGAACTCGTAAATGTCAACAAACCAGCGAAAAACCCCCTAAAAACCGTGGTTTCTAGGGGGTTTATCCCGAGCTTCCTATCAGAATCGAACTGATGACCTTTTCATTACGAGTGAAACGCTCTACCGACTGAGCTAAGGAAGCACCGCACAAATTCATCCGGCGTAACCGGGCGGTTCATGCAAGAGTCAACTGTAATAGAGTCCCTGCGCCCGGGTCAAAATGGGGTCCCAGAAACGTCAGCAGACCGTGTTGTCGGTGGGAACCGTTCCGTCCACGAGGTACTTGTTCACGGCGTCTTCGAGGCAGCTGTTGGCCCGGCCGTAGGCGGTGTGGCCCTCTCCCCGCCAAGTCAGCAGCGAGGCGTTGCCCAGCTGCTTGCGCAGGGACGCCGCCCATTCCACGGGGGTGGCAGGGTCTCCGGTGGTTCCGACAACTACAATCGGGGCTTCGCCGGCATACTCCACCGGGGCAGGAGTCCGCAGGTTTTTATACGGCCAGTCCAAACAGTTGGTGCCGCCGTAGGCGAAGAAGTAGCCCAGGGTGGGGGAGGCCTGCATAAGCCGTTGTTGTTCGGCGCGCATCCCGGCCGTGTCGGACACCATGGGGTAGTCCAGGCAGTTGATGGCGCCAAAGGCGAAGGTCGAGTTGGACGTGTACTTCCCGTCGGCGCCGCGGTCAGCGCCGAGGTCCGCCAGACGGAGCATCAGACTCACGTCGCCCGTAGTAGCGGCCTCCAAGGCCTGGGTCAGGGCAGGCCAGCTCTGGTCGTTATACAGCGGGGTGATGAGGCCACTGACGAACATCGTGGCGTTCACCAGGCGGCCGTCCTTGGCCAGCCTGGGTGTCGACTGGACGGCGTTGATGATGTCGCGGATCTGCTGGACGCCGCTGTCCACGTTCCCGGTGAGCGGACACGAGGATTCCTGCTGGCAGCTGGCCACATAGGCCCTGATGGCCTTTTCGAAGGCCACTGCCTGGCCGTTGGTCAGCTCCTCGTTGCTGATGGAAGGATCCAGGGCACCATCGAGGACCATCCGGCCCACATTGTCCGGGAACAGTGAGGCGTAGGTGGAACCGAGGAACGTGCCGTAGGAGTACCCCAGGTAATTGAGCTTCGCGTCGTTGACCACAGCCCGCAGGACGTCCAGGTCCTTGGCCGCGCTGACCGTGTCCACGTGGCCCAGTACAGGCCCGGTCTTTTCGGCGCACTGCTCCGCGATGGCCTTGTTGTCAGCCAACGCGGCGGCCAGTCCGGCGTCGGTGTCCAGGGCGTAGACCTTGGCCCGTGAAGCGTCCCGTTCGGCATCCGTCAGGCAGGTCACCGGGGCGGAGCGTTTGACGCCGCGCGGGTCGAATCCCACCAGATCGTAGCTGGCCCGGACGGACTGCGAGAAGTGCGTTCCTGCCGCATCCTTGACGAAGTCGTAGCCGGACCCGCCCGGACCGCCCGGATTGACCAGCAGGCTGCCGGTTTTCTTGCCCGTACTGGGAGCCCGCAGCGCAGCTATCTGGATCGTGTCGCCATCCGGCTTCGCGTAGTCCATGGGCACGGTGACCTTGGCGCACTGGAAGCCGTTTTCGCAAGGCTCCCACACGACCTCCTGGGCATAGAAAGCATCCAATCCGGCGGGCGCGGACGCCACGATGGACGGGTCTGCTTTGGCCCCGGGAGGGGCTGCGTCCGGGGTATCCCCGCCCAGGAGGCTGCACGAGGCCAGCGTCAGGGCCAGGATCAGGGCGCCGGCAGCCCGCAGCCCAATCACCAGGGATCGGGAGCATGCGGGCAGGGGGCGTGCAGTCATCGAGCGGTCTCCTAGTAGTTGCTAGATCAGGCTGGCTGCCATCGACTCAATGGTCAATAGCGGAGCAACGTTAGTGGTGGTAATTCGTTGGCGGGCTTTATTGATCGCGTCCATGCGGGCGAGGGTGGTCTCCGGGGCAGACCGGGCAGCGAATTCCTCCAGCTCACCCCTGAGCTCAACGTTCACCAGCTCCACGGCGTTCCCGAACTGGATGATCAGCACATCCCGGTAGAACGAGAGGAGGTCCGTCAGTGTCCGGTCCAGGGAGTCCGTGATGGATCGCTTGGCCCGCCGTTTCTGGTCGTCTTCCAGCTGCCTGACCTGGCTGCGCAGCGATGGCGGGAGCATTCCTGACTCCGGGGCGCCCAGGGTGGCCAGCAGCGCAGCCCTCTCGGCGGCGTCGCGCTCTTCATTGGAACTGCTGGCTTCCGCGGTGGCGATCTTCACCAGCTTGTCCGCCATCATCACCGCCGCGGTCACACCGCGCAGACCCAGCGGGAATCTCACGGTTTCCAGCCGGCGTTCCCTCGCCTCAGGGTCCCGCGCCAGCCGGCGGGCGATCCCCACATGGCTTTGCGCCGCGCGGGCCGCACGTTCGGCGAGGATCGGATCCACCCCGTCGCGCTTGACCAGCAAAGCGGCGACGTCGGCGGCCGGAGGAAGGCGCAGGGCCACAGCGCGGCAGCGCGAACGGATGGTCACCAGGACGTCAGCGGGCGACGGCGCACACAGCATCCAGATGGTCCGCGGAGTGGGTTCCTCGATGGCCTTCAGCAACACGTTGGTGGTCCGCTCGGCCATGCGGTCGGCGTCTTCCACCACAATGATGCGCCAGCGCCCGGAAGAGGGCCGGTTGCCCGCCTTGGAAACCAGGTCGCGGGCTTCATCGATGGTGATGGTGACCTTCTCGGTCCTGACGTACGTCACGTCCGAATGGGTTTCGCCGAGGATGGTCAGGCAGGCTGGACACTCGCCGCAGCCGCGCCTGGCGACGTCGTCCTGGTCGCAGTTGAGGGCCGCCGCGAAGGCCTTCGCTGCGTTGGAACGCCCGGAGCCGGGCGGGCCGGTGAACAGCCAGGCATGGGTCAGTCCCTCTCCCTGCGAGGCCTGCCGGAGCTGTTCGACGACGGTGGGCTGCCCCTGAAGGTCGTCCCAGACGGTCACGCGGCGCCCCGGCCTGCAGACGCGAGCAGGGCATCCACCCGGGCGATGATGCGCGCGGCCAGTTCGGTGACGGGCAGGTCAGCAGGCAGGATCAGGTACGTCGCCGGCCGGCCGGCGGCCAGTGCGAGGAACGCTCCGCGGATTGTTGAATGGAACTCGTCGGCCTCTGACTCAAGGCGGTCTTCGGCGGCGTCCCCGGCTGTGCGGCGGCGGCGGCCGTCGGCCGGATCCACGTCCAACAGCACGGTGAGATCGGGCTGCAGCCCCGACGTCGCCCATTCGTTGAGGGTGCGCACGGCGTCGGCACCCAGATCCCGGCCGGCACCCTGGTATGCCACGGACGAATCAATGTAGCGGTCTGTCAGGACCACCTCGCCGCGTTCCAGCGCCGGGCGGATGACCTGGCTGGCATGGGCTGCGCGGGAGGCGGCGAAGATGAGGGCCTCGGTGTGGGCGTCGATGTGACCGTGGCCGTGGTCCAGGACCAGGGAACGCAGTTTTTCGCCAATGGGCGTCCCGCCGGGTTCGCGGGTCCGCAGGACCGTCAGGCCACGTGTTTCCAGGGTTTCGGCAAGCCTGGCAGCCTGGGTGGACTTGCCGGCGCCGTCGCCGCCCTCGAAGGCGATGAAAAGTCCGGGGCTGTTGGTGGTCACTGCTCAAGACTACCGACTTCGGACGCCGCCGCACGTCCAAGTACGCTTTCTCCATGAGTCTCCCGGAACAGCACGCAGCCTCCCTGTCGGCCGAAACCGTGGTGGTTGCCGCCGGCCGGCCGCCCCGTGAGCGGGACGAGCCCGTCAACCCGCCCATTGTGCTGTCCTCGACATACTTCGGCACGGGAGCGCTCGGCGACGGGGACCGGGGCTACGGCCGCTATTCCAATCCCACCTGGGATCCCTTTGAGGAGGCCCTGGGCCAGCTTGAAGGATCTGAACTGCCCGGCCTGCTCTACGCGTCCGGACTTGCCGCCGTCAGTTCGGCACTGTCCCTGCTGCCCGCTGGCGGCGTCCTGGTGATGCCGTCACACAGCTACGCGGGCTCGCTGGTGATGGCCACGGAGCTGGCGCAGAAGGGCTTCCTGGAACTGCGGACTGTGGATATCGCGGACACGGACGCGGTCAAAGCACAGCTCGCCCCGCAGGGCCCGGACGCCAAGGCAGCCAGGATGCTGTGGCTTGAGAGCCCCACCAACCCCATGCTGGGCATCGCCGATATCCGCGAACTCACTGCGGCGGCCCATCAGGTGGGCGCCATTGTGGTGACAGACAATACGTTCTCGACGCCGTTGGTGCAGCAGCCGCTGAGCCTGGGTTCCGACGTCGTCCTTCACTCGGTGACCAAATACCTGGCCGGGCACTCCGACGTCGTCCTCGGCGCCCTGGTGACCTCCAACCCGGACATCCGGGCAGCGCTGCTGCACCACCGCATCATCCACGGCGGCATTGCCGGGCCGTTCGAGGCATGGCTTGCACTGCGCGGGCTCCGGACGCTGGCCCTGCGTGTGGAGAGGTCACAGGCGTCCGCCGCGGTCCTGGCCGAACGCCTCAGCGCGCACCCCCTGATCGACAGCATCCGGTTCCCGGGCCTGCCCACGGACCCCGGCCACGAACGGGCCAAGACGCAGATGACGGGGTTCGGTTCGATTGTGTGCGTGCAGATCGCGCCCGTTGCCGGCCTGAGCGGTGCGGACGCCGCGGACAAACTGGTCCGCGCGTTGCGGCTCTGGCTCCCGGCGACATCCCTGGGCGGGGTGGAATCGCTGATCGAACGGCGCCGCCGCCACGCCGCTGAGCCGCTGAGCGTCCCGGACAACCTGGTGCGCCTGAGCGTCGGCATTGAGAACATTGAGGACCTCTGGGCCGATTTGAAGCAGGCACTGGACTCGCTGGGCCGCTAGGCTTGGACGGTGGACGGTGAACTGATTATTCGGCCTGTAGAGCTGGCAGTGTTTTTTATCCTTGCCCTGGTGGCATTCGGACTTGAAGTGTGGGCTCTGCTGGACTGCGTCAGGCACAAGTCCGCCGCCTTTGAAGCGACGGGCAAACGAACCAAGACCTTCTGGCTGGCACTGACCGGCGGCGCCACCCTGATCGGCGCCATCTCACTCTTCAGTGGCGGCGGAATCTTCGGCACACTTGGCCTCTTTGGGCTCGCGGCCGTGGTTTCAGCCTCGGTGTACCTCGCCGACGTCCGGCCAGCGGTCAAGGACGCGGGCCGCGGCGGCAGCCGCAACACGGGGCCCCACGGGGGCTGGTAGTCCCCGCCGGCCCCCTCAGCTCGCAAGCTCGCTCAGGGAACCCTGCCGGCGTGGGCCCACCCGCCGGCTGCCAACTAACCCAGTGGCGCCAGAGCATCCCAGGCCACCGTCAGTTCGCCCAGGCGCCACCGCGACGGCCCGTCCTGAACCGGCCACCCGCCGTCGAGCAGTGCCTTGCACATGGCGTGCCAACGCTGCCGGTTGCCGAATGACGCCAGCGGCGCCGACTCCAGCCAGGCCCTGTCCATGGCTTGCATCAGCCGGTGAACAGGCTCACCGGGAACGTTGCGGTGGATCAGCACTTTCGGCAGCCGTTCGGCAATTTCAGAGGGCAGGTCAAAGCTGCCGAAGCGCACGGACATGCTCAGGGACAACGGCCGCTCGGCGTCGAGGGAAACCCACGTCACGCGCCGCCCGATCTCATCGCAGGTTCCGTCGATAAAGATCCCGCCGGGGGCAAGCCGGCCCTGGACCAGCCGCCAGATCCCCGCCACGTCAGCCTCTTCGTACTGCCGCAGGACGTTGAACGCGCGGACCAACACCGGGCGCCCGGGCAGCGGCAACTCGAATCCGCCCACCTGGAAGCTCAGGCCCGGCCTTTCGAGCATTTTGGCCACCCGGACGCGCTCCGGCTCGATTTCGATGCCACATACCCGCACGTCCGGCCGGACGGTGCGGAGGCGTTCAAAGAGTTCGACGGCGGTGGCCGGCGTTGCACCGTAGCCCAGGTCAATCACGAGTGGGTCTTCGGCGGCGCGCAGGCGCGAGGCCTGGGGGCCGGTGAGCCAGCGGTCCACCCGCCGCATCCGGTTGGGATTGGTGGTGCCCCGGGTGACGTTTCCAACAGGCTTGCCTGGCTTGGCGGGTTTGGCCGGCCCGCCGGCGGTTCTACCCGAGATCTGGGCGTTTGCCACCCGTTCAGCTTTTTGCACCACCGCCCCACTGTATCTTCCAACGCGGGGTCACTTACGGCCCATCCAACGCTCCGCCATGGGCCGTAAGTGACCCCGCGTTGCAGAACGTAACGCCCGGCGGTGTCTCGGCGGATCAATTAGGATAAAAATCATGACTTACAAGCTGATTCTGCTGCGCCACGGCCACAGCGAATGGAACGCCAAGAACCTGTTCACCGGCTGGGTGGACGTTGACCTGAACGACCAGGGCCGCGAGGAAGCAGCACGCGGCGGCGAGCTCCTGGTTGAGAACGATCTTCTCCCGGATGTCCTGTACACCTCGCTCCTGAAGCGGGCCATCAACACCGCCAATATCTCCCTGGACAAGGCCGACCGCGGCTGGATCCCCGTCAAGCGGGACTGGCGCCTGAACGAACGCCACTACGGTGCCCTGCAGGGCAAGGACAAGGCACAGACCCTGGCCGAATACGGCGAGGACCAGTTCATGGAATGGCGCCGGTCCTACGACACCCCGCCGCCGCCCCTGGCCGATGACTCCGAGTTTTCCCAGGTCCGCGACCCCCGTTACGCGGACCTCGGCGACTCACTGCCCCGCACCGAGTGCCTCAAAGATGTCCTGGTCCGCCTGCTTCCTTACTGGGAATCAGATATCAAGGAAGACCTCAAGGCCGGCAAAACGGTCCTGGTCACCGCCCACGGCAACTCGCTGCGCGCCCTGGTCAAGCACCTGGACGGCATCAGCGACGACGCCATCGCCGGCCTGAACATCCCGACGGGCATCCCGCTGGTCTACGACTTGGACGAGGACTTCCAGCCGGTCAAGCCGGGCGGCACCTACCTGGACCCGGACGCTGCTGCGGAAGCCATCCTGGCAGTGGCCAACCAGGGCAAGAAGTAGGACTCCGCAGGTTAATTGACGACGGCGGGTCGGTCACCTCAGGTGACCGACCCGCCGTCGTATGTGGTTCCGGAGCAGCTAGAAGCCCTGCGGCTGCCATTCGCCGGTGACCAGGTACGTGACCTTGCGGGCCACCGACACGCCGTGGTCGGCGAAGCGTTCGAAGTAGCGGCTCGCAAGGGCCACATCCACCGTGGTGGCGGGGGACTCGGCCCAGCCCGGCGCGGCGATCGCCTTGAAGACGCTCAGGTGAAGGTCGTCGATGACGCTGTTTGCCTTGAGGATGTCGCGGGCGACTTCGAGGTCCCGGGACTCCAGCAGCACGATGAGCTTGTCCGCGATCAGTTGGTCCTGCTCGGCCATTTTGTTAAACGTTTCCGTCATGGAGGCAGGAATCACAGTCGACGGGAAGCGCAGCCGGGCCAGCTGGGCGATGTGGCGGGCCAGGTCACCCATCCGCTCCAGGGAAGCGCTCATGCGCAGGGAACCCACGATCATCCGCAGATCGCTGGCCACCGGCCCCTGCAGGGCAAGGATATCGATGGCACGCTCATCGAGACTGGTCTGCAAAAAGTCGATACGGGCGTCCGCGGCAATGACATCCTCAGCCAGATCAACGTCGGCAACCTGGAAGGACGTAGCGGCCTTCCCCATCGCCTCGCTGACCAGCTTAGAAATCTCCACCAGCTGCTCACTCACCTGGGTCAGCTCTTCCTGAAAAACCTTACGCACGTGGGCGTCCTTTCTTTGGAACTCCGCCCTTAGGTGGCAGACGGAACTCATGTCGCCATTCGGCACTCCAACGTATAACTCTGTCAGCGTCCGGTAAACGATTAGTCGTTTGTAGATGAACGTTAGTTGAACCGTCCCCGCAATGGCCCATGACGCACCGTCCGGCCATGAACCACGGCCTAAGCTGGAGCTGTGGATCCTATGCTCATCGGTGTCATCGCCGGCCTGGTCGGCCTGTCACTCGGCACTTTTGGCGTGCTCGCCTTCAGGATCAGTGAAAAGCAGCGCAAGCTTGTCGACGTCGACATGGACGAACCTGCCTTGCCTGCCGGCGCCGCGGAGGTGCTGGCCGTCGTCGGACGGGCTTTTGTAGTGGTGGACGCCGTGGATGGTGTGGTGCGGGCCAGCCCCGCAGCTTATGCGTACGGCCTGGTACGCGGCCATACGGTGGTGCACAAGGAGCTGCTGGACATGACGGCAGGAGTGCGCCGCGACGGCGTGATCCTGGAGAAAAAGCTGGAACTGCCGCGTGGCCCGCTGGGCCAGGGAACCATCATCGTGCAGGTCCGGGCAGCCATGCTCGGCGAGGAATATATCGTCCTGCTGGCCGACGACCGCACCGAAATCACCCGCACTGAGGAAATCCGCAACGACTTTGTGGCCAACGTGTCCCACGAGCTGAAGACCCCGGTGGGCGCAATTTCCCTGCTGGCCGAGGCGCTGGAGTCCTCAGCCGACGACGAACAAGCGGTTCGCCGTTTCGCCAAGCGGATGCACAAAGAATCGGGCCGCCTTGCCGCGCTGGTCCAGGACATCATCGAACTGTCCCGCCTCCAGGGTGCCAGCGTCTCCCGGGAGGGCAAGGCCGTGGACATCAACACGGTCATCACTGAAGCAGTGGACCGCTCCCAACTCCCCGCCGAAAGCAAGAACATCCGGATCGTAGTGGGTGACCGGGTTGAAGCAACTGTTTTCGGCGACCGGGACCTGCTGGTGACCGCACTGCGTAACCTGATCGACAACGCCATCCGCTACTCCCCGGAAAACACCAGGGTGGGCGTGGGCGTCCGGTCCAAGGAGGGGCTGATTGCCGTTTCCGTCACGGACCAGGGCGAGGGCCTGACCCCGGAGGACCAGGAGCGCGTGTTTGAGCGTTTCTACCGGGTGGATGCGGCGCGTTCGCGCCACACGGGCGGAACGGGCCTGGGCCTGAGCATTGTCAAGCACGTTGCCTCCAACCACGGCGGTGAAGTGACTTTGTGGTCCCGGCCCGGCCAGGGTTCCACTTTCACCCTGCGGCTGCCTGAGATGGAAAGCCGGGACGAACCGGATACTGCAGGTGCCAAACAACGAGTCGTACCTGAGCGTGCTAAAGAACGCGGCGTACATGAGCAAGGAGCCAGCTCTTGAGCAGGATTTTGATTGTTGAAGACGAAGAATCTTTCAGTGATCCGTTGTCCTATTTGTTGGGCAAGGAGGGGTTCGAGGTTGAGGTTGTAGACAACGGCTTGGACGCCATCACCGAATTCGACCGGAATGGGGCTGATCTGGTGCTGCTGGATCTGCAGCTCCCCGGTCTGTCAGGCACTGAGGTCTGCCGCCAGCTGCGGCAGCGCTCCAGCGTTCCGGTCATCATGCTGACGGCCAAGGACTCCGAGATAGACAAGGTGGTTGGCCTGGAGCTGGGTGCCGACGACTACGTCACCAAGCCCTATTCCTCCCGCGAGCTTGTGGCTCGCGTGCGGGCCGTGCTCCGCCGGCAGGGTGAACCTGAGGAGCTCATCTCCGCCACGGTGCAGGCCGGACCTGTCCGGATGGATATCGAACGGCATGTGGTCAGCGTGGAGGGACAGCAGGTCCTCTTGCCACTGAAGGAATTCGAGCTGCTGGAAATGCTGCTGCGCAATTCCGGCCGCGTGCTGACCCGCGGGCAGTTGATCGACCGGGTCTGGGGTTCGGACTACGTGGGAGACACCAAAACCCTTGATGTGCACGTCAAGCGGCTGCGCGGCAAGATCGAGCCGGACCCATCCGTGCCCCGCTACCTGGTAACAGTCCGCGGTCTGGGCTACAAGTTCGAGCCGTAGGCTTTCCCGCCGGTAAGGCATACGAAGCTTCAAGTGCACAAAAGGAGGGTCTCCCCGCGGGAGACCCTCCTTTTGTGCTTTGTTGCTGTTTAGTGGGCCGCACCTGTGCCGGTGGCCGACGGCGACGGGCTGGGTGTGGCGGATTCTGTCGGTTCGCTGCCAGCCGGCAGGTACTCCTTGTATTCCGCCAGCGAATCATCCAGGACAGGGATCCGGACAGTCTTGCTCACGTTCGTGCCGTCTTCAGTGACCTTGACGTCCACCAGTGAACCGGCGATGCCGCCGCTGGTGCTGAGAATGGCTTCGTCCGTGGAGTCGTTGAGCAGGGTATAGGAGTTGGCTTTCACCGGCACCTGTGTCTGCGAACCCTCGGCACCGTTGACCGTGAGCTTGACGTCCTTCGAAGAGGAGTTGTAAACCGCGCCGAGCAGGCGGCCGGGCTTGTCTTCGCCGGCGGAGACAATCAGCATGTTGCGAAGCTGCAGCGGACCCAGGTCGGCGCGGATACCGTCCGACGCCGCGTACTGGTGAGAAGTCTGTTGGGGGTTAATGTAGCCGCAGCCGGTCATCGTCGCCAGGACGAGGGCCAGGGATCCTGCCGCCAGTGCCAGTTTGCCGCCCTGGGCCCGGTTCATCGCAGTGAAACGCACGTCACGTACTCCTCGAGAGTCTTGAAACATTATTCAGCCATAGCCTAACGGCAAACCAGGCTAAACGAGGATTCCGTGCGGTCACATGGCCCTTGGCAGCGGGCCGCGGATGCACTATTATCTGCATCCGTCAAGGGGTCCAAGGGGGTCTATTCTGCCCATTTTCCGCGTATTTCCGGGGTTCCGGGGCCTGTTCGAGGCCAGTCATATGCCTGAATCGTGATAAACTGGTCTGCGGGAAAGGGGAATGTACACATGGTATTTGAGGTCGGCGAGACAGTAGTTTACCCTCACCACGGTGCGGCAAAAATTGAAGAAATCAAGATGCGCACGGTCAAGGGCGAAGAGAAAATGTATCTCAAGCTCAAGGTGGCTCAGGGTGATCTGACCATTGAAGTTCCAGCAGAGAACGTTGACCTTGTTGGGGTTCGTGACGTAGTGGGCAAGGAAGGTCTGGAGCACGTATTCGATGTGTTGCGGGCCGAGTTCACGGAAGAACCCACCAACTGGTCGCGCAGATACAAGGCAAATCTGGAGAAGCTTGCTTCCGGTGACGTCATCAAGGTAGCAGAGGTTGTTCGCGACCTCTGGCGTCGTGATCACGATCGGGGCCTTTCCGCAGGTGAGAAGCGCATGCTGGCCAAGGCCCGTCAGATTCTGATTTCAGAACTTGCATTGGCTGAAAAGACTGATGAAGAGAAGGCTGCAAGCGTTCTCGACGAGGTCCTGGCTTCCTAAGAATTGAACCCCGGGGGCACGCAAGTGCCTCCGGGGCTTCTTTTTGCCCTTTTTCGGACCACGATCGGACCACGTCCGATGTGCCAGGCGCGTCGCGCGGTCGGGATTCGGCAGGCCGGGCAGGCAGGCACGTAGGCTGGACAGCATGAACAACGGACTTCCGCGCCCCGTCACCGCCGTCGTCATAGTGGCTGCCGGTTCCGGCGAACGGCTGGGTTATGGCATGCCCAAGGCGCGTGTGCCACTGGGTAGCTACACCATCCTCACCCATGCCCTCCGGGGCGCCGCAGCCGCCGGCGTTGCGCGCCAGATCTGTGTGGCCCTTCCGCCCGGCGATACCGTCCTGCAGGAATTGTGCGAGGACTTCGCCGAGGAACTCCGGGCAGCGCACGACGGAAACCCGGACAGCGCGCCTCCTGTTTTGACAACGGTCGACGGCGGCGCCACCCGTGCCGCGTCCGTCCGGTCAGCGTTGGCCGCCTTGCTGGACGGCACCGAAGCCGTGCTGGTCCACGATGCCGCCAGGGCGCTGACGCCCGAGTACGTCTTCCACCGGGTTGTTGATTCCCTGGCTGCTGGTGCCGTTGCGGTGATTCCGACGGTACCGGTGGTGGATACGGTGAAGATGGTTACCCCCACCTCTGGTGAAGACACCAGCATCGCCCCGGAACTCGTGACGGGTACTGCCCCGCGGGAAGAGCTCCGCGCGGTCCAGACACCCCAAGGGTTCCGCCTGTCCACGCTGATCCAGGCCCATCAGGCGGCGTCGGGCTTTGATGAGAAACAAGCGGCCGCAGTCACCGACGACGCGATGCTGGTGGAACTGCTGGGCGTTCCGGTGCACGCGGTCCATGGCTCCACGCAGTCACTGAAAATCACCACGCCGCTGGACCTGATTATTGCCGAGGGCCTGCTGGAAGGTCCGCTGGGTATCCGCTGGGTGGAAGGTTAGTCGTGAGTGAAACCAAGATGATCCTGCCCCGCACCGGAATCGGCCTTGATGTCCATGCCTACGCCTCCGGTGACCTTCCCCGTCCGCTCTGGCTGGGCGGTCTGTTCTGGGAAGGCGAGCGTGGCCTGGCCGGGCATTCGGACGGAGACCCGGTGGCTCATGCCGCCGCCGACGCACTGTTCTCGGCTGCCGGCATCGGGGACCTCGGTACACACTTCGGCACCGACCGCCCGGAGTTCGCCGGCGCCTCCGGCGTAACGCTGCTGGCCGAGGCGGCCAGGATTGTCCGTGCCGCGGGATTTGAGATCGGCAACGTGGCTGTGCAGTTCGTGGCTACCCGGCCCAAATTCGGCCCACGGCGGGAAGAGTCCCAACGCGTGCTGAGCGAGGCGGCGGGAGCTCCGATCGGTGTCACGGCCACCACCAGCGACGGACTGGGTTTCACCGGCAGGGGCGAGGGCATCTCCGCCATCGCCACCGCGTTGGTCTATCCGCGCTGATTCACCCGGGCGGTTCAGCCCGGATAGGGCGTGGGGGCCGGCGCGCAGGCCTTTTCCGCTAATCTGGAGCGGTGACTCTCCGCTTCCATGACACCGCTGCCGCCGAAGTCCGTGACTTCGTTCCCCTCGTCCCGGGAAAAGCGAGCCTGTACTACTGCGGAGCCACCGTGCAGGGCATGCCGCACGTGGGCCACATCCGCTCGGCGATCGCCTTTGACCAGCTCACGCGCTGGCTCGAGTACCGGGGGCTGCGGGTCACCGTGGTCCGCAACGTCACGGACATCGATGACAAGATCCTGGCCAAGTCTGCAGAGTCGTTCGCCCCGGACTTCGAAGCGGGCCCGGACACCGTCCGCGAGGAGGAATGGTGGGCACTGGCCTACCGCTACGAGCAGGCGTTCCTGCAGGCCTACGACACGCTCGGTGTTGCCCGGCCCACCTATGAGCCCCGGGCAACCGGGCATATCCCCGAAATGCATGAGCTGATCCAGCAGCTGATCGTCCGGGGTCACGCCTACCCGGCGCTGGACGACTCCGGGGATGTTTATTTCGACGTGCGCTCCTGGGATAAGTACGGGTCACTGACGCGCCAGAACATTGACGACATGCAGGGTGCTCCGGACGCCGATCCCCGGGGCAAAAAAGACCCCCGCGACTTTGCGCTGTGGAAGGGCTCCAAAGACGGAGAGCCGACGACGGCGAGCTGGGCCTCGCCCTGGGGCTCCGGCCGCCCGGGATGGCACCTGGAATGCTCCGCAATGGTCACAAAGTACCTCGGCACCGAGTTTGATATCCACGGCGGCGGACTGGACCTGCGCTTCCCGCACCACGAAAACGAGATGGCACAGTCCCAGGCCGCCGGGCACGGGTTCGCCAACTTCTGGATGCACAACGGCATGGTCACCTACCAGGGCGAAAAGATGTCCAAGTCCATCGGCAACACCATTAGCCCTGCGGAGATGCTGGACCTCGCGTCACCGCGGGTGGTCCGCTACTACCTTGGGCAGGCGCAGTACCGCTCGGTCCTGGACTACCAACCCACGTCCCTGCAGGACGCCGCAGCCGCCGTCGAACGGATTGACGGGTTCATCAGTCGTGCGCTTCGGAGCACTATGACTCATGACGGCGCTGCCGGCTTTTTCAGCTACGGCACCGTCCCGGAGGCTTTTGCCGCGGCCATGGACGATGACCTGAATGTCCCGGCGGCCCTTGCGGTCCTGCACGAGACCGTCCGGGCCGGGAACACCGCGCTCACCGCGGGGGAACTCGACGACGCCCGGCAGGCGCTCGCATTCGTGACCGACATGCTCCGTGTCCTTGGTCTCAGCGCCACCGCGGCACCCGTCGCCAATGGCCAGGCGGACACGGCCCTCGAGGTGCTCGTCGAAGCCCAGCTCGCCGCGCGTGCCCAGGCCCGGGCCAGCAAGGACTGGGCGGCCTCCGACGCCATCCGGGACACGCTGAAGGCAGCCGGCGTCGTCGTCGAAGATGGCCCGGAAGGCGCTACCTGGAGCCTGCAACGGAACTGAACCGGCGATTTTACTTGATTCAGTAGACTGGTAAGCAGACTCAGTCAAACAATCAAGGGTGGAAAATCATGGCCAACAACGGTCGCCGGTCGGTCAAAGCAAAGAAGGGGCCAACCATCGGAACCGGTGGTCATGGCCGCAAGGCTCTGGAAGGCAAGGGCCCCACGCCCAAGGCGGAAGACCGCCCGTACCACAAGGCGCATAAGAGCAAGCAGCTGTCCGAACGTTCGGCCGCCAAGCGCGGCACGGGCGCGCGCAGCGCCGGCGCCTCTCGCTCGGGCCCCAAGGGCCGTGCCACCGAGGAAGTCGTCACCGGCCGTAACTCGGTTGTCGAGGCCCTCCGCGCCGGGATCCCCGCGAAGGCCCTGCACATCGCCATCCGGATTGAGATGGATGACCGTGTCAAGGAGTCGCTGAAGATCGCCGCCGAACGCGGCATCCCGCTGCTCGAGACCGGCAAGATCGAGTTGGACCGCATGACGGAAGACGCCGTGCACCAGGGCCTGGTCCTGCAGATCCCGCCCTACGAGTACCAGGACGCGTACGAGCTGGCCGAGGAAACTGTGGACCGCTGGAAGAAGGGCCACGTAGCCAACGCGCCGCTGTTTGTTGCCCTCGACGGCATCACGGACCCGCGCAACCTCGGCGCCATCATCCGCTCCGTCTCGGCCTTCAGCGGCCACGGCGTCATCGTCCCGGAACGCCGCTCCGTCGGCGTCACGGCATCGGCCTGGAAGACCAGCGCGGGCGCGGCCGTGCGCGTTCCAGTGGCACGTGCCGGCAACCTGAACAGCGCGCTGAAGCAGTTCAAGAACATGGGCATCTTTGTCCTGGGGCTCGACGGCGACGGCGACGTTTCGCTGCCTGCCCTCACCCTGGCCACGGAGCCCGTGTGCATTGTGGTCGGGTCCGAGGGCAAGGGCCTGAGCCGCCTGGTCCGCGAAAACTGCGACCAGATCGTCTCCATCCCGATCAACTCCGCCATGGAATCGCTCAACGCATCCATGGCCGTTGGCATCTCGCTGTACGAAATCTCCAGGCAGCGCGCAGTCAAGTAGTCCTCCGGCGTGGTGCGGCTTGTGGGGCGGCGAAGGCCGGACTTTCGCCGGCTGCTGCGCTCGTTCCTCACGCAACAACGCAGCCTACGCGAAAGCCCCGCCGTCGCCGCGAACGCTCTCTCACGTTTGGTGGGTTTAACAGCAACGCTCTCTCACCTTTCGGCGGGGGAGCGTTGCCGTTTTCTTTAGAACTCGCGGCGGTCCGCCAGGACCGTGAGCTTCTGCCCGGCCCGGAACCCCACGAAGTGTCGTCATAAAAGCGCCAGTGCAGTCCAACAGCCGCTGGCCGCTACCATTGACCTGATGGTTATGCCGCTATTCGACACCGCCTCCACCAAGGATGCCTCTTCGGCGCATCCGCTCGGTGTCAGCGTTCCGCGTCCGGGTTCGGGGGCGGATCACGCCGCGCATTCCAGTGCGAATGTGGCCGTGTACGCTCCGGCGGTGGAGAACCTTGAGATCGCCTACAAGGCCGCCGGGGGTGATTGGCATCTGCAAGCCTTGCCCAACGTCACCCACGGCGTGCATCACGGAATTGTTGAGGATTTCCCGTACGGATCGCTGTACGGGTTCCGCGCCACCTCCAAGGCCGAAACGCTGCCGCTGGCAGTTCCCGTTATTGATCTGGACGACGACGGCGGACAGCCTCTCCTGCTAGATCCCTACGGCCGGGCGGTGGACCAGGGGGAAGGCTTCCTGACGAGCGTCCGCATGGCCGGCGATTTTGACTGGGGCAACGACGAACGGCCCCGGACGCAGTGGCGAAACACCATCATTTATGAGGCGCACGTCCGCGGCCAGAGCATGCTCCACCCCGATGTCCCGGAGGAACTGCGCGGCACGTACGCAGGTATGGCCCATCCGGCCATCATCGAGCATTTCAAAAGCTTGGGTATCACCGCTGTCCAGTTGCTCCCGGTACACTTCCATCTCGATGAGCTGCACCTGCAGAACCTCGGCCTGACCAACTACTGGGGCTACAACACGGCAGCGTTTTTCGCACCGCACGCGGCCTATGCAACGCAGGCTGCGCAGGATACCGGACCGCACGCCGTGCAGGACGAGTTCAAGGGAATGGTCAAGCTGCTCCACGCCGCCGGGCTTGAAGTGATTCTCGACGTTGTCTACAACCACACTGCAGAGGGTGGCCCCGACGGCCAGGCCATCAGCTTCCGCGGACTCGGCGATGACACGTACTACCGCACGGACGGCCACGGTAAGTACATCGACACCACGGGCTGCGGCAACACACTGAATTTCGGCCAGCCCCGAGTGGTCCAGCTCGTGCTGGATTCACTCCGGTATTGGGTGGACGAATTCCACATCGACGGCTTCCGTTTCGACCTGGCCGTGACGCTCTGCCGGAACGCGGACAACGAGTTTGATCCCCGGCACCCGTTCCTGGTGGCTGTGGCCGCCGATCCCGTGCTGTCCGACGTGAAACTGATCGCCGAGCCCTGGGACGTCGGCTATGGCGGCTGGCAGACGGGACGATTCCCCGGCGGCTGGGTGGACTGGAACGACCACTTCCGGGACGGCGTCCGCTCCTTCTGGCTGGCCGACCGTGCGGCCATCGAAGCCGGCGGCCAGGGCGGCTCCGTGGCGCGGCTGGCTGATGCCCTGTCGGGATCGGCCGCGCTGTTTGAGGCGTCGGGCCGGTCCAGGCTGGCGTCGGTCAACCTCATCACGGCACACGACGGCTTCACGCTCAACGACCTAGTGTCCTACGACCGCAAACACAACGAGGCCAACGGCGAACAGAACCGGGACGGTCACGGGGACAACCGCAGCTACAACCACGGTTTCGAAGGCCGGAGCGAGGACGAGAGCATCCTGGCGCAGCGGGCGCAGTCCCGGCGGAACCTGATGGCCTCCCTGATGATCTCCCTCGGCGTGCCGATGATCACCGCCGGTGACGAACTGGCACGCACGCAGCAGGGCAACAACAACGCCTACTGCCAGGACAACCCCTTGGCCTGGGTCGACTGGACGCGGACCCCGGAATCCGCAGAGATGCTCCGCAGCACCAAACGCTACGTCCGGCTGCGCAAGGAGTTCCTGGCAAGCCAACCCCATGATTTTCCCGCTCGGGATGAGCAGTCCTATCTCTACTGGTTTGATCACGCCGGGCAGCCCATGTCCATGGATCAATGGAATGATCCCCGGCACCGTGTCATGCAGCTCCTGCTTGGCTCGGACGACGGCACGCTGGCAGGCCTCGTGGTGGTCAACGGCAGCACCTCCGATGTGAAGATCACCCTTCCGGAACTCAAGAACGACGACGGCACGCCCCGCAGGATCTTTGAACTCCGGCTGACGACCTCGCCACTGCACGAGCTTCGCCAGGGCGTCCGCGTGACGTCCGGCGAGACGGACAGCATCGAGGCAAATTCGATCAGCATCTACCGCACATAACTGCGGAGGGGACCACGATTGCGCAACCGCTCCTTTGCCCTGCTGCTGACCGTTCTATTGGCCATAGCGGTGATCGCTTTTGGCGGCAGCGGGCTCCTCGATGCACTGACGGGAGGTTCGACGCCGGCGGCCAGTTCCAGCGCCGCCCCGCATCCAAGCGCTCTCGTGCCCGGTCCCGTGGAGGTTCCAGCCCCGGCGGTAATACCCGCCAACCCATCCGGCCTGCCCCCGGTCAAGGAGTCCCAGCTTCCGGCCGAAGCCCGGACGATCCTCGCCGCGATCCGTGCCGGCGGCCCCTACCGCTACAGCCAGGACAACAAGACGTTCGGCAACTTCGAGCGTATTCTTCCACGGCAGGACTCCGGCTATTACCGTGAGTACACGGTGCCCACACCGGGTGAATCGGACAGGGGAGCCCGCCGCATCGTCACGGGCTCCGGGGGCGAGAAGTACTACACCCAGGACCACTACGACTCGTTCAAATTCATTGCAGAAGGCAGCTGAACACCCTCATGAAAATTTACTCCGCCGATACCTGGACCATCGAAGAACTCCGGGAACAGGTCGCCGACGCCGGCCGCCGCAGCCTGATGGTCCCCGCTGCCGACAGCAAGAGGGCTGTCCTGGAAACGTTCGGCGAAGTGCTCGCATTCCCTGAGCACTATGGCGTGAACATGGACGCCCTGAACGATTCCCTGCACGATTTCGCGGACAGCATTGGCGAGGACGGGGGCACCCCGGTCACCGTCATCTGGGAGGTGGCCGCAGCGTTCCGCGGTGACCGGTCCTTCGGGATCATCTGCGAGGTCCTCCAGGACGCCGAGAGCTACGCCGGCCGTGACCTGGCGGTCACGGCCGTGCTCCTCTAAATGTGACGCTGCTAGATGTGACGCCCGGCGGTCAGGCGTTGACGATCAGCCCCAGCTCGGCTTTGGAAGCCAGTGCCTCGTGCCGGGGCAGGACGCGGACGGTGTAGCCGAACGGACCGGACCGGTCGATCAGCAGGGAGCCGCTGAACAGGTGGCGTCCGTCGCCCAGGTCCTCTTTCGAGCTCAGTTCCATCAAGGTGACGTCCGCCAGGGTGTCGCTTTCCTCGGCACGGCCATAAGCCACCTCCACGGAAACGTCCTCGGGTGAGAGGGTGTGCAGCGCGATGTAGGCGTTCACCTGCAGGGTGTCCCCGATCTGGGGATCCTCGGAAACTCCCACGGAGTCCACATGTTCAACGTGCAGCAGCGGCCACGCGGAACGCACCTTGGCCGTCCATGCCGCGAGGACACGGGCCTGGGCATAGGAGTCGGCAACTGCCCTGCGTCCGGCCTCGGCTGCCGGACGGTAGAGCAGATTGACGTAGTCGTGAAGCATACGCTCGGCGGAAACGGCCGGGCCCAAATGCGACAGCGTGTGCTTGATCATTGACACCCAGTGCGTGGGGACTTTCTCCGTACCCGTGGTGGACGGTCCTGCAGCACCTGCACTGTCAGAGACCGTATTCCCGTAGAAGCGCGGCGCCACCTGCGTTTCCAGGAGTTCGTACAGCGCTGCCGCCTCGATGTCGTCCCGCTCCTCGGGGGACGCATCATTGTTGGCGGTGGGGATCGCCCAGCCGTTCTCGCCGTCGTACATTTCGTCCCACCAGCCGTCCATCACAGAGAGGTTCAGCGAACCGTTGATGGCGGCCTTCATGCCCGACGTGCCGCACGCCTCCAGGGGGCGGAGCGGGTTGTTGAGCCACACGTCGCAGCCCGGGAAGAGCGTCCTGGCCATCGCAATGTCGTAGTTCGGCAGGAATGCGATGCGGTGGCGGACCTCGGGGTCGTCGGTGAAGCGGACCAGATCCTGGATCATCTTCTTGCCGGCGTCATCTGCAGGGTGGGACTTTCCGGCGATCACGAGTTGGATCGGGTGCTCGGGGTGCAGCAGCAGCGCCTTGAGCCGGTCCGGCTCGCGGAGCATCAGCGTCAGGCGCTTATATGTCGGGACACGGCGGGCGAAGCCGATGGTCAGCACATCGGGGTCCAGGACGCTGTCGGTCCAGCCAAGCTCGGCGTCGGCGGCGCCGCGCTTCTTCCACGCGGCGCGGAGCCGGCGGCGCACGTCCTCCACGAGTGCTGTGCGCATTTCACGGCGCAGACCCCAGACGTCGGCGTCGCTGACGTTGTAGGCAAGGTCCCAGCGGCCCATGGCTTCGGCCTCGGAACCGAACTGTTCCCGCGCGAGCCGGGAGATGCGACTGTCCACCCAGGTGGGCACGTGCACGCCGTTGGTCACGGACGTGATGGGCACCTCGGAGTGCTCGAACCCGGGCCACAGTGCCGAGAACATCCCGCGGGATACCTCGCCGTGCAGCTTGGCGACTCCGTTGGCCCGCTGTGCCAGCCGGAGCCCCATCACGGCCATGTTGAAAACTGACGGATTGCCATCGGCGTAGTTTTCCCGGCCCAGTTCCAGGATGCGGTCCACCGGTAGCGCGGGCGCGAGCCCGGCCTGGAAGAAGTGGTGGATCTGGGAAATTTCGAAACGGTCGATTCCGGCGGGAACGGGCGTGTGGGTGGTGAAAACCGTTGATGCCCGGCCAGCGGCGAGGGCTTCATCGAAGCTGAGGGCGGCGTCGCCGGCCATCAGTTCCTGGATGCGCTCAATCCCCAGGAATCCGGCATGGCCCTCATTGGTGTGGAACACTTCGGGCGCCGCGGTTCCCGTGAGCTGCTGGTAGGCGCGCAGGGCCTTGACTCCGCCCATGCCGAGCAGGAGCTCCTGCTGCAGGCGGTGGTCGCCGCCGCCGCCATAGAGGCGGTCCGTGATGCCGCGGGCGGCGTCGTCGTTGCCGGGAACGTTGGAGTCCAGCAGTAGCAGGGGAACGCGTCCGACGTCGGCACGCCAGATGTGTGCCAGGAGCCGGCGCCCGTTGGGGAGCGGGAGCGAGATCTGCAGGGCCCGGCCGTTGCCGTCGGCGGACGGCTCACGGAGGAGCGTGAGCGGGAGCCCATCAGGGTCGAGGACCGGATAGGTCTCCTGCTGCCAGGCGTCCCGGGAGAGCGATTGCTTGAAGTAGCCGGCCTGGTACAGCAGGCCCACGCCGATCAGGGGCACGCCGAGGTCCGAGGCGGCCTTAAGGTGGTCGCCGGCCAGGATGCCCAGGCCGCCGGAGTACTGCGGCAGGACTTCGGTGATGCCAAATTCGGGGGAGAAGTAAGCGATGGCGGCCGGGGCATCCCCGCCCAGGCTCTGGTACCAGCGGGGCTGCTCAAGGTACCGGTCAAGGTCCGCGGCGGCGGCGCGGACCTGGTCGACGACGGACTGGTCGGCGGCGAGGCGCTGGAACTCCTCGCGGCTGACCCGGCCCAGGAAAATGATGGGATCCTGGCCGGATTCTTCCCAGATGCGGGGGTTCAGTGCCGCGAAAAGTTCCCTGGTGGGCCGGTGCCAGGACCAGCGCAGGTTGGTGGCCAATCGGGCCAGCGGCCTGATGGGCTCCGGGAGGACTGTTCTGACGGTAAATCTGCGGATTGCCTTCACCTGCGCCACACTAACCGACAACATGAACGTCTGGAACCGCTTCGGCATTCTTTGAGGTAAATGACAGTTGGCGTGGCGGATAAGTCGAATCGCGGCGACAAAAAGCAGCGCAGGCTTAGCAATCTTGACCATTTCTCGCTAACGTCGAGCCTGTGACGACTAACTCAGCAACCCCTGCCGCCTCAAAGAAAAAGCCGAAAGGCAAAATTACCGACGGGCTAAGATTTGGCCGCTTTCCTATCACCGCCGTGCAGCCTGCGGTGGAGGGTGGAAAATATCCTGCCAAGGCCTTGCCGGGGGAGGGGATTGTGGTGGGCGCCACCGCATTCCGGGAGGGTCATGACCAGCTGGGTGTCAGCGCGGTCCTCCTGGATCCCCGGGGGAAGGAACGCCAGCGCGTCAGGCTGGCACCGCCCAAAGGCGATCGCGGCCTCGGCACGGACCGCTGGGAGGGCATCCTCACGCCGTCGGCCGTTGGAAACTGGACCTTCCTCATTGAGGCGTGGCACGACCGCTACGGAACCTGGCACCACAACGCCGAGGTCAAGGTGGCCGCAGGCATCGACGTGGAGCTGATGCTCGCGGAGGGTTCGGCGCTGCTCTCAGAAGCGGCCACCGAGGCCTCCCGTAATGCGTCGGACCGGCGCACACTGCGCATGGCCGCTTCCATCCTGGGTAACGGAGCCCTCACCGATGAGGAACGCTTGGCAGCCGGCTTCGGCGCCGACGTCGCCGACGTAGTGGAACGCCAGCCGATCCGGGAGCTGGTCACCGTTTCCGAACAGTTCCCGTTGCTGGTGGAGCGCGATCTCGCAGGCCGCGGTGCCTGGTACGAGTTCTTTCCCCGGTCCGAGGGCGCCGTCAGGGACGCCGCTACGGGGGCCTGGACGTCCGGGAATTTCAGGACTGCGGCGAAGCGGCTGGACGCGGTGGCGGAAATGGGCTTCGACGTGCTCTATATGCCGCCCATCCACCCCATCGGCATCCAGCACCGCAAGGGCCCCAACAACACCCTGATCGCCGGCCCGCACGATCCCGGCTCGCCGTGGGCGATCGGCGCCAAGGAGGGTGGCCACGACGCCATCCACCCGGAGTTGGGCTCGTTCGAGGACTTTGACGCCTTTGTTGCCCGCGCTAAGGAACTGGGCCTGGAAGTTGCGCTTGATCTGGCGCTGCAGGCAGCGCCCGACCACCCCTGGGTAGAGTCCAACCCGGAATGGTTTACCACCCGGGTTGACGGGAGCATCGCTTATGCCGAAAACCCGCCCAAGAAGTACCAGGATATTTTCCCGCTTAATTTCGACAACGATCCGGAAGGGCTTGCGAAGGAAATCCTGCGGGTCGTGTTGCTGTGGGTCAGCCATGGCGTGAAGATCTTCCGGGTGGATAATCCGCACACCAAACCGGTGTGGTTCTGGGAATGGCTCATTGGCCAGGTCAACAAAAAGACTCCCGGCGTGGTGTTCCTCGCGGAAGCGTTTACACGACCTGCGATGATGCACGCCCTGGGCCGTGCGGGCTTCCAGCAGTCATACACCTACTTCACGTGGCGGAACACCAAGAAGGAATTGGAAACCTATTTCGCAGAGGTCAGCCACGACTCGCCGGCGTACTTCCGGCCCAACTTCTTTGTCAACACGCCGGACATCCTCACGGAATACCTGCAGTTCGGCGGTCCGGCGGCGTTCAAGATCCGCGCCGCATTGGCCGCCACCGCCAGCCCGCTGTGGGGCGTTTACGCCGGCTACGAGCTCTATGAGCACGTTGCCCGCCCCGGTGCCGAAGAGTATATCGACAACGAGAAATTTGAATACAAGGCCCGTGACTGGGACGCGGCCGCAGCCTCAGGCCGGACCCTGGCGCCGTATCTGACCAGGCTCAACGCCATCAGGCACAGCCACCCGGCGCTGTTGGACCTGCAGAATCTCACGGTCCACCAAAGCACCGACGACGCCACGGTGGTGTATTCCAAACACAAGACCCTGCCGGACGGCACCAAGGACACCATCATTGTGGTGGTCAACGTCGATCCGCACGGCACCAGGGAGAGCACCATTTCCTTGGACCTGGCTGCCCTTGAACTTGGCCCCGAGGACCTGTCGCCAAACGGCGGGTTCCGGGTGGAGGACCTCATTTCCGGAGAATCCTGGGAATGGGGCGAATACAACTACGTCCGCCTGGATGCGCACGTTGAACCGGCACACATCCTGAGCGTGAGGAGAATTCATCAGTGAGCTTTAACCCGCAGAGTTCCAGCCAGCATTTCACCCCAAAGAGCACGTTTGAGCTCCATGCGCCGGGCCTGGCCCACGATCCGCTCTGGTATCGGAAGGCCGTCTTCTATGAAGTGCTGGTACGGGCCTTCGCGGATGCGAACGGCGACGGTTCGGGCGACTTCACCGGCCTGATCGACCGGCTGGACTACCTGCAGTGGCTCGGCATCGATTGCCTGTGGCTTCCACCGTTCTTCCAGTCGCCGCTGCGTGACGGCGGCTATGACATCTCGGACTACAATTCCGTCCTGGATGAATTCGGCACCATCAGCGACTTCAAGCGGCTGGTGGCGGAGTCCCATGCCCGCGGCGTCCGGGTCATCATTGACCTGCCGCTGAACCACACCTCGGACCAGCACCCCTGGTTCCAGGAATCGCGCAAGGACCCGGACGGCCCCTTCGGCGACTTTTACGTGTGGAGCGATACGGACGAGAAATACCAGGATGCCCGCATCATCTTCGTGGACACGGAGGAGTCCAACTGGACTTTCGACCCTATCCGCCGGCAGTTCTTCTGGCACCGCTTCTTCGGCCACCAGCCGGACCTGAATTTTGAAAACCCCAAGGTCATCGAAGCGCTCTTCGACGTGGTTCGTTTCTGGCTGGACCAGGGCATCGACGGTTTCCGGGCGGACGCCATCCCGTACCTCTTCGAGGAGGAGGGGACAAACTGCGAAAACCTGCCAGCCACCCATGACTTCCTGCGCAAACTTCGGGCCATGGTGGACGAAGGTTACCCGGGCCGCGTCATCATCGCCGAGGCAAACCAGCCGCCCAACGAGGTGGTGGAGTACTTCGGAACAGCAGAAGAGCCCGAATGCCACATGGCGTTCCACTTCCCCATCATGCCGCGCCTCTACTACGCCCTGCGCGACCAGAAGGCCGCTCCGATCATTGAGACCATGCATGACACCCCGGAGATCCCCGAAGGGGCGCAGTGGGGAACTTTCCTGCGCAACCACGATGAACTGACGCTGGAGATGGTCACTCCCGACGAGCGCGCAGCGATGCTGGGCTGGTACGCGCCGGACCCCCGCATGCGCGCCAACATCGGGATCCGGCGTCGCCTTGCACCGCTGCTGGATAATTCCCGGGCCGAGATCGAATTAATCAACGCGCTGTTGCTCTCACTTCCTGGCAGCCCGTTCCTGTACTACGGGGACGAGATCGGCATGGGGGACAACATCTGGCTCGATGACCGCGATGCCGTACGCACTCCCATGCAGTGGAACCCTGACCGGAACGCAGGATTCTCCAACGCTGATCCCGGCAAGCTCTACCTGCCGGTCATCCAGTCACTGGTGTACAACTACAACATGGCCAATGTGGAAGCCGAGGCCGCCCACTCCGGTTCTCTGCTCCGCTGGACCCGGCAGATCCTCAGCGTCCGCAAGAACCACCCTGTGTTCGGGCTGGGTGCGTTCAAACATGTCGAAGCGGACCACGACGCCGTGGTGGCGTATCTCCGGGAACTTTCGGATGACAACACTGCGGGGCTGCCGGGCGAAACCATTCTGTGCGCCTTCAACCTTTCGCAGCACCCGGTCGCGGCAAAACTGCGGATTCCGCAGTTTGCCGGCCGCGGACTGCGCGATGTGTTCGGGGGGCAGCCGTTCCCCGGGATCGACGACGACGGATCGCTGACGCTGACACTGGGGAGCCATGATTTCTTTTGGCTGCGGATCCGCTCTGCGACGTCCAACCCGGCCTCCCCGTACACGCAGGCACTGCCCATCCTGTCCATTGAGAACTGACATGGCCCAGCCCACCCTCACGGCCACACTCAGCGCCATCCTTCGGGACTGGCTCCCACGCCAGCGCTGGTTCCCCGTAAAGACAGCCGATTTTTCGCTGGAGCAGGCCGGCAGCCTGAGCCTCGAGGATGCCGCGGGGCAGGCTCGGCTGGAGATATTCCTGCTGGCTGTCACGTCCAGGACGGCCGACGGCGGACGTCGGACTGACGTGGTCCAGGTCCCGCTGAGCTACCGGGCAAGTCCGCTTGCCGGAGCGGAGCGGGCACTGGTGGGCCACGCTCCCGAGGCCGGCATGGCCTGGATCTACGACGCCGTGCACGATCCTTCCTTTGTCTCCTCGTGGCTGGAGCTGATCCGGTCCGAAGCCGGCTCGAGCACGGGTGCGGCGACGGGCCACCGCACCCGGTCCGAGCACCGGTTGCCTACCGCCCACGGAATGGTCAAAGTCCTGTCCGGCGAGCAGTCCAACAGCTCAGTCATCGTTGACGACGGCGAGTCTGCAGCCATTGTGAAATTCTTCCGGGTGCTCTCTGAAGGGATGAACCCTGAAGTTGAGGTGGGGGCGGCCCTGACGTCCCAGGGCATCTTCGAGGTTCCGGCAACGCTGGGATGGGTCCGCGGGGAATGGCAGGCGCCGGCGCCACAGGGGCTCCCGTCACAGCCACTTTCGCAGGGCGAGCTTGCCGTGGCCCACGAATTCCTCGCTGGCGGCCGCGATGCGTGGCGCCTTGCCGTGGATGCCGCGCGCACCGGCGCCGACTTCACGGCCGAAGCTTATGCCCTGGGTTCGGCCACGGCCACGGTCCACCGCCGCCTGGCGGAAGCCCTCGGCACAGCGGTTGAGCCGGCCCCGGGTCAGGTTATTGCGCCCGGAGTAGCCCAGCGGGTCCGGCAGGCATGGGCGGAAGCCGGTGCCGCCGTCGGGCCTTACGACGATGCCTTGGACGCGCTTCTTGGCGGGCTCGACGGCGTGCCGGCGGGGCCGTTGCAACGGATCCACGGGGATCTTCACCTCGGCCAGATCCTGCAGGTCCCCGGCCAAGGCGGCGGGCCGGGCCGTTGGGCCATTCTTGATTTTGAAGGTGAGCCACTGCGGCCTATCGCCGAACGCAACCTTCCCGACGTTCCGCTCCGCGACGTGGTGGGCATGCTCCGCTCATTCGACTACGCGGCAGGCGCAGCAGAACGCGAATATCAGGGTGCCCGCGTTCCGGAATCCTGGGTCGATGATTGCGCGCACGCGTTCCTTGCCGGCTATGCCGCAGTCACCCCCGGCATCATCGACCGAAGTTCACCGCTCTTTGTGGCATTGTGGCTGGACAAGGCCCTTTACGAAGTCGTTTATGAATTGCGGAACAGACCTGACTGGCTGGCCATTCCAACGAATGCCTCCAGGCGGCTCCTCAGCATTAAAGGCTCCGGCGATCAGGCCCGGGCAGCATCGGAAGGTATCAAAATGACAGGCTCAGCACCTACAGACCGGCCCCGTGTGCCCCTACACGTGGACCCGGAAACCTTGGTCCGTGTGGCGAACGGCGAACATCACGCCCCGCACTCGGTGCTGGGTGCCCATCTGGACGACCATGGCCATGTGACTGTCCGGACCGTCAAGCACCTCGCCGAGGCAGTAAGCGTGGTGACTGCCGTGGGTGCGGTGCCCATGACCCACGAGGATAGCGGCGTTTGGGTGGCGGTCCTGGAGCCGCTGCAGGCCGGCCACGTGCCCGACTACCGGCTGGAGGTCACCTACCCTGGTGCCGCGCCGCTAACAGTGGATGAGCCGTACCGCTACCTGCCCACAGTGGGTGAAGTGGACCTGCACCTGATCGGCGAGGGCCGGCACGAGAAGCTCTGGGAAGTCCTGGGCGCGCACGTTCAGCACTATAAGTCCTCACTGGGCGATGTTGACGGCGTCTCCTTTGCCGTATGGGCGCCGAACGCGCAGGCGGTCCGCGTCATGGGCGACTTCAACGCCTGGGACGGCCGGCAGAACTCACTCCGCTCACTGGGATCCTCCGGCGTGTGGGAAGTCTTCCTGCCGGGTGTTTTAGCAGGGGCGTGCTACAAGTTCGAGATCAAGACCAAGGCCGGCTACTGGGTCGAAAAGGCCGATCCCCTGGCCTTCGGTACCGAGGTCCCGCCGCTGACAGCCTCCAGAGTGGTGGAGCAGTCGTACGCGTTCAAGGATGCAGAATGGATGGAGGCACGCGCGCAGCGTGACCCGCACAATTCGCCGATGAGCGCCTACGAAGTCCACCTCGGATCCTGGCGCCTTGGCCTGGGCTACCGTGAGCTCGCCAAGGAGTTGGTGGACTACGTCAAATGGCTGGGCTTTACGCACGTTGAGTTCATGCCCGTGGCCGAGCATCCCTTCGGCGGCTCCTGGGGCTACCAGGTGACGTCCTACTTTGCGCCGACCTCGCGCTTTGGCCATCCGGATGAATTCCGGTTCCTGGTGGATTCCCTGCACCAGGCCGGAATCGGCGTGCTGCTCGACTGGGTCCCGGCGCACTTCCCCAAGGATGCCTGGGCGCTGGCCCAGTTCGACGGCGAACCCTTGTACGAGCACGGCGACCCGAACTTGGGCGAGCACCCAGACTGGGGAACGCTGATTTTCGACTTTGGCCGCACCGAGGTGCGGAACTTCCTGGTGTCCAACGCGCTGTACTGGCTTGATGAGTTCCATATCGACGGACTCCGGGTGGATGCTGTGGCCTCGATGCTGTACCTCGACTACTCACGCGAAGAGGGGCAGTGGTCGCCCAACCGCTTTGGCGGACGCGAAAACCTGGAGGCCATTTCGTTCCTCCAGGAGGTCAACGCCACTGTGTACAAGACGCACCCCGGCGCGGTGATGATCGCCGAAGAGTCCACCGCTTTCCCCGGCGTCACCGCCCCGACAAGCCAAGGTGGCCTGGGGTTCGGGCTCAAGTGGAACATGGGCTGGATGCACGACTCGCTCAAGTACGCCTCCGAGGACCCCGTCAACCGGAAGTGGCACCACGGCACGGTGACGTTCTCCCTGGTCTACGCGTTCACCGAGAACTTTCTGCTTCCCATCAGCCACGACGAAGTAGTGCATGGCAAGGGCTCCATGCTCCGGAAGATGCCGGGGGACCGGTGGCAGCAGTTGGCTAACCTGCGCGCCTTCTTTGCATACCAGTGGGCTCACCCGGGCAAGCAGCTCATTTTTATGGGCACCGAGTTCGGTCAGGAGGCTGAATGGTCCGAGCAGCATGGGCTGGACTGGTACCTGGCAGAGATTCCGGCGCACCGCGGAATGCAGCTCCTCACCAAGGATCTCAACGAGATCTACAGCTCGACGCCGGCCCTCTACGCCCGTGACAATGAGCCGGGCGGTTTCCAGTGGATCAACGGTGGGGATGCCGACCGCAATGTCCTGACGTTTATCCGCTGGGACAAGGAGGGCAATCCGTTGGTGTGCGCCATCAACTTCTCCGGCGGTCCGCATGTGGGCTATGCCCTCGGCGTTCCCGCTGCCGGGGCCTGGACTGAAGTACTGAACACCGATGCTGCGGCCTATGGCGGTTCCGGTGTCCTCAATGGCGGTGAGCTGATTGCCCTGGACAAAGGGCTCGATGGCCAGCCCGCAACGCTTGCCGTGACGCTGCCGCCCCTGGGGGCCGCGTACTTCAAGCCCGTTCCTTTGGCGGCGGGCTGACCGATTGGTGTGAGCCCGCTCTCCTAAGTGCGGAGCGAAAGGCCCGGAAATCCTTGAGATTCCGGGCTTTTTGCTGCCTTCGGGGTGGTGCCACAGGAACACCGTCGGGGCCTGGTTGGTCATCAGGGCAAAGTGGTGGTAGAGTTTATTTCCGCGCTGCTCCACAGAGTCAGACCGAAAAAACCGACACGAAAGCCTCAGGCTGACGAAGTCGCGGACGCCGGTTTGACAAGTTGGAGAGCAGCCGGTAAGTTTGAAAAGTTGCTCCGGAGCGATCCACGGCTGATAAATGGTTGTGGTGGTGCCGGGTGTGTCTGTTGTTTGAGAACTCAATAGTGTGCCAAGTTTGTTGATACCAATTGTT
>NZ_JASBRB010000060.1 GCF_029960665.1 Pseudarthrobacter sp. AL07
GCAGGTAGCCGGGCTGGTCGCTGAACGCACCGTCGGTGACCAGGAAGGACAGGTGTTCCGGGGTGTGGCCCGGGGTGTGAACAGCCTGGATGCTGATGTTGCCGACGGTGATCGCGTCGCCGTCGTACAGGCGTTCACCCTCGAATTCGTACTGCCAGTCCGGCCCGCCCTCGCCGGAAACGTAGATCTTCGCGCCCGTCGCGGCAGCGAGCTCGCGGGTGCCGGAGAGATAGTCGGCGTGGATGTGGGTCTCGGTGACGGCCACGATCTTCATGCCGTTCTTCTCAGCCAGGTCCTGGTAAACCGCGATGTCGCGGCGGCCGTCGACCACAACTGCCGTGCCGTTGGCCTGGCAGCCGATCAGGTAGCTGGCCTGGGCAAGGTCCTCGTCGTAAATGCGCTCGAAAAGCATCTGTTGTTCTCCTTCAGGTGAAAGGGGATCGGGAGGTTCAGTTCTCAATCCAGTATATACCCCTAGGGGTATCTTGCAAGTATGCAGGAGCCTAATCGGATTCCCTACCGGCTAGCTCGTTCAAATCTGTCCACGTTCAGGTTCTTGACGGCTTGGATGACTTCCTCGAGTCCGGCGGCGTTGAGTGCTCCGGGCTGGGAGAAGACGAGGGTGTTGTCCTTGAAGGCCATCAGGGTGGGGATGGAGGTGATGTTCGCTGCGGCGGCCAGGGCCTAGGTGGTGGGGAGCCCCCTTGGCTGCGAGCTGCCCTTCGGACGAGGCGGAGCGCACGCCAGAGGAACACGGGGCGACCACGTATCGGGATTTCTGGATCCCTGCGGTACTTGTTGGGTGATGTCAGGCGGTGAGGGTGCCGGCGGTAACCCACGCCGCGACCGCGAAGATGAGTACCGCGAAGGATATGCGGATGTGCTTGTCCTTCAGGCGGCGGGCCAGGCGGGCGGCGAGGACGGAACCCAGGATTGCCGGGACCGCGAACGCCAGGGTGGTGGCCCAGTCGATGGTGTAGCCGGCGGCGTGGGCGCTGAAGCCGGCGGCGGAGTTAATGATGATGATCGCCAGGGAGGTTCCGACAGCCTGCTTCATCCGCAGGCCCAGGAAGATGGTCAGCGCGGGGGTGATGAGGAACCCCCCGCCTACCCCGAGCAGTCCGGTGAGGAATCCTACGAGCAGGCCCACCGCCACGGCCTTCGGGGCGCAGGACCGGAAAGCCCGGTGGGGGCCGGTGCTGCAGGACCCTTCGGACTCGCGGGGCTTCATCAGCATCCGGATGCCGGCAGCCACCATGATCACGGCAAACCCCAGCATCAGGATGTTCGGATCCAGCAGCTTGCCTACGGCCGCGCCGGCCCAGGCCGCCGGAATACCGGCGGCCCCGACCAATGCGATCACGGGCCAGTTCAGGCCCTCCCGGATCCGGGGAAGCAGGGCTGCCAGCGAAGACACCCCCACTACCAGCAGGGAGGTGGGGATGGCCTGCGCCGGGCTCATGCCCATCCCGTACACCAAGGCTGGAACGGCGATGATCGACCCGCCGCCGCCCACTACGCCCAGGACGATCCCGACGACGAGCCCCAGACCCAGGGCCGGAATCATGCCGCGGCGTCCTCTTCTGCGGCCGGAACGGGAAGCTGCAGGATGGCGCTTTCTCGGGTGGGCTCCGTGGCTGCCTTGTTCCACGGCATGGCCGAGAGGGCCTTGCCCATGGCGCAGGTGTTGGTCGCGGCCGAGAACGTCAGGCCGGTGCCGATGGCGCCGGCCAGCATGCGGATCTTCGGGGAGACGAACCTGCCCCCGGCCAGGCCCAGAACCACCAGGGAACCCGCGGCCAGGCGGACCTGGCGCTCAAGGTCCCAGCGGTCCTTGCCCTTGACCACGTCGCCGCCGGCCGCGTCGAAGCCAGGAACGCCGCTGGTGAGGACGTAAGCGGTGTCCAAGCCAACGGTCGCCATGCGCTGGCGGGCCTGCTCGGCCCGTACCCCGGACTGGCAGACCAGAACCACTCGCGAACCCAGCCGGGCGGCGAGCTCGTCAGTGTGCTCAGACAGCAACGGCAGCGGCACATTGTAGGAGCCGCGGATATGCATGGACTCGAACTCCGCGGCGGACCGCACATCGATTACCACCAAATCCCGGTGCTCTCTAAACCAGGACTGAAGGGTCTCCGGGGCAAGTGCCTTAACGGCGATTGCTTTGGAAAGGGACGTCATTGAAGGCCTCTCGGAAGGGGGTGGGTGAATACCCCACCGATATTACAGATACCCCCGGGGGTAGTCAAAACACCCTGGGGGGGTATAGGCCGTTAGGACGCCCGCGATCTTTTCTGGAGGGTCCCTTGGAGCTGAATCCCACACAACTCACCCCGGTCATCAACCGCCAAAAGCGCACACAGGGCCAGCTCGCCGCCGTCTCAAAGGCCCTCGACCCGGCCGGATTCGCCATCATTGCCACCGGGCTTGAACAGTGCATCGTCCAAAAGGATGCAAGCATGGGGCCGAAAGAGCTGGAAAAGCTCTTCCTCTCCCTCGCCTAATCAGGCCGCCTCATCAGCGGCCCGTCGCGATGCCGGCAAGCGCCTGTGGACGGCCCTGGCCGGCATTCTCCGCAGCGCCACGAACATCCGCACCGCACTCCACCCGCGGACTGACATTGAAATCGTTTGTTCAGGGGCGGCGCGTCCAGGACATCGAAGAGGAGCCTGCCAAAGGGATCGGTGGGGTCGCAGACGGAAACTGGTGAGCTCATCCACTACCCGATCAGCAGCCTGGTCATGGTCTTGAGCGTCCCGCGTATCCCCCACCGGATTCTGTTGATCGAAGCAACACCTTCTTTCAAGGTGGTTCGACATGTATCTCAGTTTCTTGTCAGCAGCAGCCGTCCGGTCTCGTGACTCGGTAAAGCACGGGCATGGTCTCAAACCGTCAGCCCGACATGCCGGCAGCGAGAGTGCGCGGTCGATGCCGCTGTCCGGTGAGGTCAGACGGTCGGTGAGTTGGATGAAGCCAGTGGTTCATGGCGGTTCCTTCTCCCGGCGTGGCGGGGGCCGGGGTCAAGGTCAGGATGCGCAACAGGAAAGTTTGGAGACATCCGTGGTGAAGGACTGGGCCGCGATCTTGATTCCTTCGGCCATGGTCAGGTACGGGCTCCACAGGTTTGCCACCT
>NZ_JASBRB010000061.1 GCF_029960665.1 Pseudarthrobacter sp. AL07
CCCAGGACTCTGGACATGGGGTGATGGTGTTCGACTGACTTCCGCAGGATTCCGGTGTTTTTGTTATGGGTACGGCTGTTAATCCTCCTTCTCTTGCGATAGAATCTAAGTAATAGATTGTTCGGTTTTGGAGGGGTGGCATGATGAGCGTGATGACTGCCCAACTGCCTTTTCCTCAAGCAATGTATGCCGGAGCGGTGCCGATAGGGCTCGCGGCGTCACTGCTGGAGGATGCCACGGGTGGGCGCGTGTTCGTTCATGGGGAACTCTCCTACGCCTGGGACGAGAAGGACATCGCGACCCGCCGGTTCGCGGCGGCGAAACTGGCGGACATCAAAGCCGCTTCGGTCGCCGGGATCGCTGCCGCGTTCGGTGTTGATGCGATCACCTTGTGGCGGTGGCGTCAGGTCCTGGCCGCGGAAGGGGTGTTGGGTCTGGCCCCGGAGAAGCCTGGTCCGAAGGGGCCCAGCCGGCTGACGGAACCGAAGATGTCCGAAATCCGTGCCTTGCGGGCGACCGGACTGTCGCTGCGGGCGATTGGAGCAAAGGTGGGCGTCTCCGAATTCAGCGTGCGACGGACACTGGCCATGCCGGTGCCCACCGGTCCGGAACCGGTGAAGCTTGATCCGCTCGCCACATCTGAAGCAGCAGCACCGGCAGCCGGGTTGCCGGTGCTGCCGGCACCGGTGGACCGGTCCGGAGAGCGGGCCTGGGCCCGGGCCGGGTTGGTGGAGTGCGCGGCACCGGTGTTCACCCCCGCGGCCCGTGTGCCGTTGGCCGGGCTGTTGCTGGCCCTGCCCGCCCTGCAGACCACGGGACTTTTGGAGTGCGCGAAGGAGACCTTCGGGGCGCTGCCGAACGGGTTTTACGGGTTGGAGACCATCCTGACCGGCGCCGTGTTCCAGGCCCTGGCCGGGGAACCACGCGCCGAAGGGATCACCCGGATCGACCCGGCAGCCCTGGGCCGGGTCCTCGGCCTGGACCGCGCCCCGGAAGTGAAAACCCTCCGCCGCAAAACCGCCGCGCTGGCCAGCAGAGGCAAGGCCGGGGAGCTGCTCACCGCGATGGCTGCCAGGCACCTCAACGGCAGCAACGAAGGAGGTGGGGATCTGGCCGCGGTGCTCTACGTTGACGGACATGTCCGCGCCTACCAGGGCACCAGGAAGATCGGGAAGGTCCATTCGACCCGGTTGAAGTTCCCCGTCCCGGCGACCGAGGAGACCTGGGTCGCCGACGCTGCCGGCGCGCCGGTCCTGGTGGTCATGGCCGAGCCCGGGGCCGCGCTGACCGGGGAACTGCGCCGGCTCCTGCCAACCCTGCGCACCATCATCGGCGATGACCGCCGGGTCCTGGTCGGTTTCGACCGGGGAGGCTGGTCCCCGGCCCTGTTCAAGCACATGGCAGAGAACAAATTTGATGTGCTGACCTGGCGCAAGGGCACCACCGAAGACGTTCCGGCATCCCTGTTCACCGAGGTCGCCCACACCGACGGGCACGGACAAACCCGTGCCGGGGAAGCGGCCGACACTGCCGTGGAGGTGCCGGTAGGCACTACCGGGGAAGTGTTTCCGATGCGCCAGCTGTCCCGCCAGGTCAACACCCCCGGCGGCAGGGTGCGGCAGATCCACATCCTCACCACCAACACCGAGATGACCGCCGGGGAAATCATCTACCGGATGGGCGCCAGGTGGCGGCAGGAAAACTACTTCCGCTACGCCCGGATCCGCTTCGCCCTCGATTCCCACGACGCCTACACATCCACTGACGATGATCCGGAACGCTCGGTGCCGAACCCGGCAAAACGCAAGGCCTACCAGCAGGTCCTCGCCGCCAGGACCCGGTACGAGAAGACCCTGGCCGACACCGACGCGGCGATGCTCGCGGCCCGGACACCGCCGCCAGGAACACACACTGTCCTGATCACCAACACCATGCACAACAAAATCACCGCGGACCTGCTCAGCGCCGAAACCGCCCTCGAGGCCGCGCAGGCAGCCCACAAGGGGATCCCTGCCCGGGTTCCGCTCGGCGAGATCGCCCCGGGCCAGCGGGTCCTGGAGAGCGAGACGAAACTGCTCAGCCATGCGATCCGGATGGCCGCGTTCAACACCGCATCAACGCTGGCGAGGGAGGTCCGGACCAACACCGGCTACGCCCGCGGCGAGGACGAAGCCCACACCCTGATCCGTCAGGTCCTCACCGGCAGCGGAGACATCGACCCCCGCATCGACGGCTACCTCACAATCCGCCTCGACCCGCTCCCCACCCAACGGGCAACCACCGCGATCAGCGAACTCTGCACCCACCTCAACACCACCGAAACCCGCTACCCCGGCACCGACCGAATTCTGCGATTCGAGATCAAAAACAAAGAAACGTCAGCCAACAATTAAAACGCTATGTCCAGAGTCCTGG
>NZ_JASBRB010000062.1 GCF_029960665.1 Pseudarthrobacter sp. AL07
CTGGCCGTAACCCGTTGCGGGATCCGCGTGATCGTCGTCTGAATCGGATTGCCGGTCCGTCCTCGTTGGTGCTTTTTGGGGTGACGGGGGATTTGGCGCGTAAGAAGCTCATGCCGGCTGTGTATGACCTGGCGAACCGGGGGTTGTTGCCGCCGAGTTTCGCGTTGGTGGGGTTTGGCCGCCGTGCGTGGTCGGATGCGGAGTTCGCGGCCGAGGTGAAGGCTTCGGTGCAGGCGTATGCGCGGACGCCTTTTGATGAGGCGGTGTGGAGCCAGCTCGCTGAGGGTATCCGTTTTGTCCGGGGTGAGTTCGACGACGATGATTCGTTTGAGCGTTTGGGGGAGACTGTCGCGGCCCTTGATGAGGTCCGTGGGACGCGGGGTAATCACGCGTTTTACCTCTCGATTCCGCCGAAGGCGTTTGAGCAGGTCTGCCGGCAGCTGTCCAAGCATGGGCTCGCGCAGGCTGAGGGTGGGAAGTGGCGGCGGGTGGTG
The DNA here is from genome assembly GCF_029960665.1 of Pseudarthrobacter sp. AL07. Taxonomy (GTDB): domain Bacteria; phylum Actinomycetota; class Actinomycetes; order Actinomycetales; family Micrococcaceae; genus Arthrobacter. The sequence goes on from NZ_JASBRB010000062.1 coordinate 495, forward strand.
ATCGAGAAGCCGTTCGGGCATGATCTGGAGTCTGCCCGGCAGCTGAACGACATTGTGGAGTCGGTGTTCCCGCCGGATGCGGTGTTCCGGATCGATCATTATTTGGGGAAGGAAACGGTTCAGAATATTCTGGCGTTGCGGTTCGCGAACCAGTTGTTTGAGCCGTTGTGGAACGCGAATTATGTGGACCACGTCCAGATCACGATGGCTGAGGACATCGGCACGGGCGGCCGGGCCGGGTATTACGACGGTGTGGGTGCGGCCCGGGACGTGATCCAGAACCATCTGCTGCAGTTGCTGGCGTTGACGGCGATGGAGGAGCCGATTTCCTTTAACGCCGATGATCTGCGGGCGGAGAAGGAAAAGGTCCTTGCCGCGGTGAAGCTCCCGGAGGATTTGTCGACGCATTCGGCGCGCGGGCAGTTCGCCGGTGGCTGGCAGGGCGGGGAGCAGGTCCAGGGTTACCTGGAAGAAGACGGTATCCCGGCGGATTCGAAGACGGAAACGTTCGCTGCGATCCGGGTGGATATCCATACCCGCCGCTGGGCCGGTGTGCCGTTCTATTTGCGGGCGGGCAAGCGCCTGGGGAGGCGGGTGACGGAGATCGCGGTGGTGTTCAAACGCGCCCCGAACCTGCTTTTCCGTGACCATGGTGAGGATGACTTCGGCCAGAACGCCGTGGTGATCCGGGTCCAGCCCGATGAGGGTGCGACGATCCGGTTCGGGTCCAAGGTCCCGGGCACGCAGATGGAAGTCCGGGACGTGACCATGGACTTCGGGTACGGGCATTCCTTTACCGAATCGTCCCCGGAAGCGTATGAGCGGCTGATCCTCGATGTGCTCCTGGGCGAGCCGCCGTTGTTCCCGCGGCACGCGGAGGTGGAGCTGTCCTGGAAGATCCTGGATCCTTTTGAAGATTACTGGGCCGGGCTCACTGAACAGCCCGAGCCTTACGCCCCGGGGTCCTGGGGCCCTGCTTCGGCCGATGAGCTCCTTGCCCGCGACGGACGAACCTGGAGAAGGCCATGATTGTAGATTTGCCGGACACCACCACCTCGAAGATTTCCAAGAAGATCACCTCCTTGCGCGAGCAGGGCGGTGTGATCGCGCTGGGACGGGTCCTGACCCTGGTGGTCGTGACCCGGTCCGGGCTCGAGGAAGAAGCGATCGAGGCCGCGAACGAGGCCAGCCGTGAACACCCCTGCCGGATCATCGTCCTCGCCGACGCCGGCTCTGAGGCTCCTAACCGGCTCGACGCGCAGATCCGGGTCGGTGGTGACGCCGGCGCCTCGGAGGTCATCGTGCTCCGCGGCTACGGCGAACTCGCGCATGAAAGCGAATCCCTCGTCGCGGCGCTGCTGCTCCCGGACGCCCCGATCGTGGCCTGGTGGCCGCACGGGGCACCGGCGAACGCCTGCGAAACCTCCGTGGGCCGGATCGCGCACCGCCGGATCACCGACTCCGCGAACGAAACAGACCCGCAGGCGGCACTGGAGAACATCCGGGCCACCTATAAGGCCGGGGACACCGACCTCGCCTGGACCCGGCTGACGAACTGGCGGATCCAGCTCGCGGCGGTCCTGGATCAGGTGGACTCCTCACCCGTGACCGCCGTGGCCGTCGAAGGCGCGTCGGACTCCCCCTCCACGATCCTGCTCGCGGCCTGGCTGACCCTGGCCCTGGACGCGCCCGTGACCATCGTGGCGGACCTCGCCGGGACCGGCATCCGCCGGGTAAGACTCACCCGCCACACCGGCGAGGTGCAGCTCTTCCGCCCCGGACTCTCCGTCGCGGAACTCACCCAGCCCGGCCAGCCCGCCCAACGCATCTCCCTGCCACGCCGCAGCCTCAAAGACTGCCTCGCCGAAGAACTCCGCCGCCTCGACCCCGACGAAGTATTCGGCGAA
>NZ_JASBRB010000063.1 GCF_029960665.1 Pseudarthrobacter sp. AL07
GCACCTGTTAGTTTTCCCGTATTTGTTATATAATTAACGCGAGGATTTATTCGGTTGCTGAGGGGGTGGAATCATGGGCGTGATGACTGCCCAGCCGCCCCTTCCCATAGCCATCGAGGAAGGCGCTGTGCCGGTCGGCGCGGCCGTATCGCTGGCGGAGGACGCCGACGGCGGCCGCATTTTCCTCCACGGCCAACTCATCTACGCCTGGGATGACGGGGACACGGCCACGCGCCGGTTCGCTGCAGCGAAGCTGGCTGACATGAAAGCAGCGACCGTGACCGAGGTTGCTGCCGGGTTCGGTGTCGATCCCGGCACGTTGTGGCTGTGGCGCAGGGAGCTGAAAGCCTCCGGCGTGGCAGGACTCGTGCCGGAGAAGCGCGGTCCGCGCGGGGCCAGCAAACTCACCCCGGCACTGATCTCGGACATCAAGGTCCGACGTGCCGGCGGGGACTCGTTCCGGACGATTGCCGCAGCCGTGGACGTGTCCATCTTCAGCGTCCACAGGGCGTTATCCATGGACACCGCGGATGGCGCCGACACCCCTGCGGTCCCCGCCGGCCAGGGGGCGGCGCAGACAGGACCGAAGCCGGCCCAGCGGGAGGCGGAAGCGGATTCCACCATGGCGGAAGCGGCGAAAGAGCTACCGGTGCTGCCGGCACCTGCGGACCGGTCCGGGGAGCGGGCGTGGGCCCGGTCCGGGTTGTTGGAGTGCGCGGCCCCGGTCTTCGCACCCGCGGCGCGGGTGCCGTTGGCCGGACTGTTCCTGGCCCTGCCCGCCCTCGAGCGCACCGGGCTCCTGGAGTGCGCGAAGGAGACCTTCGGGGCGTTGCCGAACGGGTTTTACGGGTTGGAGACCATCCTGACCGGCGCCGTGTTCCAGGCGTTGGCGGGGGAACCACGGGCCGAGGGGATCACCCGGATCGACCCGGCAGCCCTGGGCCGGGTCCTGGGCCTGGACCGGGCTCCGGAAGTGAAAACCCTCCGCCGTAAAACCGCCGCGCTGGCCAGCAGAGGCAAGGCCGGGGACCTTCTGACCGCAATGGCTGCTAGACACCTCAACGGCAGTGCTGAGCCGGGGCAGGATCTGGCTGCGGTGCTTTACGTTGATGGGCATGTCCGCGCGTACCAGGGCACCAGGAAGATCGGGAAGATCCATTCGACGAGGTTGAAGTTCCCGGTCCCGGCGACCGAGGAGACCTGGGTTGCCGACACTGCCGGGTCACCGGTCCTGGTGGTCATGGCCGAGCCCGGGGCCGCGCTGACCGGGGAGCTGCGCCGGCTCCTGCCCCAGCTGCGCACCATCATCGGCGATGACCGGCGGGTCCTGGTCGGGTTTGACCGGGGAGGCTGGTCCCCATCCCTCTTCCAGCACATGGCAGAGAACAACTTCGATGTGTTGACCTGGCGCAAAGGTCCCACCGAGGACGTCCAGCCCTCCCACTTTGCCGAGGTCACCCACACCGACGAACACGGGCAAACCCGGACCTGGGAAGCGGCCGACACCCAGGTCGGGGTGCCCGTCGGTACGACCGGGGAAGTCTTTCCGATGCGCCAGCTGTCCCGCCAGGTCAACACCCCCGGTGGCGGGTCACGGCAGATCCACATCCTCACCACCAACACCAACATGCCGGCCGGGGAGATCATCTACCGGATGGGCGCACGCTGGCGGCAGGAAAACTACTTCCGCTACGCCAGGATCCGCTTCGCCCTGGATTCCCACGACGCCTACACATCCAGTGATGACGACCCGGAACGGTCCGTGCCGAACCCGGCCAAACGCAAGGCCTACCAGCAAGTCCTCGCCGCCAAAACACGGTACGAGAAGACCCTGGCAGAGACCGACGCCGCGATGCTCGCGGCCCGCACTCCGCCGCCGGGAACATCCACGGTCCTGATCACCAACACCATCCACAACGCAATCACCGCGGACCTCCTGACCGCCGAAACCGCTCTCGAGACCGCACAGACCGCGCACCGGGAGATCCCCGCCCGGGTCCCGCTCGGTGAGATCGCCGCAGGCCAACAGGTCCTGGAGACCGAAACGAAACTGCTCAGCCATGCGATCCGGATGGCCGCGTTCAACACCGCGTCAACGCTGGCGAGGGAGATCCGGACCAACACCGGCTACGCCCGCGGCGACGACGAAGCCCACGCCCTGATCCGGCAGGCCCTCACGCACAGCGGTGACATCGACCCCCGCATCGACGGTTACCTCACCATCCGCTTGGACCCGCTCCCGACCCGACGGGCAACCACCGCGATCAGCGAACTATGCGCCCACCTCACCGCCACCGAAACCCGCTACCCCGGCACCGACCGGATCCTGCGATTCGAGATCAAAAACAAAGAAACGTCACCCACAAATTAAATGGCTCGGTCAGGAGCCC
>NZ_JASBRB010000064.1 GCF_029960665.1 Pseudarthrobacter sp. AL07
CGACCAGGGCGTTGACGGCGACGAGGAGCATGAACTGCGCCAGGTTCTGCCGCAGTCCCAGCGTGATGACCTCGGTTGTCCGAGACTGCTGGCGGGAGGGGGTGTTGGCTAAGGCCATTGGCGGATCCTGTCAGTGTTAGGGGTGCCGGTCAGCAGGCTTGGACGGTGGCCATCATGCCTTGGTCTTCGTGGTCCAGAATGTGGCAGTGGATCACGGTGCGGCCGGCGAAGTCGTCGAAGGCCACCCGGACTTTCACCTGGCTGCGGGCGGGGACGTTGACCACGTCCTGCCACTTGGGCCCGGTCACGTCGCGGTCGCCGTCCTGGACGATCTGCATGGGCCACACATGCAGGTGGATGGGGTGGTCCATGGGGCTGGAGTTGGTCAGGGTCCACTCCTCCACGGTCCCGGCTGCGACCGTCTCGTCGACCCGTTCGGCGTCGAACTCCCGTCCGTTGATGGTGAAGGCCATCATGGTGCCCTGTCCGCTGCCCATTCCCGCGCCCATGTTTCCATTCATGCCCATGGCGAAGTTCAGGGTGCGGGCGGCAGTGACCGGTTCGTTCCGTAGATCGCGCAGGGGCCGGCCCTCGGGCACGGGCCCGGGGTCAGTGCCCGCGCTTCCCGAGACGGCCAGGGTGAGCAGTTCGACCAAGCCGCCACCGGATTCGTTGTCGCCCCTCATGGCCCCGCCCATCATGGCGTTCATGCTGCCGCGGTCCAGGGCGGTAGCCGTGAGGGCGGCGGACCCGTCGCGGGTTTCCACGAGCAGCTCTACGCGGTTGCCGGGGGCGAGAACCACTTCGGTGACGTCCTCTGGGATCGGCAGGCGCCCGAGGTCCCTGCTGAGCAGCCGGACCTGCTGTCCGTCAAGTGCCAGGCGCAGGTACCGGGAGGGGCAGGCGTTGATGATCCGCCACCGCTCCCGTTCTCCGGGCGCGGCGCTCAGTTGCGGGCGGAGTTGCCCGTTGACCAGGACGATCTCTCCCTCACGTCCCATCATCTGCTGCATCTGGTCCGCCTCGGCGAGATTGCCGGCAGCATCGAGGGACAGGTCGGAGACCACCAGCACCCGCTCCCGGGTGACCGGAACCGGGTCGGGGTCCTCCACCACGATGGCCCCGTAGAGGCCGGCGGCGACCTGGTCGGCGGCGTGCCCGTGGCGGTGCGGGTGGTACCAGTAGGTACCAGGCGGGTGGTCCTCGGGCAGGGTGAACTCGTAGTCGAAGGACCCGCCCGGGTCAATGCTTACGAACGGGTTGTCGCTGTTGCCCTGCGGGGAGACATGCAGTCCGTGCACGTGCAGGTTCGTGGGAGCCTGCAGCCCGTTGCGCAGTGTGACCCGGATCGTATCGCCCGCACGGACCCGCAGGGTCGGACCGGGCAGTGAGCCGTTGAACGCCTGGACGGAGGCTTCCCGCCCGCCTACCCGGACCCGTGCCGGCGCGGCGATCAGGTCCAGGTCCAGCACCCGGTCGCGGCTGGCCAGTACCTGGGGTTCGGTCAGGTCCACACCCCCGGTGTATCCGGGTCCGTTGCCGGTGCTCAGCCACAGCCCGGCGCCGCCGGCAGCCGTAGCGCCGGCCCCGACCGCACCCAGTGCCAGCAGCTGGCGGCGTGTCAGCGGCCTCACCGGCCGTCCTCCTCCAGTATCCGTCGCCGTTCCTGGTATTCCTCGGTGCTGATCTCCCCGCGGGCGTAACGTTCCTCAAGGATCTCCTTGGCCCGGGCAGGGCCCGCACCCGTGCGCGGCGGTCCCTGCCCTTCGGTGGGGCCAAAGCCGTCCATCATTGAGGGGACTCCTTATCTCTTTTCGTACACGGCCAGGCCGTGCCTGGCTGAGGGCTTTCCGGGCCGTGCGGACGGCAGGGCCGTGCGGACGGCAGGGCCAGTGGTTCTAGGCCCTGGCTGACTGGCCAGAGTTCTGCCAGGCGTCCCAGGCGGCGTAGCTGCCATCGAGTTCGACGACGTCGTACCCGGCCCGTCGCAGGGCGCTGGCAGCCACGGAATTCCGTACCCCGGACTGGCAGTAGGACACGATGGTGCCGCCGCTGGGCAGTTCATCCAGGTGCCACATGAGGCGGCCGCCGCTGAGCTGGTACGAGCCCGGGACATGCCCGGCCTTGTACTCGGTCTTGTTGCGGACGTCCAGGACCATGGTGGCGTCGAACTTTTCGAGGTCC
>NZ_JASBRB010000065.1 GCF_029960665.1 Pseudarthrobacter sp. AL07
GATCTCGATGGTCGTTTTGCCCCTGTGGAGGTCTCCTTTGGAGGCCTCCACAGGCCTGCTTCTGGAGTTGTAGCAAGACAGAGGCGGACGCCGTGGTCCTGACTTACGGCTCCTCCTGCACGCTGCTGGCCTAGCAGCTCAATCTTCCGGGCCCGGCCGCGACAGGGCCAGATTTCCCGGCCCGCCCCCATAGAAAAGGACGCTCATGAGTATCCAGTCAACGACCAACTCCCGGACCTCGCAGCAGGCGCTTGACGCCATTGCCACAGTCAGCACCGGCCTGTTCATCGACGGCGAATGGGCCGAAGCCGCCTCCGGCGCCAGGTTCGACGTCATCAACCCCGCCACCGAGGAAGTCATCGCCACCGTGGCGGACGGCGGCCCGGAGGACGCCCTCCGGGCGATCGAAACCGCCGGCCGCGTCCAGGAACAATGGGCCAGGACCGCGCCGCGGGAACGCAGCGAGATCCTCCGCCGTGCCTACGACCTGATCATGGCCCGCCAGAATGAACTGGCCCTCATCATGACCTCCGAGATGGGCAAGCCCTTCGCTGAGGCCAAGGGCGAAGTGGCCTACGCCGCGGAGTTCTTCCGCTGGTTCTCCGAGGAGGCCGTGCGGATAGGCGGCGACGTCACCACCACCGGCGACGGCAAGAACCGCATCCTGGTCTCCAAGCAGCCGGTGGGACCGTGCGTGTTGGTGACCCCGTGGAACTTCCCTCTGGCCATGGGTACCCGGAAGATCGGCCCCGCGATCGCGGCCGGCTGCACCATGGTGTTCAAACCGGCCAACCTGACCCCGTTGTCCTCGCTGGCGCTCGTGGACATCCTGATCGAGGCTGGCCTGCCCAGGGGTGTACTCAACGTTGTCTGCACCACCAAGGCTGCGGAGGTGGTGTCGCCTTGGATGGCCAGCGGCATCGCCCGCAAGGTCAGCTTCACCGGCTCCACCGAAGTCGGCGTGCGCCTGCTCCAGCAGGCATCGCAGCACGTCATGCGCTCCTCGATGGAACTGGGCGGGAACGCCCCGTTCATCGTGTTCGAGGACGCTGACCTCGACCGCGCCGTGGATGGCGCCGTCGCCGCGAAGATGCGCAACATGGGCGAGGCCTGCACGGCAGCCAACCGGCTCTTTGTGCAGCGCCCCATCGCGGACGAATTCGCCCGACGGCTGGCGGCCCGCCTCAGTGCCCTTTCGGTGGGCGACGGAGCCGACTCCGGCACCGACGTCGGGCCTCTCGTCGAAGAGAAGGCACTCACTAAAATGCAGGAACTGGTGGACGACGCCGTGTCCAAGGGCGCAACCGTGGTCTGCGGCGGGTCCCGCCCGGACCGCCCCGGCTACTTCTACACTCCTACTGTTTTGTCCGGCGTCAGCCCTGATTCCGATCTGATGAGCCAGGAGATCTTCGGGCCCGTGGCTCCTGTGGTTCCCTTCGATACCGAAGAGGAAGTCACCCTGCTGGCCAACGACACCCCGTGGGGGCTGGTGGGCTATCTCTTCACACAGGACGTGGACCGGGGCTTCCGCATGGGCGACGCCCTTGAAGTTGGCATGGTTGGGCTCAACACTGGAATTGTCTCCAACCCTGCGGCGCCCTTCGGCGGCATCAAGGCCTCCGGCCTGGGCCGCGAGGGTGGCCGGGTCGGAATCGAGGAATTCCTCGAGACCAAGTACATGGCTATTCCCCGCGTCTGAGCCCAGGCTAAGGCGCGGCCAGCTGCTGCCGTGGGGCTACCGGAAGCCGGTGCCCCACGGCATACCGGGATGTCTCGCGGCAATGTTCTCCGTCTGATGGGCCCCGTCAGGCCGCTATTCAGCGGCGATTTTGGGTCTGCCGTCTCTCCCGGCAAGCAGGATCTTTGCTTCCTCACCGACCACTGCCAAGCCCTCCGCAATTGAGCGCGAGGGAGTGGCGCCAAAACCAATCCTGAAGCAATTCCGCGGTGCGTCCGGTTGGATGAAATAAATATCGCCACGTTCAATGAGCACTCCGCGCTTTTCTACGGGCGCGGACCAACTCCAAGGCATCCAGCCCGGGTGGCCCTTCCACCCAAAGACTGACGCCGCCGGGCCGGTACGGGCCCTGCTCCCAAGGCAGGCACTGCGCGAAGACCTGGGTGACCGTCTCCCAGCGCGTCTTCAGCTGCCGCCGGTGGCGGCGCAG
>NZ_JASBRB010000066.1 GCF_029960665.1 Pseudarthrobacter sp. AL07
GCGATCTTGATTCCTTCGGCCATGGTCAGGTACGGGCTCCACAGGTTTGCCACCTGCTTCACGGTCATTCCGGCTTCCAGGATGTAGACCCCGGCGGCGGCCAGGTCCCCGGCGTCCTTCGCGACGGCCGTGATTCCCACAATCCGCCCGGTGTCGGCGTCTGCGACGATCTTGATGAAGCCGCGGGTGTCCCTGTTCACCAGGGCTCGGGGCACGTACTCCAGAGGCAGGACCCGGCACTGACACCGGATGCCGGCGTCGTTGGCTTCCTTGTCCGTCATGCCGACCGCGGCCAGGGCCGGGCTGGTGAAGGTGACCCGGGGCAGGTGCCTGTAGTCGACCTCGCGGCCGGCGTTGTTGAAGGCGTTCTCCACCACCAGGGAGCCGTGGGCGGCTGCGACATAGACGAATTCGCGGTGTCCGGTCACGTCTCCGGCGGCCCAGATCCGGTCATTTGAGCTGGCCAGCCGGCTGTCGACCAGGATCTCGCCGCTGTCCCCGGTCTTGACGCCGACCATGGCCAGGTTCAGGCCCTCCGTGACCGGTCGGCGTCCCGTGGCGACCAGCAGCCGGGCGGCCCGGAATTCCTCCTGCCCGCCGGAGACGGCCGCGGTCGCGACGATCCCGCCGGTGGACGGGTCCGTACGTACGGAGGACACGGCCGCGCGGCGGACTACGCGGATACCCTCGTCTGCGAAGACACCCATCAGGGCGCTCGACGCATCCGGTTCCTCGGCCGAGGCCAGCCGGGAGCGGACCAGCATGGTCACCTTCGACCCGAGCCGGGCGAAAAGCTGGGCCTGTTCCAGGGCCACGTACCCGCCGCCGATGACCAGCAGTGACTCGGGGACTTCCTCGAGTTCCATCGCGGTGGTGGAGGTCAGGTAGTCCGTGTCCTGCAGTCCCTCGATCGGTGGCGCCCACGGCGCGGACCCGGTGGCCACCAGATAGTGCGCGGCCCGGATCGATTCCCGGGCCCCGTCGGCTCCGGTGATTTCCAGGACCGGATCGTTCGGGGTGCCGGCGAACACGGCATTGCCCTGGCGCAGCTCCCAGCCGTAGTCCGCGATCAGGTCCACGTATTTGTCCGAACGCATCGTCTCCACCAGGGAACGCTTCCCGCCGATCAGCCCGGCCATGTCCACCGGAGCCGCGGAGGTGCTGATGCCGGGGAACCGGCCTGACGCGTCCAGGGCGACGTGGCGTGCCTCTGCGGCGGCGAGGAGTGCCTTGGACGGCACGCATCCGGTGTTCACGCAGGTCCCGCCGACGGTGGAACGCTCGATCATCAGGACGCGTTTGCCCAGGTTGGTCGCCCGGATCGCGGCCGCGAACGCTCCGCCGCCGGAGCCGATGACGGCCAGGTCGAAATCGGGTGTTGGTTCAGTCATGAAATCCTCCAAAGTCGTTCAGCAGCGCCGTCCCGCAAGCCCGCGACGGTGCCTCGTGTGTGGGTCTGCCCCCAGTCTGCACCTTCCACCAAGGGGGAAGGTCAAGAGGCGTACCCGCACCCGCAGGGAACCGCGGAGCCCTGACCCGCCTTCACTCACCCGAAAAGGTGGGCTTCCCTAGGCCCGGGGCGGCGCACACAGGTTTCCTGTGCCCGTTCTTGACCTTCCACTAAGCTGGAAGGCCAAGAGGGAAATCCCCCGGGACAAGAGGTGCATGATGCGTGTTGGCGAAACCGCCGCAGCTGCCGGATTGACGGCGAAGACCCTGCGGTTCTACGAGGCCCGAGGCCTGCTGCCGGCCGCCGAAAGGGCACCGAACGGATACCGCGACTACCCCCACGAGACGGTCAGCCGGCTGGAGTTCATCCGCCGCGGCCGCACCGCCGGGCTGACACTGGCCCAGATCGGAGACATCCTCTCCATCCGGGACATCGGCCAGGCCCCCTGCGTACACGTGACGGATCTCCTGGCCAAACAGCTCCGCGACCTCGACACCCAGATCGCAGAACTCACCGCACTGCGGGCAAACGTCGCCGAACTCCATCACGCCGCGGCAGCAGGGGACCCCGCCGCCTGCGACCCCGAACGCATCTGCA
>NZ_JASBRB010000067.1 GCF_029960665.1 Pseudarthrobacter sp. AL07
GTTGGGGTAGCGCACCCTCTCGATCCGCTCTCCCGCGACGAGATTTCCCGGGCCGCGGCGATCCTGAAGGATGGCCAGGCCGCGGCCGAATCGTTCCGCTTCATCAGTATCGAGCTGCGCGAGCCGGATAAGGAACTGCTCCGGTCCGGCGCGGCAACGGTCCGCGAGGCCGACGCAGTCCTCGTCGACCGGGCCGAGGCACGGTCCTACGAAGCGATCGTGGACCTGGACTCGGGCATCGTCTCCACATGGACGCAGCTCGCCGCACACATCCACCCCCCGTTCATGCTCGACGAATTCGCCGAAGGTGAAGAGAGCTGCCGCAAGGACCCCGAAGTCCAGGCCGCCCTGGCCAAACGCGGCATCACCGACATGTCCCTGGTCTGCTTCGAACCCTGGTCCGTGGGCTACTTCGGCGAAGACGATCAGGGCCGGCGCCTGATGCGCGCCCTCGTCTTCGTCCGCGACGAAGCAGACGACAGCCCCTACGCCCACCCCATCGAGAACTTCATCGTCATCGTGGACCTGAACACCGGCGAAATCGTCAAGGTCGAAGACGACCAGGCAATCCCGGTCCCGTCCGCGAGCGGCAACTACCTGCCCAAATACGTCGGCGAGGCCCGCACCGACCTCAAACCCATCTCCATCACCCAGCCCGAAGGCGCGTCCTTCACCGTCACCGGCAACCACGTCCAGTGGGCCGACTGGTCCTTCCGCGTCGGCTTCACCCCCCGCGAAGGCCTGGTCCTGCACCAGCTGAAGTTCCGCAACAAAGGCGTCGAACGCCCCGTGATCAACCGGGCCTCACTCTCGGAAATGGTCGTCCCCTACGGTGACACCGCCCCCGTCCAGGCCAAAAAGAACGCCTTCGACTCAGGCGAATACAACATCGGGAACATGGCCAACTCCCTGACTCTGGGCTGCGACTGCCTGGGCGAGATCAAATACTTCGACGGCATCACCGCCGACAGCCACGGCAACCCCCTGACCATCGAGAACGCCATCTGCATGCACGAAGAAGACGACTCGATCCTCTGGAAGCACTTCGACTTCCGCGAAGGCACCACCGAAACCCGCCGCAGCCGCAAACTCGTCATCTCCTTCATCGCCACCGTCGCGAACTACGAATACGCCTTCTACTGGCACCTCTTCCTCGACGGCAGCATCGAGTTCCTCGTCAAGGCCACCGGCATCCTCTCCACCGCCGGCCAGAAACCCGGCGAGAAAAGCCCCTACGGCCAGACCCTGAACAACGACGGACTCTACGCCCCGATCCACCAACACATGTTCAACGTCCGCATGGACTTCGAAATCGACGGACCCACAAACGCCGTCTACGAAGTAGACATGGAAATCCCCGAACACAACCCCACCCACACCGCATTCAAAGCCGTCGACCGGCTCCTCGAAACCGAACAGGCAGCCATCCGCAAAACCGACTCCTCCAAACACCGCTTCTGGAAGATCGCCAACCGCGACAGCCGCAACATCGTAGACGAACCCGTCGCCTACCGCCTCATCCCCACCGACGGCATCCAACTCGCCGCCGGCGATGAGTCCTACGTCAGCAAACGAGCCCAGTTCGCCCGGAACAACCTCTGGGTCACCGCCTACAACCGCACCGAACGCTTCGCCGCCGGCGAATTCCCCAACCAAGCCACCGGCGCCGACGACGGCCTGCACATCTGGACCCAAGCAGACCGGAACATCGTGGACCAAGACCTCGTCGTCTGGTACACCTTCGGCATGCACCACGTCGTCCGCCTCGAAGACTGGCCCATCATGCCCCGCCAAAACATCGGCTTCATGCTCGAACCCCACGGATTCTTCGACCAAAACCCCACCCTCAACCTCCCCACCAACGAAAACCGAACCCAAACAACCAACACCGCAACATGCTGCACCA
>NZ_JASBRB010000068.1 GCF_029960665.1 Pseudarthrobacter sp. AL07
TGTGATCTCTCAAGACATCGGTGACAGTTCTGCCTCAGGACACTGGTGACAGTTGATGTCTCAGCACATCGGTGACAGTTCCTTTCGAAAGACGCCCGCTGCGGAAGCGGCTGAGTGACCTGCCGATCCCGACGTATCCGGTGCCTTCCGGCGGCCACGCGTATTCGGCAATGACCTCGCCTTCGGTGTTGGCGAACATGATTTCCTCGAGATCCCAGGCGGCAATGACGATGCGTCCGCCCATCCGCTTGGTCAGGGAGAACATGGTCGTGCCGATCTTGACGACGCCGTTGGAATAGACCCGCAGCTTCCGGCTGCCGGTGTCTGCCGGGTGGGAGATGGTGCCACTGATATTCTCGGGCGCGCCGGTCTCGAGCTGGATTTCCGTGTCCAGGCCGGTTGTGGTGCCGTTCTCCGGTGCTTCCGTTCCGGCATTCACCGCCGGTTGGACCGCCGTGTTGGCAGGGGCAGGATGCATGGCTGCCGGCCCTTGCGCCTGCGGCTCGGGAAGAACCGGCAGGGTTTTGGGCCTGGGTGCCTCAGCGACGGCCGTGGCGTCCCATGACTGCTGCGGTGTGATGCGCCCGGGCAGTCCCTGGTGCGGTCGCTCGGTGTTGTAGATCAGGTCAAACCGGTCGACCATCTCCTGCAATTCCAGGTAGGTGGATGCCAGGGGTTGCTTGTCCAGCCACCGGAACAGGGTCTGATGAAACCGTTCGTTCTTCCCCTGCGTGGTTGGCTTGTAGGGTTTGCCGGTGATCGCCTTGACCCCGAGCGAGGACACGTAGGTGACCAGTTGGCCTTCGACTCCACGGCGTGAGGGATTCAGGGCCACCCCGTTGTCGGTGAGCAATCGTTGCGGTACCCCGTGGGAGGCGATGCCCTTTTTCACGACCGCCAGGGCCGCCTGGCTGGTTTCACCGGATGCCACGTGGGAAGCGATCGCGAGCCGTGAGTGGTCATCTTGCAGCTGGAAGATCACGCACTTGCGCCCACCGGTGAGCACATACTCGGTCGCGTCCAGTTGCCAGCACGCGTTCGGGGCCGGGTAGACGAACCTGCGGTACGAGGCCCGGGGTTTCTTCGCCGGCTCGGACCGCGCCACATTCTTCTCGCGGAAGATCCGCGCCAGCGAAGCCGGCGAGGGCGCGTGCATCCCCAGGGACACCATTTTGTCGTGCACGCTGATCGGCCCGTGATCCAGCCCGGAGGACTCCAGGGCCGCACGCACCCTCAGCGCCTCGTCCTTGAGATCCTCGGTGAGCTTCGTGGGCGAGGTCTTGGGGCGTCGGGAGCGGGGCTCCAGGGCAGCGGCCTGGCCCTCGTCGCGTGCCCTGGCCCGGATCGCATGGAACGTCTTGCGGGTGATCCCGTGCTCGGCACAGAACGTGGTGACCGCCCCGCGTGGCGCGTCATCGGGCCACCGGGCGATCGCGAGGCGGATACGGGCATTGACAGGCTCATTCTTTTTCACCCGCCATTCTTTTGCCACCACCACGGGCCGGCCAAACCCTGTTAACAGGGCCGGGAAGTGTCACCACCAAAACCTGCGGAACTGTCACCGATGTGTTGAGGCAGAACTGTCACCGATGTCTTGAGAGATCACA
>NZ_JASBRB010000069.1 GCF_029960665.1 Pseudarthrobacter sp. AL07
CTGGCCACCACGCTGAAGGTCGCCGGCCGCGACCTGGTCACCGAGGCCTTCTTCGACACCGTCACGGTGCGCGTCCCGGGCAAGGCGGCCAAGGTCATTGCCGCCGCCGAGGCGCGCGGCATTAACCTGCGCCACATCGATGCGGACACCATCGGCGTCTCCGCTGATGAAACCACGACGACGGATGTTCTCTCCGCGATCGCCGTCGCGTTCGGTGCCGGTCCGGTGGTGGACGCGAAGGGCTTTGAACTGCCCGAATCGGTGCTCCGCACCTCGGGGTACCTGCAGCACCCGGTGTTCAACACGCACCGTTCCGAGACGCAGCTGTTGCGTTACATCCGCAGGCTCAGTGACCGGGATCTGGCGCTGGACCGGACCATGATCCCGTTGGGTTCGTGCACCATGAAGCTGAACGCCACGGCGGAGATGGAAGCTATTTCCTGGCCGGAGTTCGCCTCGATCCACCCGTTTGCCCCGGATTCCCAGACCGTGGGCTGGCGTGAGCTGATCGGCGGGTTGGAGTCTGACCTCGCGGAAATCACCGGCTATGACCAGGTGTCGCTGCAGCCGAACGCCGGGTCCCAGGGTGAGCTTGCAGGTTTGCTGGCGATCCGTGGGTATCACCTGTCCCGGGGCGATGACCAGCGGACTGTGTGCCTGATCCCGGCTTCGGCGCATGGCACGAACGCGGCCTCGGCTGTCCTGGCCGGCATGAAGGTGGTTGTGGTGGCGACCGCTGCGGATGGCAGCATTGATCATGCGGACCTGAACGCCAAGATCGAGGCGAACAGGGACGTCCTTTCGGCGATCATGATCACCTACCCCTCCACCCACGGCGTCTATGACGCGGACGTGACCGAAATCTGCGACGCTGTGCACGCAGCCGGTGGCCAGGTTTACGTGGATGGTGCCAACCTGAACGCCCTTGTGGGTCTGGCGCAGCCGGGCAAGTTCGGCGGTGACGTCTCGCACCTGAACCTGCACAAGACGTTCTGCATCCCGCATGGCGGTGGCGGACCCGGTGTTGGTCCGGTCGCAGCGAAGGCGCACCTGGCACCGTTTATGCCCAGTGACGCTAACAAGTCAGCCCATGAAGCGGGCCACGGCGTGGCCATCTCGGCGTCCAATTACGGTTCCGCGGGTGTCCTGCCGATCTCCTGGGCGTACGTGAAGCTGATGGGCGCCGAAGGCCTGACCGAAGCGACGAAGTCGGCGCTGCTGGCGGCGAACTACGTTGCGGCGCGCCTGAACGAGTACTTCCCGGTCCTGTACACCGGTGAGGGCGGGCTGGTGGCGCACGAGTGCATCCTGGACCTGCGGGAGCTGACGGCGAAGACCGGCGTTACGGCTGAGGATGTGGCCAAGCGCCTGATCGATTACGGTTTCCACGCCCCTACCCTGGCGTTCCCGGTTGCGGGCACGCTGATGGTGGAACCGACGGAGTCCGAGGACCTGGTGGAGATCGACCGGTTCATCGACGCGATGATCACCATCCGGAAGGAAATCGACCAGGTGGCCAGCGGCGATTTCACCGTCGAGAACAGCCCGCTGCGGCACGCACCCCACACCGCGTCCGCCGTCGTGAGTTCCGACTGG
>NZ_JASBRB010000006.1 GCF_029960665.1 Pseudarthrobacter sp. AL07
CGGCCTTGAGCATGGTGTCAACATCGGCCTGGCGGCGCGCACCGATATGCCGATCGGCAAAGGTGCAGGGGGACGACTGGATGGTCATGAAGGAACTCCATAATTCAGGTGGCGTGCTGGGTACGCCACATTGACTCGGGTTCCTCCCCGCTCTGTATTGGACCTGAGAGTTTCCGCGCCTACCTGCTTTCACAGGGTGACACTTGCACCGTCGGTGAGCCCGTTGCCAGACTACTTTCCAGAGTTGCCTAACCGCGGCGGTACGTGGGCCTGAGAGATTCCCGGAGAGGATTTGCTCCTACGGCGCCTGCTGAACGTACCGGCAGGACTCTCCCGCCGCAGATCAAAAGCATGTGCCACTTTGTCAGTGACACGTCTCACAGGATAACCGGATTTCAGGCCGCTTGCAAGGCGGGGAGGATGGATGCCAGTGCCACCTGCATGGCTGTTTCGCCGGGGACGCTCACGCTGGCGTGGCGTTGCCAGAGGTGGAGGCCGGCAGTGGCGATGAGCCCAGAAGCGACAGGCGGCCGTCGAATGACGTTTGTGCCGGCAACAACCAACCGTAGCTGTGCGGTGTGTGGGTCACATGTGTCACGTCAGAGTTCGCACGGTCGTTTCGGGATCAGTCGGACCATCCGGGTGAGCCGCGCCTCCGGCTGAGGCGAGTACCGGGTAAACGGAGTCATGGCAGGTTCCGATAAGTCGAGTACTGGGTACTCGTACTTTCGGTCGGCGTCCGTTCGTAGACTCCGGATACCGGACGCTGCGATCCGCGCCCCGGTCCGAACAAAATCTGAAGGGGCATCGAGCTCACATGAGAACAACTTCACTTAGAGTGGCCGGCGCGTCGGCGGCGTTGGCTGGCCTTATGGCGGTGGCGGCTCCGGCAATGGCGTCCGTGATATTTGATCCGGCCACGGGGACGGGGTTTGTCGGCAAGGGTGATGTGCAGCTTGTCTTTTCCTGGAATAACAAAGTGCTCCAGGACAACGCATTTGCCGTGGACTTCCGCGTGAATTCTGTGAGCGAGACGACGTGGACCTGCACGAAGATCGTCATGCAGGGCAACGATGAAACACGGGAGACTGTTCAACAGCGCAGCACCACCAGCACCGCCCAAGGACTCGTCACCACGGTTGCGCGCGAGAACTCCAAGGGTAAGGACGGAGCCGTGACAGGCTTCTACCTCACTGGCTATGAAGGCGCGCCTGTCTTGGGCACGGACGGACCCGCGCCAGGTTCCTGCCCGGCTGACCCCAGCGGCTTCGTCTATGACGGAAACTCGGTGACGACCGAATCCGGCGGTGGCCTCCAGGTCACCCGCGACGGCACGAACTGGTTCAGCATCGGATAGGTTCCGGCAGTGCGACGGGCAGGGCAGAGGCGGGACCATCGCTGCTGCCCGCCCGTCGTCGCCCGTTCAGGAACCTTGGGCGGCAGCGCGGCGGGAGTTCCTCACGTCCCTTGATCAAGTCTTTCGGATTTAGCGTGCAATCTGCGTCATATTCCCGCACGTCGGGCGATTACTTAAATATGGACCTGACGTCCATCAGCATTTTTCAGGGTATTCACATTGGAGGAATTCATGTCGTTCTTTACCGCATTGGTGACAAGCAAAATCGCGGCCGGGATTCTGGCCGGAGGAACCCTCGCCGCCGGGGGCGCGGCCACCGCAGCCTACACCGGGACACTTCCCGCGCCGCTCCAGCAGGCCAGTCATGAGGTCATGGGCGCCCCAGCACCGGCGGCCGCTTCCACGGCCGCTGAGCATACGCCCGCCGCAGCCCGGCACGGGAAAGCATCGAAGGCCGCCGCTGCGCCGGCGCCGCGGCCGGACGCAACACCTGCGGGCCCGGACGCTACCGGTCCGGCAGCCTTCGGACTGTGCACGGCGTTCACCAACGGCGGCCTGGACCCGGCCTCAACCGCCTTTGAGTCCTTGGCGACGGCAGCGAATGGCAGCGCGGGTATCGCAGCGTACTGCAAATCCGTGCCAGCGCCCGGCCAGGCGGCTGACCGTCGGCAGGACAAACCGGATAACTCGGGCACATCCCTATCACCGGGCAAGGTAACGCCGCCGGCTCAGGCTGACAAGGGACTGTCCCACAAGCCTGCCACGGCAGGGAAACCCTAAGCCAGGCCGAACGGGGATGTCTGGGAGGCGGGGGATGGATTCGATCACTGACGACCTCGTGGCAGGGGGCCACGGGGACTGCGCATCGTTGTTCTCCACCGTATACCGGGCATTCTCACCGGCAGTCGCTGGCTATCTGCGGGCCGGCGGAGTGGACGACCCCGAGGGCGTCACCCACGATGTGTTCCTGGCCGTATACCCCAGATTGACGGCGGTCAGCGGCGGAGCGAAAGGCCTCCGGGTGCTGATCTTCTCCATCGCCCACGCCCGCCTCGTAGATCACCACCGCCGCCGCAGCAGAACACCCGTCCCGATGGAATACGATCCCGGCAGGGACGACCGTCTGAGCGCATCGGCCGAGGACACGGTCCTGGACGGCAACGCCGAAGCCAACGCCCTGGCGATGCTTGAGGGCCTCAGCGAGGATCATCGGGAAGTCCTCCGGCTGCGCATCATCGCTGAGTTGTCCGTGAACGACGTCGCCTCCATCATGCAGAAGTCGCCAGGGGCCATAACGCAGCTCCAGCACCGGGCCCTGGCCAGCCTACGGAAGCTGCTCAAGGTTGAGACAAGGGTGGCCTCATGATCACCAGGCACACACTTCGCGACGAACAGGTCGTCGATGAACTGCTCTTGGAAACCGGCAGCGAAGATGCCCCTGACCTGAGAGCTGCACTGCTGGACCTGCGCTGTTTCGTGGCCAGTCCCGCGGTGGTTCCTTCCGCTGAACTTGAAGCACTCATGGCCACCGGACCGGCCAGCCTGGACGCCCGCCGCCGGCGCAACCACCGCCGAACCGCATTCACTGCGGTGGCCATTGCAGCGTCCATGGGAATTGGCACTGCGGCCGTGGCCGCGGCCGATCCAGGATTCCGCGAACATGCACAACAGGCCTTCACCACCGTGATCGACGCGGTCACGCACGGCTACTCGGGAAAGCCAACACCCGCCTCCGGCCCCGGTGCCACGAAGACGCCCGCCCGCGTTCCCGATCTTCCAGCACCTGCGCAAGGTCTTCCAGCACCTGCGCAAGGCGACCCGGGGCGGTCCGGCACGAATCCCGCGTCATCGCCGGTGATCCCGCCAGCCAACGGAACGGCGAACGGGCCTGCACCCGCCGTCCCCCAGAGGCAAGGGAACCATCCCGCACCCGCATCTCCGTCCTTCAAGGCCCACCGATAGCCTGAACGTGGGCAGCAAGCTGCTGCCGGCGGCCAACCCGGTTCAGGACTGCGGGACCTCGTTCCTGAGGGAGCCGCCGCAGCGATCGAGACCAAGCAGGAGGTCGGTTCTTTGAAATCGTCCGCGGACATGGTGAAGGCGATCGAGCCGGCCGTCAGGTTCGATGAGCGGCCGCCCGCCGAGGGGCCGGACGTCGAGACGCCGTACGCCACAACATGTGGCTCAGCGCCGAGGAGTAGGCCGAGGCGTTCGACTCCCCTACCCCGGCACCCCGCACAACGAGGCCCGCGCCGAGGTCTGGGACGAGCTGCTCACCGGCCTCAAGGACAAGCACGACGGCGGCGACCTCCCGGAAGGCGTGCCGCGCCGGCGCCGTCACCTGGCGGCGCTGCTTGGCGGCGTCGGCGAGCAGCTGCCGGAACTGGGCTTTGGTGTTGAGGGTGAGTTTTTCGCCGTTGAGGAAGAACGTCGCGGTGCCGGTGACGCCGAGGGTCTCCCCGTCCGAAATCTCCGGCACCGCGCCTACAATAGGTGCATAGGTACGCACATATTGTTTAGATTAAGGAATTCTCATGATCGAAATCCTGGCCGTCCGCGCCTACCGGAAGCTCTTCTCAGCCCAGATTGTTGCGTTGTTGGGGACCGGCTTGCTAACGGTGGCCCTCGGACTGCTGGCGTTCGACCTTGCCGGAGCTCAGGCCGGGGCCGTGCTGGGGACAGCGTTGACCATAAAAATGCTGGCCTACGTCTTCGTCGCGCCAGTCATGGCGGCACTGGTGGAAAAACTGCCAAAAAAGGCCGTACTGGTGGGCGCGGATCTGATCCGTGGCGGAATCGCCCTTATGCTGCCCGCGGTGGATCAGGCCTGGCATATCTATGTGCTGGTCTTTGTGCTCCAGAGTGCTTCGGCGACGTTCACGCCCGCCTTCCAGTCCCTGATCCCGGTGGTGCTTCCCGACGAACGGCAGTACACCCGGGCCCTGTCGCTCTCCCGCCTTGCGTATGACCTGGAATCCCTGGTCAGCCCGGCCCTGGCCGCCGCACTCCTGTCCGTCATTACGTTCCATGAACTTTTCCTCGGCACCGTGGCAGGCTTTATGTTCTCGGCGGCACTGGTGGTGACCACGCAACTGCCCACAGCCACCGCCGTGAAGCAGGAAGGATCACTCTGGCACCGCACCACCCTCGGGGCACGGATCTTCGCGAAGACGCCGGAACTGCGCGGCCTCCTCGCATTGAATCTGGCCGTGGCAGCCGCTACAGCCCTGGTGCTGGTCAACACCGTGGTCTATGCCCGGGACCTTTTCGCAGGATCCAACGCCGACGTCGCCGTTGCCCTTGCCTGTTTCGGCGCAGGCTCGATGGCTGCAGCACTCAGCGCACCCAGGGCGCTGGACCGAATAGCCGACCGTTCACTGATGATGGCCGGAGCCGCGCTTCTTGCCCTTGGCCTCGCCGGCACGTTTGTCCTGCTGGCCACCGCCGGGCCGTGGCTCATACTGCTGGGGCTCTGGGTTGCCCTGGGGGCCGGGACCTCGATGATCAGCACCCCTTCGGCCCGGCTGCTGCGCCGCTCCGCAACGGAAAGCACACGGACCCATATCTTCACCGCCCAGTTCTCCCTCTCCCACGCGTGCTTCATCATCACCTACCCGGCGGCCGGCTGGATCGGCGCGTCCGCCGGCCAGCCCGCGGCCGCAGCAGTCCTGACCCTGGTGGCTATGATCGCTACAGTAGCGGCCCTGAAATTCTGGCCGACAGCCTCCAGGACCGGCGCAAAACCGGCCAGCAGGAAAGGGTGACCCCGTGAAAGAGGCCCAACGCATCAACGCACCGAGCCTTCACCACCCCCGGCTTCCCGATGCCCGCCGGCTCGATGCCGCGACGGCCACGTTCCGGATGCTCTCCGATCCCACCCGCCTGCACCTGCTCTGGCTCCTGACCCAGGACCCGGCCGACGTCACCACCCTGGTGGAACGAACCGGAGCCTCCCGAACCTCAGTCAGCCAGCACCTCGCCAAACTCCGCTTCAGCGGCCTCGTCAGCACACAAAGGGTCAGCCGCAGAGTGGTCTACAGCATCGCGGACGGCCACCTGGCCCGGCTTGTCCTGGAAGGCCTGAACCACGCCGACCACACCGTCACCGGGGAACCCGGCCACGGCTGACTGTCCTGGCGGCGAGGCGAGCGCCCTGGCAGCAACAGCAGACTTCTTCATTGCCCTCTCCCGGCCCAGCAAGGCACTGGGGCTGCAGCCTTACTGGGGCCAGAAGAGCAAAACGCGTGCTTAGCGCAGAACGCCGCAGGCCGCAGGGTCGGTGGCCTCGGCCGGGAGGTTCGGGTTAAGCTCGCTGGCACCTTCAGGATCGCTGAAGTTGTAGGTTCCGTTGCCGTCGTAATCCAGCCCGTGGATCACCAGGACACCCTCGCCATCGCGGATGGAGTCCGCGATCTGCTTCGCGGTGCCAAGCCCGCCGGCGCCCGGGTAGCCGGTACCGGCAACGTCCGTGAACTCGATATTGTCCCGGCTGTAGTCATAGCTGCCACCATGCGAGACCGGGAACCGGGAAACGTCCAGGAAGCTGGCGGGGGTCGTATCGCCGGTGGTGTTCAGCGACACCACAACGGGGCCGTAGGCCGGAACACCCTCCAGGGTATTAATGCGTCCGTCACCGTTGCTGTCTTGCGCCAGTGTGGGGCACTCGTTCAGGGCCTGGTTGCCGTAGTGGATGTGCTGGGCGTGCGGGGCGTCGGGGGTCAAGCCAGTAGCGTGAACCTCGATGTGCTGGATTTTCTGGTTGCGGACAACCGCGGTGGCGGTGCCCGAAGCGCCTGAGCCGTTGAGCTGCTTGAGGGTGGCCGTCAGCGTCACGGTTTTCTCCGCCGCCTTTGCGTTCTGGGCCATGACTGGCCCGGCGCCCAGCGACACAGCAGCCAGCATTGCCACACCAGCACCACCCAATACCAATTTTGTATTCCGTTTCACGATTTACTCCTTGGTCAACGATCGCAGGGGGAGTCCCGACGGTCATGTGTGATTCGTCACACCGTGCGTTACGGATGGGTCACTGCTTCAAGCCACTGCGCACACCCCGCCCGCACATGTTAAGTTGAGAGCCACGACGGGCCGTTCCGGTCCGGCGCACCGGCTGGAAAAGAGAAGTTCCGTGGAATCCCCCGCATCTGCCCCCGCACCCGTGAGGATCCTCACGGTCTGCACCGGCAACATCTGCCGCTCCCCAGTGGCCGAACGCCTGCTGCAGGCCGGGCTGGACCAGGTGATGCCGGGCGGCTTCGAGGTCACCAGCGCCGGAACCCGGGCCATGGTGGGCGACCCCATGCAGCCGCTGTCCGGAGACATCGTGCGCACCTTTGGCGGAAACCCGGACGGTTTCGTCTCGCGGCAACTGACCAGCAAAATATTGCGCGGCGTGGACCTGGTGCTGACCATGACCTCGGGCCATCGCGGTGAAGTGCTCCAACTGGACGCGTCCCTGCTCAAGCGCACCTTCACCATCCGCGAGTTCGCCCGCATGCTCGACGTCCTGGACGAGCGTGCGGACAGTGCCGCAATCGTTCCGGTAACGGCCGACGGCGGCAATCCCCTCAGCGCCAACACCGCCTTCTGGCGGGGGCTGCCCGCGCGGGCCGCGTCCGTCCGGCACCTGTCACTGCCGGCGGATTCCTCGGAGAACGACATCATTGACCCCTACCGGCGCAGCCCGGAGATATACCGCCAGATGGAGGACGAACTGGCCCCCGCCATCGTTTCCGTCCTGCGACATGCCCGACTAAACGTTCCCGCCTGAGCAAGCGCGCTTTCCACCGAACCCGGCGCGCCGCCGTCGTACGTCACAGCACGGAAACGACACGCTCCGCGTTATAGCCGTAAGCGGGCACCAGGGCGGACACTAAGTCATGGTAAGCACCCCAAGCGGTTCTGATCCGATTGACCCAGCCCCGTCCGGCCCCGAAGCTGCCGCGCCTGCCGCGCTGAAACGGCGGCGCGTGATCGCGGCGGTGCTGTCGCTTGTACTGGTGGCCGTCGTCGTCGTGTCCGCCCTGGTATTCACCCGGCCAGCCGCGGATGTTGCGGCCCCGGCGCCCATCATCGCTGACTCCGCCACCCCCACCCCCACTCCGTCGGAGACGCCGCCGCCGGCACCGGCCCTTCCCCCGCCGCCCGAACCCATCGCGGAACTCCCTGCGGCGCCCATGAACATCCTGGTGATCGGCAGCGACAGCCGCGCCAACGCCCGGGAGCAGGCGGCCATCACCCAAGCCACCGGCGAATCCCAGGACCACCGCGCCGACACCCTGATGCTGGTCCACGTCCCGGCCGACCGCCGCAGTGTGCACGTCGTCTCCCTCATGCGGGACCTCTACGTCAACATCCCCGAGTATGGCTTCGCCAAGATCAACGAAAGCCTGCAGGCGGGCGGCATACCGCTGGCCACCCGGACGGTGGAGTCCCTGATGGGGACCCACATCGACCACACCGTCATGCTGGATTTCAACGGGTTCAAGACGCTCACGGACGGGCTGGGCGGAATCGACGTGAACGTCACAGTGCCGTTCCAGTCCACGCACGAAACGCAGCACGTCTTCACGGCGGGGGTGAACCACTTGGACGGCCAGGCGGCACTGGAATTCGTCCGCGAGCGCTACGCCTTCGTTGACGGCGACTTCCAGCGGGTCCGGAACCAGCAGACGTTCCTCCGCGCCATCCTCGCCCGGCTGACCAGCGACGGCGCCCTGCACGATGTGACCGCAGTACGGGCCCTGGTGAGTTTCGCCGCCGGCTACCTCACCGTGGACCAGGGCTTTGATCCTGTGGGCGTGGCGATCCTTGCCTACGGAATGCGCGGCATCGACCCCAATGCCGTTGTTTCGCTCACGCTGCCGACAGCCGGGGTGGGCACGGCACCAGGAGGGGCGTCGGTGGTGTTCCCGGACTACGGCGGGATCGCCCAGGTGGCGGCGGCCATGCGCGAAGGCCGGCTGCCCGAGTACGCCGGCGGATAGAACGCCGGGCAACACGATCCGGGTACTAGCGGGCACCCATGAAGCGGCCCCCTGCTGTGCCAGGGGCCGCTTCATTGGTGACTTAACTCCGGGTGGGGTCCGGCCGCAGCGGTGCCGGCCCCGGATCCGGGACGGGCAGCGGGCCTGGAGGTTCCGGCGTCGGGATGGGGCTGGGCCCGTCGGGTCCCGGGTGGCCGGGATGGGTGGGGCCCGGGTTAAAGGGGTCCGGGCCTGGTTCCGGCGGGAACGGCTCTGGTTCGTGCACTGGCGGGATGGTCATGGAACTTCCCCTCTCACTCATGGCGCGTGCGCCTTTGCGTGATCAGGATACTCCCGCCCGCCATCAACGCTCTCTCACATCCTGCAGAAATTTCCCGAACGCTCTCTCACTCCGGCTGTGAGTGCGTTCTAGTCCGACCTAGTTCTAGGCCGGACGGCGCAGCCGGACCGGGCGGGAAACCGGCGCCTTGGCTGCTTGGCCGGCTTCCTGCATCCGCGGGACGGCAAAGGTCACCACCAGGCGGGCGTTCGCGTCGTCCGTGGACCTGATGGTCAAGCTTCTGGTGCCGGGCGGCACGGACGGGGTGAATACCTGCAAGTTCCGTGAGCCCACACTGGCCGAATCCCTCAATGTGTAGAGCGTGCCCCAATGGTCTTCGATGGCAATTTCCGGGATGGCCATCCCGGCAGCGGATTCCACGTGGATGTTGACCACCAGGCACGTGCTCCAGACTTCGACGGAGAGCACCGTGAACTCAGCGCCCCGTGTCAGGTGCAAGCCGTACGTGGGCGGCAGGAGCACCTTCCGGAGGATGCCTTTCGGAATGAGGTTTCGCATCATCGCCCCCAAAATTTACTAAGAGTGCTTACAGTTAGACGCGATAATGACGCCCTGTCAAGGTCCCGCTCCGCGTTCTGTGGCAACCCACAAGAGCTCAAGTTAACCCGCGCCACGCCGGGTGTTCATCCGGTGGAAACGGGCTGTGTATTCGCCCCCGGCAGGGTGGGCCTATGACTGATATCTCACGCCGCACCATCGTCAAAGGTTCCGTCCTCGCAGCAGCGCTGGCGGCCGCGCCCGCCGCCGCCAACGCCAGCAGCTTCCGGGCCGGCCGGTCCGGGATCCCCCTCGTCCGGAACCGCCTCACCCTGCCCAGCGGCATCGCCACCGGCGACGTCACCTCGGATTCCGCCGTGCTCTGGTCCCGATCCTCCGCCGCTGGCCGGATGACCGCCACCTTCCGCGCCGTGGACGACGGCGGCACTGTACTGAGCGGGCGGGGTGCCTTCGAACGCACCCTCCGCGGTCCCAGAGCCACCCAGGCGTCGGACTTCACGGCCAAAATCCGCGCCAACCACCTCCCCGCCAACACCCGCTTCGCGCTGGAGATCAGTTTCGAGGACGACGGCGGCGCGGCCGGCGAGACCGTCAAGGGAACCTTCCGCACGGCCCCCGACGCCGGGACCTTCAACGGGGAGGGACGCACCGGCGGTGACCTCCCGCCGTCGGACGCCCAAAGCTTTGTCTGGACCGGCGACACCGCCGGCCAGGGCTGGGGCATCAACGAGGAGATCGGCGGCATGCGCGGCTACCGGGCCATGCATAACACCCGGCCCGACTTCTTCATCCACTCCGGCGACACCGTCTACGCCGACGGCCCCATTGCCGAGACCGTGGTGGAGAAGGACGGGCAGGTGTGGCGCAACCTGGTCACGGAGGAGATCTCCAAGGTGGCCGAAACGCTCACCGAGTTCCGCGGCCGGCACCGCTACAACTCCCTGGACGCCAACATGCGCGCCATGTTCGCCGACGTTCCGGTGATCGCCCAGTGGGACGACCACGAGACCCACAACAACTGGTACCCGGGCCAGATCATCGACGACCCCCGCTACACCGTCCGCGACGTCAACACCCTCGCAGCGCGTGGCCGGCAGGCGTGGCAGGAGAACATGCCCATCGCTGACAGTTCCGCGCTGTGGCGCCCCGGAACGTTCGACGACGGCGGGCACTACCAGCCGGCCCGCATCTACCGGAAGATCCCCCGCGGTCCGCAGCTGGACGTGTTCTGCCTGGACATGCGCACCTTCAAGTCACCCAACACCGACGGCAAGGAAGCCCACGCCACCTCCATCCTTGGCCAGGAGCAGGTGGACTGGCTGATCCGCGAGGTTTCCAAGTCCAAGGCGACCTGGAAGGTGATCGCCGCGGACCTGCCGCTGGGCATCATCGTCCCGGACGGTGCCGTGAACCAGGAAAGCCTGGCCAACCGCGACCCCGGTGCGCCGCTGGGCCGCGAGCTCGAAATCGCCGAGGTGCTGAGCGCGTTCAAACGGAACCGGGTGAAGAACGTTGTGTGGCTGACGGCCGACGTGCACTACTGCGCCGCCCACCACTACTCCCCCGAGCGCGCGGCCTTCACGGACTTCGATCCGTTCTGGGAATTCGTGGCCGGGCCCATCGCCGCCGGATCCTTCGGGCCCAACCCGATGGACGGGACGTTCGGACCCGAGGTGGTATTCGCCAAGGCCGGACGCTTCCCTGGCGAATCACCGCGCGACGGCGAGAACCAGTTCTTCGGCCACGTCCAGCTGGGCGAGGACTCGTTCACGGTCAGCCTGCGGAACGCCAACGGCGCCACGGTCTTCTCGCAGGTGCTGACGCCGGAGCGGTGAGGAGGGCCGCCGTCGGGCGTTGAGATGGCCCCCGGCTCAACGCCGGGGGCCACCGTATCGGGAGGGTCACCCGCAGACTGCCGATGCGCTATCTGGCGCTGTGGCGTGCCCAAACGGCTATTCGCCCTCAAGAGGCAGATGAAAAAGAAACGCGTCCGGATCCTCCCGGTAATGCCGTTCTAGCACCGGGCGGGGGACGTTTCAAGGGGTTCCGACGGGTAACTTTGGCTGCCTGCCCAGCCCGCCCCGTTGATCTATCACTTAGAGTCGCTTTGCCCCGGGTTTAGGGACCATAAGTGATAGATCAACGGGGGCAGGAGGGGCCGCGCTACCCCGGTAGCGAACGGCCGCGCCGTTGTCCGCGCGGCTCTATATATTGAAAGGCATGACCCAGACTCCGCTGCAGGATTCCGCCAGTTCCTCCGCCGCTACCGCCCCCGCACCGCCCGTCGCCAAGAAGGTCCCGCACGAGCGGACGCACCACGGGGACACTTTCGTGGACAACTACGAGTGGCTGCGCGAGAAGGAATCCGCCGAGGTGGTGGAGCACCTGAAGGCCGAGAACGCCTACCAGGAGGCGGTCACCGCGCACCAGGAGCCGCTGCGCGAGGCCATCTTCCAGGAAATCAAGGGCCGCACCCAGGAAACAGACCTGTCAGTCCCGAACCGCAAGGACGGCTGGTGGTACTTCAGCCGCTCGGTTGAGGGCAAGGAGTACGGCATCCAGTGCCGCGTCCGCGCCCAGGACTCCGGCAACCCCGTGGCCGACTGGACTCCCCCCGCGGTGCAGGCCGGCGTCGAGATCCCCGGCGAGGAAGTGCTGCTGGACGGCAACATCGAAGCCGAAGGCGAGCCGTTCTTTTCGGTGGGCGGCTCGGCTGTCACGGTGGACGGGAACCTTTACGCCTACGCCGTGGACAATGCCGGCGACGAACGTTTCACCCTTCACGTCAAGGACCTCCGCACGGGCGAACTCCTGCCGGACGTCGTCGAGAACATCTTTTACGGCGTCAGCTTCTCCCCCGACGGCACCCGCATTTTCTACACCGTGGTGGACGATTCGTGGCGCCCGTACCAGGTCAAGTCCCACGTCCTGGGCACCCCCGTCGCCGACGATGAGGTGATTTACCAGGAGGACGACGTCGCCATGTGGCTGGGCTTTGAGCTCTCCTCTGACAGGCGTCACCTCGTGCTGGGCATCGGCTGCTCCGAGTACAGCGAGACCCGCCTGCTGCGTTTTGATGACCCGACGTCGGCCCTCACCACGGTGATTTCGCGGGACGAGCGCGTCCTCTATGAGGCCGAACCGTTCCTGCTCACCGGTCCTGACGGCGAAAAATCAGAGCGCATCCTGCTCACCCACAACCGCGGTGCCATCAACTCCATGGTCTCCCTGGCGGACCCGGCCGAGCTCGCCAAGCCGCTGGCCGAGCAGCACTGGATCACCGTCGTCGAGCATTCCGACGACGTCCGCGTCAACGGTGCCGGCGTCACCTCCACGCACCTGATTGTGTCCGTCCGCAAGGACACCATCGAACGCGTCCAGGTGATGGGACTGGCCGGCCTCGGTACGCCCGCTCAGGAAGCTCCGGTGGAACCGGCGTTCGATGAGGAGCTGTACACGGCCGGAGTGGGCGGTTCGGACTACGAGGCACCGGTCATCCGGCTGGGCTACACGTCCTACTTCACGCCGTCGCGCGTCTACGACTTTGTGCTGCCCACCCCGGCTTTGCCGCTTGGTGAGCTGCTGCTCCGCAAGGAAAGCCCGGTGCTGGGCGGCTACTCCGCCGGCGACTACGTGGCCACCCGCGAATGGGCCGACGCCGCGGACGGCACGCGGATCCCCCTGTCTGTGCTGCGGCACAAGAGCGTCAAACAGGATTCGACGGCGGCTGGCCTGGTTTACGGGTACGGCTCCTACGAACTGAGCATGGACCCCGGTTTCGGCATCGCCAGGCTGTCGCTGTTGGACCGTGGTGTGGTGTTTGTGATCGCGCATATCCGCGGCGGCGGCGAGCTGGGCCGGCACTGGTATGAGGACGGCAAGAAGCTCACCAAGAAGAACACGTTCACCGACTTTGTGGACGCCACCGACTGGCTGGCCACCTCCGGGTGGGTTGATCCGTCCCGGATTGCGGCTCTGGGCGGTTCTGCGGGCGGGCTGCTGATGGGTGCCGTGGCCAACCTGGCGCCAGAAAAGTATGCCGCGGTGGTGGCGCAGGTGCCGTTTGTGGATGCCCTCACCACCATCCTGGACCCGGAGCTTCCGCTGTCCGCCCTAGAGTGGGAGGAATGGGGCAACCCCATCACGGACCCGGACGTGTACGCCTACATGAAGTCGTACTCGCCGTACGAGAATGTGCATTCAGTCGCGTACCCCAAGGTGGCCGCGGTGACCTCGTTCAACGACACGCGCGTCCTCTACGTGGAGCCGGCCAAGTGGGTCCAGGAGCTGCGGAACAAGACCACCGGCACGGAGCCTGTGGTGATGAAGATCGAGATGGACGGCGGCCACGGCGGCGCGTCCGGGCGCTATGTCCAATGGCGCGAGCGGGCGTGGGACTACGCGTTCCTCGCCGACTCCCTCGGCGCCAAGGACCTGCTGCCCGGGGCTGGCCTCAAGTAGCCCATCGGACCCCTGGATCTCGCTCCCCACCCGCTCCCTCACCGGGCCGAATCCGGTGGTTGAGCTTGTCGAAACCCGGATCTCGCGGCTCAGCTGTCATCCCTGCCGTATTCGGGGTGCTCGGCCAGAAGTTCGGCCAGAGTCTCGAGGTTGGCATGGACGGTGCGGGACTGGGCTTTTTCCACAAACCGGTCGGCGAGTTTGCCGAATACCCCGCCCAGTCCCGACGCGGCGTCGATCCGGTAGTTGAGGCGGGTCCCGTCACCTTCAGGAGCGAAGGCGGTGGATACCGTGAAGTCCATCTTTCCTTCCACCGACTTGGAAACGAAGCGGCTTGGTGGCTCGAATTCCGTCACTTCCGTGGTCCAGTCGAATTTCCGTCCCACAATCTTGCTGGTTCCTTTGGCCCGCGTGCCCAGCCCAACGGGCCCGGTCCCGATTTGTTCCGCGTGCACCACGGACGAGTCCCAGACCGGAATATTTTCGCTGTTCGACACGAAGTTGAACACTTCCTGTGGCGGGCGGGCAATGTAAACAGTTTCTTCCACGACAGGCATCGGATTCTCCTTGGACACGCCTGTTGCCAGCGCGGCGTGGCCGGCAGCTAAGCACAACGACAGTTTCGTCCTGGCGCACCAGACAGTCAATGGCGTCCGGAAACCTCCGATGGGCTCAGCTCCGCGCAGTCTATTCTTCGGCGAGGATCGCGTAGACCAACTCTGTTGCCCACTGGTTTTTGTAGTGCCATTTGTCCACAAACCTGGCTTCCAACCGCATTCCCAGCCGTTCGCATAAGGCGGCGGACGCGGAGTTCAGAGCATCGAGCCGCGCCTCGATCCGGCGCATTCCCAGCTCCTCGAACCCCAGCTTCAGCACGGCATCCGCTGCTTCGATAGCCATGTCGAGATCCGGGTTTCGACAGGCTCAACCACCAACGACGGCGGCAGTCGCCTCTGCGATGGCACGCTCCTCGTCGGTGGACACCACCAAAACGGGGATGACGGACGAAGCAGTGGAAATCACCCGCGGTTCCCTGGACCGCTGACTGTTCAGGCCGGCGTCGAGCTCTATGCCCAGTGCGTGCAGCCTGTCAGTCACGAGGGCGCGGAACTGGTGCGAGTTTTCGCCGATCCCCGCCGTGAACACGAGCGCCTTGGCACCGCCGACGGCCACGTGGTAGCCGCCGACGTACTTTGCGAGCCGGTAGGACGTGACTGCGAGCGCCATTGAGGCCTTGGCGTCACCGGCCTCTGATGCCTCCACGACCGAGCGCATGTCGTTGTTCCCGGCGAGCCCCTTCAACCCCGATTCACGGTTGAGCATGGTGTCGATGTCCTCCGGCGTCCACCCGATCCGGCCGAGGAATACCAGGATGGAGGGATCGAGGTCGCCTGAGCGGGTGCCCATCACCAGGCCCTCCAACGGAGTGAAGCCCATGGACGTGTCCACCGAATGACCGCGACTGATGGCCGTGACGGAGGCGCCGTTCCCCAAGTGGGCGATCACGCCGTCGAACTCTTCCATGGGAAGATCCAGCAGCGCGGCTGCGCGCTGCGTGACGTACTCGTGCGAGGTGCCGTGGAAGCCATAGCGGCGGATGCCGTGGTTCGTGTAGAGCTCGTCCGGGACGGCGTAGCGCCAGGCGTGCTCGGGCAGGGTGCGGTGGAAAGCGGTGTCGAACACGGCCACCTGCGGCAGGTCCGGCCACTTCTTGCCGATGGCGCGGATGCCCAGGACGCTGGCGGGATTGTGCAGCGGCGCGAGGGGGCTGAGTCGCTCGATGGCGCGGGTGATCTCGTTGTCGATCAGCACCGGCTCGGCGAACCGCTCGCCGCCGTGCACCACGCGGTGGCCCACCGCCGTCAGTTTGATGTCCCCGAGCTCGGCATGGATCGCGGCATCAACCTGCTCCGCCGCCTCCGCGTGGTCCCGGGGGCCCTCGATTTCGCCGTCGCCATCACCGCCGTTGCCCATGCCGATCTTCTCGATCAGCCCTTCGGTCAGCACAACGCCGGCGGCCACGTCACGGACCTGGTACTTGAGCGAGGACGAACCGGAGTTGATGACGAGTACAAGCATGGGGCCTCCTGAAGCCTTGGTACCGCGGGCACAGCTGACGAGGTGGTGCTGGAGCCTGGCGCAATGCTCCCCGGAATCCACTCTATAAGTTGCCCCTTGGATACGTCGGTTGCAAATGATAATGATTCTCATTAGAGTGATCGGCATGCATATCACTGTGATCAGCAGCCTGGACGCCCTGTGCCGCCAGCAAGCCTGCCAAGACGCAGCTGCGGCCAATCCAGGTGCCGTGGTGGTCCTGCACGACCTGCTGGAGAACGGCGTGGTCATCCGCAGGATCTCCAGCCAGTCCGGGCTTGTGGAGCGCGCCGAGACGCAGCTGGAACACGGCTGCCTGAGCTGCACCGTGCGGCTGGACCTCGTGCCCACCATCGAGCGGCTGCTCGAACGCGCGGAGACGCAGGCCATCATCGGGCTCCCGCCGGCGGTGTCTGCGGAGGCCGCGATCGGGGCGCTGCGGCGAGGCCTTTCCCGCCCGGTGACGATTGATTCCGCTGTCCTTGCCTGCGCCCCTGACACACTGGAGGACCACATTTGGGACCATCACACCCTGTTTGAATCCGGGTTCACGCCGGTCCCGGAGGACCAGCGCACTGCGGGCGAATTCCTCATCGGCGAATTGTCGTTCAATGACACGGTCCTCCTGGCGGAGGTGGACCTGTTTCCGGCCGACCCCGCCCTGCGGGTTCGCGGCGTGCAACTGGCCCGGGAACTTGCCCCTCACGCCGACGTGGCGGAAAACGCCGGCCTCATCCGCCCTGGCCGCCACGACTACCATGACGCCCTGGGCCGGACGGTCCCCGGTTCGGTGCGGATCCCGGCGTCGTCCTCAACGTCACCGTTCACTACTGTCACCCACCGGGCCCAACGTCCGCTGCACCCTGAGCGGTTCCGGCACGCCCTGGCGTCCCTCGCGGAGGGCTGCTGCTGGTTGCGGGGACGCCTGTGGATCGCCGCCGCACCGCAGTGCCGGATCGCCATCCAGGGCATCGGCCCGCGTGTCTGGCTCGAAAATACCGGACCGTGGCTGGCCGACCAGGACGCCGGTGCGGCGCCAGATCCCCTCAACCATGTGGACGCCCACCTGGACTGGCATCCGGAACACGGAGACCGCGGAAGCGTGCTGGCCGCGACCGGAGAGGGCCTGGACCCGGTGGAAATTGCGCAGCTGCTCTCCGCCTGCGAGCTCACCGACGCGGAAATGGAGGCCGGGTTCGCCGGGCTCACCGATCCTTTCCAGCTCGACCCCGCCCCGAACTGAACGACCCGGCTGCACGCTGCCCAACCGGCCAAAGCGGCACCCACCAACCGCCACCAACAACAAGGAGCAAGCCCATGAAAGTCAGAAATTCCCTCCGCGCCCCGAAGAAGGTTCCCGGCGCCCAGATTGTCCGACGCCGGGGCCGGACCTTTGTCATCAACAAAAAGAACCCGCGGATGAAGGCCCGTCAGGGCTGAGGCTGCGGACCGGCTCACCCCGCGCTTGCCGCCGCGCAAGCCACCCGGTTGCGCAAGCCGCGGCAGGCGCTTAGAGTCGGCGGACACGTTGCACTACGCAGAAGGGACTTCCATGCCGAACGACACCACTCAGCCCGACAACACCGAACCCGACACCGCGGAATCTGACACGGCAGGCACCAAGGACCCCACCGGCGTCGAGGGTGCCAACCCGGCCCTGGACGACACCGGAAGCCCCAAAGCCGGCGAGGTGGGTGACGCTCCGGAGCAGCCCGAGGATCCGCAAAACCTGGACCTCACGCCCGAGGGCCTCTCCGATGAGCCGGCCAGGGAAGAGGACCCGGACAGCGTGGCCAAGCCGGACAACAGCTAACAAGCGCGGCTCCGGCACTGGTGGTTGCGCCTGTCGAAACCGGATCGATCCGGTTTCGACAGGCTCTGCCACCGGTATTAGACCGCTGCCGGGGACGGCCCCTGCGCCTGGATGGCCGTGATGGCCACTGTGTTCACGATGTCCTCCACGGTGCAGCCGCGCGAGAGGTCGTTGCCGTAGACCAGCACCCGGTCCGGCATGAGCATCAGGAACACCGAGGACACGATCTTCACGCCGTCGCGCGTTTTGACGAACTCCAGCGCGGGGCGGATGGTGTGCGCAGCGGGCATCGATGTCGGCGCATTTTCCGTCGGCCAGGAGGGCCCGCGCCCACCGGTTTGAAGAACCCGATCCGGTCCGCGTGCCGGTGGAGTGTGTCCGCGAGGCCCAGAGCCACGAGCGATTTGCCCGATCCCGGGGTGGTCGCGCTGACGTAGATGCCTTTGGCTATGGTTCGCCATTTGCTGTGCGTGGTGCCGGTTCCTCCATCCTTGCACCTTCCGGGGCCGTCACAGGGCACCTGAGAGCGCCGCGCCCTTGACATCGGACCTGCATCTGGGATTACCTAATGAACATTCGGTAAATAAAGCTGGAGGCAATGACGCATGGCTGAAGCAGCACTCTCCGGGGTCACCCACCCCATCCTGGAAAACGACTATGCCTCCGAATGGATGGGCATTGAAGTCCTCGCCGTCAGCGACGGGCACGCCACCATCCGCATGACCCTCCGGCAGGAAATGCTCAACGGCTTCGGCATGGCGCACGGAGGAATGATCTTCGCCTTCGCCGATTCCGCCTTCGCCCTGGCCTGCAATCCGGTTAACCCGACGCCGGGAGAGATCAACAACATCACCGTTGCCGCCGGCGTGGACATCAACTTCCTGAAGCCCGCCTACCGCGGCCAGGTGATCACCGCCGTCGCGGACCGCCGGTCCAGCTCGGGCCGCAGCGGCCTGTACGACATCCAGATTTTCGCGGCCGACGGCGGTGCCCAGCCCGATTCGCCACCCAGTTCCGGCACGCCCGGGGAACTCATTGCCGAGTTCCGCGGACGCAGCCGCACCATCCCCAAAAAGTAGGAAAACCATGACCCTCCACGCCCCCGAAACTCCCGCACCGCAGCCGACCTCCCCGCGTACAGATCCCGTCCTGGACCGCGAGGAAACCATCTCCCGCGATGAGCTCGAGGCCCTCCAGCTCACCCGCCTGCAGCACACGGTGGCTTACGCCTACAGCCGGGTGCCGCTGTACAAGCGCAAGTACGACGACGCCGGCATTCACCCTACGGACCTGCGCGAACTGAGCGACCTCGGCAACTTCCCGTTCACCACGAAAGA
Source organism: Pseudarthrobacter sp. AL07 (assembly GCF_029960665.1). Lineage (GTDB taxonomy): Bacteria > Actinomycetota > Actinomycetes > Actinomycetales > Micrococcaceae > Arthrobacter. Next base: position 18,890 of record NZ_JASBRB010000006.1, read on the forward strand.
AGACCTGCGCGCTGAGTACCCGTTCGGCATGTTCGCTGTCCCCCAGAGCGAAGTAGCCCGCGTGCACGCGAGCTCGGGCACCACGGGCCGGCCCACCGTCGTCGGCTACACCAAACAGGACCTGGCCGACTGGGCCAAACTCGTGGCCCGCTGCCTCCGGGCGTCCGGCGTCCGGCCCGGCATGAAGGTCCACAACGCCTACGGCTACGGCCTGTTCACCGGCGGACTGGGCGCGCACGCCGGCGCGGAAGCGCTGGGCTGCACCGTGATCCCGATGTCCGGCGGGCAGACCGAACGCCAGATCCAGCTCATCCAGGACTTCGCGCCGGACGCCATCCTGGCCACGCCCACCTACCTGCTCACCATCGCCGACGCCATGGCACACAAGGGCATCGACCCGACGTCCACCTCCCTCAAGTACGCGGTCCTGGGCGCCGAGCCGTGGACGCAGGAGATGCGGCACGAACTCGAAGTGACCATGAACATCAAGGCGTGCGACATCTACGGCCTGTCCGAGGTGATGGGCCCGGGCGTCGCCGGGGAAGCAGTGGAAACCCAGGACGGCAGCCACATCTGGGAGGACCATTTCCGCCCCGAAATCATTGACGCGTTCAATCCCGTAGTGGGCAAGGAAAACGTGCTGCGCGATGGCGAACACGGCGAACTGGTATTCACCTCGCTCACCAAGGAAGCCCTGCCGATCATCCGCTACCGCACCAAGGACCTCACCCGCCTCCTGCCCGGCACGGCCCGCCCCGCGCACCGCCGGATGGGCCGCATCACCGGCCGCAGCGACGACATGATCATTCTGCGCGGCGTGAACCTCTTCCCGTCCCAGATCGAGGAGATCGCGCTGCGCATCCCCGAACTCAGCCCGCACTTCCAGCTCGAACTCACCCGCCCGGAAGGCCAGCGGATGGACCAGCTGACCGTCAGGATCGAACGCCGGGACACTGTCACCCCCGAGCAGAGCACGACGGCGGCACGCGCCCTGCAGGAACAGATCAAAATCCATGTGGGTTCTTCGTGCGCCGTTGACGTGGTGGAGCCGGGTTCACTGGAGCGGTCAAACGGCAAGCTGCGGCGGATCTACGACCTGCGGCCCAAGGCATAGGGCCCGCCACCTTCCCGCGCGAGCGGACACTTGGGGCCCCGGCCTGCGGGTCCGCTGCGCCGCTGCCGGGATTACCGAACGTTCATGGGAAAATAGCCGGTATGCCCACTACAGCAGCCCCCAACAAGCGCGGCCGTCCCGGTTACGACCAGCAGTCGGTGCTGCTCATCGCCGTCGACGTCTTCAACCGGCACGGCTATGACGCCACGTCCATGGGAATCCTCGCCGAGAACCTGGGCATCTCGAAATCGGCCATCTACCACCACGTGCCGTCCAAGGGCGACCTCCTGAGGCTCGCCCTCGACCACGCGCTGGGCGGCCTGGAATCAATCCTCGAACAGACCGGGGCCCAAAGCGGTGCGGCGGACGCACGGCTGGAATTTGTCCTGCGTCAGACCGTGGCCGTCCTGGTGGAGCGGCTGCCGTTTGTCACGCTGCTCCTGCGGTTGCGGGGCAATACTGACATTGAGCGCGACGCCCTGGAACGGCGTCGTGCGTTTGATCACGAGGTGGCCGCCCTCATTTCCGCAGCCCGCGACGAAGGATCGCTGCGCCAGGACATCGATCCGCGTACCGTCACGCGCCTGCTGTTCGGGACCATCAACTCAATCGTCGAATGGTACAAACCGGGCGGCTCCCTCACACCGGAGAAACTGGCCGACGACGTCATCACCATCGCGTTCGACGGGCTCCACGCGCAGCACTAGGGTTTCGACAAGCTCAACCACCGGGCGGTCAGAGCTGGTATTCGGCCTGCATACCCAACGTCTCGTGAACGCAGAGGATGTTGTGTTCCGTGTCCATGAACCAGGCGCATTTCTCGGAGTCCGTGGTGCAGATGTGGTTCTCGGTCCTAAGGTTGGGCAGGTCGTAGTCCTGGAACCGGACGCCCTTGGCCTCCATGTCCTGCACGATCCGCTCAATGTTTCGCACCTCGAAACTGAGGGCGGTGTGCTCGGAGTGCTTCCCGTCCGAGACCGGCAACAACTGCAGCATCGGGCCGCCGTCGCTACCGAGTAATTCGCTTCCATTGTCCGTCATTCCGCGGTGCGGGAGGCCCAGTTTTTCGGTGTAGAAACTGCGGGCGCGCGCTGCGTCATCGACGGGCAGGATGGTTGTGGCTGTGTTCATGGCTAGGTTCATTTCGCCACCTCCTACGGTGGAAATTTTACGCCGCGGCAACCCGGAAAGATCCAAACGGGGGCTACTTTTCGACCAGCGTGAGGACGTCGTAGGTGGCTACAATCTCGTCGTTCTGGTTGGTCAGGAGCGCGTCCCAGGCCACCTCGCCGTATTCGTACGTTTCGCGCGGCGTGATCTTCTTTGCCGTCAGGGTGACCCGGATGGAATCCCCGGCAGCCACGGGTGTGATGAAGCGGAGGTTCTCCAGGCCGTAGTTGGCCAGGACCGGGCCCGGCGCCGGTTCCACGAACAGTCCGGCGGCCCAGCTCAGCAGCAGGTATCCGTGCGCCACGATGCCCGGGAAGAACGGGTTGGCTTCGGCCGCTTCCTGGTTGGTGTGGGCATAGAAGGTATCGCCGGTGGAGTCGGCGAACGCTGAGATGTCCGCCAAGGCCACTTCCCGCAGCCCGGACCGGACGGCGTCGCCGATCCGCAACGAAGCCAGCGACTTCCGGAACGGGTGCGTCCCCTCGGTCTCCGCAGTGAAGTTCCGGTCCGCCCCGGTGTGCCAGAGGCCGGTGACGGCGGTGAGCATGTTGGGCGAGCCCTGGATAGCGGTGCGCTGCATGTGGTGCATGACCGATCGGATGCCGCCCAGTTCCTCGCCGCCGCCGGCCCTGCCGGGACCGCCGTGGACCAGATGCGGGACAGGGGACCCGTGGCCCGTGGAACTGCGGGCGTCCTCACGGTTGAGCATCAACACACGGCCATGGTGGGCAGCGATCCCGGTGACCAGTTCGCGTGCTACGGCCGGATCGTTGGTGCACACCGATGCCACGAGGGAGCCGCCGCCCCGGGCGGCGAGCCGGACGGCGTCGGGCAGGTCCGTGTATCCGATCACGGAGGCTACCGGGCCGAACGCCTCCAGCGAGTGGATCGCGTCGGTCTCTGCGTCAGCCCAGCTCAGCACCACCGGCGACATAAAGGCGCCGGCATCCACTACACCCGTGGTACCGCTGGCAGAAGTGACCGCCGGCGAATCGAGCGTTCCGTACGCAAGCTCACCGCCGGCGTCGAGCATTGACTGCACCGCGGCGCGGACGTCGGCGAGCTGCTCAAGCGACGCCAACGCGCCCATGGTGACGCCGTCGGCGCGGGGATCCCCCAGCACCACACGCTCGTCCACCCGTTTTCCAATGGCGGCGATCACCGCCGGCACCAGCTCCTGCGGGACGATGGCGCGGCGGATGGACGTGCACTTCTGGCCCGCCTTGACCGTCATTTCGGTGACCACGGACTTAATGAAGGCATCGAATTCCGGTGTGCCCTCCACCGCGTCGGGGCCCAGGATGGCGGCGTTGAGGGAGTCTGTTTCGGACGTGAACCGGACGCCGCCCTGCACCACGTTGGGATGCGATTTCAGGGACAGCGCGGTGGACGCGGAGCCGGTGAAGGCCACCAGGTCGCGGTAGTCCAGCACGTCGAGGAGGCCGCGGACGGAGCCGGAAATGAGCTGCAGCGAGCCCTTGGGCAGGATGTTGGATTCGATGATCGCCTTCACCACGGCCGCCGCCACGTACCCGGTGGGGGTGGCTGGCTTGACGATGGTGGGGACCCCGGCGAGGAAGGCCGGCGCGAGTTTCTCCAGCATGCCCCAGACCGGGAAGTTGAACGCGTTGATCTGCACCGCAACACCGGGAATGCGCATGTAGATGTGCTCGGCCACGAACGAACCGTCCTTGGACAACACCTCCATGGGGCCGTCCACCACCACCTGCGAATTAGGCAGCTCGCGCCGGCCCTTGGAGCCAAACGTGAAGAGGACGCCGATGCCGCCGTCGATATCGATCATCGAGTCGATCTTGGTGGCCCCGGTCTGGGCCGAAAACGTGTAGAAATGCTCGCGCCGGGCATTCAGGTACTGCGCCAGCTCCTTGAGCTTGAGCGCGCGCTGGTGGAAGGTCAGCTTGCCCAGTTCAGCCTGTCCCGTGGTGCGGCCGTAATCCACGACGGCGGCAAGGTCCAGGCCCTCGGTGCTCACCTTGGCCAGAACTTCCCCGGTGCTCGCATCCCGTACGGGGACAGCGGAGGCTGCCGAACCGGCGTCGGGAGCCCACCAGGAATCCTGGACAAAACTGGGAACGGTCTGGACTGTGTCGACTGTGGCTTCGGCAGTGGTGGTCATCGTTGACGGGTCCTTCCAACACGGGGACAAACGGGGCCAAGGCTTTACTGACCGTCCGTTCGGTAATATGTCTACAGTACATGACTGTGCTGCACTGCACACTGAAAGTTCAGCCTCGACAAAGGAGACCCATGAGCGCCCTATCCCCCGACGCCGCTGCGCCGGACGCCACCGCCCATGGTGCTGCCCCGTGGAAGATCGTCCTCGGCGAACTCGACGAGAAGATGGGTGTGAAGATCCTGGAGGAATCGGTCCAGCGCGTGGTGGCCACGATGCCGGTGGAGGGCAACAGGCAGTCGTTCGGGTTGCTCCACGGCGGCGCGTCCTTGGCGGCAGGCGAGGCCGTGGGCTCCTGGGCGGCCGTGATCCACGCCAGCACACTGGGGAAAACTGCCGTGGGCGTGGACGTCTCAGCGACGCATCACCGCTCGGCGCGCGAGGGGCAGATCACCATCACCGCGACGCCCATCCACCTCGGCGGCACCCTGACCACGCACGAGGTCCTGATCACCAACGACGCCGGCCAGCGCCTCTGCACGCTGCGCATCACCAACCTGCTGATGGACAAGAAGTAGCCCTCCTACTCTCCGGTTGCTCTATCACTTAGCGTCGCTATTCGACGCTGATGACGACGCTAAGTGATAGATCAACTTCGGGTGGGGCGCTACCGCTTCCGCCGCTTCGCCAACACAAGGAACACACCGCCGACGGCAAGCGCACCGGCCGCGAGCCCGGCGAACAGGACCAGCCCGGACGCCCCGGTGTTGGCCAGGCTAGCCGCCCGGCTGTCACCCAGCGGACGTACGACGGCGGCGCTGTTGCCTGACGTCGCTGGCTCACCGGTCGCGGCTGGTACCTGAGCCGGAGGTGCGGATTGTGGGGCCTGCGGGGAGCGCTGGCTGACCAGGGTGAAGTCGAAGGCCACGGCTCCGGAGGTGCTGAATCCATTGACAGTTTCGGCCGTAAAACGCAGTGGGCCGGCCACAACAGGGGCAGTAAACGACCACGCACCGTCGGCATCCACGGGCACTTCAACAGGCGCCCGTCCACTGACGGTGATCCTGATCTTCGTACCGGCCGCGACCGCCGATGCCGGAGCCGCGGCCACCACTCCTGTGACGGTCTGGCCGGCGTCGAACGTTGCCCCCGGCGCGGGCGACGTCACCGTTGGCTTGTTGAGGAAGAGTTCAAGCTGGTAGCCGGGGAGCACGGCCATCGCGTCGTCCAGCGTGGAGGCGATGGCGAAGTTCTTGACGAAGTGGCCATTCTCATCGGGGGTATCCCCGGCCGAGTGTGTGCCCACTGCGTAGTTCCCGCTGACCCAGGGCCCGCCGGAATCTCCGCCGCTGGATTGGACGTCAAAGGACAGGAAACCGTTGAACGCCCGCAGGTCTGCGGGGGCCGAGGTGATGCCCCGGACCACGTAGATCCCCACCTCGTCGATGGTTCCGCAGGACCATGCTGACGTGCGGCCGGAGCGGCAGACCGGCTGGCCCACAACCGGGGCAGCCGTTCCGATGATCTTGACGTCCGGGCCCGGCTCTGACGGATCGCCCCACGTACTGGCGGCGGGCAGTGGGTTCAGGTCCGCGCGGAGTTCCTCAATGACGGCGATATCAGTTCCGACGTTGCCGGGGTTGGTCAGGTTCAGCGGACGCAGGACGGTGGAGTTACCGGGTCCGCCGAACTGGCTGAAACCAAACTTTCCGAGCAGCCCGGCAGGCACCCCTTGGAATTGGAGTGTGGCCGTCTCCGCGGCGCCGTCAGCGCTGCAGTGGCCGGCCGTGAGGACTGCGGGCAGGCCAGCGGGGTCAAAGGCCGAGAAACCTGTGGAACAGACAATGCCGTTGTCAGCGGCGTAACCCAATCCTCCGGGGACGTCTGCCTCGGGCGCGAGCGGCGCCCCGGCGTCGAGCTCCACGTTGGCGTAGCGGGCCACGAACTCGGCGGCCGAGATCTTGCCGTCCGCGATGGGGCTGGTGCGGTTGGGGCCGGTGATACCCGGATTTCCGGCGGCCACATCAGGAACCGTGGCCTCGGACCCGTTGATGCCGCCCGTACGGACTACGAACCTTCTGCCGGTGAACGCCACGGCCTGCAACCCCACCGCACCCACGTCGCGGAGGTACGCCTGGTACAGGTCCTGGGTGCTCCGGGCCAGTTCGGTACCGGCCGCGGGAGAAGCAGCGTTCGACGGCGGCGCGGCGGACGGTGCGTCAAGGGCGACGGCCGGGATAATCGCGCTGAGCCTGGCCACCTCAGCCTCCAGCTCGGCTCCGGAGCCGGCAACCAGAATGCTGCCCTCGCGGATCCGTGTTCCGAGGTAGCCGGGGATGTCCCGGAGGGCCACCGCAACATCCGCGGCCTGCTTGCCCAGCTGGCCCGCAGCCGCGAACTCCTCGGGGGTCAGGCCAAGATCGCGGAGGGCAGCTTCACGAAGGCCGGCGTCGCTGGGCTTCGCGTCGCTCGGCTGCACGTCACTCGACCGAACGTCGCTGACCCCGGAACCACCCGCCGTCGGGCTTTCCGAAACCGCGGGCGGCTCCACGGCCGGCTGCTCAGCAGCCCAGGCCGGAACGGCCCCGAGCCCCACGGAAAGTGCCACACCGGCAGCCGCTGCTGCCGCAAATACGCGTTTCAAACTGTGTGCCGTCGCTTTCGTTCTATTCATCTGTATCGCTCCGCCGTGCCATGTATGCGGCGACCACCGCGGCCAGGCACAAAACTGCCCCGCCCACCATGAGGAAGATCTGGCCCGGGAGCCACTCGCCGTCGACCGTCCCGTCGCCGAGCCCGAAGTTCTCTTCCGTGGTCCCGACATCTGACGCGAGGACGGCCCAGAACGGCCCGGCTACAAGCATCACCACTCCCGCCGCCGCGAGCGACGCCGCCACATACTTCATGGAATTCATGGCGCCACCCGGCTGCCGAGCAAGTTCAGGACGGCGCCCAGTTCGGCTTCGGACAGGCCGTTGCGCAGCAGGAATTCGCGTGTCTCCAACTCCCGGACAAACTCCACCACGGCCCGGCCGCGCCGCTCCAGCAGGGGTGTTAGTTCAGCGTCATCTATGTAGCGTTCGCCGGCATGGGGCGGGCCGTGCGTCCGGAAGCGTTCGTTGATGCCGCGGGCGGCTTTGGCGTACCCGTCTGCAATGACTTGGTCCGGGTCGCCGGCCAGGTTCTGCAGCATGGCTGCGACCATGCCGCTGCGGTCCCGGCCCGCCGCGCAGTGAATGACGACGCCGGCCCCGGCTGCCGCCGCAACAGCGCGGAACACCGCCACGAACTTCTCCGGGTAGAGCCGGACATTGTGCAGGTAGTGGGCGGGGTCGCTGAGATACGGCCCGCAGACGGCGGTGAGCCGCGGATCGTCGGGTTCTTCGGTGGGGGCCGAGACGATCGTAATGCCGGACCAGGCCGCTTCAGCCACGGCGGGGTCGGTGTCCCGGCGCTGCGCTTCACGGGAGTTACGGAGGTCCACCACGGTGCGGACGCCGTCGTCGTACGCGTTCCGCCAGCCGGTTTCGGTGAGCCATTCGCGGCGGCCCATCCGGAAGACGCCGCCGGCGACGTGCCACGCATTCACGGCACCGCCCCAGCCCACGGCTCCGCCTGTCGTCTCCACCCGGACAGCTAACCACAAAGCCGCACTGCCTGCACGCGATAGGCGCGTAATCGGGCAAAGCCGTACCAGTCAGGCGCGCTTGGCGAGCCTGTGTTCAAGCCCGTTCCGGACCATGGGCCATTCGTGCTCCAGGATCGAGAACACCACAGTGTCCCGCAGCACACCATCCGCGGTCCGGGAGTGGTTGCGCAGCACGCCGTCCTGCTTCGCACCAAGCCTGGAAATTGCTTCGCGTGACTGGTGGTTGAGCCAGTGCGTCCGGAACTCCACCGCCGGGCAGCCAAGGGTCTCGAACGCGTGGCGCAGGAGCAGCAGCTTGGAGTCCGGGTTGGTGCCGGCGCCCTGTACTGACGCGGCATTCCAGGTGGAGCCGATCTCCACGCGTGGAGTGCCGGCGTCGATATTCATGTACGTGGTCATTCCGATGATCCGGCCCGGGCCGCCCGTTGCCGGGTCGATGAGGCGCGTGGTGAACGGCAGCATGGACCCCGTCTCCTGCAGGGCCAGCCGGCGCTCGATCTCCGCGGCCATCCCCTCCGGCGCGGGAACAGAGGTGTACCAGAGCTGCCACAGCTCGCCATCCTGCGTGGCCGTCACCAGGCCATCATGGTGATCGCGGCGCAGCGGCTCGAGGATGACGTGCTTGCCGGTCAGGGTGAGGGGTTCAAAGAGGATCACCCGGAAATCCTACTCAGCCCAGTCGAAGAATCCCTTGCCGGTCTTCCGTCCAAGCTCTCCGCGGGCCACCTTGTCCTTGAGGATCTGCGGCGGGGCGAAGCGCTCCCCCAGCGTGGACTGCAGGTACTCGGCAATGCCGAGCCGCACGTCCAGGCCCACAATGTCAGTGGTCCGCAGCGGGCCGGTGGGGTGTTTGTAGCCCAGGACCATGGCGTTGTCGATGTCCGCCGGCGATGCCACGCCCTCCTCCACCATCCGCATGGCCTCCAGCGCGATCGCCACGCCCAGCCTCGAGGAGGCAAAGCCCGGTGCGTCATTGACGACGACGGCGGTCTTGCCGAGTGCGTCGACCCACCTTTTCGCCGCTGCAGCCAGGTCCGGGGACGTCCGCTCGCCAAGAACCACTTCAATAAGGGTGGAAGCGGGGACAGGGTTGAAGAAGTGCAGGCCGAGGAAGTTCTGCGGGCGCTTGAGTTCGCGGGCCAGGCCGTTAACCGACAGGGAGGAGGTGTTGGACGCCAGGTACGCGTCATCGGCCAGGCGCTCCTCGATGCCGCGGAGCGAGGTGATCTTCAGGTCCCAGTCTTCGGGCACGGCTTCGACCACCAGCCGGCGGTCCTTGAAGTCGTCGTAATCCACGGTGATATTGAGCCGGGAGACCATCTCATCCAGGTTGCCGTCAACTGCTCCACGCTCGATGCTCCTGGCCGCCGCGGCTTCCACGCGTTCACGGGCGGCCTCGGCGGACGCTTCATCGCGCTCCACCACCAGGACGTTGGCCCCTTTGATCAGGAACGCGTGGGCGATTCCCGCGCCCATGCGGCCGCCGCCCAGGACGCCGACTGTGGAGGGAAGGTTCGGGTTCGTCATGATTGTTTCTTCTCTGATTTCTTGTCGAGGAACGCCTGCATGCGGTCAAACTTGGCCTGGGATTCAAAGAGGATCCCCTGCGCCAGCTGGTCGATCAGCGGGTGAGCCTCAGCCGGGGCATGAAACACCGACTTGGTGATCCGGACGGCCAGCGGGTCCTGGCGGCCAATCCTGTCCGCCAGGCTGTGCGCGGCATCCAGCAGGTCCGGCGCCTCGTGGATCTCCGTGATGAGGCCGGCAGCCAGGGCCTCCTCAGCCCGGAGTACCAGGCCCGCGAGCAGAATCTGCTTGGCCAGCGGCTCCCCCACGAGCTCCTTCAACCGCCAACTGGCCCCGGCCGCGGCCAGGATCCCCAGCCCTGTTTCTGGGTTGCCGATCCGGACACTGGGCGTTCCGATCCGGAAATCAGCAGCATAGGCGAGTTCCGCGCCGCCGCCCAGGCAGTACCCGTCCAGGGCGGCAATGACCGGCATGGGCAGCTTGGCGATCCGCACGAAGATGGTGGAATTGATGCCCTGCAGGGCATCATCGCGGCTCCGCTCGCGCAGCTGGGCGATGTCCGCGCCCGAGGCAAAGACGCCGTCCACCCCTGAGATGATCAGGATTTTGGGATTCTGCTCCAGCGCGGCGCAGACTACGTGCAGTTCGTCCACCATCTGCTGGTCGATGGCGTTCCGGACTTCCGGGCGGTTGAGGAGGACCACCACGCGGTCCTCACGCTCCTCGACCAGGAGCGTGAGGAAGTCGCCGGTGCTCAAGTGTCCGTTCGCGCTGTCTGGGGAGGGGCTCAAGTGTCCGTTCGCGCCTTCCGGGGCGGGCATCAGACACGCTCCAGCAGCATCGCGGTGCCCTGGCCCACGCCGACGCACATCGTGGCCAGACCAATCCTGGCATCCTCGCGTTCCATCCGGCCCAGCAGGGTAATGGCGAGCCGTGAGCCGCTGGAACCGAGCGGATGCCCCAGACTGATGGCGCCGCCGTCGTTATTCACAATCTCCGGGTCCAGCCCGAGCCGGCGCATGCTCGCGAGCGACTGCGTGGCGAACGCTTCATTAAGCTCGACGGCGCCCAGGTCACCGACGCTGAGGCCGCTCCGGGCGAGCACTTTCTGCGTCGCCGGGACAGGGCCGATGCCCATGATTTCTGGTTCGCAGCCGGCAGAGCCGCCGTCAATGATCCGGGCCCGCGGCGTCAGGCCAAGCCGAGCGATGGCGGCCTCGGACGCAACCACGATGGCCGAGGCGCCGTCATTCAGCGTGGACGAGTTCCCGGCCGTGACCACGGAACCGCCCGGAACCACGGGGCGCAGCCCGGCAAGGACCTCCAGGGTGGTGCCGGCACGGGGGCCTTCATCGGTGTCCACCACCGTTTCGGACTTGCGGGACTTGACCGTCACCGGGACGATCTCTTCCCTGAACCGGCCCGCGGCGATGGCGGCGAGGGACCGCTCGTGGGAGCGGACCGCGAAGGCGTCGGCGTCCTCGCGGGTGATGCCGTCCACGCGTGCCACCTCTTCGGCGGTTTCCGGCATGGAGTAGGTCATCTTGCCGTCCCGCGCCAGGCCGCCCCTCTGGAAGAGGGGGTTGACGAAGCGCCAGCCGATGGACGTATCGAAGATCTGGCCCGGCTTCGCGAACGCCGCAGCCGGCTTCTCCTGCGCCCACGGCGCACGGCTCATGGACTCAACGCCGCCGGCAATCACCACATCCGCGGCGCCGGACTTGATCATGTGGCTGGCCTGGATGATGGCGCTCAGCCCCGACGCGCACAGCCGGTTAACCGTGATGCCGGGGATGTGGAGGGGAAGCCCGGCCAGCAGGATGGCCATCCGGGCGACGTTGCGGTTTTCCTCACCCGCACCGTTGGCATTGCCCAGGATGACTTCCTCAACACTGTCCGGATCCAGGCCCGCTCGGGACACGGCCTCGCGGATCACCAGCGCGGCCAGATCATCCGGGCGGACCGCCGACAACGCACCGCCGTACCTGCCCACGGGAGTGCGGACACCGCCAACAAGAAAAGCCTCGACCATCAGAACATCCTTTACGCCAGGGAGCCGGAATATTCGGGACCGTCCAGTGACCGCCCTATTTACCGACCGTTCGTTCTATAAAGAGTACACTCACAGAACCACGACGCCGAGGTGTCCGGCCAGAAGCGGCGCCAGCAGGCTCAGCTGATAATCATCGATCACCACACCAGCCAGGTTCGCGAGGCCGCTGATAGTCCGGAAATCCGTGCCACGAAGGTCAAAGTCCTTCAGCCGGGCGCCGGTGAGATCCAGGGTTCCGATGGTGCAGTTCTTCAGCGCCACACGCGTCCCGGAGGCGGAGCCGAGGTCCAGTTCGTTGATGATGCAGTCGCTGATGACGACGTCGGTCAGCTTGGACCCGCGCAAATTGAGAAAGTCCAGCTTGCCGCCGTCGATCCGAACAGACTGCCAGCCGGTCTCATACAGTTCAGCCGAGCCCAGCCGCGGATTGTTCAGCTGCACGTCGCGCCAGGTGGAGCGGGCGGCCCGGAACACCGGCGCGTACAGCTCGGACAGGATGCAATCCCGGAAAGTGGCCCCGCGGAGCTGGGTGTCATTGAAGGAGACGCCCTGGAACTCGCACTCGGCGAAATCCGTGCCGCTCAGCTCCAGACCGTCGGCCGCCGCACGGCTGTACCGAACGCCGTCGTACCTTTCACCACGCTGGAAGTCGGGGGCGGGATCATCCGTGATGTCCTCCAGGCTGACCTGCGAGAGCCGGGGAGCCGTTACCTGGGGGGCCTTTGCCGCCACTAGAGCGATTCCGCTTTGGCCGCGATTTCCGCCAGGTCCCTGGTGAGCGCCTTGCGCGTCATGCTCATGCCCAGCTTCCCGAAGAGTGCCATGGTCACCTTGCTGACGAGCGTGGGTTTGACGACGTCGGCACCGAAGGTCAGCGTCAGGGCCGTCCCGCCGTCACGCTCGGCCAGGCTGAAGCGAGACGTGTAATCGGCCCCGCCCTGGAGCGCCTTGACCACGGTGCTGCGGGGAGGATCGGACTGCGCCACCCACATCTCCACAGTCTCCGCGCGGCCCATCATTGTGCGCGTTTCCTTCCAGCGCGTCCCTTCGCCGTAGGGCCCGTCACTGAGCATCTGCACAGCATCGATGCCGGACAGGGTGGCTGCGGAGCCCGGGATGTCCGAGATGACCGCCCAAACTTTTTCCGGCGTGGCATGGATGTGCTGGGTCAGGCTTGTGCTGGGTACCATGCTTCGAGCCTAGTCGGGGGCACTGACACCGACAGGCAACCTGTCTTCGGATCCCTTGAAGTAGTAAGCATGCTTTGTGTTATTGTGAAAAGGCATTGTCAGTTCAACGGGAAACGAAAGGCGGCCAGACACATGGGCCTCGGAGACAAGATCGGCAACGAAGCAGAGCACCTGGGCGGCAAGGCCAAGGAAGCGACCGGCAACGCCACGGATAACGACAAACTCAAAGCCGAAGGCCAGGCGGACCAGGTCAAGGCTGACGCCAAGAAGGTCGGCGAAAACGTCAAGGACACCTTCAAGGACTAGTCCTCAACATTCGAACGGCGGCGGATTCCCATCGGGATCCGCCGCCGTTCCTGTGTCTGCCCAACCCGCCGATGAAGATCGGCGGCTACCCTTGGCCCATGACGTACGTAGACCTGAGTATCCAGGGTGCCGCCGCTGGCGGCTCACCTTCCCTCGGCGGGTACCTCGCCACGCCTGCCGGACCCGGCCCGTTTCCCGCGGTCCTGATGATCCACGAGGCGTTCGGCCTGAACGATCTGGTGCGCGGGCATGCCGACCGGATGGCCCGCGCCGGGTACCTGACACTCGCGGTGGACCTGTTCAGCGACGGCGGCCCGCGCCGCTGCCTGGTCAGCACCATGAGGAGCATGGTCAGGGGAAGCGGCCGGGCGTTCACCGACCTCGCCACCGCCCGCACCTGGCTGGCCAGTTCGCCGCTGTCCACCGGCAAAACCGGGGTGATGGGCTTCTGCATGGGCGGCGGATTCGCGCTGCTAGTGGCCCGCGACGGCTTCGACGCGGCCTCGGTCAACTACGGCCGCCTGCCCGGAAATCTCGAGGAAGCCCTCCACGGCGCCTGCCCCATCGTGGCCAACTTCGGCGGACGGGACCGCACTCTCAAAGGCGCGGCGGACAAGCTCGAGACCGCCCTGGACAATCTCGGCATCGAAAACAGCGTCAAGGAATTCCCCACCGCCGGGCACGCGTTCCTCAACGAAACCGACCTGGGCCCGGCAGTTTTCCGGCCGCTGATGCGGGTTATGGGCATCGGCCCGGACCCGGAATCCGCCCCCGAAGCCTGGCAGCGGATCGAAGGCCACTTCGCCCGGTACCTCACGAGCACAGACGACGACGGCGGGCCGCCCCCGAAAGGGTGACCCGCCGTCGTCGGACTTCTTAGCGTCCGTCCGCTAAGCGGGCGGCTGCAGAGCGGCCGGCCGCAGAGGCGAACGTCCTAGCAGAACAGTTCGCTCTTGGGCTCGTTGTTCCGGACCTTCTTCCAGCCGAGCCACAGGACCAGGGCGAAGAACGGGATGGTGGCCAGGGTCCAGAGGCCAAGGTGGAAGACCTCGCCGGACTTGCTGGTCATGGTGTCGAAGCCGATCAGCACGGTGATGGCCAGCAGCGCAATGAGGCCGGCCCAGCTGCTCCAGGTTCCGCCGGGCGCGGGCAGGGAGGAAACCTTGCCCTTCTTCTTGCGCAGCGCGATCTGGCTGGCGAAGATGGCTCCCCAGGTGAAGATCACGCCGATCGAAGCGGAGTTGAGCGCCAGGTCAAAGGCGTGTGAGCCGCCGAGCCAGATGTTGAGCAAAATGCCTACGAGGTACACGGCGCCGATGGCCAGGATGGCGGCATACGGCACGTGGCTCTTTGACATCTTGGTCAGCCACTCCGGAGCGTGTCCGTTGTTGGCCATGGTGCGGAAGATCCGGCCGATCGAGTACAGGCCGGAGTTGCAGGAGGACAGTGCGGCCGTGATGACGATCATGTTCATCACGTCGCCCATCCAGCCGAGGCCCATCTGCCCGAACACGGTGACGAACGGCGAGGTACCCGCCACGTACTGGTCCGAGGGCAACAGCATGGCCAGGAGGGTCACGGAACCGACGTAGAACACCACGATGCGGAAGACGACGGCGCGGATGGCCTTGGGAACTTCCTTGGCGGGGTCCTGCATTTCACCGGCAGTGATGCCGACGAGCTCAATGCCGTTGTAAGCGAAGATCACGGCGTTCAGGACCAGGATCATCACCAGGGCGCCCTTGGGGAACATCCCGCCTTCGGCCGCGAAGAGGTTGTTCACGGAAGCGTTCCCGTCGCCCACCCGGGCGTTGGTGACCACCATGAAGGTGCCCACGGCAAGGAAGATCAAGATGGCGCCGACCTTGAGGCAGGAGGCCCAGAATTCGAATTCTCCGAACGCCTTGACGCTCAGGAGGTTGACGCCCACGAGCAGCAGCAGCGCTGCGATGGCGGACAGTTCAACAGGCACGTTGGGGAAGAAGAACTGGAAGTACAGTCCGATCGCAATGAGTTCGGCGATGCCGGTCATGGCCCAGTTGATGAAGTACATCCAGCCGGACAGGTACGCGCCCTTCTTGCCGAACATTTCCCCGGCGTAGCTGACGAAGGAACCCGACGTCTGGCGGTACATGATCAGCTCGCCCAGGGCCCGCATCAGCAGGTAGGCGATGACGCCGGCAATGGCGTAGGAGAAGATGAGGGCGGGGCCCGTGGAGGCCAGGCGTCCGCCGGCACCCATAAAGAGGCCGACGCCGATGGCGCCACCCATGGCAATCATGGTCACCTGGCGGCCGCTCAGGGATTTTTTGTAGCCCTCGGCGCTGAGGGTGGAGTCGACACCGGCGGATTGCTCCGTGGGGCTCTCGAGTTCTGTGGGGGTACTTTGAGGCACAACAATTCCTTGTGGGTAGGGGATTGGCCGGTCCCGGAAACCTCGAGTTTTTGTCCAGATAATTCGGGATAATCCCGCATCTGGGGTACTTGTGTGGACAAAAACTCTCAGGCGCCGAAGGTTCGCACGGCCTGTCCATCCTACAAGAACCGAACCGCAGCAAGTGACGCGGGCTACACCCGGGCCCGGTTAAGGCAAACTTTTGCCACGTATATGGCGGCTTTGCAGAACAATGTTCTGTTCGACATCCTCCTGGACGCTGAACGTGCGCAGAGGTTCGGCGCCGGTGCTGGAGCAGCCCGTTTCCAGGCTGAACGCGTGGTGGTGCAGCGGGCAAATCACCACCTGCAGGTCGATGGTTCCGTCCGCAATGGGACTGCCCCGGTGGGGACAGACGGCGCACGTGGGGCAGGACGGTGAGCGGAAGCGCCGTCCGGAACTGGCCCGGCGTGAGCGGATCGTCGCGTTCGCGGCACAAAGGCGCAGGTTCGTTCCAGCCAGTTGGCCTGTTCCCGGTAGTACTGCATAAAGCGGCCGGTGAGGAGCTTGACCTCCCCCGGATCATCCACGGTGGCCAGCAAATCGCCCTTGCGGATGTGGGCGCCGGCCGCGCCGCCCACGTAGAGTTCCCAGCGGCCGCCTTCACAGCCACCACGCCTACATCCTTGACCAGGGATCGGCGCAGTTCCGCGGGCAGCCGGACACAGCCAGCTTCAGCTTGGCGGGCGACTCGATCCCCTGGAACCGCGACTCGATCTCGATGCCCAGCTTGGTGGAATCGCCGGTGCCGTAACGGCAGAAGTCCTTGCCCACGCAGGTCTTCACGGTGCGGAAGCCCTTGCCGTAAGCGTAACCGGAGGGCATGTTCAGGTCCGCCCACACCTGCGGGAGGTCCTCCTTCGGGATCCCCAGCAGGTCGATCCGCTGCCCGCCGGTCAGTTTGATCAGGGGTACGTTGTGCTTTTCGGCGACGTCGGCGATGCGGCGCAGCTGCTGCGCGCTCGTCACGCCGCCCTTCATCTGCGGGACCACGGAGAAGGTGCCGTCGCGCTGGATGTTGGCGTGGACGCGGTCGTTGATGAAGCGGGCATCGCGTAGCTGGCGGCCGAATCCTCCTCCACCGCGCCGTCCGCCGCCCACTCCACCACCTGCTTCACCAGGAGTTTGCAGGAACCGCAGCCCTTGCCCGCGCGGGTGGCATCCATGACGCCGGACACTGTGGCGCAGCCGCCCCTTCACGGCGTCCACCAGGGCCTTCTTGCTGACGCCGTTGCAGTTGCAGACCTGGGCGCCGTCGTCGAGCTCGGCCACGCCCACCGCCTCACCCGGCCCGCCGACGTCGAACATCAGCGCGATCCGTTCGTCGGGCAACGGCAGCCCGCGGTCGTAGGCCTGCGTCAGGTAGGCGACCTTCAGGCTGTCGCCCAGGAGCGTGGCGCCCACCATTTTGTTGTCGCGGACCACGATGGACTTGAACATGCCGCGGCTGCCCAGGTCCACCACCACGGATCCCCCAACACCATCCGGGGCGGCGAGATAAAGCTCCACCACCGAGCCGCCGTCAATGTCCTCCACCACCCGCAGCGGCACATGGACTTCGCTCTTCGCTCCGATGGGGAAGTAGCGCATGGGCACCCCGTTGCGCATCAGGACCACCGTGATGAGTTCACCGCTCGAATTTCCGCCCCGGAAGTAAAGCGTCTGGTTGAGGACACCGTCCGGAACGTAGTGCGAGAGTTCGCGGTGGACGGGGACGGGTTTATCCAGCCCGGTGCCCACAAACGGGAAGATGCCCTGCAGGAAAAGGTTCTTGGTGATCACGGACAGATCCTTTCGACCGGCGGGAGACTGGCATAGGCCTATCTTCTGCCGCCGATGTTTCCGCCGGCCGGTCCGTGCGTAACTTTTCCTTTGCGGAAACCTCACCATTTTTCCGGGCCGCGCCGGTGTGTTGGCGGAATCAGGCCGGGGCCAGGACGCCCTTGTCCATCGAGTACCGGATCCAGCGCCCGGATTCGTCCGTGCGTGAGGTGTCGCTCTTTTTCGCGCACCGGGCAAACCAGTCCCGCAGAGCGCGGTCGTGGCTGACCATAACCAGGGTCCCGGTGAAGCCGACGAGAGCCTCTTCGAGCTGCTCCACGAGAACCGGCGCCAGGTGGTTGGTGGGTTCATCCACAATCAGCGTGCCGTAGCCGCCCAGCAGCAGCCTGGCCAGGGCGAGTCTGCGCTGCTGGCCCGCGGACAGGCTGCCCACCGGGACGTGGAACTCGCTGGTCCGGAACAGCCCCAGTCGCAGGAGAGCCTCGGCGTGCTCATCAATGTTGCCGCCGAGGCCCGCCGCGAAGGCCGGCAGCAGGCGGAGCGCGGGCCGCTGCGGCAATTCGAGTTCCTGCTGCAGGTAGCCGATCCGGGCAGGCCGCTGAACCGACCCTTCAACGGGCTCCAAGGTTCCCGCCAGCACCGAGAGCAG
The DNA here is from genome assembly GCF_029960665.1 of Pseudarthrobacter sp. AL07. Taxonomy (GTDB): domain Bacteria; phylum Actinomycetota; class Actinomycetes; order Actinomycetales; family Micrococcaceae; genus Arthrobacter. The sequence continues at coordinate 36,898 of NZ_JASBRB010000006.1, forward strand.
GGTGGATTTTCCCGCGCCGTTCGGCCCGGTGATGAGGATCTTCTCGCCGGCGCGGGCCGCGAAATCAGTGACGCCCAGGCGGCCCGGAACGGCGACGCCGCGGGCCACGAGGACCGCCGACGCCGGCAAGAGGGAGTCCCCGGCCAGGTCAGCTGCCCCGGACCTCATCGGTGCAGCAAGCGCCGCAGAGAGAGCCTCCGGATCCACTGCCAGTTCCGCCGCAAGCCGTAACGGCACCGGCGGCCGGTCAATGGGGCTCGCTTCCAGCCGCCGGAGCCGTTCCTGCGCGTTGCGGACCTTGCTGCTCGCCGCCTTCTGCCAGGTGCCAGCCTTGAAATCGAAGCCCACTTTGTCATTGTCGCGCTGACGGGCGTAGCCCATCTTCCCGGTCACTGTGTCCGCCTGCCGCTGCTCGGCATCCATCGCATCGATCCACTCGTGGTACTGCTGGACCCAGCGCTGGCGTTCGGCGGCCTTCTCACGGAGGTAGCCGTCGTAGCCGTTGCCGTAACGGGTCACGGCCAGGCGCTCGGCATCGACCTCAATCACGGTGCTGGCCACTTTGCGGAGCAGGACACGGTCGTGGGACACCACCACCACCGTCCCGCGATGGGCGGCCAGCCGGTCCTCCAGCCAGGCGGTTCCGCGCGCATCGAGGTGGTTGGTGGGCTCGTCCAGGAGCAGGATGTCCGCCGGGTCGGCCAGGACACAGGCCAGCGCCACGCGTTCCTGCTCGCCGCCGGAGAGCGATCCCAGCGTCCGTTTCCGGTCCAGGCCACCCAGGCCCAGCCGGTCCAGCGCAGCCTCAACACGGGATTCCGCGGCGTAGCCCTCGCGCAGCTGGTACTCGGTCTGCAGCCGGCCGTACGTTTCCAGCTCGTCGTCCTCGGCATCGGCGAGGCCGGCCTCCAGCCGGTCAAGCTCGGCTTCAAGGGCGCGCAGCGAGGCCAGGGAAGAGTCGACGGCGGCCCCTACGGTGAAGGATTCCGGCAGGCCATGCGTCTGGGCGAGGTAGCCCACGCGGCCGTGGCTGACAGCAGTTCCCTCGTCGGGCGCTTCCAGCCCGGCCAGGATCCGGAGCAGCGTGGATTTTCCGGCGCCGTTTTCGCCGACGATGGCAACATGGTCCCCGGCCGTGATGACCAGGCCGATTCCGTCCAGCAACTGCCGGTCGCCATAGCCATGGGAGACGCCGGAAAGGTTCAGGTGTTCAGTCAAGACAAGTCCTCGCAAGATTCCGCAGTGTGGCCGCCGGAACCGGTGCTCGACGGCGGCCCTGGATTCGGGGAAACAGCCCGGCATGGCCGGACTGCTGCTCAGGACTTCATCGCTCCAGCTTCCCCGCCGGAAGCCGCAGCGTCAAGCCGGGGCACCACCGGCGACACCATAGTCTGCCAGCAACGCGGGGTCACTTAACGCCCCTGTTTCCCCTCGGGATGGGCCGGAAGTGACCCCGCGTTGCTGTGGAGTCCTGGGTCTACGCGACCAGGACCGCGGCGGCTTTCCTGCGGCGGGCCTTCGCCAAGCGGGTGCCGATCAGTCCCTGCCGGGGGCTGAACAGATAGACGGCGGCGAACACCACACCCTGAGTTAGCACCACCATGGCGCCCGAAGCCGTGTCCAGGTAATAGCTGAAATAAATGCCCGCGATGGAGCAGACGGCTGAAATTACCGGGGCGATGACCAGCATCCGGTTGAAACGGTCCGTAAGCAGGTAGGCGGTGGCACCGGGGATGATAAGCATGGCCACCACCAGCACCACGCCAACGGTCTGCAGCGCCACCACCGACGTCAGCGCCAGCAGCCCCATGAGCAGCGCCCCCAGCCGTTTCGGCGAAAGCCCGATCGCGTGGGCATGCGTGGGATCGAACGCGTAGAGCGTCAGGTCGCGGCGCTTCAGGATCAGGATAACGAAAGCGACGACGCCGAGCACCAGCACCTGGATCAGGTCCGGGATGCTGACGCCCAGGAGGTTGCCGAAGATGATGTGGTTCAGGTCAGTCTGGCTGGGCGTGACGGAAATGAGCACCAGGCCCAGGGCAAACAGCGAGCTGAACACAATGCCGATCGCGGCGTCTTCCTTGACGCGGCTCGTGTTGCGGACGACGCCGATCAGGGTCACCGCGATCAGCGCGAACACCAGCGCACCGAGCGCAAACGGGGCGCCCACAATGTAGGCCAGCACAACGCCGGGCAGCACGGCATGGGAGACGGCATCGCCCATCAGGGACCAACCGATCAGCACCAGCCAGCAGCTGAGGACTGCGCAAACGACGGCGGCGAGCGCGGTAGTGATGATGGCGCGGACCATAAAGTCGTAGCTCAGCGGCTCAAGCAGGATGTCGAGGAATTCCATGGGTCAGCCCCTGCTCTCGGTGGTGGCGGGATGGACGACGGCGGCGGGGTGGGCAGGTTCCGGGAGGTCGCGGTTCAGCACGTCCAGGCCGAACGCCATGGCCAGGTTTTCCGGCTGCAGCACCTGCTCGGGGGCGCCGTGCATCAGGACCCGACGCATGAGGAGCACGGCTTCGTCGCAGAGTCCGGGGAGCGCGTGCAGGTCGTGGGTGGAAATCAGGATGGTGCAGCCGTCGGAGGCGAGCTCGCGCAGCAGCCGGGTGATGGTGGCCTCGGAGCGCTTGTCCACGCCGGCGAACGGCTCGTCCAGGAGCATCATGGTGGCGCCCTGGGCGATGCCGCGGGCCACAAAAGCACGTTTCTTCTGCCCGCCGGACAGTTGCCCGATCTGCCGCTCCGCGTACTCGCCCAGTTCCACGCGGTCCAGCGCCTGGTCGACGGCGGAACGGTCGGCCCTGGAGGGGCGCCGGGTGAAGCCCTGGTGCCCGTAGCGTCCCATCATCACCACATCGCGGACGGACAGCGGGAACTGCCAGTCCACATCCTCGCTCTGCGGCACGTAGCCGATCCCGCCCTCCTTGCGCGCCTTGGTAGGCGCCTGTCCGCCGATCAGTACACGGCCGGCGTCGGGCTTGATCATTCCCATGATCACCTTGAAGAGGGTGGACTTCCCGGACCCGTTCATGCCTATCAGGCCGCAGATCCGGGCGGCGTCCACGGTGACGGAGGCGGAATCGAGCGCCAGGACCTCGCCATAGTGGACGGTGACGTTTTCAACGAGGATGGCCGGGGTGCTCATGATTTCGCTCCTGGGGTGGCGGTGGACGTGCCGGCCAGCGCTTTGGTGATGAGCTCGGCGTCGTGCCTGATCAGGTCCAGGTAGGTGGGTACAGGACCGTCAGCTTCGGACAGCGAATCCACGTAAAGTGTGCCGCCGAACTTGGCTCCGGTGGCGCCCACCACCTGCTGCATGGGGGCATCGGACACCGTGGATTCACAGAAGACAGCCGGGACCTGCTTGGCCTTGACGTACTCGATGGCGCGGGTGATCTGCTGCGGTGTGGCCTGCTGTTCGGCGTTGACCGCCCAGATGTAGACCTCTTTGAGCCCTGCGTCGCGGGCAAGGTAGGAGAAGGCGCCTTCGCAGGTCACCAGGGCGCGCTGGCTCTCCGGGAGGCCGGCGAGGCTAGCTTTCATCTCGTCCTGCACACCCTGCAGTTTGGCCTTGTAGGCGTCACCGTTGGCCTTGAACACTGCGGCATTCTCAGGGTCAAGCCCGCTGAACGCCTTCACCATGTTGTCCACATAGATCTGTACGTTTACCGGCGACATCCACGCATGCGGGTTCGGCTTGCCCTGGTATGAGTCCTCGCTGATGGACATGGCCTCCACACCGTCACTGACCACCACGTGCGGCACATCCAGGCCCTCCACGAACTGCCCGAACCAGGCCTCGAGGTTCAGCCCGTTGTCCAGGATGAGGTCCGCCTTCGATGCCTTGCGGATGTCGCCGGGGGTGGGTTCGTAGCCATGGATCTCCGCGCCCGCCTTGGTGATGGACTCAACGGTGAGCTTGTCCCCCGCAACATTCCTGGCGACGTCGGCCAGTACCGTGAAGGTGGTCAGGACCACCGGTTTGTCACTGTCACTCGTGCCAGACGCATTACCCCCGCAGGCGGTCAGGGAGAGGGACAACAGCACGACGGCGGCGGCGGCAGCGCGGAACGTCGCCGCTCGCAGGGCGAGGGTTCGGACGGCTACTTTGGCGCGCCGAAACAAAAAGTTAGGCATGCCGAATATTCTACGGGACGCGGTTCTGGCCCCGCAATGTGACGCCCACCCTCTACCACCCGCCCCAACTAGATAGGGAGCTAGGCTGAAGACATGGCCACCACACACCGGAAACCACCCGCGCCGCAGCCCGACCTGTACCGGTTTTCCAGCCTTGATCTCACCACCGTCGGCCTCTACGTGGCCGTGGCCGGACTCTTCGCCGTCGCCGGGGAACTGCTGGCCCCGTTCATCCGCCAACTTGCCCCCAGTCCGGCCGCGGCATCGTACGCCGTGAACCTCATCTTTTATGGCACCATCGGGATCCTGGCCCTGGCCGCCGCCCGCCGGGTGGTAGCCCGGGACCTGCGCGTGCTGGCCACCCGTCCGTGGTTCACCGTACTGATGGTGCCCGCCGCGGTGGTGGCCATGATGATCCTCACGGCCGTTGTGGTGGCGGCCGGCGGCGGAGTGGAGACCTCGGCAAACCAAGCCGGGCTGCAGTCGCTGATGCAGCAGGTTCCCGCCTGGCTGATGGTGCCGGTCCTGGTGGTGGTGGGCCCCTTCGTGGAGGAGTACATCTTCCGGCACCTGCTGATCGGCAAGCTCAGCCGCCGGCTCAACATCTGGTTCTGCTGCGCCCTGTCTGTGGTCCTCTTCGCCGGCATCCACATCGCGGGCCAGGAAACCATCACCCTCAGTGCGTTGCTCCCCTATCTGGCCATGGGCGCCACGCTGGTCTTTGTCTACGTGTGGACCGGGAAGAACGTGATGTTCTCCTACTTTGTGCACGCGGCGAAGAACCTGCTGGCGGTCATCTTCATCTACTCCATCCCGCCCGAGCTATTCGAGCAGCTGCAGCAGGTCCAGCCCTAGCCCAACCAACGCGGGGTCAGATATAGCCGGTGCGCGGCCTCCAGATGGGCCGTATCTGACCCCGCGTTGCTTCAGCTGAGCCGATTACTAGACTTGTCCGGTGAGCAACCAACTTCCCGCCAAGGTGTCCGATGTCTTTGACCCCACCCGCTGGCGCACCGTGTCCGGTTTCGACGACTTCCAGGACATGACGTACCACCGGCAGGTAGAACGCTCCGAAGACGGCACCGTAACCCGGGACCTGCCCACCGTCCGGATCGCGTTCAACCGTCCGGAAGTCCGCAACGCCTTCCGCCCCGGCACCGTGGACGAGCTCTACCGCGCCATGGACCACGCCCGTATGAGCCCGGACGTCGCCACCGTGCTGCTCACCGGCAACGGCCCCTCCCCCAAGGACGGCGGGCACAGTTTCTGCTCCGGCGGGGACCAGCGGATCCGCGGCCGCGACGGGTACAGGTATGCCGACGGCGAGACGCAGGAAACCATCGACCCCGCCCGCGCCGGCCGCCTCCACATCCTCGAGGTCCAGCGGCTGATGCGGACCATGCCCAAGGTGGTCATCGCCGTGGTGAACGGCTGGGCTGCCGGCGGCGGGCACTCCCTGCATGTGGTCTCGGACCTCACCATCGCCTCCCGCGAGCACGGCAAGTTCAAGCAGACGGACGCCACCGTGGGAAGCTTCGACGCCGGGTACGGCTCTGCCCTGCTGGCCCGCCAGATCGGCCAGAAGTCTGCCCGCGAAATCTTCTTCCTGGCCCGCGAGTACTCCGCGGACGACATGGTCCGGATGGGCGCCGTCAACGAGGCCGTGGACCACGAGCGCCTCGAAGAGGTGGCCCTGGAATACGCCGCGGACATCGCACGCCAGTCACCCCAGGCCATCCGTATGCTGAAATTCGCGTTCAACCTTGCCGACGACGGCCTGGCCGGCCAGCAGGTCTTCGCCGGCGAAGCCACCCGCCTGGCCTACATGACGGACGAGGCCGTGGAAGGAAAGGAAGCCTTCCTGGAAAAACGGGATCCGGACTGGTCCCGCTTCCCGCACTACTTCTAGGCACCTTCGAGGCACCTCCTCGGTACAAAACTTCCAAGCCGGCCGGCCTCCAGGCTTCCGGCTGACTTCAAAGGCAGGACGGCACATGAATCTCGGAACCCAGACCATCGGTCCCACGGACATCGACCCGGTGCTAAAAGCCCTGGCCGCCGCCCTCCACGGTGAGGGACCGGCCGTCGAACTTTCCGCGGGCCCCAACGGCGAACTGGTGGTGGGACACACCGAGACGCCCGGCTGCGATGACGCCGTGGCGGTGGTCCGCACGTCCGGCTCGACGGGCGCGCCGAAGGCCACGATCCTCACGGTCGAGGCGCTGGCGGCCTCATCCATGGCCACCGCCCTGGCGCTCAAGGGCGAGGGCCAGTGGCTCCTGGCGCTGCCGGTGCAGTACGTGGCCGGCGTGCAGGTGCTGGTGCGCTCCCTGTTCGCCGGCACCCGGCCGTGGGTCATGGACATGTCCGGCGGCTTCACCCCCGAGGCCTTCACGGCAGGCGCCATGGAACTGACCGACAAGCTCCGCTTCACCTCGCTGGTGCCCACTCAGCTCCAACGCCTCCTGGAGGCGCCGTCGCCGGAGACCCTGGCCGTCCTGCGCCGCTTCAACGGCATCCTGCTGGGCGGCGCACCGGCGCCGGCCGGACTGCTGGACGCAGCCCGCGAGGCCGGCGTCAGGGTGGTCACCACGTATGGGTCCGCGGAAACCTGCGGCGGCTGCGTGTACGACGGCGTACCTCTGGAAGGCGTCCAGGTTCGGGTGGCCGAGGACGGCCGCATCCTGCTCGGCGGCGACACCGTGGCCGCCGGTTACATGGATGCGCCCGAAGCGACGGACACGTTCTTCGAGGAGGACGGCGTCCGCTGGTACCGCACCAATGACCTCGGCACGCTGGACGCGGACGGCCGGCTCACCGTGCTGGGCCGCGCCGACGACGTCATCATCACCGGCGGGGTCAAGGTCTCTGCCGCGCATGTGCAGGAAGAACTGGAAAAGTCCGACGGCGTCGCAGCGGCTTTTGTGGCGGGCGTCCCGTCCACGGAATGGGGCCAGGCCGTGGCCGCCTTTGTTGCCCTCGATGGCAGTAACTCCGGCGCCGGTGCCACGGGCACCCCCGCCGGGGATCACGCCGTCGTACTCAAAGAGGAATGGCACCGGCGGCTGGGCCGCCTGGCACCGAAAACCGTGCTGGCCGGCCCGGATCTGCTGATGCTTCCCAACGGCAAGCCGGACCGCCTGGCGATGATCGACCGGCTCAACGCGCTGCATCAGGGAAAGTAGAGTAGAGCTGCACCGGCGGCCCGTTCGCGGCCGCCACCACCGTTTGACCGTTCTCCCGACCCAACACGAGGTACTGACCGTGGCCACAGCCGCACAATGGATCCAAGGCGCCCGCCTCCGCACTTTGCCGGCCGCCATCGCCCCGGTACTGATCGGCACCGCCGCGGCCTACGAGCTGGATTCGTTCCGCCCCGTTAATGCCGGGCTGGCCGCCCTGGTGGCGCTGCTGCTGCAGATCGGCGTGAACTACGCCAATGATTATTCGGACGGAATCCGCGGCACCGACGAGGACAGGGTGGGGCCGCTGCGGCTGGTCGGATCCGGGACGGCCCGCCCGGAGCACGTCAAATATGTGGCCTTCGGAACGTTCGCGCTGGCCATGATGTTGGGCCTGGTCCTCGTAATCATCACCCAGAGCTGGTGGCTGATCCTGGTGGGTATCGGCTGCGTCATGGCCGCCTGGGGCTATACCGGCGGCAAGAACCCCTATGGCTACCTGGGCCTGGGCGACGTTTTCGTGTTTGTCTTCTTCGGCCTGGTGGCAACCCTGGGCACCACCTACACCCAGGCCGGCCAGGTCAGTCTGCCGTCCGTGGTCGGTGCGATCGGCACCGGCCTGATCGCCTCGGCCCTGCTGATGGCCAACAACGTCCGCGACATCCCCACCGACATCCAGGCAGGCAAAAAGACCCTGGCCGTGCGTCTGGGTGACAAGCACGCCCGCGAAAGCTATGTGCTGATGCTGGCCGTGGCCATCCTCTTGGTGGTCATCCTGGCTCCCGGACGGCCGTGGATGCTGATTGTGCTGCTGCTCATCCCGGCCTGCTTGATGCCCGCCTGGCTGATGATCAACGGCCGCAAGCGCAAGAGCCTCATCCCCGTGCTCAAGCAGACCGGCCTGATTAACCTGGGCTACAGCCTGCTGTTCTCACTGGGGCTGGTGCTCAGCCACGGATTCTAAGCCGGCTCCAGGCCGGCTAGGCCTCGGGGGACTTCGTTTCGGGCGCCTTCGGGCCGCTGTTCCGGATAGTGATGTCCGGGTTGGCGTCCAGGAGGCTATCCTCGGCTTCGGCGTCGGCCACCTCGCTTTCACTTCGCAGCGGCTTGGCCTTGCCGGAGAGCCGGCCGTGAATGGCGGCAGCGGCGTCGTCGCGCTGTTTCTGGAAGAAAAGGTAGCTGACCGCAAACGCGATCAGCGCTGCGCAGATGACTGACAGCACCGCCCCCAGGCTCAGGAACATAAATAGCACAAAGAGCGGCGCAAACAGCGCCAGCCGGATCAGGGAGTATTTTAGAAAAGCCACGGTGCAAGTTTAGCCGCCCTGCCTGAACGCCCCCGGCCTGCGGACGATAGACTTAATGGCATGCTCTTCCGTGTGGTTCTCGCCGTCGCAGTTCTCGTCATCTTTGTGTATGGCCTGGTGGACGTGATCCGCACTGACGGCCGCCTCACCCGCGGGATCTCCAAGCCGGCCTGGATCGTGGTGATGATTGTCCTTCCGGTGCTCGGCGCCATCCTGTGGCTGCTGATCGGCCGTCCCCGTGACTCAGCTCCGGTCCGCCAACCACGCAGCCACCCCACCGCGCCGGATGATGATCCCGATTTCCTTCGCAACCTGGAAATGCGCCGCCGGAACCAGGCTGAGGCCGCCCGCCTCAAGAAGCTCAAGGATGACCTTGAGGCGAAGGCCAAATCCGACGGCGGTCCGGCGGGCACCGGGCAGGACAGCGCCGGCAAACGGGGCAAGGGTGGGATCGGCCACGACGAAGCCGGCGATGCCAGCACGGGAGACGCGGACAGCCACGATACCGGCGACATAAAGTAGGAAAACATGGCCCAGCACCCCGACGGAGAATCCCAACAGCCTCTTGCACCCGCCGCGGCTGCCAGCCCGCCGCCGCGGCCCGGGCTGTCCTACGCCGCTCCTGCGCCCATCGTGGTCATTCCGCCGACACCGCGGAGTGTCCGCTTGGGGCGGGCATTCTGGCTGTTCAGCTTCGTGGCAGGCCTGGCCGTGCTTATCGGTTCGTTCCTGACCCGCGACTCACACCTGGAGCGGCTCCGCACTGTGGTGGACCAGATGTCCCCCGGCGGCGGACCTGACGCTGTAACTACATCCGCGACCATTGTTTTCTGGGGCAGCCTGGGCGCCCTGCTGCTGGTGATCCTGCTCGAAGCGGCGGCGCTGGCAATTTTCTCAGCGCGCCGCGGCTGGTCCCGCTGGCTCATGATCCCGCTGCTGGCCGGGCAGGTGGTGTTCATGGTGGTGGCCGCAGCTTTCCTCGTCCCCGACGGCGACGCCGGCAGCTACGTTGTTATGCTGTGGGGAGCCCAGCTACTCCTTGCGTTCCTCGGCCTGGTGGCGGTTTTCGTGCCGTCGGCCGGCGGGTGGCTCAAGGCAGCGCGGATCCAGTCGGCGCAGGTTATGCCGGCGCGGACGCGGCAATAAGGGCTGACCTCAGGCGGACTGCGCGTGCAGCTGCAGCGCCGAGCATTCAGCCACGACACCCTCACAGCTGCGCATCACCACGCGGCAGGCCTCCACGGCTGAGCGGTCCGTCAACGGATTTTCCGATACTGTCCGCCAGCGGTCCACGCAGCGGCGGGCTTCGGCCAGGACTTCGTCCGGTCCGGCATCCGGAGCCAGCCCCATCCTCAGGGCAGACGCCGCTCCCCAGCCGCCGACCAGCCTTTCGGCTTCCGCCGCCAACTCATCGTTGAGGGATACACCGGTGGTACGGATCGTGGCGAGCAGGCGGAGCTCACGGAACTCATGGGCGTTGGCCTGAAGGCGTTCCAGGGCTGCGGCCAGGTGGCCGGCACCCTCCCGGGGCACAGTGCGCAGCAGGCCTTCCACTCCCACCAAGGCAGTGCGGGCTTTGAGGGCATCCCCGCGGGCCTGGAACTGTCGCGCCACAAGATGCAGCAACGGGTCCAGGCCGCTGCGCCGGGCCAGTTCATGCGCCAGTGGCGTGGGTTCGGTGAAGCCGCTCCGGATCAGCACCACGCCCAGCCGGATCCCAAACAGGCCGAACCGCTCCAGGAGCGAGGCACGGGCTTCAGCGCCCAGGCCTTCCGGGACAGAGGCCCTGATGAACCTGTCCGCCGAGAGCAGCATCCGCTCCCGGGCGGACCGCTCCATGCCGGCCAGGACCTGCAGGGACTCAAAGTCCGACTGGCGCATGCTGCGTGCGCTCTGCGCCAGCAGCCCGGCCACCGGGACCACCCCCAACGCCAGCTTGCGCAGGCTGTGGTCCCGGCGGTACCGGTCAGCGATGTCACCCGCGGAGAGCAACGAATCAATGCGGCCCGCACCGATCTCATCGGCCCGGGACAGCACGGCAAGGGCGTTCACGGTTCCCGACCTACCCGCCTCGGTATCCCTGAAGGATTCGAGGAACCGCAGGTCCGAGGCGTGCATGTGGCGCATCAGGTAAATGATGGCATCAGCCTCGGAGGGCGCGTCCACGGGGATGAGGAAATCGGTGGACCGAGCAGAGACGTTTTCGGACAACGAGGCAATTCCCGGGGTGTCTATCAGGGTGAGCTCGCGCAGGGCCGGCGAGGGCCACTCAACCACCAGCCGTTCCATGTCCCCGGCGCGGGCGTTGCCCAGGACAAACACCAGGCGACCGTCCACGCGCTTCAGCGGCAGGATGTGCGGTTCACCGGCAATGGGGTAGGCCGTGATCCGGGGTGTGTGCCCGTAGCGGTACCAGGTCACAATCTTTGTGCATTCCCCGGTGTCGGTCGGGGCGATCTCCTCCCCGATGATGGCGTTCAGCAGCGTGGATTTTCCAGCCTTGACCATGCCTGCCACAGCGATCCTTAGGGGCTCGGACAGCCGCCTGGCGTAGGCTTCCAAGGCCGCAGCCGCAGCGGGGTCGTCCGCATACAGAAGCAGGGCGTCCTGGATCAGGTCCCCCACTCCCTTGCTGATGGACTCCTTCATCTGGCCGCCGCAACCACCGGCACCGTGCCCACCGACTGGCCGCCCGTCGTCGGACTTCCCGACGCCGGATTTCCCACCGCCGCTGCGTTGCCCCCCGCAGTGCCGCGCCCGACCGGAGACTGCCCGGCCGGGGACTGCGACGCAGGCGACCGGGCCACTTCGGTGGCCACCAGACCGGCGGCATGGTGCAGGGCGTCCACCTTCTTGAGCTCGGCCTTGATCTCGCGGATGCGGATGTCCTTTTCCAGCGTGTACGTAGTGGCTGCCTTCTGGGCTGCGGATACCGAGTCCGCCAGGGAGCGGTGGTGTTCGTCCGCGATTTCCGTGAAGTGGTCCCGGGTGGAGCGCTGCACCAGCCTGAGCCGGTCCTTGAGCTGCTTGCCCACCTGGAAGGTGACATCGTCCAGCTGGCGGCGGACCAGCGCCTTCGCTTCGGCCTGCCGGCGCTTCAGCCGGGCTTCCTTGTCCTCCCGGTACGCCTTGCGGCCCAGCAGCAGGCCGGCACCCACGGACAGGGGATTGATCAGGGCCATACCGAAAATCCCGGTCAGGAGCCCAAACATCAGCACGCCGCCGTAGGAGCCGCGCATGCCGATCAGGACCTTCTGCAGGGGGTTCACGTGCCCGTCGTCGAGGGTCGGCATGTTGTCCACGGGGTCCAGGGCATCGCCGGTGTCCGAGACGTGCAGCGCGGGCAGGGCCACTTCGTCCTCCGAAAAATGCTCCGCCACCTGTGCGGCCAGCCACTGCGCGCGTTCGCTGGTCCAGACAAACGTGTCCGAGATCGCGGCGGCGGCGCACTCCTCGAGCCACGCGGAAAACTGGGTCCAGGTGGGGCCGGGGTCACCCTGGTCAATAGCGGCCTCGGCTTCGCGCTGGATGCGCCGCAGCCGGTCGCGCAAGTCGTACTCCATGTCCGCGATCAGGTCCCCGATGCCGTCGTTGAGCGTGATCTGCCACCTGGCAGACCGTTTGCGGAGCTCATCGGCCTGCGACTTCGCCTCCTCCAGCCCGGCAATCATCTGCGGCGTTCCCTCAGGATCCTCAAGAGCTCCCAACTCGGACCGCAAGGACAGGCGCAGGTTCTCGGTCACGGAGAGCAGGTCCTGGCTGACGGAGCGCCGTTGCAGGCGTTCCGCCTTCCCCACAATTTCATTGCGGAGATGGCCTATCAGCCCGGGGAAACCTGACTCCACATTGAGCTCGCTGTCCTGCAGGCGGGCGGCCTCCAGCCGGAGGTCTGAGGAAACCGCGAACAATGGGATGTCCGGCCCCACCTGCGCGAGCTGGGCCCGGTCCATGGCCTCCACACGCCGCCAGTCCGGATACAGGTCCGTTTTGGACAGGATGCCCGCAACGCTCGGGGTGATCCGCATGGCCTGGCGCAGGAACCGCATTTCGGGCTCGGTGTACTCCTGGGAAGCATCTGACACGAGCAGCATGGCGTCCGCGGTGGGCAAGGCCGTCAGGGTGGTCAAGGTGTGCGAGGAGCCCAGTCCTCCCACACCCGGGGAATCGATGACTGTGAGTCCACCGGCCAGGACCTTACGGGGCAGGAACACCTCGGCCGCTACCAGCTTCTTGACGTTCCCGGGGTTGCCCCGCTCGGAAACGTAAGCCGCCAGGTCGGCTATGTTGATGGGCTGCCGCTCCAGTCCGGCTTCGTCACCGGGCTCCGTGCCGGCTGTGGGCAGCAGGATGGCGGCGGACGCGGGGTCCCCGTGGCGTACCAGGGTGGGCACCGAGGTGGCGATGTCGTCGTCGACCGGGCACACGGGGGCGTTCACCAGGGCGTTGATAAGTTTGCTTTTGCCTTGCTTGAATTCCCCCACCACGATCACGCGGATACTGGGGTCCTTCAGTCGGCGCAGGGTATGGTCCAGGCGTTTGCGCAGGTCCGCGCGGTCCCCGGTCCCCACCAGTTCGATGCCCTGCTCCACCAGCGACGCCAGCTGGCCGGAGTTCATCGGTGCCGGCGTCCGTCCAGGGACTCCCGGTCGTTGCGATTCAGCCATAATTTGTCCTTTGCAGCTGGGGTGCGGGTGGGACGGGCGATAATCCGCGAAGAGCCCGGCAGGAGGTTGGTGGCCTCCTGCCGGGCGCTCCCGGTACCCGGAACTGATGCCTAGAGAACGATTGTCGAATCCTCGACTGCGATGTCTGTTTCGACGTCCAGATCGGTGTTGGTGGAGTTGTCCGAGTTGTCCTGGAAGGAGTCCTCGACCTCGACCTCAACCGGGTTGAAGGAATCAACAACCTCCACCTCGGTGGTCTCGGTCTGCGAGTTGTCGTTGAAGGAGTCCGCCAGGTCCACGGCCACGTCGGTGTTGGTTGAGTTGTCCGAGTTGTCCTGGAAGGAATCCTCGATCGCGACGTCGGTGTTGGTGGAGCTGTCCGCGGAGGAGTTGTCCTGGAAGGAATCCTCGATCTCGACGGCAACATCTGTGTTGGTGGAGTTGTCCGAGTTGTCGGAGTTATCAGAGTTATCGGAGTTGTCCTGGAAGGAATCCTCGATCTCCACCGAGTTGTCCACGGAGTTGTCCGAATTGTCCGAGTTATCCGAGTTGTCCGAGTTGTCGGAGTTGTCGTTGAACGAATCAGCGACGTCAACGTCAACGTCGGTGTTGAACGAATCGTCCACATCCAGCTGGCTGTTGCCGATGTTGACATTGCCGCCGGCGGTGATCGAGTTGTCCGTGGTGTTGTCCGTGTTGTACGAGTCGGTGGTGTTGTAGGAGTCCCGGACATTGTTGTCGTCTCCGGCAGCCAGGGCCTGGTCGCCGGACGCGATGACAGCCTCGTTGTCGAACCACTGGTTCACGTCGCCGTCGGCCCAGATGTTCTGGTTGACCGACTGGTCCGTGATCGTGTCGCGGTCGTCCACCGTTGAGGTGTAGGAGTAGTTGTTCACCACGTGGTGCAGTTGCTGGACGGCGTGGGCGTGGTCGTCATGCTGGTCGTGCCCCGCTGGTGGCGGGGTGTGGCCTGCGCCACCGCCTGCGCCTGGAGGAGGCGGTGTGTGGCCGGCGCCGCCGTTGCCGCCGGTCCACGAGGTGTTCCCGCCGGTGTTGTAATCCCGGTCGAAGGAAGAAGCGTTGACAGTGATGGGTGCGTAGTCCAGGACAACCGGCATGGCGGCGTCAACATCGGCGGCGCAGACTTCGCGCAGGCCGGCATCCTCGAGTGATTGCTCCGGATCGTTCAGGAACTCCTGGGCAGCGGCGGGGTTGTTGAACAGGCCCATCAGGAACTGGACGAGCTGGTTTGCGAGTGTAGGCATTGGATGGTCCTCAAATCTTCTCTGAGTTGTGGATCGCCAGGCCTTGGTGCCGGGCTTAAATCAAACTTAAGGTCCTTGGTAGGGGCCGGGCATCGGGTTGTGTCCCCGTACCCGGATCCCCCGCATTAGGGGTTTGCCTTTCCGTGGTTAGGGGCACTAGGGCCTCCGTCCGGGCCCGGGTGATCTGCACTTAGCGCCAGCCTCAGGCGCACCAGCAGATCGGAGCGGTTTTCGGCCCCAAGCCTCCGCCGCATCCTGGCAATGTGATGTTCAGCGGTACGGGGGGAAATATAGATGGCTTCGCCGATTTCCCGGTATGTCTTCCCTTCCAGGACCAACCGCGCCACTTCTTTTTCGCGTTCGCTGAGCCCCGAGGCGTCCGGATGCGCGCCATGGTTGTTCTCTGCGGCGCTGCGGCGTACTTCCGGTGACCGCCCGGCGGGTGGCCCGGTGGTTCCGCCCTGCGGGTGGAGGTCCCTGGCGCAGGCAAGGAGCCGCACCATGTCCCTGCGTTCGTCTGCCTGCGCGGCCGCATGTCCTGCCAGCCGGGCCCCTTCCCACGGCATGCCCACGACTTTCAGTCCCCGGGCAGCGTTCTCCACATCCGTCGCCTGGAACCGGCCGGCCATGACGCTGACCCAGGCCTTGCCGGCGGCGGCGAGCACAGCGGCCATGTGACTGTAGTCCGCGGCCCGCACCAGCGCTGCTGCATGCGGGGCAAGGTCGGCCGGGCTTTTGTTCAGCAGGGCAGCCTGGACCGCCGCCCAGTGAAGCGGAACGGCCCACAGGGGCGGCTCCCCCAGCCTGGCCAGCAGAGCCCACGCTTCATCCAGATAATGCGCGACGCGCCGTGTCTCCCGCAACCGGGCGGCAGCAATCATCAGTTCGCCCCACGGCAGCAGGCTGTAAAGGTCGACGGCGGTGTGCAGCATCGCTTCGCGGGCGCGTTCCCAGGCCATCACCAGGTCATGGACGTCGCCGCTGCGCCGCGCAAGGCCCACTTCCAGGGCCGCGCACAGGAACTCGTCCCTGGGCACCAGCGGCCAGTGGTTTGCTTTTGAGGCTTCGTTGATGGCCAGCCGTGCTTCGTCAGCATCGTCCTGCTGCATGGCCGACCACGCCTGCAGGAGGTGCAGCCGTGGCCTGGCTGCGTCACCGCCCTGCCTCGCGGCGACGGCGGAGCGGATGATGGTGTCCGCTACGTGGGGTTCACCGCTGTGGAGGGCCAGCAACGCGGCCAACGCTCCAGGGGTGTCCGGGAGGGGCAGCGCCGAACCGTACGCGTTGAGCATGTCCGAAGCATGGATCAGCAGGGGAAGGCCCCTGTGCGGATCCCACTCCAGCGACTCCATCACGCCCTTGCCCGTTTGTGAAAGCGCCACCGCCAGGAGGGTGGGCGACACCGGTGCCGACTCTGCGGGAATGGCCTCTTCCGCGCCCGTCCGGTTGCCGCTGCCGATCATGGCCACAGCGGCGAGCGGGGCGGACCGGCCCATGTTCGCCGGACCAAGCCAGGCATAGAGGTCGGCGCTACGGACCAGCAGCCCGCGCTGTGCCCAGACGGAAGCGGCAACATCCACCCCAAGCCTGACATCGGGCGGATCGGAGCTCACCAGGAGACCGTCAATAATCCGGCCGGCGGCGTCGAGGTCGCCCGCGGCGGCTGCGGCCTGCGCGCGGCGGGCAGCCGTGCGCAGTTCGTCAGCCCCTGCCAGCAGGGCTTCGCTGTACAGCTGGGTGGCCAGAGCGGGGTCGTGCTGCAGCGCTTTGTCCGCTGCCGCTTCAAGTTCCGCGGCGACCCTCGAGTCGGCAAGTCCGCCTCTCGCCAGCTCGCGGGCAAGGTCGCCGAGGGGCCGGCCCTCGGCCGAAACAAAACCGACGAGTTCCCGCTGCAGTGCATGCACCCGGGATGTGGGGGTGACGTTTAGGAGAGCGTGCTGTGCCGGACCGGCGACGGTCCCGTCGGCAAGCAGCAGGCCCGAGGCCTCGGCACGCCGGATCACCGCGTCCCGGCCCGGACTGTCACGACCTTCCAGCTTGTGCGCCAGCTCCGCTGGCAGCGGACCTGGCAGGGTGAACCCCACGGAAAGCGCCAGCAGGAGTTCGCGGACCGCCGTATTCTCGCCCCGCAAGTGCTGGGCCATGTGACTGGCACCGCCGGGGGACGTCGTCCCTGCCTCATGAAGTTCCCGTTCGGGCTGCATATGATCGGCTGCCATGACTCAGACCGCCGGCTCGGTGGGTTGAACGGGATCCGTGGGTACCGGTGCGGGGTCCGTGGTCGGGTCAGGCTCCGGCGCAGGGGCCGACGACGGCTCGGGAGCCGGGTCGGCGGTCGGGTCCGTCGTCGGATCAGGCGCAGGCTCCGCCGTTGGATCCGGCGCAGGCTCCGCCGTTGGATCCGGAGCAGGCTCCGCCGTTGGATCCGGAGCCGGGTCAGTGGTCGGATCCGGAGCCGGGTCAGTGGTCGGATCCGGAGCCGGGTCAGGGGCCGGGTCGGTAGTGGGGTCGGTCGTAGGGTCAGGTACAGGATCGACGGGCAATGTGCCAGGGCCCGGGTCCGCAGTCGGGTTGGTCACCGGATCCGGGGTGGAGCCTCCGGAACCCGGTGCGGGCTCCCCCGAGGTACCCGGTCCGGCAGCGGCCCCGCCGGCGGCCGGTTGGCCGGCTTCGGTTGGTGGCCTGCTGGTGGGCGACGCAGCGATGTCCAGTCCCGCAGCACTGGCCGCCACACTGCTGTTCTTCGGCCTGGCGCTGGCTTCAATCCCCTGCACCGGGACCTGCGCCGTGCCTGCTCCCGCCGCGGCGCCACCGGTGCCGGGGCCACCGGTGGCCCCAGGAGGTGCAGCGCTCGGGATCTCCTTGTTGGCTGCATCTGCTGGCGGGACGAACATCGCCGTAAGGCTGCCGAGTCCGTCCGGGCTCTGGGCTGCCGTCGCTGTGAGCCCGGTGAAGAGCGCGGCTACGGCTGCCACCGCAGTCAACCGCACGGTCGAGCGCGGGTGATGAACGCCGCCATGCGCACCGCCCTTGCGCCCGGCGGCGTGGGCACCGGAGGTGTGTGCTGCGGCACCGGCGGCGGCGTGCCGGGACCAGCTGGATCGTCGGCCTGCAACTCCAGGATGCCCGTCAGTCCGCGTGACGACGACAGCGGAGGGTGGGTGTTCGGTCAGGGCAGCGGGCTGCACGGCCCCCTCCGGCTGCGTGCGGAGGGCGGCAACCGCGGCGCCGAGGCAGATGGATGACTTGGGATCGGCATCCACGGCGATGGGCCGGTCCAGCTGCTCCGAAATCAGCTGCGCCACCAGGGGAATGCGCGACGAGCCGCCGATGAGAAGCACCGCGGACAGGTCAGCCGGGGTGAGCCCCAGGTCCTGGAGCGAACGCTCCAAGGCATCCACTGTCTCCTTGATGGGCTCGCTGATCATTGCCTCGAACTCGGAACGGACCAGCCGCACCTGCTGCTGGAACCCCGGCAGCAGCACCGAAATGCTGGCCTCGCTGTCCGCGGACAGTGCCTCCTTGGCTTCAACACACTCCCGCCGCAGGCGCGACAGGGCCGCCAGGGCGCCGGGCGCCGACGGGTCAAGATTGGCCAGGCCCTGCCCGGCGTGATCGGCAACGTATCGCAGGACAGCTACATCGAAGTCGGCGCCGCCCAGCCCCTCGATCCCTTCGGGACGGCCCAGCAGCTCAAAGTGGCCGGCGTCCGTTTTCTTCAAGACTGCGGTGTCGAAGGTCCCTCCACCGAGGTCGTAGACGGCGATGGTACTGCCGTCCTCCACCCGCACCTGTGCGGCGTAGTGCAGCGCCGCCGCTTCCGGCTCGCTGATCAGGGTTACGTTGGCGAGACCCTTGGCCGCGAGAGCCGCGAGGATGAGTTCCGTCCGGTGAGCGCCCCACGAGGCCGGGTGGGAAAGGACAATGGCCGACGGCGGTGCGCCCTCGCGCTCTTCGGCGCGGTCTGCGACCCAGCGGACCATCGTGGCGAACACGTCTTGGGCTGGAAGCTGCAGTGTGCCCACCGAGATTGGTACCTCATCGCCCACCCGGCGTTTGAATTCCCGCACCACCCGTTCGGGGGAATCAAGGCCGCGGCGTTCGGCAGCCTCACCCACCAGAATTGGCCCTTCCGCCGGGTAGTAGACCACAGATGGCACTGCAGTGCTGCGGAGTCCCAGCGGAAAGCTCTCCGGAACACGCGAAGAGTTCTGATCGATTCGGAGGAGGGCAGCAGCTGTGAAACTGGTCCCGACGTCTATGGCGAGAACGAAGTCCATGGGTACCTCGGAAAAACGCAGCGTGCCATCAGCGAGCTTCATCACTGACGAGCTGCAACCAAGGTAGCATCACCGTCGGTCCGGCAACACCCTCATTCGTACATCGATTGGCGTATAGCTGGAGGTTGAGACGGGACGCCGGAGAAACCCCTGTTCAGAGGCCCGAGTAGGAATGCAGGCCATTAAAGAACTGGTTGACTATGGTGAAATTGAAGACCACGCAGAGGTAGCCGACGATCGAGAGCCAGGCCGCGCGGGTGCCGGTCCAGCCCCGGGTGGCGCGGGCGTGCAGGTAACCGGCGTAGACCACCCAGATCACAAAGGTCCAGACTTCCTTGGTGTCCCAGCCCCAGAAGCGGCCCCAGGCCTTTTCGGCCCAGATGGCACCGAACATGAGGGTGAACGTCCAGCCGATGAACGCGATGGCGTTGATCCGGTAGGACAGGTTTTCCAGGCTCAGGGCCGAGGGAACCAGGCGCATAAAGCCAAGCTTGTCCGCGCCGCCGGCGGCCACCGTCTTTTGCCGGTGCGTCTGCACCAGCTGCAGTGCGGACATCGCGAACGTGAGGGTGAAGAGGGACGATGACATCACGGCGATGGAAACGTGGATGACCAGCCAGTAGCTCTGCAGCGCCGGAACCAGGTGGCCCACGGGCGTCCAGAACGCCACCGAGGCGGCCACGAGCATGATGATTACCAGGCCCACCACGAAGGTGCCCAGGAAGCGAAGGTCGCGGCGGATCAGCACCAGCAGGAACACGGCCGTGACAACGAACGCCCCCGTGGTGAGGAACTCGTACATGTTGCCCCAGGGCACGCGGCCGGACCCGATGGCACGCGTGATCACGCCGGCGCCGTGGATCAAGACACCGAGGACCGTGAGGGCGACGGCGACCCGCGCCGGAACGCGCCGTTCCGCCGCGTAGCGCATGTCGGCGTCGGCGGTCTGCCCTGCCCCGGAAGCCGGCCCGCCCTGCTTGGCAACGGACGACGACGGCCGCTCGGCCCGTCCCACGGGTCCGGCCAGGTGTGAGTCCACCCTGTCCACTGCCGCACTGTCCACTGCCACTATGTCCGCTGGCGCGGCTGAGCCGGCGCCGGCCATCGCGGGTACCCTGGCCGCGGCAGCCTCGGCCGCTTTCAGGTCAATGGCGCGCAACGCTTTGCTGCTCTTCGCGAGGTCCCAGGCGAAGGCGATGAAGGCCACGGTGTAGGTGCCGGCGGCGAGCAGCATAAACAGCTCGCTGTACTGGCCCATTGCTTCGTTGATGGCGAACGGCATTACTTGTCCTTTTTCGGCCCGGTGGGGCCAGCTGGAGAGGTGAGCGAGACTGCGCCATTATCACCCTGGCGGCTGGGAGTTTGCTGGGTGACGCTGGAATCAGAGTGGGAATCGGGATCCTCGATCTGCCACTCTTCGGACAGCAGCTTGCGGATGACGGCCGCCTCCGCGGCGAGCCGGTGGTCCTCACCGCGGGCAAGCAGGCCATACTCCACCATGGTCCGGCCATCCCCGTGGGTTCCGGTCCGGATCCAGACGCGGCGCCGGTTGACGTAGAGCGAGACGATCAGGCCGCCCACGGCCAGCAGCGCGAATATGAGCGCGTAGAGCTGGCCCGGGTTGTGGTGGATGTCTACGCCCACATACCGCTTCACGCTGTCAAAGCTGATGCTGCCTTTGCCGTCCGGCAGGTCGTAGGTGCTGCCCGGCGCCAGGGTGATGCCACCGGCGTCCAGGTTGCGGGCGTTCAGCGGGGTGAGGTCACTGACGTCCAGTTCGAAGACGTTCTGCGGGGAGCCGGCGTCCAGGCCGAGGTCACCGAAGTAGGAGTTGAGAGTCAGCCGCGGGTTGAACAGGTCCGGATCGCCGCTGAAAGACACGCCCTCGTCGGTGACAAACGCTGTGGGCAGGAAGAACCCCACGAAGCCAAGCTGTTCGGGCCGGGCGTCCGGGACCTTGATCACCAGGGACGAGTAGTAGTTGTCACCCTGGAGTTTAGCCACCACGGGACCCTGCATGGCCACGTTGCCGGCGCCGTCGCGGATGGTCACCACGGGCGCGTAGCCGTTGCCGGTCAGGTAGATGCTGGTGCCGCCCAGGGTCACGGGGTCGTTGACCTTCAGGACTTCCTGCCTGGCAGGCGAGTCCGGGGTTTCCCGGGTGGTGACTTCGGCGTTGAAGTCGATGGGCTGACCGATTTTGCCTGGTGATTCGCGGTCAAACAGGACGTCGAATTTGTCCAGCTGGATGGAGTACGGCTGCAGCTGGCTGGACTGGAAGTTGGTGCCGGGGGTGAATTGGTCGTAGCCCACCAGCGTGTTCACGAAGGTGTCGCCCTCCACCAGGATGCGCTGGCCGCTGTAGCCGAACAGGCCGCCCACGGCCACGGACACCAGCACGCCGATCAGTGACGTGTGGAACACCAGGTTCCCCACTTCCTTGGCGAAGCCGCGCTCGGCGCCCAAAGACGGCCGCGCACCGTCGTCGTCCCTCACGTCAACGCGGTAGCCGCGCTTCTTCAGCACTCCGGCGGCACTGCGGATGGCGTCCGACGCCGGGAGGCCGGCGTCGGCGGGAACCACCAGGGTGCCGTACTCGGGGAGGCGGGAGAGACGTTTGGGGGTCCGCGGCGGCTGGGAGCGCATGGCCCTGTAGTGGGCGATGGCACGCGGGACCACGCAGCCGATCAGCGAGATGAACAGCAGGATGTAGATGGCCGAGAACCAGGCCGACGAATAGACGTCGTAGAGCTGCAGGGTATCCAGCAGCTTCCCGTAGTCCGGGTTGCCCTTGATGTACTGCGTCACGATGGACGGGTTGGCCGGGCGCTGCGGGAACAGGGACCCGGGCACCGCGGCAACGGCCAAGAGGAGCAGCAGGAACAGCGCCGTGCGCATGCTGGTCAGCTGGGTCCAGGCCCACCGCAGCATCTCCACCGGCCCCAGGACCGGCAGCGCCGCCTCAGTTTTGGCTGCGCCAACGGGGGCCGGAGACTTTTTGTTTGCTTTCACGCGCTCGCTCATCAGATCGGCAACTTCACATCGGTTTGGAACCAGTACTGCAATTCGGTGACCCAGGTGCCCCAAACGCCGCTGGCCATCAGCAGGCCCAGCACCACCAGTATCCCGCCGCCGATCCGCTGAATGGCCACACGGTGCGTGCGGAAGAAGGACATCACGCCCATGCCGCGCCGGACCGCCAGTGCGATCAGCAGGAACGGGATGCCCAGGCCCAAGCTGTAGACAAACGCCAGGAAGGCACCCTTGGCTGCGGATGAACCGCCGGACAGGCTCAGGAGCTGGACGGCGGAGTAAGTGGGGCCGATGCACGGGGCCCAGCCGAGTCCAAACGTGAGGCCCAGCAGCGGTGCGCCCCACAGGCCGGCCGGCGGCTTGGCGTGGATCTTCGCATCGCGCTGCAGCCAGCCGAATCCGCCCATAAACACCACCCCCATGAGGATGACGAGGAGCCCCAGCAGTTGGGTGATCCAGGCATTCTGCGAGCCGGTGATCAGCGTGCCCAGCTGGCCGAACGCGCCGCCCAGCAGGACGAAAATTACCGAGAATCCCAGCACAAAAAGCCCGATGCCCGCAAGCATCCGGCCACGTTTCTGCTTCTCCAGGTCTACGCCGCTCAGTCCGGTGACGTATCCGAGGTAGCCGGGCACCAGGGGCAGCACGCACGGCGACAGGAAGGACACCAGGCCGGCGAGCAGCGCCACCGGGATGGCAAGCAGGAGCGAGCCGTTAAGGATGGTTTCGGCGAAGGGGCTGTTCACGGTCCGGGGCCGCCGTTACTCTGCCACGGCGGCGGTGATGAGGGCTTTGAGGGTGCCCTTCTGGATTTCGCCCAGCACGCGCGAGGCCACGCGGCCCTGCTTGTCCAGGACCAGCGTTGTGGGGACCGCTCCCGGTGGGACCAGGCCGGAGACGGCCAGGAGCACGCCGCCGTTCTTGTCGTCGAAGCTGGGGTAGGTCAGGTTGAACGTTTTGTCGAAGGCCTCCGCGGTGGCTTTTTCGTCGCGGAGGTTGACGCCGAAGAACTGCACACCCTGGTCCTTGAACTCCTGGTGCAGCTCTTCCAGGATGGGTGCCTCCACCCGACAGGGTGCGCAGGCGGCGAACCAGAAGTTCAGGACCGTCACCTTGCCCTGGAAGTCCGCAGAGGATACTTGGGTGCCGTTGAACAGCGTGCCGTTGATAGCGACGGCGGCCTTGCGGTCCGGCGCGGTGAACTCTGTCACCGAGCCGTCCCCGGCTACGTAGTTCTTGTTGTCGCCGGCTTTTGCCTGCTTGGCGAGGGCGTCTTCCTGCGCACAGGCGGACAGGCCCAGGGTCAGGGCGGCAAGGGCGGCGCCGCCGGCAGCGAGCACGGCGCGCCGGGATGCGGTGCCGGCCGTTGTGCGGGATGTTGTCCGGTTGTCCATCACGTCATGCTCCCGGGGTGCTGGCGGCGCCGGGAAGGAGCGCGGCAGCGGGCTCACTGTACTCAACACGCAGGAGCGAGCCGTCGTCGTCGAACACCAGGGAGGTGATGGACGTCAGAGTGCACTCGCGTTTGCGCGGGTCATGCCACAGCGGCTTGCCTTCGGCGCTGAGACGGGTGGCCCAGATGGGGAGCTGGTGGCTGACCATGACGGCTTCCGGGCCGCCTGTGCCGTAGTCTCCGGCGGCCAGTTCGATGGCTCGGAGCCGGGCGTCCTCAACAGCTGCCCTGACGCGCGCGGCCTGTGCCTTATACGGTTCGCCCCAGGAGGGCCGGAACGGGTTGACCAGGTGCGGCCAGTGCTTGGGCTTCCGGAGCTCGGCTTTGGTGACCTTTATGCCCTGGAAGTAGTTTTCCGCTTCGATGATGCGGCCCTCCGTGTGGATTTCCAGGCCCAGCGCCTCAGCAGTGGGAGCGGCCGTTTCCTGAGCCCTGACCAGCGGCGACGATGCGAGGTAGACGATCCTGGCGCCGCGCGCGGCGCGCTCGGCGAAGTGGTCGGCGAGCGTCTGCGCCATTTCCCGGCCCAGTTCGGAGAGGTGGAATTCGGGCAGCCTGCCGTAGAGAACGCGGTCAGGATTGTGGACCTCGCCATGGCGGAGCAGATGGACAGTGGATTGGGGCATGTTTACCAGTTTCTCAAAGATGGCGTGCGATCCGAAATCTTCTACATCCAGTAGAACTCAATTTTTTGGAAAAATGTTCCGGAACGGGGAACAAAACATGCAAATGCATGTTTATACTGAATGCAGCGGATAGTTGAGGATTCAACAGATGAAGCGTCAAGCTATCCGGATATACCACCTGACAAACCCTAAGGAGAAACACCATGGCTCTTCCCGCAGACGTCACCACCGGCACCTGGACCCTCGACAACTCGCACAGCGAGATCGCGTTCACCGTCCGGCACGCAGGCATCAGCAAGGTCCGCGGCCAGTTCAAGGATGCCGCGGCAACCCTGGACCTCGCCGCCAACGTGGCCGATTCCAAGGTCAGCGCCATCATCCAGACAGCCAGCTTCGACTCCGGCGATGTCAACCGCGACGGCCACGTCCGCGGCGAAGACTTCTTCGACGTCGAGACGTTCCCGGAAATCTCCTTCGTCTCCAACGGCCTCGTGGCCAAGGGCAACAGCTACGAGCTGACCGGGGACCTCACCATCAAGGGCGTCACCCGCCCGGTTGCCCTCGAGACCGAGTTCAACGGCGTGGCTGTGGACCCGTTCGGCATGACCCGCGCCGGCGTCTCCGCGGAAACCATCATCAGCCGCAAGGATTTTGGCCTGACCTGGAACGCCGTACTGGAAGCCGGCGGCGTGCTGGTCAGCGACAAGGTTGCCATCAACCTGGAGCTCGCGTTCATCGCACCCGCAGCATAGTTTTCATCCTGAAGCACCCCGGCCGCCCTACCCGGAATCTGGCGGCGGGGGTGCTTTGTTTTGTCCCCTAGATACCGGCGAACCCGCGGTCTACAGTGAGACCCATGAGCAACAGTGAAGTGCCACGGCCCCAGCAGCCTCAGCAGCCCGGCGCCGAGCAGCCCGGTGCCCAGCCGCCTGTCACACCGCCGCCTACCGGCAGCGCTCCTCCGGCCAGCAACGTTCCGCCCGCCGGCTACCAGCCGCCGCAGGGTTTCCCGCAGCCGGCCCAGCCGTACAGTCAGCCGGGCCCGGCCTACAACCAGCCGGGCCAACCGGGCGGCTTCCAATTTGCGATGCCTACCGACGGCCCTCACAGCTTTAATGACGTTATGCCCAAGGGCGGTTTCTCCGGCATGTTCAGCGTGACCGGGCTGCCCACCGAGCTCAAGGTCTCGTACTGGATCTGGCTCATCGGCGGCATGTTGGGAGTCCTTGGCGGCCTGTTGGCAGTGCTGGGCTCGCTGGCGTTGTTCGTTGTGGCACCCGGGCTGGCTGCTGTGTTCCTCCTACTCATCCTGGTGGCCCTCGCCCTGGCCGCGGCCCAGATTGTCCTGGCCCTGAAGATGAAGGAGGGCAAGGAGTGGGCCCGGCTGGCCCTCACGATCGTCGCCGGCGTTTCACTGGTGCTCGCCGTGATCGGCGGCAGTGTGGGCGGCGGCAGCGGGATCGGCAACAACTGGCTGGGCTTCCTCATCTCCGCCGCGGCAACCGTCCTGATGTGGCTGCCGAACTCGCAGGCCTGGTTCACCTCCGTCAAGGGACGCGCGTAGACGCATCTCACCCGGCCAGCCGGGCTGTTAGCCGGGCTGATATGGGCGTTGACGAACGTGGATAGACAGCCGTGTGCGCACGAATATCCGCTGAAAGCTGGGCCGTGAACGAACCGGGCTGGCTTCCGCCCGAATACCTCTCTGGAATGATCCCCCGCGGCATGCGCCGGGGGTACGGTGGGAACTAAGCCGTACTGGGGGCAGGCCAGTTGGACTGCACCCAGCAGCCGAACTGACATCCGACCTGCAAAGGACCGCTCATGAGCACGCCTGTCCCGCCTCCTGTCCCGAACGAGCCCGAGCCCGGCAATCAACCGCCAGCCCCCCGATACGGCGAGAACAGCCCGCAGTTCGGGCAGCCCACGCCACCTGCGCCGCAGTACGGGCAGAACGCCCCGCAGTATGGCCAGAACGCCCCGCAGTATGGCCAGCAGACTCCCCCGGCGCCGCAGTATGGGCAGAACACCCCGCAGTTTGGGCAGAACACCCCGCCGCAGTTCGGCCAGCCCACACCTCCGCCGTATGGCCAGCCGCCGTACGGACAGTACCCTTACGCGCAGTACCCCTCAGAACAGCCGCAGGTCACTGGATCGAACGGGGTGCCCCGGCTGGTCAATATCTCGTTCTGGCTGCTGATCGGCGCGGGTGTTGTGTACGTCATCAGCCTGCTGATGGGCATCGGCAGGCTTGACGATCCTCAGATCCGGAATGCGTTCGACGACGCCATGCTCAGCAGCGGCGCCACCCCTGCTGACTTCAACTACGAAGACTTTAAGGGCATCCTTGCCGGATCGCTCGTAGTCTTCGCGATTATCGGTGCGGGGTTGTACGCACTCGTGGCGTTCTTCGTCCGGAAGGGCAAGAACTGGGCCCGTATCCTCGGCACCGTTTTCGCGGCACTGTCAATTTTTGGCCTCTTCGGCGTACCGAGCTTCGGAACCCTGGGGACTCTGGCGGGAATCGCGGCCATCGTGCTGCTCTACCTGCCGGCGGCGGCCCCGTACTTCCGCAAGCCGCAGCCGTTCGCCAGCCCCTACGGCGCACCGGGCAGCACGCCTGGCAACCCGTACGGCCAGTAGCACCACCCAGCTCGAATCCACAACCTCAACGGGCGTGGACCCAGCCATCGGCCAACGAAACTAGGCGGACTGGTCCGGGGTCTGCGCCCGTTGGGCGTGATAGGCGAGGATCTGCAGCTCGGTGGCCATGTCCACCTTGCGCAGGTTCACGCCCTCGGGGACCTGGAGCATGACGGGGGCGAAGCTGAGAATGCTGTGGACGCCGGCAGCCACCACGCGGTCGCACACGGCCTGCGCCACGGTGGCCGGAAGCGCAAGGACCACCATGTTTGCGCCCGTCCGCTGCAGCACCGCCTCCATGTCCGCGGCGTCGCTGACCCGCAGCCAGCCCACCTCATTGCCCACCACCATCTGGTCGGCGTCGAAAATGGCCACCACGTCAAACCCGCGGGACTCGAAACCGCCGTAGCGGGCCAGGGCTTTGCCGAGGTTACCCGCGCCAACAATGGCGACCTTCCAGTCGTGGGTCAGCCCCAGGGCTGCGGAGATGTGGCGGCTCAGGTACTGCACTTCGTAGCCCACGCCACGCGTGCCGTAGGAGCCCACGTAAGAGAGATCCTTGCGAAGGGTTGACGAGCTCACGCCCGATGCTTCCGCCAGGGACTCCGAAGATACCCGTTCGACGCCGTCGGACAGCAGCGTGTTAAGGGCGCGCAGGTAGATGGTCAGCCGTGCCACTGCTGCGGGCGGGATCTGCTTGGCCGCCTCTGTACCGTGGACAGGCTGCGGACCGTGGCCAGGCGGTGTCCCCTGGGCATTCTCTGCACCTTGGACAGCCTGGGGAGATGAATCCAGTGATGTCACTATCCCCTCCATCCCATCGCGTCGTGACTCCACTCTAGAGCCCCGCCACTAGTGCCAACAAAGCCGGCGTCATTCGGCGAGGCCGCTTTCCTATCAGGCCATGGCGCGTTGGAGGACGCGCTCCAGCCGGGCTTCGTCGATCTTCCAGAAATCGCGCTGGATTCCATCCACCAGAACCACGGGGATCTCCTCCGCGTACCGCTCACGCAGTTCCGGCAGCTCATCCACCAGCTGTTCCGTCCACCCAAGTCCCAGCAACGCAGTAACGCGTCCGACGGCGTCGCGCGCGGCTGCGCACAGGTGACAGTCTGCTTTGGTGATGAGGACTACCTCGGGTTTTGCCATGCATTAACCGTAACGCCCCACTGGCACTGGCACTGAAATCCTGGCCACCGAGTATTGACTAGACTCGTGGACATGCCCGAGGAGAAATACGTCGCTGTGGTGACCCAGCCGGATGCGTTGATGCAGACCGGCGAAGCCGCCTTTTTCGACGTCGATAACACCCTCATGAAGGGCGCCAGCCTTTTCCACGTTGCCCGCAAGATGCACCAGCGCGGAGCCTTTACGCTGACGCAGGCTGCAGGGTTTGCGTGGAAGCAGTTTAAATTTGTGACGCGTGGCGAGAACATGGACGACGTCCACGCTGTCCGCGATTCAGCCCTCACCCTCGTTGCCGGCATCACGGTGGAAGACGTCAAGGCCTTGGGCGAAGAGGTCTACGACGAAATGATCGCGTCCAGGATCTGGCCCGGCGCCAAGGCACTGGCGCAGCAGCACCTCCGCGTGGGCCGGCGGGTCTGGCTGGTCACCGGCACCCCCATTGAGGTCGCCACCGTCATTTCCACCAGGCTGGGCCTGACAGGAGCCTTGGGCACGGTTGGCGAGGTTGCCGACGGCATGTACACCGGCCGCCTGGTGGGCGACATCCTGCATGGTGCAGCGAAGGCTGTGGCCGTCCGGGAACTGGCAGACACCGAAGGCCTGGACCTGAAGCGATGCTGGGCCTACAGCGACTCATACAACGACATCCCGCTGCTGACCTTGGTAGGGCACCCGGTAGCCATCAACCCCGATGCCAGGCTCCGCCGCCACGCACGGGACAACAACTGGCCGGTCTACGACTTCCGTTCCGGCCGACGCGCTGCCACCTTGGGCCTCAAGGCAGCAACGGCCGGTGGCGCCGTGTACGGGCTCTGGCGCGGATACTCCCGGATGCGCGGCCCCCGGGCATAACCGCCGCCGCAACTGGCGCCGTCGACGTTTCACGTAGGAGCGCATCGCGGCCGCTCACACGCAAAAAAATGCCCGCTGCCGGATAGGCAACGGGCATTTCACGCTTGTTGAAGTATCTCTACTTCTTATTACGGCGCTGGTGACGGGTCTTACGAAGCAACTTGCGGTGCTTCTTCTTGGCCATACGCTTGCGACGCTTCTTAATAACTGAACCCACGAAAGTTCCTCACAAACTAGATGCAGTACCTGTCTGATGGAAAAGGTCCGTGGACAGAGCTACAGAACTGAAACAACTGACAGATTCTTACAATGACGTAAAACGTTCCTTAACAGGGTACCGCTTCTTGGGCATGCCAACTGACCGCAGGTAATGCTCAGGCGGTTTCGGTGTGTCCGTCCACCACAGCACCCTTAAGGTACTGCTCGACGGCGTTTTCCGGCACCCGGTACGACCGGCCGAAACGCACCGCGGGCATTTCGCCTGAATGGACCAACCGGTAAACGGTCATCTTGGAGACGCGCATGACCTCGGCCACTTCGGCGACGGTCAGGAACTTCGCGTTCGAGAAGTTCTGTTCTGCGGACATTTCGCTATTCCTTTGCTGATGGATGACGACAGTAACCCCAGCTGTGTTTCATTGCGGTGTGCCGATGCTGAGCCATCCACCAACCATGTGTTAGATACTCTAGAGGTTCATGGGGCTGTAGTGAAAGTCATCCGGGCAATGATTAAGAGGTCCGCCGCTTCCGGGAGGACGCCGCGAGCTGATCAAGGACCGAAACGGATACGTCCCAATCCATGCACGCGTCCGTGACACTCTGGCCGTAGACCAGTTCCGGCCGGGCCGCCGCGTGCTCGGTGACATCCAGGTTCTGGGCACCGCCCACCAGGAAGCTTTCCAGCATCACGCCAGCGATGGCCTGTGCCGCCTCGCCGCCGTCCTCCAACTGCGCGCCGATTTCCAATGCCACTTCCGCCTGCCGGTGGTGGCTCTTACCACTGTTGGCATGGCTGGCGTCCACGATCAGCCGGGGGTTGAGCCCCTTCCCGGCGAGCTTGCCGGAGGCGCTTTCGACCTCGGCCACTGAGTAATTGGGTCCCTTACGTCCGCCGCGGAGGATGACGTGGGTGTCCGGATTCCCCGCGGTGGCCACCAGCGCGGCCCGGCCGTCACCATCGATCCCCAGGAAGGCCTGGGCGGCAGCGGCGGCGCCGCACGCGTCGAGCGCGACCTGGAGGTCGCCGTCGGTCCCGTTCTTGAATCCGATGGGCATGGAGAGCCCGGAGGCTAGCTGGCGGTGGATCTGGCTTTCGGTGGTGCGGGCCCCGATGGCTCCCCAAGAGATCAGATCCGCCATGTACTGGGGGCTGATGGGTTCCAGGAATTCGGTGGCGGTGGGCAGTCCCAGCGCGGTGACCTGTTGCAGGAACTCCCTGGCGGTCCGGAGTCCCGTGACCATGTCGTGGCTGCCGTCCAGGCGAGGATCGTTGATCAGGCCCTTCCAGCCCACCGTTGTGCGGGGCTTCTCGAAGTAGGTGCGCATCACGATCAGGAGGTCGTCACGGTGCTTTTCTGCCTGGCTGACCAGCCGGCGGGCATATTCCAGTCCAGCCTTGGGATCGTGAATGGAGCAGGGGCCTACGATGACCAGCAGCCTGTCGTCCACGCCGTCCATGATGGCCCGGACTTCGTCGCGGCCACGCTCGACGACGTCCGTCACCCGGGCGTCCATGGGCAGCTCGGCGATGAGCTCCTGGGGCGTGGGGAGCGGCGTGAATTCGCTGACGCGCAGATTGGACGTGGATTTTGCGGGAGTGGCTGTCGCGGTGCTCATGTTCGGGTCCTGTTCCAGATAGGAAAGCGGGCCCAGATCAGAACCCGCCGGAGAAATGGCGAAGGGCAGAGAATGATCTCTGCCCTGTTGGCTCTGAAGGAAGATGGATGCGTGTCAGTTAGACGCGGGCTCCTCCAGAGCCAACGAAAAATACGCATACCAACGGTTTGTCATAGGCAAACCATAACCGTGTGCTGCCACGGCCGCAAAATCGAGGCCGTAACGTTGCGCGGCGTCAGGCCAGGAGCCTTTGGAGGTACTGCAGCTGCCTGATCCAGTGGTGCTCCTGGCCGCCTTCGTGGTTGTTGAACCGGTAGACCTCGATCTGCTTTTGCGCCGCGGATAGTGCCGTGGAGTCGCCGCCGTAGGCATTGAAGCTGGCGAACACCGTGGACGGCGGGCACACATCGTCCATCTGCGCCACCGAATAAAGGGCAGGCACGGTGGCTGCCCTGGCCAGGTTAACGCCGTCAAAATAGTTCAGGACCGCGAGCATCGGCTCATACCGGTCCCGATGCCTGCCCAGGAAAGCCGCAATTTCCGGATAGGGGCCGCGGGCCGCGATATCGATGGACCTGGGGAAGTCCTGCAAAAAGGGGACGTCGGGCAGCGCGGCGATGACGCCGTCGAGCCTTCCCGCCACCAGCCCGGCAACCGCCACCGCGATGCCGCCACCCTGGCTGAGGCCGGCCAGGACCACGCGCGACGGGTCCACCTCCGGGTGGGACTGCGCCGCTTCCACCGCACGGAACGCGTCCACGTACACGCGGCGGTAGTAGTAGTCCTCGCGGCTGCCTGCACCCCTGGTCATGAGGCCCGCGTAGGCCACTTCGCCTGCTGACGGGTGCGGATCCGCCGTCTCGCCGAGGATCCCGCCGTAGCCCTGGCCTCGGGTGTCCATGATGAAATGCGCGTAACCGGCCTGCGCCCATTTGGTGTCCTGGTTGACCAGGCCGCGGCCGCCCGAATAGCCGATGTACTGCACAACGACGGGCAGCGGGGTTCCGGCGCTACGGTTCGCAGGGAGGTGCAGCCAGCCCTTGATCGGCGAGCCGCCGTAGCCGTTGAACGTGACGTCGAACGTGTCGATGACCGCCAAATGGTTCTCCACCGGCTCAAATGTTGCGTTGAGCGGGAACGTCCGGGCCTCGCCGAGCGTGGCGTCCCAGAAGTCCTGCAGGTCCGCGGGCGGGGTGACCCCCGAGGTGTAGCCGCGGAGCTGGTCAAGGGGGAGGTCGAAGAGGGGCATGCTGCCGTCCGGTCCTGTCTCGTCGGGTTCCTATCGGAGATCCTACGTCACACAATACGTCCGGGGCGCCGCTGATGACGCGATAGGACACGTGCGTCCTGCCTCAAGGAGCGGCTACAGGCGGGAGAGCTGCGGCGGGAACAGCGCCCTGGGCAGGCCCAGGGCGCTGAGGAACCCGGCGGCCCACCGAAGCCCTGGAGCGCACGGCCATCGAGCTGCTGGCCGAGGAGCTCGAGTCTGACACTCCAAAGCACCGGGCCGTCCTCTTCAGCCCCGAACTGGTGGTTCGGCAGAGCACGGCCCCGGCGGAAACCTCCCCTTAGGCATTCCCCGCCAGTCAGCGGCCAGGCCTGCCCTGGCGGGCGTCCGAGCTCCCGCAATTTCCTCTTGCCAGTTGGTGCCAACGGTGGGACTCTGCAGGGAGAGCGAGAGGTCCGTGAGTCCCATGGCACAAAGCACGGAGATCAACGGCGTTGCCGTCGATGAATTACAGACGTCCTTTCAGGGCGACCTTGTCCGCCCGGCTGACGCAGGTTACGACGAGCACCGCAGGGTGTGGAACGGATCGATTGACCGCCGTCCCGCACTTATTGCCCGCTGCACCGGCGTCGCAGACGTGCGAGCTGCCATCCGGTTCGCCCACACGCAGAACCTGCGGGTCTCTGTGCGGGGAGGCGGTCATAGCTTTCCCGGGCTGTCAGTTTGCGACGGCGGTATGGTCATCGATCTCGGGCCCATGAAGGGCATCCGGGTGGACCCCGAGGCGGGAACGGCACGTGTCCAAGCCGGGGTACTGCTCGGCGAGCTCGATCGCGAGACGCAGGAGTTCGGCCTCGCAGTTCCGTCTGGGATCGTCACCCACACCGGGATGGCGGGCCTGACTCTCGGCGGCGGCATCGGCTGGGTCATGCGCAAGTATGGACTCACGATCGACCAACTGCTGTCTGTCGACGTGGTCACCGCAGACGGCGAACTGGTCAAGGCAAGCGAGAACGAGAACGCCGACCTCTTCTGGGGCGTGCGGGGTGGCGGCGGGAACTTCGGAATTGTCACCGACTTCGAATTCCGGCTTGTCCCTGTTGGGCCGTACGTTATGGCCGGGCCGGTCTTTTGGCCGATGGAAGACGCACCGGAGGTGCTGCGGTTTTACCGCGACTGGATCGCAGACTGCCCCGACGAGCTGATGACCATCGCCGTGCAGCGGAGGGCGCCGGCGTTGCCGATTGTCCCGCCGGAGCTGGTGGGCAAGCGCGTCCTTGCTGTCACGGCCTGTTACGCGGGCCCCATCGATGAGGGCGAGCGGGTCCTGCGGCCGCTCAAGGAATTCGGTTCGCCCGTGTTGGACTTTTGCCGGCCGAAGCTGTTTCTGGAGCATCAGCGGACGTTCGATCCGTCGTTCCCCCACGGCTGGCATTATTACGTCAAGTCCTGTGATGTGGCGGCCCTTAGCGACGACGTCATCGACATCGTGGCCGAGCACGGCAGCCGCATCACCTCGCCGGTCACCAGCATCGCCCTGTGGCAGATGGGCGGCGCTGTGGGGCGGATCGACGATGGTGCCACGGCCTTCAATGGCCGCCAGGCCGGGTTTACCTTCAACATCAACGGCAACAGCAAGACCGCCGAGGGCTTCGATGCTGAGCGGCAATGGGCCCGTGACTACTGGTCTGCCCTCGCGCCCCACCACACCAGCGTCTACGTGAACTTCCTGATGGAAGAGGGCGAGGAGCGGGTCAGGCAGGCCTACGGGGCCGCTAAGTACGACCGCCTCAAAGCACTAAAGCGGAAGT
This sequence comes from Pseudarthrobacter sp. AL07, assembly GCF_029960665.1. Classification (GTDB taxonomy): domain Bacteria; phylum Actinomycetota; class Actinomycetes; order Actinomycetales; family Micrococcaceae; genus Arthrobacter. The sequence continues at coordinate 70,412 of NZ_JASBRB010000006.1, forward strand.
ACGACCCAGCCAACTTCTTCAGCCTCAACCAGAACATCAGGCCCGACTGATGACATTGCTATTGGATCGGAGAACATCATGCTCAAAGCCCTGCTCTGCAAATTGAACCTGCGCCACGATTGGCACATCCAATCTACTGACGACGGCGGCCGCTACCGGCGCTGCACACGATGCGGCAAGTATCAGGAAGGCGGCGGCGGCCGGGACGGCAACTGGGCAGCGCCGCTGGGTATGGGATAGGTCGGCCCGCCCGTGCCGGTTTTCCGGAGCCGCCCGGCCGCGCAAAACACGCTGGACTAGCACGCGGCTATGCTGCGGACGGCACCAATTTCCGGGGTGGCCGCACCTACACCCGGGCGGCAGGCGAGTACGTCTGGCGGCCGGACCACGGCAGCATCGTCCGGACCGGTAAACCGGCCGCCACCGACGGCGGGCTGACCGAGAAACTCTCCTGAAACGGACCCGACGGCGCTCCAATCCTGACCGAACAGCGTACCTGGACGTTAGCCGCCGTCGGGCCTTCCACCGGCGAACGTCTGGCCCTATTCGGCGGCGGGTAAGTCCGCCGTGCACGGGAGCATCGCACCCTGGCTCGCGTGGTCTGGCGGGTTCACGGCGGGAACGTTCGACGGCGGGACTCGCCCAAGCAGCGCGGCCACGCTCGTGTTCGTGGCCGCGGCGGATTCAACGGACCCGTGGATCGTCCGCGTGGACGGATACGCCGGTGTTGGCCAATCGCTGGCCTGGGATGCGCCTGTTATTGCCAAACCCGGCGTCCCCGTTCGCCGCAGCGTGACCGTGTTCATTGCCGACGTGATTTTGGGTACCGAAGGCATCGAGACATTGGTCAAGACACAAGGGGACAACTCATGAGTTAGACAACAACCGCTGCTACGCCGCCGTCGCAGCTGACCGCAGCCGTGACCCTTGCGGACAGGGGCCGCCGCACGCCGCCCCCCTCTACAGCGGTCCGTGCCATCAAGCGGAGCCGCTGGTACTGCTGTGCAACGGCAGCACCCGGCGCGACTTCCGCCCCCCGCTGGCCACGCATGCACCCCTGGGCCGCCGCGCGATGGCCGTGGTGTGCGCCCGGCCGGACCTCATCTTCGGCGAGAACAAAGCGGCCTACGTCCGCCACGGTTTCGGCGCGGAGCAGTGGGAGCAGCACCATCAGGGCGGACCGGCGGGGTATGCCGGACGGGATCCGCGCGTCACTGCGGCAACCACGTACGCCGTGGTGCTCTACCAGCCGTTCACCTGGAAACCGGCGGGACCCGGCGTGGAGATCGAGGACACGGTCCAGCTGTTAGAGGGCACGGAGAAACCGGGACGTACGTTCCGGAACATCTCCATGCCAGGTGATCGGGCTGGGGGTCTTGTGGATACTGGCTGTCGTGAGCGAGACTCATTGAGCACATGATGAACTGATCGTTTGGATTGCAGGACAAAACCAGCGGGAAGTGGACGCAAGGGCGCGTCCGCGCCTGCTCCGTGGCAACGACGCCGCAGGGGCGGATCCCGCAGACCGGGAGGATTGCTATGGCCGGAATGTTCGAACTGTTCGTTGACGCGGAGTCGTATTTCAGGTTCCGCCTGACTGCGCCGGATGGCACCGTGATGGCAGTTTCCAAGGCTTTTGACAACAAGACCGCAGCTGTTGCCGGTATCGCCGCCGTGCGTGAGTACGCCGGCATGGGGCTGATTGCCGATGTTTCCCCGATGGAAAGGCGGGCCACGCAGCCGGAGGCACGTGATGTGAGTGTTCAGGTTCGTGAAGTCCGGCGCATTCCGGCTGCGGACCTTCACACACGTTCCAGGGAAATGCATCGGGCCACCGGCGAACGTCGATGGGCCGGCGCAGTTTGACGCTCTCGACTCCGACAACCCGGGACAGGCCTCCGCGAAGAGCGGATCCATGCGTTCCCCCAACTACCGATCCCGGCTCATAATGTCGTCTCGACCGGTTTTTCCGGAGAGCGGTCTGCGGGCGCGGGGAGCGCTGCGAGAGGCCCAACGTTGAGGTCGCTTTAGTCGCTGGCGCCTCCGTGGACTTGATCACGCACCGTCCTGGCCTGTGGATCGCAGGTTTTGGTGTCCCGATAGGGGAACCCTCAACGGGCAGATTTCCATGTCTGTCTGCCGTACTCTGCTGACATGACCCCAACCAAGCTTCGTGCCTTGGAAACCATCGGAATCGGGCTGATGGTGCTTGCCCTTTATCTCACCGCGATTCTGGTAGTCATGCTTATGTCGTTGGCAAGGGGAGCGGCCATTTCAACCCTGGCAGTGACTGCCATAGGCGCAGGAGCAGCTGCAGCTGTCTCGTTGGCCCTCCGTCGATACACCAAAGGACTGCGCAACGGCTCAAGTCGCAGATCGAACGTCTGGCCCTCTTAGTGTCGGAACTGGGGTTGCTGCTTCTTGGACTCGGCCTGGCGATAATCGGCTTCATTAATTTTTTTGGCGCTTTTACCGCCACCCGAATGGCGTTCGTCGGTGCGTTCATTTTCCTTCTGACATGAAAATTGCGGTGACGTTGTCCCGTTGACTGAATGATCTGGCGGTCGGCGTTTTGGGACAGGATTATCCGGTGGGTTGCAGGGGCGAGGGTCACTTGGCAGCCCAGGGATTCGAGCCTTCCGATCGCGCGGGCCTTGGTTTTGGCTGGTGCTTGCAGCCTGAAGTAGTCGGCTCCGGGGTCTTTGTAGAGTTCGCCGGTGGTGAGCATGTGCCAGGCCGCGGTGAGCATGGCGCGTTCGATCCCGACGAGTGCCTTCATCGGTCCGCGCCGGGCGGCGAGGCTGGAGTCACGATGTCGCCCAGTTGCCATTAGCTAGTAGTTAAACCACCTTCACCTTCAGAGGACTTTCACCTCCAAGCAAATGCCCATGCTGGGCGTACAACGCCGACGGCTCACAAAGCAGCGACCTGCAGCCGTTGCGACGGGGATAAGACGCAGCTAAGCATGCGTCATCGGCATTTGTGACCGCGGGGAAAAATCGGCATCCGCGGGCCTGTGAGACGATTTGGACTCATACCTCGGCGGACTCTTCCCCGCCTTCCCCACCAGGAGTCCTGATGCCCGCGTTGCCTGCTATTGACCACCTCGCTCTTACCGTGACCGACGTTGAGGTCAGCGTCGCTTTCTACTCCCGTCTGTGGGATACAGAGCCCACCGGGACAATGCTCGATGGGCCGTTTATCCGACGTAAATTCGATCTCGGTGGAGGGGTGTCACTGGGACTCACAGAGCATCGCGCAGCTTCCGGCGAGGGCCGCTTCAGTGAACGCAATCCGGGCCTGGACCATGTGGGTTTTTCCGTATCCAGCGCAGCGGAACTCGTCGAATGGGCCGCGCATCTGGATACTATCGGCGTGGTCCACAGCGGGCCCATCGACGCCCCGTATGGCACGGCACTGAACTTCAAAGACCCAGACGGCATCGCACTGGAGTTCTTCTTGCCCAAGTAAGGGCTGCTCACCGCAGACCCTACGGAATTACCCGCCAGCACACGAAACCTCACCGGCCGTCCTGGAATGCTGCGGCTCCTTTTCCAGACTCCTCTGCGGGCCTTACCAATTCTGATAATTCTCATATCCCAAGCGGTTCAAGATTTAGCCCCATTTCGTGGACAAGTACCCGAACGCTGGCGGGCCCGAATACTACGCCGCTTACTTCGTGAACGCCGATGGCTTCGAACTAGAGCTCGTTGCCACTTCGTAGGAACAACGTCTCCTTCAGAACGCCCGCTCAGCGCTTCGTAAACGAAACAACCCTTCCCTCGGGAACGGCAGCCGGAGGACCGTCTCGTTTTAAGGAAGTGGGCGTATTGGCTATACACCGAAAAAATGTCTCTTAGCCAGGACTGCGACGTCGGCACACGGGTGAAGTTCGGACAGTTACGTAAGAACCAGCGCACCGTCCACGCGGCGCGGGATGCCCAGCGGGTTGCTCTCACGCAGTGCCGGGTGCAGGAACGTTTCCGGAGCGTCTTGGTAGGCGACCGGTCGCTGGAAGCGGCGGACCGCCGTCGCGCCCACCGAGGTGACCTCGTGGCCCGCTTCGGCCGGAGCCGCCGCTGACAAAGATCCTGCTCATGTTGGTTCCGTTTGGATTAGGGCGGACTAAGAGTAGCGGTAGTTGAAGGTGACCACCACGTTGCGGCCGGTTTCTGCCACGGCCTTGGTGATGCGGCGGCAGCCTTCGGCGTCGATGGTGAGGGGTTTTTCGACGACGACGTCGGCGCCCGCCTCGAGTGCCTCCACGATGTAGTCCGCGTGGGTGTAGTCCGGCGTGGTCACCACAATGCGGTCGATGTTGTTGGCCTGGAAGAAGGCGGTGAGGTCAGCGGGGTCAAACGAGGCCACGGGACCCGGAGCACCGAGCTCCTGGATGAGCTTCTGGTAGAACTCGACGCGGCCGGGGTTGACGTCGGAGAACGCCACCAGCTCGGCGGTGTCTTCGTGCGTGCCGAAAATAGCGCGGATATACATCTCGGAGCGCCCACCGTTGCCGATGAGGGCGATGCGGGCCCTGCTGCCCGCACCTGGCTCCGGAGCGGAGGTGGAGGCAGCGGTAGCAGAACTCGATTCGGCTGTGTTGACCATGAGGGTCCCTTCGGAGACGTTGACACTCGGCCGTGCTGCGGCAGGACAGAAAGCGTTTTCTCAGTGCCGCTACATGGTTTCTGTAAATAGACGCGCGGTCCCGTCAACCCTTAGCCTCTCCCAGAGAAAGCGTTTTCTGGCTGAAAGGTCTTTTTCTGCGGCGGCCCAGCCAACATTCGGCGCGCCGAACGCGCAGCCTCGCGCTTGGAAAGACGGACACCATCGGCATTGTGGTGCCGGACCTCGCCAACCCCACCTTCCAGGCGATCCTGCGCGGATTGAGCCGGGCTGCGGCGGAGGATGGCTACCGCGTCCTGATTGCCGATTCCTTCGAGGCCTCCAGCGAGGCAGCCATCCTGGCCGACGAAGCCCGCCGGCGCTGCGACGGCCTGGTGCTCTGTGCCCCGCGCATGAGCGACGCTGAGCTCGAGGAAATCGCACCATCGCTGCACCCGCTGGTCCTGATCAACCGGACGACGGCGGCTGCCGGGATTCCGAGCCTTGTGGTGGACCACGGGCAGGGAGTCCAGGACCTGGCCGAATACCTGGTGGGCCTCGGGCATACGCGCCTGGCCTTCCTGGCCGGCCCGGCAGGCAGCGCCTCCAATGGCCTCCGGCTCGAGGGCCTCGTGGCCATGGGCCTGATGAGCGGCCTGCACGAACGCGGCGTGGACGTTCCGGGCGACATCTCCGTCACCGGCTTCGACGACATCCCGTTCGCCCGCTACACCACGCCCACACTGACCACCGCGGCAGTCCCCATTGCCGAGCCCGGCGGCCAGGCCTGGCGTGAACTGCGGGCACTCATCCGCAAGGAAGGCCACGACGTCCCGGGCGGCCGGTACCAGCCGCGCCTGGAAATCCGGGCCAGCAGTGGCCCGGCCAAGGCGCGCCGTACTGCAGCCCCCGGCTGACCCGCACTATTCCTCCGCCGCGGGCCCAACCCCGCCCTCGCGGTAGTAGCCCTCGATGTGGGCAGCCACCAGCGTGGCCGCGTGCGCGCCGTCGTCGTTCCTGATGGCGGCCAGAATGTCGCGGTGCTCTGCCTGCAAGCGCGACGCCGTGGCAGCCCAGTCCGGGAGATTTGCCGTAAACCGGGCGGTGTAGCCCTGGATGGATTCGCGCAGCGAGCCCATCATGGCGCTGACCACGGCGTTACCGGCGGCGTCCGCGAGGGCCAGGTGGAACCGGATATCCAGCGCCAGGAAGTCATCCGCCGTCCGGGCAACGCGCTCGACGGCGTCCATCTCGCCTAGGAGCGTGGCGGCCAGTTCGAGCTCCGGAGCATCGGGCTTTGCCCGGGCGGCCGCCCAGGTCTCCAGCAGGATGCGCGTTTCCACGATGTCAGACACGGGCAGGTGCTGGGTGGCGACGTGGAGCCGAAGCGCCGAGCCGAGCGCTGCCGTCGGATCCGAAATCACCACAGTCCCCGCTTCCGGGCCGGAGCCAACCCCGGCGCGGACCACCCCCATGGCTTCCAGTATCCGGATGGCCTCTCGTACCGAGGTTCTTGACACGGCCAGCTGCTCGGCGAGTGCCCGCTCCGCAGGCAGGCGTCCGCCCACGCTCAGCGCTCCGTCGGAGAGCTGCCGTTCGATCCACGCCAGGACAAGTTGGTGCGTACGCATAAGACCATGCTAGTTGATGTGGTTGGACCACATGGTTTACAGTGTGGTTAGACCACAGCTCGAACCCTGCGCCAGGCCCACCAACGGAGGCAGCCATGACCCACACCATCCAGCCGGACAATCCCGAGGTCACGCCAGCCCCGGATGCCGCGGACCTCCCGGTGTTCACCGGCAGCGCGCCGAAGCCGGCCACCACCGGAGTCCCGGCCGCGCTTAAGCGCCGGATCCCCAAGTATTCGGACCTGGCCCCGCTGATGCAGTTCAAGAAGCCCGAGTTCAGTAAGGAAGCCCGGCTGAAGCGCGCCAGCACCATCTGGGACCTTCGCGACATGGCCAAGCGCCGCACGCCGCAGGCCCCGTTCGACTACACCGACGGCGCCGCCGAGGGCGAGATCACCCTGCGCCGCGCCCGGGAGGCCTTCCTGGACATCGAGTTCCGGCCCGGCATCCTGCGCAACGTCTCCAGCGTCGACCTCAGCACCGACATCCTGGGCAAGCCTTCCCGGCTGCCCCTGGGCATCGCCCCCACCGGCTTCACGCGCATGATGCAGTCCGAGGGTGAGTACGCCGGATCGCAGGCTGCAGAAGCCGCCGGCATTCCATACACCCTTTCCACCATGGGCACCGCCTCCATCGAGGACGTTGCAGCCGCCGCCCCGAACGGCCGCAACTGGTTCCAGTTGTATCTGTGGACGGACCGCGACCGGTCGCTGGAGCTGATCGAGCGCGCCGCCAAGGCCGGCAACGACACCCTTATGGTCACAGTGGACACCGCCGTCGCCGGCGCCCGCCTCCGCGACGTCCGCAACGGCATGACCATTCCGCCGGCACTGACCGTCAAGACCGTCCTGGATGCGTCCTACCGGCCGGCCTGGTGGTTCAACTTCCTCACGCACGAGCCGCTGACCTTTGCCTCGCTGTCCCGATACACCGGAACCGTGGCGGACCTCATCAACTCCATGTTCGACCCCACGCTGACGTTCGAGGACCTGGACTGGCTGCGTGAAACCTGGAAGGGCAAGCTCGTGGTCAAGGGCATCCAGACCGTGGAGGACGCCCGCAAGGTGGTGGCCCACGGCGCCGACGGGGTGGTGCTCTCCAACCATGGCGGCCGCCAACTGGACCGCGCACCCATCCCGTTCCACCTGCTGCCGGGCGTCAAGGAAGCCTTCACCAAGGACAACTCGGACGCGGCCATCATGCTGGACACGGGCATCATGAGCGGCGCGGACATCATCGCGGCCCTGGCCCTGGGCGCCGACTTCACGCTGATCGGCCGCGCCTACCTGTATGGCCTCATGGCCGGCGGCCGGGCGGGCGTGGACCGCACCCTGCAGATCCTCGAGAAGGACATGGCCCGCACCATGGCGCTTCTCGGTGTCAACAAAATCTCCGAGCTGACCCCGAACCACGTGCGCCTGCTCAACTAGTAGCCCCGCCCGCCCGTCCGCCCTGAGTTTTTGTCCAGATAATGGCACCAAAAGTCGATATTCCGGTCATTATCTGGACAAAAACTCAGAGTGGTGGGGCTACTTTTTGCGGCCGAACTTGGGGAGGTTCGGGAGGTTGGCCAGCAGGTCCGCGGCCTTTGTGGCGGCGCGGCCCACGGTGCGGCCGATCTGCTGCGGCACGGTGTCGTCGCTGAGCGGGGCTACGGAGCCGCCGGGAATCACGACGGCGGGACTCAGCTCGGCGCCCGGACGCTCCAGGATGGCAGCGATGGCGGCATTGTACGGCAGTGCGGTAGCCACGGTTTGCTCGGTGCCGGCGTCCGCCACAGCACGGGGTGACTTGGCGACGGCGGCTGCCGCGCCGACGTCGAACGTCTCCAGCCAGCTGACGATCCCCTCAAGCGGCTTGGGGTTCAGCGCGTAATAGCGCTTCTGGCCCTGCGCCCGCATGCTGACCAGTTGCGCCTCACGGAGGACTTTCAGGTGCTTGGAAATGGTGGGCTGGCTCGCGGAAAGTTCTTCCACCAACTCGCCCACGGCCTTGTCCCCGGCGCGCAGGGATACCAAAATGTCACGTCGGGTTGCTTCCGCAATGACGGCAAATACGTCGTCTGTCACCATGACTCCCACCCTAGCGACATATACGCCCCCGGGCATCAACTATTTCGCCCATGACCGTCCCGCGCGGGTTGAAAAAGGATCAGTCGAACCAGGGATCAAGGCCGTGCAGCGGGAAAACGGCTTTGCGGGTGGCCATGACCGTACGGTCCACGGCGTCGTTGGGGTCAAAGCCCACTTCCCAGGAACGCCACCAAAGCTCCGCATCGTCGCCCATCAGGCCCGGGGTGTCCATGCCGAACTTGTCCGAAACATAGGCGCGCCAATCCTCCGGCACCGGGGTCCGGAGCGGAACGGGACGCCCGGCGGCGATGCCGATCAGGTGGCTCCAGGACCGCGGCACAACGTCGGTGACGCTGTACCCGCCGCCGCCAGTGGCGATCCAGCGGTCCTCGCAGTGCCGGGCAGCGAGATTCCCGACGGCGGTGGCCGCCTCACGCTGACCGTCCACACTGATGTTCAGATGGGCCAACGGGTCAAGGCGGTGCGAGTCGCAGCCGTGCTGGCTCACGATGACTTCGGGCTGGAACGCGCCCACGAGCTGCGGCACCACTGCGTGGAAAGCACGCAGCCAGCCGGCATCGCCGGTGCCCGACGGCAGGGCAATGTTGACGGCACTGCCCTCAGCCTGCGGACCGCCGATCTCGTTCGCGAAACCGGTCCCTGGGAACAGCGTGAGTCCGCTTTCATGAAGGGAAATGGTCAGGACCCGGGGGTCGTCCCAGAAGATGCTTTCCGTCCCGTCGCCGTGGTGCGCATCAACGTCGATGTACGCCACACGGCGGATGCCGCCGTCGAGCAGTCTCCGGACGGCAAGGGCGGAGTCGTTATAGATGCAGAAACCGCTGGCGCGGTCACGGGCAGCGTGGTGCATACCCCCGCCGAAGTTCACGGCGTGGAGCGCGGACCCGTCCAGGATGGCGGACGCAGCGGCCAGGGATCCACCGGCAAGCCTTGCAGCGGCGTCGTGCATACCGGCGAAGGCTGGATCGTCGTCGGTGCCCAGCCCGCGGGCTTCGTCCGGCGAGGTCGGGTCGTCACTGACCTGGCGGACTGCAGCCACAAACTCAGGCGAGTGCACGGTTTCCAGTTCGGTATCGGACGCAACCTCCGGGGCCTCCACGGACACATGCGCAAAGTCCAGCAGGCCGAGGCTGCTTGCAAGCCTCGCCGTCAGGTCCAGCCGCGCGGGAGCCATCGGGTGGCCCGGGCCGAAATTGTAGGCCGTCATGGCGGAATTCCACACCACCATCGTTGGCGGCGCGGGCTGGCTGAGACCGGGCAGGAATGTCATCAATGACAGGCTACCGGAGGGCGCACCCGGCCCCGGCCCGGCCATAACGCGGGCATTAGTGGTTTACTACTGGAGGAAACAGTTTCAACCGAGGAAAAGCCCCCCATGACGCAACGCCAGTCGAGGCCCCGGAACCCGGCCAGCTGGCACCCGGCCGCACCGGGGCGCGAAGGCCTCTGGATCTTCACCCGTATCCGCGACTTCGTTGACGAAATTGCCAACACGTCGCCCGCACGGCTTGCCTTGAGCGCTTTCGGGACGGTCTGCCTGATCTTCACTTTCCTCCTGTCGCTGCCCATCTCCTCCGCCACCGGTATGGCCACTCCGATCCACCAGGCACTGTTCACGGCGGTGTCCGCCGTCTGCGTGACCGGCCTGACTGTTGTTTCGACGGCGGTGCACTGGTCATTTTTCGGCCAACTGGTCATCCTGATCGGCATCTTTGTGGGCGGATTGGGAACGCTGACGCTCGCCTCCCTGCTGGCCCTCATGGTGAGCAAGAAGCTTGGCGTCCGCGGCAAACTCATTGCCCAGGAGGCCATGAACAACGCCGGCCGGCTCGGTGAAGTGGGTACGCTGCTGCGCATCGTCATCACCACGTCCGTGGTGATCGAAGGTGTCCTGGCGCTTGCCCTGGTCCCCCGGTTCCTGACCCTCGGCGAGCCGTTCTGGCAGGCCGTCTGGCACGGTGTCTTTTACGCCATTTCTTCGTTCAATAACGCCGGATTCACCCCGCATTCAGACGGCATCGTGCCGTATGAGACCGATCCCTGGATCCTCATCCCGCTGATGCTCGGCGTATTCCTCGGCAGCCTGGGTTTTCCCGTTGTTATGGTCCTGCAGCAGAACGGGCTCAACTGGAAGAAGTGGAACCTGCACACCAAGCTGACCATCCAGGTGTCCTTCATCCTCCTCGCCGCGGGCACCGTGCTGTGGGGCCTGATGGAGTGGGACAACATACGGACCATCGGCGGCATGAACCTCGGCGACAAGATCACGCACTCGCTTTTTGCGTCCGTCATGACCCGCTCCGGCGGCTTCAACCTGGTGGACCAGAACCAGTTGGAGTCCACCACCATGCTGCTGACGGACGCCCTGATGTTCGCCGGCGGCGGCTCGGCGTCGACTGCGGGCGGCATCAAGGTGACCACGATCGCCGTGATGTTCCTGGCGATCGCGGCCGAAGCCCGCGGCGACGCGGACGTCAAGGTGTACGGCCGGACCATCCCGCAGGGCACCATGCGGGTGGCCATCTCCGTCATCGTGGCCGGCGCCACGCTGGTCTCCGTCTCCGCGTTCCTGCTGCTGCAGATCAGCGGCGCATCCCTGGACCGGGTGCTGTTCGAAACCATCTCCGCCTTCGCCACCGTGGGGCTGAGCACCAACCTCAGCGCCGAGCTGCCGCCGTCGGGCGTTTATGTCCTCACTGCCCTGATGTTCGCGGGCCGTGTGGGCACCGTTACCCTTGCAGCTGGGCTGGCCCTGCGTCAGCGCAGCCAGCTGTACCACTACCCGGAAGAGAGGCCCATCATTGGCTAATTCCTCAGGCGCCCCCAACCGCCCCGCCCACAACGCGCCGGTCCTGGTGATCGGGCTGGGCCGCTTCGGTTCATCCACCGCCGAGCAGCTGGTGAAACAGGGCCGCGAGGTGCTGGCGATCGAACGCGACCGGAGCCTGGTCCAGAAATGGGCACCGCTCCTCACCCACGTGGTGGAGGCCGATGCGACCAACATTGATGCGCTGCGCCAGCTCGGCGCCCAGGAGTTCAGCTCCGCCGTTTGTGGCGTGGGAACGTCCATCGAGTCCTCGGTGCTGATCACCGTGAACCTGGTGGATCTCGGCATCGAGCATCTTTGGGTCAAGGCCATCACACCCTCGCACGGCAAGATCCTCACCCGGATCGGCGCGAACCACGTGATCTACCCGGAGGCCGACGCCGGTGTCCGCGCCGCGCACCTGGTCTCCGGCCGCATGCTGGACTTCATCGAATTCGACGACGACTTCGCCATCGTGAAAATGTACCCGCCCCGTGAAACAGTCGGTTTCACGCTGGATGAGTCCAAGGTGCGCTCCAAGTACGGTGTGACCATCGTGGGTGTGAAGTCGCCCGGTGAGGACTTCACCTACGCCCGCCCGGAAACCAAGGTGTCCGCCCGCGACATGCTGATCGTGTCCGGGCATGTGGACCTGCTGGAACGGTTCGCCGCGCGGCCGTAGAACTCCGGAGTTTTTGTCCAGATAATGCCTCGAAAAGCCGCTTTTGGGTGCATTATCTGGACAAAAACTCTGCGCGGCTGGGGATTAGCCGAGCTGCCTGGTGATCTCTGCGGAGCGGTCCGCTGCGGCGCGGGCGCCGGCGGCGATGATGGACGGAATGCCGCGGTCGTCGAACGTGGCGATGGCCCGTTCGGTGGTGCCATTAGGGCTCGTCACTCCCTTGCGCAGGGCCGAAGGATCGGCGCCCGGCTCAGCCAGCATAAAGCCCGCGCCTGCGACTGTCTCCCGCGCCAGGAGCAACGACAGCTCGGGATCCAGACCCAGGTCGACGCCGGCAGCGGCCATGGCCTCGGCAAGGTAGAACGCGTAGGCGGGACCCGAGCCGCTGATGGCCGACACCGCATCCACCTGCTCCTCCGGCACCTCCACCACGGTGCCTGCGGCCCGCAGGATGTCCTTGACTGTCTGGAGCTGTTCCGGCGTGCAGTTGGTACCGGGTGAAACGGAGACGACGCCGCGGCCCAGCTTCGCAGGGGTGTTCGGCATGGTCCGGATCACCGGTTGTCCGGGAGGCAGTGCCGCTTCGAGTTGCGCCAGCGATACGGCTGCGGCGACGCTGACAACTACGGCCTTCGGGGACAGGGAGCCGCTGATTTCGCGGGCCAGGTCGATGATGCCCACCGGCTTCACACCAAGAATTACGACGGCGGATCCCTTGGCGGCGTCCTTGTTATTGTCCGGTTCCTCGTCGCCAGCGACAGCGGTAATGCCGTGGTGGCGCAACGCCAGCTCCTCGGCGCGTTCGGCACGCCTGACTGTAGCTATGACGTCGGCGGGGTTGGTCCCGGCGGCCAGTAGGCCCGAGAGGATGGCTTCGTTCATGGATCCACAGCCCAGAAAGGCGATTCGGTTACTCATGGTTCCATCATCGCAGTTCGGCTGGGCGGCTGCAGAAATGGAACGAATGGGACAACGCGGGAACCCGCCGAAACTGATTCACAGCGGACTCCCATGTTCGCTGCAGCTTGCACACAACTTCGCCGCTTAACGTAGTTATTACCTCATTGAGGGTGCGAGTGATGCGGCAAGCATGGGGATGTTTGCCCGAGGCGCCGGTGGTTTGCAGCAGGTTTTCCCCCATTTTCCTGCTGCGGACGCCGGCGCTTTCGCGTTAACGCTGTTTCAGGCGGGTGTGGACTCGATCGCCTGACGCACCGGGGCGGGCTGCACGATATGCGGGGCCGGATCCAGCGGACCGGCAAAGACCAGCTGGTCGAGCCGGCGCAGGATCAGCCCTTCACGCAGCGCCCAAGGGCAGATTCTGATCTTTTTGAACTTGAACATTTCCAGGGCGGCCTCGGCCACCAGGGCCCCGGCGAGGAGCTGATGCGCGCGGGCCTCGGACACGCCCGGCAGGAAGAGCCGGTCCTCGGCCTTCATGGCTGAAATGCGCTGCGCCCAGACGCCCAGGTCCGTGGCGTTGAGTGTGCGCTTCACGTAGGGGCCTGCGGCGCTGGGGGCGGCCCCTGCGACCCTGGCGAGCGACCTGAACGTCTTGGAGGTGCCGGCCACAACATTGGCGCGCCCCAAGCCGTCGAACTGCTTCACTGCGGGGGCCAGCGTGGCCCGGATATAACGGCGCACCTCCTTGACACTCTTGGCGGAAGGCGGGTCTTCGGCCAGCCAGTCGCGGGTCAGGCGGCTGGCGCCCAAGGGGACGGAGGTGGCCACTTCGGGCAGTTCGTCCTGCCCGAAGGCCATTTCGAAGGAGCCGCCGCCGATGTCCAGGTTCAGGATCGGTCCCGCACCCCAGCCGTACCAGCGGCGGACGGCGAAGAAGGTCATGGAGGCTTCTTCGCTGCCGGTCAGTTCCTGCAGGGTGACAGTGGTTTCGTGCTTGACCCGGGCCAGCACTGCAGGGCCGTTAGTGGCTTCACGGATGGCCGACGTACAGAAAGCCAACAGGTCGTCCGCTTTGTGCCTGGCGGCGAACTCCCAGGCTTCAAGGACGAATTCGGTCAGCTCGTGCTGTCCTTCGTCGGTGATGTTGCCGTCGGTATCCAGGTATTGGACCAGGGACAAGGGCCGTTTGTGCGACGCAAAAGGCACCGGACGCGCGCCAGGGTGGGCATCCACCAAGAGAAGGTGGACAGTGTTTGACCCGATATCGAGGACGCCTAGCCGCATCCTGCCATTATTCCCCCGCCCGGGCCCTCACCCACAACCTGCGCAGAAAATGTCAGTTTGCGGAGGCGTCCTCTGGTGCACCGTCCGGAAGTTCATCGGCGCGCTTGAAGTCGCGCTTGATGTTGGCGACGCCCTCCGGGTTGATCTCAAACCCGTATGCAGCGCCGGGGTTGATCACCATGCCCAATTCCTCGCCAATGTTGGCGATGATGGCTGCACCCTGGGTCCCCAGGACGTTCGGGGCCGCCTCAAGATACTGCTCGTCGACGCGGCTGGGGTGCGAGAACACCGCAAGGACGGGCTCGCCGTCAGCGTTCGCCAATACCAGCGGCTCCACCTGGGAGTCCTCCCCCTCGATCCCGTCGGTGCTGATGACGTAGACCTCGCTGTTGAGGAAGGACAGGATGACATCCACCGGGCTACCCTCGGGCTGGCCGCCCTGGGCGAGCTTCTCTTCGAGGTCGTTGAGCGGCGTGAGATCGGCTGTGCCGGGCTGTTCAGTCATGTATCTACTCGACCACGTTGGAGAGCCCGGCGCAATTCCGCCCCTATTTACTTCTTGGCTGGAGCCTTCTTCTTTGCCGGAGCCTTGCGGGCCGTGGTGGTGCGTTTGACCGGCCCCTTGGCCCGCTTCTCAGCGAGGAGTTCAACCGCTTGTTCCCGGGTCAGCTCCTCCAGGGACGTGGACCGCGGGACGGTGATGTTGGTGATGCCGTCCGTGATGTACGGCCCGAAACGGCCTTCCTTCACCACGATGTTCTTCTCGGAAACGGGGTCCGGTCCGAACTCGGCCAGCGGGGCTACCGCGGCACGGGCGCCGCGCTGCTTGGGCTGGGAGTAGATCTCGAGCGCCTGCTCCAGCGTGATGGTGAAGATTTCCTCTTCGGTGCCGATGGAGCGGGAGTCCGTGCCCTTCTTCAAGTACGGGCCGAAGCGTCCGTTCTGCACCGTAATGAGATTGCCTTCGGCGTCCTCGCCCAGGGCACGGGGCAAGCTCATCAGCTGCATCGCTTCATCCAGCGTGACGGAGTCCACCGTCATGGACGCAAACAGCGAACCGGTGCGCGGCTTAGCCTTGACAGGCTTCTTCGGCGGCTTCGGCTTGCCGTTTTTGTAGTACTCCACGGGCTGGTTGGCCAGCTGTTCCTCGGTCATCTCGGGGATGACTTCGGTGACGTAGGCGCCGTAGCGTCCGTTCTTCGCCACCACGGTGTGCCCGGTGTGCGGGTCAGCGCCGAGGACGCGTTCTTCCGGCGCGGCCGTCTCCATCAGCTCGATGGCCTTGGCCGCGGTCAGTTCGTCCGGCGCCAGGTCCTCCGGGACGTTGGCTCGGGAGTTTTCCACGATTTCGCCGGTCTTCGGATCAACGGTGGCGGCGGAGCTTTCCAGGTACGGACCGAATTTGCCCACCCGCAACGTGATCTCGTCCGTGATGGGAATGGAGTTGATTTCCCGGGCGTCAATGTCGCCCAGGTTGTTCACGATGCTCAGCAGGCCCGGATCTGCGTCTTCACCAAAGTAGAAGTGCTTGAGCCACGCGGAACCCACAGCCTGGCCGTTGGCGATCTTGTCCAGGTCGCCTTCCATGTCCGCCGTGAATTCGTAGTCCACGTAGTCGGTGAAGTGCTGCTCCAGCAGGCGGATCACCGAGAACGCGATCCAGCTGGGTACCAGGGCAGAGCCCTGCTTCCGGACGTAGCCCCGGTCCTGGATGGTGGAGATGGTGGAGGCGTAGGTCGACGGGCGGCCGATGCCCTTCTTTTCCAGCTCGGCGGTCAGCGACGCTTCGGTGAAGCGCGGCGGCGGCGAGGTCTCGTGGCCCACAGCCAGAATGTCCGACGCCGTGAGGGCATCGTCCTTGGCCACGTTCGGCAACCGTCGGGCTTCGTCGGAGTCGTCGTCCCCGCGGCTTTCGTCCTTGCCTTCTTCGTAGGCGGCCAGGAAGCCGGGGAAAGTGATGACCGTACCGGAGGCGGAGAACTCAGCGTCCCTGCCGTCAGTAGCTACTGCACCCAGGCGGATGGTCGCCGTCGAGCCCTTGGCGTCACCCATCTGGGAGGCGATGGTGCGCTTCCAGATCAGTTCGTACAGGCGGAACTCGTCGCCGGAGAGCTGCTTGGCAACCTGCGCCGGCGTGCGGAACGAGTCACCGGCGGGGCGGATGGCCTCGTGGGCTTCCTGCGCGTTAGCGGCCTTGCTGGTGTAGACCCGAGGCGACGCCGGGATGTATTCCGGGCCGTACAGTTCCGAGGCCTGGCGGCGGGCGGCCGTGACGGCTTCGTCGCTCAGCGCCGAGGAGTCGGTACGCATATAGGTGATGTAGCCGTTTTCGTACAGCCGCTGGGCCACCTGCATGGTGCTCTTGGAGGTGAAGCGCAGCTTGCGGCCGGCCTCCTGCTGCAGCGTGGAGGTGGTGAACGGCGCTGCTGGACGGCGGGTGTACGGCTTGGTGTCCACGGACCGGACGCGGAAGTCCGCATCCTGGAGTCCTGCGGCCAGCGAGGTGGCCAGTTCCTCGTTCAGGTGCGCCGCGTTGCGCGCGGTAAGGACGCCGTCGTCATTAAAGTCCCGGCCCGAAGCCACTTTGGCGCCGTCAACGGAGGCGAGCTTTGCCTTGAACGAAGCGGAACCGGCACCAAACTGGCCCGTGAGGTCCCAGTAGGAAGCCGAGGTGAACGCCATGCGTTCGCGTTCACGGTCCACCACCATGCGCGTGACCACGGACTGCACGCGGCCAGCGGACAGGCCGCGTGCCACCTTGCGCCACAGCACGGGAGAAATCTCGTAACCATAGAGGCGGTCCAGGACACGGCGAGTCTCCTGAGCATCCACCAGTGCCGTATCAACATCGCGCAGGTTGCCCATGGCGCGCTGGATGGCTTCCTTGGTGATTTCACCGAACGTCATCCGGTAGACGGGCACCTTGGGCTTGAGCACTTCCAGCAGGTGCCACGCGATGGCCTCGCCCTCGCGGTCCCCATCGGTTGCGAGATAGAGGGCGTCGGCATCCTTGAGGGCGGCCTTCAGTTCGGTGACCTTTTTCCGTTTGTCCGCAGACACCACGTAATAGGGTTTGAAGTCGTTTTCGATGTCGACGGCGAACTTGCCCACCGAGGTTTTCTTCAGTTCTGCGGGAAGCTCGGACGGCTGCGGCAGGTCTCGGATGTGACCAACGGAGGCCTCTACGATGAAGCCCTCGCCGAGGTACTTGGCGATGGTCTTGCTCTTGGCCGGAGACTCCACAATCACGAGTTTCTTGCCGGTTTTGGCCTTGCTTGGCACGGTGCTCCTACAGAAAAAGGTTGCTCGGGCAGATGAGCCCATACTCGCCTAGTTCACCATATTTTGGACAATCGTGCGCATTCATGTGGAAAACCCGCCGACTCATCGGGCACGTCAAGGACCCCGTTTTGGGGTGTTCCAAAGCGCGCCAAACCTCTATGCGGCAGGTTCGGAGGGAACCAGGAAACCGTCGCTGACCAGGTTCGCGACGTCCTCGAGCAGCCTGGTCCGGAACGCATCGCCGTCGAACCCGTCCTCCCCCGCGAGGCTCCCGCCGAGCAGCGCCGCGAGGGCCCCGATGATCTGGCCGACGGAGAGGTCACCGTCGCAGGCGGAGACCAATCCGGCGAGTTCGGTGCTGAGCAGATTGGTCCGGCGCAGGCCGGCACCCTGGCGCAGCAGGATCACGCCCGGGTGCTCGGCGCCGGGACGCTGATGCCGTTCCTCCGTGACGTCGTCCGCCACGAGCAGATGCGCGTCCGCCAGGCTGTTGGCGGCCAGCCAGTCGGAACGCTCGACGGCGGCGCCCAAGTGGGGCCCGATGGGCTGCTCAATGGGGTACGTAATTTCCTCGAACCGGCTGATGGCGGCGGCACTGGCTTCCGCCGGCGGCCGGCGCAGCCAGATCATGCCGAAGCCGAT
Organism: Pseudarthrobacter sp. AL07; assembly: GCF_029960665.1. Lineage (GTDB taxonomy): Bacteria > Actinomycetota > Actinomycetes > Actinomycetales > Micrococcaceae > Arthrobacter. Next base: position 88,340 of record NZ_JASBRB010000006.1, read on the forward strand.
CCCCGCCACGTTCCGGGACGCGAAGTCCGCCAGGTACGCGGCATAGGCGTCCCGGTAATGCATGCGGTCGCGGGATTCTGATGCGTCCTGCAGCCACGTTTCGGCGTACTGTTCCGGGCCCACCTGCTCGCGCTGGATGAACCAGGCGTCCGCATCCGGACCGATCCAGCTTTTGGGCCGCTCGTGCCACTCGGCCCCGGCGGGAATTTCCCAGTTGCCCAGCAGTTGCGCGGTGCCGCCGGGAGCCAGGGCGCCGGGCAATGCTGCCACGAGCGAGGCCACGATGTCGTCGCCCGGCAGCCCGCCGTCGCGGTAGGTGAACTGCCCGGACGCAGGTTCGCCTACCGTCCGCGGCGTGATGACGAACGGCGGGTTGGACACCACAAGCTCGAATTCCTCACCGGCCACGGGCTCCAGGAGCGACCCCAGGCGAAGGCTGACCCGGTCCGCCAGGTGTTGCGGGTCCACGTGCAGGGCCTGGGCATTCAGGAGCAGGTTGAACCGGGTGAAGGCCAGAGCCCGCTCCGAGATGTCCGTCGCTGTGACGTGCTCGGCATGGTGCAGGAGGTGGAAGGACTGGATACCGCAGCCCGTGCCCAAATCCAGGGCCTTGGCGACGTGGCGCCGGACGGTGGTCTGCACCAGCGTGGTGGATGCCTGACCGATCCCCAGCACATAGTCGTGCCGCAGCACGCCGTCCTGCTGGTGCGCGGCGAGGTCGCTGGCCACCCACAGCTCGGCGCCGCCGCTGCCGTCCTCGTTGGAATCCCAGCCGTACGGCCGCAGATCTGCTCTTGCCTGCAGCAGATCCGGCGCCGGCTGCCCGGCGCCGGGCAGATCAGAGCCGGGCACGGACATAAGCAGCCCCAGCTCGACCAGGCCGTCGGACCGGATTCCCGGCAGGGCGGCGTCGAGCGTTTCCCGCGTTTGCGGTTCCGCCAGGAGCCAGAGACGTACGACGGCGGCGAGCGCCGACGCCGTGTTCTCACCGTTCGCAGGCCCACCCTTCGCCGCATCATTCCGGAGGGCGCTTTCGGTGGCCAGCAAAGCCGGGATGATCTGGTCCCGGTTCAGCGCGCGGTAGGCGGACTCGCCCAGGAGCCCGGCCACGCCGTCGAGCGTGTAGTCCACCCGGCGCAGGTCCGCGGCGAGCGCCGTCAGCAGTTCGGGGCGGTCGCTGCGCGGGGCATCGGGGGTGTTGCCGGCCAGGAAAAGCGTGGAATCATTCACCGCCCAAGTCTATTGGCGGGCAGGCTTCCCCCTGACGGTCGCCGCGAGCGCTGCCTCCACGCCGCCTTCCCGTCGGTGCTCATGCCGCGCCACCACGAATCCCCCTTCGCGTAGGCGTCCTTGCCCCAGCGTTTCTCCACCTCGTCCTTGTACTGCGCGTGGTCGAAACCTTTGAACATGTCTTCTGCCATGATTTCGCCACCTCCTTTCACTGCTTCGACGGTTTGAGTGACCGACGCGATCTGCCGCGCCAGCCTGACCTGTTCCCGCTTGAGCCATGCCAAATGCCCGGTGAGGGCGTTGGCCGCCCGATTCGTCGTCGAGCACCTGCCTGATTACCGGCAGGCCCAGCCCCAGGCCGCGACGCGTCCTGCTGGTGGTCCCTGCGAGCCGGGCAATGTCCTGGATGGACCAGTCCATATGTTCCTTCTTCCCGGTATGTTGGCGGAATAAGTCCGGGGTTGTGATCCGGCTGATGGTTCAACGATAAATTTTGACGTAGCGTCAAGGTCAAGGGTCTGAATCACGGAGCACAGGCGGGGCCGGGTAAATTGGCAGCATGGTTCTGTTTCCTTCCTCCCTGCCGCGCGCCGTCTCCGCTGTGGCTGCAGCAACTGTCCTCCTGGGCGCCTCCGGCTGCGCGCAGCAGCTTTCGGTCGAGAACGCCGACGTGCCGGCCTGGAAGGCCACCGCGATGCCATCGGCCAGCGGCATTGTTGCCGAAGACTCTGGCAGGATTCTCAACGCCCAGCCCATTGACCATGGGGAGACTGTGCCGGCAGGCAAGTACACATTGACGCTTGTCTGCGAAGGCGGCGGCAAGGCCTTCCTCGCAGTGCGGTCCGGCGGCAAAGCGCTTGCCGACCTCGGAGCGGCCTGCTACGGCACGCCGGAGTCCCGCAAAATAACTCTGCCGCAATCCGGGCCGCTGGAGCTCAGTGCCTCCAGCGTTGACGCGCCGGTGATCTACGCTTACCAACTGGTAACCGCGGGATAGTTGCCGGCCACTCCCGCACGACCGGCTTTCCTGTCACCTACTCGAGGCTCTGGATTGAGTCCGTGCCGGGCATAGGGTCGGAGTATGCCCGCAACGCAGGGGGCGCCGCCGACCCGCAGGGCTGTACTTCGTCCGGGTCCTTACCCGTCCCGGTCAGTCCCGGCGCGCACCCGGGTGAGGGGCGCCGTCGTACTGTGGACGGCGGGCGCCCTGGTGGCCGGATCTGCGCTCACCGGATGTGAATACACGTATAACGAGGGATGGCGGCCCGCCGAGAACGCCCCGACCGCTCCGGCAGTGACCGAGCCGGGGCCTCGCGCTGGTGCTGGTGTGCCGGAGCCAGCTGCGCGTCGACTTCAAAGTCCGCAATGACGAATTCACCATGGTGGACCTCAGCCTGCGCTGCGGATCCCGGCGCGAAAGCGTGATCTACCTGTCCAAGGAAACGGTGTTGCACTTCCAGGTTGAAGCGCAGTCCGCCGCCAATTTCGCCTACAGGCTGTCCCGGCTTTGAACTTCCCTATCTGCCGGATCTAGGCCGGCCGGACCCTTCGCCGACGCACGTTTCAGGCCGCGCAGCCTTCGGGGCAGCGAAGCGTCTCCGGGCTGGCTGCGCACCCGGCGCAGTACAGGGTCAGAGTGCGGCAACTCAGGTTGGAGCAGTTCTCGAACTTGCTCGTGGGCGAGGCACAGCGAACACACTCACCGATCGTTTTGGCATCCTCGCTGAATTCCAGGTGCATGCGTTTGTCGAACACGTAGAGCGAGCCTTCCCAGAGGCCCTGGTCCTTGAACGTTTCGCCGTAGCGGACGATGCCGCCGTCGAGCTGGTACACCTGCTTGAAACCGCGGTTCACCATCAGGCTGGAGAGCACCTCGCAGCGGATGCCGCCGGTGCAGTAGGTGACCACCGGTTTGTCCTTGAGGGCGTCGTACTTGCCGGAGTCGAGCTCCTTGATGAAATCGTGGGTGGTGGCCACGTCAGGGACGATCGCGTCCTTGAACTTGCCGATCTGGGCTTCGAAGGCGTTGCGGCCGTCAAAGAACACCACGTCCTCGCCGGCCTGTTTCGTGGCTTCCACCAGTTCGTGGAGTTCTTCGGGCTTCAGATGGGTGCCGCCGCCCACCACGCCGTGCTCATCCACCTTGAGTTCGCCTGGCGCGCCGAAGGATACGATCTCGTCCCGGACCTTAACACTCAGCCGCGGGAAGTCCTCCGCGCCGCCGTCGGACCATTTCACGTCGATGCCGTGGAAGCCCTTGTATTCGCGGGTTGTCTTGACATATTGCTTGACCGCACCGATCTCGCCGCCCACCGTGGCGTTGATGCCGTCCTTGGAAATGAGGATGCGTCCGGTCAGCCCGAGTTTTTCGCACAGGGCACGCTGCCAGAGCCGCACCGCGTCCGGATCTGCGATGGGGGTAAAGCCGTAAAAGAGCACAATTCGGTTCAAAGCCACGTATTTAAGGGTACTGGGTTGCCGGCCACCAGGCCCGCCTGGCAGCCGGGGCTAAGCTTTGCTCGCTGCGATGGCTGCGTCGTGCCTGTTCAGGGCGCCGCCCACCGTGGCCACCAGCGCGGCAACACAGACCAGAAGGGGCAGCGGAAAGGTGTTCTTGGATGGATCTTTGGTGGCGTGCATGCCGTCAGTCTTGTCCGGTCACGATTGCATAAGCAAGTCACATCGGGGCACCCTACCCCTGTTGCTTGTGTCGGGGCTGGAATACTCTCATGACATGAGTCCGGACGCCTTGGTTGAAGACATCACACGCCTTCTTGAAGTCTGGGTAGCTGGCTGGGCCGGCTGCCGCGGTTACCAGACATCAGTTGAGGGCCGCTTCCCCGCTGCACTGCGGGCCGACACCACCGGGGAGTGGGAGTACTTCGCCCCTGACCCCTCCGCTGACGAGTTCACTGCCCTGGCTGCGAAGACCGTCGAGGCGCCGGCCAGGGTCCTGACCATCCTCACCAATGACGTTGCCCGCTTCACGGCGCTAGCCCAGCAATACGGTCTGAACGTCACGTCCGCCTCGCAGGCCATGATGATTGTGGACATGTCCACCCAGGATACGGAAGATCCGTGGCTCTCCGACGATGATCTGAGCCTGGTCACCTCCGAACTCGACGGCGTCCACCACGCGGTGGTCCGTTCGGGTGACACGGTGGCGGCGAGCGGCAGGGTTTTTGTGGTGGACGAGACCGCGGTGTTCGACAAGATTGTGGTCCAACCGGCGTTCCAGCGCCGCGGCCTGGGCAGCTTCATCATGAAGGCCCTGGCCGCGCAGGCCATCGGACCGGATGTGGAGAACGGCCTGCTCCTGGCTTCCCTCGACGGCCAGAAGCTGTACTCCCACCTGGGCTGGTCCACTGTTTGCCGCGTGCTGATGCTGTCCACGTCCGATGAAGGCGCAGACCTTTCCGTGGGGTGATTTTTCCCCGGGTGAAAGAATGTTGGGGTGAACCCCCATGACTCCCTGATTCCTTTGCTGGGCCGAGGCCCGGACCCGGAGCAGCTGCGTCATGTCCGCACCATCCCCGCCCGCCAGGCTGTCCACGAACCATGGCCGGAGTGGGCGCACCCGGATCTCGTGGCCGCTTATGGTTCCCTCGGCATCCACGAGCCGTACCGGCACCAGATCCAGGCCGCCAACCTGGCCCACGGCGGCGAGCATGTGGTCATTGCCACCGGCACCGCCTCCGGCAAGTCCCTGGCCTACCAACTGCCGGCGATTGACGCCATCCACCGCTCCGAACTGCGCGTGCTGTCCGAACCGGGAAAGATCCACGACGACGGCGCCGTGACGCTTTATCTCTCGCCCACGAAGGCGCTCGCTGCCGACCAGCTTGCAGCCATCCGTTCCTTGAAACTGCCCACTGTGCGGGCCGAGACGTACGACGGCGATACCGATCCCGCGTCCCGCCGGTGGATCCGGGACCACGCCAATTTCATCCTCGCGAACCCGGACATGCTCCACTTCGGCGTCCTTCCCAATCACGCCTGGTGGGCCAGCTTCTTCCGGCGGTTGCGCTACGTGATTGTGGATGAGGCACACAGCTACCGCGGCGTGTTCGGCTCGCACGTGGCCAACCTGATGCGCCGGCTGCGCCGTATCTGCGCGTACTACAGTGCCGGGACCACCCACCCCGGTCCGGTCTTCATCGCCGCCTCCGCCACCGCATCGGAGCCAGGCACATCGTTCGGACGCCTGATCGGGGCGCCGGTCCGGGCCGTTGCCGAGGACTGCTCGCCGCACGGTTCCACCACCGTCGCATTCTGGGAACCTGCACTGACTGAGCTCAAGGGCGAGAACGGCGCCAACGAACGCCGCACCGCCGTTGCTGAAACGGCCGACCTGCTGGCGAACCTGGTCTCGTCCCGGATCCGGACCATTGCCTTCATTAAGTCCCGCCGCGGTGCGGAAACGATCGCTTCGATCACCAAGCGCCTTCTGGACGAAGTGGATCCCAGCCTGCCGCAACGCGTGGCCGCCTACCGCTCCGGGTACCTTCCAGAAGAACGCCGGGCCCTGGAAAAGGCCCTCCGCTCCGGCGAACTGCTGGGTGTCTCAAGCACGTCCGCCCTCGAACTGGGCATCGACATTTCCGGACTGGATGCCGTCCTGGTGGCGGGCTGGCCAGGCACCCGGGCGTCCCTGTTCCAGCAGATCGGCCGCGCAGGGCGCGCGGGCCAGGATGCCATCGCCGCGTTTGTGGCCAGCGATGATCCGCTCGACACCTACCTGGTGAACCATCCGGAGGCGATTTTCGACGTGTCGGTGGAGGCCACCGTCTTTGACCCGTCCAATCCGTACGTGCTGGGGCCTCATCTCTGCGCCGCTGCCGCGGAGCTTCCGCTGGGCGTGGCTGAACTGGGCCTGTTCGGCAGCACAGCAGAGAAGCTGCTGGGCCAGCTTGTGGCGCAGGGGTATCTGCGGCGCCGGCCAGCGGGCTGGTTCTGGACGCACTCCCAGAGCGCTGCGTCCATGGTGAACCTCCGTGCCGACGGCGGCGGGCCGGTGAGTATCATCGACGCCGACACCGGCTCCCTGCTCGGGACCATGGACTCGCCCCAGACGCACTACCAGGCGCACACGGGGGCCATCTACGTACACCAGGGCGAAAGCTATGTGGTGGAGGACCTGAACGAAGACGACCATTGCGTGGTGGTCCGGCGCACCAACCCCGACTACTACACAACGGCCCGGGACGTGACCCAGATCGAAGTGCTCGACACACTCCGGACTGAGCACTGGGGCGATGTTGCAGTGCACTTCGGCGATGTGAAGGTGACAACGCAGGTGGTTTCCTTTCAGCGCAAGGCCCTGATTTCAAATGAAATCCTGGGTGAGGAGCCGCTGGAGCTGGGCGCCCGGGACCTGTTCACGAAGGCGGTCTGGTTTGTGGTGGAGAACCGTACGCTGACGGGCGCCGGGCTCATCGAGGCGCAGTTCCCGGGGGCCCTGCACGCCGCCGAGCACGCAGCGATCGGCCTCCTGCCCCTGGTGGCTTCCAGCGACCGCTGGGACATCGGCGGGGTGTCCACCGCCATCCACGCTGACACAGGCGTGCCCACCATCTTTGTGTATGACGGACACCCCGGCGGTGCCGGCTTTGCCGAACGCGGCTTCGATAAGGCAAAGGTGTGGCTTTCGGCGACCCGCGACGCCATCAAGGCGTGTGAGTGCGAGTCGGGCTGCCCCTCCTGCGTCCAGTCCCCCAAATGCGGGAACAAGAACAATCCGCTGGACAAGGCTGCCGCCGTCACGCTCATCGATGTCCTCCTCAAGGACGCCCGTGAAATGCCTCCCCGCGGCGCCGAAATCCCGGCCAGCACGGAGCCGTTCAGCACCACAGCCGCTCAGGGCGGCGGCCCGGCCCGCGCCTGACCGGTGGCGGCGCCAACCAGAGTCCCTGTATTCAGCTCCGTTTGTACCATGACGGTCTGACCGGCCCCTTCCGTGCAGCTGACCAGTGCTGCAGCATTGCGGGCCGCCACCTCTGCGGCCACCGTGCAGGGGTCGCCGGACGTGATCCCGCGCAGGGCATCGGCCGCGGCAAGGGCGGCGAGGTCCGCCGCCGCCGCTGCCCTGCTGGCCATCACCGCGGACTGCGCGAACAACAGCAGCAGGGCCATCGCCATGATGACAACCAAAGCCAGTCCCGCGGCCAGGACTGTTCCCGAACCGCGCTCCGGGTTGTCCCCGGACTGCCTCTTCACGACGGCTCCACCTCGGGGGCCCGGATGTGTTCTGTCCGTTCGTCCGCGAATTGTGCCAGCCTGAAAAGGTATCCGTTCATCGTGGCCGGCATTGGCAGTAGCAGCGGCTGAGGATCGCCGCTGGCCGCCGGCGTTTCGCTCCGCGTGGTGGCCGTGGCTGTCAGCGTCCAGGGCACTGTTGCCCCCAGGGGTCCGCCCACTCCGTCAGCCACCGTGACGCTGAGCCATTCGCGGTCAGCCGCAACGGACGCCGTTGCCGACGTCCCCGCCAATGTCCTGACGATCCCCTGCACCGCGGAAGGGTCTTCACCGCGGGCCAGCGCCCGGGCGCCGGCCCGCGCCGCTTCCTCGAGCCTGAGCTGGGTGACGCCTGCGGAGGCTCCGGCCAAAAGCAGGGCAAGGAGCAACAGTACCGCCGGCAGCGCCACCGCGAACTCCGCCGTCACGGCGCCGTGGGCATTCCCCGGCCCACGGCGGCTGCTCCGGTCATTAGGACGTTGCAGCGCTGCCGGCGACAGAATCACGGCAAGGCCAGCGCCGTGCGGATGAGGTTCAACAGGAATCCGCGTACTTCGTCGCTACGGAGAATGAAGACGAGAAGTCCTGCGAAGCCCACAGCGGCCAGGGTGGCGATGGCGTATTCAGCCGTTGCCATTCCGGCTTCTGAAGCTGAAAGCCGGCCGTGGCGCTCCTTCCGCTCGCTGGCGCCAGGGTAAAGCTCCACAACGTTGCCAGCGGGCTCTGTGGATTCCTGTCGTTGGCAGGTACACGCCCCCAACGCCGCATCGGAGCGTGTTCCCGGGTCCCATGGTGCTGTGCCCGTAGGAGCGGCGCTGGACTCCTGTGCAGGTGCTGCGGAATGGCTGTTTTCGATGATGGTCATAGTGACATTTCCCTTCTGTGCTCCGGCCGAGTTGCCGGCTGATTCGACTCTTCCCGGCTGCGGAAGTCTCGGTAAGAGCCAACAACCCGTAAGTGGATAAGCGCGGCTTTGAGCGGATTGTGGAGGACAGGACGGGGTGTGGAGGAATGGATCGTAGCTCAAATCCCGCGCTCAGGACCCGGACGGCACCAATGCCAGCAGGACCGGAACAACGCCTAGGCAGATGAACGCCGGGAGCGAGCACAGGCCCAGCGGAATGACCAGCTTCACGCCGAGGGAGGCCGCCCGTTTCTCCGCGGCACGGAATCTTTCCCGGCGCAGCCTTGCGGCCTGCGCGTAAAGGATGGCCGACGACGGCGCTCCGGTCAGGGCGGCGAATCCCAGTGCGTCACGCAGTTCCAGGATTTCGGGAAGCCGGACTTCGGAACTGCGCCAGGCTGTCTCCCAGTCGGCCCCGATGGCGAGCGCAGACACCACCGGACGCAGCGCCTTGCCGTAGTCCGTCGAGGCCGAGGCAGCGACGAGTTCCAGCGACCGCCCGATGCCTGACCCCGCGTCCAGCATCGCCGCCACGAGCTCAAGCATCATGGCCGAGTCCCGCAATCCGTGCAGACGGCCACGATGTGTGAAGGCTTCATCGGCCCCCGGCGACCCTGCACCCACTTCACCTCGGAGCCGGACCAGCCGCTTTCGGACCCGGCTTGGCTGCGAAAGGGCCAGGCAAGCGGCCGCAGCCAGAACAACTGCCACAGCAAGCCCCGGCACAAGAACCTCCGTCATGGCACACCGGCCCCGGCAGCAGCACCGACCAGGCGGGCAGACCAGATTCTTCCGGCGATGGTGAGGCCCACTCCCGCTGCGAGCGCTGCCAGTCCCAGCGGGGTCCCGATCAGGATGGCCAACGGGTCCACGCCCAACGCTATTCCCAGGCCCAGCCCCATCAGCGGGAGCCACGTCAGGAGACCCACCGTGGCTTTCGGTCCGGCGAGGGCCGTCTGCCGTGCGGCCTCGGCATCGTCTTCCACTTCGAGTTGCGCGGCAAACCGCGCCAGCACATCAGCCAGCGGACAGCCACTGGCTTCGGCGATATCAAAGCAGGCGGCCAGCTCGCACCAGATTCGTAGCTCCCTGCCGTCGGCGCGCGAATACTCCGCCTGCGCGGTTTTCCTGATCGCTTCAGACACGGGCGCGCCCCGGAACGCTGCTGCCCGGACGGCGCCAAGCATCACCAGGGAACCTGCGCTGAGGCTCGGACCGCTGCGACTGGACGCTGGCCCGCGTGATGGTTCCGCACTTCCTGCCGGGTCCTTTGATGCGCGTAAACCTGCGTCCGTAGTTGCTGAAACTGGCTCCGGACGGCCACCGTGGACCAGCCACAGTTCATCCCAGAGCCGTGCCGGAGTGCGGCCGCCCTTGAGCAGCGCAGCAAGCTGCTGCACCACAAGGGTCAAGGACAGGTCATTGCTTTTCGGTCGTGCGCGGAAGACGTTGCGCCACGTGCCGCCCGTTTTGCTGCCACCGGCCCCGGCGTGAACCCGCGAGGCGAGGCCTGGTCCTGCACTCGTCAAAGCCCGCCGGAAACGGCCGGCGGCACCTCCGGGCGGGCTGAAGAGGAGCACGACCGCCAGCCCCAGGACCACGGCCAGCAGAAGTGTCATGCCGCGACACCCGCCGTGGGAGGCAGTCCTAACCTCGAGCTCAGCGTCTCCCAGGCAGGACCGGTGCCGATCTGACCACGCGTGGTCTCCAACGCCGGAACCACGGTAAGCCCGCCAGGACCGTCCTGCACCACACCCACGCAGGCAACATGCCGCCCGCGGCTGGACCGCTCCACGTGGACCACGACGTCCAAGGCACTGGCTGCCTGCAGCCGGACGGCGTCCTGGCCCATGCCGGCCAGTGCGCCCAAAGCTGTCAGGCGGGCCGGGACGGCGGTGGCAGTGTTGGCGTGGATGGTTCCTCCCCCTCCGGTGTGGCCGGTGTTCATGGCGGTCAGGAGCTCCCGGACCTCGGCACCGCGGCATTCGCCCACCACTAGCCGGTCCGGCCGCATCCGCAGTGCCTGCCGGACGAGTTCGCCCAGGTCCACTTCGCCGCCGCCTTCGAGGTTTCCGTGCCTGGACTCGAGCGAAACAATGTGCGGATGGACGGGGTTCAGTTCGGACGCGTCCTCGATCAGAACCAGCCGTTCTGCCGGGGAGCACAGCCCCAGCAGGGTGGAAAGCAGAGTGGTCTTCCCGGAACCCGTGGCCCCGCTGATCAGGAAACTCAGCCGCTGTTCAACCACGCCTTCAAGGACGTCCCGGACCACGCCACCGAACATGCCGCCGGCACGGAGTTCGTCCATGGAGAAGACCTGCTCCCGCCGGATGCGGACACTCAGCAGAGTGCCGGCTGTCGAAATCGGCGGCAGGACGGCGTGGACGCGGTAGCCACCGTCGAGCCTGACATCGACACACGGGGACCCGTCATCCAGCCGCCGTCCGCCGGCGGCCACCAGCCGTGATGCCAAGGCCCGCACCTGCGCCTCACCGGAAAACGAAACCCCGGCCGGTTCGAGGCCCTGACCCCGGTCGATCCAGACCGAGTCCGGGGCATTGACGAAGATGTCGGTGACATGGACGTCCCGCGTCAGTTCCTGGAGTGGGCCAAGCCCGTTCAGCTCGGCGCTGATCCGCTCCACAGCCGCGAGGGACCCGGCAGTCCCCAGCAGCCGCCCGGTGGCCTGGACGGCTGCGGCGACCCGGGACGGCGTGACAGGTCCTGCGTCGGCCATGACTGATTCACGGACGGTCTCCAACAGTGACGAATCCAAAAATCGCGGATCCAGGACCCGGGCCTGCCGACGGCGTGCCCCCATCCGGTGCTCCTGGGGCGACGGCGGCGGGACTGGCTGCCGCTCGCTCACGGCAGGTCTCCGACGGGGATGTCGCCGTCCAGAAGATCGAGCACTGAGGCGGCGAAATGCCTGACGCTCCGCCGTTTGCCCACGTCCAGGAGCCGTCCGTTTTCCCCGGCCGCCGTAACGCCACGCAGCTCCGGAACCCGGCCGTGAACCGGCAGTCCGACGGCGTCCGCAATCAGTCCGCCATCCAGCGCGGCGCCCGCCTTTCCCCGAACCAGGAGGGCCGCCTCGACCGGCGGAAGTTCGTGCAGCAGCCGGGCCGTGGCCACCGCAGCCTTCAGCTGCGCCGGCACAACCACCAGCATGCGGTCACAGTCCCAGGCAAACATCCGCACGGTTTCGGCGCTCCGACCGATGTCCACCACCACCAGTTCATAGCCCCGCCGGGCCGCATCCAGGACACCGCCTGTGGTGGCGGCATCCACCGGCGTCTGGCGGTCGCGGCTGCCGGGCCAGGACAGGAAAGAAAACCCGCCGGCGACCGGCAGTGAATCGGCCAGCTGGTCGGGATCTATGCTTCCGCTCGCTTCGGACAGATCAGGCCAGCGCAGCCCCTGCGTCTCCTCAGCCGCCAGCGCCAGTTCCAGGCCGCCGCCCCACGGGTCTCCGTCAACGAGCAATACACGCACACCCAGCCCGGCCGCCGCCTGGGCGATCCAGATTGCCGCGGTAGTGGCCCCGGCACCGCCGCAGCCCCCTGTTATCCCGAGGACGAGTCCTCCCGCTTCGGGCGACCGAGACCGGCTCAGGTACTCGGCCAGCCAGGCCGAGGCATCCGGCAGTACCGCCACCCGCTCCGCTCCGAGGGCTGTAGCCAGGTGCCAGAGGCTGTCCCCCTCCCCGCTCAGGCCCACCAACACGGCAGGGGCACGTCGCCGCGGCGGCAGCTCACGGACATCGCTCCCGACCAACACGGCGGCCGCGGCGTCCCAGTATTTGGCGGCTTCAGCCACGTCCGCCACCACCCGCAACTGGCCGCCGGCGGCAGCCACGATCCGTTCCACTTCGCCCTGCAGGAAGTCGTAGCTGGTGACCAGGAGCACCTCGGCACCAGCGGGGTCCGGCAGCCAGGCTCCCGCGGCCCGTCCCGAGGTAGGCGCACGGGACGTGGAAGCACCTGACCTGGAATCACGGGACTGGGAACCAACGGAGTCAGATCCGGGGGAAGGTGAGGGCCGGGCGCGGGACAGCTGGGTGGAAGACCGCTCGGAAGGGGGTGGAGATAGCTGGTGCCTGCTCATGCAGCCACTCTCCACCGCCCTCAGGTGAGGGAAACAGGGGCATGCCGCCGTATGTGGACAACTCCCCCGAACACCCGGACCGGACCTGGCAGACCGGCCCCCCGAACACCCGGACCGGACCTGGCAGACCGGCCTGCCTCGCCTTGCGGACCTGTGCCGCTTCGGTGCGGCCAACTTCCTTCTGCCGGTCCGCCACGGCGTACAGAGCCCCCGCCACAGGGCAGAATTAGACCTATGTATCTGCTGCTCGCCGCCCACGCCCACGGCGCAGCCCTCCAACAGGTCACCCAGGCGGGCAATCCGCACCCAGACCGCCCCGAACCGCGCCTGATCAGCGCAAGCGAGCTGGCCGGCGTCGTACGCCAACTGGAGAACCGTCCCCGCGAGGCGCCGCCCCGCTGGATCTGGAAGCGGACCCAGGACTGGTACCCCGCGCTGCTGGCGGCCGGCGTCGAGCTGGAGCGCTGCTATGACCTAGGTTTGTGCGGCAATATCCTGGCGTACTCACAGTTCACCGCCCACACGGAGTACGCCCGGAACGCCGAAAAGGAACCCCTCGACGATCCCCAGGCGCTGCCCCGCGTCCTGCAGCCGCCGCCCCCGTCAGCGGACCAAGGGGCCCTCTTTGACGACGTACGCCATTCTGCCCCACGGCAAGGACTGGCGGAGCTCCGCGCGGAATACGCCGCGCAGCAGGCAGCCCTGGCCGATGCGGCTCCGGACGAAAACAAGCGGAAGCGGCTCCAGCTGCTGCTGGCTGCCGAATCCGCTGGCGCCATGATCGCCGCCGAGATGCAGCACACCGGTGTTCCCTGGCGGGAGGACCTGCACGAGCAGATCCTGGCCGATTACCTCGGGCCGCGCCCTCCGTCTGGTCACCGCCCCGCGAAGCTGGAGGCCCTGAACACCCAGCTTCGGGGACTGCTCAACTCGCCCGGACTGAACCCGGACTCGCCGCAAGAGCTGATGCGCGCCCTGCACCGCAACGGCATCGAGGTGAAAAGCACCCGGCAGTGGGAGCTGATGGAGTCCAGCCACCCTGCCATTGCACCGCTTCTCGCCTACAAGAAACTGTCCCGCCTGCACACTGCCAACGGCTGGGCCTGGCTGGACGCGTGGGTGGCCAACGGCCGTTTCCAGCCCGAGTATGTGGTGGGCGGCGTCGTGTCCGGGCGTTGGGCGTCACGGGGCGGCGGGGCCCTGCAGATCCCGCGCCAGATCCGTGGCGCGGTCCATGCGAATCCCGGCCACAAACTCATCGTCGCGGACGCCTCCCAACTGGAACCCCGGGTGCTGGTGGCGCTGGCGCAGGACTCCAAAATGGCTGAAGCGGCGCGCGACAAGGACCTGTACGCAGGCATCGCCGCCCAGGGATTCGGTGGCGACCGCGCCAATGCGAAAATCGCCCTCCTGGGCGCCATCTATGGCGCCACCACCGGCGAATCCGGGCGCCTGATGCCACAGCTGGCACGGACCTACCCGCGCGCCGTTGGCTTTGTGGAGCAGGCGGCGCGGGACGGCGCGGCCGGCGGCACCGTGACCACCAGGCTTGGCCGGAGCAGCCCGCCGCCGTCGGAAGGGTGGTTCCGGAGCCAGCAGTCGGCCACGGTCGAGGAGCAGCGCCGCGCGGAATCGATTGCCCGTTCCCGCGGCCGCTTCACGCGCAACTTTGTGGTGCAGGGATCCGCCGCTGACTGGGCGGCGTGCTGGCTGGCGGAATTACGACGGCGGCTGCGGGCCCTGCGTGACGACGGTTCCGTTCAGGCGGAGTTGGTGTTTTTCCTGCATGACGAGGTGATGGTGCACGCTCCCGAGGCCGGCGTCCAGGCCTGCATCCGGGCCATCGAGGAAGCTGCCGTCGCCGCGAAGGAACTGCTGTTCGGCCCCATCCCGGTGGAATTCCCCGTCAGCCTGGCCGTGGTGGACTCATACGACAACGCAAAGTAGCACTTGGCCCCACTGCGTAGCCCAAAGAAACCTACCCGGGAGTAGCTGGTCGGAACTTCTGTGACCGAGGTTACATCAGAAGATCGACTGAAACAGACGACTTCAAGCATCTCGGTGCCCTGAAGGACGGCATCAAGGCCTTGCGTGAAAACGCGGCCACGGGCATTGTTGTTGATCTTCGGCAGCAACCAGTCACCACCAGCTAAGCCCGGTGCTAGAAAACCACCTCGTGCAGCATGGTCCGGTCCCACGGCACCGCCCAGCCCAGCTGCTCAAAGAGGCCATCCAGAATGATCCCGGTGAAGCCCCAGACCAGCACACCGCTGACCGCGAACGCGGGGCTGCTGAACGTCCTGCCATCGCGGCTGACCGTGGCTGTCACCCGGTTGGCCGGGTCCAGCAGGTCCCGGACGGGGATCCGGAAAACCTGGGCGGATTCGGCGTAGTCAACCACCTGCACCGGCGACGGCGCCGCCCACCAGCCGAGCACCGGCGTCACCAGGAAGTTGCTGCGGGCCAGCCCAAGCTCCTGCAACGTTCCCAGAACCTCCACCCCTGCGGTGTCCAGCCCGGTCTCCTCTTCGGCTTCGCGCAGGGCAGCGGCTACGGGGGTTTCGTCGGCGTCAATGGTGCCACCGGGAAAGGCAACCTGGCCGGGATGGGAATCCAGGGTGTGCGCGCGTTCCAGCAGCAGGACATCAAGATCCGCCGCGGCCAGGGGTCTGCCAGAGGCGGCCGGAACGTCGTCCAGTACACCGAAAAGCATCAGGACTGCCGCCTTGCGGGCTAGGGCTTCATCCACGGTCAGGGCCGCCCAGGCAGTGTTCGGAGCGGTGACGTCGCCGCTGTCCGATCTGAGCACCAGGTCGATCAGGTCCTGGCGTGCGCTCATGGGAGCCGCCTCTGTGATTCCATCCGGATTTCAGCGGCGCGGTGCGTTTCGGCCAGCAACCGGTCCAGGAGAAGTTCGTTCCCGGGCGCCAGTTCGTATTTAAGGAGCTTGGCGGCCTTGGCGGGGTCAGTCTCGCCCAACCCGTAGCTGGGGCACCAGTTCGCTACCGGACATGCGCCGCAGGCAGGCTTCCGTGAGTGGCACGCCCGCCGCCCGTGGAACACCACACGGTGCGAGAGCATGGTCCAGTCCTTCGGCTCAAACAGTCCAGCAACGTCGAATTCGATTTGCACCGGGTCTTCGGAGGTGGTCCAGCCGAAGCGCCGTGCGAGCCGGCCGAAGTGCGTGTCCACGGTGATCCCGGGGATACCGAAGGCATTGCCCAGCACCACGTTGGCGGTTTTGCGCCCCACTCCCGGCAGCGTCACGAGGTCCTCCAGCCGGCCGGGGACCACGCCGTCGTACTCGTCCACCAGGCGCGTGCTCAGCGCCATCACGTTCTTCGTTTTGGCCCGGAAGAAGCCGGTGGGCTGCAGGATCGCTTCGAGCTCGTTGGGATCAGCCTCGGACATTGCCCGGGCGTCCGGGTAGCGTGCAAACAGGATCCTGGTGACCTGGTTGACCAGCACATCGGTGGTCTGGGCCGACAGGACCGTGGCCACCACCAGTTCGAATGGGTTCCGGAAATCCAGCTCAGCATGGGCATACGGGTACTTCTCCGCCAAGGCCTTGTTGATCCGTCGCGCCCGGCGCTTCAACGCCAGCAAAGACTCCGGGGCTGATGCAGCCGGGCCGGATCCGGGTCTACGGGAGGGGGCCACGGGCCTGGTTAGCCGCGCTCGATGTTGCTGAGGTCGCGCAGCACGCCCACGCGGCCGTCGGTGTGCTGGACCAGGAATTCGTGGCCGCGGTCTTCCAAGGCCAGTACCCAGCCACCCGGTTCAATCACAAAGGCGGGGGCGCCGGTCTGGGGGTCCACCGCTGTACGGTGCTGGGCCACGGCAAACCAGAATGCCTCCTGCGCAGGCTCTTCGTACGATTCTTCCGGCCTGGAAGCCGGATCCACGGTGGCGCCGATGGGCTCCACGCTGCGCACCTGCTGATGCACGGCCGTCGCCGCAGGTTCCGCGGCAGCTTGGCGAGCCGGGGCAGGGACACCCGCGCCGGCGTCGTGAACCGCCGCTTCAGGGGCAGCGGCGGCGGACGCGGCCGTAGCAGCAGTCGGCGCAGATTCAACTGGAGCCGCAGCCGCCGTCGGGGTGTCACCCGCAGTGGTCTCCTCAACGACGGGTGCCATTGAGGCGTTCGTCGCTGTTGGGGAAGGCACGACGTCGGCGGCCTGGGTTGCAGGGCCGGGGTCGCCGGTGGCGGTCCACTTCTGAACTTCCGGGGCGGAGGAGACGGCCGCTGGCGCAGCCGGGGAGGAGAAGGCCCCAGCCGAAGCGGCAGGGGTGGCGGAAGCCGCGGAAGCTGCCGGGACGGGCGAGGCCTCAGGCTTGGGTTCCTTGGGCGTGTGCGGCCTGGGCAACGGCACAGCCGAGTCGCGGGCCATCACATGGGCCGGTGATTCGTCGCGCCCCAGAAAGTCACCGGCGAAGTAAGGGATATGCCGGCTCAGGACGGTCCCCGCGAACAGCACCACCGAACCGACCAAGCCCACCAACAGGCTGGGAACATAGGCCGCGGCCGCAGACACGAAGAAGAACGCCAGCGCAAAGGCAGCCACCACAGACGCGAACTGGTCAACGGACAGCGAGCCGATGCGGACTCTTGTCGCGGGAGCGAGCCGGCGTCCAACAAAGAGTGCCGAGACAATCAGCGGCAACACAAGGCCGACGCCCAGGAAGAACAGGCTGCCTGCGTTCCAGAGATTAAACCGGCCGAAGAAAATAGGCAGCAGCGAGGCCACCAGCAGAATGACGGTCGCGGCGAAAACGGCCAGGTCCCGCAGTGTGAATGGACCCAGCACGGCCTGGTTGGTGGTGCCCGGCTTGGCACTGGCCGGCTTCTGCGCGCCCTTCGCTGAGCCCTCCTCCGGGGTGGTCCCAGCCTGCGCCCCGGTTGCGCGGCCAAATTTCTGGCCGAAGCGTTGCTGGTTCATTCTGTACTCCTTAGCGTGGCGGCACCGGGACGGTTATGTCCCAAAACTGTGCCATCCGAAACGGCGGTAACGGCCAGGCCCGGCAGTGAAGCACCGGATCCGACAACTCCGTGGAAACTCACAATTCAATCTCAGCCTAGTCAACCGCATGGCCGATCACTAGCCGATCCGCAGCGGTGGGCCGCCGGTTCGCAGGGTCCATTAACCATTCACCGCTAAATAAACGCCGTTCGCGGGCGCCTCTGTGACAGCGAACACATCATGGCCCCGGCGCGTATTAGGCTTGACTCCGGAACAGCTCTTTGCGGAATGTCCGTGATCGGCCGCTGCCCGATGCCGCGCAAGCGACGGAGCACGGCCGGCGACGGCAGCCGCTTAAAAGACCGATGAATGATGAGGTTGACCATGTCTCACGACACTCCCGGCTCCACGGCCACCGCCCCCGCGGCTTCCGTGAGGGCAGACCAGCAGGGCGATGCCTTTGAAAACCTGCTGCACGAAAACCGCACTTTCGCCCCCAGCCCCGAATTCGCCGCCGACGCCGTTGTCACCGCCGCTGATTACGCAGAGGCCGACGCCGGACGCCCGGCTTTCTGGGCGAAGCAGGCCCGCGAGCTGCTTACCTGGAGCAAAGACTTCGACGAGGCATTGGACTGGTCCAACCCGCCGTTCGCCAAATGGTTCGTGGGCGGCGAGGTCAACGCCGCGTACAACGCGCTTGACCGCCATGTGGAGAACGGCCTCGGCGACCGGGTGGCCATCTATTTCGAGGGTGAACCCGGGGATACCCGCACCTACACGTACGCCCAGCTCACCGAAGAGGTCAAGAAGGCCGCGAACGCCTTCGAGTCCCTCGGCGTTGGCAAGGGTGACCGGGTTGCCGTCTACCTGCCCATGATCCCGGAGGCCGTCATCACGCTGCTGGCCTGCGCCCGCATCGGCGCAGTGCACTCCGTGGTGTTCGGCGGGTTCTCCGCAGACGCCCTGCGCTCCCGGATCGAGGACGCCGAGGCCAAGCTGGTTGTCACCGCGGACGGTACCTACCGCCGCGGCAAGCCCAGCGCGCTCAAGACCGCCGTGGACGAGGCCCTCGCAGTCGACGGGCACACGGTTCAGAACGTTGTGGTGGTCAAGCGCAACGGCCAGAACGTGGACTGGCACGAAAGCAGGGACCACTGGTGGGCGGACACCGTGGAGCTGGCCTCCCCGGAGCACAAGGCCGTAGGCCACGACTCCGAGCACCCGCTGTTCATCCTGTACACCTCCGGCACCACGGGCAAGCCCAAGGGCATCCTGCACACCACCGGCGGCTACCTCACCCAGGGCGCCTACACCCATAAGGCTGTCTTCGACCTGCACCCTGAAACGGATGTGTACTGGTGCACGGCCGACGTCGGCTGGGTCACCGGCCACTCGTACGTCGCCTACGCGCCGCTCATCAACGGCGCCACCCAGGTGATGTACGAAGGCACCCCTGATTCCCCGCACCAGGGCCGCTGGTGGGAGATCATCGAGAAGTACAAGGTCTCCATCCTGTACACCGCCCCCACGGCCATCCGTACGTTTATGAAGTGGGGACGGGAGATCCCGGACAAGTACGACCTGTCCTCCCTCCGGGTCCTTGGTTCCGTGGGCGAATCCATCAATCCCGAGGCCTGGATGTGGTACCGCGATGTCATCGGCGGCAACAAGGCACCGATCGTTGACACTTGGTGGCAGACCGAAACCGGCGCCCAGATGATCGCCCCGCTGCCCGGCGTCACTGCCACGAAGCCCGGCTCCGCCCAGGTCCCGCTGCCCGGCATCGCGGTGGACGTCGTCGATGAGAAGGGCGAATCCGTGCCGGACGGACACGGCGGCTTCCTGGTGATCCGGGAACCCTGGCCCGCCATGCTCCGCGGCATCTGGGGCGACCCCGAGCGGTTCAAGGAGACCTACTGGTCCCGCTTCGAAGGCATGTACTTCGCCGGCGACGGCGCCAAGAAGGACGAAGACGGCGACATCTGGCTCCTGGGCCGCGTGGATGACGTTATGAACATCTCCGGGCACCGGCTCTCCACCACCGAGATCGAATCCGCCCTGGTGTCCCACCCCTCCGTGGCCGAAGCCGCCGTTGTGGGCGCCGCGGACGAAACCACCGGCCAGGCCGTCGTCGCGTTTGTCATCCTGCGCGGCGACGCCGTGGACACCGGCGACGCCATCGTTCAGGAACTCCGCAACCACGTGGGCAAGGAAATCGGGCCCATCGCCAAACCCAAAACCATCCTCGTGGTACCGGAACTGCCCAAAACCCGCTCCGGCAAGATCGTCCGCCGCCTCCTCAAGGACATCGCCGAGGGCCGCGAATCCGGTGACGCCACCACCTTGGCCGACACCACAGTGATGCAGCAGATCGCGGCGTCACTTAAAAAATAAGAAAAGGCGGGGCAGCCATCCGGAAGGTAGCCCGCCCAAGCACACGCCGCCAGGGGTCCCCGACCACGCTGGCGAGCTGACAGGCTGACGAATGGGGGTTATCCGGAAGCGCGCGTCAAAGCGAGGAACGAGCAGCGCGCGGAGGATGACTCCCATTCGTCAGCGACGGCACCCCTAGACTGTGAGTACCCCTGTCGCCTGACTGAAGGATCCTGCCTCGATGCTCCCTGCTGCACGACACCAGGTCATTGTGGATGCCGTCCAGCGCGAGCGTGTGGTGCGGGTTTCGGACCTCGCCCAGCAGTTGGGCGTTTCCCTGATGACCGTCCGCCGGGATATCGAGCTTCTGGAGGCAGGCGGCAGGCTGGAGCGTATCCACGGCGGTGCCAAGCTCCCCGGCGATGTCAGCACGCATGAGCCAGGCTTCGAACTTAAGTCCACCCAGCTGACCGCGGAGAAGCGGGCCATCGCACTGGAGGCTGCCGGCCTGGTGTATGAGGGCATGGCCGTTGGTCTTAGTGCCGGAACCACCACCTGGGCCCTCGCCAAGGAGCTGGTGAACGGTCCGCGGATCACGGTGGTCACCAATTCCGTGCGCATCGCTGACCTCTTCCACCACGCTGCCTCCGGCGGCGCTGCCCGCTTCCCATCAACCGTGATCCTGATCGGCGGCGAGCGGACGCCGTCGGACGCTTTGGTAGGTCCCATCGCGACGGCCGCGTTGAAGCAGCTGCACCTGGACGTGCTGTTCATGGGTGTGCACGGTATGGACGCCGACGCCGGCTTCACCACGCCCAACCTGTTGGAGGCGGAGACTGACCGGGCGTTCGTCGCCGCCACCCGGAAAACCGTAGTCCTGGCCGATCACACCAAGTGGGGGCTGCTGGGCATCAGCACCATCGCCCCCTTGGACGCGGCCGATGAGGTCATCAGCGACGCCGGACTGGGCCCAGAAGCCCACCGCATCCTCGGCCAGCGCGTGGGCAAAGTCCGGATCGCGGGACAGCGAACCAAAAGCCCTTGATTCAGGGGCAGCCGCAGGACTGGCGGACGTGGAGCTTCGTGGGGAACATCTGCTGCTGCGGCGCGGCCTTGCGACGCGCAGCCAGGATGCCTTCGACGGCGGCCGCGGCCATCTCCCGGACCGGCTGATCCACGGTGGTCAGCGCCGGCCACGTGTACTCCGCCTCGGCGGAGCCGTCGAAGGAGGTCACCGCGATCTCTCCGGGGACTGCGACACCTGCCTCATGGAGCGCGCGGATGATGCCGACCGCCTGCATGTCCGAGCTCGCGAAAATCGCCGTGGGCCGATTCGAAGCGGCCAGGAGCCGTTTGCCCGCTTCGTAGCCACCGGACCGAGTGAAGGGGCTGCGTGCGATCGGCCCCTCAGGGAGGCCAGCCTCCGCAAGCGCCTTCAGCCAACCGAGTTCGCGCCCGTCAACGTCATTCCCCACGTTGGTGCCCATGGCCAGGCCGACGTTGGTATGACCGTGCCCCAGGAGGTGCTCCACGGCGATCTGTGCCCCGGCCAGGAGGTCCACACCGATGCTGTTGACGCCCGCCACCTCACGGTCCTGGTTGAGCAGGACCCACGGAATATCGGCCTTCTCGAGGTCTTCCAGGTCCGGCTGGAACAGGACGCTGGCGAGTAGTACGCCGTCCACCTGCCGCGCTGCCAGGTTCCTGACGTTCCGGCGTTCCTTGGCTATGTTGCCGTCGGAGTTGGTCAGCAGCAGCGCGTAGCCCCGCTCGGCCGCCGCGTCCTCCACAGCATGCGCGAGGAGCGAGAAGAAAGGGTTCGAGTTGTCGGGCACGATCAGCCCAAGTGTCTCGCTGGATCCCAATTTGAGGGCCCTGGCCGCCGCGTTGGGCCGGTAATCCAGGACCCGGATCGCATCCTGGACCTTCGCCTCTGTGGCCGGAGCCACCTTCTTGGGCCCGCCATTCACTACATAACTGACGACGGCAGTGCTGACGCCCGCGTACCGGGCAACGTCCTTGCGGGTCACCGGGCCACGCGGGGCCTGCACTGTGGGAGTCGTCATGGTGTACATGCTAGCTATCAGATCCCCGGGGCGTCGCCGAAGTCGCGGATGGGCAGCCGTTCCCCGCTGCGGAGGGCGGACTGGTGCGCCACAATGCCGGGCAGCGTGAACCGGGCGGCAACCCAGGCGTTGACCGGCGGCTGCGTGCCGGCGTTGACCGCTGTCACGAAGTCATCCACCAGGAAGTGGTGGCTTCCCTCGTGCCCGTTCGGTGCGCCGCGGAACTCCTCCGGCAGCCGATCAGCGTCATGGACAGGCGAGAGCCCGGAGACGAAGGCGTCCCTCAGTTCCGGCGCAACGTTAGCCAGCGACGGGTCATCGAGGGACATGCTGGGGCGTGATTCCAGCTGCTCGGAAATGTCGTGGACGTTTTCCTTGTCCTGCCAGACGGAGACTTTTGCGAGCTGTTCGAAGCTGGCCTCCGTCCCGAAGAACCGAAAGCGGGACTCCCTGATGTGTGAGGGGTAGCCCACGCGGCGCATCTCGTTGGTGCGCATAACGCCGCCGTCGTTGAGTTCAAAAAGGGCGGTGGCGTTGGAGAAGTCGTTGCCGAACATGCTGACCTCTTTGTCGAAGACGCCATCATTGCGGTCATCCTTGACTCCGACGCAGCTGACGCTGACCGCGTGGGCCGGGACGGCGCCGAGCACGCCGCCCACCGCGTGCGTCGGGTACAGCATCGGCGGGTAACTGGCGGTCTCCTTCCAGCGGGCACCGCCGCTGTACTGGTAGGCGTCGTAGAAGCCCAGGTCCATGTCGTGGACGTAGTCGCCTTCGCTGTAAAAGATCCTCCCGAAGCGGCCGGCGGCGTGCTGTTTGCGCGCATAGACGGTGGCCGGGTTGTAATAGCTGGTCTCCCCCATCATGTAGACCTTTCCGGTCTCGCGCACGGCATCGATGATGCGGGCGATCTCTTCCTCGGAAATGGCCATGGGGACGGCTGAGTAGACGTGCTTTCCGGCGCGGAGTGCCTGCTCCACCAGCGGTCCGTGTGTCCAGCGCTGGGTGAAGATGGCCACGGCGCCGACGTCGGATTCTAAGAGTTCATTAAAACTCGCCTTCACACCAGCGAGGTGCAGGCGGTCCGCGGCCTCGGCTGCACGCAGTGAAACTTCATCCACCACATAGACGGCACTGACCCCGGGGTGGAGATTGAAGAGGTGCGCGAACTGGCCGCCGAACTGGCCAACTCCTACTACGCCGATTGAAAACGTCATTGTTTGCCTTCCCTAGATGATGTGCGGGAGCGCCGGGCAAGCGCTGTCCTTCAGGCTTCCCAGTGTTTCACTCGAATCTACTCGAGTCAACGGCCTAGCGACTGGATAAATACTTTCAAATGCAACAAGAAATCCAACACTTGCCAGCATTAATCTACTCGTGTAGATTTTTCTCAGTTGTTACCCACATCACAGTCAGGAAAGGGTCGAAGATGACCACCCTTACCAAGCAGCAGCGGGACCCGGCAGGCCGGGCAGCACGGTCCAAGACAGGAAACACCGGGAGTACCCGGAAGAAGAGCCGCACGCACCGGATGGGCGATCTGAGGATCGCGATGGTGTTTATCTTCCCGGCGATGATCGGGTTCGTGGCGTTTTTCCTGATCCCCACAATCCGGGGTGTCTACCTCAGCTTTACCGAGTACAGCATCCTGGGCGATCCCACCTGGATCGGCATCAAGAACTACACCGCGATTTTCGCTGACGAACTGTTCTGGAACGCCATGAGCGTGACCCTGCAGTACGTGGCGCTGAACATCGGTTTCCAGACCGTCATTGCCCTGGGCCTGGCGCTGCTGATGCACCGGGTCGCGAAGTCCACGTTCATCCGGGGAGCGCTGCTGCTGCCGTTCCTGGTGGCCAACGTGATTGTCGCCCTCCTCTGGTTCTGGATGCTCGACTACCAGCTGGGCATCGTGAACGAAATCATCAGCTGGCTGGGCGGCCCCCGGATCGCGTTCTTCGGCAGCGAGCAATGGGCCATTCCCACCATTGCATTCGTCAACGTGTGGCGCCACATGGGCTACACCGCCCTGCTGATCTTCGCCGGACTGCAGTCGATCCCCAGCCACGTCTACGAAGTCGCTTCCCTGGACGGGGCATCGCCTACCCGGACGTTCTGGTCAATCACCATGCCGCTGCTGCGCCCGGTGCTGGTACTCGTCCTGGTGGTCACCGTCATCGGTTCCTTCCAGGTCTTCGACACCGTGGCCGTCACCACCGCCGGCGGCCCCATCAACGCCTCCCGCGTCATCCAGATGTACATCTACCAAAAGGCCTTCACCGAGTCGGACTTCGGGTACGCCTCCGCACTCTCTGTCATTCTCTTCGTCATCCTCGCCCTGGTCGCCTTCGTTCAGATGAAGTTCCTCAAGGGCAATGAATCGGATCTGGACTAAGGACCCCGCCATGACCACTTCGACTCCGTCCCGCCGCGACCCTGCCGCCCCCGCCCGCACCGCCATCATTATCAAGCCCCGCAAGCCGTTCAACTGGCGACGCGCCGGGGCCTGGACTCTGGTGACCATCGCACTGATCGTCACCATTGCCCCGTTCCTGTGGATGCTCCGCACCGCCCTCTCCAGTAACCATTCCCTCGCCGCGAACGCCGGCAACCTCCTGCCGGCCGACTTCAGCTGGGGCGCCTTCAAGCGCGTCCTGGGCCTGCAAACCCCCGAAGAAGCCATCGCCGAAGGCGGCTCCGGTGCGGCCATCAACTTCTGGTGGTACCTGCGCAGCTCCATCATCGTCTCCACCCTGGTCACCGCCGGACAGGTGTTCTTCAGCTCCATGGCCGCCTACGCCTTTTCCCGGCTGCGCTGGCCCGGCCGGGAAAAAGTCTTCGCACTGTTCCTGGCCACCATGATGGTCCCGCCGATCTTCACCGCGCTGCCCAATTTCCTGATGATCAAGAACCTCGGACTCCTGAACACCTACGCCGGCATCATCCTGCCGTTCCTGTTCATGACCCCGTTCGCGATCTTCTTCCTGCGCCAGTTCTTCATGAGCATGTCCCGGGAAGTGGAGGAAGCCGCCATGCTCGACGGCGCCAGCAAGTTCCGCATCTTCTTCAAGATCGTGTTGCCCAACGCCGGCGCCCCCATGGCCACTCTGGCGCTGCTGACCTTCATCGGCACCTGGAACGAATACTTCTGGCCACTGCTCGTAGGCCAGGACGAGTCCGTCCGGGTCCTCACCGTCGGCCTGGGCGTCTTCAAATCCCAGTCCCCCCAAGGCGCCCCCGACTGGTCCGGCCTGATGGCCGCAACCCTCATCGCCGCCCTGCCCGTCCTGATCCTCTTCATCGCCTTCGGCAAGAAAGTAGTGAACTCCATCGGCTTCTCCGGCATCAAATAACCCCTGACTTCATTCCTCCCCCGTAACACACTCGAAAGGTCCACCATGAAGAAAACCCTTGGCATCGCCGCTGCTGCTGCTGCCATCGCCCTGTCCCTGTCCGCCTGCGGCGCACCCGCCACGACCTCCACCGAGGCCAAAGGCGAGATCAACTACTGGCTCTGGGACGCCAACCAGCTCCCTGCCTACCAGCAGTGCGCCGACGACTTCACCAAGGCCAACCCGGACATCAAGGTCAAGGTCACCCAGCGCGGCTGGGACGATTACTGGACCACCCTGACCAACGGCTTCGTCGCCGGCACCGCCCCTGATGTTTTCACCGACCACCTGGCCAAATACCCCGAGTTTGCCGCCAAGAAGCAGCTCCTGGCCCTCGACGACGCCGTCAAGAACGACAACCTCGACCTGGACATCTACAACAAGGGCCTGACCGATCTGTGGGTCACCGAAGACGGCAAACGCTACGGTCTGCCCAAGGACTGGGACACCGTCGCGATGTTCTACAACAAGAAGCTCGTCGCTGATGCCGGCTACACGGAAGAGCAGCTCAAGGGCCTCGACTGGAACCCGCAGGACGGCGGCAGCTACGAAAAGGCCATCGCGCACCTGACCGTGGACAAGAACGGTGTCCGCGGCGACGAGGCCGGCTTCGATAAGAACAACGTCGCGGTCTATGGATTGGGCCTGGAAAACTCAGGCGCCGGCACCGGACAGACCCAGTGGAGCTTCCTCAGCGCCACCATGGGCTGGACCCACACCGACAAGAACCCGTGGGGCAAGGACTTCAACTACAACGACCCCAAGTTCCAGGAAACCATTGCCTGGTGGACCGGGCTTGTGGACAAGGGCTACATGCCCAAGCTCGAAACCACCGTGGGTGCCAGCGTGACTGATAACTTCGGGGCAGGCAAGGCCGCCATCAACACCAACGGCTCCTGGATGATCGGGCAGTACACCAGCTACAAGGGAGTGGAAACAGGCATCGCCCCCACACCCAAGGGACCGGACGGCAAGCGCGCGTCCATGTTCAACGGCCTGGCCGACTCCATCTGGGCCGGAACCAAGAGCCCGGCAGCCTCGATCAAATGGGTCGAATACCTCGCCTCGGCAAAATGCCAGGACGTCGTGGCGGCTAAAGCAGTCGTTTTTCCCGCCATCACTTCCTCCTCCGAGCTCGCCGCCAAGGCGTTCGCGGCCAAGGGTATTGACGTCACCGCCTTCACCACCCATGTCACGGACGACACCACGTTCCTCCTCCCGATCGCGGACAAAGCGGCCAAGGTCGAGGGCATCATGAAGCCGGCCATGGACGCAGTCCTCTCCGGCAAGAAGCCGGTCAGCTCCCTCAGCGACGCCAACGAACAGGTCAACGCCCTCTTCAAGTAGGCCAGAAGCTTGACCGGCTGTGCGCCGCGGGCATTGCGTTCCGCGGCGCACAGCCTGGTTTTTTTATCACTCCCACCCTTAGAAGGACAGTATTTATGGACCCCCTGCATCTCCGTTCCGCCGGCACCAGTCTGGTGATGAGCTTCGACAACGGGGAGGCCGAGGTCATCCATTGGGGCGCGGATCTTGGCAGCACCCTGCCGGACCTCGCCATCCTCGGCGAACCGATCCCGCACTCTGCCATCGACGCCAACGTGCCCGCCGGCCTCCTGCCGCAGGCATCGTCCAGCTGGCGCGGCCGTCCCGCCCTCCGCGGCCACCGCATCGCCGACGGCGTCTCCGGCCTTGACTTCTCATCCCGCCTCCGCGTCGTGAGCGCCGGTGCCGAGGGGACTTCCGCGGTGATCGTCCAGACTGATTCCGACGCCGGCCTCACCGTCTCGTCCGCATTGACACTGCACGACGGCGGCCTGCTGGAGCTGCGCCACACCCTCACCAACGACGGCGCCACGCCCTACCAGCTCGACGAACTGGCCACCGTCCTCCCGGTGGCGCCCGACGCCGTCGAACTCCTTGACCTGACCGGGCGCTGGTGCCGGGAACGCCACCCGCAGCGCCGCCCCATCCAGCAGGGCACCTGGGTCCGCACCGGCCGGCACGGCCGCACCGGACACGACTCCTCACTCCTCTTCGCCGCCGGCACCGCCGGATTCGGCAACCGCCACGGGAAAGTCTGGGCCACACACCTGGCCTGGAGCGGCAACCACGAACAGTTCGCCGACAGCATTGGCGACGGCCGCACCATGATCGGCGGCTCCGAACTTCTGGGCCCGGCCGAGGTCATCCTCGCACCCGGCGCCAGCTACACCACACCGGCGCTCTTCGCCGCGTACTCGGACCACGGCCTGGACGGCATCAGCGAAGCGTTCTACAGCTGGTTCCGGTCCCGCCCCCACCACGTGCTCCCCGCAGCCGCCACCGGCCTGCCCGCCGGCAAGCCGCGCCCCGTGGTGCTCAATGTCTGGGAAGCGGTCTACTTCAATCACAACCTGTCCACCCTGATCGAACTGGCCGACTCCGCCGCCGAACTCGGCGTGGAACGCTTTGTCCTCGATGACGGCTGGTTCCGCGGCCGCCGCGACGACCACGCCGGCCTGGGCGACTGGTACGTCGACGAAACCCTCTGGCCCGACGGCCTCACACCCCTGATCGACGCCGTAACCTCGCGCGGGATGGAATTCGGGCTCTGGGTGGAACCCGAAATGGTCAACCTGGACTCCGACATTGTCCGCGCACACCCCGAATGGATTGTTGGTCCGTCCGTCCAGAGCTACAAGGACGGCGGCCGGCTGCCGCTTGAATGGCGGAACCAGCATGTGATCGACCTCGTGAACCCTGACGCGTGGCAGTACATCTATGACCGCGTGGATGCACTGCTGCGGGAGAACAACATCAGCTACCTCAAGTGGGACCAGAACCGGGACCTGCTGGAGCACGGCCACGCAGGCCGCTCCTCGGTCCACGAACAGACCCTGGCCACCTACCGGCTCTTTGACAAACTCCGCAAGGCCCACCCCGGCGTCGAGATTGAGAGCTGCTCCTCCGGCGGCGCCCGGGTGGACCTGGGCATCCTGGAACGCACCGACCGCATCTGGGCCTCGGACTGCAACGACGCGCTTGAACGCCAGACCATCCAGCGCTGGACCGGGCTGGTGGTCCCGCCCGAGCTGGTAGGCGGACACATCGGACCCACCGCCTCGCACACCACGGCGCGCACGCACGACCTGTCCTTCCGCGCCATCACCGCCCTGTTCGGCCACTTCGGCATGGAATGGGATGTCCGCAGCGTCCAGGGCGCCGAGCGCCAGGAACTCAAACGCTTCATCGCCCTCTACAAGGAACACCGCGCCCTGATCCACTCAGGGCGCATGGTCCGCGCTGACCTCGCTGATGACTCGCTCATGCTCCACGGCGTGGTGGCCGACAGCGGTGCAGACCTGGGTAAAGGTTCGACGGCGGCACTGTTCGCCCTGGTCAGCACACGCACCGCCTTCGCGGAACAACCCGGACGGATCGCCATCCCCGGGCTGGACCCGGACCGGGACTACCAGGCAGAAGCCATCTTCCCGGCCCCGGCCGATGCTGACTACGCCCACACCTTCACCCAGGTCCAGCCCCCGGCCTGGCTAGCAGACGGCGCAGTGGCCAGCGGCCAATTCCTCGCCCAAGTGGGCCTGCCCATGCCCATCCTCAACCCGGAACACGCCCTCGTCCTGAGGTTCACGGCACTCTAGAGTCCCCTTGCGACGGATTCTGCACCATCATTCACCTGCCGCTGTCCATGGCCCCCGGAAATCCGGCGACGTGGGCGGGCCCGCGCCGAATGATGGTGCAGAATCCGACGGGTAGATTGGAGCCATGACTGACGTTTCCTCCCCTGACTCCGCCTCCGCTGCCGGACGCGGCACCATCCTCGTGATCAACGGCCCCAACCTCAACCTGCTGGGCACCCGTGAGCCGGAGAAGTACGGTACCTCCACCCTCGCGGACGTGGAGCAACTGGCAGCCAGCACGGCGCAGGCCCACGGTTTCACGGTGGAATGCGTCCAGTCCAACCATGAGGGTGTGCTTCTGGACGTCATCCACGCAGCCCGTGGCACCGCCGTCGGGATTGTGCTTAACGCAGGCGCCTTCACCCACACGTCCATGGCCCTGCGCGACGCCGTAGCGGCAGTGCAGCTGCCCGCAGTCGAGGTCCACATCACCAACGTGCACCAGCGTGAAGAATTCAGGCACCACTCGTTCCTGTCCCCGGTCTGCGCCGCGGTGATCGTGGGCGCCGGGGTATTCGGCTACAAGCTGGCCATCGACTACCTCGCCGAAACGCTGTAACCGGGCGCCGGCTGGCTCAGGCCGCCATGGCTATTTCTGGATGCACTGCCCGGAGGAGACGGGTGCGCTGAGGCTTGCGGCCTGGGACGCGACCGGGAACAGGTCATCCATGGTGATGGCGAATCCCATTTCGGTGCCCGAGGTTGCCTTGGCGAAAATGACGCCGGCCACCAGTCCCTCCATGGTCAGCAGCGGCCCGCCCGAGTTACCGGGCTGGACATCGCCGGCCAGCCGGTAGATCGCCGAAGGGGCAGGGTTTTCGCCGTAGATATCAGGGACCCGAACTGACGTAATGTCCTGAACCGTGGCGGGTTTGGACTGGAACGGACCGCCGTGCGGATACCCCGCGAAGGCGGCCGGGCTGCCGTTCGGAAGGTCGGACGTCAATGTGAGCGGCTCCGAAGGCAATCCCTCCACGGCCAGGACGGCGAGGTCGTGCCGGGTGTCGAAGTACACCACCCGCCCGGGCATCGCGCCGCCGTCGGGAATTTCAACCACCGGCTGCGACACGCCCGCCACAACATGGGCGTTGGTCACAACCCGGCCCGGGGATACCACAAAACCGGTGCCGGTCTGGTTCTGGCCGCATTGGTAGGCGGTACCGGCAATTTTCAGGACTGACCGCGCGGCCAGGTTCAGCGCCGGCGTATCGGTACTGGCATTGGGCACCGCTACTGGCTGCCCGTGGTCCAGGCCTTCCAGCAGCGTGGGAATTCCGTTGCCGATCACCGTGGACCTCAGCTGCGCCATGGTGGTCTTCAACGGAACAGGCGTCAGCCCATCGATGTACCGGATGACTTTGGACTCGGCCAGTTGCTGCGACACTAACGGAACGCCCAGGGCGCTGACGCTGAAGGCGAGCATGGACATCACCAGCGCCGAAACCACGACGTTGACGGCCCCGCCCACCAGCCGGTCCACCGCGCGCAGCGGCTTGATCCGCACGGCGCCGCGGATTGTGCGCCCGATCATGGTCCCGAGGCCGTGGCCCAGGGCCATGAGTACGACGGCGGCGGCCACGATGGCGGTCAGTCTCCAGCCGGAGTCATCCACGAAGCCGCTGACCAGCGGAACGGCAAAGAATGCGGCCACAGCGCCCGCGGCGAAGCCTGCGATACCGCCGAGCGTGACCAGGAAGCCGTTGCGCAGGCCATAGATCAGGTAAGACAGCAGGGCCAGGATCAGCGCCAGGTCCAGAACGGTCAAACCAAACACTGACGCTCCTCTAATACGGTTGAACCCCAATTCTAGTGGCGCAAGCTGACATTGTTCTGCGGGCGCCAGTCGCCCGCCCCTGCGGGCCGGGTTCGCCCCACGTTCGGTCGTAAACATCACACCCCCGGCGGGGCCGGACACCGGATCGTGCCCGCATTAGTCACTGTCAGCGGCGTTTCCGCTGCCAAGTACGTCACAGAAGCTTGAAAATTCTGAAACAATGGCAAAAGCGCCACAGCCGACACTTTTTATTCAGGAGATTTCATGGACATCGAGGTACTGCGCCGAGCACCCCTATTTGCCACGCTCGACGACGAAGCATTCCGCCTGCTGACCGACGAGCTGACCGAGGTGGACCTCTCCCGCGGTGCCTCGGTATTCCGCGAGGGCGACCAGGGCGACCAGCTCTACTTCATCGTCTCCGGCAAGGTGAAGCTGGGCCGCACGTCCCCCGATGGCAGGGAGTCCCTGCTCGCCATCCTGGGCCCGGGTGAATTGTTCGGCGAAATGGCCCTCTTTGACCCCAGCCCGCGCACGGCCACGGCCACGGCAGTCTCCGAAACCCGCCTCGCGGGCCTGAAGAACGAAAGCCTCAACACCCTGCTGCGGACGCGCCCCGAGGTTTCGGCGCAGCTGCTGCAGGCTCTGGCCCGCCGCCTGCGCCGCACCAACGATTCGCTCTCGGACCTGGTGTTCTCCGACGTCCCCGGCCGCGTGGCCAAGGCCCTGCTGGATCTGGCCGATCGCTTCGGCCGCCCCGCAACGGACGGCGTCCTGGTAGCCCACGAGCTCACGCAGGAAGAACTGGCCCAGCTGGTAGGCGCCTCCCGCGAGACTGTCAACAAGGCTCTGGCGGAGTTCGTCCAGCGCGGCTGGCTCCGCCTCGAAGCCCGCGCCGTAGTGATCCTGGACATGCAGCGCCTGCGCCAGCGCTCCCGCTAAATGTTCAAAAGCTCCGCATGCAGAAGGCCGGCCCGAAGAATCGGAGCCGGCCTTCTGCGTTGGTGCCCAAAGCGGATCGGAAATGGGGATCCGGCAGCGTGCGCCAGAGCGACGAAGGAGCAGCACGCAGAGGATTTCCGTTTTCGGTCCGCGGAGCTAGCGCTCGCGCTGGGGGTCTCCGGCTACGGTTTTGGCGGCCTCGACTTCGAGCATCAGGGTGCCCTCTTCGTCGACGAGCCGCGCCTGATACACGTGGGGTTTGCGCTTGTAGCTGAGGTAGGCGATGCAGCCGTTCGCAGCGGCCATCTTCTCGAGCATGATCTCCGAGCCCGGCACCAGGAGCTGGCCAAGCCTGAGACCCACAGTGTTCTCCTGGCCTACTTCATCGCCCAGTGCGTTGGTGCTGCGCGCGGCGATGGCCTGTGTGGCGCACACCCAGCGGCCCCAGACGCCTTTGCCCTGCAGCAAGCTGGGCTGCTGGTTCATGGGGACAGTGGCGGCGAAATAGCGGGTGTCGAAGCGGCGGTGCGCGAAGTCGGGGCTGCGCCAGTTGACGAGCGGCTTCAGGAGGTCGGTCCGCAGCGAGAGTCCCCGCTTGGCGAGCACCTCCGTGAAGGTCTTCTCCTGGTCGGCGACCGCCACGCGTTCACGCATCCAGTCGTGGGTTGAGGTGCCTTCAACCGTGGTGGACATGTCCGGCCCGGCGAGCAGCACGCCGGTTTCCTCAAACAGTTCTCGGATGGCGCCCACCACGTGGCGGCGCGCCAGCCCGACGTCGTTCGTCCCCATCTGCTCGGCCCAATGCTGGGGTGAGGGGCCCAGCCAGCCGACGGCGTCGTCGTCGGACGCCTCCAGGGAACCTCCGGGGAAGGCAAGTACGCCCAACGGCGAGGAGCCGGGCCGATAACCCAACCACGTCTCCAGGCCGGTGGGCGAGTCAAGCAGCAGCACCACGGAGGATGCGTAGCGGGCGGCACGCGGGGTCCGCTCGCCGTGTTCGAGCCAGCTTTGGGCAGCCCCTTCAAGATCCGGAGGAAGGGCAAACAAGCGTCGGGCGAGGTGCGGCAATTGAGTAAACCGGGTCCTTAGCTGAATTCAGCGATCAGTTCGACCTCTACGGGAGAGTCGAGCGGAAGGACCGACACGCCGACGGCGGAGCGGGCGTGCCTGCCTGCGTCACCGAAGACCTGGCCGAGGAGTTCGGACGCACCGTTGATGACGCCGGGCTGTCCGGTGAAGGCCGGATCAGAGGACACGAAGCCCACCACCTTGACGATGCGGGTGATGCGGTCCAGATCGCCGATGACGCTCTTAATGGCCGCCAGCGCGTTGATGGCGCAAACAGCGGCGTAGGCCTTGGCGTCCTCCGGGGACACGGTGGGCTCGTCGGAGTGGCCTTCCGTGCCGGTGGAAACTTTGCCGGTTGCCTCGAGTTTGCCATTGATAAACGGCAGCTGACCGGAGGTGTAAACATGGCTGCCGGTGATGACGGCCGGGACGTAGGCGGCTACGGGCGCGGCCACCTCGGGGAGGGTCAGTCCCAGCTCGGCGAGGCGCTGCTCGACGGCGGAAACCGGCGCTGATTCAGACGCGTTTTCCGGCGTGGATACAGGGCCGGACGTGGTCTCTGCGGGGGTGCTCATGGCTACTGCTTCTCCCTCTTCAGGTAGGCAACCAGGCCGTTGCCGTCAGGTCCGGTGATTACCTGGACGAGCTCCCAGCCGTCCTCTCCCCACTGATCCAGGATCTGCTTGGTGGCGTGAATAATGAGCGGAATCGTGGCGTACTCCCATTTGGTCATGAGAGAAAGACTAGTCGTTGCCGGTAAAGTGGAAAACATGGTGACTCGCAAGAACCCCATTTTCGACACGGCCACTACCCTCGGAAAGATCTTTGGCTTCCTTGGTGTGAGCGCAATTTGTGGTGTCCTGGTGGCGGGCCTGCTTGTCCCGGCCGCCGCTGTTTCTGGCAGCGCGGCAAGCGGCTCCATCGAGTTCTTCGACACCCTCCCGGCAGAGCTGCAGGTGGACCCGCCCAGCCAGTCCACCCGGATCCTCGCCTCGGACGGCAGCCTGATCGCGAACCTGTATGAGGAAAACCGGACCAAGGTTGCCCTCGACCAGATCTCGCCGTTCATGAAAAAAGCCATCATCGCTGTCGAAGACAGCCGGTTCTACGAGCATGGCGGTGTGGACACCACCGGCATCCTCCGCGCCATGGTCAGCACAGCCCGTGGCAACAAACAGGGTGCCTCCACCATCACCCAGCAATACGTGAACAACGTGCTCAACGCCAACCTCGCCGCCGAGGGAAACACCGCGGACATCAAGCTCAACGGTGTCAACAAGGGCGTCGGAGATAAGCTTCGCGAAATGAAGCTCGCGATCGCCCTGGAGAAGGAATTCTCCAAGGAGCAGATCCTCGAGGGTTACCTCAACATTGTCTTCTTCAACCGCGACGCCTACGGCATCGAGGCCGCGTCCAAATTCTTCTTCAGCACCACGGCCAAGGATCTGACCCTCCCGCAGGCAGCACTCCTTGCAGGCCTCGTAAACAGCCCGTCGGCCTTCGACCCGATCACCAACCCGGAGAACGCCAAGGAGCGTCGCGACCTGGTGCTCGGCCTGATGCTGAACCAGGGGGAGATCACCCAGGCCGATCACGACGCCGCCGTGGCCACCCCGGTTGAGCCGAAGGTCACGCCGTCGCGCCAAGGCTGCGCCTACGCCACCACGGCACCCTATTTCTGCGACTATGTGCTTCACCTGCTGCTGAACAACCCGGCCTACGGTGCGACCCCCGAGGAGCGCGTCAATAGCATCTTCCGTGGCGGCCTGACCATCACCACCACGCTGGACGTCAACGCCCAGAACGTTGCCCAGGCCGAGTCTGATGCAGCCGCCGGCGCCAACCCGGACAACTGGGGCGCGTCCATAGTCTCTGTACAGCCCAACACCGGCAAGATCCTGAACATGGCGCAGAACACCTCATTCCTGCCAACGGAGGGCAAGTTCAACCAGACGCAGAACTTCAACGTGGACAAACGGGACAAGGACGGCAACGACCTCAACGGTCTGGGCGGATTCCAGCCCGGCTCCACCATGAAGCCCTTCACGTTCGCCGAATGGCTGAACGAGGGCAAGTCCATGAACACCAACGTCAACGCCGCCACCCGCACGTACCCGCAGAACTTCCCCTGGAAGAACACCTGCCCGGAACCCACAGTGGGCTGGTACGACGCCAGGATTCCCGGCAGCTTCGACCTGCAGAACTCCGACGACGGCTACTACCGGAACATGACCGTCCTGTACGGCCTGCAGAACTCGATCAACACGGCCACCTTCGCCTCCGCGGCGCAGGTTGACCTCTGCGGCATCCAGAAGATCGTGGATGCGGTCGGAATCCACGGTGGCCTGCCGGTGGGTGACAACTTCAATCCGCCGGTCAAGATGACCACTTTGGCCAACCTGATCGGCTCAACGCAGACGGCCCCGCTGACGATGGCCTCCGCGTTTGCCACATTCGCCAACGACGGCAAGTACTGCGAGCCCATCGCCATCACCTCTGTCTCGGACCAGACCGGCGCGCAGCTACCGGCCCAGGCCACGAGCTGCCGCGATGCCGTCAAACCGGAGGTCGCCCGGGGCGTGGCATATGCCATGCAGAAGGTTCTCGATGAGGGTTCAGGATCGCTCATCAAGCCGCGGCTCTCCACCAAAACCAACTTCCCGGTGGCTGCCAAGACCGGCACCAACGACACCAACGGCTCCACCTGGGTGGTCGGTTACACCACTGGTGTGGCCACCGCAGCGTGGTTCGGTGACCCGCTGGGTGACCAGCTCCGGCCCGGCCGGAACCTGACGGTCAACGGAGAGTTCTACAAGGCGATCGACGGTTACATGATCGCCGGTCCCATGTTCTCCAAGTACATGGCCCAGGTCGCTCCGGCGTACGGCACCAATGCGTTCACGGCGCCGCCCACCAACATGGTGAACGGAACGCCTGTTCGGACCACTCCGTCACCTCAGGCCACCGTGCCCGCCACGGCCCCGGCCACGCAGCCGTCCGCCCCGCCGACACCGAACCCCGCACCGGGCAACAGCGACAAGAGCAAGGGCTAGCCACGCATGGCAGTCAGCCCAACATTGGCCAGCCGCGTCCGGAATATCGGACGCGGCTTTGCCGTCACCGCCGGCGCGGGCACCGCAGCAGGTCTC
The DNA here is from genome assembly GCF_029960665.1 of Pseudarthrobacter sp. AL07. GTDB lineage: Bacteria > Actinomycetota > Actinomycetes > Actinomycetales > Micrococcaceae > Arthrobacter. The sequence continues at coordinate 124,220 of NZ_JASBRB010000006.1, forward strand.
GCTGCCTTCGGATACGGGCTGTGGGAGAAAAACCAGTTTGTCCTGCGCGAGGAGACGCTACCCATCCTGCCCGCAGGCCACGAGCCCTTCCGCGTCCTGCACCTGAGCGACATCCACTTCGTCCCGGGCCAGGACACCAAGGCACGCTGGCTGGAGTCGCTGGCGTCGCTGGAGCCGGACCTGGTGGTCAACACCGGGGACAACCTCAGCCACGTCAAAGCCGTGGAACCGCTGCTCAAGGCTTTGCGCCCGCTCCTGGAATTTCCCGGTGTTTTCGTCCCCGGCTCCAATGACTACTACGGCCCGAGCTTCAAAAACCCCGCCTCCTACCTGCTGGGCCCATCCAAAGCCAAGCCCAAAGCCATCGAACTGGACTGGCCGCGGCTGCGGTCCGGCTTCGGCATGGGCGGCTGGGTGGATCTCACCAACAGGCACCAATCGGTGGTGTTGAAGCGGATCCGGTTCGATTTTTCCGGCGTGGACGATCCGCACCTGGGCCGGGAACGCTACGCGGGCTGGCCCCGCGGCACCCGGGACCAGGACCAGAACTCTCACCTCCGGGTTGCGGTCATCCATGCCCCCTACCAGCGGGTCCTGGACCATTTCACGCAGGACGGCGCTGACCTGCTGCTGGCGGGGCACACCCATGGCGGGCAGCTCTGCGTTCCCGGCTACGGCGCCCTGATAGCCAACTGTGACCTCCCCACGTGGCGGGCCAAGGGACTCAACAACTGGGAAAGCAACGGACGCGCGACGCCGGTCAACGTCTCCGGCGGCATCGGCACCTCCCGGTTCGCTCCCATCCGCATCGCCTGCAAACCCGAGGCTGTCCTGCTGACGCTGACCTCCTCCGGATAACCCCGTTGCTCTATCACTTCGAGTCGCTAACGGGCTCGAATGGCAACCGGAAGTGATAGAGCAGCCGGGGAGAGGACGTGTGAACCTGCTCACGCCATGGCATAGAGTAGTTGCTAAGGGAAACTACATTCGATTTAGAGCTTGAGAAGCGGGCATGGCCAAGCAGACCTCATTTTTCAGATCCATCAGCCGCCTTTATCCTCACGTGAGGCCGATCATCCCCCGGCTTGTGATGGGCCTCCTCTGCGCACTCCTGGCCAGCCTCGTCGCATTGACCATCCCGCAGGTGCTGCGGGTCCTCGTAAATGAGTCCCTCCAACCCGGCGGCGCGCCGGACGCCGTCTGGACTGCCGCCGTCGTCATCCTTGTCCTGGGCATCGCGGAAGCGGGACTCGTGGCCCTCCGCCGGCAGTTTGTGATTAACCCCGCCACCACTGTTGAAACCCGGATGCGGGTCTCGCTCTACGGGCACCTGCAGGACCTGACCGTGTCCTTCCACGACCGCTGGGGCTCCGGCCAACTGCTGTCACGCGCCATGACGGACCTGAACTTCCTGCGCCGCTGGATGGCGTTCGGTGCCATCATGCTGGTGGTCACCACGCTCACGGTGGTCATCGGCATTGTGGTCATGTTCTCAATGAGCTGGCAGCTGGCCCTGATCTTCCTGGCCGCGGCGGTGCCAATCATGGCCTACGGTTTCCGGTTCCGGACCCGCTTCAGCAAGGTGGCACGCCGGAGCCAGGACCAAGCCGGCGACCTCGCCACCACGGTGGAGGAATCCGTCCACGGCATCCGCGTCCTGAAGGCCTTCGGCCGCAGCCGCGAAGCCCTGGAGAACTTCAACGAACAAGCCGAGGAACTCCGCCAGACCGAGATCGTGAAGGCGAAGCACCAGGCGACGTTCACCATGGTAGTCACCCTCCTGCCGGAACTCGCGCTCGGCGCCGGGCTGGTGGTGGGCGTGATGCTCTGCGCCAGTGGCCAGCTAAGCATCGGCGCGCTGGTGGCGTTCTTCGCCACCGCCGCCGTCATCGCGACGCCCGTGGAATTCTCCGGCATGCTGCTGGCCATGGCACTCACCGCCAAATCCGCCGTCGACCGCCACTTCGAGGTCATGGATTCGGTCAACACCATCACCAGTCCCCCGGAGCCGCGCACCCCCTCGCTGCTGTTGGGCGCACTCAGCTTCAACAACGCCACGTTCGCGTTCGAGGACGCACCGGACAAACCCATCCTCACGAACATCAACCTGGACGTCCGGCCGGGCGAAACCATGGCACTGGTGGGCATCACGGGCAGCGGCAAGAGCGCTCTGATCCAGCTGGTCCCGCGCCTCTACGACGTCACCGATGGCTCCATCACCATTGACCGCGTGGACCTGCGCGAGTTCGACGTCGATGACCTCCGGCGCGTGGTGGGCGTCGCGTTCGAGGACACCACGCTGTTCTCCGGTTCCGTCCGCGACAACGTGCTCCTCGGGGCACCGGACCGCAGCGAGGAGGCCCTGGACGAAGCCCTGGATGTAGCACAGGCGCACTTCGCGTACTCGCTGCCGGAGGGCGTAGACACCCTCATCGGCGAGGAGGGTCTGAGCCTTTCCGGCGGGCAGCGGCAGCGGATTGCCCTGGCGCGGGCCATCGCGGCGCGGCCCCGGGTCCTGGTGCTGGACGACCCGCTGTCCGCCCTGGACGTGCACACCGAGGAGCTTGTGGAAACCCGGCTCCGCGCGGTCCTGAAGGACACCACCACGCTGATCGTCGCGCACCGCCCGTCCACCGTGGCGCTGGCGGACCGGGTGGCGCTGCTCAAGGACGGCCGGATTGCCGCCGTCGGAACCCACACCGAACTGCTGGCGCACAACCCCCATTACCGCTACGTCATCGCCAGCCTGGACCAGGAACCCCGGGACCTGGACTCGGAGCTGTCCGAGCTTGAGGACGAGTCAAAGGACAGCATCCGATGAGCAACGCAACCTTCGGCACCGCCAACGAGGACAACACGCACCTCAGCAACGCGGACAGCAAAACAGTACGACGGCGGTCGCTCGCCCTTTTGGCCGCACTGATCCGGCCGGTGCGGCTCAGGTTCTGGCTGACCATCGCCACCGTGGTCCTGTCCCAGGCCGCCCGCGTGGCCGGACCGGCCCTGATCGCTTTCGGCATCGACCACGCGCTCCCGGCACTGCAGGCAGGCAAGAACCTCCCGCTGGTGTTCACCGGCGTCGCCTACCTGCTCGCGGCTATCGCGACGGCGGGACTCACCGCCCTCTACATCACCTCCACCGCGCGGCTCAGCCAGGCCATGCTGCTGGACCTGCGGGTCAGGGTCTTCCGGCACACCCAGCGCCTGAGCCTGGAGTTCCACGAAAAGTACACGTCCGGCCGGATCATCGCCCGGCAGACCTCGGACCTGGAGGCACTGCGGGAACTCCTCGATTCCGGTGTCAGCTCCCTCGCCTCGGGCCTGCTGTTTATGGTCTTCACGGCGGTCACGGTATTTGCCCTGGACTGGCGCAGTGGGCTGATCGTGCTGGCCGCGGCCGTCCCCATGTACTTCCTGTCTCGCTGGTACCAGAAGCACTCCCAGATCGTGTTCCGTGAGTCCCGGGTAGTTTCCGCCCGGCTGATTGTGCACTTTGTGGAAACCATGACCGGGATCCGGGCGGTGAAGGCCTTCCGCAAGGAGACCGAGAACGCCCGGAAGTACGGCCAGTTGTCCGAGGACTACCGGCTGGTTACCGTGCGCTCCATCAACCTCAACGGCATATTCCAGCCCGGCCTGGTACTGATCGGCAACGTCTGCGTGGCCGTGGTGCTGTTGTTCGGCGGGTTCCGCGTCATTGGCGGGGACCTCGCCGTGGGCGTGCTGCTGGCGTTGATGCTTTCCACCAAGCGCTTTTTCCAGCCGGTGGACCAGATGGCCATGTTCTACAACTCGTTCCAGAGTGCCCAGGCGGCCCTGGAGAAGGTCTCCGGCCTGCTGGAAGAGGTTCCCACGGTCCGGCCGCCCAAGAACCCCGTGGCGCTCCGCGATGCCCGGGGCACCATCGACTTCAAGGGTGTGGAGTTCGGCTACGGCGACGGCCCGGTCATCATTCCCACCATGGACCTGCACATCCCCGCCGGCCAGACCGTGGCCCTGGTGGGGCAGACCGGTGCTGGAAAATCCACGCTGGCCAAGCTGATCGCCCGCTTCTACGACGTCTCCTCCGGTTCCCTGACGCTGGACGGCGTGGACCTGCGCAACCTGACCACCACGGACCTGCGCCGGAACATCGTGATGGTCACCCAGGAGGCGTTCCTGTTCAGCGGGTCCGTGGCGGACAACATTGCCCTGGGCCGGCCGGAGGCAACCCGGGCGGAAATCGAGGACGCTGCCCGGGCCGTGGGCGCCCATGACTTCATTACCGATCTCCCCGAAGGCTATGACACGGATGTCAACAAGCGCGGCGGCCGGGTGTCCTCCGGGCAGCGGCAGCTGATCAGCTTCGCCCGGGCGTTCCTGGCCCGGCCGGCGGTGCTGATCCTTGACGAGGCCACCTCGTCCTTGGACATCCCCTCCGAGCGGCTCGTCCAGAGCGGCCTGGCTCGCCTTCTGCGGGCAACGTCCGACGCCGGCACTGCGTTGGGTGCGCCCGGTTCGTCTAGTGCGGTCCCCGCAGCTGAGGGCTCTGCGGTTGCTGGATCCGCTGCTGCCGGCGGTGGCCGGACAGCACTGATCATCGCGCACCGCCTCTCCACCGTTGAAACAGCCGACCGCGTCCTGGTGGTCCACGACGGCCGCGTGGTCGAGGATGGGACGCCTGCAGACCTCATCGGCGGCGGCGGACGCTTCGCAGACCTCCACGGCGCTTGGAAGGACTCCCTGGTCTGACCCGCGCGGTCGGGCTTTTCCAGCGTCCTTTTCCAGCGTCGGGATCTCCCAGCGGCCGCCGATTTCGCATCCTGGCCTGGCGTCGGCTATCCTTGTAAAGTTGCTTTTGCAGCGGATCGGGATGTGGCGCAGCTTGGTAGCGCGCGTCGTTCGGGACGACGAGGTCGCAGGTTCAAATCCTGTCATCCCGACCAATTGAAAGAGGGTCTCCCCAAAGGGAGGCCCTCTTTTGCATCTCCCGGCTGTCACGTACCGGACAGCGAACGGTCAAGCGTCAGGACAAAGAAATAGCCCCGAGGCATGATGACCATGCCCCGGGGCATGATGACCATGCCCCGGGGCCGCGCCTCCTAAAAGGATTCCTTACATCGGGTCGGGCCAATTGCCCACGTACGTGATGTAGGTCGTGCCGGTCTTGTCCTTAACGGGCTTGGACATGGGATCGGGCCAGTTGCCAACGGCGACGGATACGCCGGTGGTGTCGGCGATGGAACCTGCCGACAGGACAGCCGGGGCCGCCGCAGAAAATGCCAAGGCCGCAGCGAGTACGCCAGCGGCCGCAATCTTCTTCAACATATAAGTTCCTCAATACGAGTCGGATTCGTTACAAAGTCAGCACTGTCCTTGTTGACATACATTGTAAAATGTTTTCCACAGGGACTGTCAAGCATTGCGTACAAAGTCTGTCCAGAATTAGGAGGAAACCCGTGGGCAACGGATTCGGGGAGAAGCTCCGAGCGGAGCGTCTCGAACGTGGGCTGACACAGGCTGAACTGGGCAAGGACCTCTATTCCCCCAGTTATATCTCCCTCCTCGAAACCGGCCGCCGTGAGCCGACGGCCGAAGTGATCGAAGAACTCGCCCGCAGGCTGGAGCTTGCGCCCAAGGCGCTGGAAGCCTGGAGCCAGCCCGTCACCGTCAGCGACGCCGAGTACGTCCTGGCCGGCCTCTACGCGCGCCAGGCCTGGGACCTCAGGGACTACCCGCTGGCGGCCACCCACGCAGCCAACGCAGCCCAGATAGCCCTGGAGGGCAGGAATACCAGCGCGTGGTGGAATATGACCTATATGCAGGCCGAGTGCCTGATTAAACAGGGCAATTGGCAGGAATGCCAAAAGATCATGCAGCACCTCCTGGAGCACCCGATGGCCACCGAGTCTGCCGGTCTGGCCGTTCGTGCCCGCCAGATGCTCGCCGCTATCTGCCAGGGACAGGGCCAGCTGAGTACCGCCGTGGAGCATGCACTGGCGGCCGTCCAACTTTGTGGCCAACTGCCCAACGGTTCCACCCTGATCATCGGCGCCTACCGTGCGCTGATCGGTGCACTGGCAGAGAGCGGCCGTCTGGACGAGGCCTGGAAGTACTGCCAGGCCATGAATGACGAGATGGACGAGCACTCAATGTCCCAGCTCGCTGGTGAGGTTGCCTGGGTGATCGGCAACGTGGCGTTTATGCGGCACGATTATCCGGAGGGCATCAAGTACCACGAGCGCGCGGCCCGGATGCTCTCGCCCGCCAATGACATCGATCTCTGGGCCCGTTTCAACAAGGCTTCTGCCGCCGTCCGGCTGTCCTCCGGAATCGTTGAACCGGAAACACTTTCCAGCATCGAACGCGCCGAGCTGGCCCTGTCCATTGTGGGCGGCAACAAGAGCGACCAGCTCGAAGTTGCGTTTATCCGCGCCCGATGGCTGTATCTCACCGGCGACATCGTAGCTGCCATCAACAAGCTCCGGGAGATCCACGCGGAATCCGGCGAGCTGGCCAAGCACACGGCGGGGGAAGTTTCACTCCTGCTGGGCAAGTCGCTGAAAGCTGCCGGCGAGTCCGACGAAGCCCTGGTCTACCTCGAAGAAGCGCAGAAGGCCTTCAGTGCCGCGGGAGCCTCGGACCGAGTCCAGCAGTCACTGGATGCGGTCCTCGAAATCAGGCTCGCCCAGCAGAGAGCCGCAGCAGCAGCGAAAGCAGTCAAAGCAAGCTAGGACGGGGCCCGGCGCGAAGCCGGGCCCGGTAAAAGTGTTCTAGGAGAACGTCCTGCCCGTGATCTTTTCGTAGGCCTCGACGTAGCGGCTGCGAGTGCGGGCAACAACGTCTGCCGGCAGGGCGGGCGGTGCCACGTCGGAGTTCTTGTCCCAGCCTGATTCGGCCGACGTCAGCCAGTCGCGCACATACTGCTTGTCGTAAGAGGGCTGCGCCTTCCCCGGCTCGTACGTGGCCGCATCCCAGAAACGCGAGGAATCCGGTGTCAGGACCTCGTCGCCCAAGGTGATGGTCCCCGACACGGCGTCGTAGCCGAACTCCACCTTGGTATCGGCCAGGATGATGCCACGTTCGCGGGCGATCTTCTCGGCGCCGGTGTAGATCTTCAGCGTCAGCTCGCTGAGGCGTGCGGCGATGTCGTCCCCCACCATGGCCACAACATCGTTGTACGAGATGTTCTCGTCATGCTCGCCCACCTCGGCCTTCGCGGACGGCGTGAAAATGGCCTGTTCCAGCCGGGATCCGTCCACCAGGCCCGGCGGCAGCGGAATCTCGCAGACCGTCCCTTTGGCCTTGTACTCCAGCAGTCCGGTGCCGGTGAGGTAGCCTCGGGCGATGCATTCCACCGGGAACATGTCCAGCTTCCGGCAGATCATCGCGCGGCCTTCCACGGCCGCCGGGACGCCGTCTTCCGCCGTGGATGCCAGCACGTGGTGGACCACGTCAAGCTGGTCGAACCACCACAGGCTCAACTGCGTGAGGATGCGGCCCTTGTCCGGGATTTCGCTGGCCAGCACGTGGTCGTAGGCGCTGATGCGGTCGCTTGCCACCACCAGGACACAATCCTGGCCCACCTGCTGGCGGATGGCTTCGTCCGCCGGTTCGTAGAGGTCACGGACCTTGCCGGAGTAAACATGCGTCCAGCCCGGCAGGTCCAGGGTTTCGGTGCTGAAGCCGCGCGGCTTCTGTGGTTCCTGGGCGGAATTCTCAGTCATGCTTATACCTTCGCCTTCGTGACGGGGAGCGCTCCGGTGGCGTTGGACGCAACCTTTATCTCGCCGCGTGCAGCCTTGCGGCCGATGTCCGTCCGGAACTGGGAGCCTTCCAGCTGAACCAGCTCCACGCCGTCGTACGCCCGTTCCCGGGCCTCCACCAAGTCGCTGCCGAGGGCAACGACGGCGAGCACCCGGCCGCCGGCCGAGATCACCTTGCCGTCGTCGTCGAGCGCAGTGCCCGCGTGGATCACGTGCACACCGTCGAGCTCATCGACCTTCTTGAGTCCGCGGATACGGTCACCGGTGCGCGGGGAGTCCGGGTAGTTTTCGGACGCGACGACGACGGCGACGGCCGTTTCCTTGGACCAGCGCAGCTCCTCTGCCTTGTCCAGTTCGCCCTTGGCGGCTGACAGCAGCAGCGCACCGAGGGGGGTTTTGAGCCGGGCCAGCACTGCCTGCGTCTCGGGGTCGCCGAAGCGGACGTTGAATTCAATGACACGGGTGCCGCGCGTGGTCAGCGCGAGGCCAACAAACAGCACACCCACGAACGGCGTGCCGCGGTTCGCCATCTCATTGACCGTGGGCTGGGCCACCCTGTCGATGACCTCCTGGACCAGTCCGGCGGGGGCCCATTCCAGCGGGGTGTATGCGCCCATGCCGCCGGTATTGGGGCCTTCATCGTTGTCGAAGATGCGCTTGAAGTCCTGGGCCGGGGACAGGGCGACTGTGTTGCGGCCGTCGCACAGGACAAAGACAGAGACCTCGGGGCCGTCAAGAAATTCCTCGATCACCACGGTGCCGGCGGCGTCGAAACAGGTCTGCGCATGGGCCAAGGCTTCGTCGCGATTGTTGGTCACCACGACGCCCTTGCCGGCTGCGAGACCGTCGTCCTTGACCACGTAGGGTGCGCCGAAGGTATCCAGGGCCGAGGCCGCTTCCCCGGCGTTGGTAGCCACCAACGCCATGGCTGTGGGCACCCCGGCTTCGGCCATGACCTCCTTGGCGAATGCCTTGGAGGCTTCCAGCTGGGCCGCGGCCTTGCTGGGGCCAAAGACCGGAATGCCGGCGTCGCGGACGGCGTCGGATACCCCAGCCGCCAGGGGTGCCTCGGGGCCCACCACCACGAGGTCCACGCCGAGCTTGGTGGCAAGCGCCGCGACGGCGTCGGGATCATTCCCGTCAATATTGTGGGTGGGGACCAGCTTGCTGATGCCGGCGTTGCCGGGAGCTGCATGGACCTCGGAAACGTTGGGGTCAGCGAGCAGGGAGCGGACAATGGCGTGTTCGCGGCCTCCAGGGCCAATGACGAGTACCTTCACAGTCTCCAAGGGTACTTTGTGCACCCTGCCCTTTCCTAAGGGGGTGTTCCTAAGCTGTGGGCCCGCCCGGCAATCCGCGAGGCCCGGCGCAACGAATGAAAGGCATGAAGAAACTTGTGAAGTGGCTCAAGGGTCCCGCCGCCATGGCCGCGCTGGCAGGCGTTGCGGCTGCCGCCGTCGTACTTTCCGTTGCGGAACTGATCGGAGCGTTCTTTACGGCCCGGGCAACCCCGGTGATCGCGCTGGGGTCCACTTTCATCGACTTCACACCACCATGGATGAAGGATTTTGCCATTGCCACGTTCGGCACGAACGACAAGGCCGCGCTTTTCGTGGGGATGGGCCTGACCATATTCCTGTTGGCCTGCGTGCTGGGTGTTGTGGCCTACCGCAAATGGGCGCTGGGCGTTGCCGGTGTACTGCTGTTGGGCGCGGTGATCGTGGCCAGTGTGGTCACGCGGGCCAGCGTGAAGCCGCTGGACGCCATCCCCACCGTGCTGGGCACGGTAGCCGGGCTGATAGTGTTGCGGTTGCTGATCGCCCCCCTCTGGCGCCTGAAGTCCTGGCCTGAGGCACCTGCCGACACGGGCGCCGAGGAGCCTGACCGTCCTGCCACCAGCCGCCGCCGTTTCTTCGCCGCAGCAGGGATCACCGTGGTCGGCGCCGGCATCGCGGCCACAGGCGGACGCCTGCTCAGTGCCGCCCGCAGCAACATCTCCAAAGCCCGCGAGGCCCTGCAGCTGCCCACCCCGGCAAAGGCCGCCGCGGCTGTGCCCGCCGGAGTCCAGTCCCCCGCTGCCGGCGTGACACCCTGGGTCACACCCAACGGGGACTTCTACCGGATCGACACCGCCCTCAGTGTCCCCGAAATCAACGCTGATGACTGGGAGCTGCGCGTGCATGGGCTGGTGGAACAAGAGGTCCGCCTCACGTTCCAGGACCTGCTCGACGCCGACCTTATCGAATCGCACGTGACACTCACCTGCGTTTCCAACCCGGTGGGTGGAAACCTCGCCGGGAACGCACGCTGGCTCGGCCTTCCCATCCGCGAGGTCCTCAAACGGGCCCGGCCCAAGGACGGCGCGGACATGGTGCTGTCGACCTCGATCGATGGCTTCAGCGCCTCCACGCCGCTGGAAGTTCTGCAGGATGACCGCGACGCCATGCTGGCGATCGGCATGAACGGCGAGCCCCTGCCGCTGGAGCACGGCTACCCGGTGCGCATGGTGGTCCCCGGGCTGTACGGCTTCGTCTCCGCCACGAAGTGGGTGGTGGACCTGGAAGTGACGCGGTTCGCGGACAGCAAGGCCTACTGGACCCAGCGCGGCTGGGCCGAGCGCGGCCCCATCAAGACCATGGCCCGGGTGGAAGTCCCGAAGTCCTTCGCCAAGGTGCCAGCCGGCCGCGTGGCGATTGGCGGCACGGCCTGGGCGCAGACCCGCGGCATCACCAAGGTGGAAGTACAGATCGACAATGCCCCCTGGGCCGAGGCCGTCCTGTCCACCGAAGCATCCCTCATCACGTGGCGCCAGTGGTCCTTCGACTGGGAGGCCACACCCGGACCGCACTACATCAAGGTCCGCGCCACCGACGGAACGGGCGAGGTCCAGACCGATCAGCGCGCCGATCCGGTACCCGACGGCGCCTCCGGCTGGCAGTCGGTCATGGTCACCGTGGAATAGCCCGGCATTCAACGAATCCGCCCCTAGACTGACAATATGCCGCACAACCCGCATGCCACGTTCACCGTGGACTCCGCCGTCGAACTCGCTGTTGTTGAACGAAGTGGTTTTGTGGAGTCCCGGCACATTGGCTCCGCCGTCGTACTGTCCGCCGACGGGTCTGTTGTCACCGAACTCGGCGACATCAGCACCCCCATGTACGCACGGTCCGCACTCAAACCGCTGCAGGCCCTGGCGTCCATGCAGTCCGGCGTTCCCCTGCGCGGCGCGCAGGTGGCGCTGGCCTGCGGCAGCCACACGGGCTCCCTGGACCATATGGATGTAGTGGAGGGCATGCTCAAGGCCGCCGGCGTCCGGGAGGACCAACTCCAGTGCCCCGCCGCCTGGCCGCAGGACGAGACGGCCCGCAACTGGCTGATCCGTTCCGAAAAGGGCAAGTCCAAGCTCGCCTTCAACTGCTCCGGAAAGCACGCCGCCTTCCTGTGGGCCTGCACGGAAAACGGCTGGGACACCCACAGCTACCTCGAGCCGAACCATCCCCTGCAGCAACGGGTCCGCAGCGTGATCGAGGAATACAGCGGCGAGCGCATCGCCCATCTGGGCATTGACGGGTGCGGCGCCCCTGTTGCCGCTATTTCGCTGACCGGGCTGGCCCGCGCATTCTCGATGCTGGCCAAGGCGCCTGGCGACAAGCACTCCAACGCCCGGGCCGCCACCATCGCCACGTCCATGCTCGACTACCCGTGGGCCGTCCAGGGCCGCGGCCAGGCCAACACCATCGTGATGGACGAACTCGGCATCATTGCCAAGATCGGCGCAGAGGGCGTCCTGGCCATGGCCACACCCCAGGGCGTGTCCGTGGCCATCAAGATGCTGGACGGGAATCTGCGCGCCACCTCGCTGGTGGGCCTGACACTTCTTGCCGCGGTTGGCGCCGTGGACGTCCCCGGAGTCTCCAGCGTTCTCGAAAAAGTGGTTGCCCCGGTGATGGGCGGCAGCCACGAGGTGGGCAAGATCCGGCTGGGTCCGGCCGTGTCAGCTCTTCTGGACTGACATGGCCGTAGCACGCCGTCGGATCGGCATTGAAGAAGGTACTGCGGCACTGGCCGCGTGGCAGGAAGCCGCCGCATCGCCGTCGGACGTTCCGCTCCCCCGCAACCTCACCGCCACGGCGGTGCGGTACACGCTGGAGGAGGTGACCGCGCGGGCGCCGGGGAATTCGGTGGAGGTGCGGGTGCCGCCGTTCGGAGTCACCCAGTGCGTCGAGGGGCCGAGGCACACCCGCGGAACCCCGCCCAACGTGATCGAGTGCGACGCCGCCACTTGGCTGGGCATGGTGACCGGCCGGTTGAGCTGGGCGGACGCTGTCGCGGCCAGCAGGGTGTCCGCCTCCGGTCTGCGCGCGGACCTCTCAGCGCTGCTACCCCTTTAACCCTCGAGTCTATCTGACCAAAAACTCGGCGGGCGGGTTAGTCAGCCCGACAGCGTCAGCAGCCTGCCAATGGCGCTTGCCTGCAGGTTGTCCAGGATGTCGCGGGGCCCGGCGTAGACCTCGGCCGCACCTGCCGCCCGCAACTCGGCGGCGCTGGTCCCCCCGCAGGTGACGCCGATGGCGGGGATACCCAACGCTGCGGCGGCTTGCATGTCCCAGACCGCGTCACCCACGTAGACAGCGTCGGCCGCGGCCACACCAACAGCTTGCAGCGCTGCCACAAGGATGTCGGGCGCCGGCTTGCTTGCCTTCGCATCGTCGGCACTGGTGGCAGCATGGATGAACGAGTCCGCACCGAGGGCTTTGCGGTTGGCCGCCAGATCCTGTGTGCGGGCCGATGATGCCAGGGCGAGGGCGAGTCCCCCGGCGTGACACTGGGCCAGCAACCCCTTGGCGCCGTCCAATGGACGCAGCGACGGCCAGCTCTGCGCGAACACTGCCGCATGGCTGGCCAGGATGTCCTCATCTGCCTCCCGGTCCCGGCCAGCAGGAAGGAGGGTGTCCACCAGTCGCGCTCCGCCCATCCCGACACAGCGGTGGATGGCAGCCATGGGGACATCATGCTGGTGCTGGCGGAAGGCCTGCCACCATGCAAGCGTGTGGATATACGCTGAGTCCACCAAGGTCCCGTCCACGTCAAAAAGGACACCCCGCTCTCTGCCGCGGACCAGGGCATGGCTCTGGGTGATCATCACCCAGCCACAGCGCGAGCGGACCCGGACAGCTTCCTGCCGCGGGCAGCGCTATCCTTCGACGTTGACGCAGCGCCAGTCCGGACCCGGATGACTGCTCCGGCACCGTTGCCGCTGCGGTCCCTGATCAGGCCTGTGCCGGCAATCTCGCGGGCCATTCCAATGCCGGCCACCGCGGCTTTCTTGGTGGGAAAGGTCACGGAGATTGCCATGAGGTTCCCGGAACCGTCCAGCATCCGTACCCTGTAGCCGCCGTCGGGCGCATCCACCAGCTCAAAATGTCCGGCCATTACAACCACCCCTCGTTCAGTCGCGGCGCTGTGCCTTTTGGGAGCGCTCCGCGAGTCTAGTAAGTATACTTACCTTCCTTCCGGAGGTGAAGACCGGGCCGGCCCTCAGGCCGTTATTGCCCTACCCTTTCGGTCTCCGGGGGAATAGGTGTGTCACTTCGGCGAACTGTATCCTGATGAAGCTCAAGAGCGCTTGTCACAAGCGCGAAGTGGCTGAAAGCCTGAGGCGTATTGCCCAACTGCCGCCCCGCCCTGACGCCCCACTCCTCACTGAGCAGACCCACATCGTTGCGCAGTTCCAGCAACCGTTCGAAAAGTTCGGTGGACTCCTCGGTGCGCCCAGCGCCCAGCAGGGCCTCCACCATCCAGAAGGAGCAGGCCACGAACACCCCTTCGTCCCCCGGGAGGCCGTCGTCGCTGTCGGCGGGACGGTAACGCAACACAAAACCGTCTTCGGTCAGCTCCCGCTGGATGGCGTCAATTGTCCCCAGCACGCGGGGATCATCCGGCGCCAGGAAGCCCACCCGGGGGATCAGCAGGAGGCTGGCGTCAAGTTCAGGCCTCCCGTACGACTGCACGAAAGTGTTGCGGGCAGGGTCGAAGCCGTTGTCCATGACGTCCCGGTGGATGTCGCCGCGCAGTGCCTCCCAGCGTTCCACGGGGCCGGGCAGACCGAAATCACGGACGCCCTTGACCATCCGGTCCGCGGCCACCCAGGCCATCACCTTCGAATGCGTGAAATGGCGCCGCGGCCCGCGCATCTCCCAGAGTCCGTTGTCCGGCTGGTCCCAGATGGTCTCCAGATGCTGCATCAGGGCGACCTGAACGTCCCAGGATTCATCCGTGTGTTTGAGCAGGGAGGTCCTGGTCAGCGCAAGGCAATCGAGCACCTCCCCCCAGACGTCCAGCTGAAGCTGCTCCGCGGCGCCGTTCCCGGTCCGTACCGGTTTCGAATTCTCGTACCCGGCAAGCCACGGCAGTTCCATCTCCGGAAGCCTGCGTTCGCCGTGGATGCCGTACATGATCTGCAGGTCGGCCGGATCGCCTGCCACAGCGCGGAGCAGCCAATCGCGCCAGGCGGCGGCCTCGGCGGTGTAGCCGGCGGCCAGCAGGGCCTGCAGTGTCATAGCGGCGTCCCGCAGCCAGCAATAGCGGTAATCCCAGTTGCGGGGACCGCCGAGCTGTTCCGGCAGGGACGTGGTGACGGCGGCCACGATGCCTCCGGTGGGGGCGTAAGTCAGCGCTTTCAGTGTCACCAGCGAACGGACCACGGCATCCCGGTACTTGCCCTGCACTGTGCATTGGGACGCCCAGCCGCGCCAGAAGGCGAGCGTGGTGCCCAGCACCACCTCGGCATCCACAGTGTGCGGGCGGGAAAGGTGGCTGGGCGCCCACGTCAGGACAAATGGAACTCGCTCCCCCGCCTCGACCGTAAAGTCGCTGACGGAGTGCATATTCTCGCCGTGAAGGGGCGCGTTGGTGACAAAGTAGACGGAGTCGGGCCCGGCGACAGCATGCAGGCCGTGCTTGTCGCGGCGCACCCAGGGAATGATATGCCCGTAATCGAACCTCAGCGCCAGTTCGCCATGCATTCTCACGCTTCCGCTTACGCCCTCCACGATCCGCACGATGTCCGCCACCGAGTCACGCGGCGGCATGAAGTCTATGACCCGGACAGTCCCCTCCGGGGTGTCCCATTCGGTTTCCAGGATCAAGGTCCCCTCCCGGTAACTTCTCCTGGTGCACGTGCCGCCACTAGCAGGTGCGAGCAGCCAGCGACCGGCCTCCGGGGTGTCCAGAAGGGCGTTGAAACATGCCGGCGAGTCGAAGCGCGGCAGGCACAGCCAGTCGATGGAGCCCTCGGTGCTGACCAGGGCGCCGGTGTGGAGGTCGCCAACAACTGCATAGTCTTCGATGCGCGCCATTCCCATACACTGCCACACGGATTGCTGACAGGGCTGGGTGGGCACTCCGCGTTCCTGATTAAGGGATGACGTCACGCACGACGGCGGGACCTCCGGACGTGCCGGCGCGCGGTTGCGCTGTGGCAGAGTGGAGGCATGGACAGGGCTCCTCAGAATTCACCGCAGAACACTCCGCATCCCGCACCACAGTCCGGTACCCGGACTCTCCGCCTGGCACACCGGATTTCCGACGTCGTCAACGGCGTCCGCATCCAGCTGGCCAAGCGCTGGAATTTCACGTCACAGACCATTGCGTACCAGGGTTACGGTTCAACCGGCTGGGTACGCGTGCTTGGCCGCGTCCTGTTGACCAAGAATCCTGCCCCGGGCAGCTGGGCCGAGCACGCAGCCCGCAACGGCAATCAAAACGTCCGCGGCTGGCGGGCCTTCACCAGCGTTCCGATGCAGTTCGTCGAGGTCGAAATCACCATCGACGGCGTCACCACCCGGGTCCGGGCAGACCGGGGCGGGCTCATCGACACCGTGGTGGACGTGGAGCTCCCGCCCGGCTGGCACACCGCCGTCCTGCGGGCTGACGGGACCGAGCCCGTGGAAACGCTGATCCAGGTGATCGACGCGGATGCGAAGTTCGGCATCGTGTCCGACATCGACGACACCGTGATGGTCACCGCCCTGCCGAGGCCGTTCCTGGCCCTGTGGAACACGTTTGTCCTCAGCGAACGGGCCCGGATGGCGACTCCGGGGATGGCGGTCCTGCTGGAACGGCTCACCATTGAACACCCGGACGCGCCGGTCATCTATCTGTCCACGGGTCCGTGGAACGCCGCCCCCACACTGGCGAGGTTCCTGAGCCGGAACATGTATCCCGCGGGGGCCCTCCTCCTCACCGACTGGGGCCTGACCCAGGACCGCTGGTTCCGCAGCGGGCGGGAGCACAAGCACCGCAACCTGGAGCGCCTCGCCAAGGAATTCCCGGACATGCGGTGGCTCCTGATCGGCGACAACGGCCAGCACGACGAGCAGATCTATTCAGGCTTCGCGCAGGAAAACGCCGACAGGGTGGCCGCCATCGCCATCCGGCAGCTCTCCGTCAGCGAGTCCGTCTTCGCCGGCGGGCACTCCGAGGACGGCGACCACACCACCTCTGTGGTGCCTTGGATCTATTCGCCCGACGGCGCCGGGATGGCCAAACAGCTCAAGCTCCTGGACCTCCTCTAGATTCCGGGGGTCCGCAACACTTTCAGGCGGATAGGCGACACGAATGAGCGACACCGACGGCGATGCACGGCGACGGGAACTTGGCGACAATCCGGGCCCGGTTGAAGAGGAGGTTGAGGAATCCTTCGACCGCACGGTTGAGGAAGGCGCGCAGCGGCTGAACCGCAACTTTCGGGACGTGCTCATCACCGGCTTGTTCGGCGGGTTTGAAATAGGCGTTGGCATCATGGCCTATCTTGGCGTTCTCTATGAGACCGGGAACCACCTTCTTGCGGGACTGGCGTTCAGTGCAGGGCTCATCGCCCTCCTGCTGGCCAAGAGCGAACTGTTCACTGAAGGCTTCCTGGTGCCCATTGCCGCAGTCGTCGCACGGGAGGCAAGCTACGTGCAGCTCGGGAAGCTCTGGGGCGGCACACTCATTGCCAACCTGGTGGGCGGTTGGCTTTTCATGGCATTGATCATGACAGCGTTCCCGCAGTGGAACGGGACCATCACGAAGGAAGCCACCTACTTTCTCGACGCCGGGTTTAGCTGGAAAACCGTGTGTCTTGCCGTGTTGGCGGGGAGCACCATCACGTTGATGACCCGCATGCAGCACGGGACGGACAGCGTCACCGGCAAGATCGCGGCCGCCGTCGTTGGCGCTTTCCTGCTCTACGGTCTGCAGCTCTTCCACTCGATCCTGGACTCGCTGCTGATCTTCGGTGCCATCCACGCGGGCGCCGACATCGACTACCTTCAATGGCTCGGCTGGTTTTCCTATGTCGTGGTCTTTAACATGCTTGGCGGGATCCTGCTGGTGACCGCGCTACGGCTGGTGAGCGCCCGTAAGCTACTGAAGGAACGGCGCGATGGCTCCCCCGAAGACCCGGAAGACGCGCACCACGCCGGCTAGGTTTTAGGGGTGGCACCCGAGGTGGTCACGCCGTCGTCGGGCGCTTCCGTTGCGTCAGGTTCCATGGCCTGCGCGACGGCGGCACCCGCCGCCGCGGCAAGGTTCCGCTCCTCGATGAGCTCCTGAAGCCAGAAGTAGGACGCCTTCGGCGTGCGCTCCAGGGTCTCAAAATCAACATGCAGCAGGCCGAACGGCTGTTTGTAGCCTGCCGACCATTCAAAATTGTCCATGAGTGACCACACGTAGTAGCCGCGGAGGTCTATGCCCTCCGCTTCGCCGCCGGGAGCCGTGGCCTTCAGCGCTGACTCGATGTGGTCCGACAGGTATTTCAGCCGCCGCTCGTCCGGAATGAAGGTGGTGTTGGTGGACTTGTCGCGGACGATGATGTCCTCGAAACTGGCGCCGCCCTCGGTGATGATCACCGGCGGAAGATGCGGGTACCGTTCCGCCATTTCCTTCAGTGCCACCCCCATATACTCGGGCTTCACCGGCCAGCCGTAAGCGGTGATGTCTGCTTCGGGCCAGGCCTCCACGTGGAATGGCGTGGAGCCGTTGCCGGCTGAACTCAGGTCGCTGCCCATGGCCTCCGCCATGGTGGCCGGCACCGCCCCGTCGCCGGGACCGACGGCTACCTTGGTGGGCATGTAGTAGTTGAGTCCGTAGAAATCCAGCGGCTGCGAGATAATCTCCATGTCCTCGTCCGGATGGTCGAAGGAGCCGAAGAACTTCGCGGCGCGGATGATATCCGGATATTGGCCCGTGAGGACTGGGTCCGCGTACAGCCGGTTCTGTGCAATGTCCATCAGGCCAGCGCTGATCCGGTCCAGGGGGTTGATGGAGTTCGGGACCATGGGCGAGTACACGTTGGTCATCCCGATCTCGCCCGGGACCCCCGCCGACCGCAATGCCTGCAGCGCGAGCCCATGGCCCAGAAGCTGGTGGTGCACGGTGGGCAACGCCTTGAGCATAAGGGCTTCGCCCGGCGAGTGCAGGCCCATGGTGTAGCCGTTGGTGCTGACTGTGGCGGGCTCGTTGATGGTGACCCATCGGGCAACACGGTCACCGTACGCAGCAGCGGCAATCGCGGCGAACTCCCCGAGTCGATGGGCGGTATTGCGATTCATCCAGCCGCCGGCGTCGTCCAATGCCAGCGGAGTGTCCCAGTGATAGAGGGTGACCATGGGCGAAATACCGTTGGCCAGGAGCTCGTCCAGGAGCCTGTCGTAAAAGTCCAGCCCGGCAGGATTCACCGGGCCGCTGCCGTTGGGCTGGATCCGCGGCCAGGACAGCGAGAACCGGTACGAGTCGACGCCCAGCTGCTTCATGAGGGCAACATCGCCGGGCATGCGGTGATAGTGGTCGCAGGCCACAGCCGGGCTGTGGTCGTCCACGATGGTGCCTTCCTTGGCCGAAAACACGTCCCAGCCCGCCGGGCCCCTCCCATCCTCGGTGAGCGCGCCCTCGATCTGGAAGGCTGCGGTTGCCACTCCCAGCGTGAAGTCCGCCGGGATGATGGCGGCCAGGTCCTTGGCGGAAATGTGCATGGAGTCAGCCCTTATGCAAGAGAAAGCGTGGAACGGGTACGTCCCAGAATGACATACGGCCGGGCTGCTGACGAGCGTCACTGCTAGGGTCTGTGCATGGATGACAAACTGGGGAAGTTCATCGACGATTTTTCCGCGCTGGGTCAGCTGGCGCAGGCCGGAAGCCACCGGCGGCAGGCGGGCAAACAGCTACCGGAAGCGCTGACCGAACACCTGGCGCTCGCAGCCTGCTGGGCAGCGGCACGGACGCTGCCGGCTCATTGTGAGCCGAACAGGAACTCCTTGGCGTGCGCCACGGCCTTCCGGAAGGCATCATTCCGGAGCGTGACGAGCTGCTCCGCGTCGCCATCTGCCGGCTCCAGATAGCCGGTGTATCCGGGCCGCAGCACCCAGACGTCGTCGGCGGGCGGAAGATAGAACACCCCATACGACCGCTGCTGCTCGTCCTCTTTAGTCCATACGGGAACCACTGCCAGGGCCGCGCCGGTGGCAGGGTTGATCCATTGGGCCCGGGGCACCGGTTCTTCGTGGGCTTCCGGGTCCAGGAACGGCGCAGAGCCCTTGCCCCAGCGCCGTTCGAAGCGTTCGTGGAAGGCAGGAATCAGGTGGGAGTCGTAGCGGCGCCAGTCGCTCATTGTTTTGTCCGCCTCCTCGCGGTGATGGCTGTCGTCTTAGGTTTTATGCCCACGGCCCGCTTTCCCAGCGCACCGGCGTGATCCTGATGGTGTTGCCGGCCGGGACGTACCGGTTGCTGACGTTCCGGATCGGGATGACGTTGGTGGTGCCATCCGGCGCGCTCTTTCTGTTGCGGCTCCGGCCGTAGACCGCGCGCCGCGCCGGGTCTCCGAGCACAGCGTAGGCCTGCATGATCCGCAGCAGCTCTCCATCATCGACGTCGCGCTCACCCGCTGGGCTGCCGTCGATGTCAGGGTGGTGGGTGCGCATCAGCGCCCGGTAGGAACGGGAAATCTCCTGCTGGCTGGCATCGGGTTTCACCCTCAGGGCGGCGTAGTAGTCCGGCTGGCTGGTCATAGCGGTACTTTCCGGGGAATCATACGGCGACGGCGACGGGGCACCGGCTGCAACCGGTGCCCCGGCGGTCCGGGCCTACTTGCCGATCTCGTGCAGGGACCCCTGCTTGTTTTCGATCTCGATCCTGCGCGGCTTGGCCTGCTCCGACACCGGGATGCGCAGCGTTAGCACGCCTTGGTCGTAGCTGGCCGTGATGTTGTCCGCATCAAGGGTGTCACCCAGGATCAGCTGGCGACTGAACACACCGCGCGGCCGCTCTGAAGCCACCAGTTCCACATTGGGCTGCGTGGGATCCTGGCGCTCCGCCCGGACAGTCAGTACGTTGCGTTCAACGTTGAGGTCCACCGAATCGGTCTTGACGCCCGGGAGGTCGAACGCGACCACGAACACGCCGTCTTCCTGCCAGGCGTCCATAGGCATGGCCGCCGGCCGGGCGGCGGTTCCGAAGACCTGCTGGGCGAGCCGGTCCAGCTCACGGAACGGGTCCGTACGCATCAACATCATTTCTCACTCCTTCAGTTTGAGATGTTGAATTCAGTTCATCTACCCACCATCGGTTATCTGTGTTGGTGGATATAGATTTTTTATAGCACCCGTGCGAGACTGATGCAACATCATGGGAGGGAATTTTCGAGTGAATGCGGTCGGTGGAACACCAGGACGGAAACCGGGTCCTCGGGCCGGGCAGGCACTGTATGCCATCTCTGTGGCGGCAAAGCTGGCAGGGACCGGGCAGCAGAACATCAGACTCTACGAGACCAAAGGCCTGATCCTGCCGGAGCGAACGGCCGGAGGCACGCGTCAGTACAGTGATGCGGATGTAGCACTGCTCCTGCACATCGGAGAACTCCTGGATCAGGGGATAAATCTTGCCGGCATCGCCAAAGTATTGGAGCTCGAGGTAGCGAACGCCGAACTACGCCTCGCCCTCAGACGGGTCAGGCCACGACAGGAGGCGTAGAGGCTACGGTCCCAGCGTCGCTCAGGCTCTGCTCCCGCCCGCCAGCCGGTAGGACTCCGCCAGCAGTTCGCCGAGTTCCTCGGTGCCGATACGGGCCAGCCGGACCAGCACCAGCTTCTGCGCTCGGTGACACTTGGCAGTGCCAGGGACATGCTCAGCACATCATCCTCGGTTGCCATCGCGGCTAATCTCCCGGTGTGTCCGCTTTCGAGAGCTCGCCCGTGATCCGTTCGCCGGGGATTCGGGCGGTCCGCCACGTATCCAGGGCGATGACGGCACCGAGGATCAGGAGCGAGAGCGTAATCGAGGCAAGCGCGTCGCTGAACCAGTGGTAGCCGAGGTACAGGCGGCTCACAGCGGCGAGAACTATGCCGATGCCCGCACCAACGAAGCCGAAGACTGCCGACGTCGGGTTTTTCCGCCGCGAGAAGACGAGGAACGTGGTCACCAGCAGGAAGTCGCAGGCACCGAGGACGTGGCCGGACGGGAACGAGAAGGTGTGGTCGGCGCCGAACAGCATCAGGTCCACGGGGGGCCGCGAGCGCTGGACGATCGCCAGGATGATCTGCGATATCACGACGCCGGTGAGCATGGCGGCGGCGAGCAGAATGGGCCGCCAGGCGTGCTTGGCCGCGAACCCCCAGACCACCGTCACCACCAGCACGATGACGGGCAGTGCGACGGGGCCGAAGACAACGGCGAGGAAGATCATCACGGCCGTGAGGGTCTCGGACCGGAGCGAGATCAGCCAGTTGCGGATGGATTCGTCGGGACCCCACGGGCCAGTGTTGCTCTGCAGGACGCCCACGAGCGTAATGACGAACAGCAGGGCCCCCACGGCCATAAGGACCACCGCCGTGCGGTACAGAGCCGTGCGCGCGGCCGGTTCCATAAAGCGTTCCTCCACCACGAACTTGTCATGGAAGGTTCGCCAAAGACTGTTCTTACGTGTCTGCTCTGCCACTGTGCTTCCGTCCGTGCGCCGTTGAGGAGTCCTACGGTGAAGATTATCCCTTCTGCCCGTCGTTGGGCGCACTTGGACGGGTTGAGCCTTCGCGGCCGTACGGATGCGGTCAGCAGGGCGCTGCTGGGGGACGTGCGGGAACTTCCAGCTCCGGGATATCCGACGGCGGCGCGCACCTTCCGCGCTGCCCTTTCCGGCGCCGGTTTCTCGGGGTGGAGCACGAGCATGTCCGGCAGCTGGCCAGCGAGGGACACGGCCGTGCCTCCCCTGGGCGGTGCGGGTACCCGCCTTCGTCCTTCATCCGGAGGCGTCCCTCCCGATTCTGGACGCCCTGTACCGGGACCCTCCGGAGTACGTGCGGCGCTCGGTGGCGAACCACCTCAACGATGTGGCGCGGCACGCGCTGGCCCTGGTAGTTAGCGCCTGCGGTCGCAGGCGGCCGGCAACGTCCTCACCGTCGAGCAGGGCAGAGAGGTAGCCGGCGGTGAACGCGTCCCCCGCGCCCACGGTATCGATGCTGGTCACTGCTATGGCGGGAGCCTCGAACCGCAGGCCGCCCGGCTAGCGGCCGGACGGGCGTCCCGGGACGCCGGCAGCGATCTGGTCTCCCTGGCAGCGCGGCGACAGCGACGATTTCCTCCGGCTGGACGTGGAATTCCGTGCCGCCATGAGCGGGATCGTGGAACAGTTCGCCGAAGAAGTTGGCCATATCTGGTTCGAGCACCACCAGGGCGAGGCGCCGGACGTGCCCCGGCAGCGAACAACCCCTCAGCACACAACAGAGGCCGACGGCACCCCCCAATTGCCGCCGTCGGCCTCCCCTTCCCTCGCGGACAGCTAGATCGAACCCGTGGTGAACTGCCATGTCCGGGTGGCTAGCTGATTGCCTGCGAGGTCGCGGATGGACGCCCCGCCACCGGTGACTGTCACCGTGTATTTCGTTTTGGCCGTCAGGGCGTTCTGCGGGTCCAGAATCCATTGGTTGCTGGTTCCGTTGCGGTAGACGGCGGCCGGGACCATGGCCCCTGTGGCGGCATTCTTCACCGTGAATGTGGCTGTGCTGACACCTTGGACCGGCTCGCTGAAGGTCACCGAAAGGTTGTTGTTCCGCCTGACCAGGATGGAATTGCTGCCCGGCGTGAAACCCGTGACCGTGGGCGCCGGGCCGGTGGTGAACGTCCAGCTCGTGGTGGCCAACGGCGTGCCAGCGGTGTCCCGGATGGCGGTGGTGCCGCCCACCAGCGTGGCCGTGTAGGTGACATCCGCGGCCAGGTTCGCGGACGGATCAAGGGTGGCCGTTGTGGTTGTGGCGTTATAGCTCACCGTTGCGGGGATGGCCGTGCCGGCGGCGTTCCGGAGCACAAAGGTTCCTGCACCGACCCCTTGGACCGTCTTGTTGAAGGTGGCCGTCACGTTGCTGGCCACGGGCACCGCCGTCGACTGTGCTGCGGGTGATTTTGCCGTGACAGTGGGGGCGGGAAGCACCGGGGCGGGCGCAGGTGCGGGTGCCGCAGCGGCCCCAACATACAGCAGGCGGTTCGGCGTGCCGGTTCCGGCACCCGTGATGGCGCCGGCAGTGGCGTTCGACGTCAATGCCGAAGCGACCTGGGCGGGCGTGAGCGCCGGGTTCTGGGACAGCAGCACCGCCGCCGCGCCGGCCGCATGAGGTGCCGCCATGGACGTGCCGGACATTGAGGCGGTTGCCGTAGTGGAAGTGTACGACGCTGAGACAATGCCGACGCCGGGTGCATACAGGTCCACGCAGGAACCGAAGTTGGAGAAGGAAGCCTGGCGGTCGGCCGAATCGCTGGCTGCCACCGTGACCGCAGCCGGGAGCCGCGCTGGCGAGCCCCCGCAGGCGTCCACGGCGGAGTTTCCGGCGGCAACAACTGCAGTGACGCCGTCGGTAATGACACCCTGGAGCGCGGAATCCACGGCCGCGCTGGCCGCCCCGCCCAGGCTCATGTTCACCACGGCGGGCGTTCCTGCCGAGTGGTTGGCGGCGATCCAGTCCAGGCCAGCCACGACGTCGGAGTTGAAGCCGGATCCTGTGCAGTCCAGGACCCTGACGGGGACGATCGTCGCGGCCTTGGCCACGCCGTAGGTGGTTCCGGCCACCGTCCCGGCCACATGCGTGCCGTGGCCGTTGCAGTCGCTGGTGCCGCGGCCATCGGCCACGGCCGTCCAGCCTGTTGCCACCCGGCCGGCAAACTCCGTGTGGGCGGCGAGCACGCCCGTGTCCACCACATATGCGCTGACTCCGGCGCCGGCTGAGGTCCAGGAGTAGGAACCCGAGAGCGGCAGTGCCCGCTGGTCCACCCGGTCCAACCCCCATGGCGCGGGCTGCTGCGTCGCAGAAACGGTGATGGGCGCGTCAACTTCCACTGAAGCGACGCGCGCCGAGCGGGCTAACGCCGCGGCTTGGGCCGGCGTCGCGGTAATAACGGCGCCTCGCAGGGCGTGCGAAAAGGAGCGCCCGACGCCGATGCCCTGCGTTTTCAGGCGTGCCACCTCCGCGGGGACGTCCGTTTCCGCGGCGTAGCGGACCAGGTAGCGGACGCTTGCGGCGGTGCCGGCGGGGGCAGGGGCCGGCTCAACGGCCCCGGCGGGAAGGCCCGAGGCAGGCAGTGCTACGGCAGAAATCAGCAGGGCGGCAGCCGGCAGCACAAAACGGCGGGTGAGCATGGTGGGGTCCTAGCGTGGCGGTCTGAATTGATGCTGGCGGCAACAAATCGCCGCTTATCACCAGATTAGGAGCCCGGCACACACCGATGCGGCGAACTGGGCCGATCCTGCGCCAACCCTTCGGCGCCTGCGGATTTCTTGAGGAACCGTCTTCTTCAGTGGCGTGATTTTCAGTCTTCGCCGCTTCAGTCCTCCGTGGGCGTGGTCCTGTTGGAATGGTAGGTCCGCCACGTATGTTCAGGCTCGAAGCCCAGCAGCCGCCGGGCCTTCTCGATCGAGAGCATGGTCTCGTGTTCGCCCAACTCCTTGGTCACCGTCACGTTGGGAAACACCTCCGCGGCAAGGCTGGCGCTGGAACGAGTCATCACGGTATCCGCGTTCGCGACGATGAAAGCCTCGAATCCGGGCTGGCCGTTTTCCAGCGCACGCGCCACAGCCTGCGCGCCGTCGCGCCCGTCAATGTAGCCCCAGAGGTTCCACTTGCGCAGCGCGGCGTCGGCATCGAACGACGGAAACAGTTCATAGTCCTCAGGATCCATCACGTTCGAGAATCGCAGGCCCGTGATACTCAGCTCCGGATCCCAGCGCGTCAACTGGATCGCCATCTGCTCCTCAAGGTGCTTCACCAACGAGTACGTGCTTTCGGGCCGGGCCGGGTACTCCTCATCCACCGGGATGTAGGGCGGATCGACGTCGAACGGCAGTCCCAGCACCGTCTCACTGGAGGCGTAAACCACCTTCTTGATCCCGGCCCGCCGGGCCGCCTGGAACACGTTGTAGGTGGAGAGCATGTTGTTCTCGAACGTGGCGGCATCCGGAATGATGCCGGGCGCCGGAACGGCACCGAGATGGACGACCGCGTCAAACCCGGAGTGCCGGTCGTCAAGACCCAGGAACACGTCAAGGACCTGGCCGTAATTGCGCAGGTCCACGAGTGCCAACCCGTGGTGCCGCTCCCCCGCACGGTCCAGGTTCAGCACCTGATGGCCGTCGTCGGTCAGCCTGCGCACCACATGCCGCCCCAATTTTCCGCTTCCGCCGGTCACTGCAATTCTCATGGGGACACCCGGTCGGCCAGGAACTTTTCGACGGCGGCAATGGCACGAGTGGTGATGTCGCCGGGGTCACCGCTGCCGTCCACCGAAACCACCATGCCTCGGCCGGCGTAGACCGCCACGACCTCGTGGGTTTCGCGATTGTAGAGGTCCAGCCGGTGCCGGAACACCTCTATGGTGTCGTCCTTCCGGCCCTGCTCCTTGGCCCGCTGCAGCATCCGTTGCTCGAGTTCGGAATCCGGTGCGCGGAGTTCCACCACGGCGTCGAGGCGGTGGCCCTGGGAAGCCAGTATGTTGTCCAGCTCCATGAGCTGGGGAGCTGTCCGGGGGTATCCGTCCAGCAGGAAACCGGGTTGCAGATCGGCGTCGAGAAGCCGGTCCTTGACCAGGGCGTTGGTGAGCTGGTCCGGGACAAAAGCACCGTCGTCGAGATATTTGGCGGCCTCCACACCCAGCTGCGTCTCCTGGCTGACGTTGGTCCGGAAAATCTCGCCCGTGGATACCGTCGGGATGCTGAAGTGCCTGGCGATGTGCTCCGCCTGCGTGCCTTTGCCCGAGCCGGGCGGCCCGATGATGAGCATTCTGGTCATGTTCTTGTCCCTCCGTGGCGTCCTTGCCGGCTGGTCTGGGGTCCACCGTCGGCAGCGCCAACGTGAGCTTCATTCTGCCCACAAGTCGCAGCACAACGCCAGCCTCCGGGAAGGGATCCAGCGTGATCGAGAGAGTTTAGTGGCCAGCCATATGGCGCTCCCCAAGGCTCTGACCTGTATATACTTCTGGTTATCGGTTTAGCAGCAGGCCGTTGGACAGTTCGTCGATCCAGCGACCGTCGACACCTTTTGCCACGACGGCAGGGGTTGTGCGGGGAGTTGCCGGCTCGTTATGACCTGAGCGAATGGCACTAAGAACCGTGGCCAGCGAGTCAACAGCAAAATCAGCTACATCAATCACCGAGCACCTGCACGAAGAACTCCTCAAGAGCTCCGACGTAGAGGAGTTCCTGGATGAGCTCGCCCGGGTGTCGGCCCGCAACCTTTCGGAAGCCGGCGACGAAGTGCTGTGCGGAATCACTCTTCTGCGCCCGCGCAAGTCGGCCACCATCGCCAGCAGCGGGACGGCTGCCCGCGCTTTGAGTCAGATTGAATACCAGTCCGAGCAAGGCCCGGGCATGGCTGCCTCGCTGGAGCAGGTGACGGTCCATGTTCCTGATGTGAAGGACGAATCACGCTGGCCCGAATACTGCGAGGCCGTCCTGGCCCAAGGCATCCATTCAGTCCTCGCCATCCCGTTCCAGCTGGAGGGGGAAACGAAAGCCACGCTCCTCCTCTACTCCCACCGGACCTCCCGCTTCGAAGCCCGCGTGCTGACGGCTGCGGATGGCTTCGTCCGCCAGACGTCGCTGGCCCTGCGGCTTGCGGTGCGTTTCGCGCATTACAGCGAGACCGCGGCGCACCTGCGTGCCACCCTCGAATCACGCACAGTGATCGACATGGCGGTAGGCATCATCATGGCCCAGAACCGGTGCAGCCAGCAGGAGGCTTTTGAACTGCTCAAAGCGGCGTCCAGCACCCGCAATTCCAAGCTGCATATCGTCGCGGCGGCCGTGGTGAATGCACTTGGCCAAGAGCCGGTCCAGACGCACTACGACGGCTGAGTTCGGCCCCGCAACCGGCGGCCCGAGGCGTTACCGCTGAGACGACCTGAGGACGAGACCGTGGGATTGCAGTCTTATCGGGGCCCACTAGCCGTGGGCAAGTGAGTGGCGGTCCTTCGCGCGGGGATCACGAATCCAATGAAGATGAACAGAAGCGATCATCCAGCCTTGTATTTGCGTTGATACGTAATTAGGCTGGGGCGCAAATGGACGAATTGAGTACGATCTTCATTGCGTTGGCGGATCCCACCCGCCGTGCTCTGCTGGCGCAATTGCAGCAGGGCGAGGCGACGGTGACCGAACTAGCCGCCCCGCACTCAATTAGCGTTCCATCTGTATCACGTCATCTGAAAGTGCTCGAGCAGGCCGGGCTGATCACTAAGTCCAGGTCTGCGCAGTGGAGGAACTGCCGCCTCCAACCTGCACCGCTACAGAAGGTTGAGGATTGGATGGGCCCGTACCGCGATTTCTTGGGCACGCGGTTGGATCGCCTTGATGCTCAGCTCGCCATAACGCCCGATCGGCCCGATGAGCTCACAGAACCGGAGGATAGATGATGACCCACTACCCGACACAGGATCGAAGCTTCACCCTTACCCGTATTTTGGCTGCATCGCGGCATGCCGTGTTCACGGCGTGGACTGACCCTGAGCACCTGGCTTGGTTCTACAACCCCGACATGCCCACACCGACCACACCCATTGAGGTGGACCTCCGCGTTGGGGGAACGTGGAAGCAGCAGATGATCGTCAATGACGACCTTAGCTACCCCACCGGGGGGATCTACCTGGAGATTGTTCCCGACGAACGACTCGTTTTCCGCTGGGGAGCAGTTGGAGGCTGGCCCGAACTCCACGGCGAGAACGAACGAGAAGCCCCTGTGGTCACGGTGCAGCTGAACGACTTAGGCACGGAAACGGAGCTCGTCCTCACAGTTCAGTTCTCTGAGCATCTCGACATCGAAGAGGTGCAAAAGCTCATGCTGGGAGGCACTCAGGAGGGCTGGGGTGCCACCATCGACCGGGTCAAGGACAGCACCGCCATGACCACAGTGACCAATGGGCGCATGGCCGGGCCCCAGATCTATGTCTTTTTCCCGGGAACGGCACGGGAAGCATTGAACTTCTACGCGGATGTTTTCGGCGGTGAGCTTTCCCTATACACGTACGAGGACTTCGGCAGGAGCGACGGCCCACCAAAAGCCGTAGCTCATGGAGTGCTCAACGGCGTCGTTGCTCTGGCAGGATCGGACGCAGCCGAAGGCCAAACAACGGTCCGGCTCGAAGGCATCATGCTCTCGCTGCTGGGAACCGCCGAACCGACAGTCCTCCATAAGTGGTTCGACAAACTCTCCGTTGACGGGTCGGTGCTCGACCCACTCTCGCCAAAGCCTTGGGGCGCGTCCGATGGCCAAGTCATTGATCGTCATGGACTTCATTGGCTTGTCGGATATGAGCCCGCGACATGAGCGACGCCCAATTGCTTGCTCAGCTGGAGAGTGAGCGAGGACATGTTCTTCGAACAGTCGACGGCCTCGAGAACGATGAGATGCGTCGAACTTTAGTCCCGTCAGGCGCAGCACCGATGGCCAATGGGCGTGAGATCCTGTTTCGCGTGCTCGCTGAGACTTCCGTCCACGCGGGCCACCTCGACATCGTCCGGGAGCTGATCGATGGACATCAGAATCTCGTAGTGGAATAGTTCCGACTTCAGGCCGCAGCCCGATTGGAGAACACCGGCATGTCGTCGCGTTCTTAACGCTTTAGCTAGCCGCTTGCTGGGCCACCGTATGGGCGAGCCGGTAGGAGTCTGTGCCCGTTTCGATGATGGTCCCTTTGAAGGTCAGCCGGTCCACAATCGCGGCGCACAGACGTGGGTCTGTGAAGGGTTTGGTCCAGCCCGAGAAGGATTCGTTGGTGGCGATGGCCACTGCTGCTTTTTCTTCGCGCTCAGTGAGCGCCTGGAAGAGAAGTTCGGCGCCGCGTTTGTCCAGTTCCATGTAGCCGAGTTCGTCGATCTATGCGGACATCCGCATAGATTGACCTATGCCGAGCCCGCAACTATGCCGAGGCCACCGCCCAATCTGGCCAGTCAGCAGGGCCGCGGCTCGGCATAGTTACAGGCTTTCGAGGAACGCGAGGATCTTGTCTGATGGGTGGTAACGGCCGGGGCGCGCGGATGCTGGCGTGGTGAGAGCCAGGGCTTTCTCCTTAATGGTCATGTCGGCATGGACGTACGCGTCGGTGGACCGGACTCCGGCATGGCCGAGCCAGAGGGCGATCACCGACGTGTCGACCCCGGCTTGAAGCAAGGTCATGGCGCAACTGTGACGAAACACGTGCGGGTGGATCTTCTTGCCCGATAGCGATGGGCATGTTCGGGCAGCGGTCGCTGCATGGGTGCTGACCCGCAGCGCGACAGCGTCGCGGGAGAGCCGCCGCCCGGTCCGGGTCGGGAACACTGGCTCGTGAGGTTGTCCGGCTCGTTCTGCCAGCCAGGAACGCAGCAGTCTCTCGACAGGAGTGGTGAGTGGAACGGCGCGTTGCTTGCGTCCCTTTCCTTCGCAGCGGACGTTCGCGCCAGCGCCCAGGGTGACATCGGCGCAGTTCAGGCCCGTGAGCTCGGAAACCCGCAGACCCGTCTGGATGGCCACGAGCATCATGGCCCTGTCGCGCCGGCCCTCCCACCTGGACTGATCAGGGGCCGCGACGAGGGCGTCGATCTCGGGCGGGGTCAGGAACGTCACGATGCGCTTGTCGAACCGCTTCGGCGGGATGGCGAGAACACGCTGGATCAACAGCGCATGCTCCGGATGACGCAACGCGGCGTAGGCGAACAACGAGCGGATCGCTGTCAGGCGGACATTGCGGGTCCGGACGCTGTTGCCTCTCATGGTCTCCAGATGGGTGAGAAATCCTGAGATCATGGTCGCGTCCAGGTCGTCCCAGTCCAGTTGGGAAGGCAACTTGCCGGTCCGTGCGTAGATGAACTCCAGCAGCAGCTTCAGGGCGTCCCGGTAGGCGGCGATGGTCCGTGGACTGGCTTGGCGCTGTTGGGCCAGCCGGTCGGTGAAGAACATCTGCAGGGTCGGTGCGATCAGCGTCATGAGCGCACCGCCGTCCAGCGGGTGTTCTGGCGTGCTGCTGCCAGGGAGAGCAATTCCGGTGCCGCCGAGAGATACCAGTAGGTGGATGCCGGTTCACGGTGGCCCAGGTAGGTTGATAGCGATGGAAGTTTCGCCTGGACGTCCTCGCCGGTCCGATACCAGCTGAGCAGGCTGCGGACCGCGAAAGTGTGCCGCAGATCGTGAAGCCTCGGAGCCGAGGGCGCCCCATCCCCGACCCCGGCGTCATTGACCAATTGCCGGAAGGTTTGGCAGACGGCCGCGTAGCAGAGGCGTTTGTGGGTCTGGGATACGAAGAAGCTTGGCTCTTCCGGTCGTGGTTCGAGCTCATTGCGGAGCTTCGCGTATACGCTCAGTGCCTGCATGGCAGTGCTGTGAAGTGGAACCAGCCGGGATTTACCGAACTTCGACTCACGGATCAGCAACAGGCTCCCGGACCAATCGACATCACTGCGGTCAAGCTTGATTGCCTCACCGATCCGCAGACCACCCGCAGCGAGCAGGCCAACCAGAGTCTCGTAAGTGGCCGCCCGCAGCGGTTGGCGGATCGAGATGCGTGCCTGGTGCATCAGCGCGTCGATGTCGGCGATGGAATAGATGAACGGTGGGCGCCACCGCTGCCGGTGCGGCATCAGACCCAACGGCGGGATCTCCGTGCCGGGGTAAATACCTGCCAGGTAGCGGGCGAACCCCCGTGCTGCCGTCATCCGCCGCGGACCCACGGTCGTCGGCTGGCCCGTGGGTGATTGCTGCGCCCAGTCCAGAGCCGCTTCGATGGTCACCGTGGATGATCCGTGGGCATCCAAATAAGCCACGAATCTTGGCAGCAGCCATCGGGCCTCGGCCATTTCGTGTCCCAGCGATCGACGCAGTTGCAGGTAGTCTGCGAGATGCTGCTCCAGCGCACTCACCGCACGACCCCCGGCCACGGCTGGGCAACCTGGCGCAGCGCGACGAGGTCCACCTTGGCATAGAGGGCGGTCGTGGCCAGATCCTGATGGCGCAAGACCTGGCTGATCGCCACCAGACCGGCGCCCTTGCGGAGCAGTTCACCGGCCAGGGAGCGCCGCAGCCCATGTGCTCCGACGTTGGGCAGACCCGCACGTTTACAGGCCCGCTGAACAACATCGCCGACCAAGTCGGCGCGGATCGGCCCGCGGGGCGCCCGGCAGGTCAGAAACACGTGAACGGCATCTGCAGGATTCCGGCCAGAGGAGAGGTAGGCGACCAACGCTTCTCCGACCTCTGACGGTAGCGGCAATCGGTCTTGCCGACGAGCCTTACCCCGGATCAAGAGCTCGCCGGACCGCCAGTCCACGTCACGCAATTCCATGCGTGCGACTTCGATGGACCGCAGCCCCAGCCGCGACACCAGCATCACTATCGCGAAGTCCCTGACTCCCAGCAACGTGCTGCGGTCAAAGCTGTCGAGCAAAAGCTGCACATCTGACGCGGACAACCCAGGAGGGGGCAGAGTCGCGAAACGCCATCCACCCACTGCAGGAACCGAGGCACCCAGACTCAACCCGGTGATGCCCCGCAGATAGAGGAAACGCAGGACCGAACGCAGCTCGGCCACCCGGCCCTTTGCCGATCCGGCCGACACCCGGGCGAATTCCCGCAGCAGGAACGCGTTGATGTCCGCCCCGTTCAGAGCCTCAGGCGCGAACATGCCACCGGACGAGGACTCCTGAAGGAACCGGCGTGCGGTGTTTTCGTAACGCAACACAGTGGTGAGCGCCAAACCACGCTCCTCGATCATCCACGACCGGTAAGACGTCACGAGCTCACCCAACGGCGTGACCAAGGCCGCTCTCTCAGGGGCGGCGCCAACTTCGCGCAGATAGCTCAACAGCGGCATCATCGCGCGGGGACCCGGGATCCTCCTCCGTCCCGCGTCTCTTCGGGCGGACAGGAACGCCGCAACGCATTCCTCGTTCAGATCCTCTCTCCTGAGCCCTTCGGCAGACAGCCAGAGACCGAGCTGACCCAAGTCCTTCAGCATGTTCCGAACCGTGCCCGGAGTGTAACCCCGCTGCGTCAACCACCCTCGGTAACCCTCGACGTCCGGCCACAGTAAACCAGCTTCCCTCTTCGGTCCTGACACTGCACTTCGCCTCCTTCATGGGAGCACAATTACTCCAATGAACAGGCTCCTCCCTGGGAAACTATGCCGATACGGCGGAGTTCACGTCTTCGAGGAAACCAAGCGCCACCGGGCCGCATTCACAGGCAGCACAATTGGCCTCGGCATAGTTGCGGGCTCGGCATAGGTCGATGCAGAGCAGGTCGACGCGTCCGTAGCGGGCGATGGACTTCGCCAGTGCCTTGTCGTTCTCTGCCTCGACGAGTTCGTTCACCAGCCGGGTTGCGAGAGTGTATTTGACTCGAAAGCCCTTCTCGGCCGCAGCAGTCCCGAGCCCGATGAGCAGGTGGGATTTCCCGGTCCCGGAATCCCCGATCAGACACAGCGGTGCCCCTTTCCGGATCCAGTCTCCGTTAGCGAGGGTGTGGATGGTTGCGGAGTTGATGTTCGGGTTCGCTTCAAAGTCGAAGTCCCCGAGCCATTTATCCCGGGGGAAGCCAGCTGATTTGACTCGGCGGATCGAGGAGCGCCGGTCCCTGTCATCACACTCTGCCAGCAGCAGTTCGGCAAGGAAGCCCTGTTACGAGAGCTGTTCCTTACCTGCGACGGCCAGGGCTTCATCGAGGACGGCACGGATGGTGGGCAGACGCAGCCGCCGGCAGGCCTGATCCACGGCGGCGACGGCGGCCTGTTCGGTCAGCCCTCGGCCGCGGCGCAGGGTCTGGGAAACAACAACGGGTGGGGCGGGGTTCTCGAGATCTGCTCCTTGCTCGGCAACGCTGGCTCGGGATCGGTGACGTGGATGGCACGTCTCTTCAGCAGCTGGTCATAGCCGGCCACCGTCGGCTGCGGGCGTTTGTCCGGCGGCATGCCGGCTATCACGGCTGCCGGGTCCGCAAGCCGGCGCTGGGTGAGACTGACAACGCGGTGCTCGACGATTTCGTCTTTCGCAACGGGATAGCAATCTGGCCGGACCCACCCCGGGGTGTTCCGCTCCGCGGCCACGCGCCGTGCTTCGACCGCAACGACATCTGCACTGACCGCCCCGACGTGCAGGGCTGCGGTAATCCCGGCGATGACGTCGCCAGCCTCCATGACCCGGTGGAGTAGCAACACGTCGATCAGTTCACGGTCGCCGCAGTATCGCCGTCAGTTTTACGAGCAGCGGCCCAGAAGGCGTCATGGGCCGGGGTGAACACCCCTGATTCCCGTGCCTGCGCCAATGCCGTGGAGACCGGCTTTCGCACCAGGCTTGATTTTCAAGACCTCAAGATAATGGTCAAGTTGCACGCATTGCCCGCCCCGGGCCACAGTCCGGGGGTGGACGGCGATCAGGGTGCGGCCATCGAATATCCGCACCTGTGTGGCCTGCAGAGACACCCGGACTTTTCGGTTGATGAACCGCACCGGCACCGAATACTTCGTAGAACGGACTGTGACCAGCGAGGACCGGTCCACCCTCGGGGTCAGAACCAGTCCGGGATCAAAATTCTCTGCCGGCAACGGCGCTTCGACGGCGAAGTCCTGCCCTATCGTGCGCAGCCGCTGGGAAATCCTCCGCCCGTTCTCTTCTTCGTCCCACACCTTGAGGCGATCATTGAGCTCCGCCAAGGATTCCACCACCGGAACCGGGGTCAAGAAGTTACGCCGAAACCTGCCCACTTCCCCCTCGATCCCGCCCTTTTCATGGACGCCCTTGAGCCCTGGCTCGCAATAGAAGGCATCGAATCCGAAGTGGGATTTGAAGAGCACCCAGCGCTCGTTCTCCACTCGCTGCCGGCCGGCCCCATAAACGACCTTGGTCACTGCAGAGGTGAGATTGTCATAGCGGATATGTTTGGTCGGCACACCTCCTATGGCGTTGAACGCTTCGATGTGGCCTTCTAGGAATGCTTCCTGCGCACAGGTCGGGTACACGCGATGGACAGATTTCCCCGAATGGGAAAGCCGGAACGCGAACATGTAACAGCGGGTTCTGACACCGGCCAAGTCGACCCACAGGTCCCCGAAATCGACCTCCGCCTCAGCGCCGGGAGCATGCTCCTGCGGGACGAACACCTCCACGGGAGCCTTGCCGGATTCGATGGCGATGACGGCACGACGGGCTTTCACGTACTGCCGTACTGAGGAATACGAGATCACTGCCTTGTGCTCATCCACCAGACGGTCAAAGATCCTTTGCGTATGGCGTTGCTTCCGCGGAGCGTCCAGATCAGCCAAAAGCATCACGTCAATGACCCCCTTGAGCGGGTCCAACTTCGGTGACCCACGGGCCGGAACCCTTCGAGCCGGCGGTTCCGCGGAAGCCAGCGCCTGCCGCACCGTCCGGCGGGAAACTCGATGCTCGCGGGCAAGGGACCGAATCGATAAGCCCCTGACCCTGGCATCACGGCGGATTCTTGCGAATAGCTCCACTCTCGACTCCATCACTGCCTTCCACTGTTGGGAAAAACATCTCGATGGACTCAACCGTGGGGTGGGCTCAACTGAATCTGCGATTCATCAACCGGCGAGCCGCGAAAGTGGGCCCCAATCAAACTGCAAAACCGGTCCCCACTCAAACTGCCATAATCACTGAGGACGGTTGCGGAATACGTCACTTTGACGGTTTACCAACTCACCAGCACGTAAACTGGTGGAAATGCGGCAGAGGGGCTTTCATGGAAAAAACGCATCTGTCTTGTCATCGAGGACAACGATGACATCCGCGGTCTGATCACGGTGGTCATGACCCGCGCAGGCTTTTCCGTACGTTCGGTCGCCAACGGCGCCGAAGGAATTGCCGCAGCCGCTGAACCATCGGTCGCTCTGATCACCCTTGACCTTGGCCTGCCGGACATGGACGGGCACGTCGTAGCCGGGGCAATCCGGGCCTTGAGCACCGCTCCCATGCTGTTCCTCACGGCGCGGTCCGAGGAAGGCGACATACTGGCCGGAATGGCCTCCGGCGCTGCCGCCTACCTAACCAAGCCGTTCCACCCCGCAGAACTGAAGGAGCTCGCGCTGCGGCTCTGCCCGGCAAAAGCCCCCGCCCGCCCGGAAACCACGCCACAACGGCAGCTTTAGGCGGCACTTTCTCGCCAGCCCACCCGTTCACAGGCGCAGCACATATCCGGCAAATCGAAGCGATAGCTTCGTTGCCCACAAATGAGGAATGACTCCTCTCAAGAACAAACCACGCAAGGGCAACCGGGTCCGGCGTGCCGTCGTCGCCGGGGCCGTGGCCCTGACGCTTTTGGCGGGAGGCGCCACAGCCTGGGCGCTGGACCGCTTTGTTGTCCAGCACGTGGAAATCTCGGACGTCTCCGCATACCAGGCCAGTCAAACAGGCACCGACGAAAGCACGACGGCGGACACCACCACTGATTCCACCGCCGTCACCACAGACACGTCCTACGTGTCGGAGAGCTCGAACATCAACATCTCCACGGTGAGCACCGGCAGCGGCGACAGCACTGTCACCTACTACGTTGCCGCCGTCGTGCTTAACGATGCCACCACGCTCCAATCGGCCTTCGCCAACAACGGCGACTACTACGGCTTCCGTGACACCGGCATTGTGATCCGCAACGGAGTGGTGTTCCGCGATGACGGCGCCCGCCAAGGCCTTGCCTTCTACCGCGACAGCACGGTCAAGGTCTACGACGAAAGCGCCACAGCCGCCGAACAGCTCCTCGCCGACGGCGTCTGGAGCACCCTTTGCTTCGGCCCGTCCCTGCTGGACGACGGCGGGGTTGCCGAGGGCATTGAGGACGTCGAAGTGGACACCAACTTCGGCAACCACTCCATCGGCCAGGGGCGCAGCACGGGAGGCTGAGAATAAGTCTCTGGATCTGGGGCGCGGCCACCACCTGCGGACGTTACGCGGGTAGTCGAGGTCTTATCCTGTGGTGCCCGTCTTCTCGGCGTAGAAGGTGGCCTGGTCGCGCACCTGGTCCACGTAGGAGTCGGACTGGTTGTAGGAGTAGATGGCCTCAGTCCATCCGTTCGCGGCGGTGAGGTCACGGCCATGGGCGCATAAGTAACCGGCCGCGCTGAGGGCGGCATCGTCGATGTTGAAAGGATCCGCTTCGCCGTCACCGTTCCCGTCCCGTCCCGCCAGGTCCCAGGTGGAGGGGATGAACTGCATGGGTCCGACGGCGCGGTCCCAGCGAGCGTCGCCATCCAGGACGCCGGCGTCGGTATCAGCAATGGCCGCAAATCCGTTGCCGTCCAGGCTCGGGCCGACAATTGGCCCGCTCGCCTGCCCTGCGGCATTCAGGTTTCCGCCGCCGTACGCTCCGTGGTGGGATTCGACGAATCCCACTGCCGCCACCGTATTCCACCCGATCCCGCACGTCGGAGCGGAATGATTGGCCGCGCTGGCCGCACCCACGTAAGCCCGAAGCGCACGGGCGGGAATTCCCGTTTGTGCGGCAGCCAGGATGAGCCACTCGGCGTCCGCGTTCCGGGTGATATTGACGGCAGTGGTAAGGCCGGCGGAGGACGTTTCGAGTTTCGCCTCAGCCCGTGGCGGAGGAAGAGCCCCGCTGGCGGGCGCGCCGGACTGCCCGAGCGCCCAGAATGACACCGCGGTGATGACGCAGATCGCGAACACGCAGAAAACCGCCAGGCGTTTAAGTCGGAGCACGGACTTGATCCTATCGACCGAAGTCCGCCAGCAGGAACGGCGGCTGCATGACGCATGGGAAACAGCAGCCGGGCGCCTTCCCTGCCTCACGCCGTAGTTCCAGCCGCTCCAGTCGCTGCACCCGTAGTGACGCCGTAGGACTCCGTGTACTTCGACACTGCACGGCTGGACAGCTACCTCCTCGCCGCATATGGCCGCCGGAGCCGGTACAAGGTCCGCAGCAGAACGTATGTGGACAGCGCCATCAGCTTCCTGGAGGTCAAAACCGAAGGCGCCCGCGAAGCCACCGCCAAGGAACGCATCCCCTACCAGCTCACGGACCGCTCCCGGCTGACGGTCGAAGGCCTTGACTACGTTCAGGAAACCCTGGCCGCTTCGGTGGGCGCAGCGCCCGCCGGAACCCTCGGTCCGGTCCTCGAAACCCGCTACCACCGAACCACGCTCCACCTGCCGGACTCCGGCGTCCGCACCGCCCTGTCCGTCACTGCCCTCGCCCTCGCCGTCGGGCTGGCCGGCTGCTCTGCCGCTGGCACTTCCACGGGGACGCCATCACCGGGACCACGTCCGTATCCACCGGCAGCACTTCCAACTCGTCTATAACCTCCGTCACGGCACAGGCCGCGGTTTCCCTGGATACCCTCGCGGGCAGATCTCACCATCGCCGGCACCGGCTCGCTGGCCGTGAACGGCAACTTCAACGACGGCATCTCCTCCAAGGGCGGCCTCGTGCTGGCCTCCGGCAACGTCACCGTCAACGCCACCGACGACGGCGTGAACGCCTCGGGCGCGGCCTCAGCCTCGACCCAGGGCGGGATGGGCGGCACGGTGGTGCAGATCGCTGATTCCGCGGGCAACGTGGTGAGTGCCTTCGTGACCACCAAGACCACCGCATTTCTTGTGTTCTCCTCCGCCGCGATCACCGAAGGCGAGGAATACAGGGTCTACACCGGCGGCACGGACACGGTCGGTGCCTGACCGGGCGATGGCTCCTTGGATGGCGCCGATCAGGTGGGCACCGTGACGGCCGGCGAGTGCACCTCGGCCCAGGGCCTGGGCGGTGGCGGCTTCGGCGCCCGTCCCTGACCCCTGCCAAAAGGCCCGTCACCAACAAAAAGGTAACGGTCGTCTTGGGTCCTGTGAGCATTCCGGATATCGGCGCATACTTAAACGCACAAGCAGCCACGGCCTTGGGAGGACACCATGAAGTTTCTCGGAGCACTGATTCTCATCTGGCTGATCATCGGAGGAATCGCCGCCTGGCAGCGCGGCTACTTCGGCGGGGCTCCCGGGTCCTGTGCCCAGGCTGGAACGGTGGCCGTGACCATCGTCGCCGGGCCTTTGAACTATATGGGCGTCAACCCGCAGATCGCCTGCGAGCTGCCCCAACCTTCCCAGTAACCACATCCTTGGTGCAGCGGCGGCCGGTCCCTAGAGTAGGGAATGCCCGGCGTCGGCTTTTGCTTGCGCCCGAAACTGATTCCGAAGCTTCGAAAGGACCGCCGAGATGGCATTCGTCACCGTTGGAACCGAGAACAGCACCGACATTGAGCTCTACTACGAAGACCACGGGAGCGGCCAGCCCGTGGTCCTGATCCACGGCTACCCGCTGGACGGATCCTCCTGGGAAAAGCAGACCAAGGCCCTCCTGGAGGCCGGCTACCGCGTGATCACCTACGACCGCCGCGGCTTCGGCAAGTCCAGCAAGACCACCAGCGGCTACGACTATGACACGTTCGCCGCCGACCTCAGTACGCTCCTGAACCGGCTGGAAGTCAACAACGCCGTGCTGGTGGGATTCTCCATGGGCACAGGTGAAGTTGCCCGCTACCTGAGCACGTACGGTTCGGCCCGGGTGGCCCGCGCAGCATTCCTTGGATCGCTGGAGCCGTTCCTCCTAAAAACAGACGACAACCCTGACGGCGTTCCCCAGGAAGTCTTCGACGGACTCACCGAAGCGGTCACATCGGACCGGTATGCGTTCTTCACGGAATTCTTCAAAAACTTCTACAACACCGACACGTTCCTGGGCACCCCGCGACTCAGCCAGGAAGTCCTTGACGCCAGCTGGAGAATCGCCGCCGATGCAGGCGCCACCGCATCAGTGGCCGCGCAGCCCCCATGGCTGACCGACTTCCGCGGGGACATCCCCCGGATTGATGTCCCCGCGCTGATTGTCCACGGCACGGCGGACAACATCCTGCCCATCGATGCCACCGGCCGCCGGTTTGCCAAGTCCCTGCCCAGCGCCCAGTACGTGGAGATCGACGGCGCCCCGCACGGCCTGCTGTGGACGCACGCCGCGGAAGTCAACGAAGCCCTGCTCGCCTTCCTCAAAAAGCAGGCCGGATAACAAAAAGAGCGGAGGGGCCAGGCGATTCGCCTGGCCCCTCCACTCTTTTAAGGCTTAGTCAGCTCAAGCCCTGGCAGCCTTGCCCGGCAGCGCCAGCTTGAAGACCTTCGCCCAGGACGATCCCACCTGCTTCAGCAGCGGACCTGTAGTGTACTTCAGGCCGTAGCGCTGGCAGATCTCGCGTACCCGCGGAGCGACCTCGGCGTACCGGTTGGACGGCAAGTCCGGGAACAGGTGGTGCTCGATCTGGTGCGACAGATTGCCTGTCATCAGGTGCATGAACTTGGAACCGGAGATGTTGGCGGAACCGATCATCTGCCGGACGTACCAGTCACCGCGGGTTTCGCCTTCCACCATTTCCTCTGTAAAGGTGTCAGTGCCTTCCGGGAAGTGACCGCAGAAGATCACGGCGTGCGCCCAGACGTTGCGGACGGCGTTGGCGGTCAGGGTGCCGTAGAGCGCCTGCTTGCCGGAACCGGTGAGCATGGCGACGGCAGGAGTGGCGGCGTAGTCCTTGGTGAACTGGGTGACCACCTTGCGGCCCAGGGCCTTGAGGTCCTTGACGAGCGCTTCCTTGGACTTCTTGCCTGCCTGGTACTCAGCAAGCTCGAGGTCATAGATGGCGATGCCCCATTCGAACAGCGGGGAAAGGATGGCGTTGTACAGCGGGTTGCCCAGGTTGTGGGGCTGCCACGGCTGGTCCTCGTCCATGCGCAGAAGGTTGTACCCGACGTCGTTGTCCTTGCCAACCACGTTGGTCCAGCGGTGGTGGAGGTCATTGTGCGTGTGCTGCCAGGCGCGTGAGGGGGTGACGAAGTCCCACTCCCATGTGGTGGAGTGGATGTCCGGGTCCCGCATCCAGTCCCACTGCCCGTGCAGGATATTGTGGCCGAGTTCCATGTTTTCCAGGATCTTGGCCAAACTCAGCAGCGTGGTGCCGGTGACCCAGGCTGCCTTGTTCTTGCTGACCAGCAAAGCCGCGCGGCCGGAGATCTCCAGCCCGCGCTGGATCTTGATCATGCGACGGATGTAGGCGGCGTCGGAGGCGCCGCGCTTGGCCAGGATTTCGTCGCGGATCGCGTCGAGTTCGCGGCCCAGCTCAGCTACCTGTTCATCCGACAGGTGCGCTGCGGCAGGAGGACGGACCAGCGGGCTGCCGGACTCGGCCAGCGCCCCGGGACGCGTCTTTGCCGCTCCGGTGGGGGCGGTCTTGCCTTCGGAAACTTTCTTGCTTTCTGAAACTACTGACATGCGGTATTGCTCCTCAGAGTTCGAGGTTGACGGGTCCGGCGGCTGCCGAGACACACGTTTGGATTAGTTGGCCGGGTTCGCCGTGGACCTCGTTGGTGCGAAGGTCACGGACCTGTCCGGCCAGGAGCGGGGTCAGGCAACTGTGGCAGATTCCCATTCGGCAGCCGCTGGGCATGAGCACCCCGGCGTCCTCGCCGACGTCGAGCAGCGGAGTATCGCCGTCGGCGTCAACTTCCCGGTCCGACGCCTCAAAGGTGACCAGGCCGCCGTCGTGCCCCACACCCCCTGCGAAGGTGGTGTTGAACCGTTCAATCATCAGGTTGCCGGGATCGCCGGCGATGGCAACATCGGATCCAGGGGCGCCGGCGGTGAGGGACGCCTGCTTCCACAGGGCCTCGGCGTCGTCCAGGAAACTGTCCGGACCGCACGCGTACGCGGCCCGTTCCTTCCAGTCCGGGCAGATCTCATCGAGCTCGGCCGTGTTGGTCAGGTCCATCCGGCCCTGTTCGCCGGTGTACCAGTGGGCCAGCCGGAAGTTGGGGAACTGGTCAGCCAGTTCGGCGAGTTCCTCGCGGAAGAGGCTGTCGCCGGGCGTGCGGGCCGAGTGCACCAGCACG
The DNA here is from genome assembly GCF_029960665.1 of Pseudarthrobacter sp. AL07. Taxonomy (GTDB): domain Bacteria; phylum Actinomycetota; class Actinomycetes; order Actinomycetales; family Micrococcaceae; genus Arthrobacter. The sequence continues at coordinate 165,392 of NZ_JASBRB010000006.1, forward strand.
ACGTCGGCATCCGGGCGGCGCGGAACAAGGGTGCGGATCATGGACATCACCGGAGTGATGCCGCTGCCGGCGGTGACCATAAGGAGCGGCCTGGGGTGCTCGGGAAGCACGAAGTCGCCCTGCGGGGGTGCCAGGAAAAGGACGTCACCAGGTTTGGTGGTCCGAACCAGGGTTCCGGAAACTGCGCCGACGTCGGTGACGGTGATGGCGGGGTCCTTGCCGGCGGGGGCGCTCAGCGAATAGGAGCGCCAGTGGCGGACGCCGTCGAGCTCAACGCCGATGCGCGCCCACTGGCCGGCCAGGTGCGAATGCCAGCCGCGGCCGGGACGAAAGAAAATGGTGGCCGACTGCGCCGTTTCCTGGACCACGCGGGTCACCACTCCGCGGAGTTGGCGCGCAGAGAAGACAGGGTTGAAGAGCGCCAGAATATCTTCCGGTGCCAATGGCGTGGTCAGTACGGAAGCCGCCTGTGCCAGCTGACGTAGCCGGATCATGCAGTAAAACCTAATGCGGCGCGAGCCATATTTCTCTCTCCTGACCGTTACCGCAGTCATGCAGTAAAAATGGGGCACTTAGCCCCCTAAGCCCCCTACAAGCCTAACGGCTGTGGCTTATGGATGGTTCCTTGAGTAATATTACTAAGGATACTGACTAGTATCCACTGCAGGTCACGCGAATAGCCAGACCGACGGCGGGGACGGTTGTCAGCGGCTGTCCCGGTCCTCGAACTCCTCGTCGAGGTCATGGTGCCTGAACTCCGTCTCCGGATTCGGTTCGCCCTCGGCCACGTACTCATAGTCCAATTGACGCTGAACCTGGCTGTCCAGAACCTGTAGCTCCCGGTCCGGAACGGTGGAAAGATCTTCCGGGAACTCGTCTTCCGGCGTCAGGTGTAGTTTTTCGGACATGGTGAGCCTCTCTGGGCCGTGAGGAATAACCGGGCCTCAATGGCCCGCACCTTCTCAGGATATTACGTTCCGGGCGGATCACCCAGCGGAATCAGCCCTGGATCAGGAACGGGCCGGGGTTCAGCCGACGGCGGCCGCAATGTGCCGGGCGATGTTGCCCAGCAATTTGGCATTGAAGTCAACGCCCAACTGGTCCCGCCTGTCCCGCAGCGCGCTGCCCGCAAAATACCTGTTGTCCTCATCGTCAACGCTCGGCAGGATGCTCCGGCTGACGGAGACACGCGGCTGATGGCTGTGTCCTGTCGCGGCCCAGGCGTCCCGGAAGAGTTGGATTTGCTCTACCTGCAACTGGTCGAAGGGGATACCGGTGTCCTCGGTGAGCAGGGTGGAGCTCATCAGGTTCATGCCAAGCCCGGCCGCCCACACGGCGGTGTTGCGGCTTCCCGCCCCCACCAGATCCGCTCCGCGAGACCCGGCGACTGCGGCTGGATCGGCAACAGGCCGGCGGCACCGCCGGCGTAGCGCGGGTCCGCCTCGGCCACTCCGGCGCCGCTGTTGGCGTGCCGCAACTGGGCTGTGTGCCGGCGGGCCATGTCTGCGTCGGTTTCATTTTCTGCTGGCTGCCAGCAGCGGGAACGGGGACGCCTGCTGACGGGCGAAGTGGTGCACGCGGAAGAACGCGCCGTCGATTCCGAGTTCCTCGGCGGCCACCGCCAGCTCAATGCCCTGACGCAGGGCCTCGCCGGCGGTGCTGGTGCGGGAGCCCTGGCCGGGGCCCCAATGGCCGAACGAAAGGAATCCAATGCGTCGCATGTATGGCCCAACCTCCCTGCGGCGGGCCGCATTCCCGGTTGGCCGTGAGTCTGCCGGTGTCCAGCCCCTGAACGTCAAAACATCGGCAGCAGAAAGCCGGCGACAAGCGCCACGGCACCGATCCCGGCGAGCACCCGGCCAAGCACGACGGCGGTCCGCCCCACCGGTTCGGGCGCTGCGGTCTGCCACTGCGTGGGGCGCTTGGGGTGGTAGTAGATCGGCAGGGTGTCGCCCACGGCCAGGTCCTTGATGTCGTGGGGTGACATCGGGGCGTGGTGGACCTGGTACTTGCGGTCAAACCAGCGGAAGCCCGTTCCGGTAGCGTCCGCGTAGACCACTGCTTCCGCAATGTTCCAAGGGTGCACAAACCGCCGGAGGATGCCCGAGTAGAACAACAGGGCAAGCCCCGGCGGAAGGCACAGCCAGGTCATCATTTCCAGAATGGGACCTGCCATTTCAAGCGCAGTGGGCATAGCAATGATGCTACCGGGAGTTCCGACCCCCAGCATGAGCCTGCCCGGCGGAATCAGCCGATGGGCTCGGCCATCTGCTCCACCACGTACTGGGCATCCACGGTGGATCCGGTCACGGGGTCTGTCATCTCCACTTTCCAGCTGCGGGCGTACTGGTTCACGCCGCTGGTCATGGCCACCGTGCCGGAATTGAGGACCGTCCTTTTTGTCCACATAATGCACCCAAAACGCCTTTTACCTCGAGTTATGTGGACAAAAACTCTCCATCAGGCGCGGAGCAGGATATCCCGGGTGACGGCCAAGTGATGATCAATAGCCTCCTGCGCCTTAGCGGCATCGCCGGACACCAGGGCATCGAGGATGTCCTGGTGTTCGGCGCACACCTTTCCGCGCCGGTCACCGGTGCGGAACAGGGCAGCGACGCCCACCAGGATCTGCCGGACATGCAGTTTGCTGTACGTTCGGGAGATGAGCTCATTGCCCGCGGCGTCGATCAGCAGCTGATGGAAGAGGGTGTCCAACCGGATGAACTCCTGCGCAGCGTCCGCATTCAGCTCATTCGGAAGCTGGGCCTGCTGGTCGAGGGTGTCCTGCATGGTTTCCGCAGGAACGCGGCGCTGTTCGATCACCAGGCGGGCGGCATGGCTTTCCAGCACACCCCGGAGCTCCATAAGTTCCGACATTTCGCGGCCCGTTACCGGCGGAACATAGGCACCGCGCTGCGGAATCAGTTCCACCAGGCCGTCGGAGACGAGCAGCAGAAGCGCCTCCCGGACCGGAGTTCGCGAGACGCCGATCTCCGCGGCCAGTTCCTGCTCGTTCAGGAACTTCCCCTGCACCTCCGGGTCAATCAGGATGTTTTCCCGCAGGTACGCGTACGCCTTCTCGCGGCCGGACGCCGACGTCGCCGAACTTTTTCGCATACATTATGTATACAACAGACTGGAGTAATTTCATGCGTTTAGCAGTGGCCCAAATCATCTCCGGCGCCGATCTGGCCGCCAACCTGGAGCTAATCCGAGACTACGCCACGCGGGCCAAAGCCGCCGGAGCCGAGCTCGTGGTGTTCCCGGAAGCCGCCATGCGCGCCTTCGGCAACAGCCTGACGGACATTGCCGAACCGCTGGACGGGCCGTGGGCCGCCGCCGTCCGCAGCATTGCCCACGAGCTGGACATCACCGTGGTAGCGGGCATGTTCACCCCTGGCGGGGGTGGCCGGGTGCGGAATACCTTGCTGGTCACCGGCCCGGGCGTCGAGACCTCCTACGACAAGATCCACCTCTTTGATGCATTTGGTTTCGCCGAATCCGATACCGTCGACGCCGGAACAGCCCCCGTGACCTTCGAGGTGGGCGGCACCACTTTCGGCTTGGCCACCTGCTACGACGTACGTTTCCCGGCACTGTTCACGGCCAACGCCAAAGCCGGCGCCCAGGTCAACATTGTCTGCGCCTCGTGGGGGGCCGGCGAGGGCAAAGCTGAACAGTGGGACCTCCTGGTCCGCGCCCGCGCCCTGGACAGCACCACCTTCGTAGTGGCCACCGGTCAGGGAGATCCGGCGAGCGTCGGCATCGCCTCCGCCGGCAAGGCTCCCACCGGCGTTGGCCACAGCGCCGTCATCTCTCCCCTGGGTGCTGCCCTGGTGGCCCTCGGCGGCAAACCGGAACTCGCCGTCGTCGACATTGACCAGTCCGTCGTAGCAGAGGTCCGCGGCAAACTGCCTGTCCTGGCTAACGCCCGGACCTTCTGACCCCGCGGGCCGGCCCGGCGAATTCTCCCCGCGAGGGCCGGCCGCAAGGGCGGTGAGTCGCCGTTCATTTTCAGGAAACGTTGCCCTTTTCAGCGCCCGACGGCGACTTCTCACCACGTGCGCGCACCGCCGCCCGCCGTCGCTGGCACCAAGGGCGCAAGGCTTCCTGCCGGAGCGTCATTCAACAGGTTCTGTTTACACGCCGGAAACATCACGGTCATGCGATCTTCACGAAAGACGCCGGTCCGTAACCTGTCCGCAACTTAGTGAAGTGCAAACGGAAACACGCGGCGGCAAATATTGATCGGGGGGATACGCGGGACACCTATGAGAAGTCCCCGTATTCAGGATCAATGAAAGGGACCCACCGGTGGAGATCACTGCGCAACACGTCTGGATGATGATCGCGGCGGCAATGGTGCTGCTTATGACACCCGGACTCGGTCTTTTCTATGGCGGCATGACGCGTGCCAAGGCAGCACTGAACATGATCATGATGAGCTTCATCTCTGCCGGGATCGTGGGAGTTGTGTGGGTCCTGTGGGGTTATTCCATGACCACCGGCGACGGAATCCTCGGCATTTTTGGCGACCCTTTCGCCAACTTCGGGCTGCAGAACCTCATGGGCTCCCCTGACCTCATCAAAGCCGGTTTCAGCGCCACCTTCGCCATCATCACCGTGGCCCTCATCAGCGGCGCCATCGCGGACCGTGCCAAGTTCAGCGCGTGGGCAGTGTTTGTGCCGCTTTGGGTCACGCTGGTCTATTGCCCCCTGGCCTACATGATCTGGGGCGGCGGGCTCATGAGCGCCGGCGGAGCCATCACCCAGGTCTTCGGCCAGGTCATCGACTTCGCCGGCGGTGCAGTGGTGGAGATCAGCTCGGGCACGGCGGCCCTGGTCCTGGCCCTGGTGGTTGGCCAGCGCCACGGCTTCGCCAAGGATCCCAGCCACCGCCCACACAATGTCCCCTTCATCATGCTCGGCGCGGCCATCCTGTGGTTCGGCTGGTTCGGGTTCAATGGCGGCGCCGCCACCACCGCGGAGCAGGCCGGCCTGATCTGGATCAACACCCTGGTAACCCCGGCCGCGGCCATGCTCAGCTGGCTGCTGACGGAGAAGATCCGCCACGGCCACCCCACGTCTCTAGGCGCAGCCTCCGGTGTTGTGGCCGGCCTGGTGGCCATCACACCGTCCTGCGCCAACATCAGCCCAGTGGCCGCCATCGGTCTGGGCCTGGTTGCCGGTGCAGCCAGCTGCGTGTTTGTTGACCTGAAGTACCGGTTCGGCCTTGACGACTCCCTGGACGTGGTGGGAGTGCACCTCGGCGGCGGGCTCATCGGCACACTCGCCCTGGGCTTCATCGCCCTCCCCGTGGACGGCCAGGGCGGCGGCCTCTTCTACGGCGGCGGTCTCCAGCAGCTGACGGCTCAGGCCGTAGCGGTAGTGGTCACAGTGGCCCTCTCCGGTGGCGTGACCCTGGTGATCGGCCGGGCCATCAACAAGACCATCGGGTTCCGGGTGAGCTACGAAGCCGAGATGGTAGGCGTGGATCTTTCCGAGCATGCCGAGACCGCCTACGCCTTCGGTGGGCTTGGCAGCCACTTCAACCCGCTGGTCCGCCGGACGCCGGAACCTGCTGCGGCTCCTGCTCCCGCCAAGGAAGACACCTTCGCCTAAGGACAGAGGCTACTGAACGCCTTCTGACGCCTCCGGTTGAGCCCGTTCAGCCTGACGTGAACGGGCTCAGTCGGCCAGGATCTGGTAGAGCGCGCGGCGGGTTTCGTCGAGCTTTTCCACCGCGGCATTGCGCTGTTCTTCCGTGGCTGCCGTGCGGAACTGATGAATGACCCCCATCAGCTTGCCCACACTCTGGTGGAAGGCCTGCCCGGATCCTTCCGCATCGCTGTTCCACGCGTTCTCCAGCTCCTCCGCATGCTCGGCCACATAGGCCTTGCCCGCATCGGTGAGGGTGAAGTCGGTCCGCCGGCCCTCGCTGAGGGGCTCAATCAGGTCCTCGTCCACCAGTTGCTGCAGGGTCGGGTAGATCGACCCCGGGCTGGGCCGCCATGCCCCCGACGTTTTCTCCGCGATGGTCTTGATCAGGCCATAACCGTTGGAGGGGGACTCGGCCAGGAGGGACAGGATGGCCCACCGGACATCACCCCTGCTTGCCCGCCGGGGACCCGGACCGAAGCCGGGACCAAACCCGCCACCCGGACCGAAGCCCGGGCCGAATCCTCCGCCGCGGTGCCCGTGCGGTCCGCGACGGCCCCTGCCACGCTCAAACCGTCCCCGCCCGAACGTCGGTTCCAAAAACTTGTCGTCGTGAATGCCTTTCATGGTGGCATCCTCCCTTTCCTTCGTTCTTAATGAATGGTTATCGGTCAACTACTCACCGATACTTAACGATATATCGGTATGTATCGCGCGACAAGACCCGGCACGGAACCAGGGGACGGTAAGTACCGGGTTGGCATCAGTTGGTCCAGCATCTGGATGCAACAGGTGCAGCGGCGTATCCTGTTCACACGTCGCGAGCTTGAGGGCTGAACAATGGCGCAGCAAAAGAAACGCAGGCACCGGTTGGCCTCCACCTTGGGCAGGGTAATCGGATTCTTTGCGGCGAGCGCCATGTGCGGCGTCCTGGCCGCAAGCCTGGTGGTGCCCGCTGTTGCGACTGTCGGCTATGGAGTCAGTACCTCCATCAGCTACTTTGAAAATCTGCCCACGGAACTGATCGTCGCGCCGCCGTCGCAATCCACAAAAGTCCTCACCTCCGACGGCCAACCGATCGCCGCGTTCTATACCGAGAACCGGATCAAGATCCCCCTGGACCGGATATCCCCCTATGTCCGGGATGCCATCGTCGCCATCGAGGACAGCAGATTTTATAAGCACCCGGGCATTGACCCGCAGGGGATCCTCCGCGCTGCAATCTTCAACCTGACGAGTGAGGGCAGGCAGGGCGCATCCACCATCACCCAGCAGTACGTCACCAACGTGATCAATGAGTCCTTCGTGTCCCAGGACAAGACTGACGAGGTGATCCTCAGCGGCCAGAAGAGCGTCGGGGACAAGCTCCGCGAGATGAAGCTGGCCATCGCACTGGAGAAGAAATTCAGCAAGGACCAGATCCTCGAGGGCTACCTGAACATCGTGTTCTTCAACCGCGAGGCCTACGGAATCGAGGCGGCGGCACGGTACTTCTTCAGCACCACGGCGGCCGATCTCACGCTGCCGCAGGCCGCCCTGCTGGCCGGGCTGGTCAACAGCCCCAGCTACTACAACCCCGCGGTCAATCCGGAGCAAGCCGCAAGCCGTCGGAACCAGGTTCTTGCCGAGATGCTGGCCACGGGCAAGATTACCCAGGCGGACCACGACGCCGCCGCGGCCACCCCTATCGAGTTGAAGCTCAGTCCGGCGAAGCAGGGCTGCGCCCACGCCCAGATGGCGCCGTACTTCTGCGACTACATTTCGCATCTGATCCTGAACAACCCGGCCTACGGCACCAGCCTGATCGAGCGGGAGCGAAAGCTGTACCGCGGCGGCCTCACCATTGTCACCTCGCTGGACAGCCGGCTGCAGGCGGCGGCGCAGGCGCAGGTGGACATCACTGCCGGGGCGAATCCTGACCGCTGGGGCGCGTCACTGGTGACCGTCCAGCCGGGCACCGGGAAAATCCTGGCAATGGCGCAGAACACGGTGTTCCTGCCGGCCGAGGGCAGGTTCGATACGCAGCTGAACTTCAATGTGGATTCCCGTGATCCGCAAGGCAATAACCTCAACGGGGCGGGCGGCTTCCAGCCCGGCTCAACCATGAAGCCCTTCACGTTCGCCGAGTGGCTGAACGAGGGCAAACCTCTGACAGGCGTGGTCGACGCCTCCCGCCGGGTGTATCCGCTGGACTTCCCGTGGCGCTCCAGCTGCGGAAAGGTGCTGGGCGCCTACAGCACGGCCCAGAACAACCTTGAGTTGGGCGCCGCCGATGACCTGCAGAATGCCGACGAGGGCTACTACCGCCCCATGCCCGTGAACTACGGGCTGTACAACTCGATCAACACCGCCACCTTCGCCTCGGCCACCCAGCTCGATTTCTGCGGCATCCAGAAGATGGTGGACGCCGTGGGGCTGCACAGCGGACTCGACGGCGCCCAGATCAACATGCACCAGCTGGGCAATCTCCTCGGCGCCATCGGCGTCGCCCCGGTCCACCTGGCCAACGCTTTCGCCACTTTCGCCAACGACGGCCGGTACTGCACCCCCATCGCAGTGCTTGAGGTGACGGAGGTGTCGGGCGGGAAACTCCCGGGCCAGACCAGCGAGTGCCGCGACGCCGTCAAGCCGGAGGTTGCCCGAGGCGTAAACGCGGTGCTCCAGGACGTGCTGAAGGTCGGCTCCGGGGTGTGGATCAACCCCAAAATCCACACGCTGATGCCCGTTGCCGCCAAGACCGGCACGTCCAACAACAACGGCTCCACCTGGGTGGTGGGCTACACCTCGGGATTGGCCACGGCGTCCTTCTTTGGCGATGCACTGGAAGGCCAAAACCGCCCCGGCCAGAACGTCACCGTCAACGGCCAGTTCTACCCGCGCCTTGACGGCTACATGATCGCCGGGCCGCAGTGGGTCAACTACATGCTCCAGGCCGCCCCGCTCTACCCGGCCAACCCGTTCCCGGCCCCGCCGGCATCCATGATTGCTCCGCCGAAACCGACTCCTCCACCGGCCGCGCCGAGGCCTGCACCCGCCCCGGCGCCCGCACCCGCTCCCGTGCCCGCACCCGCTCCCGCTCCGGCGCCGGCTCCCGTGCCAGAGCCACCTCCTGCTCCTGTTCCCGCGCCCGTCCCGCCGTCCGCGTCCGATATTCCGGGCCTTCCGCCGCAGAACGGCGTCCCGGGCGGAAGACCCTAGGAGCCGACGACCCTGACAGCCGACGACGGCGGGTAGCGCCGCCGTCGTGCGTTCTCCTAAGTGGTGCCGCGCCAGAGCCGCTGCCACCACGAACGCTTCGGTTCCCGTTCGGGAGGTGCGTCTTGTGCGGGGGTGGCGCGGCGTTCGCGCCAGCGCGCCACCTCCGTTTCGACGTCGCGTGTTTTGGTGATGACGGGCGGACCGCCCTGGAGCTGGCGCCGGGCGTCGACCACCCGGGCGTTGAAGTCTGCGAGGATGTCCCGGACCTGCTTTTCGGTGAACTGGGCATCCAACCGCCCGTCCAGTTCGGCGTCTTCAGTGCGGAGCAGGATGGCTTTGGGCCCCAGCCCGCTGATGTTCTCGCGCTGGATGAGGCCCTTGACCCACCAGTCGGGATCGTAGGCCTCCCCCAGCCCGGGGATCGGCTTGCCGGCGTACTTGAGGTTGTCGAATTTGCCCTGCGCCATGGCGTCCCGGATCAGGTACTCCGCCCGCCGCGCATCGTCGACCTTTTTGCGCTTGTCCCGTTCCTTGGCCTCGGCGGCCTCGAGTTCGGCCTCTTCCTCGGCACTGATGCCGGCCCCGCGGTAGGAGCGCATTTCTGCAGCCCGTTCCAGCCGGCGCCTGAAGGCACTCTCGCCGCCCATGATCAGTCACCGCCTCCGCGCCCGTCCCGTTCCTCTCGGACTTCCAGTATTCAGAAGGCCGGTGCAGGTTTCAACGAGGGCCACTCGCGGCGGGCACCAAGCTCATTGGAGCCCCAGGGCCGGCAGCTCCGTGCCCGAGACCACAACGGCGCCGCTCGCGGTCGAATCCGGGTTCAGCATCCAGCCCACCCGCTTGGCGGTGTTCAGGATCACGACGCTCTCCACGAGCTCGATCTGCGGGATGCGTTGCTGGAGGGCCAATTCGGCGTTCATCACATCGGCCAGCGAATGCAGCCACATGAGGATGACAAAATTTGTGCTCCCCGTGGTGGACGCGCTGAGCCGGACAGTGCGGAGGCTGCGGAGTTCGGCAGCAGCGGCCTCGTGCTGGCCCGCCGGCACGTTGACGAACCACTGGCAGCTCACTGGATAGCCGGAGAGCTTTTGGGCAATTTCACAACGGAAGGACAGCAGCCCGCTTGCCAGCACCCTGTTGAGCTGCCGTTGGACTGTCGCCGGGCTCCTGCCCAGGCTCCGGGCGATCTCCGCGGCGCCCGCGCGCCCGTCCCGAGCAAGGAACGGGATCAGATCCAGGTGGCTGGGCGGCAGCGGAGCTCCGGTCATCGGGGCCACCGGACCGGCCAAGGCCTTGAGCGCATTTTGCTTCGCCTTGTCCAAAATGTTGAGCCGCCACACATAGCCACTGGAATGCAGTCGGGTGCACAACGAGGTCCGGTACTTCAGCAGTCCGGGGATCTCCTTGAACCGCGGAAGCACCTCCTCCGTGAACCGGGCCAAGGTGGGCGCTATGACTGTCAGCATAAGATCCCGGTTGCTTCCAGCTTCCTCCACCGTGACCACTTCGGGGATTGCTGCTAGCGCCGCGGTCACCTCGTCCCGCTGCCGCATTTCGCAGTCCACGTCCACCAACGCCAGGCACATCTGTTTGGGATCGCCAATCAGGTGGGCCGTCGTCCAGGCCGCCCCGGACAACTCCAGCCTGTCCCAGCGTGCGGCCAGCGTGGTGGCATGCACTCCCAGCACCGTGGCCGCATCCGACCAGCTGATCCGCGGTGCAATCTGCAGCGCGTTGATCAGTGCCAGGTCTTCCTCGCTTAGCACCACTTCGTCAACCTCCACGCTTCAGTGAATGAATCCTGCCATTTCAATCATACTTTTGGTTTTTTCCTGCAATTTCGGCGCTTGTGAACCTCATCACTTCACAATGGAAGCGGGTTACTGACCAAACGTTCAGAAATTAGGAGAGCATATGTCGATCACCACCGACGCCAGGGAACTCCAGGACGAGATCGCCCGGTTCCGCCACGAGCTGCATCAGGAACCGGAGATCGGACTGCACCTTCCCCGGACCCAGGAAAAGGTCCTAAAAGCCCTGGACGGCCTGCCGTTCGAGATCACCCCGGGCAAAAGCACGACGTCGGTCACCGCAGTTCTGCGCGGCACCGCACCGCACGCATCAGCAACAAAACCAACAGTCCTCCTGCGTGCCGACATGGACGGTCTCCCCGTCCAGGAACGGACCGGCGTCCAGTTCGCGTCCAAGATCGACGGCGCCATGCACGCGTGCGGCCACGACCTACACACCGCCATGCTGGCCGGCGCAGCCACGCTCCTGGCCGAGCGCCGGGATCAGCTGGCCGGCGACGTCGTGCTGATGTTCCAGCCGGGCGAGGAAGGATTTGACGGGGCGGCCCACATGATCCGCGAAGGCGTGCTGGACGCGGCCGGGCGCCGGGTTGACGCCGCCTATGGGATGCACGTGTTTTCCGCCTTGGAACCGCATGGCCGGTTCTGCACCAAACCCGGCGTGATGCTGAGCGCCTCGGACGCCCTCACCGTCCAGGTTCTGGGCGCCGGCGGCCACGGTTCGGCCCCTCACACAGCCAAGGACCCCGTTACGGCGGCCGCCGAAATGGTGACCGCCCTGCAGGTGATGATCACCCGCCAGTTCAACATGTTCGATCCCGTGGTCCTGACGGTGGGTGTCCTCCACGCAGGCACTAAGCGAAACATCATTCCGGAATCAGCGCGCATCGAAGCCACCATCCGAACCTTCTCGGAGGCCTCCCGGGAGCGGATGATGTCCGCCGTTCCCACCCTGCTGAAGGGCATCGCCGCAGCCCACGGCCTCGAGGTGGACGTCGACTACCGCCACGAGTACCCGCTCACCGTCAACGACGACGACGAAACACGCACCGCCGAAAAGACCATTGAAGACCTCTTTGGACACTCGCGCCTCACCCGCTGGGCCACACCGCTCAGCGGATCCGAGGATTTTTCGAGGGTGCTGGCGGAGGTACCCGGGACGTTTATCGGGCTCAGCGCCGTCGCCCCCGGCGCCGACCACACCGAAACGGCATTCAACCACTCCCCCTACGCCGCCTTCGACGACGGCGTGCTCTCCGACGGAACCGCGCTCTACGCAGAGCTGGCCGTCTCCCGCATCGCAGCCCTGGCCTCGGCCAACTGAACTCCCCTCACCTCTTGGAGCATGAAATGACCACAACTGCAGGCGCCCCAGCTGACGTCCAGGTTCACAAGTCCCACCTGCGCACGCTCATCGGCACAGGCATCGGCAACGCCGTCGAATGGTACGACTGGGCCATCTACGCCACCTTCTCGCCATTCATCGCGAGCGCACTGTTCAGCAAGGCGGATCCGACGTCGGCCTTCCTCGCCACCTTGGCGATCTTCGCCGTCGGCTTTGTCGCCCGTCCGTTCGGCGGCTTAGTGTTCGGCTGGATCGGTGACCGGATCGGCCGCAAGACGTCCATGACGTTCGCAGTCGGCCTCGCCGCCCTGGGCAGCCTGATCATCGGCGTCGCCCCCACCTTCGAAGCCGTGGGGGCCTTCGCCTCGGTCCTGCTGCTGGTGGCCCGGCTCATCCAGGGCCTTGCCCACGGCGGCGAGCTGCCGTCGTCGCAAACGTACCTCTCGGAGATGGCGCCCAAGGAAAAGCGCGGCTTCTGGGCAACACTCATTTACACTTCCGGTACGGTGGGCATCCTTGCCGGAACCATGCTCGGCGCCATCCTGTCCAACGTGTTGAGCACGGCCGACATGAACGCCTGGGGCTGGCGGGTGCCATTCCTGATCGGCGGCGCCCTGGGCCTCTACGCCCTGTTCATGCGGGCCCGCATGAAGGAAACGGCGGCGTTCGAGGCAGAATCGCCCAAGGAAAAGCGCGAGCCGATGTGGCCGCAGATTTACAAGCACCGCAAGCAGGCCCTCCAGGTGATTGGCCTGACCGTCGGCCTGACTGTGTCCTACTACATCTGGGGCGTGGTGACTCCAAGCTACGCCTCGACGGTACTGAAGATGGACCGCGGCGAGGCCCTCTGGGCCAGCGTGATCGCCAACGTACTGTTCATCGCCGCCCTGCCCTTCTGGGGCAAGCTTTCGGACCGGATCGGCCGCAAGCCGGTGATGATCATGAGCGCCGCCGGCTCCGCGCTGTTCCACTTCCCAATGACCTGGCTGCTGAAGGACTCCCCGTGGCAGCTCACGGTCACCATGTCCGTCATGCTGTTCTTCATCGCGGGCAGTGCGGCAATCGTCCCGGCCGTTTACGCCGAACTGTTTCCCACCAGCATCCGTACGGTGGGCGTGGGCGTCCCCTACTCGATCTGCGTCGCGGCCTTCGGGGGTACCGCGCCGTACCTGCAGGCATGGCTCGGCAGCATCGGGCAGGGCAACCTATTCAACGTCTACGCCGTGGTCCTGCTGGCCATCAGTATCGCGTTTGTGTTCACCATCCCTGAAACGAAGGGCAAGGACCTGACGCACGCCTAGGCACCGGGTACCCACAACAAAAGGGGAGAGTACGACGCCGGGACGGTCCGGCGTCGTACTCTCCCCTTTTGCGTGAAAGGCGCCAGCCCGTTCAGGCGCGGGCGTGCCGGGGGTGCAGGGCGTCGATCTGCCCTGCCGCCTCCCGCAGGCCCTCTTCCATGCCCATCCGGACCATCTGCTCTTCTCCTTCGGTACCAGGCAAGCCCGTCCCGCAGCGCCACATGCTTCTGGACGGCGGCGAAACGTCCGAATCTCTAAGCTGATCTACAATTATTTGGTTGTTTGATACGCCCGGGGCGGCAGGGTGTCAAGACACCCCGGCAGCATCCCGGTTTGACGCAGGTGCCCACCATTGCCCACAGTTGGTCAGTGCCCGCTACTATCCCCACCGAAGTGCAAGGTCCGGCAGCCCCGGACATGCCGTCCCGACGGCGGCAGATCGCTGCCCTGATCGGCTTCCTCGCGCTCTCCTGGTCCGTGTCGTTCGTGGGATCCCTCCCGGTCCGCGCGGCTACGGGCGGCTGGTATGCCCTGGCCGACAAAGCCCCCTGGACGCCTCCCGGGCTGATGTTCACGTCCGTCTGGCTGGTCCTGTACGCGGCCATGGCCGTGGCGGCCTGGCTGGTGTGGCGGCAGCGGCGCCTCCCCCGCCGCCGGGCACTCACGCTGTACGGGCTCCAGCTGGCCCTGAACCTGCTCTGGCCCATGACGTTCTTCGGCCTGCACTCCGCCCTGGGGACCGCGGCGCTCTGGCTGGCTCTGTCCCTCCTCGCCGCCCTCACGCTCACGGCGGTCCTGACAGTCCTGCGCTTCGGACCCATCAGCCAGACTGCCGGCGTCCTGATGCTGCCGAACGTATCGTGGCTGGTGTTTTCGGCGTCCCTGAACCTTTACGCAGCCGTCAGTAACTAAGGCCGGCGCGGGCGTGTAATCGCTCACACTTTCGCCGTTTCTGTTGCAAATGCGGGCGGCGACCATGAAGCATGGGAACGGGACCTTGTTCCCGCATAACCAAGATCAGCAATCCTCACCGACGAGGATGCGGCACCCTCAAGGACGACGCGGAGCCGTTAACTGCATGAGCGAAAGTACTGACAATGACGTTTGAGAACACTGACTCCATCACGCTGAAAATCTGGGACCGGTTTGCCATTGAGCACACCCTTGAGAGCGTTGTGCACGATCTTTCGGTCAAGGCGAACACCACCAAATGCCGCATCGCGGTCCAGTGCAGCGGCCCCAACACTTTCACGGTCAGCGTCCGTGGCCAGGAACGCCAGCTCGCCACCGCCTGATCGGTTCACAGCCAAAAAACTGAAGCGGACGACCGCGGGAGGTTCCCGGCGTCGTCCGCTTCCGTTTTGCGTCCGGGTCAATAGCCTTACGCCCGCGCCTGGCGGCTCACCATCTCGCTAATCCAGCTCGGCGCGAACGGCGAGGTGCAGTTCGGCGGTGTCGGATAGTCCTTGAGGACCTCGAGCCGTTCGCCGATTTTAAGCGCGCGGGCCCGGAGCTCCGCGTGCTCGATGCCAATGAAGGCCAGCGTCTGGTTCATCGCCCACTGCAGCCGGTCCGGGGCGTCCTTCATCTCCGCCTCGATGGTGTCCAGAAGCCCCGGGAGGTCGAGCCCCACGGGCTTCTTCGCCACGCGTTCGCTGGTCAGGGCCCAACCGGCGCTTGCCACGACCGGATCCGGATCCGCCGTCCAAGCCACGCGCAGGTCCTCCGCGTGCGGGCTTTTCTTCACCACATAGTTCACCAGCCAGTCGTGCACCTTGGGGGCGCGCGCCTCGCGCAGCATGGTCTCCAGTTCGTCGCGTTCGAAGGCATTCGGCCGGCAGATCAGCAGCGCCACAAGCCTCGCCGGAGTGTCCTTCGTGGCCCAGAGTGCGCGCGCGAGTTCCTGCTGCGTCTTCAGCCGCTTGGCGACAGCGCGCAGCTTGGACAGGTTCACGCCATGGTCATCGCCGCGCTTCTCATTCGCCTCGCGAACCTTCGGGTCCTCAAGCACGGCCAGCTCGGCCATCACTTTGTCCAGCAGCCCCGCCGTAATCGTCTCCGACATTGTCACCCTTTCGGTCACCGTCCTGTCGGTTCCAGCCTACGGCTGACAGAGCGGAGACGGACGACGGCGGGAGGTTTGGTGGCTGCCAGCCACCCGGGGCCGCTCATCGGCCGCCGGTGGCCACCCAGGAACCGAGCGGCTCGGCCGCCACTTCTGTGTCCTCTTCCTCGGTCCCGCACGGCACAAAGCCGCGCGCCTGGTAGTTCGCCAAGGCCGCGGGACCATCGAGGCTGCAGGTGTGGACCCAGACTCGGGACACCTGCGGGAGGTCGATGCGTTGTGTCAGCGACCAGGCCGCCGTAATGCCGTGCTCCAGCAGCAGGCCGCCGAGGCCCCGGCCGATCGCCTGCTCGGAAAGGCCGAAGTACCTGACCTCCACGTGCGTGCCATCTTCGGCCGCGACGGGTTGCAGGTGGGCATACCCCCACGGCACGCCCTCACCATAGAGGACCCAGAATTCCGTTCCGGGTACCGCGAGTTCCTCGGCCCACTGCTGCCGCGTCCACTCGAGCCGGTCCGTCCAGTGCCACGGTCCGCCGACCAGGCCATAGAGGAAGCGGACGAACTCCGGAGTGACCCCATCAGCCCGGTCCAGCCGTGCCTCCTCGGGCAACGGGCGCTCCGTCCAGGCGGGCGGCTGGAGCATCTGGAGCGTTGTGGTGGTGACCTTCATAGACAGCTCAAATTTTCGATCTCGATCATCTGTCAATCCTATTTGCGACCGAGAGTAGGGCGTCTACTCTTCGCCGTTGTCCCGCGCTTCCAGGTGCTTCGCCATGGCCTCGCAGGCCTGGTTCCAGCGAGCAGTGAGGGCCTGCCGGTTCAACGGTTCGAACATGCTGTTGAGGACTTTCTCGACTGCGTCGTATGCGGCGTCCCGAACCCGTTCCTGCGCTGCTTGGCTGTAATAGTTCATGACAGGGATTCGTTGCGGCGACGCCGAAAGATGGTCTGCCACGGCCACCATGGCTGGGCCAGGCGCCGCGGGCAGGGACGGACGACGGCGGGTCCTCCCGCCGTCGTCCTCCCGTCTTTGGTGCTAGCTGTCTTTGGTGCTGTAGGTGCGGAGCCGGGCGAGGCAGTAGTTTTTGACGCAGTGCCGGACCGGCCGCGGCAGCCGCGGATACACCAGGGCTGACCACCGGGTGGTGCGGTGGAACAGGCGGCTGTGGCGGTCGCTCCACGGCAGCCCGAAACCGGCGCGCAAGTGGTCCGGCAGCAGCCCGGCGGTGATGAACCGGATCAGCGGCATACTCATCCGCAGCCAGAGCGGACCCGCCGGTGGGTACAGGAGGTCGCGACCGACGCGGGCGGTCACGGCGTCCAGTTCCAGACTCCGAAGTGACGCGTCCCAGTATGTCCCGAAGGCTGCGCGGTCGGCGGGCCACAGGTCCGCCGGCAATTGCAGGACCGTGCCGATTCTTGCGTAGTCGCTGTACATGAGGTCGGCTGCGTCGTCGTCGAGCGGGCCGTAGATTTTCTCGTAGACGGTGATGGCAGTGTCGTACAAGGTGGCCACCACCCATAATTGCGCCTGGGCATCGAACGCGCTGTACCCGCGGGAGCTGGCGTCGGGTTTTCGACGGACCGCAGAGTGGGCCCGATTGACTTTGCGCCGCACGGCCGCGACCTGGTCCTCGGTGCCGTAAACCACGGCGTAGACGTAGGTGACAGTGGCCCGGAAACGGTCCAGCGGCCGGGCAGTAAAGTCACTGTGTTCGGCGACGCCATGGCCAACCGCGGGGTTGGCGATCTGCAGCAAGATGGCGCGGCCCGCGCCGGCGAGCAATACGCCTTCAGCGCCGATATCAGCCAGGGTCCGCACCATGGACCCACGATACCGGAGAAGGCACCCGCGCCCGGAGGAAGCACCCCCGCTGGCGGGGAAGGTTGCCGGAATCGGCGGCAGCGCCTACGCCCATATTCCCGGCGAGCCCTACGTGTACGTCGCCGGCCAGATGAGTCTCGATGCACCGGGCCTCGCGGAAACACTGGCCTGGCCGGAGGGGCCTGCCCACATCCATGCGATCCTCATGCACGAGCTGGGGCACGTCCTGGGACTGGACCACGTGGATGATCCCACGCAGCTCATGTGTGGCGAAAACAGCGGGCAGTTCGACTTTGGCGATGGCGACCGTGCGGGGTTGGCGTTGCTGGGAACCGGGGAATGCATGCCGCGGCTGTAACCGCGCGGTAACCACGGCGGGGCGGCTAACCGTTTGCCCGTCAGCGTACGACGGCGGGGACCTCCCGCCGTCGTACGCTTTCCGTTTTGGTGCTGCCCGGCACAGTCCCGGAAGTTGACACCCGCAGGTGCGTGCGGTTGACTTTTGCATATGCTGAAATAACAGTTCCATGATGCGGAATAAAATATCCGCATAGCCTTACACCGTGGATGCCAGCATCGAAACACGAGGACTTGCCTCATGCATCTTGAACAGTTCAACGCGGCCGGCCGCGCCGAGGCCGCCGATTTCCTGCGCCCCTGCCTGGACATCCAACGCTGGATCGACGAGCTCGCCGACGCTCGGCCCTATTCCAGTCCCGACGCACTCTTGGCGGCAGGCCGCGGCGCAGCCAATCCCTTCACCCCGGCAGAGATCGAAGCAGCCCTCGCCCACCACCCGCGGATCGGCGAGCGGGCGCAGGGCGACAGCGCGGAAGCCAGGCTGTCCCAGTCAGAACAGGCCGGGCTGGGCGTGGCCGACGCGGCCATCGCCGAGGCCCTGGCTGAAGGCAACCGGGCCTACGAGGAGAAGTTCGGGCAGGTGTTCCTGATCCGCGCCGCCGGCCGCAGCCGGGAGGAGATCCTGGCCGCCCTCAACACCAGGCTCGCTCACACCCCCGAAGCGGAGCAATCAATCATTGGCCAGCAGCTGCGGGAAATCGCAGTGCTCCGACTCGAAGGACTGATGGGCAAATGAGCATTTCCCACGTCACCACCCATGTGCTCGATACCGGTTCCGGAAAACCGGCGGCCGCGGTCCCGGTAACTCTCCACGTGCTCGACGGCGAGCGTTGGGTCCGGATCGCCGACGGCGCCACCGACGCGGACGGACGCATCAAAGAGCTGGGACCAGAGCGGCTGCCCTCGGCGACGTACCGCCTGGCGTTCGACACAGGCAAGTACTTCGCCGCCAGCGGCACCGAGACGTTCTTCCCGGAGGTGACCCTCACGTTTGGTGTGGTGGAGTCGGAGCCGCACTACCACGTGCCGCTCCTGCTGAGCCCGTTCGCGTATTCCACCTACCGGGGCAGCTGAGCAGTCAGGCAGTAGCCCCTTGGCGGCCGCGCGTCGGAGCCCTTGGCCGCCGATTGTGACTGTCTGCTCGCCTTGACGCGCGGATCGTCGCCTAGATAATCTCGACATGCAATAAAGTTTTCTCACAGAACGAAAACTTGAGCCAATTATTCAACGATGAAAAGAGGCTGGACGTGGCTGCAGGAGAAGAGACCTCCCATATCCTCAGCGGGTTGACAAACCA
>NZ_JASBRB010000070.1 GCF_029960665.1 Pseudarthrobacter sp. AL07
CCCGCCGGCACACAGAACCACACCCGGCACAGTGAAATTCGACACCCCCACCCACAACCCGCTGCAATGTCGCATGCGCGTGGATCCGCTTCATGTCCGCGTTCGAGTCCGTTACGGACCGGTCCGTTAAGCGAGAAGGTCAAATCATCAACGGCGATCGGCCTGCGCTGGTGCTCAATGACGACCTTCGGCTCGAACGTGCAGGCACTGCGTTCAGTCCCAGCAGGTATTAGATACACGGACGTCGCCCCCAATCCTCAAAGAAACCTCGCCCGCTGACTTGCCGACCGACTCTCTGAGGTTGCTCTCGTCAGCTGGCCGGGTCGTACATGAACTGCCGGAGCTCTTGCGGGCAGCGGCAGGCCACGGCGATCTTCGCGGCCCACTCGAGTGCCGCCTCCCGTGAGGGCAGCTCGAGTACGGTGTACCCGCCGTTGGGCACCTTGTGGCCTGGGTAGGTGACCACGGTGACGGTGCCGTCACCGGCCACGAGCACCGGGTCTACGCCCTCATTGATTTCGCCGCCGAAGACGTACACGCCGGCCGCCTTGGCCTCGTCGATGACAGCATGCGAGGCTTCGACTACCGCCTCGAAGTCCTCCTCGGGGAACACCATGGGCTCACCGGGGAACGAGATCAGGTACCTCGTCATTCGTGGACTCCGCTGCTCCGGGGGCGCCATCCGCCGGCTCTTCTCTGCGGCACCCACACAACCGCTTTCGCCTATCCTGATCTGACCACGTTCTGTCGGCTAGACGAGCTGGGTCTGAAAGTCACCGGGCCCGGCCATTGGACCAAGTTCCTCGCGGACCTACGGGCCGCAGTCGAAGGAATGGATTTGGTGCCGGCGTTCATCAAGCAAGCAGAAGTAACCTTCCCTGGCATCTCATTCCGCGTCGCCTCCCTCACGAATCTCGGAGTTCCCGAAGGATATGCATCCGGCATCCTGGCTTGGTAATCGCTAATCCACTTTGCACCCGACCAGGTTCCCCCCGTTCTCCGGGAGCTGGCACGGTGCCTGGCTCCTGGCGGGCTTCTCCTACTAGGTCTGTTTGAAGGCGACGAAATCACCAGATTGCCACACGCTGTAACGCCTGCATACTCCTGGCCCGTGGAAGCAATAACCATGATGCTTAGTGCCGCCGGCTTCGAAACCATCTCGCATCAGAGGCGAACTGATCCTGGTCATCGGCCGTATGCCGCTATCAGCGCACGCCTGAGCCGTTCTGAGGAGACATGGCCAATAGGGATGCGCACAGGTGCACGAAAGGGCAAACCTACAACAAGGCAGAGGTTCCGAGCTGCCACCGGAGAGGCCACAGCCTTCGTCGTCTCGGCGGCTGGCCATTCCCCGCTTGATGTGATCCAGTCAACAGAAGCCCGTTCTGGCCGATTACTGCATCGGGACCTTTGTGAGCCCCTCAGATTCCCCGCCGCGACGCGGATCCTGGAGGCATAGGGGCCCGTTGTGGGGGTGGATTTGCGGTGGGGGTTGGGTGGGTGTATTGTTTTCT
>NZ_JASBRB010000071.1 GCF_029960665.1 Pseudarthrobacter sp. AL07
GCGCACGCCACCGAAAATGCCCTGCACGCGGAGGACAAGGGTTATCACAAGAACCTCAAACCGCGGCAGATCCAGATGATCGCCATCGGCGGCGCGATCGGCACCGGCCTGTTCCTCGGCGCCGGCGGCCGCCTCAACGCCGCCGGCCCGTCGCTGGTCATCGCCTACGCCGTCTGCGGCTTCTTCGCGTTCCTCATCCTGCGCGCCCTGGGCGAACTGGTCCTGCACCGCCCCTCGTCGGGCTCGTTTGTCTCCTACGCCCGTGAATTCTTCGGCGAGAAGGCCGCGTTCGTTTCCGGCTGGTTCTACTGGATCAACTGGGCCACCACCACCATCGTGGACATCACCGCGGCCGCGCTCTACATGAACTTCTTTGGCCACTACATCCCCTGGATGGCCGAGGTCCCGCAGTGGGCCTGGGCCCTGATCGCCCTCGTAGTGGTCCTCGCCCTGAACCTCGTCTCCGTCAAGGTGTTCGGTGAGCTCGAGTTCTGGTTCGCCCTGATCAAGGTCGCCGCCCTGGTGGTCTTCCTCGTGGTGGGCACCTACTTCGTCATCTTCGGCACGCCCGTGGACGGCCAGCCGGTGGGCCTGAGCCTGCTCTCGGACAACGGCGGCGTCTTCCCCAACGGACTGCTGCCCATGATCATCCTGATGCAGGGCGTCCTGTTCGCCTACGCCTCCATCGAACTCGTCGGCACCGCCGCCGGCGAGACCGAGAACCCCGAAAAGATCATGCCCAAGGCCATCAACTCCGTGGTCTTCCGGATCGCCGTGTTCTACGTCGGCTCCGTCATCCTGCTCGCCCTCCTGCTGCCCTACACCTCCTACGAAAAGGGCGTCAGCCCGTTCGTGACGTTCTTCGGCTCCATCGGCATCCAGGGCGTGGACGTCATCATGAACCTCGTGGTCCTCACCGCCGCGCTCTCCTCCCTCAACGCCGGCCTATATTCCACCGGCCGCATCCTCCGCTCCATGTCCGTGAACGGCTCCGCACCGAAATTCGCCGGCCGGATGAACAAAGCCGGCGTCCCCTACGGCGGCATCGCCATCACCGCCGGCGTGTCCCTCCTGGGCGTCCCGCTGAACTACCTGGTGCCAGCGGAGGCCTTCGAGATCGTGCTGAACGTCGCATCCGTGGGCATCGTCATGACCTGGGCAACCATCGTCCTCTGCCAGATCCAGCTACAACGCTGGGCGAACAAAGGCTGGCTCAAACGCCCGTCCTTCCGGATGTTCGGCGCCCCGTACACCGGCTACCTTTCACTGCTGTTCCTCGCGGGCGTGCTGGTCATGGTGTTCATCGAATCCCCACTCACCATGCTCGTCACGGCCATCGCCTGCGTGCTGATGGTATTCGGCTGGTACGCCTGCCGGGCCCGGATCCGCGAGATCGCCGAAACCCGCGACGGATTCACAGGCACAGCCCCCGTGATCGCCAACCCGCCCGCGAAGACCTTCA
>NZ_JASBRB010000072.1 GCF_029960665.1 Pseudarthrobacter sp. AL07
GGCTCTTCAGAATGCAGAGTGTAGTTTCGGTCTGAAGCCTCCAGATTCCAGCAGTGATCTGGCGACGTAGTTGGTGAGATTGCGGAAGCCGAGGGCAGAGCCGCGCAGGTGTTCCAGACGTCCGTTGATTGCCTCCGTTGGGCCGTTGGAGGTGCCTGGTCGATCAAAGTACGCGAGCACGTCTGCTGCCCTGCGTTTGAGTGTTCCGCCCATCTTTTTCAGTTCTTTCAGGGCGGCGGGGACCCCAGAGCTGAGGGAGTCAATGAGGGCCTGCATGAGCTTCTTACCTTGGGCCTGGTCCTTCTCCCGGTAGGCGGCGATCATGCGTTGATACGCGCCCCACGTCGCTTCGACCTCGACATGCTTCTCCTCGGCGAAGAGGTCAGCAATTCGCTTTTGTTGTTTCTCGGTCAGCAACCCGTCACCGGTATGCAGCGTCAGCCGGGCCTTGTAGAGCGGATCCCCGGCCCGTCCCCGGTGCCCGCACGTGGCTTGCTGAACCCGGCGACGGCAGTCATTGAGTGCGTCGCCGGCAAGACGGACGACATGGAACGGATCCATCACCGCAACAGCGGAAGGCAGCTCTTCGGCCGCGGCACTCTTGAACCCGGAGAAGCCGTCCATGGCCACGACTTCCACCCCGTCCCGCCACGCTTGAGGACGTTGTTTCAGCCAAGTAGCGAAGACCTGTTTGGAACGGCCCTCGACCATATCCAGCAGCCGGGACGGGCCGGTCTTGTCGCGAACCGGGGTCAGGTCAATGATGACGGTGACGTACTTGTCTCCATGCCTGGTGTGTCGCCACACATGCTCATCAACGCCGATAATCTTCACCCCGTCGAAGCGGGTGGGGTCATTGATCAGCACACGCCGCCCTTCAGCCAGTACAGCCTTGTTCGCGGTATTCCAGGACACACCCAGGCCCTCGGCGACGCGGGCCACGGTGAGGTGCTGACACACGATGCCTTCCAACGCCCACACCAGGCCGCGACGGGAAAGCTTTGACCGTGGTTCGGCCGCCTGGGACGTGTCTTGCCGCCATACATGCCCGCACCCGGTACATCGATAGCGACGGATTCGTACCAGCAAGGTGGTTGGCCGCCAGCCGAAGGGTTCATGGCCAAGTTCCCGGGTCACTGTGTCCCGCGGGATGCCTTGGCAGCCGCACTTGCTGCACCATTCGTCCGTGGCCACCACACGGCAGGCGATCACGGCACGATCGGCAGCAAGGAACTGCCCGGTCGCTTCCAAGCCAAGCCCGTCCAAGCGGCAGAAAGTAGTCAGGTCAGGGCATTGAAAGGTAGCGTTAAACACGAGGGCCTTGCGGTAGAAAAATCAGAACTAGACACTCCGATTCTTACCCAAGGCCCTCACCTATGCCGAACCAACGTCCCGGCCTCGGAAGTCACGCGCGCCAACCCCGGCTACACCCTGCATTCGGAAGAGCC
>NZ_JASBRB010000073.1 GCF_029960665.1 Pseudarthrobacter sp. AL07
GGCTCTCCTGACTCTTCCGTGGGCGTTTTCAGCGCGCCTTAACGAACGCACGCCGCTTCCTGTCTAGGTTTCTGACTGTTCAAGGAACAGAAACTTTCAGACGGGAAAACGGCGTGCGAAATGCAAGACTATGGCGAACTCTGCTCGGTGTCGAGAAAACGGTCGTCGAGGCCATCGATCTGGACGACAAAACGGGGATACTGGTCGCCTCTGTCAGGCCGACAGGCTCGATGCGGAACCGGTGCGGGATCTGCCGCCGCCGTTGCCCGAAATACGACCAGGGTCAGGGGCGACGGCGCTGGCGGGCACTGGACGCCGGGACGATCCGGGTCGAGTTGGAAGCCGACGCCCCGAGGGTGTCCTGCCGGGTCCACGGCGTGAGCGTCGCCGCCGTGCCCTGGGCCCGGCATCAGGCCGGCCACACCCACCATTTCGACGCGCAGGTCGCCTGGCTGGCCACGCAAACGTCCAAGACCGCCATCACGGAGCTGATGCGTATCGCCTGGCGCACTGTCGGCGCGATCATCACCCGGGTCTGGAACGACACGGAGAAGCTCCACGACCAGTTCGCCGGCCTGAGGCGGATCGGCATCGACGAGATCTCCTACAAGCGCGGCCACAAGTATCTGACCGTCGTCGTCGACCACGACAGCGGCCGGCTGGTCTGGGCGGCCCCGGGCCAAGACAAGGCCACCCTGGGCACGTTCTTCGACGCCATCGGGGCAGAACGCTGCGCCCGGATCACGCACGTCTCCGCCGACGGGGCCGCGTGGATCGCCGTTGTCGTGGCCCAGCGGTGCCCGAATGCGGTCCGCTGCGCCGACCCGTTCCACGTCGTCAAATGGGCCACCGAAGCCCTCGACGAGGTGCGCCGGGCCGCGTGGAACGACGCCCGTAAAGCAGCCCGGACCACCGAGGCCAGGCGCGGCCGCGGCCGGCCAGCGAAAGACGCGCCGCCCCGCCCGGACAGTGCCCGCGCAGCCGGTGTGAAGAACTCCCGCTACGCGCTCTGGAAGAACCCGGAGAACCTGACCGAGAAGCAGCAGGTCAAGCTCGCCTGGATCGTGCAGACCAACCCCACCCTCGGCCGGGCCTACTACCTCAAGGAAGGACTCCGGGTCATCTTCAAACTGCCCCACGACGAAGCCGCCGAAGCCCTCGATAAATGGGTCGCCTGGGCGCGCCGGTGCCGGATCCCCGCGTTCGTGAAGCTCCAACGCAGCATCGTCAACCACCGTGCCGCGATCCTCGCCGCGATCGAGCATGGGCTCTCCAACGGACGAGTCGAATCGATGAACACGAAGATCAGACTCATCACCCGCATCGCTTTCGGCTTCAAATCACCCGAAGCACTCATCGCCCTCGCGATGCTCAGCCTCGGCGGTCACAAACCGGTGCTCCCCGGCCGAAATTGACCCACGGAAGAGTCAGGAGAGCC
>NZ_JASBRB010000074.1 GCF_029960665.1 Pseudarthrobacter sp. AL07
GAGATCAAAAACAAAGAAACGTCACCCACAAATTAAATGGCTCGGTCAGGAGCCCAGGGTCCCTGGCGTGACCTTCATGCCGTTGCTGCACGGCGCGACTAAGGCCGGATTTCGCACCCGAGCAACGGTGGGCCAAGATGCCGGAGGCCCACAGGGTCTGACGGCTCCGGCTGAATCGTTAACCGCACCGGTATGCGTTGCCTGGCAGTCAGTCCGCCGCGGCCGGCGCCCGCCCCCGTCGTAGTACACGGACACACAGCGCAACGTTCCGGCCCCCAGACGTAACCTGTTTAGATGCCTCGTTTCGCGCTTGATATTGAGTCCGTCCCCCGCCCCGTCCGCGCCCAGGAGCTGCTGGACGCCGTGAATCACCGGGTGGTCATTGCCGATGGCGCCATGGGCACCATGCTGCAGGGCCGGGAACTGTCCCTTGAAAAAGACTTCCTGGGCCTCGAAGGCTGCAACGAGATCCTCAACGACACGCGCCCGGACGTCCTCGCGGACATCCACGACGCGTACTTCGCCACAGGCATCGATGCGGTCGAAACGAATACCTTCGGCGCGAACTGGTCCAACCTCTCCGACTACGGCATTGACGACCGGATCGAAGAGCTCGCCCGGAAGGGTGCGGAGATCGCCCGCGAACGCGCAGAAGCGGCAGAAGCAAAAGACGGACGGATGCGGTGGGTCCTGGGCTCGATGGGGCCGGGCACCAAGCTCCCCAGCCTCGGACACACCAGCTACGACTACCTCAAGCAGACCTTCGCCCTGCAGGCCGAGGGCCTCATCGACGGGGGAGCGGACGCCTTCCTCATCGAGACGAGCCAGGACCTCCTGCAGGATAGGCCTTCTCACCGACGGTGATACTAGGACGTCAAGTTGACATCGCCACCTGAATGAAGCTCTCCGGGTTCATCGGAGAGATGCAAGTTCTCTCTAGAAACTCACCCCCACGCTGCCGCCGCGGAACTTTGCCTGATGCTCAACAAAAGGTGCGATCCACCACGAATCAACTTGGCAAAGATGAACCCGGATCGCGGGCACCTCATAACTGGTCATGCCCGACGGGAGAACCTTGGCCGGACTAAGAGTCAGAACGTCTGGAGTGGGCACGCTGTTCCCGGGCGAGATTGCAGTGATCAGGTCCCGGGCCTGCTGGTCTGCCAGCGCTTCTTTCTCCTGACGGGAGGTCTTCCAGTTCCCTGCCTCTTTGAAGAATTCCACTCCAAATTCGTGCAGGTTCGTTTGCGTGAATGTCTTTGTTGAGACAGGGATGCCCACGTAAACAGTCGAACCGCAAACTACGACTACGCGATTCAGTTGCGCACCGTTTTCTGGCTCTTCAGAATGCAGAGTGTAGTTTCGGTCTGAAGCCTCCAGATTCCAGCAGT
>NZ_JASBRB010000075.1 GCF_029960665.1 Pseudarthrobacter sp. AL07
TAGTAGTACTTAGTTAGGTTGGGGCTCGTGGTTGGCAGTAGGGGCAGTATCCGGTCCGGACGGCGACGAGGTGTTGGAGCTCGCGGAGGATGCCGTAGAGACTCAGGCTGCCCCAGGTGCTTTTGGGCGTGTCAGGCGCAGTGTGGTGATGAAGAGGTGGGCGGCGGTGACGAGGGTGGCGTGGTGGTGCCAGCCGAGCCAGGTGCGGCCTTCGAAGTGGTCCAGGCCGAGCCCGGTTTTCAGTTCGCGGTAGTCGTGCTCGATGCGCCAACGGATTTTGGCGATCCGGACGAGTTCCTTCAGCGGTGTGGTTTCGGGCAGGGTGGAGAGCCAGTAGTCGGTGGGTGCGGGTGCGCCTTTGGGCCATTCGGCGAGCAGCCACTCGGCGGGGAGGGAACCGTCCTCGGCGCGGGGGATCTCGCGGTTGGCTGCCCGGACCCGCAGTGCGATGAACCGGGAGGTCATCGAGGCGGGTTTGTTGCTGGTCGTGGACTTGGTGCCGTGCCGCCAGGTGACCTGATGCAACGCCTTTCGGCCGGCGGCCATGACGAGGTCTTTGAGTGACTGCGGGTCTTCGAGGTAGCGGCGCCGGGCCGGGCGTGGGCCCTTGCCGGCGTACTCGGGCACGTCGATGGGAGCGTCTTGGAGGTGCGCGGTCGTCGAGTGCTTGACGGCGACCATGTAGGGGATCGCCCGTTCGCTGAGTCCGGACCGGAACGCGGTGATCTCCCCGTAGCCGGCGTCCCCGACCATGATCGGGGGCCGGTAGCCCCAGGCGCCGAGTTCGTCGATCATCTCCAACGCCATCGCCCACTTCGTCCGATGGCGTTGAAGTTCGGGGATCTGCGCCTTGGCCCGGCGAGCGGCGATCATTTCGGCGTGCGCGTTCGTCTCCGCGGAGGTCTCATCCCAGGCTTCGGGCACATAAAGCCGCCAGTCCAGCGGGCAGGAGGCCTTGTCGGTGGCCGCGTGGATACTGACGGCGATCTGGCAGTTGCCGATCTTGCCCAGGGTGCCCGAATACTGCCGCGCAACGCATGGCGAGGAGCCGCCGTCCTTCTTGAACCCGGTATCATCGACCACCCACGCGTCAGGGCCGATCACCTCGACGGCCTTGCGCACCAGGACCCTGCGGGCCGGCTCGGGCTTCCACGGCGAGGACGAGACGAACTGCTGCAACTGCTGGTAATCGACCCCGAGCCGCTCACCCATCGGCTGCATCGATTTCCTCCGCCCGTCCAGCATCAGACCGTGCAGATACAGGTTCCCCTTGTTCCGCTGATCCTTACGCGGAAGCGACGCGAACACGTCCGCCACAAACGCTTCCAGCTCCGTTTTGGTCTGGGCAAGCTCATCCGGTTTCATGCCTCGAAAATTAACAGGATCG
>NZ_JASBRB010000076.1 GCF_029960665.1 Pseudarthrobacter sp. AL07
TCGCGGAACTTCTTCAGGTCATCGAGGGTGAGCTTTTTCATCTGGTGGGTCGCGTTGCGGCCTTCGAAGTGGGGTCCGAGTCCGTAGCCCTTGACCGTTTTGGCCAGGATGACGGTGGGCTTGCCCTTGAATTCGGTGGCTGCCTTATAGGCGGCGAAGACCTTGTGGTAGTCGTGGCCGCCGCGCTTGAGGTTCCAGATTTCATCATCGGAGAGGTCCGCGACCATGTCTTTGGTCTGCGGGGACTTGCCGAAGAAGTGCTCGCGGACGAATCCGCCGGATTCTGCCTTGTAGGTCTGGTAGTCCCCGTCCGGGGTTTCGTTCATGATCTTCACCAGGGAGCCGTCGGAGTCCTGGGTGAGCAGGTCATCCCACTCCCGGCCCCAGACGACCTTGATGACGTTCCAGCCCGCGCCGCGGAAGAACGCTTCGAGTTCCTGCATGATCTTGCCGTTGCCGCGGACGGGTCCGTCGAGGCGCTGGAGGTTGCAGTTGATCACGAAGTTCAGGTTGTCGAGCTTGTCGTTCGCGGCGAGCTGGAGCAGGCCGCGGGACTCGGGCTCGTCCATTTCGCCGTCGCCCAGGAACGCCCAGACCTGCTGGTCGGAGGTGTCTTTGAGGCCGCGGTTGTGCAGGTACCGGTTGGACTGGGCCTGGTAGATCGCGTTCATCGGGCCGATGCCCATGGACACGGTGGGGAATTCCCAGAACTTCGGCATGAGGCGTGGGTGCGGGTAGGAGGAGAGCGCGTGGCCTTCTTTGGACTTTTCCTGCCGGAATCCGTCCATGTCCTCTTCGGAGAGCCGGCCTTCCATAAACGCGCGGGCGTACATGCCGGGGGAGGCGTGGCCCTGGAAGAAGACCTGGTCGCCGCCGCCGGGGTGGTCCTTGCCACGGAAGAAGTGGTTGAACCCGACTTCGTACAGGGTGGCGGCGCCGGCGTACGTGGAGATGTGTCCGCCCACGCCGATATCGGCCCGTTGCGCCCGGTGCACCATGATGGCGGCATTCCAGCGCATGTACGCCCGGTACCGGCGCTCGAATTCCTCGTTGCCGGGGAACGCCGTTTCCTGGTCCGCCGGGATGGTATTCACGTAGTCCGTGGTGGTCACCATCGGAACTCCGACGCTCTGGGCGCCGGCGCGCTGGAGCAGGCTGCGCATGATGTATTGGGCACGTTCGGTGCCTTGTTCCTGAATCAGCGCATCCAGGGACTCAACCCATTCGGCGGTCTCTTCCGGATCACGATCGGGCAGCTGGTTTGTCAACCCGCTGAGGATATGGGAGGTCTCTTCTCCTGCAGCCACGTCCA
>NZ_JASBRB010000077.1 GCF_029960665.1 Pseudarthrobacter sp. AL07
GGCATCCGCGACGGCGTGATCGTCGCCATCGAACCGTTCGGCAACGGCCTCACCGGCGGCCAGGTCATTGACCTGGCCGACGACGAAACCCTGATCCCCGGCCTCGTGGACACGCACGTCCACGTCAACGAGCCCGGCCGCACCGAGTGGGAGGGTTTCGCCTCCGCCACCCGCGCAGCCGCCGCCGGCGGTGTCACCACCATCATCGACATGCCGCTGAACTCCATCCCGCCCACCACCACCGTGGAAGGCCTCAAGCTCAAGCGCGAAGTGGCCGAGGACCAGGCGTTTGTGGACGTCGGATTCTGGGGCGGTGCCGTACCGGGCAACAAGAAGGACCTCCGCGGCCTCCATGACGAGGGCGTCTTCGGCTTCAAGTGCTTCCTGCTGCACTCGGGCGTGGACGAATTCCCGCACCTCGAAGCAGACGAGATGGAGGAGGACATGGCCGAACTCAAGTCCTTCGACTCCCTCATGATCGTCCACGCCGAGGACTCCCACGCGATCGACCGCGCCCCGCACCCGGGCGGTGACCACTACGAAACGTTCCTGGCCTCCCGCCCGCGCGGCGCCGAGAACAAGGCCATCGCCGAGGTCATCGAGCGCGCCCGCTGGACCGGCGCCCGCGCCCACATCCTGCACCTCTCGTCCTCCGACGCGCTGCCCATGATCGCCAGCGCAAAGCGCGACGGCGTTCACCTCACCGTGGAGACGTGCCCGCACTACCTGACCCTGATGGCCGAGGAAATCCCCGACGGCGCCACCGCGTACAAGTGCTGCCCGCCGATCCGTGAGGCCTCCAACCGCGAGCTGCTCTGGAAGGGCCTGCAGGAGGGCACCATCGACTGCATCGTCTCGGACCACTCCCCCTCCACCCTGGACCTGAAGGACCTGGAAAACGGCGACTTCGCCGTGGCCTGGGGCGGCGTCTCATCGCTGCAGCTGGGGCTGTCCCTGATCTGGACCGAGGCCCGGCACCGCGGCATCACCCTGGAACAGGTGGTGTCCTGGATGGCTGAGAAGCCGGCCAAGCTGGCCCGCCTGCACAACAAGGGCCAGCTTGCCCTCGGTTACGACGCGGACTTCTCCATCTTCGCGCCGGATGACGCTTTCGTCGTCGACGTCACCAAGCTCAAGCACAAGAACCCCATCACGCCCTACGACGGCAAAGCACTCTCCGGCGTCGTCCGCAAAACGTTCCTTCGCGGCAGCGAGATCGACGGCCGCACGCCCAGCGGCAAGCTGATCCGCCGCGGCGGCGTCTGA
>NZ_JASBRB010000078.1 GCF_029960665.1 Pseudarthrobacter sp. AL07
ATCAAAAACAAAGAAACGTCACCCACAAATTAAATGGCTCGGTCAGGAGCCCTGGAGCCCTGAGCTCGGCGGGATCCGGCAGTGGATCGAGTCAGTCTTCGACACCCTCAAGGGCCAGCTCACCCTCGAACAACACGGCGGCCGAACCACCGAAGGCGTCTACGCACGCGTCGCCGCCCGACTCCTGGCCCCCGCAGCAGGAATCTGGCACAACTGGCGCATCGGCGCGACCCGTAAACGCTCCCTGATCGCCTACGACCACTGAATCCAATCGGAATTAATCATCTAGTTTCGTGGTTAGCACGGTGGGAGCCAGCGATTTCCATCGGCGCTTACCAGCTTGCTAATGCGGTGGGACCAGAAGAGCAAGCTTGCTTCCAGTTGTCCTTCCGGAGTTTGCAGATCAAGTCCGACGCTGGAAGAGATGCTCTCCAGTCGCCTATATATGGTTTGGCGTTGGACATGAAGTGACGTCGCGGCGTAGGCCTTGTTCCAGCCAGATTCGAGCATGGCCTGTAGGAATTTCGCTGTTTCGTCGTTGATCAACGGCCGGGAAACCTCATCACTGTGCGTGACTCCCTCGGCGAGTATTCCCAGTGATCCGAGTTTGTCCGCCCAACGCGCGGCACCTCCCACGACCTCACTGACCAACGCCGCACGTTGTGCGCCTTCGAACGCCTCGCGCAGTTCCCAGGGTTGATCGCCGTGGCGAGCCAATCCGATCGCAGCCAGCCGCACCCCGTGGCCGATGCCCGACAACTTTTGGCGGATGAGGATCCCCAGCCGTTGGAGAGTCTCCACATCCTCTGCCGTGGAGAGGCCAACCACACCACGGACCCTTAGTGTGCGGCCTGTTTGGGAAATCATCGGCAGACGCAATTCCTCACAGCTGAGTTCGAAAGCCAGCTTCAGCCTGTCAACCGGCGCAACTGCCTGCAATGGCTGGTGCCCATTACCGGTTCCCAGCACACCGCGGAGACAAATGACAACGGTGTGCCTTGCATCGAAATTAAGGCCGAGCCGTTCTGTCCTGCGCTCCAGATCATGGCCGCCGGCTACGCGCCCCGCCGCGATCCGATCCACGAGTTTTTCCTGGGCGTTTTTGGGCTCTTCCGAATGCAGGGTGTAGCCGGGGTTGGCGCGCGTGACTTCCGAGGCC
>NZ_JASBRB010000079.1 GCF_029960665.1 Pseudarthrobacter sp. AL07
ACCATTGGTCGCCCCACTCACCCAACTTCTCGGCAAGAAGGAGCAACACCATGAATGCAATCACCATCAAGACGGTGACCACGGTGGACACCGGCGAAACGATCGACGGGGTTACCGTGCTGGGCGATTACCACATGAACGGCGGCTACGACTGGATGGAACTCATCGGTGAACACGGCTGGGCCGTGATTCCCAGCTGGGGAAGCGACGGCTGGGACCTGGGCCAGTGGCCCTATGTCATGGTCGCCGGGATCCGCACCGCCGACGGCATCGGCAACCTGTTCGGCATGGCCACGTACTGCGAGGGCGACGTGACATGCACGTTCTACCGGACCAAGGCCCGGTTCTGGGAAGCGATCAGCGAACAGGCGTTCTTCCACTGGAAGAACGGACAGGCCCAAGGACCGGCAGACCTGCCCGAAGCCGCCGCCGAACTGCCCAGCCGCTACCGGATTCCCTCCATGTACCAGGAAGCTGCCTAACCCTCAGCCGAACGGCCTTGCCGGGCGGACAGCCTCCGCCCGGCAAGGCCCCACCCCCACCGATCCACAGCTAAGGACCAAGAACGATGACCGAGACAAACCGAACCGCTGAAACCACCGCCCAGACGGTCGTGTTCCTCGAAACCCTGGCCGACCTCCTTGCGAAGTCCCCGGTGACCTACAGCCCCGAAGCCGCCCAGGACCTCGCCGCGCACATCAGGGGTATGGCCGCCGTCGTGACCAGCGACGCCCGCGTGAACCCCGCAGTGCTGGAGATAACCCGGCAATACGCCGCGCTGGACTGGCACAACGAGATCGTGGCCGTCCTCTTCGCCGCGGAACACCGCGCCACGATGAACTGACAGACGGGGTACTCACTTACTCAAACACTCAAATGAGTAAGTGAGTACCTTGCTTTCCCGACCAATGGAACCTGGAATTGGGCGGGCGGTCCGCCGCGGTGGCCGGCCCGGGTGGGTGGTTGCCGGCGGCGGACCGCCGTTCCCGCCGTGGGATCCGGGCGCCGGCGGCAAGACCTGGGTGGGGCCGGCCTTGGGCGGGATCCGTGGGAACCAGGGCAATGGCAGGCTCGCAGGGCTCGCCCTGGTTTCCGCTGCGCTTCAACCA
>NZ_JASBRB010000007.1 GCF_029960665.1 Pseudarthrobacter sp. AL07
GACGGATTCACAGGCACAGCCCCCGTGATCGCCAACCCGCCCGCGAAGACCTTCAAGAACTAGTGCCCTAGCGGCCAGCTGGCCGTGACATCCGACGGCGGCACCCGGGTTCTGTAGACACGGAACCCAGGTGCCGCCGTCGTCACTTCCGCCGTCCTCTTGACGCCTGACCGGCGCAGGTCTAACGTCGGCAACATCCTGCTGTATCAATGGCGAACCCAGTTTAAGGAGCATCAGTTTCATGCCGGAATTCATGGATGTTCATCGCAATATGACCGGAATCACCCAGGAAGCACTTCGCGAGGCCCATAACGCCGATCTTGCCATCCAGAGCGAAGAGAAGGTTGACTTCAAATCTGCCTGGGCCGATCCCGAGTCGGGCCTGGTTTACTGCCTGTCCGAGGCTCCCTCAGCGGACGCTGTACGGCGAATCCATGAGCGCGCAGGCCACCCCGCCGACGAGGTACACCCCGTTCCGATCAAGGTCTGATCAGGCAGCAGACTCCGGCGGCGGCACCCGGGTTCTGTGGACACGGAACCCGCTGTTCCGCCGTCGTCGGTTTCCACTCTCCAAGGAGGACCCTGATGGACACTTCGGAAGCCAAAATTGTTGTCGGGGTGGACGGCTCCGATTCCTCGGTGCAGGCGCTGCGTTTCGCGGCACGGCTGGCGCCCGCTCTCGACGCCCGGATCCACGCGGTGGCTTGCTGGGACTTTCCGCAGATGTACGCCGGCTACGTTCCGCCGGACTTTGATGCCTTCGAAGCGGCCGCTGCCAAGACCCTGGCCGAGGCGCTTGGCAAAGCATTCGGGCCGGACCTTCCTGTGAACGCCAGCCAGGAGCTGGTCCGCGGCTCTGCGCCTGCCAAGCTGGTCGAAGCCGGCGCGGACGCCGCGATGCTGGTGGTCGGCCGCCGCGGGCACGGCGGAGTCATGGGTATGCATCTGGGATCTGTGAGCTCAGCATGCGTTTCTCACGCTGCCTGCCCGGTCCTCGTAGTGCATACGGACCCAAGCCACCGTCCCCACCGTCTCTGGAAAGGCTCCAAAGGCGAAAAAACGTCGAGGCTGTAGCCCCGGATCCGCCCGGGCGTAATGCAACGCTCCCGCAACCCCCTACACGAGGCGATCGCCTATGCTCAGCAGAGCGCTTCACACGCGACCTCTGTG
The DNA here is from genome assembly GCF_029960665.1 of Pseudarthrobacter sp. AL07. Taxonomy (GTDB): domain Bacteria; phylum Actinomycetota; class Actinomycetes; order Actinomycetales; family Micrococcaceae; genus Arthrobacter. The sequence goes on from NZ_JASBRB010000007.1 coordinate 1,171, forward strand.
AAAGTTCAACGACGAACCCCCGGGAGACACAGCATGACCAACTGGCGCATCAGGGATTTCCATTCAGCAGACCTGGACGGGATCCTGCACCTCTGGGAGTCGCTCAAAGACTCAGATGTGGAACCCGTCTACGCCCTCTCCGAAGTGTTGGCATCCTGCGAGAAGGACCACGCGGTAGTAGCCGTGCAGGGTGATCAGGTGGTGGGCGCCGCCGTCGGACGCGCCGCGCATGACCAGGGCTGGATCGTCTTCCTGGCCACGCTGCCGGAATACCGCGGGCGCGGGATCGGCACCTCGCTGCTCGCCGCCGTCGAAAACCGGATGGCCCCCCACGGCCTCAACAAGCTCTCCGCGCTGATGCCGGAAGCGGAAACCCGTGTGGAGGCCTTCCTCAGCCGCGGCTTCGCGCTCAAGAAGAACCTGCGCTATTTCGAGCGGACCATCCCCGTCCAGCGGCAGGAACTGGGGGCGCTGGGCCAGCTGGGCGGCCGGATCCTGGCCCGCGACCTGTGGGAGAACGTGGCCGGCATGCGCAAAGAAAAGGAACTCCTGGAGCGCCGGCTCGTCCTGCCCCTCGCGGAGGCCGACCTCGCGGATGAATACGGTGTGGTGCCGCCACGCGCCGTGGTGCTGTTCGGCCCTCCCGGGACCGGCAAGACCACGTTTGCGAAGGCCATCGCGTCCCGGCTCGAGTGGCCGTTCGTGGAGGTCTTCCCCTCCCGCCTCGCCTCGGACCCCAAGGGGCTCGCCGGGGCCCTGCGCGAAACGTTCCTCGAGATCGCGGAGCTGGAGCACTGCGTGGTGTTCATCGATGAGGTGGAGGAAATCGCCTCCCAGCGTTCGGGTGAACCGCCGTCGCCCCTGCAGGGCGTCACCAACGAGCTCCTGAAGATCATCCCGGCGTTCCGCGAACAACCCGGCCGCCTGCTCGTGTGCGCCACCAACTTCATCCGCGCCCTGGACACCGCCTTCCTGCGCCACGGCCGGTTCGACTACGTCATCCCCATCGGCCTCCCGGACCGCCAGGCCCGCGAAGCCATGTGGCAGCGCTTCATCCCGGCCACCGTGGTGGACGATGTGGACGTGGAGCTCCTGGTGGAACGGACCGAGGGCTTCTCCCCCGCGGACATCGAGTACGCCGCGCGCAGTGCCTCCCAGCGGGCGCTGGAAAAGGCCGTGTACGACGACGGCGGTGCGGCTTCGGCCGGTAACGTTTCAGTCCGCGAGGCGGTCCGGAAGGGGCCCTGCACGCAGGACTACCTCGACGCGATCGGCGATACCCGGACCACCGTGACCCAGGAAGTCCACGAGCTGTTCCTAGAGGACATCGACTCGCTGGGTCGGGTCTAAGCTAGGCAACGCGGGGTCAGGTACGGCCCATGTTGGGCCCTGGCATGGGCGCAAAGTGACCCCGCGTTGCCTAGGGAGCGTCGTCGTACGTCAGGTTCTCGTAATCCGTGTCGTCTTCGTCGTCGAGCCTGTCGTCCAACTCCTTCAGCAGCCAGGGATTAACCCGGGCAAGGATCTTCCGGACTTCCTCGACGTCGACGGCGGCATACAGCACGGGACGGGCGTCCCGGTACTTGGTGACGGGCGGCTTGTCCGGCCATTTCGCGGCGAGGGCCCTGACGCGTTCGGGCAGGGAATTGTGGGCGTTGTCCGCGATCTTCACCAGGGCCGCGTCGTGGTCCTCGGCAATGAAATGCATCCCGGCCTGATAGTCATCGGGATTATCATGCAGCCGGTTGGTGACCCGCTCGATGATGTCCGCTGCCCGCTCGGAAACGCCCATGTCCAGCAGCGCTTGCCGTGTGATGGGAGTGTCCTCGGCAATGTCATGAAGGTAACCGGCAATCCGGATATCGTCGTCGAAGTCAGCCAGCGCATCACCTACCGCAATCACATGGTCACGGTAAGGGCGCTTGAGCTTGTCCTTCTGCCGGTTGTGGGCCACCTCGGCCAGGACCTTCGCGGTCTCGACAGTGAATCCCGGTTGAGGGAGTTTGGCTTCAGTGAATTCGGGTTCCGACATGGCTTAAGCCTACGCGCCGGGCTGCAGGTGTCTGGTCGCGGGCCTAGTGGGGCCGCTCCACACCCACGGTTCCCGCGGCAGCCCTGACGGCCTGAACGTTGCGAGGGCCTGCTCCAGCGTCCCGGAAGGAAGCCCCAGGGACTGCAGGATGAGGTTCCGCACGTCAGCGGCCGAAACGCCCGCGCGGGAGAGGTCGCCCAGCGTCACGGCGCCATCGCGCTTGGCCAGCCGGGCGCCGTCGGAATTCACCACCATCGGCACGTGCGCATATTCCGGAATAGGAATATTCAACCGCAGTGCTAGATACGCCTGCCTGGGCGTGGAAGGCAGCAGGTCATCGCCCCGCACCACTTGGTCGATGCCCTGCGCGGCGTCGTCCACCACGACAGCCAGGTTGTAGGCGGTAACACCGTCGTTGCGGCGGAGGACAAAATCATCCACCACGCCGGTGAACTCCCCATGCAGCAGATCCTGCACGGGGTAGTCCGTTGTGCCGGCGCGAAGCCGGATGGCGGCCGGGCGTGTGGAGCGTTTGAACTCCAGCTCAGCAGGATCGAGGTCACGGCAGGTGCCCGGATAGGCGCCCTCCGGCGCGTGCGGCGCTGACGGCGCTTCCTGGATTTCACGGCGCGTGCAGAAGCATTCATAGGTGAGCCCTGCAGCAGTCAGCCGCCCGATCGCCTCGGCGTAGATGGCAGCCCGGTCCGCCTGGCGCACGACGGCGCCGTCCCACGTCACGCCCACGGCCTCCAGATCGCGGAGCTGCACTGCCTCCGCACCCGCCCGCGCCCGGTCAAGGTCCTCGACGCGAAGCAGGAAGTCGCGGCCAGTGGACCGGGCAAACAACCAGGCGAGCATCGCGGTGCGGAGGTTCCCAACATGGAGTTCACCGGACGGGCTGGGGGCAAAACGGCCGGCTGGGGTCATGGATCAACCCTAGTCCGGACAGCACAAGAGCCCCTCAGCTACCGATGACTTCGCAGGATCCGACGTCGGTGGCTCAGGGGCTCTTGCCGTGTGTGCAGAATGACCGTGGTGTGAACAAGTGTCAATCAGCGGCGTCCTCCTTGCGGGAGGCGGTGTCCAGTTGCCGGGTGGTGTGCCGGTGTTCCTGTAGCCTGCGGGATTCGGCGGTAGCCTTAGCCCTTGTTGCCACAATTTGAGCAGACGCCATACAGTTGGCACAACCGGCATGAATTTTGTTGGTCAGTCTGACCAATAGCAGCCACACGCCCCGACAGGAATTGATCAGATTGCAGCAACTGGACGCCACGGACAAACGGATCCTCCACGCCCTCGACGATGACCCCCGCGTCCCCATCATGGTCTTGGCCCAGCGGCTGGGCCTGGCCCGCGGGACCGTCCAGTCGCGCCTGGAGAGGATGTCGGCGTCGGGCGCCCTTCGTCCCAACAGCAGCCGCGTACTCCCCTCCGCCCTGGGCCGGGGTGTGGCGGCGGCCGTCAGCGCCGAACTGGACCAGAGCCACCTCAACGAAGCGATCGCTGCGCTCCGTATGATCCCCGAGGTCCTGGAATGCCATGCCCCCGCCGGCGACACCGACCTGCTGATCCGGGTGGTGGCCACCAGCCCGGACGACCTCTACCGCGTGTCCGAGGAGATCCGGCTCTGCCCCGGCATTGTCCGCACCTCCACCAGCATGTTCCTGCGCGAAGTCATCCCGTACCGGACCACCGGGCTGCTGCAGGACTGAATTCCGTCATTCCAGGCCCGCACTCAACTCCGCACGGGGAGCTCTCCCCATCGCCCGCGAGGACGCATCGCAGCTAGGCTGGCACGGGAATCCATTCAGGGAGAGACATGGCGGGGAACTTTTATGGCGGCGACGTGGCCCAGTTGCGGCAGCTCGCCAAAGAACTTGCAGGCGGCGCCAACAGGCTAAGCCTGCTCGGCCAGCAGCTCAGCAGGGCCGTCAGCACCGGCGCCTGGAAAGGGCAGGACGGCGAACGTTTCCGGAGTGACTGGACGTCGTCGCACTCATTGCTGCTGAAGTCCACAGCGGCAGGGCTGGAATCGGCCGCCAAGTCGGTGCTTGCCAACGCCGACGAGCAGGAAAAGGCCAGCAGCGGGGCGGGCTCCGGAAGCAGCGGAGCCGGGAGCAGCGGCAGCGGTTCGGGGGAAGATGCCGCCCGGGACTTGACTGACCGATTGAACGGCATGACTCCTGAAGAACGCCAGGAGTATCTCGGCAGCGACGAATTCAAGCAATGGTCCTTGGACAACCCTGAGGCCGCCAAAGCCGCCATGGATGCTGCCGCCGGCTCCGGCCTGATCGACAAGAACTCCGAAGAATACGCGGCTTTCCTCAACTCCTATTGGAACAACCAGGCCATGCTGGACATGGGGATCGACCCTTCCAGCTGGGACACGTCCAAGGGCACGGAACACAACTGGGAGACCATCAAAAAGGTCTACGACTTCTATGGCCAGGCCTATCTGTCCAACCCGGACCTGCAGTGGGCAGGCATGGCCAACATGATCGGCCCGTCCTTCGCGGGCGGCTTCAAGGACATGGCCATGTTGCGGGACCTCGGGCAGCAGATCGCGGAAAATCCGGCCTCGGACATCCCGCTCCCCATGCTCGACCAGATCGAACAGCTCGCCGGGATGACGGACGAGGAGATCCGCTATTACGAAACCAGCATGCTGGACATGAACAAGGAGATCTTCCTCGACCAGGCCCGCCAGCATGAGGCCTACATGAACGGCGGAATCGAAGAGATCAACCGACTGCAGGACTCCGGCGCCATTGATTCCAAAACTGCGGAGGCCTGGGCCAACATCGATTCCGGCGACCCCGGCCTCATCCAGGAAGGAAACACCTCCCTGCTGTACCGCGAACAGAACGAGATCATCGCGGACGACTACGACACCATGCGCAACCACCCTGGCGGGGAAGCTGTGACGTACTTGGTCACCCTTGCCGGCGAGCCGTCAATTCCCGGGGCTAAGAGCTACCCGGAGGTTTTCCCCTACAGCTTCAGCGTGGAGAGCCCCGGGCCGGAAAACGTGCCGTTCACCAACTGGGACAACCCCACCCAGTTCCGGACGGACTTCACTACCGGCTTCCCGGACGGGAACATCGCCAACGCCGACCAGCGCTGGGAACTCATCCGGCAGGACACGCTTCCGGCCTACCAGGGCCTCCTTGCGACCGATCCCGCACGGGCTGAGCAGATCATCGCCTCCGACTTCAACGACCGCGTGGACCAGTACAGGCCAACCAACAACATCCCCGGCATCATGGACCGCTTTGTGGATGGCTTCGGCGCGGAGGTGCACCAGTGATGTCCGCCTGTTCAACCGCGTCCTCGCGCCTGACGCGGCAGGCCGCCGCCGTACTTCTTGCACTGTCCGCTTGCCTCACGCTGGCCGGCTGCCAGATTGGCGGCACCACCACCGACCCGACCCCTCAAGGGAGCACCATGAGCACCTCGGAATTCTCCACACTCGACGCCGCCGGAGTGGCCGCTATCCGGGAGTCCAGGACCGCACGGCTGGATATGAGCTCTGGACGGCTGCAAAAGGCGGCCGTCCGGGTCACTGCAGACAGCTACGGGCCCGAAATCAATACCCGGGACTCGGGAAAAATCAAATTCACCATCGTTGCCCCAAGCGGCGAGATCAGTGGGGAAACGGACCGGATCCGATTCAACACCACCGACAAACGGCCGGACTTCAGCGAGGTCACGTATTTCCTCACGGCTGACTCGCCGAACGAGTATTTTAAGCTCATCCGGGACGGCGTGGAACGGTACGGTGTCGACGCCGACTCCGCGGAACGCTGGATCGCCGGTGCTGAGCGGGACCCGGAACGAAAGAGCGACTTTTCCATAACCTCCGGCACCTCCACGGGACTGGAGGTGAACTACGACCTCCGCTACGACGGCACCAAGGACACCCAAGTGATCATCGTCCATGTCAGTCCGGCGGCGTAGGCAGGACGGCGTGGGGCGGCCGGCGCGATGAGCGTGCGCTACACCGGCGGCCCTGCATTGGACTTCAGGTTCTTCATCACCAGCGTGGAGGTCAGTCGCTCAACCCCGGGCAGTGACGTGAGCTCGGCGTCGTAGAAGCGCTGGTAGCCGGGCAGGTCCTCAGCGATGACCTTCAGTAGGTAGTCCGGGGAGCCGAAGAGCCGCTGCGCCTCCACGATGTTCGGATTGTCCGCCACCCGGTTCTCAAAGATCTCCATGGTGGAACGGTCCACCTGGCGCAAAGTGACAAACACAATGGCCTCGAAACCCAGCCCGACGGCGGCGGGGTCGATGTCCGCTTTGTACCCGCGGATCACCCCCGACGTCTCGAGGTCCCGTAGCCTCCGGTGGCACGGCGCCACCGTGAGCCCGACCTTCGCGGCCAGGGCCGTGGCAGTTATCCGGCCATCCTCCTTGAGGTGGCGCAATATATTTCTATCGATATGGTCAATCACGCATATATCTTACCAATTTCGGCTCGAATCGAGCGAAAAGGGTAAGCACTTATGGACGGAAACTTCATAAGGTTTGTCCTGTACCTAATCGGACAGGAGCCCACCATGAATCCCCAGTTGTTTTTCGCCTTCGTACTGGTGGCGATCGCCCTCGCCTGTACCCCCGGCGTGGACTGGGCGTACTCCATCACGGCCGGTCTGCGGCAGCGCAGCTTTGTCCCGGCCGTGGCCGGACTTTGCGGTGGCTACGTCCTGCATACGCTGCTGATGGTGGCAGGTCTCGCCGCCCTGCTGTCCGGCCTGCCGGGCGTTCTGGGCTGGCTTACGGTGGCCGGGGCGTGCTACCTGCTGTGGTTGGGCATCAGCACCCTTCGCTCCTGGCGAGGCGCCTCCTTCAGTGCAGCAGACGCCGCCGGGAAGCCCGCCAACCAGCTGCGCACTTTCCTTCAGGGCATGGGCACCAGCGGCATCAACCCCAAGGGGCTGCTGTTCTATGTGGCGCTGGTGCCGCAGTTCGTCAGCCAGGAGGCCTCTCTCCCGGTCCCTGTCCAGTCCGGCCTGCTGGGCCTGACCTTTGTCCTGCTGGCCGGAACCGTCTACACCTTTGTGGCGCTGTTGGCCCGCAAACTCCTGCAGTCCCGGCCCGGCGCCGCGCGGACAGTCACTCTTGCCAGCGGTATCATCATGGTTGCTCTGGGGGTCGGGCTCCTCTCAGAGCAGCTGGTTCCCCTGGTTGCCGGTCTCACCGCTCAGGCGTAACGCCTATTTCCCGTCCAGGTTGTCCCATTCCTGCTCCCACAGCCGACGCTCGTCAACGTCCTTGCGGATGACTTCGAACGTCTCCAGCTCTGCTGGCCGGCCGCGGAGCCAGTCCCGCGGGTTGAGGGATTTGCGGCCGTTGTCCAGCACCAGCAGGGCGCGGTCGGTGAGGGCGTCGTTGCGGAGCACCGCGTCCGTTTTCCGGCGGCGGAGGACCTCTTTCAGGGCGTCGTGCGCTTGTGCGTGGGCGCCGAGCCGCCGCAACGCGCGCCCGCGGAGCAACAGGAGGGCCGCCGAAAGGTCGTCGGAGTTCAGTAGGCCCTCGGTCCAGATCACCACTTCCTTGTCGCGTCCCAGCGCGAATGCCAGCGCGCAGCGCGCCAGCGCTGTAGGCAACGACGGCGGCAGCCCGGCCACCGTCTGCAGCGCGGCTTCCAGCTGCCCCGTCTCCCGCAGGGAGTGCGACAGGGCCAGGAAGACCGATTCCTGGCTGAACAGCACGGGGACCTCGATGCGCTCGGCAACCTCCACCCGGGTGACCACCCGCGTGAGGTACGTGGCCGCGTACTGGTTGGCGTCGTCGTCGTTCCTGATCGACAGGCCCCGCTGGAGGAGTTCGGACCCGCGCAGGTAGCCGCCTTGCTGGTACGCCAGGAGGCCGGCCATCACGGAACATAGTCCGGACCAGCCCGGATATGCACGGCCCACGGCGATGAGCCGCTCCGGTTCCTTACTGCTGAAGATGGCATCGTGCACGGCCTTGGCCGCTTTTCCGGGCATCAGCTTGAGCCTGGGGACCTCGCCGTCCACGGCGATCAGCGCGGCGTCCCGGCCGCCCAGCACACCGTGGATCAGCCCGCCCACGCTGCCGGCGAGCTCCCGGACGGGGGTCTGCATGCGGGCACTCCCGAACGGCGTCAGGTCACGGGCGTCCCGGTAGATCGGTCCTCTGGAATCCCCCGCGGTCATCTCTCCATGCTACGTGGCAGACCTAGGTGCCCGAGCTATGTGGCAGCGGCGACCCAGATCCCGATCACCCAGGTGCTGGCCGCCAGGCACGCCAGCCCGAACTCCACCAGCATGCCCAGCCCGGTCGCTCTGAGGGCGGCCCAGCTGGTGGACGTTGCCGTGCCGAGGTTCCGGGTGCGGAGGACTTCACTGAGCAGCAGGCCGGCGGCGAAGCCCACGAAGAGCCCCACCACAGGGATGATGAACATGCCTGCCACACCCGCGGCCAGGCCGACTACCACGCTGCGGTTTGGGATGCTGTGCTGCCTGAGCTTCCGTCCGGTCAGTACGGCGCTGGCTGCCATGCCAGCAAGCACAAACACCATTCCCACCGCGAAGACCACCCAGCCCGTAGTCCCGGCGCCGCCCCAGATAGCCCACGCCAGCAGGCTGAGCCCGATCAGGAAGCTGCCGGGCAGGATGGGGATGATGGTGCCCGCCACCCCGACCAGGATCGCCAGGCCGCACAGGATGCTGACCGCGGTTTCGGAGTTCATGAGCCCCAGTGTAGGGCGGCGGGGCGGTCGGCCTCGCCGCTTAACGCCCGACGGCGGCGCGTCCCCCTTGCGCGGGGAGGCACCGCCGTCCGGCGTTGCGGCAGTGTGTGGCTGCGGTGGTTACTCGGCTTCCACGGCAGCGGCGACGGCCGCCGTCACTGCCGGGGCAACGCGCGGATCCAGCGGGCTGGGCACGATGTAGTCCACCGAGAGGTCAGCTTCCGCGAGCTCGGCAATGGCGCGGGCCGCGGCAAGCTTCATGGCGGGCGTGATCCGGCGGGCACCGGCGTCCAGCGCACCGCGGAAGATTCCGGGGAAGGCCAGGACGTTGTTGATCTGGTTGGGGAAGTCGCTGCGGCCGGTGGCAACGACGGCGGCGTACTTGACGGCCACCTCGGGCAGGACTTCGGGGTCCGGGTTGGAGAGGGCGAACACGATGGAAGCGGCGTTCATCAGCTTGAGGTGCGCCTCGTCCAGCTTCGAGGAGGAAACCCCGATGAACACGTCAGCACCGAGCAGCGCTTCGCCGGGGCCGCCCGTGACACTGCGGGGGTTGCTGCGCTCGGCCATCTGGGACTTCTTGCTCTGCGGGTCGGCGGCGATGTCGGCCCGCTCCCGGTTGATGACGCCCTTGGAGTCAAGCAGGACAACGTCCGTGACGCCGGCGGCGAGCAGGATTTCGGCGACGGCGATGCCGGCGGCTCCGGCGCCGGAAACCACTACGCGGAGGTCTGCGAGTTCGCGGCCGGTGACCTTGGCGGCGTTGGTCAGGGCGGCGAGGGCCACTACGGCGGTGCCGTGCTGGTCATCGTGCATGACCGGGCAGTCCAGGGCTTCGATGAGCTTTTCTTCCAGCTCGAAGCAACGCGGCGCCGAGATGTCCTCAAGATTGACCGCGCCGAAGCTCGGGCGGAGACGGACCAAGGTTTCCACGATCTCGTCAACGTCCGTGGTGTTCAGGACCAGGGGAATGGAATCGAGCTCACCGAAGGTCTTGAACAGGGCGGACTTGCCTTCCATCACGGGCAGTGAGGCGGCGGCCCCGATGTTGCCCAGGCCCAGCACCGCGGTGCCGTCGCTGACCACTACCACCAGGCGCTGCGCCCAGGTGAGGGTCTTGGCAAGTTCCGGGTTGTTATGGATGGCTCGGCTGACCTCGGCCACACCGGGGGTGTAGGCGATGGAAAGGTCGCGCTTGTTGGACAGCGGGACCGTGCTGGTCACCGAGAGCTTGCCGCCCTGGTGGGCCTCGAAGATCTCGGCCTCAGTCAGGGCAGTTGCAGCTGAATTGTCTGTAGGTGCGATTACGTCAATGGACACGTCGTTGTCTCCTGGTGCTAGCCGTGGGCGCACGGCGCGTAAGGGCTCAAGCGCAGGGAGGCTCAAGGTGGTCATGTTGGGCGCTTCGTGGACCCAATGATGGCGGGCCCGGTGTGAAGCCCTTGCAGATGCGCGGGTTGCCAGCCACTCCGGTCCTGCAATACTAAACAGTGCTCACGCCCCCGAAAGCGCATTGGGTGGTCCCAAGGCGTGCCAAATCGTTTAATCAGACGCTTTTGTGAGCCACGTCACCGAATAAAGACGTATTTATTGGTTCCGTGGTCTAGACCAGTTACGCGGATCGGTGGGCGGCGCGCGCCCCGGCAGCCACCGGAGCAAGCAGCGTGCAGGCCTTTTTGAGGTCCTCTTCGGCCTCAAAAAGCGAAAGCCGACGGTTGCGGACGGACTGGACCAGACCAGTGACAGTCAGCAGGAGCACCCGGGCCGCTACGGCGTCGTCGGAGGCGATGGCCACCGCCGTTTCGCTCAGCGCATCGATTTCATGCAGGAGTTCCGTGGTGTCCTTGTCCTTGAGGTAGACGCAGCGGCTCAGGCACTGCTCGACGGCCGGCTGCATCACCCGCATATGGAAGATTTCCATGACCACACCGGTGAGGGCCTTGCCGCCGAAGCTGGCCGCCGACGTACGGGCGCGGCCCTGGAGCTCGTCCAGCTGCTGGCGGTAGAGGGACAGCATCAAATGGTTGGCGGTGGGGAAATACCGGTAGACGGTTCCCAGCGGTACGCCGGACTTTTCCGAAATTTCCGCGAGGTCCACGGACTCCAGCCCCTTGCGGGCAAACCCTGCGGCGGCTTCAAGGACGCGCGTGTAGCGCAGCCGCTGGCGCGGCGTGGCGGGCCGGGCGGCCATGGACGGATGGGCTGAAAGTGTCTCGGGCATCAGAATTCCGGGGTTGTGTTCTTATGGTGCAGCGGCAGGGAGAGTCCTCATCCCCCGGGCGTGCAGTCCGCCTCAACTATACGGCACGGGCAAATGCCGAAATCAGTCGACCCCCTTGATTTTGACCACGAATACGGCTCCCAGCAGGCCGATGACGGCCGCCGTGATGAACAGCGTGAGGTACCCTCCGAAGTACGTCACGGCAAGGAATGCGAGGACGGGCGCGAACACCTGGGGCAGCGAGTTGGCGACGTTGATGACGCCCATATCCTTGCCACGATCGGCAGCCTGCGGCAGCACCTGCGTCAGCAGCGCGAAGTCGACAGCAAGGTAGGCGCCGAACCCCACGCCCAGGATGCCGGCTCCAATAAGGGCGCCGGTCCACACCGGGAAGAAGGCCATTGTCAGGCCCGCGACGGCAATGATGGCGGAGGACCCGATCACAAACGGCTTCCGCCGGCCCAGCCGGTCGCTCCACGGCCCCGCTATCACCGCGGTAATCATCACCATCACCGCGTAAATGCCGGTTAATGTCAGGACGCCCAGGGCCGGGTCCTCGTGCTTGAGGACGTCCCGGAGGAAAAAGAGCAGGTAGACGATGGTCATCTGGTTGCAGACGTTGACCAGGAAGCGGGTGAGCCAGGCCCAGGCGAAGTCCGGGTAGCGGGCCGGGCTGATCCAGAAGCCGCGCAGGAAGCTGCCCCACGAGAACGGCGGCCGGAGCTCCTTGGGCAGCGGCGGGTCATTCCGGTGGAACAGGTACGGCACCACGGAGAACAGCAGGGCGGCAGCGCACATGGTGTAGCCCACCATGAAATTTCCCGAGACCACGGCGCCGAAGACCGCGCCGAGGAGGATGCCCACGGTCTGGCCCATCGCCGCCAGGCCTCCCACGCCACCGCGCTGCGCCACCGGCACCCGGTCCGGGACGGCGGCGGTGATGGCAGCGTACGCAGCGTTGGCGCCCAACTGGACCAGGCACCAGAACAGGACCATCAGGGCTACAGCAGTGGCGCCGGACATCGCCAGCAGGGCGGCGGTGGCAAGGATGGCGCCCGCCAGGACCCAGGGCGCACGCCGGCCGAAGCCTGAGACCGTCCGGTCGGACAGTGCACCGAAAAGCGGATTGGCCACCAGCGACACCGCAGCGCCGCACCCTGTCACGAGGGACAGAATGGCTTCCTTGTTGGCTTCGTCGATGCCGATGGCCTGCTGGCCGATAAAGACGTTGATGGGGCCGAAGAAGGCGGCGTTAATACCCACGTTGACCAGCACCAGCCCGGTGACCCAGCGCGCGGTGACCTTCGTCGTCGGCTCGGCGAGCGCCGCCGTCGAGCTTTCCGGGCCCGCTCCGGGAACCGACGCAGCGCTGGGATCCGGCGCTGCGGGTGTGTCGGACAGGCTCATGCTGGTTCCCCCTGGAACGGTTGGTGATTCTGAAAATCAGACTATCGTGGGCTGCATCGCCCCGCTTGTCATACGGAGCGCGTCTTTTATCGCGCAGGACAGCGCGGAGCGCACCACAACACCAAACACCTGGAGATCCAATGACCGCATCTGCTGCAGGCAACACCACCAGCCCCGTCAACACCGCCGATCTGTACGACGAGCGCGGCGAGGAGCTGGCGTCCGTCTCACTCCAGTTCCAGTCCTTCGGCGGCCGTTCACACTTCAGCGGCCCGGTGCGGACCATCCGCTGCTTCCAGGACAACGCCCTGGTCAAGTCCACGCTGGCCACCCCCGGCAATGGCGCGGTGCTGGTGGTGGACGGCGGCGGTTCGCTGGGCACGGCCCTGATGGGGGACATGATCGCCGAGAGCGCCGTGGCGAACGGCTGGGCCGGCGTCGTCATTAACGGCGCCATCCGCGACCGCGAGGCGATCGCCCAACTGGATCTTGGCGTCAAGGCGCTGGGCAGCAACCCGCGCAAGAGCGCCAAGGCCGGCGCCGGAGAGGTTGACGTGGATCTAGTGCTCGACGGCGTGACGTTCCGTCCCGGCGTCACCGTCTGGTGCGATCCGGACGGCATCCTCGTGGAGCGCTGATTGGGTCCCCCGGCTGCGGGGGTGGGGCGGGCTTGAAAAGAAATATCTGGCAGCGGGAATGAAGCGGTGACTTATATAGTTACTGAAAGCAACTATCAAGCGTGATCCCTTTCTTTCCTGGAGAAGCCATGTCCAAAACAACCGCTGTGCGTGCCGCCGGCGAAACCCTGACACAGCGTCAGATCGTCACCGTGATGGTGGGGCTCATGCTGGGCATGTTCCTGGCATCGCTGGACCAGACCATTGTGTCCACTTCCATCTACACCATCGCCAACGACCTCGACGGGCTGTCCCTGCAGGCGTGGGCCACCACTGCCTACCTCATCACCTCTACCGTCAGCACGCCGCTGTACGGCAAGCTGAGCGATATTTTCGGCCGCCGTCCGCTGTACCTGATCGCCATCGTCATTTTCCTGGCCGGCTCGCTCTACGCCGGTTCAGTGCATTCCATGACGGAACTGGCCATCGCCCGCGGCGTCCAGGGTCTGGGCGCCGGCGGCCTGCTGGCCCTCGCGCTGACCATCATCGGGGACATCGTGTCCCTCAAGGACCGGGCCAAGTACCAGGGCTACTTTATGTCGGTGTTCGGCATCTCATCCGTGCTCGGCCCCGTAGTGGGCGGCGCGTTTGCAGGGTCCGCCAACATCCTCGGCTTTGACGGCTGGCGCTGGGTGTTCTTCATCAACCTGCCCATCGGCCTGGCAGCTCTGACCGTGGTGTTTATGTTCCTGCACCTGCCGGCCAAGCACGTGAAGCAGAAGATCGACTACTTCGGTGCAGCCGCCATCACGCTCGCCATCGTCCCGCTGCTGCTGGTGGCGGAACAGGGCCGCAGCTGGGGCTTTACGTCGCTGAACTCCTTCCTCTGCTATGGCCTCGGCGCTGTGGGCATCATCTGGTTCCTGCTGGCTGAAAAGCGCGCCGGGGACTACGCCCTGATCCCTCTCCGGCTCTTCAGGAACGCTACCTTCGGCCTGTCCTCGCTGCTGAACTTCATCATCGGCATCGGCATGTTCGGCGCCATCGCCATGCTGCCCATGTACCTGCAGCTGGTCAAGGGCCTCACACCCACCGAAGCCGGCCTGATGATGATCACCTTCACCCTGGGCATCCTGACCGGTTCCATCACGGCAGGCCGTACCATTTCGGCGTCGGGCACGTACCGGATCTTCCCGATCGTGGGTACGGGGATCCTCACCGCCGCCGCCCTGACCATGGGCCTGTCCCTGGGCGTGGACACGGGCTTGTGGGTTCCCGGCGTGATCGCCGTGTTCTTCGGCATGGGCCTGGGGTTCTGCATGCAGCCGCTCACCCTGGCCATGCAGGTCTCCGTCCCCCCAAAGGACATGGGCGTGGGCACGTCCTCCGCCGCGTTCTTCCGCTCCATGGGCGGTGCGGTGGGCACGGCCGTGTTCATCTCCATGCTGTTCAGCCTGGCCGCAAGCCGGATCGCCGACACCATGAAGTCAGCCGTGGCCAGCTCCGACTACCAGGCCGTGCTGCGCGACCCGGCCGTCGCGGCGGACCCGGCCAACGCCAAGCTCTACGAGTTCTTCCAGAACGGGGCATCGAACGAATCACTCAATGACACCAGCTGGCTGCACTCCGCCAACAGCGTGCTCACGCGGCCCATTACGGAAGGCTTCGCGTACGCGATCGACACCGTGATGATCACCGCGGCCGTTCTCACCGGGATCGCGTTCCTGATCAGCTTCGCCCTGCCGAACAAGAAGCTGACGGACCCGAAGGTGGCCAAGGAGTCCGTCCCGGCGCACTGACTGCCCTGTTCCGGAACACCCGACCCCCACACCCAGGGAGCAGCATGCCCACCGCCAAGGAGCAGACAACCGCCAAGATCCCGCAGCGGGTGATCTGGCTGGCCCTCGCAGGCGCGGTAGGCGGCTTCCTATTCGGCTTCGACTCCTCCGTGGTGAACGGTGCAGTGGATGCCATCAAGGATGAGTTCGCGCTCTCCGAGGCTGTCACCGGCTTCGCCGTGGCCATCGCCCTGCTGGGCTGCGCGGCGGGCGCGTTCCTGGCCGGAAAAGTTGCCGACCGCTACGGCCGCATCCCCGCCATGAAGCTCGGCGCGCTGCTGTTCCTGGTCAGCGCCATCGGAACCGGCGCTCCTGTCCGACGCACTCTTCGCCACCACCGCCGGCGGCGCGGACCAGCCGTTCTGGCTGGGCCTGGAGGCCTGGCGCTGGATGTTCCTCGCCGCAGCGGTTCCTGCCGTGGTCTACGGCTGGATCGCCTACACGCTCCCGGAATCCCCGCGGTTCCTGGTGTTCCAGGGCAAGGAAGACGAAGCCCGCAAGGTCTTCGACTCCATTGCCCCGTCCGGGGACACCGACCGGCACATCCGCGAGATCCAGGACGCCATCGAAGAAGACAAGCTGTCCGGCCAGAAAGGCTCGCTCCGCGGCAAGACTTTCGGCTTGCAGGCAGTGGTCTGGGTGGGCATCATCCTCTCCGTCCTGCAGCAGTTCGTCGGCATCAACGTGATCTTCTACTACTCCACCACGCTGTGGAAGGCCGTCGGTTTCGAGGAGAAGGACTCGCTCACCATCTCGGTGGCAACCTCCATCACCAACATCCTGGTCACGCTTGTGGCCATCGCCCTGGTGGACCGGATCGGCCGCCGCCCCATTCTCCTGGCCGGTTCCATCGGCATGGCGGTTTCACTGGGCACCATGGCGCTGGCGTTCTCCGCCGCCGTTGGCTCAGGCTCAGAGATCTCACTGCCGGGCGCCTGGGGTCCGGTGGCCCTCGTAGCGGCCAACATCTTTGTGGTCAGCTTCGGCGCGTCCTGGGGCCCGCTGGTCTGGGTCCTCCTTGGCGAGATCTTCCCGTCCCGGATCCGTGCCCGTGCCCTGGGCCTGGCCGCGGCCGCGCAGTGGGTGGCCAACTTTGCCATCACACTCAGCTTCCCGGTGATGGCCGCTGCGTCCCTGCCCTTGACCTACGCCATGTACGCACTGTTCGCGGCGGCGTCGTTCTTCTTTGTCATGTTCAAGGTGCCGGAGACCAACGGCATGTCCCTGGAACAGGCCGAGACGCTGTTTGTGCCCAAGGGTTCAAAGAGGGCATAACGCCCGGGGGTCAGAGAGTGAGCTTCATGCCCTCATGGCTGGCATCAAAGCCAAGCCGCTCGTAGAAGCGGTGGGCGGCCGTCCGCGTCTTGTGGGTGGTCAGCTGCATCAGCGTGCAGCCGCGGCGCCTGGATTCGTCAATCGCCCACCCCACCATCAGGTTTCCCAGGCCATGGCCACGAAGGCTGCCCGCCACGCGGACCGCCTCTATCTGCGAGCGCCAGGAGCCCTGCCGCGAGATGCCAGGCAGGAAACTCAGCTGGAAGGTGGCTGCCACGGGGCCGTTCGCTGCCCCAACCGGTACGTACTCACCCACCACGAGCAAGTGGCACGGGTCGGCGTCGATCGCTTCAAAAGCCCGCTCGTAGGGCGCCATGTCGAGGGCCAGTTCGCGGGCGGCGCCCAGGGAATCGTCCGCCAGCAGTGCCACGATGGCGGGCAGATCCGCGGACACGGCGCGCCTGAGGCGGAAGGTCTCGCCGTCGACGTCGGCAGTCAGCAAGGGGGTCAGAGCGCCGGGGTTTGTGGTCATCTCCCCAGCATTCCACAGCCACGTTTCTTGTGATCCACGCGGGCCCGTGCTTGGCTGGCCAACACGGAACAACAGTCATATGGGGGAAGGCCTGGAATGGATCAGCACACGGTCTCACGCTTACCGGCAACAACTCTGCGGACAGGAATTATTGTGGGCGCCGTCGGCGCCGTCTCGATCATCCTTGCACCGCAGATCATGCAGACCCTGCTGTTCGGGCCGGCCTACTCACAGGCGCTAAGCATGGTCCTGCAAATAGTCTTCCAGCTGGTCACGCTGTTTTTCCTGCCGTTTTCCGCCGCGTTGATAGCCGCCTCACTGGTCATGCGCTATATGGACGGTGTGCTTGCCCTGGCGACGAAGACGGACTCCTGATGCGCGCGGGTCACCAAAACAGGTAATGCACGACGCCGGCACTCAGGTGAGTGCCGGCGTCGTGATTGCGAGAGGGTTTCCGAAAAACCCGCCGGAAGTGAGAGAGCGTTTAGGCGGGCGCCTTGGCCCCTTCAGCCTGTCGTTCTTCCACCAGCGTGGACACGGCTGCGAACAGCGGGTGCTCCGGAGCAAGTCCAGTGATCCGGGCTGTGGCGTCTGCCGGCGTTGAGGACGCCAGGATCTGGGCGAGCTCGGTGGCCTCGGCGTCCGCGGGGTCGCTGAAGCGCAGGGCCGCGGCGATGGCACCCAGGAGCGCCTCGGGCACGATCCCGCGTTCGGCCAGTTCAGCCGCGGGGCCGATGAACCGTTCATGCCGGCTGAGCTTGCGCATCGGGGCGCGGCCCACCCGGTTCACGGTGTCCGGCAGGTGCGGGTTGGAGAACCGGACCAGGATCTTCTGGACGTAGGCTTCCTGCTCGTCATTGTTGAAGCCGTGCTTGGCCACGAGGAGCTGCTTGGTCTCCTCCAGGACGGCCCGGACGTCTTCCGCAACGTCCTGGTCCGCCATGGCGTCGGAGAGTTTCTCCAGGCCTGCCTCGAACCCAAAGTACGCTGCCGAGGCGTGCCCGGTGTTCACGGTAAAAAGCTTCCGCTCGATGTACGGCGAGAGCTCGTTCACAAACGTTGCGCCCGGGATAACCGGCGCAGCATCGCCGAATGCGGTCCTGTCGATGACCCACTCGTAGAACGTCTCCACGGTGACGTCCAGGCCCTGCCCCGGCTCCTGATTGGGCACAATCCGGTCCACGGCGGTGTTCGCAAACACCGCAAGGGAATCCAGGGGGCCGGCGGCGTCATCCCAGAGCGCGGCCACTTCGGCCCGCAGGATGTCCGTGGCGTTGATGGCGTTCTCGCAGGCCATGACCTGCAGCGGAGCCAGCCCGGCAGCCCGCGCCGCGATGCCCTTGGCGATGGCGGGTGCCACGAACTTCAGGATGTGCGGCCCCACGGCAGTGGTGACGATATCCGCCGTCGCGATTTCCCGCACCAGCTCCGCTTCCTGCGTGCCGGAGTTCAGCGCGCGGAAGTTGTCCACCGTCCGGACGGTGGGGTTCTCCCCAACCTCGTGGACGTTGTAGCTGTCCGCTGCCGCCAGCTGGACTATGAGCGCGTCCGCTACATCCGCGAACACCACCTCATAACCGGCCTGGTGCAGCAGCAGCCCCACAAAGCCGCGGCCGATGTTCCCGGCTCCGAAATGTACTGCCTTCACTATGCGTTCACCTTTCCGAACAATTCCAGGACTTCCTCAACGGACGTGGCCGCTTCCAGCTGGGCCACCTGGGCATTGTTGGTGAAGACCTTCGCGATGGAGGACAGGATGTGGAGGTGTTCGTTGTTGATGCCCGCCACGCCAACCACGAACTTGACCTGCTTGCCGTCCCAGTCGATGCCGTTAGGGTAGCGGATCACGGACACCGCTGACTTCAGGATGTGGTCCTTGGCGGCGTTGGTGCCATGCGGGATGGCCAGGAAGCTGCCCATGTAGGTGGACACGGATTCCTCGCGTTCGTGCATGGCCGCGAGGTAGCCCTCGTCCACGGCGCCGCGGGCCAGGAGGAGCTGCCCGGCTTCGTCGATCGCGGCATCGCGGGTGGTGGCGGTGCCGTTGAGGATGACACTGTCGGCCATCAGGATGTCCGACCGCGCCGCAGTCTCCGCAGCCTCGACTGGTGCCGTACCGCTGCCAACGGCCGGTACCGAGTCCACCGGGGCACTGGCGACGTGGGCCCCGTGGCCGGCAGCAGCACCGTCGTCGGGCGTTGCGCCTTCGGTGTTGTGCTCCTTGACCAGCTCCACAATCTCGTCATACCGCGGGCTGTTCATGAAGTTATCCACGGAGAAGTGCGCAGCACTGGAGGTGACGGGCTTGGCTCGCTCGGTCAGGTCCTGGTGGGTGATCACAACGTCGTAGGTGTCGCTGAGGTTGGCGATAGCGGCGTTGGTGACCTTGACGTCCGGGAACCCGGCCGCCTTGATCTTGTTCCGCAGCACGGATGCTCCCATGGCACTGGAGCCCATACCGGCGTCGCACGCGAAGACGATGTTCTTGATGGGGCCGGCGAGGACGGCCGTGCCCACCCCTGTACCAGCGCCGCCGCCGGTCAGCATGGATGAGACGGAGCTCTTTTTGCCCTTCATGGCTTCCATCTTGGATGTGGCGTCGCCCAGGTCCGCCTCGTCGCTGTGCTTTGTGGTTTTCAGGATCACCGAGGCGACCAGGAACGACACCGCGGTGGCGAGCAACACCGCGAGGATCACCCCTACGTAGCTGTCCCGGGACGTTTGGGCGAGCACGGCGATGATGGAGCCAGGCGCGGCCGGAGCAACGAGTCCGGAGCCGGTGACGGCCAAGGTGGCAATACCCGTCATGCCGCCAGCGATCGCGGCCAGGATCAGCAGCGGGCGCATCAGGACGTACGGGAAGTAGATTTCGTGGATGCCACCGAAGAAGTGGATGATCGCGGCGCCAGGGGCAGAGCCCTTGGCAAGGCCGCGGCCGAAGAACATGTACGCCAGCAGGATGCCAAGGCCCGGGCCGGGGTTCGCCTCGAGCAGGAAGAGGATGGACTTGCCCTGTTCAAGTGATTGCTGGATGCCCAGCGGAGTCAGCACGCCGTGGTTGATGGCGTTGTTCAGGAACAGCACCTTGGCAGGTTCAATGAAAATGCTGGTAAGCGGCAGGAGGCCGTTGTTGACCAGGAACTGGACCACGTTCCCGGCACCGGTGCTGAAAGCCTGGACCAGCGGCGAGATGCCGTAGAAGCCCAGCATCGCCAGCAGCGCGCCCCAGATACCGGCGGAGAAGTTGTTCACGAGCATTTCGAAGCCCGGGCGGATCTTGCCCTCCCACAGGAGGTCGATCTTCTTCATCGTCCAGCCGCCGAGGGGACCCATGATCATGGCGCCGATGAACATCGGGATGCCGGCGCCCACAATGACGCCCATGGTACCGATGGCGCCCACCACGCCGCCGCGGACGTCGTAGACCATTTTGCCGCCGGTGTAGCCGATCAGGAGTGGCAGCAGGTAGGTGATCATAGGTCCAACCAGGCCTACATAGGGAACTCCTTCGGCGTTGGTGCCGAAGCCGCCCAGGGCCGGGACCGGGATCCAGCCCTTCTCAATAAAGAGGGCTGTGATGAGCCCCCACGCGATGAACGCGCCAATGTTGGGCATAATCATGCCGGACAGGAACGTCCCGAACTTCTGGACGCCGACCCGCACGCTGGTGCGGGGCTTTGCAACTGTCTCTGTTGCCATGTGCTTTCCTAACCGTCATTCCTGCGGCTGTGCAGGCTGGATTCGATACTTACGACGACGTGCTGGTAGAGATCCGGTGGAGCCATTCGAGGAAAAGTTTGAGTTCCGAGCTGGAGAGCTGGTCGGAGTGCGATGCCTGAAGCGCGGCATTCAGGGCAATCGCTGCCACCACCACGGAGGACCTTGCGGAGTCTTCCGTGGCCGCCCCTTCGGCTTGTGCCGGGGACACGGCAAAGATCATGGCGTCCCGGGTCATGGTGGACAGTTCGAGGTTACGTTCGGCGGCGGGCTCCGCAATCAGCATGAGCGTCACCCCCACGTTGGCGGCCAGGATAGACCTGGCCGCTTCCCGCGGCTGGACATTTAGCTGGCCCGCTGCCGCAGCCTTGTTCAGCATTTCCTCCATCAGCGACTCGGCATCGGCGACGATGGCGGGGCGGCTTTCGGGGCGGAGATTGCCGAACATCACCAGGTACAGTTCCGGCTGCTTAAGTCCGAACTGGACGTGGTTGTCCCACATCCTCCGGATATCCTCCAATGGATTTCCGGACGGGGCGAAATCTCTTTCGCCCGCGACATACTCCTCAAAGCCTGCGGTGACAACGGCGTCGAAAAGGCCTTCCTTGTCACCGAAGTGGTGGTACAGGGTGGGCGCCGTTAACCCTGCCAGCTGCGTGATCTGACGGGTGGACACGGATGCTCCGGCGGATTTTGCCAGCAACTCGGCGGCTGCATGCAATAGCCGCATTTTGGGGGGAAGCTGGCCATCCAAACTCATAGCCGCTACCCTATCACCTATAGCATTGCTATATGAACTGAATCACATATAATTTTTTTCAGGCACGTTCCCGCACTCGCACATAGTGGTCGCGGCGGCCCCGGCATGGCGCCGGGAGATCCTAGGCGGGCCTGTCTACCGGCAGAGAATGAGGACCTTCAGTGCAGAACTTCCCAGGAGTTGGCGTCAGCCCCGGCCGCATCATCGGGACCATCCGGCAAATGCCCAAACCGATCAGCGAACCCCCCGCAGGCGAGCAGCTGGCCGGCGGTACCTCCGCCGAGGAGGCCACTGCCGCTCTCAAGGCAGCCTCGCAGGCCGTCCACGACGAACTTAAGGCCCGGGCCGCCCACGCATCCGGAGACGGCAAAGCAGTCCTGGAAGCCACGGCACTGATGGCCAAGGACACCATGCTGATAAAGGGTGCGGCCAAGCTCGTTGCCCGCGGACTCTCGAGCGAGCGCGCCATCTGGGAATCCGGTTCCTCCGTTGCTGAAATGCTGCACAACCTGGGCGGTTACATGGCCGAACGCGCCACCGACGTCCTGGATGTGCGCGCCCGGATCGTCGCCGAGCTGCGCGGCGTGCCCGCGCCCGGCATCCCTACCTCCAGCACGCCATTCATCCTCGTCGCCGAAGACCTGGCACCGGCGGACACCGCCACCCTGGACCCGAACAAAGTGCTGGCACTCGTTACAGCGGGCGGCGGCCCCCAGTCCCACACCGCCATCATCGCCCGTTCCCTTGGCCTGCCTGCCGTGGTGGCAGCCGTAGGCGTGGACGAACTCCCGGACGGCACGGACGTCTATGTTGACGGCGCGGCCGGAACCATCACGGCTGAGCCCGACGAATCACTGCGTGCCGCAGCGGAAGCATGGGCGGCCACGGCTTCCCTGCTGGCCGAATTCAGCGGCACGGGCACGACGGCGGACGGCCACCTGGTGCCGCTGCTCGCCAACGTTGGCGGCGGCAAGGACGCCGAGGCGGCCGCCAAGCTGGGCGCCCAGGGCGTGGGCCTTTTCCGCACCGAATTCTGCTTCCTCGAACGGGACTCCGAGCCCAGCGTTGAGGAACAGGCCGCCGCCTACAAAAGCGTTTTTGATGCGTTCCCAGGAAAGAAAGTGGTTCTGCGAACGCTCGACGCCGGCGCCGACAAGCCGCTTCCATTCCTGACCGACTCCACGGAGCCCAATCCGGCCTTGGGCGTCCGCGGCTACCGCACGGACTTCACCACACCGGGCGTGCTGGACCGCCAGCTGGAAGCGATCGCCCTGGCCGAGAAGCAGTCCGAAGCGGACGTGTGGGTCATGGCCCCCATGATCTCGACGGCGGAAGAGGCGGCCCGCTTCGCCTCAATGTGCGCCGACGCCGGCATCAAGACGCCCGGCGTGATGGTCGAAGTCCCCTCCGCCGCGCTCACCGCCGAGGCCATCCTGCGCGAGGTGGGCTTCGCAAGCCTGGGCACCAACGACCTCACCCAGTACGCCATGGCGGCCGACCGCCAGCTGGGCCCCCTGGCCAACCTCAACACGCCCTGGCAGCCGGCCGTGCTGCGTTTGGTGGGATTGACAGTGGAGGGCTCCCGCGCGGAAGGCCACAACAAGCCCGTGGGCGTATGCGGTGAGGCGGCCGCTGACCCGGCCCTCGCCGTCGTACTTACGGGGCTGGGCGTCAACACGCTGTCCATGACCGCGCGGTCCCTGGCCGCTGTCGCCGCGGTACTGAAGACCGTCACGCTGGCAGAGGCGCAGCAGCTGGCCAAGCTGGCCCTCTCCGCGCCCAGCGCCACCGAAGCCAAGGCCTGGGTACGGGAAAAGCTGCCCGTCCTCGAAGAGCTCGGCCTCTAAGCGCCTGCCGCTCCAGACAGCCAGCCAACCACCAAGAAGCACCCACCAGGAGGAACAATGCCAGAACGCATCGCCACCATCGCCAGCCGCTCCGGCCTGCACGCGCGCCCCGCCGCGCTGTTTGCTGAAGCCGCGGGGGACGTGGGAGTTGAAGTCACCATTGCCATGCAGGGCGACCCGGAGGACGACGCACTGGACGCTTCGAGCATCCTGTCGCTGATGACCCTGGGCGCCGCCAAGGGCGATGTTGTGGTGCTCCGGGCTGCAGGTGACGGCGCCGACGCGGCACTGGACTCGCTGGTCAAGCTCCTGGAAACGGACCTCGACGCCGAATAGGGGCCCAGCTGGAGATCGCGGCGGCCGCCGGTCCCGGCGCCGTGTGCTGGAAAACGTGGCCATGGCCCGGAATTTCCGACATGCTGCCCTGCGGGGCCTGGGAAGCCAGCCGCCGGCACCAGTGGCGGCCGGCCACCGGGTCCTGGCCGCCCCGCAGCACCAGCAGCGGTTGGCTGATTCCACGGATCCTGGTCTCAAGGGGATACTGCATCATCACCGGCAGCTCGGTGAGGTACCAGCGCGGGCCGGCCCGGAAATAGTCCGCGAAGACGATGGCATTCGCCGACGGGCTCTCGCTGAACATGGCGTCGCGGGTCAACGCCAGCGCCTGCCGCGCCACCGACGCTCGGCGGGGGTCCACCACCGGACCCATCAGCACCACCGCGTCCACGAGCTCCGGCTCCTGCAGGGCGAGTTCAGCGGCATGCTGGGTACCCATGGAATGCCCGATCACCACGCAGGACGTCACACCGGCCGTAGTCAGCGCTGCCCGCACGAACGCCGCATACTCCCCCACCGGAACCTGGCGCCGGGGCCTGGGCGCGTCGCCAAACCCTGGGAGGTCAAAGGAGTAGACGTCGGCTGTGAGGGCCAGCACCCGGTGCAGCCGCACGAAGTAGCGGTGGGAAACGCCGATCCCGTGGAGCAGAACATAGGTCGGCCGCTGCATATCGCTTGCCGGCGCCACGGAGCGGTACAGCCTGCCGGCCAGCCCGCCGGACTCAATGTCCTCGCCATCACTGAGTTTCATCCCGCGAGCTTACCGCCGCCGCCCGGAGGTGCAGGGTTAGGCTGATGGCATGGCACTGATAGCTCCCCGGATGACTGGCGGCCTGCCGGCCGACGACGCAGGAAAACTGCAGCGGGCTCTTGAGGGCGGCAACGACATTACCGTTTTTGTGGACGGCACGGTCCACCGGCTGACGCCTGAGGCAAGGGACGCCGTCGTAGATCTCCTTCGCCGGTTCAGCCGCGGCGAAGCGGTGACCGTCAGCAGCGTGGAGGAAATGCTCACCACCTCCCAGGCGGCCGAACTCGCCGGGATTTCCCACACGTATCTGCGCAACATGACCGATCGCGGCGAGATCCCCGTTGAATACCGCGGCACGCACCGCCGGATCAGGCTCGCGGCCATCATGGCCTGGCTGGACCGGCAGAAGAAGCTGGATCAGCAGGAGAAACCAGCGCAGGCCTAGCTCAGGGCTGGACCCGGTGTGGCTGGACCCGGGGTGGCTGGATCCGGGGTGGCTGGATCCGGGGTGGCCGCCTCCGCGCGTTAGATCCGCGGGCGCGACGCCCAGCGTCGCATTTTCAGTGCCGCATGGAGTTCCAGCCGGGACATCCCCCTCAGCGGGTCCACGCCCAGAAGCTGCCGGATACGGCCCAGCCGGTTGTAGATGCTGCTGCGGTGCAGGTGGAGTTTGGTGGCCACGTCCTGGACCGAACCGTCGTTGTCATAGATGAGCTCCAGAACGGGGAGCAGCTCATCGTTGCGGTCGTGGTCCTCCAGCATTCGCACATAAACAGACCCGGAGTCAGCCCAGGCGCCGGCTCCCCCACCCGCCGATGCCAGCAGCTGGTACACCCCGGTGGCACGGCAGTCCACCAGTTCGCCGAGCTGGGGGTCCACGGCTGCCGCCTGCGCCGCCAGCCGGGACTGCCCGTACGCCTCGGCAAGCTCCCGCGGCTTGGCAAAACCCTCGCTGATGCCAAGGATGATGCGGTGCACCGGCCGGCCCGAACGCTTGGCCAACTCCAGCTGGTAGTGGACCAGTACCTGGGCATGGTTGGCCCGGCCCACCGTCTCACGGAACAGCACCACCGAGTGGGTTTCCGTGCCGGCGCTGAACAGCGCCACGTCCACTCCAACCGTCGCCTGCAGCGCCGCCGACCGGTGGATCAGCATGGAGGCGATGGGGTCCGGACCGCCGGCCCAGCCATCGGCGTCTAGCACTGTGATCATCTGCCACGGCCCCTTGCCCTGGATTTCCTTCCACCCCGCCACGGCAGCCACCGCGTTGGCATCGCCTGAACAGGCTGCCAGGAACTCGCGTTCGCGGCCCCTCCTGAACTCGGACTCGGCCGTGTTGGACTCCAGCAGCAGGCCGGAGAGCCGCTCCACCTGCGGTGCCACGTCCGGCAACTGGGTGAGGATCGCCCTCGGATTTTCCTCAGCCGAGTCCTGCTGCACCCACAGGTAGCCGACACGGAATCCGCGCACCATCAAGGGAACACACACCCTGCCCAGCATCCCGAGCTCCTGGTTGGCGGGAATCGCTACCGGGCGGACCGCCGTGGCGATGCCGTGGGAAAGCTGCCAGGCGCTGACATCGGCCGGGACGCGCTTGCTCAACAGGAAGTTCACCCGGACCCGGTCCGCATGGGACTGGTTGGAGCTGTAAGCGAGCAGCAGTCCATCAAGGTCCTCCAGGGACAGTCCCCGCCCTAGCTTCTGCGCCACCTGCTCAACGAGTTGTTCCACGTCCTGCTGCATGGGGTAACACTACTGCTCCAGCCAGCATCCCGGCGAACGAACGGCAGGCGACACCTGACGTTCTCAAGCTGTACATATGTCGAGTAGTGAAACTAAAAAACCCCGAACTGACAAGGGGCCTGGAGGCCCCCAGTTTTGCTTTCCTGTCAGTTGGGTCACAACCGGATCTATTCTGGAATCACAACTTCCCCCGCAATTTCGGGCCTACCCGGTCTGAGAATATGGAGCCACAAATGATCATCGGTGTCCCCAAAGAGATCAAGAACAACGAATTCCGCGTCGCCATCACCGCTGCCGGCGTTCACGAGTTCCGCACCCACGGCCACACGGTCCTGGTGGAGCGCGGCGCCGGCCTGGGCTCAGGGATCACGGACGAGGAATACGCGATCGCCGGTGCCGAAATCGTGGCCGAGGCAGATGACGTCTGGGGCCGGGCCGACATGGTCATGAAGGTCAAAGAACCCATCAAGGCCGAGTACCACCGCTTCCGTAAGGGCATGATCCTCTTCACGTACCTCCACCTGGCCGCAGAGCCCGAACTCACGCAGGAACTCATTAACTCCGGCGTCACCGCGATCGCCTACGAGACCGTGCAGGAAGGCCGCACGCTGCCGTTGCTGGCCCCCATGTCCGAGGTTGCCGGCCGCCTTTCCGTGCAGGTAGGCGCCACGTCCCTGATGGCACCCGCCGGTGGCAAGGGCGTCCTGCTCGGCGGCGTACCGGGTGTCCGCCCGGCGAAGGTGGTTGTCCTCGGCGCCGGCGTGGCAGGCACCAACGCCGCCGCGATGGCCCTGGGCTTGGGCGCCGACGTGACCATCCTGGACATCAACATCAACCGCCTGCGCGAACTGGATGCCCAGTACCAGGGCCGACTCAAGACCGTGGCCTCCAACAAGTACGAGATCGAAAAGTCAGTGGTGGACGCAGACCTGGTGATCGGCTCCGTCCTGATCCCCGGTGCCAAGGCCCCCAAGCTCGTCACCAACGAACTCGTGGCCCGCATGAAGCCCGGCTCCGTGCTGGTGGACATTGCCGTGGACCAGGGCGGCTGCTTCGAGGACACCCACCCCACGACGCACCAGGAACCGACGTACAAGGTCCACAACACGATCTTCTACTGCGTCGCCAACATGCCCGGCGCCGTACCCAACACCTCCACCTACGCACTGACCAACGTCACCCTGCGCTACGCAGTGGCCCTGGCCAACCTGGGCGTCAAGGCCGCATTCGACCGCGACCCGGCCCTCGCCGCCGGCCTCAACATCGCCGGCGGCCACGTGGCACACCACTCCGTCTCCGAGGCACATAACCTGCCCCTCGTTTCGGACTGGCACGAACTGGTCTCTGCTTAGTCATCTTGGTTGCCGTTCCGACGTTCGGTGGTTGAGCTTGTCGAAACCCGGGTTTCGACAAGCTCAACCACCGGGTCGTTTAAGCCAGCTTCCTTGCTGCTTCTATTATCTTGAGGACCTCGACGGCGTCTGCCGGGTCCACCGGGTGGGGCAGGTTGGAGGAGGCACCGCCGTCGTCGATCTTGGCTGCCAGCAGCCGGTAGAACTCGGGGTAGGCGCCTCGTTCGGTGGGCAGCGGATCGAGGTGGCCGCCGCGGCCTAGGGATCCTGCCCATTCCGGCGCCTCAACCCCGTATTCGGGGTCCAGCGGGCCGCCGCCGGCAGCAATGAACGGCTCCTGCGGATCGATCCCGTGCTTGGTGAACCCGCCAGCGGATCCGAGGATGCGGAACCGCGGACCCGGCTGGGCGCAGAGCATGTTCATGCCCAGGTGGCTGGTCACCCCGGACTCGTGGTTGAGCACCAGGAACACGTCATCGTCCACCTTCTCGCGCGGACGCCGCGCCTGCAGTTCTGCGTAAGCCACGGTGGCGGGACCGAAGAGCAAAAGCGCCTGGTCGATAAGGTGCGTGCCAAGGTCGAACAGCACGCCGCCGCCGTCCGCTGCCGTGGCGCTGGCTTTCCAGGCCTTCGAGATGTCCGGGGACCAGCGTTCAAAGCTGGACTCAAAGCGGGTCACGCTCCCCAGGGCTTCGCCGGCCAGCAACTTCTGCACGGTCAAAAAATCGCCGTCCCAACGCCGGTTCTGGAAGACCGTGAGCACGCGGCACAGCCGATGCGCGAGGGCGATCAGCTCCTGCCCCTCGGCACTGCTGACGGCGAAAGGCTTGTCCACCACAACATCCAGCCCAGCCTCCAGCGCGGCCTTTGCCAACGGAAAGTGAGTGGCCGGCGGGGTCCCCAGCACCACAAGGTCAAAGTCACCGGCCAGCGCAAGCACCGCGTCGCCGTCGGGCACTGTTTTGACGCCCGGGTACCGCTGCGTCGCGGCAGCCTGCCTCCCGGCGTCGGACGTGGCGATAACGTCCAGCGAGTAGCGGGGATCTGCCGCGATGAGCGGCGCGTGGAAAACGCTGCCGGACAGGCCATAGCCGACGACGGCGGTGCGGATACGGCGTTCGGGTTCAGTCCAGGTCATAGGCAAAACCGTACCCCCACCCTCTCGCAGTTAATGTGCATTAAAGCCAAACGCTCTCTCACTTCCCGCAGACCTGCCGGAAGTGAGAGAGCGTTACAGTGGGTTACTTCTTGATCCAGCCCAGAGTGGACCAGTCCGGAACCTGGGAGAGGCTCTGGAAGAGGGACGGGCCGTAGTTGGCCAGGCCGGTGCGGACGAAGGAGATCTGCGGGCCGTTCATCACAACTCCCATGGAGAAGTACTTGGACATGTGTTCCTTTTCTACGTCCATGGCTGCCTTGTTGCGCTCGGCGTTGTCCTCGATGGAGGCGAGATCGGCAATTTTCTTGTCCAGCTCGGCATCGCCCAGGCCGTTTAGGTCGGTCTTGGAGTCGTAGTACTGCTTGACGGCGTCCGTGGCATCGGGGCCGACGGTGTAGCCGGAAACGCTAACATCGAAATCGCGTGCGCCCATGACCTTGCCGAAGTCGGCAGAGGCGCGCTGGTCAATGCCAACATCCATGCCGCCGGCCTGGAGCTGCTTCTGCAGGGTCTGGGTGAAGGCAAGGGTGGTGGGGTCGTCACCGAAGTTGCTGATCTTGAAGGCAGCGGGCTTGCCGTCCTTCTCCATGACGCCGGCGGCGTTGGCCTTGTAGCCGGCGTCGGTCAGGACCTTCTTGGCTGCATCCGGACCGGTCTCCTTTACGGGGTAGGTGTCCTGGTAGTACTCGGAGAATGGCAGCAACATCATGGAACCGGGGCTGGGCTCCTCCCAGTTCAGCCCGTTGAAGCGGACCTTGCGCAGGGCGTCGCGGTCGACGGCGGCAAACATGGCTTCACGGACGGCAACGTCAGTGATCTTCTTGGCATTGATGTTCATGCCGCCCGCGAAGAGACGCTGGCCGCGGCGGACCTCGGAGTCCTTGGTACCCTCCAGTTGCTTGTAGAGGGAGATGGTGTTGGCTGACATGGCGTCGATCTCGCCGTTCTTGAAAGCGGCGATCTGTGCGCTGGTCTCCAGCTGGCGGAAGACGACGTTTGCCAGGACCGGCTTGGTACCCCACCACTTGTCGTTGGGAACCAGCGTTACCGTCTTGGCTGCGGTGTCGTACTGGTCCAGCTTGAACGGTCCGGCCATCCACTCGGGGTGCATTTCGCCGTTGAAGCCCTCGTTGAAGAGTTCAGGCGTGTTCACAGCAGGGTGGATCAGGCCGAAGAAGAGGGCATCCAGCGGGTAGACCGGCTGGGAGGTCTTGACGATGACTTCCTTATCGCTGCTGCCGGCCTCCACGGACTCAACGAATTCGTAGGCTCCGGAGCTCACGATGTCGTAGCCGGCATCCGGGCTCTTGAGGATGTTCCAGGTGTTCTGGAAGGCCTTGACGTCGATCGGCGTGCCGTCGTTGTAGGTGGCCTTCGGGTTAACCTTGATGGTGACGGTCTGCTCGCCGTCCACCACCTTGCTCTCCACGGACTCGCAGAAGTCCTTGTTCGGTGTTGCCTTGCCGACGAAGTCGACCTTCCAGCAGCCGCCAATGCCGCCGCTGTTCACGGCCACCGGGTTCATGGGGATCTGCAGGGCGGAGTTGTCCGCACTGTTGCCATTGTTGGAGAACCCGTTGAAGTCCGGTCCGATGTTGCCGAGCGGCAGCGTGACCTTGCCGCCGGGCTCCAAGTCCGCGGCCGGCTTCTCGTTGATGCTGATGAGCTTGGCGAGGTCGCTGCCCGCCTCCTGCCCCTTAGCAGTTTCCGGTCCGGTGGGTGTGCCTCCACCGCCGCAGGCCGTCAGCGTCAGGGCTGCGGCAATGGCCGCGGCGCCGCCGATCTTGGTCAGATTCCTCATGGGTTTCCCTTCATAGGTGCGGGTGATGCTTGTGATGGGTCGAAAAAATCTAGGGTGCATGGGGTTCCGCTGTTTCGTGGACCACCAGCATGTGCTCGTCGAGTTCGCCGTCGGGGAAGAAGCAGGCGAACTGCTGGTCCGGCACGGGCACCGGACCGGTCTCCACAACCTGCACCGCCCGCGAAGGCTGCACGGGTCCCAGGGGCGGCTCCAGGGTCAGGCACTGCTCCTGCTTCGCAGCGGGAAGCGCCGCGAAGACGGGGCAGCGGGTGGCGAAATTGCAGCCCTTCGGCGCATCCAACGGGGACGGCAGGTCCCCCTGGAGGATGATCCGCTCCCGGGTGCGCTCGAACTGCGGGTCGGGGACAGGGATCGCGGACAGCAGTGCGCGGGTATACGGGTGGCGGGGGTTATCGAAGACCCGGTCAACTTCACCGATCTCGACGATCTTGCCCAGGTACATGACAGCCACCCGGTTGGAGATGTGGCGGACCACGGAGAGGTCGTGGGCCACCATCAGGTAGCTGAGCCCCAGCTCGGCGCGGAGCTTATCCAGTAGGTTGATCACGCCTGCCTGGACCGAGACGTCCAGCGCGGACACCGGCTCGTCCAGGACCACCAGTTTGGGGTTCACGGCCAGGGCCCGGGCGATGCCGACGCGCTGCCGCTGGCCGCCGGAGAACTGGTTGGGGAACCGGTTGACGTGGTCCGGCTGCAGGCCCACCAGTTTCATCAGTTCCATGATGCGTTTTTTGATGTCCGGCTTGCTGAGTCCGGCGTTCTGCAGCGGCTCGGCCAGGACCTCGTAGACGGTGAAACGGGGGTCGAGGGCGCCGGTGGGATCCTGGAAAACCATCTGCATTTCCCTGCGCATGGCGCTTTTGGTCCTGGCGTCGGCGGCCTGCTTGTTGCTGATGCCGCCGATGAGCACCTCGCCGTCCTGGTCCTTATGGAACTCCATGATTTCGAGCAGGGTGGTGGTTTTACCCGACCCGGACTCTCCCACGATGGAGAAGCATTCGCCTTCGCGGATGTCGAAGCTCAGGCCGTCCACGGCCTTCACGGTGCCGATGCGCCGCTTGAGCAGGGCGCCCTTGGTCAGGGGAAAGTGCTTGCGGACATCCTTGAGTTCCAGCACTGTTGCGCGTTCCGCGCGGGGCATGAGGTCAAAGCGGGAGGCAGGGACCGGCGGGGCGGAAAAGATGTCGTGGACATCCACGTCCGCGCCAAGGGAGCCGGATTTGATGCACGCCGCCTGGTGGTAGTTAGCTCCCGGAACCGGGTTCAAGGAGGGTTCGCCGTCGAGGCAGGCGTCGGTCACCAGCGGGCACCGCGGCGCGAAGGAGCAGCCGGTGGGGGTGTGGAGGAGGTTCGGCGGGATGCCGTCGATGGGGACCAGCGAGGATTTCTCCGCGACGTCCACGCGCGGGACCGCCCCGAGCAGGCCCATCGTGTAGGGCATCCGGGGATCGTAGTAGATGTCATCCACGCTGCCGGTTTCCACCGGCTTGCCGGCGTACATCACCATGATGTCGTCGGCGATGCCCGCCACCACGCCCAGATCGTGCGTGATCATCACGACGGCGGCGCCCGTTTCCTCCTGCGCCTTATGCAGCACCTCAAGCACCTGGGCCTGGATGGTGACGTCCAGTGCCGTCGTCGGCTCATCCGCGATCAGTACGCGCGGGTCGTTGGCGATGGCGATGGCGATCATCACGCGCTGGCGCATGCCGCCGGAGAACTCATGCGGAAAGGCCCGGAGCCTGTTCCGGGGGCTGGGAATGCCCACCATCGCCAGGAGCTCGACGGCGCGGGTTTCCTTCGCCGCTTTGCTCATGCCCGGGTTGTGGATGGTGAGGGCCTCGGTGATCTGGGTGCCCACCGTGTACACCGGGGTGAGGGAGGACAGCGGGTCCTGGAACACCATGGCGATGTCGTTGCCGCGGTAGGCGCACATTGCCTTGTCGCTCAGGCCCAGGAGTTCCTTGCCTTTGAGCCTGACGGAACCGGAGATCTGGGCCGTGGTGGGCAGCAGGCCCATGATGGCCAGCGACGTCACCGACTTGCCGGACCCGGACTCCCCCACGATTCCCAGGGTTTTGCCGGGCATCAGGTCGAAGTTGACGCCCCGAACGGCATGCACAGCCCCGTTTTCGGAGTTGAAGCTGACGTTCAGGTCCCTGACGGACAGGACAGCGTCCGACGGCGAGTGGAGACCGGCGATGTGGAGCCGCTCGGCGGCTGTGGGGGCCGGGTCAGCCGGCTCAAGGAAGGTGCTCATTTGCTCTTCTTCTCTGCGCTGTTCTTCTTGGCCCGGCCAACCGAACTGGAGCTCGGGTCAAAGGCGTCACGCAGGCCATCGTTCATCATGGCCAGGGACCCCGTGAGCAGGAACATCACGGTGAGCGGGACCCAGAACATCCAGGGGAAGGTCTGGACCTGGGACGTGGCGCCGCCAATCAGCACGCCGAGGCTCACATCCGGCACCTTGATGCCGATGCCGATGAAGGAGAAAGCCACTTCGGCCAGGATGGCCCCGGTGACGCCGCGGGTGATGTCCAGGACCAGCAGCGATCCGATGTTGGGGACCAGGTGCCGCCACACGATGCGCGGCGGCGGGACGCCCATGTACTGGGCCGCCTTGACGAAATCCCGCTGCATCAGCGACATGGACATCGAGCGGATAAGCCGCGCGGTCCCCATCCAGCTGAACACCAGGAGCACGATGATCAGCAGGAGCCAGCTGGGGAGGTTCTTCTTCAGGCCGTCCCCTCCGCCGCTGGTGGCTACGGCCACCACCAGCAGGGCGGGCATCATGATGAGCGCCTCCAGGACGAAGAGCATCACCTTGTCCACTTTTCCGCCAAAATAGGCCATGGTGCAGCCGTAGACCGCCGCAACCAGGACGGACACGAGGCCCACCACCAGGCCGATCAGGATGGAGATCCGGGTGCCTTCGACAGTCATGGCGTAAAGGTCGATGCCGGCCTGCGACGTGCCCAGGAAGTGCTCAGCGGACGGCGGCATGCCGATGCTGAAGGGATCGAGGGTCTCCTTGTCCCAAGGCGTAAAGAACCCTCCCACGAAGGAGAAGAGGGTCAGGCCCAGGAAGATCGCCAGCCCGGCGACGGCCGTCTTGTTCCGCATAAAACGGCGGAAAATGATGGTGGACTTGGCAATCACCACATCGGCGCTTTCGAGATGCGCGTCCTGCGCGACCGCCGCCGGATCAATGGCATTGAGGTTGGTCATGGCTACTGCACCCTCACTCTCGGGTCCACAAGCGTGGTGGCGAAGTCGGCGAGAATGGCGCCCAGGGCGAAGATGATCGAGCCGTAGGCGAGGGTGGCCGTGGCAGCGTTAACGTCCTGCAGCGAGATAGCGTCAATGCTCCAGGAGCCCACGCCGGGCCAGGCGAAGATCTTCTCCGCGAAAAAGCCGCCCGCGAAGATGGCCGGGATGGTGAACGCGATGCTTTGGGCGACCGGGATGAACGAAACCCGAAGCGCGTGCCGGGAAATGGCCTGGTTCCGCGTCAGCCCCTTGGCGCGCGCCGTCCGGACGAAGTCCGCATTGACGTTATCAAGCAGGTACTGGCGCTGCGCGATCTGGTACGAACCCCAGCCGACCAGGGTGATGGCGATGGTCGGAACCGAATAATGACCCACCATGTCCACAAACTGGGCCCACCCGGGCTGTATGCCCGGCGTGGAGATGCCGGTCACGAAGAAGATACGCTCCCCGACGGTTTCGTTGATGTTGATGGCACCGAGCTGCACCAGGAAGTAAGCAATGGGGGCGGGCACGATGTACGCGAGGTAGCTGTAGGAGGTAATCACCCGGTCCTGGAACTTGTACTGCCGGGCCGCCGAGTACACCCCGAGGGCGACGCCGATGACAAGGGTCAGGACGATGGATGCCAGGAAGAGCCGGGTGGAGATCCAGACGCGGTCCCCGAATTCAGCGTTGATGAATGCGCCGTTGGGGCTGCGTCCCCAGTCCCAGCGGGTCACGATCCCGGTGAGCCACTCCACGTAGCGCTCCCATGGGCTGAGGTCCGGGTCCAGGCCTTTCAGGCGCATGGAATTGGCTACTTGCTCGGGTGTGGGCCGGGGAATCCGTTCCTGTTCGAGGAGCGCCGGCTTGAGCGAACTGACCGCCAGGAAATAGCCGGCAGACGTGGTCAGGAAAATCATGAAGACGTAGGTGATGCCGCGCTTGGCGAGGTACCTGATCATTTGGCAGCTACTTCAGGATCTCTTTGCCACCTGGACTATGGACGAACACTCCAAGGGGTTACCTTGGGCTGGCAACGGAGTTCCTGCCTTCACTGCATCCACGTTCCAGATCCTTCCGATTTCCCCGGCCCGCAACGGGTCTCGCCGCCACCGGGTTTCCACCAGCGTGTAGCCGGTTTACCGCGACCAGCTCAGATTAAGTCCGGGTGGACTATGTTGCGGGTCACATTCCACAGGAAACTACCACAGAGTAGCGTCTGGAATGCGGGCACCTGCTCGGAATCCGTGCCCGCAGTATCAGATTGTTATGAATAATTCAGTGGAATTGATGTGACTGGACGATTCGACAGAGTTAGGCGTAGCTTACCGCCCGCCGACCACGCGAGTGACAAGGTCCCGCCAGGAATCGGTCAACCGTTCAGGCGCCAGGCCCCGGGAGCGGACGGCGCGCAGGAGCCGGTCCGGATCCAGCGTGGCGGCCAGGGAGATGGCCATCAGCAACGGGTCCGCGTCCCACCGTTCTTACCCTTGTTGGCAGCCTCCGCGCCGAGTCCACCAACCAGAAGCTGGCCGAAGCCATCCAGCTGAACGCTTGCGAGCCGGTTGACGTGGTCATCCACGAAAGCCTGGGCAATATCCGGTTCTACAACGAGGACATCGACGTTGATGGCCAGGTTCCCGCAGCAGCCGCCGCCCTCCGCGCGGCCGCCAACGAAGCGGACATCCTTCTCCTGGTGACCCCGGAACACAACGGCACGGTGCCCGCATCGCTGAAGAACGCCATCGACTGGCTGTCCCGCCCCTTCGGTGCCGGCGCCCTCTCCGGCAAGCCCACCGCCGTCGTTGGTACCGCATTTGGCCAGTTCGGTGGCGTGTGGGCCCAGGACGAAGCCCGCAAGGCAGTGGGCATTGCCGGCGCTCAGGTGCTTGAGGACGTCAAGCTCGCGGTCCCCGGCTCCATGGTCCGCTTCGCCGAGCTGCACCCGAAGGACGACGCCGAGGTAGTCGAGCAGATCAAGGGCGTCTTCGACGCACTCGCCGCCGCCCAGCCGGCAGCGTAAGGCAGCCGCACGCAGCGGCCAGAAACAACCAAATGCCCCGGCCACCGCAAGGCGTCCGGGGCATTTGTTATCTCGCCGTGAGCAGGAACGGGACCAGCCACTGCGCAGGTAACCAAGTCTTGTTCCAACCGGTACCCTGCCGGCATTTCCAGGGCGGAGGGACCGCCGTAACGTTAAATGCACGGAAAGCATTGGGGACGGGAACGCGGTGCAGAGATGGCAGGCAGGCAGAGCGCCGGAAAGCTGATGGCGACAGCGGCAGCACTCTCGCTTCCCCTGTGGCTGGGAGGCTGCGCCCCCGCTTCGAACCCGCGTACGGGCAGCAGCGCCCCGTCCGGTGCAACCACGCTTGAACGCCCTGACCGCGCCCAGCAGCCCCTGGTTCCAGTTCCGCAGCCGCAGGCGCCCCCGCCAGCCACCGGCGCGCCCGCCGAGCCCACCGGCCCGTCCTCAGGCCTGCCCCCCGGGCTTTCCGGCCAAGCGTCAGGCGGGGTTACCGGAATACCGGAGCGGAGCCCGGGCACCGGTCCAGCGGCCGGAACGGCTTCGCCCGGGACTGCCACGCCCGGCGGCGGTGCGGCACCCGGCGGCGGTGCGGCACCCGGCGCATCTAAGGCGGGAAGCCCATCGCCGGCCCTGGAGCCCCTGGCGCCGCCCTCGGCCGTGCCGGCCCCTGGCCTGTCCGCCGAATTCCAGACGGTGACCGCCTACTACGTACTGCTGGACGACGGCGGGGCCGGAGGTGTGCGCTTTGGCTGCAACGACAGCCTGGCAGGCGTCCGCCGTACCATGGCCGGAGCTGCGGAACCTTTGGCCAATGCCATGCGCGCCCTGCTTGACGGAGCCGCAGAACCGATGCCCGGGCTGTACAACTCCCTGTCCGGCTCAACCCTGACGTTCCTGTCCGGCACTTTCGACGGTACGTCTGTGACGGTCTACCTGTCCGGCTCGTTCCGTCCAGCGGGGGTGTGCGACATCCCGCGCATCGAGGCCCAGCTCACACAGACTGCCGTTGCATCGGTGGGCGCAATCCGCGCCGACGTTTACGTCAACGGCGTGGGGCTCGCCGATGCATTGCGCCTCAACTAGGCCAATTGATCAACATATGTTGCCTGATCAGCAACTATCGGCTGTATCCTGAGAATGTGACCCACGAAACACTTGATGCCGACGCAGTGCAGCTGCCGGCCGAAGCCATTGATGCCATCGAGCGCGCGGCCACGTCCGCCCACCGCGCCGCCCATCCCCACGAGGCGCTGTTTTCGGAGCGCGCAGCCAACATTAAGCAATCGGCGGTCCGGGACGTTTTTGACATCTCGATGCGCCCCGGGCTGGTGTCCCTTGCCGGGGGTAGCCCTTACCTGCAATCCCTTCCGCTGGAGCGGCTGGCCGCCACGGCTGCAAGCATCATCGCCGATGAGGGGCTCACCGCCCTGCAGTACGGCGGCGGGCAGGGCACCGAAGAACTGCGCACCCAGGTCTGCGAGGTAATGGCGGCCGAAGGAATCCTGGATGCGCTCCCGCAGAACGTGGTGATCACCGCAGGGTCCCAGTCGGCCCAGGATGTCGCCGTCAAGGTCTTCTGCAACCCGGGGGACGTGGTGCTGGTGGAGAATCCCACCTATGTGGGCGCCCTCAACACGTTTGAGGCCTACCAGGTGGAGGTGGCCACGGTGGAGATGGACGACGACGGCCTGGTGCCTGAGCTGCTGGAGGCCAGGATCGCCGCGCTCCAGACAGCCGGGAAGAACATCAAGTTCCTCTACACGATCCCCAACTTTAACAATCCCTCGGGGATCACCCTTGGGGAGGAGCGCCGTCAGCGGGTTGTTGATATATGCCGGAACGCGAATATTTTGGTGCTGGAAGACAACCCCTATGGGCTCCTCCGGTACGAGGGGAAACCACTGGAACCGCTCCGCGCCGCCAACCCCGACGATGTCATCTACATGGGATCATTCTCCAAGATCTTTGCCCCTGGCCTGCGCATCGGCTGGGCGTTAGTCCCGGAGCACCTTCAGCGGCGCTACTACCTGGCATCCGAATCTGTGACGCTGTGCCCGCCGACGCTGAACCAAATGCTGGTGTCCGCCTACCTTAGGGACTATGACTGGAAGGGCCAGATCGAGACCTACCGGGAACTGTACGCCGAGCGATGCACTGCCATGCTCGCGGCCCTGGACGAACACATGCCCGCCGGCACCAGCTGGACCAGCCCGGAAGGCGGCTTCTTCGTCTGGGTCACACTGCCGGAAGGCGTGGACACCTATCCCCTGCTGCAGAAGGCGATCGACGCCGGTGTCGTCTTTATCCCCGGGGCTGCCTTCGCCCCGTCTGATGCGCCGTCCAACAAGCTGCGGCTGGCGTTCAGCGCCGTTCCGCCCGACGCCATCAAGGAAGGCGTCCGCCGTTTGGCACCGGTACTGCGGGAAGCCCTTGCCGCGCTGTAACGTTGGCCGGACTGAGTGTGGCCAAGAGTGAAACTGAACGAGGAGTACAAAGCATGAGCGGAATTATTGTTGTTGGCGTCGACGGCAGTGGCACCGCCAAGAAGGCCGCCGAATCGGCCCGGGATCTCGCCGCCGCCGTGGGCGCCTCGCTTCACGTCGTCTCAGCCTTCGACAGCGACCGTACCGAAATCTTCGGCTCAGGCAGCGACCAGTGGATCGTTTCCGACGCCGACGGTGCCCAGCATGTTGCCAAGACAGTGGCCGAGTCCCTGGCCGGTTCCATTAAGGTGACCTACTCGGCCGCCCGCGGCAAGCCTGCCGAAGCGCTCATCAAGGAATCCGAGCGCCTGGGCGCCACGATGATTGTGGTGGGCAACCGGCGGATGCGCGGCATCGGCCGGGTTCTTGGAAGCGTGGCCAACAGCGTGGCCCACAATGCCACGTGCGACGTCTACATCGCCAACACCTACGACGCCGACTAACTGACAACGGGACACCATGGATTGGCCGCGCCGCGCGACGGTGCATGGTGTCCGTTCTCACCCCGTAAACGCCGGCTTCAACACCCGGCAGGCGATAAAATGGAAGGGCCCTCAACGGAGCGGACAACCACTCTCCACTCCAGCCTAAGGGGCCCCCTTGCTTACTCTTCAGCGCCGCCAACTTGTTGGCCACGACATCCTCCTGGCCCGCCACGGCAACCACATTTGCTCCATGCGGGTAGACCGCGTCAACGGCCGCGTCATTGCCCTGCTGGATGACGGTACCCTGGACAGTGCACCCAACCTCATCTCGCCGGGACTGCGCCTGCCGGAGACCCTCGAGAGCGTGCTGCGCAGCGACTGGAAATTCTTCGCGGCCGTCTCAGGCGTTGCTCTGGTTCTTGGCGGCCTGATGCTCGCCATATCCGCTGCCTTGGCTGGCGCCCTGGCGAGAAGTCCCGAGATGGTCGAGATGGTGACGGCCTACTCCGCCTACCGTTACTGACACCAGGCTCTGCTAGAGGAGCCAGCCGCGCAAAAGCCACCAAAAGCCCGCCATCACCAAGCCGCCAAAAAGGGAACCGGCTACAACCTGCGCCAGGGTATGTGCGCGGAGCACCACCCGCGACCAACCGATGGCGGGAACCAGCAGGAGCAACGGCAGCCAGACCGGACCCAGCATCAGGACAGAAATAACCGCCGCCGACGACACCGCCGCTGCGTGGCCGCTAATCTTCCAAAAGGGGCTCACGGCCGCCAAGACAATGATGCCGGCGATGATGGCCAGCACCATGACCACCACGCTTCGCGGGGCATTGGCGGCCTGCAGCACCAGCAGACCGGCGGCAACAAACCCTAGCGCCATCAGCAGCACGGGCGCGCGCTGTTTGCGGTTGCTGACGTGATGGTCCGTGACCTTGCCCAGCTTTACGAGCCCGAGGAGCACGAGCAGCGGCAGCACGCACACAAACAACGCAGCCAAGGCTCCATACCCGATGGTGCCGGGGAATCCGGCCTCGACCACGGGGCTGATAAGCAGCTGAAGCGTCACCACCACCGGCGGTTGGAACACCTCTGTCAGCCACCTGGCTGTCCGGTTTCTGGTCCGAATGCCAGCCTGGTTCACGGTATCGATGCTCGTGGTCCCGGCAGCCCTAGTCCAGCAGGAGCGCCGGCTCCTCAAGGATCGCGGCAACGTCGGCCATAAAGCGGGCGGACAAGTCGCCGTCCACCACGCGGTGGTCAAACGAGCCGCCGAGCGTGGTGATCCAGCGCGGAATGACCTCGCCGTCCAGGACCCAGGGCTTCTGCTTGATGGTTCCAAAAGCCACAATTGCCACTTCACCAGGGTTGATGATCGGCGTTCCCGTATCGATCCCCAGCGCGCCGATGTTGGTGATTGTGAGCGTTCCGCCCTGCATTTCGGCGGGCTGTGTTTTGCCGGCCCGGGCCGTGGTGGCCAGGTTGTTCAGCGCCAGCGCCAATTCCTTGAGGGACAGGTCCTGCGCGTCCTTGATGTTGGGAACCATCAGCCCGCGCGGGGTGGCGGCGGCGATGCCCAGATTCAGGTAGTGCTTGACCTGGATCTCGGCGGCGTCGGTCCCGTCCACGTTGTCCACCCAAGTGGCGTTCACGCTGGGGTT
This sequence comes from Pseudarthrobacter sp. AL07, assembly GCF_029960665.1. Lineage (GTDB taxonomy): Bacteria > Actinomycetota > Actinomycetes > Actinomycetales > Micrococcaceae > Arthrobacter. The sequence goes on from NZ_JASBRB010000007.1 coordinate 41,148, forward strand.
CCTGGCTGCGGCCCAAATGACGGCCTTGGCAAGGATCAGCAGCGGCGACACCCTGATTCCCTCAAAGTCGCGTGACGCCTTCAGTCGCTTGACGAATTCCATGGTGCGGCTGGCATCAACATCAACAAAGATGCTCACGTGGGGTGCCGAGAAAGCCGACTCCACCATCGCCTTGGCCGTCGCCTTCCGGACGCCCTTGACCGGAATTCGTTCAACCCGCTGGTCCTGCGGCTTGCCGGCCTTGCCCCAGAAGCCCTCGGCTTGATCCAGCTCCGCATCGCGCTGGGACTGGTAGCTGACCAGGTCCTCGCGCGTGACTTCACCGCGGGAGCCGGTGGCCACCACATCGGCGAGATCGATCCCCAGATCCCGGGCGATCTTGCGGACGGGAGGCTTGGCCAGGACGCGGTTGACGAGGCCCGTGATGGTTCCGCTGAGCGTGGGACGGTGATCGACCATTCCGGTGTTCGTGCCTGGCGAAATCCGGGCGGGAGGGCCCGTCCGGGTCTCGACAGGCTCGGCCACCGGATTTTCGTCCGCACGCTCGACCACAGGGACCGGGGCTGATCCGGTCTGGGCGGCCGGTGCCGACTTCCGGGGACGGCGCTTGACGGCGTCGGCCTTGGGGCCTGATCCCACCAGCGGACCGCCGGCCAAGGCACTGCCCGACGTGCCGCCGTCGTCCGGAAGCTTGCCGTATAAGGGCTGGACCGGAGTGGCGGGGGCTGGGACGTCAGCTGGCGTCGGGTCGCCGGAAACGGCGTCCGAGACGCTGATAATGGCGGTTCCGACGTCGATGGTCACGCCCTCGGGGACCAGCAGCTCGGTGACGGTGCCGGCGAGGGGGGATGGCAGCTCAACGAGCGACTTGGCGGTCTCGATCTCGCACAGGACGTCGTTGATGGCGACGGTGTCCCCCGGTTTGACCTTCCAGGAGACGATTTCCGCCTCGGTAAGGCCTTCGCCCACGTCGGGCAGGTTGAACTTGTTCAGAGTCATGGTGTCCTCTTTCGAGCCAAGCGTGAGCGGGAAGCGTGAGCGGGAAGCGTGAGAGCGGGGGAAGGCGCCTGCGCCTAGTAGGCCAGGGAGCGTTCCAGCGCCTCGAGGATGCGGTCGATGTCGGGGAGGTAGTCTTCCTCGACCTTCGCCACCGGGTACGGCATATGGAAGCCGCCCACCCGGATCACGGGAGCCTCCAGTGAGTGGAATACCCGTTCGCTGATCCGGGCTGCGATCTCGCCGCCGATGCCGCCGAACGTGGGCGCCTCATGCGCCACAACAAGCCGCCCGGTCTTCTTCGCGGACGCCGTGACGGTGTCGAAGTCGATCGGCGAAATGGAGCGCAGGTCGATGACCTCGATGCTGTGACCGTCCTCGGCAGCGGCGTCGGCGGCGGCAAGGGCCACCGGCACGAGCGGTCCGTAGGCCACCACTGTGGCGTCCGTGCCCTCGCGGAGCACATGGGCTTTAAAGGGATCGGCAGACGCGCCCGGAGAATCCGAGTCGACCTCGCCTTTGAGCCAGTAGCGGCGCTTCGGTTCGAAGACGATCACAGGGTCCTGGCATTCCACTGCCTGCCGGGTCATCCAGTAGGCGTCGTGGGCGTTGGACGGTGTGATGATGCGCAGGCCTGCGGTGTGGGCGAACAGCGCCTCCGGTGATTCCGAATGGTGCTCAATGGAGCCGATACCGCCCCCGTACGGGATCCGGACAACGACGGGAACGGTGAGGCTGCCGTTGCTGCGGGCGTGCATCTTGGCCAGCTGGGTGGTGATCTGGTTGAAGCCGGGGAACACAAACCCGTCGAACTGGATCTCGCAGACGGGCAGGTAGCCGCGCAAGGCGAGGCCGATGGCCGTGCCGATGATGCCGGACTCCGCAAGCGGTGTGTCCACCACGCGGTCCGCGCCGAACTCCGCGAGAAGGCCGTCGGTGACGCGGTAGACGCCACCCAGGGCCCCGATGTCCTCGCCCATAAGCAGGGCACGCGGGTTGTTGTCCAAGGTGGCGCGCAGGCCCTCATTAATGGCCTTGGCTATGGTCATGGTGGTCATCAGCGGGCCACTCCTGTCGCTGCGTCATCCGGGTCCGGGCTGCTGGGTTCAGCGCTGTGCTCCGGCGTCTCAGCGAAGCCTGCGCTGTACTCTTCAAACCAGGCCAATTCCTCGGCCACCAGCGGGTGGGCCTCGACATAGGTATTGGCGAACGCCGTCCGGATGTCCGGGGTCTCGAGGTCGTACGTGGTCTTGCGGACGTAGGCGGCGAGTTCGTCGCCGTCGGCCTTGACCTGGTCAAAGAAGGCGTCATCTGCCAGCTTCTGGGCCCGGAGATACTTTTCCAGGCGGTCCAGCGGATCTTTGGCCCGCCACAGGGTTTCCTCGGCGGATTCCCGGTACTTAGTGGGGTCATCAGCAGTGGTATGCGCACCGACGCGGTAGGTAAAGGCCTCGATCAGCACCGGGCCTTTACCCTCGCGGGCATGTTCGAGCGCCCACTCGGTCACTGCGTGGACGGCGATCGCATCGTTGCCGTCAACCCGGATGCCCGGGAAACCGTAACCTTTGGCGCGGTTGGACAGCGGTATGCGTGTCTGCACCGAGCTGGGAACGGAGATGGCCCAGTGGTTGTTCTGGCAGAAGAACACCACCGGAGCGTTGTAGGAGGCGGCGAACACCATGGATTCGTGGACGTCGCCCTCGGAACTGGCACCGTCACCGAAGTAAACCATCACCGCTGCCTTGGGCTCGACCGGCCGGTCCGCAGCTGCATCCGCGGCGACTGCAGCTGCCGCGAGCTTCTGGTCCCGCTGGATCCCCATGGCGTAGCCGACGGCGTGCGGCGTCTGCGCGGCCAGGACCAGGGTGTAGAGATGGAAGTTGGTGTCCTTCGGGTTCCAGCCGCCGTTTGAGACGCCGCGGAACTGGCGCAAGAGTTCGGCGAGGTCAACATTGCGGGTCAGTGCCACGCCGTGCTCACGGTAGGTGGGGAAGATGTAGTCCTGCGGCTGGCTGGCCCGGCCGGAGCCGATCTGCGCAGCCTCCTGGCCGGTCAGCGGGACCCACAGGGCCAGCTGGCCTTGGCGCTGGAGCGCGGTAGCCTCCACATCAAAGCGGCGGATCTTGGCCATGTCAGCGTAGAAGCCACGCAGCTTTTCACCGTCCAGCCGATCTGCATAGGCCGAAAAGACCGGGTCCGTCCCCAAGGTCCCGTCAGGCGCCAGCAGCTGCACCATAGGCTCGGCCGGGCTGCCCAGTTGGGCCTCGGCTTCAGCCTCGAGCTGGTCGTCTGCCGCTGTCTGATCGAACTCGGTGGAGGGCAGATGTGTGGCGCCCATACCGTCTCCTTGCTTGCCGCATGCGGATGCATTGCAATGTCGCTGGGATATATGCCCCTGGAGGAATGCATTCCCCTGTTGGCATATATATTGGCTTACTGGTCCTTACTTTATCTTCAGTAGGTACCGCTCCTGATGCATGTTAAGCGCTAGGAACGTCGCGGCGCATTTGTATAGTTTGCACAGAGCTCGAGGAACCGAGTGTTGGCCTCTGCCTCGCCGATGCTGACCCGCACGCCTTCACTGGCGAAGGCCCGCACCGAAAGCGCCTGTGTGCCCGCCAGTTCAGCAAATTCCGAGCTGTTCTCGCCGAGGTTCAGCCAGATGAAGTTGCCCTCCGCCTCGGGCACGAACCAGCCGAGCTCACGCAGTCCGCTGGTTACGCGGGTCCGTTCGTTCACGATGCTTTGTACCCTTTCTACAACCAGCGGGTAATTCTGCAACGAGACGATGGCTGCTTTTTCAGCGATCTGTGACACTGAAAAGGGTGTGGCCGCGACGCGCAGGTACTGGGTCAGCCCGGGGTTGGAGATGCTGTACCCCACGCGAAGGCCCGCCAATCCGTGTGCCTTGGAGAACGTCCGAAGCACCACAACATTCGGGTATTTTCGGTACATTGCGATGCCGTCCACGGCATCGTTGGCGCGGACGAACTCCTGGTACGCCTCATCGATAACCACCACAACGTCGGACGGGACCGCCTGGATGAACCGCTCCGTCTCGGGAGTGGTCAGGACAGGCCCCGTAGGGTTGTTTGGGGTGCAAAGCAGGATGACCCTGGTGCGGACGGTCACGGCTGCAGCCATGGCGTCAAGGTTGTGGCGTCCGTCCGCCGTCAGCGGGATGCGGACGCTTTCCGCGCCCACCAGGCCAACGCTGATGGGATACGCCTCGAAAGACCGCCACGCATAAATCACTTCGTCCGCCTTGCCGTCGTCGTTCTGGCCGGCGAATGTGGACAGCAACTGGTTCAGGGCACCGAGGCTTCCGGCTCCCGTAACAATGTCCTCGGCCGGTACCGCCAGGAACTCGGCGAGCGCAGCACGAAGTTTGCTGCTGACGGGGTCGGGGTAGCGGTTGAAGTCCGTCTGGTTGGAAATCGCCTCCAGCACCTCCGGAAGAGGGGGCAGGGGGTTTTCGTTGGAGGAGAGCTTGTAGCTGGCCAGCCCGTCCACGGCGATGGGAGGCATTCCTGCGGCGTAGCGGGGAAGCCGGCCAACCACGGGGCGCGGCCGGATTTCGCCAGGCAACATCTCTGATGAAGTCATGCAAACTAGCCTACTTCGCCTGAACGGCAGGGGTTGGGCGGGCGCACAGGTGGGGCTCAGGGGCAGTGTGACAGCATGGGCGTATGCGCTCTTCTATTGTTCGAGTCCTCATCAACGGGCTGGCCCTCTGGATTGCCAGCTGGATACTGCCGGGCCTGGATATCTCTACATCGGCGACCACCGCGGCGGTAGCCAACACGGGCGTAACGCAGGGCACGGAGACCGTCGGCATCATCCTCGCGTACCTGTTCATCGGTTTGATCTTCGGTGTGGTGAACGCGTTTGTCCGCCCTCTGGTCAGCCTCCTGTCCTTGCCCATCACCATCCTGACGCTGGGCCTTTTCACCATCGTCATCAACGCCGCCATGCTGTATCTGACGTCATGGCTCAGCAGTTACACGCCGGTGCATTTCACCATCGACTCGTTCTTCTGGACGGCAGTCCTCGCAGCCATCATCATCACGCTCATTTCGCTGGTTGCGAACCGGGTTCCGGGCGGCCGCCGGCGCTAGCCCTGCGGATCACCGCGCCCGGCCGATCTCAGAGGGCCGCGGTGGGGGATCGGGCGTGGGCTTCGTTACAGGTTCGGGTGGGTTCGAACGGGTCAGCGCGAAGCGGGTGGCAGTTGCCGTGCCGCCTGCCCCCAGGACGCCGCTCAGGACGGCGGTTGACGCCATGAGTGAAGGGTCCTCGCTCACTGCAACCTGCCGGGCGCCTGCCTGGTAGCTGCTGAGCCGATGGCCCGGGCCGATGCCGAATTCACCGCCTTCGGGCGTGGTGACGGGACTGTTGAGGGTCACCGTGACCCGGTTTCTGGCGTCCGGGTTCGGTGTGCCGTCAGCTCCGGGCACCCAATCCTGCCTATGCTCCAGATGGAGTGCAGTTACGCCGGCCTCCGGAACGATGCCTCCTACGGGAGACCCTGCAGTGAGCACATATTCCATGTCGTACTGGTTGAGGAACCCTCCGTCGGCCGCAAGGTTCATGGCATGTATTCCACCTTGGCTGTAGCCCACCGCCACGATAGGCGCCCCTCTTTCCGCGCCTGCATCCTGCAGGGCCCGCAACACCGCCGCATTGATTTCTGCGGAGCTATGGCCCAGGCCTTCCACGATGCCGGCTTCATCGAACGGATTCACGCCGCCAATTTCACCTCCGGCCTGCGTTCCGGGAATGACCACCACATAGGCCTTTTGTCCCCCGTTATCCACTTCGACGACTTCGATGTAGCCTTCACCGCGTTCATCGATGGTCTGCGCCCGAGCCAACAACGCAGCCGGAGAGCCGTCGAATTCAATGGGCAGCGTCTCCTTCTTTTCCAGCGTCACCGATCGCGGCTGAAGGATTCGGTTTGAACGCCCGGACACACCGGCGAGCAAAGGAACGGCGGCCGCAATATGCCTGCCCGCCGCCAGGTCTGCCGCGAGCGCTACCCAAAAGCGCTCCGGGGAGACTGCCAGCAAGGCAGCCATGGCCAAAGGGCCTGCGACGAGCTCCGTGACTTCCCTGTTGGGAACGAAGCCCAACCCGAGATCCCCCGCCTGCCGACCGAGAGTTTCCGTGCTGGTCAGGCCGGCGCCCATGCCGCGCGCGAAACCCGCCCAGGCTTCAGCCGTTTCGTAGTCCCGCTTGCTGGCGCGCACCTGGTTACTGATTCTCTCCAGCTCCGCGCGCACGGCCTGGACGCTCCACTGCGCCTCGCCGACGCCAATCAGGGCCGCCGTCCCGGTGGTTCGCGCTTCATCCTGGTACGGACACAGGTCTTCCCAGATGCGGCGCACCTCCACTTCCACGGCAGCCAGCTCCCCTGCAGCGGCGTCAAGCTTCTCCGCGCCGCCCATGAGCTCCTCCAACTGAAAACTGATGCCGCCAACGCCGCCCCTGATTTCCATTCCGCCGTCCACGGCAGGTCCTATCAAGTGGATTGGTCCGCCGCTCCCGGACGGGGTTACCTCGGCCATCAGTACCGCCCCGCAGGGTTGCCGGCGGAAGCTCCCACCGCCTGCGCGTGGCGTCGCACCGAAGACAACGCGTCCTCAAGCCGCACGCGCGCCCTTCCGAGCGCCGTCTCCTGCAGGGCTACCGAATTCCGGTATGCCTGCCCCGCAGGCGACTGCCAGTCCAGGAGCTGGATCTCGCGAAAGCCGCCAAGGACCTTTTCCACCCTCCCCAAGCAAAGATCAACCCGGGCCGCCAACTGCTGAACCTCATAACCGCGGGACATGCATGCCGCCATGTCGGCTGCCGTCACGTCACTGCCCATGCCCGATCCCCCCTTCCGGCCACCCGTACGAATATCTGATCCGTCAACGCCAAGTCCCGAACCCCGACGCTACGCAACGCCGCCCGCACGACGGAAGCACCGCCGTCGGCTATGTGGACAAGTCACGCCGTTGTGCACATCAGACGGACGGCTTAAGCGGCAGTGAAGAGTTCATGAAAGAATCAGCACATGCCTGAAACTGCCGCCACAGCTGATACCCGCACGCCCTCCGGACGCCTGGCCCTCGCCGCGTCACCGGACCAGATCGCCCTGGGGCCGCTGGACGGCCGTTACCAGTCCGCCGTCGCGCCCCTCGTTGACTACCTGTCCGAGGCAGCCCTGAACCGTGACCGCGTGGCCGTGGAAGTCGAGTGGCTCATCCACCTGACCAGCAACAATGTCCTTCCCGGCGCAGGCCAGCTCACCGCGGAACAGCAGGAAGAGCTCCGCGCGATCGTCACCGAATTCAACTCCGCCTCGGTGTCCGAGCTCGCCGAAATCGAAGCCGTCACCGTCCATGACGTGAAGGCTGTAGAGTACTACATCGGCCGCCGACTGCCCGCCATCGGCATCGAGAACCTGACCGCCATGGTCCACTTCGGCTGCACGTCCGAGGACATCAACAACCTCTCCTACGCCCTGGGCGTCAAGGGTGCTGTGGAGGACGTGTGGCTGCCCGCCGCACGCGCCCTCGTTGCCCAGATCAGCAAGATGGCCGAGGTCAACCGCGCAGTCCCCATGCTGTCCCGCACGCACGGCCAGCCGGCCACGCCCACCACCCTGGGCAAGGAACTGGCAGTCATTGCGCACCGCCTGACCCGCCAGCTGGATCGGATCGCCAAGACCGAATACCTGGGCAAGATCAACGGCGCCACCGGGACATACGCAGCCCATGTGGCTTCTGTCCCCGGCGCCGACTGGCAGCAGGTGGCCAAGTCCTTCGTCGAGGGCCTGGACTTGTCCTGGAACCCGCTGACCACGCAGATCGAAAGCCACGACTGGCAGGCCGAGCTATACGCCGATGTGGCCCGGTTCAACCGGATCCTGCACAACGTCTGCACGGACGTGTGGAGCTACATCTCCATTGGCTACTTCGCCCAGATCCCCGTGGCCGGCGCCACCGGATCCTCCACCATGCCGCACAAGGTCAACCCCATCCGGTTCGAGAACGCCGAGGCCAACCTGGAAATCTCCTCCGGCCTCCTGGACGTGCTCGGCTCAACACTGGTGACCTCCCGCTGGCAGCGCGACCTCACCGACTCCTCCAGCCAGCGCAACATCGGCGTGGCGTTCGGCCACTCCCTCCTGGCGATCTCCAACGTGGCCAAGGGCCTGGACCGCCTCGACGTTGCCGAAGACGTTCTCGCCGAAGACCTGGACACCAACTGGGAAGTCCTGGGCGAGGCCATCCAGATGGTCATGCGCGCCGAGGCGATCGCCGGCGTCGAAGGCATGGAAAACCCGTACGAGCGGCTCAAGGACCTCACCCGCGGCCAGCGTGTGGATGCCGCCCGCATGCAGGAATTCGTTCAGAGCCTGGGACTATCCCCCGAGGCAGAGGCCAGGCTGCTCGCCCTCACCCCGGGCAAGTACACCGGCATCGCGGACCAGCTGGTGGACCACCTCAGTTAAGCCGGCTCGCTCGGCCATGAACCTACGACGGCGGCGCCGGGTCCTTTGAGGGCCCGGCCCCTTCCTTTCGTTAAGCTTGCCGAACCTGTTGCCGACGCCGGAATGCCCCGCCGGATGCGAAACTGGAGTCATGAAGCTGCTGCTCATCCGCCACGGACAGACCCCCGGCAACGTACTCGGCCAGCTGGACACTGCCCACCCAGGGCCCGGGCTGACCGGACTGGGCGAACGCCAAGCAGAGGCCATGGCACGGTCCCTGGCCAACGAGCAGATAGGCGCCCTGTACACATCAACGCTTCTGCGGACCCAGATCACGGCCGGCCCACTGTCCCGGCTCCACGGACTCGAGGTTGAAATCCTGGATGGTCTGCACGAAATCGAGGCAGGGGCCCTGGAGAAACTGACCGACCACGAGTCGCACATGCGGTACATGGGTACGGTGTTTGCGTGGGCAGCCGGTGACCTGGACCGCAGGATGCCTGCCGGCCCGAACGGCCACGACTTTTTCGAACGATTCGACAACGCCATCGACCGGATTGCCGAGCGCGCGACCAGCAATGGGGGCGCCGCCGTCGCGGCCGTCGTGAGTCACGGCGCCGCCATCCGCACCTGGACAGGTCTCCGCGCCGCCGGCGCCGACCATGAGTTCGCTGCCCGGCATGTCCTGTCCAACACCGGCATCGTGGCCCTGGAAGGGAACCCCGGGGCCGGCTGGAAGCTGATCCATTGGGACGGGAGCCCGGTGGGCGGCCTCGCCCTTGCGGATCCGACCGCCGAGGACCCCACCGGTACCCAGAGGTAGCAGGCAAGTTCTCCATCCCCTTACGCGCAGGAAACACCACGGTAACCACGGGCTCTTAGGATTATCAGGCATCACCCTTCGGCGAAACGAGGCAGTCATGCAGACCAATCCGCGGCTCAACATCCGTTCGGTCACCTGGTCCAACCCCGTGGGCGCCGATCTGCGCAGGGCCCAGCAGGCGGAACTGGACGCCCGCTTCGGTACCCCTGACCACGAACCGGGGACCCCGCCGTCGGGCGCCGACTGCGCCGTGTTCCTGGTGGCGTACGACAAAGGCTCGGGACAGCCCGTGGGCTGCGGCGGACTCCGGCTTTTGGACGGCTCTACTGCCGAAATCAAGCGGCTTTACGTGCTCCCGTATACGCGGGGATCGGGCGTGGCCAGCTCCATCCTGGCGGCCCTCGAAGCAGAGGCGCATAAGCAGGGCATCACGCGCATCAAGGCCGAAGCGGGTTCAGCGCAGCCGGACGGCCGGAACTTCTACGAGAGCTCCGGCTTCGACTCCGTCCCCAGCTTTGGCGCATACGTGGGAGTGGAGCACTCGTACTGCTACGCCAAGTCGATTGACTCGCACAGTGCCGCCCACACTGCCATGGCGTGAGCCAAATCCGGGCGGAGGTCCGTTACACAACAACAGCCACCGCGTAACGTGCGCCGCGGCACGCTAACCTCGCCATATGGAATCCACTGACATCACCTTCCGCACCCGCAAATGGATCCGGCCGGAGGACCTGAACGCCAACGGAACCCTTTTTGGCGGAAGCCTGCTGAAATGGATTGATGAGGAAGCCGCGATCTACGCCATCCTCCAGCTTGGCAACGGCCGCGCCGTCACGAAGTACATCTCGGAGATCAACTTCGTGAGCTCCGCCGTGCAGGGCGACCTGGTGGAGATGGGCCTGGCGGCAACGCGCTTCGGCCGGACATCCTTGACCATGCGCGCCGAAGTCCGCAACATGATCACGCGCCAGAGCATCCTCACCATCGAAGAGATCGTCTTCGTGAACCTCAGCCCGGCCGGCAAGCCGGAGCCACACGGCTACACCGAAATCACCTATGAGCGGGACCGGATTCCCACTCATCACCTGACTGAAACGCTCATTCAGGACTGACGACGGCGGGACGCGCCTTACGCCGGCCGGCCCCGCGTCACGTCACCACCATGGGCCTCTGGGTCGTACGGCATAGGATCGATAGCCGGACCCCTTGAAAGGACTCTCTTGGCCAAGCTCTACTTCCGCTACGGCGCCATGAACTCCGGCAAGTCCACCGGGCTCCTGCAGGCCGCTTTCAACTACGAGGAGCGCGGACAGCGCGTCCTGCTGGCCAAGCCTGGCGTGGATACCAAGGGCGATACGGACATTGTGTCCCGGCTGGGCATGACACGGTCCGCGGACTTCCTGCTGTCCGCCACCACCCCCGTGCGCGAACTCTTCGCCGCCCATGCGGCCGGCGATGACCCGGATGCGCTGCTGGAGCACGTGGACCAGAAGCCCGTGGCCTGTCTTCTGGTGGACGAGGCCCAGTTCCTGACGCCGGACCAGGTGGATGACCTGTTCCGCATCGCCGTCCTGGACAACGTCCCGGTACTTGCCTACGGCATCAGGACCGATTTTTTGACTCACGCCTTCCCGGGATCACGCCGGCTTCTGGAGGTGGCCCACACGCTGGAAGAGCTCAAGACCATTTGCCGGTGCGGGCGCAAGGCCATCTTCAACACCCGGCGGGTTGGCAACAAGGTGGTGTTCGACGGCGATCAGGTGGCCATCGACGGCCAGGACGTCTGGTACGAATCCCTGTGCGGGTCCTGCTACCTCGAGGAGTCTGGCGGCCGGCTGGGTTCCTGAGGCCTGGCGCCGCGCCCGGCAACCCTCCCGCCTCCGGATTACATCCGGCTCAGCTCTCACTCGGCGAACCCGGTACCTGCGGCACCCGCCGCCGGAGGACAGGCGCCAGCACCACGGCGATCCCGACGGCGGCACCGATCACCGTCTCGACGATCCCGAAGCCACGTAGATGGCCACGGAACAGCCGCCGGTCACTACCAGGGTGAGAAGCTGAATAAACACTCCCACCGCACAGCGGAGGGCCAGCCGGTGGTCCTTGTTTGCGGGAGCGATGCTGAAAATCCCAGCGAGGATCTTCACGTGCTGATGGCGCCTTCCTGCAGTCCAACCGGTACATCACTGGCGCCCGCGCTGACGTCCACATTGATCTTACGGCAGCCTGTTCCCACGATCGGAACTGCAGGGCAACGCCGCCGAAACACCACCCTGTGATCCTTGAGGCATGAAGCCCACCGCAAGGAAGCCTGCCCCTAGGAAGCCTCCCGCGGCTGATTTGAGCTGTGAAGTCTGCGGCCTGATGCCGGAACCGACCAAGACCCGCCTGACCTTGGCCAACGTGGCCGTTATGCTCCCGATCGAACTGCTGGTCCATGCCCTCGTGGTGGAAACTCACCTGCCGTATTTTGCCAAGGTCCTGGTCCTCACGTTCACTGCCACCGTGCTGGTGATCTGGGTGGCGGAGCCCTCAGCCGCCCGGATCCTCCGCGGCTGGCTGCACGCGCCGACCCTCCGGCACCACAGGAAGCTGAGCAGCGCACCGGCGTTGTGGCGGACGCGAACGGTGCTCCAGGACCATCCGGGTTCGCTGCAGAAAATCACCCAGGCGCTGGCCCGACTGGACACCAACATCCTCAGCATCCACGTCCACCCGGTTGCCGGCGGCGTGCTGGACGAGTTTGTGCTCTCGGCGCCGGGGACCCTCAGTGAACGGCACCTGCTGGAGGCACTGCACGACGGCGGCGGCTCGCGGTCGCGGGTCTGGCCCACCACCGCATTGGCCATGGCGGACGGCCAGACGAAGGCGCTGAGCCTGGCGGCCCGGATCGCCGATGCCCCTGACGAGCTGCCGCTGGCCGTCGCCGAGCTGCTTCGTGCCCGCATCCTTACGCCTGCGGAGGCGGTCCTGGAAAAGGACGACGCCGGCACCCGCCTGAAGATCCCCACGGCCTGGCACGGACCCATCACGTTCGCCCGTCCCGGCGAACCGTTCACACCCGCCGAGTCAGCCCGCGCGCACCGGCTCGCCGAGCTCGCCGAAATTTTGGCCCACCGACCTGACGCCAGCTGACAGCACTAGCACCCGGCACTGGGCCGCCGCCGTCGGACCTGACCCGGCATGCGGAAGGTCTAACAACACTTCTCCATGCCGCGGCGCAGCCAGTCACAATCCGTTTTTTAAGGCCCGCACCGGCGCAATTGAAGAAAAGCCTTGACAGTGGCGCGGGTCACTTCTATCTTTAATTTTGGGATCCCAAAACGGGATCCCAAAAGATGCAAGACATTTTCCGGCGCTTCCCAACGCGCAATCCGGAGCCACACTCTTCTATCACCCGCCCACCCGCGGGCCATACTTTCCATAATCCCGGATCTCTCCGTTCCCCATCCGCAACTTCCCCGTGAAGGAGAAACTGTGTCTATTCCGAATACCAAAACAGCAAGCGCTGACGGCACCTCGAACCCCGAGACCAGCAGCCAACAGCCAAAGGACGGCGTGCAACGTCGCACCAACGTCCGCTGGAAAATGTTCCTGCTCCTGCTGGTCCTCGTGGCCGTCAATTACATCGACCGGGGGTCCATCTCGGTGGCCCTCCCGATCATCCAGAAAGAATTCAATCTCGCCCCAGAGCTCGTGGGGCTCCTACTCTCCGCCTTCTTCTGGACCTACGCGCTGATGCAGGTGCCGGTAGGCCTGCTGATCGACAAGTTCGGTCCCCGCAAGGTCATGACGGCATCCTGCGTCGGATGGGGTGCGGCCACGGCCGCCTCCGGCTTCGCCGGCGGCTTCCTCAGCATGTTCATTGCCCGGATGGGTATCGGCGTTACGGAAGCCGGCGTTATGCCGGCCGGCGGCAAGCTGAACGCCATCTGGATGCACAAATCCGAACGTGGCCGCGGTGCCACCATCCTCGACGCCGGGGCCCCCCTTGGTGCCGGCCTGGGCGGCATCCTCATTGCCGGCCTGATCGCCTCGACTGGCAGTTGGCGCCTCGCGTTCATCATCGCCGGCGCCGCCACCGTCCTGATGGGCCTTGCCGTGTGGTGGTACGTCCGGGACAACCCGCGGCAGCACCCCGGGGTCAACGAAGCCGAGGCGGAATACCTTGAGGCCTCCCACGCGGCCGAGGACGCCGAAGCCGCACTCGACGGCAGCAAAGGAAAGCGCGCGCTGCTGCCCTACCTGCGATTCCGGTCTTTCTGGGCAATGTGCTTCGGCTGGCTGGGTTTCAACGGCGTGTTCTACGGCCTGCTCACCTGGGGCCCGCTCTACCTCGCACAGGCCAAGGGCTTTGACCTCAAGACCATCGGCTGGTCCACCTTCGTGATCTTCGGGGCCGGATTCGTCGGGGAAATCCTGGGCGGCACCATCGCCGACAAATGGCGCAACTCCGGAGCTTCGGCCAACCTCGTTATGCGGACCCTCCTCGGTATCTCCAGCATCGTGGTAATCGGCGGCCTCATCGGAGTGACCATCGTTGCCGATTCGACAACCGCTGTGGTCCTCCTGTCCGTGGTCATGTTCTTCCTCCGCTGGGTGGGCCTGTTCTGGAGCATCCCCTCCATCTTGGGCGGCCGGACGAACGCCGGTGTCCTGGGCGGCGCCATGAACTTCAGCGGTAACATCGCCGGTTTCGTCACTCCGATAGCCGTGGGCCTGATCGTCGGGGCGACCGGCTCCTACACGTGGGCTTTGCTGTACTTCGTGGGATCCGCAATCATCATGGGCGCCGCTGTCCTGACGTTGAACTACAACAAGCGGCTTCCCGTCTAGGCCAACTGTAGGACAACCGTCCACGCCGGCCCGCCCTAAGCTAGGCCACAGCATCATCTTCCGGCCACCGGGAGCGTAACGCCACCAAAGAATCCGAATGGAGCACCATGCTTACCGCCGCAGAGACCCAGGACAAGGAACGCCCCCTCCGCGAGACTGTCCGGGACACCCTCCGCACCAGGATCTTTGAAGGGCATTACGCTCCCGGCACACGGCTGGTGGAGCGTGACCTGGCAGCCGAGTTCAATGTCTCCCGGCTGCCGGTCCGCGAGGCGCTCCGGATGCTGCGCCAAGAGGGCCTCCTCAGCGACCGGGGAGCCCGCGGAGCCGAGGTCAGCTCACTCAGCCCCAAGGACGTGGAGGATCTCTTCGACGTCCGGCAGTCACTGGAAGTGCTGGCCTGCCGGCTTGCCGCCGTCCGCGCAACACCGGAGGACCTGGGCTACCTTGACGGCCTGCTGGAGGAGGCCGAACGCTGCCTCGCCAAGGGCGCCGTCATGGAAGCCCACCGGGCCAACAGCGAATTCCACGACGCCATCACCCGGATCGCGGACAACGGCTTCCTCAAATCCGCACTGGAACCACTGCAGGGCCGCATGCACTGGCTGTTCCGGCACGTCAGCGACCTGCCCGAACTGATCCAGGAACACCGGGAATTGTCCGGCGCCATTGCCAGCGGCGATCCGGACCGTGCCGCGGCCCAGTCTGCGTCGCACATCGGCAAGTACCGCGAGCAGTTCCCCGACGACTTCCAGAAAACAGAACCCGCTCTTCACCGGAAGAAAATATGAAACTCCTTATCATCAACCCCAATATCAGCCACGACGTTACGGCCCTGATTGAATCCGAAGCCCTCCGCTCGGCCGCACCGGACACCGAACTCGTGGTCCGCACGGCAGGGCACGGCGTCGAATACATCGAAACCCGCTTTGAGTCCCTGATCGCCGCCGGCGCCGTAGCAGAAGTCATCGCCGAATACACCGCAGACGCTGCCAGCAGCACCATCTCTGACGGCGCCTCACGCGGGGACCGTATCGACGGTGTTGTCGTGGCGGCCTTCGGCGATCCGGGTATGCCTGCCCTGAAGGAGCTCACTGACGTGCCCGTCATCGGCATCACGGAAGCCGCCCTGTGCGCCGCTGCACTGCAGGGCCACCGTTTCTCCATCATCGCCATCTCGGACCGGATCAAACCCTGGTACCTGGACTGCGTGGAACGCTTCGGCCTCGGCGGCCGGTTGGCCTCCATCCGCTCCATCAACGAAAGCCTTAACGGCATCGGGTCCGTGCAGCACGACTTCAAGGAAACACTGCTGGCACTCAGCCGGCAGGCCGTGACCGAGGACGACGCCGACGTCGTGATCCTCGCAGGGGCGCCTCTTGCCGGGCTGGCCCGCGAACTTCGGGGCCAGATCCCGGTTCCGGTGGTGGACGGCATCTCAGCCGGCATCCGCATGGCGGAGGCCGTCGTCGGGCTTCAGTCCGGCCCGCACCGGGCCGGGGCCTTCGCGCCGCCGCCGGTGAAGGCCCGCAACGGCCTCTCCGAAAACCTCGACGCCGCCATGGCCGCCGCCCAGTCCGCACACGCCGCTTCACAGCTTTAGGAGGACCACGATGTCCCGCCAGCCCGACCTTGTCATCGCCAACGCCACAGTAGTTAACAGCTTCGGGCGCCAGAACGCCCACATCGTGATCCAGAACGGCCTGATCACCCAACTCGTGGAAGCCTCGGAAGCAATACCCGCAGCCGAACGCACCATCGACGCCGCCGGACGGCTGGTGATTCCCGGCGGCGTGGACGGCCACTGCCATGTGGCCCAGGTGACCGGACGCTTCCGCACCCTCGACGACTACCGCACCACTTCGACCGCGGCACTGTGGGGCGGCACCACCACGATCATCGACTTTGGCATCCCCCGGGACGCCCAGGAAACCCCACTGGCCGCCGTCCTGCACAAGAAGGAACTCGCCGTTGAGTCCCGCTGCGACGTTGCCCTACACGGTGCGGTAGTGAGCTGGGACGAAACCGTGCCGTGGCAGCTGGAGCAGCTCGCCGCCGAGGGCGTCCGGTCCGTCAAGATGTACACCACCAACCGCGGCAGCACCATGGCAGACGGGGACACCATCCTGAAGGTCATGCGCGAGATGGTCCGACTCGACGGCCTCACCTACATCCACGCCGAACACGACCCCATCATCAGCGACTGCACGCAGCAGCACGCCGACGACGGCAGGATCGGTATCGAACACCTGCACCGCACGCGGCCGGAACTCGCCGAGGAAATCTCGGTCAAGGAAACCCTGGCCATGGCCGAGTACACCCAGGCCCCCGTGTACTTCGTACACCAGTCCACGCCGGGCGCCGTGGATCTGGTCACCGAGGCACGTACCCGCGGACAGGAAGCCTATTCCGAGACGTGCCCGCACTACCTCACCCTCGATGACACGGTCTACGGGTCAGCGTTCCCGGAGTGGTACGCCTGCTGCCCGCCGATGCGCAGCCCCGAAACCGTGGCCGCACTCAAGGAACGGCTGGCCGGCGGCGCCATCCACACCGTCTCCTCGGACCACTCCTGCTACGACCTTTCCCAGAAGCGCGAGCGCACGGACGACGTCCGCGCCATGCCGCACGGTTTGCCCGGTGTGGAAACCCGGATGCCCGTCACCTTCACGGCCATGGCTTCCGCCGGCAGCTCGGTGGAAGAATTCGTAGAAGTCTTCGCCGCGGGTCCGGCCCGCATCAACGCGGTCCCCGGCAAGGGGACCATCGCCGAAGGTTTCGACGCCGACCTGGTGATCTTCGACCCCGCCAACGAACGGACGGTCGACGGCGGCGCGCTGCACATGGGCACCGATTTCTCGCCGTTCGACGGCCGGACGCTCACCGGCTGGCCCGCCGTCGTGGTGTCCGCCGGGCGGGTGGTGCTCGACGGTGCCGGCTTCCACGATCCCGGCGCCGTGGGGCGTTTCGTGGCCCGCAACGGCTTCCGCGAACACCTCGCGTCCGCCGCGGAGTCCGCCCGCGCCACCACACCCGCAACCCTCTCCGCAGCAAAGTAGGAGCAGCCATGCCTTCCGCAGCACGCAAGACCCGCATCGGCATGATCGTGCCGTCCTCCAACACCTGCCTGGAGCCGCAGAGCTACCGCATCCTGGGCGACCGGGACGACGTCACCATCCATTTCACCCGGATCCCCGTCATCCGGATCGCCCTGGATGACTCCTCGGACAAGCAGTTCGACCCCGCCGTTATGCGCACCGCCGCCGAGCTGCTGGCAACGGCCGATGTGGATGTCATCGCCTGGAACGGCACGTCCGGCTCCTGGCTTGGCGCGGACCACGACCGGGAGCTGGCCGGCGAAATCACGGACGCTACGGGCATCCCGGCCACCACGTCCACGCTGGCCTATCTGGAGGCTTTCGAGTCCTTCGGCACGGAGCGGATAGGGCTTTTCACGCCGTACACGGAGGACGTCAACCTCGCGGTCATGGACTCCTACCAGCGGCACGGGATCAAAACCATCGGCCACCGCGCCCTGGGGCTGAGCGACAACGAGTCGTTCGCCCGGGTCACCGACGACGAGATGCGGCCGGGGTCGCTGGAGCTGGCCGCAGCCCGTCCGGACGCCCTGGTCTACCTCTGCACCAACCTGTACGGCGCCAACATCGCGGCGGAAGTGGAGGCAGAAACCGGAGTTCCGGTGCTGGACTCCGTGGCCGTGACGCTGTGGCACTGCCTCAAACTTGCCGGGTCACCCTTGCTCGCACCGAGGTGGGGCAGGCTGCTGGCCGGCTAACGGCCAGGCAGCGGGTCAGTGGCCTGCTGTTCCAGCAGCCTGGTTGGGCTACATCCGGATGGTCAGCGCGCCGGGCTCAATGGTCATCAGGACGTGCTTTCCGTCGCCTTCGTGGTCGCCGTCGATCTGGTAGTCATCGTTGTGTTCGAGGGTGATCTCCACGGATTTGCCCTGGTAGTACTCCACGGATGTGTCCTTTCCGCGGCCCTTGCCGATCATGCCGGCGATCACGGAGAACCATCCGAGCTTCCCCCTCGGGGCCAGCACCGCCACGTCCAGCAGGCCGTCATCCATCTTGGCGTCCGGGAAGATCTCGAGTCCGCCCTGGACCTTGCCGCAGTTGCCCACCATCACGCTGCGGACCCCGCGGTGCACCACGTCCTTGCCGTCGATCACGATGGTTGCCTTCACCGGCTTGCCCGGCAGGTTCCGGATCCCGGCGTCAACGTAGGCCAGCCAGCCCACCTTGTCCTTGAGCTCCTCGTTGGTGTCGGCCATGATGGTCGCGTCATAGCCCACGCCCGCCATCACCAGGAAGACCTGCTCCTTGTCCGGGTCATTGCGGACGGCCCGGACAATGTCGATCTTCCGCTCGGTGCCCGCCAGCGCACCGGCCATGGCACCGTCAAAGTCCGTGACGTCCATGCCGAGGTTGCGGGCCAGCAGGTTTCCCGTGCCGAACGGAAGCAACCCCATGGGCACATCGCCACCGGCCAGGACCTCGGCCACACACCGCACAGTACCGTCGCCGCCGGCAGCAATAACGACGTCGGCCCCTTGCGTGAGTGCCTCCCTCGCCTGGCCGACGCCAGGGTCCTCCTTGGTGGTCTCCAGCCAGATGGGCTCGCCCCAGCCGTTCTCCGAGCAGTGCTTCGCCGCCAGGGCACGCACGTCGATGTCCACCGGTTTGGCAGGGTTGATGATGATGGCCGGGCGTTTGAGGGAAGTGGAGCTGTTGGCTGTCATGGTGTCCTTCGCTGACATGGGTATGTGGGCCTGGGGACAGCGTACTTCGTTACAGCGCCTTCACCGCGCCCAGCACCTTGGCGAGTGAATCCTTGGCGTCGCCAAAGAGCAGCGAGGTCTGCGGCTCGTACAGGAGCTCGTTCTCGATTCCGGCGAAACCGGGCCGCATGGAGCGTTTCAGGAAAATCACCTGGCGGGCGTCGGCCACTTCCAGGATGGGCATGCCGTAGATCGGCGAGCCTGAGGACGTCTTCGCTGCCGGGTTCACCACATCATTGGCGCCCACCACCAAAGCGACGTCGGCCATCCGGAATTCGGAGTTGATCTCGCCCATCTCCTTGAGTGATTCGTACGGCACGTTAGCCTCGGCCAGGAGCACGTTCATGTGCCCCGGCATCCGGCCGGCCACGGGGTGAATGGCGAAGTCCACCTCGATACCGCGGGCTTCGAGGGCCAGGGCCAGCTCGGCCGCGGTGTGCTGGCCCTGGGCCACGGCCAGGCCGTAGCCGGGGACGATGATCACCCGCTGCGCGTAGCCCAGAAGCACCGCGACGTCCTCCGCGCTGGAGGACCTGACGGGACGTTCGCTCACGGCGGTGGATCCCGCCGTCGAACCTCCCTTGAACGCACCGAACAGGATGCCGGCCACGCTGCGGCCCATCGCGGCCGCCATGGCCCGGGTGAGGATGCTACCGGAGGCGCCCACAAGCGTGCCGGCCACCACCAGCAGCACGTTGCCCAGCACCACGCCCGACGCCGCCACGGCCAGGCCGGTGAACGCGTTCAGGAGCGAGATGACAATGGGCACGTCCGCACCGCCCACCGGCAGCACCAGCAGCGCGCCGGCAGCCAGGCCCAGCACCATCAGCAGCACCGCAAGCGCCGGGGAACCGGTCAGGACGACTGCGCCGGCGGTGCCCACCGCTGCAAGCAGCACCGCGGCCATCACGACGGGGAGGCCCGGAAAAACGACGGGGCGGGTGGTCATCAGCTCCTGGAGTTTGGCGAAAGTGACCCCGGAGCCTGCAAAGGAAACGGCCCCCACCAGGAGGGTGAACACGATTGCGACGCGAACCCAGGGGTCGGCCGTATGGCTGAGTTCCAGCAGCGCCACCAGGGCTGCGGCGCCGCCGCCCACCCCGTTGAACAGCGCGACGAGCTGGGGCATCTGGGTCATCTGCACGCGCCGGGCCACCGGCGCGGCCACTGCGGTCCCCACCGCGATGGCACCGATGATCCAAGGGATGTTGTCCAGCCGGGCGGAAAGGAAGACCGTGACCACGGCGAGCAGCGCACCGAATGCACCGATGAGGTTGCCGCGGCGGGCTGTCCGGGGCGAGCTGAGCCCGCGAAGCGCCAAGATAAAGAACACCGCGGCGGCGAGGTAGAGAAGCGAGGTCCAGACCGGATCGAGGCGAGTCACTTCGGGTCCTCCTTACCGGTGGATTGGTTGAGCGGGGCGCCCTGGACCGGGGCGCCACCGCTGGCGACGTCCTTCCGGGCACGGAACATATGCAGCATCCGGTCCGTCACCACAAAGCCGCCCACCAGGTTGGCGGTGGCCAGCACCACGGCGAGCAGTGCCACGGCCAGGATCCACGGTTCCGCGGCCTGCCCGGCCACAATGATGGCGCCCACCAGGATGATGCCGTGGATGGCGTTGGCGCCGGACATCAGCGGGGTATGCAGGGTGCTGGAGACCTTGGAGACCACTTCGAAGCCCACAAACACCGCCAGCACGGTGACCGTCAGCAGGCTCATACCGTCCATCAGATTCCCCCGTCGTTCTGGACCCTGTCGCTATGGTCCCCGTCGTTCTGGATCCCGCCGTTCTGGACCCGGGGTGCGTGGTCCGGCAGGGTGGGGACAAGCGCCGCCAAAACCTCGGCCGTGGGCGGGTGTCGCACCGCGCCGTCGTGCGTCAGGCACGCGCCAGCTACCACCTCGTCCTCGAAATCGGGGGCAACGGTGCCGTCCCGGATCATCAGGGCGAGCAGGTTGGTAACATTCTTGGCATACAGCCGGGATGCGTCCTGCGCCATCGCGGACGGCGCATCCTTCAGCCCCACCAGCGTGACGTGGCCCTGACCGTCAGCGGTGGGGATCAGGATGTCCGCACCGGGAACGGCACCCTCAACGTTGCCGCCGGATTCAGCGGCGAGGTCGACCACGACGGAACCGGGGCGCATGCCCTGCACCATTTGGCGGCTGACGAGGAGCGGTGCGCGCCTGCCCGGGACGGCCGCCGTCGTGATCAGGACATCCGCCATGGCGACGTGCGGGGCGAGGAGTTCACGCTGCAGGGCGCCGCGGTCGGCGCTTAGTTCGCGGGCGTATCCGCCCGATGCCTCCGCCGTTTCCAGATCAAGTTTGATGAACGTACCGCCCATCGACGCGACCTCGTCGGCGGAGGCGGGCCGAATGTCGTTGGCAGAGACCCTGGCCCCCAGCCGTTTCGCTGTGCCGATGGCCTGCAGCCCGGCAACCCCGGCGCCGAGCACCAGCACCCGGGCCGGCGGGACGGTGCCGGCAGCGGTCATGTACAGCGGGAAGAAGCGCGGGAGCCGGATGGCGGCTTCCAAAACGCAGCGGTAGCCGGCCACCAGGGCCTGGGAGCTGAGCGCGTCCATGGACTGGGCGCGCGAGATGCGGGGCACCAGTTCCAGGGCGAAGGCGGTGACGCCGGCTTCCACGAGGGCCTGCACCGTGGCGAGCTCGGACGACGGCGACGCCAGGCCAACGGTGACGGCGCCCCTTTTCAGAGCTGCCGCCGTCGGGGGTTCCAGCGGGCGGACGTGGACCAGGACGTTCAGTTCGCCGGGATCCAGGTCCTGGACTATGCGGGCGCCGGCGTCCGCGTAATCGAGGTCTGAGTGGCCGGCGGCGGCCCCTGCTCCTGCCTCGATCAGGACGTCCAGGCCAAGCCCCGCCAGCTGCTTGACCGTTTCCGGCGTGGCGGCCACACGCCGCTCACCCTCATGCCGTTCCCGCGGTATGCCCAGTTTCAAACCGCCAACTCCCTTACGGACGTAGTTGGCTCGAGTCTATGACCCCTTGCGCGAACTGGCAGCTAATTCGCTCAGATTCGCGTTTTGGGGGCTTTTGCTGCCCGTTCGCGCGGCTGCCTGCCGCGGTCAGCCCCGGGCGTTTAGCGCCGCGCGGTCAGATCCGCCGAGACGAGCTTCGCGGTAGCCACGATTTCGCGGGCCACGGTGGCTGGGTCCAGATTAGCGTCTTCACCGCCATCATCTGCGGCATCTCGGCCATCTCCGCCCTGACAGCCAAGGCGACCTTCAACGTCCCCACCAGGCAGCTCGGCCTGAAGTAGGGCTCCTCGGCGAGCTGGCGTTCCTGCCCAGTTGCTTGCTGAAGAGCCCGGCGCGTCCCCAAGACACGCCGGTCTTTCCCGTGTCCTCGGGGAGGCAATCGGGCAGGAGCGTACGACGGCGGGCGGCGGCTTGGGTGCCTTCTGGGAACCGGGCGCCTACGGCCGGCCGGTGTCCAGGACCGAGGCAAGGTCGAAGCTGACTGGTTCCTCCAGCTGTCCGTAGGTGCATGACGCGGGATCCCGGTCCGGCCGCCAGCGGTTGAACTGGGCAGTGTGGCGGAAACGCTCACCTTCCATATGGTCGTACCGGACCTCCACCACCAGTTCAGGCCGGAGCGGCACAAAGGACAGGTCCTTGCCGGCGCTCCACCGGCTGCCTTCGGCGTTGCGTGGGGTCCGTTCGCCTTCCCCCTGCTTGGCCCACGCCCACGGGTGCCCGTCAAAGTCGGAGACCAGTTGCTGCAGTTCGGCAAAAAGCTCCTGGCGGCGCTTCATGGGGAAGGCGCCGATCACTCCCACGCTGGCCAGGCCGCCGTCGTCCTTGTACAGGCCCAGCAGCAGCGAGCCGATCACGTCCGGCCCGCTCTTGTGCACGCGGTAGCCGGCCACCACACAATCGGCCGTACGTTCGTGCTTGACCTTGAACATCACGCGTTTGTCCGGCTGATAGCTACCGTCCAGCGGCTTGGCCACAATCCCGTCCAGGCCTGCGCCTTCGAACTGATGGAACCATTGTTCAGCGACCGCTTTGTCCTGGGTTGCCGCCGTGAGGTGGACGGGAGCCTTGCTGCCCGCAAGCGCCTTTTCCAGCGCTGCCCGACGCTCGGCGAAGGGCCGGCCGGTGTAGTCGTCGCCGCCGAGGGCCAGCAGGTCAAAGGCCACGAACTTGGCCGGGGTCCGTTCGGCGAGAAGTTTCACGCGGCTGGCGGCGGGATGGATGCGCTGCTGCAGGGCGTCAAAATCCAGCCGGTCACCAGCTGCCCCCACCAGGACAATCTCGCCGTCCAGCACACAGCGGGGCGGCAGGTTCTCCTTCAGGGCCTCCACGAGTTCAGGAAAATACCTGGTCATGGGCTTTTCGTTGCGGCTGCCGATCTCCAGCTCATCGCCGTCACGGAAGATGATGGACCGGAACCCGTCCCACTTGGGCTCATAGCTGAGGGCCCCGTCCGGTATCCCGCTGACGGCTTTGGCGAGCATGGGCGGAACGGGAGGCATCACGGGAAGTTGCATAGTGCCCATTGTTGTCCGGGAGACCGGCCGGCGGTAGGCCTGAACTGGCACGATGTCCATCTGAAGGCCCCGGCAGGGTCTCGAGCGTGGCGTCCTCCGAATCCATTGGTGCCGGCGGAAACGAGCGGATCGCGGAGAACTAACCGGCTCCTAACGTTGAGGAAACGCGGGCGCAACATTGCGCGGCCACACTGGAAGTGCCGGCAAGCGCAGGCACCAGCTCCAGCCAGGAGGCCCCCATGTTGAAGGAAGCCAAAGCCCATGTAACAAGAGTCCGCGCCCTGGACCAGCTCCACCGCGGCGATGAAATCGAGGCACGCCTCTCTGTAGGCCCCAGCTATGACGACGTGGTGGTCCGCCGAGGCAGCGTCCAAGAGACCGCCCCGGGCATCGGCGTTGTCTGGATCATGGACCATCACACAGGCTCGCGGAAAGCGATCAATACGGACGAATGCAGCGTCTGGCGGATTGTCTGACCGGGCGCCGCCATTCCACACACCATCAGCACCACGACGCCGGGCCGTAGTCAGTTAGGACTGCCCGCCGTTAGGGAGCCGCCTGGCTTAACCTCCGGCCACCGACTGGATGACCAGCACCTCCTGGCCTGGCGACACCTCGGTTTCCAAGCCTTGGAGCCGGCGCACTTCGTCACCGGCAACGTAAATATTCACGCAGCGGCGAAGTGCGCCGGTTTCGTCCCGCAGCCGCCTGGCCAGCACCGGGTAACCCCCGGTCACCGAATCCAGCAGGCTTCGCACCGTCACCGTCCCTTCGGCGGGCGCAGTCAGGATGGACTGCCCGCCGGCGAGGGGCTGCAGAATGCTGGGAAGTACCACGCTGATGTCAGGCACCGCGGGCAGCCGCCGTTTCCGGAACCGGCAGTCCAGCCACGGCGAGCACGGCGGCGCGGACACACAGGACATCGGGGAGATGGCTGACCACTTCAGCAAACGTCTCCCCTTCATCCGCGCTGGCGTACACCGTGCCGCCGCGCGTTCCGAAGTAGACGCCGGCCGGCTCGGATGAATCCACGCCAGCGGCGTCACGAAGCACACTGTTGTACTCACCCTCGGGCAGGCCCGTGTCCAGGCGCTTCCAGCTGGCCCCGGCATCGTCCGTCCGGTGCACGGCAAGCTTCCCTTCGGGCGGGGTCCGCTCGCCGTCGGCCTTGAGCGGCACAACCCAGGCGGTTCCTTCCCGGCGCGGGTGCGTCAGCATCACAAAACCGAAGTCGGCCGGAAGTCCCTCGGCGATGGAGTTCCAGTTTTCGCCGTTGTCATCCGTGCGGTAGACGCCGTGATGATTCTGCGCGTACAGCCGCCCTACCACCGCAGCATCGGCCGCGATCTTGTGGATGCACTGGCCGAACTCAGGATTGGGGTCCGGCATGAAGTAGGCCGAAATACCCTTGTTGCGGGGCTCCCAGGACTCACCGCCGTCGAGCGAGCGGTACACACCGCCGGTGCTCATGGCGACGTGGACGTTGTCACCCTCCGGATTCACCACGATGGAGTGGGCGGCGGCGCCGCCGTAGCCCGCACCCCAGTCGCTGCGGTGAGGATGGTCCCATAACCCGCGGTTGAGTTCGAAATGCTCGCCGCCATCTGTGGATTTCCAGACCGAAATCGGTTCGGCACCTGCCCATACCACCCCTGGCCGCGACTCTGCGTCCGGGTAGATCTGCCAGATGCGCTCCACTGCCGCGCCGGTGTGTTCGGGAAACGTGATGGCACCCTGTTCAGGTTCGGTCCAGGTGGCGCCCAGGTCATCGGAATGGGCCACAGTGGGGCCCCAGTGCTCGGACCTGACGCCCACCATGATCCGGGTCCGGCCGTCCCGTGTGTCGATCCCGATGCTGGGGATTTCGCTCATCAGAAAATGCGGGCCGGAGAAGGACCAATGTTTCCGGTCCTGGCTGGTGGCCAGCCAGAGGCCTTTTTTGGTCCCGATTGCTAAGACAAAGTTCTCTGCGGTTGCCATGCACCCATGCAACCACCCCGACCGGAGGCCCGCAACGCTTTTCATCGCTATGTGGACTGGTCCGCGGGGACTGCTGCGGGTGTTAGGGCCCGGAGTGGCCGCGCCGGCGCCGGTGCGTCAGTCGACGAATTCGGACTGCGTCTCGATGAAATCCCAGTCGGCTTCGGTGAGCACAGCCACCGGGGTATCCGGGTGCGGTCCGCCGGCTTCGGCGATGCCCTGCAGCACCGGTAACGGCAGTTCCAGCGCACGGAGGTTTTCCCGCAGCCATTCCTTGGTTTGCAGATTCAGATCCAGCCACCACATGTAGATTTCCATGCCGGTCACGCACCTTTCGTATGCTCCAACGTTAGGCGCCGCCCTGTCCACGTTCAAGGGTGGCTGCACCCAGTAGCGGGCTCCCGTTTCCGCGTACCTACAGGTAACGCCGCAGGTCAAAGGAACAAAAAGACGAGTACCCGCTACCCGCGACCACACCCGTTCGCCGCCCTAGCCTGAATTTACAAGCAAGCTGACCGTGCTGCTGGGGCACTCAGAGTCACCGCTAGTCCCCCTCATCATGGTCCGTTTCAGACAACCTGGGGAGAAAACAATGAAACGTACCTTAGCAACACTGGGGGTTATGGGGCTGGGGCTGATCAGTCTGACAGCACCAGCCGTGGCTGCTCCTAATCTGGTCATCGTCTGCCACGACGGCGCACAAACCGGAACGGGCTGGGAAGCAATTCAATTCAATGTGAACGGCCTCAACGGCCACGGTGGGCATCCCTCCGACATCATTCCGCCGAACACGTCCATACCAGGGGGGCTGAACTGGACGAACGCGGGAAAGATAACCTACATCGCCAACTGTGCCCCGCTGCCTCCGGGTGAGGAACCGCCGGTCTATCCGCCCGTGGACCCGCCCGTCGTCGTGGTCGATCCACCCGTCGTCGTAGTCGATCCACCCGTCGTCGTAGTCGATCCACCCGTCGTCGTAGTCGACCCGCCCGTCGTCGTGGTCGACCCACCCGTGGTGGTCCCGCCTGCCGTGGTGGAGACGCCGGTGGTGGAGACGCCGGCGGAGCCGGCAGCCGTTGTCCAGACGCCGGTCACAACAGTCACCCCCACCGTGCAGACCCCAGCCGCAGCGGCGACCGTCCAGACGCCTGCCGGCACCGGGGCAGCAACTGTCAGCCAGGGCACCAACCAGGGCTTCAACGCGCAGACCTCAGTGGGCGGAGCTGAAAGTGTTCCTACCTGGCTCATGGGACTGGGCGTGATGCTCGGCGCCGGCGCACTGGTGGCCGTTCGCCGCAGGTCCCTGGAACCAAAGGCAGACTAGGCCGCAGCTCGGACTGGGCCGAGCTGACACGCAGGGCGCCCCGCCAACTCAAGGCGGGGCGCCCTTCCTGTAAGCACACTTTCCAAACGGCGTTAGGAGCATCGTGGCAAAGCAAACCGGACGGCACGAAGTGCCGAAACGGCCCCGCGGCTTGACCCGTGGAGACATCGCCATCCTCGCCTGCGGTGTCCTGGGCTTCCTGTCCTTCACGTTCGGTGGACCGCTGCAGGACCAGCATGGGGCCGCATCACCGGGAACCAGCACTGCCGGCTACTCTTCCGGAACCTCGTCGATCCAGCTGCCGTTGCCCTTGGCTGTTTCGGGCCCGGCCGCACCGACCGCATCCGTGCCGGCCGCAGCAACACCCGTGGCCAGCGGGCCGGTCCTCCCACAGGCGTCGGCCCCGCAGCGGATCGTCTATCCGAAGGCTGCGATGGACACGGCCGTGCATCCGCTGGCTCCGGACAGCACCGCCGTCGAAAGCCAGACGATCGTGCCGCCCACCACCATGGACGGGTATTGGCTGACACCGTTCGGGACTCCCGGCAACGGGTCGGGCAACACCACGTACATCATCGGGCACAGCTGGGAGGGCCGGGACGCCCCGTTCAACCACCTCAGCTCCGCTGCCGCCGTCGGCGACACGTTCGCCGTCGTCACCGAAACCGGCACCATCCCTTACCGCGTGGACAGCGTCACCACTTACGTGAAGGACAGCCTCAAAGACAGCCCCATCTGGGACATGGTGCCCAGCCGCGTGGTCCTGATCAGCTGTTACACGGAAGACCCGTGGGGCAAGAACGTGGTGGTCTCGGCGTCGCCCGCCTGAGGCGTCCGCTTCCGTCGGCCCTGTTCAAGCGCTCCGCGCAGGCACAGAATGGTCCTATGAGTCCCGAACGGTTCAGTGACCCGCCGCCGTTGCTGGTGGGCGTGCTGCCCCAACAGCATCCGGAGGTGCTGAAGGCGGCCGCATCCCTCGCGGCCAAACTGGCAGCGCCGTTGCTGTGTGCTTATGTTGACGAGGCCAGCTACCTGGTGGAATGGGATCCGACCAGATCCGCGCACCGGCTGTCGCTGCACCCGGACAAGGACGACGACGATATCCGCTCTGTTACTACGGAACTCAGGGGGGTGATTGCCAAAGCCGTGGCCGATGCCGCCGCGTCGGGCGGCCCCGTGGACTGGACATTGCGGACCCTCGCCGGGGATCCGGGCCGCGCCCTGGCCCGGCTCGCCGCTGAAAGCAACTCCCCTATGATCATCGTTGGAACGTCGGAGCGGGGCCTGACCCACCGCATCTCCGAACTGCTCAACGGATCAGTGGGTCTCTGGCTGACGCATCATCAAAGCCGGCCCGTACTGGTAGTTCCCTATCGGAGGCCGGCTCATCAGGACGACGCCTAAGCCTTGATCCACCGATGTTGCTCGGGGCGCCGACGGCGGTTTAAACCGAGAATGCCCGTCTTTTCAAGGAAAATGGAGCTTGTCTAGAACCCATTGACCACCGAAAAGAGAGGCATCTCGTAAGTGCAAGTTTCGCATAAGCCGTCCGCTGTGTCAGTTTCCTTTGATGAGCCGAACCTCGTGTCGGCTGCCGGGCTGCTCCCGGTGATGACGCTGGCCCGAGACGCCGGCCTGCATGGGCTCGCCGATGAGTGGCTGTCGGTCCCGACGGACAAGGGCGCGAACGCCGGGCTGAAGGTCGCGTCCCTGGTCGCCGGGATGGTCGCCGGCGCCGATTCGATCGAGGACATGGCCTTGCTGCGCCACGGCGGGATGAAGCGGCTCTTCAGCGCCTGTTACGCGCCCTCGACGCTGGGTTCGTTCCTGCGGTCCTTCACTTTCGGGCACGTGCGGCAGCTGGACGCGGTCGCGTCCCGCTTCCTGGCCAATCTGGGGACCCGGGCCCCGGTGCTGGGAGCACCTGCCACCAGTGACTTCGTGTTCGTGGATGTCGACGACACGATCATCGAGGTCCACGGCTATTCCAAGCAGGGCTCCGGCTACGGGTACTCCGGGGTCCGCGGCCTGAACGCGCTGCTGGCCATAGCCTCGACGAAGGACACCGCCCCGGTGATCGCCGCCCAGCGGCTGCGCAAGGGTGCGGCGAACTCGGCCCGCGGCGCCAACCGTCTGATCACCGACGCCCTGTCCACCCTCAAGCGCGTCCACGTCGGCGGGCGGGTGCTCTGCCGTTTCGATTCGGCCTTCTACGGCCATGCCGCGGTTTCCGCGGCCCTGGCCGGCGGGGCGGAGGTCTCGGTGACCGCGCGCATGGACCCGGCCGTCAAACGCGCCATCGCCGGGATCCCGGACACTGCGTGGGAAACGATCGAATACACCGACGCGGTCTTCGACGAGGCCGCCAGCACCTGGGTCTCGAAGGCCGAGGTCGCCGAGACCGTGTTCACCGCGTTCTCCTCCCGTAAAAAGGCCGAGCAGATCACCGGTCGGATGGTCGTGCGCCGCATCCCGGAACTGAACCCGAAAACCGCCGACGGGCAGGAAACCCTGTTCGACACGCACCGGCACCACGCGTTCTTCACCACCGTGGACGCCGAAGTTCTGGACACCGTCGCGGCCGACAAAACCCACCGGAAACACGCCATTATCGAACAGGTCAACGCCGACCTTAAGGACAGCTCCCTGGCGCACCTGCCTTCAGGTGTTTTCGCGGCGAACTCAGCCTGGCTCGTCGCCGCGGTCATGGCCTACAACCTCACCCGCGCCGCCGGGATCCTCGCGGCCGGGCCCTTCGGCAAGGCCCGCACCGGAACGATCCGCCGCAAACTCATCCACGTCCCGGCCAGGATCGCCACCAGCGCCCGACGGATCCGTCTTCACCTGCCCGAAGCCTGGCCCTGGAAAACACCATGGCAGGCCTTGTCCGACCACCTCTACCCGCCGCCGCGACCTGCCTGACCCCCGTCAACCCAGCCGCACGGCGCGACCAGAACAACCAGTGGAACACTCAAGGGGCAGCGAGGCCCGGCACCCCAGCACGCCCTTCGCCCGCACAACGAGCCGAAACCGAATTCAGCTCATCCGCCCAGGCGGATCGGTGGATCAAGGCTAAGCCGGGAGCCCGAACAGCCTCCTGAAGCCGTTGCCCGACCCTCCGGGGAAGATTTCGGGGGACCGCAATAATAAAGCGAAAGTAGTTATTCGAGGTGGTAGCGGACGCCGGTATTGGCACGTAAGCTAGTTGAAGCAGAGGGGTCTGGCCGCAGCGGCTGGTGCCTCTGCCCAAATGCTGCTCCGGAGTGCGTATCCCCCAATAACGCACTCCGGAGCTTTTTTGTGCCCTCACACGGCCACGGAGACCCCGCACTCGTGTCGCACGCCTCCGACGCTGATACCCCCAGGGGGTACTTGCAATATACCCCCACCGGGTATAAGTTGGCACTATGGAACCTTCGCAGGAAACCTTGAGCCCACCTTCCGGCACTGACCCGACGCCTCCGCATGGTTACACCGCGAACAAAGACGCCTACCTTCGCCGGCTCAAGCGGATCGAGGGCCAGATCCGCGGCATCGCCCGGATGGTGGATGAGGACAAGTACTGCATCGACATCCTGACCCAGGTCGCCGCGGTCACCAAGGCCCTGCACGCCGTGAGCCTTGGACTCGTGGAAGAGCACATCGGCCACTGCGTGGTGGGCGCCGCCGGGGAACCCGATCCTGCCCTTCGCGCTGAAGCCATCGACATCAAAGTCAAGGAGGCTGCAGAGGCTATCGGCCGCCTTCTCCGCTGAGCACCGCCACTGACCACCCACTCAGGGCCGGCCACCGCCGGCCCTCTTTCAAGGAGCCAGCCATGAGCACCACCTCCACCACCACCGTCAACGTGTCCGGAATGACCTGCGGCCATTGCGTTTCGTCCGTCAGCGAGGAGCTTGAATCGCTCGCCGGGGTTGAAACGGTCGACGTCGAACTCAACGCCGGCGGCATTTCCACCGTCACTATCACCTCAAGCCAGCAGCTGTCGCCGTCCGAGATCGGCGAAGCGGTTGCCGAAGCCGGCTACCTGGTTGTAGCCAACAACGCGTAACGCTGACCGATCGGGGGATCCATCATGAGTACAGACCATCTCCATCACCACCCACAAAGCCGGGTGGTTGAACTGGACATTGAGGGCATGACCTGCGCCTCCTGCGTGAACCGCGTGGAAAAGAAACTGGGCAAGCTCGACGGCGTCGAAGCCTCCGTCAACCTCCCACTGGAATCCGCCCACGTCACCGTCCCGGCCGGCATCACGGACCAGCAAATAGTGGACACCGTCAACGCCACAGGCTACAAGGCCACAGTCCGCCCCCCGCGCTACCCCAGCCAAAGTGCCGGCAACGAGCACCACGATCACGAAACGGAACACGACCACAGCGGCGACACGAGAGACATGCGGCAGCGTGCGTCTAAGCGAGGCACGAGCGAGCACGCCGAGCATGTGTCTCATGGCGCCGCGTCAGGCGACCACACAGACCACATGTCCCACGGCCCGGCCTCCTCGCAGCTACGGCCGCGCCTGATCCTCGCCGCGGTGCTCACAGTCCCCGTTCTCGCGATTTCGATGGTTCCGGCACTGCAGTTTCCCAACTGGGGCTGGGTAGCCGGGGCCCTGACGCTTCCGGTGGTCAGCTGGGCGGCCTGGCCCTTCCACCGCGCTGCGGCCATCAATGCGCGCCACCTGGCGTCCACCATGGACACGCTTGTCTCGATTGGCATCGCAGCCGCCTACCTGTTCAGCGTGTGGCAACTCGCTGTGGATCCCGCTATGACTGAACATCCAGCCATGGCCGGAATGGAGTCCGCAGGCCTCTACTTCGAAGTGGCCGCCGTGGTCACCACCTTCCTGCTCCTTGGCAGGTTCCTCGAAGCCAACGCCAAGCAGAAGGCCGGAGACGCCCTCAAGGCGTTGCTGAACCTCGGCGCCAAGGACGCCACCATCCTTCACGAGGGCTCCGAGCATAAAGTCCCCGCCGATCAGCTCCGTGTGGGAGACGTCGTGGTGGTCCGCCCCGGCGAAAAGATCGCCACGGACGGAGAGGTGATCGACGGCATTTCAGCTGTTGACGCGTCCCTGCTAACCGGCGAATCCGTCCCGGTGGAGGTGGAGCCAGGCAGCAAAGTCACGGGCGCCACCATCAACACTTCCGGCCGGCTGCTCGTCCGGGCCACCCGTGTGGGCTCCGAAACCACGCTGGCACAGATGGCCCGGTTGGTCTCGCAGGCACAAACCGGCAAGGCTCCCATTGCACGCCTCGCCGACCGGATCAGCGCCGTCTTTGTCCCCATAGTCCTTGCCCTCGCGGTGCTCACCTTTGCGCTGTGGCTCGCGTTCAACGGACCGGTGATTGAACCTGCCGAGCTCAGTGCAGCTTTTACCGC
Organism: Pseudarthrobacter sp. AL07; assembly: GCF_029960665.1. GTDB lineage: Bacteria > Actinomycetota > Actinomycetes > Actinomycetales > Micrococcaceae > Arthrobacter. The sequence continues at coordinate 73,295 of NZ_JASBRB010000007.1, forward strand.
CGCAGTCACCGTGTTGGTCATCGCTTGCCCGTGCGCGCTGGGACTGGCCACTCCCGTGGGGCTGCTCACCGGAACCGGCCGGGCCGCCCAATTGGGCATCCTGATCAAAGGCCCGCAGGTCCTGGAAGACACCCGCACGGTGGACACCATCCTGCTCGACAAGACCGGCACCGTCACCACCGGAAAACTCGCCGGGGGCAATACCCTCGCCTTTGACGGCCACCAGGGCAGGGACGTGCTGCGGCTAGCCGGCGCCGTCGAAGCGGCATCCGAGCACCCGATCGCACACGCCATCGCGGCCGCGGCCCTTGAGGCGCAAACCGGGAACGACGACGGCGGGCGGCTCCCCGCCGTCGAACACTTCCGTTCTGCACCCGGCGGCGGAGTGGTGGGAACCGTGGATGGGCGCGTGATTCTGGCGGGCCGCACCGGCTGGCTTACCGAGAACGGCGTCCGCCCTTCCGGCGCGCAGCTGGACGCGCTGGCCGCAGCGGAAGCCACCGGGGCCACGGCCATCTGGGTAACGGTGGACGGTAGCCCTGCCGGCATCATCAGCCTCCGTGACACCGTGAAGCCGGGATCTGCGGAGGCTGTGGCACAGCTGAAGAGGCTCGGGCTGCGCCCCATCCTGCTGACCGGGGACAACGCCGCGGTGGCCGCGCAGGTCGCTGCCGCCGTCGGGATTTCCCCTGACGATGTTTATGCCGGCGTCCTGCCTGCCGGGAAGGTCGAGGCCGTCCGGCGGCTTCAGGCGGGCGGGGCCATCGTGGCGATGGCCGGCGACGGCGTGAATGACGCCGCCGCGCTGGCGCAGGCGGACCTGGGCATCGCCATGGGATCCGGTACCGATGTGGCCATCGAGGCGGCGGACCTCACCGTCATGGGCAATGACCTGGGACAGGTGGCACAGGCTATCGAATTGTCCCGGCGGACGCTGGCCATCATCAAGACCAACCTGTTCTGGGCGTTCTTCTATAACGCCATCGGCATTCCTGTGGCCGCCCTGGGCCTATTGAACCCGATGCTCGCCGGTGCAGCGATGGCGGCGAGTTCCGTCCTGGTGGTGGCCAACTCGCTCCGGTTGCGCAGCTTCGGCAGGTAGGTCCTCAGGATGATATGTCCTCAGACGGTGCCGAAACGCACGGCCGCACGGGCCCGCGCTTTGGCGGCCTCCTCGTCCCGGCGCTTGGCAGGCGCGTGGGTGACCAGCGAATCCAGCAAGTGTTGGGTGATGTGGGCGATCTCGTGTACCGCCGCTTCGAAGGCGTCTTCGTTGGCCTTGGATGGCTTGGTGCTGCCACTGACCTTGCGCACATACTGCAGCGCGGCGGCATTCACCTCCTCAGAGGTGGCGTGCGGTTCGTAGTTGTGGAGGGTTCGTATATTCCGGCACATATGCCCATGCTAGGCTCTGGAACGCCTCGGATCGACCCCCAGCCCTGCATGGGCAGCGGTGCCCATCGACAGTGTTTTGGGGCCGGGATAGGTTCTAGGTAATGGATCTTCCGGATCAGCCGGAGGCCACTGGGGATGCCGATCTGGATCGGATCCAAGACAACGAGGAGAAAACTGATGGCTATTTGGGGCGCAGATGTAGAACAGCTCAGGACCCTTGGCAGCAAGCTGCAGGCCGGTGCCGGCGAGATCGAGCAGCAGCGGTCCAACCTTTCCCGCGTGCTGGACAGCACCAACTGGGAAGGCCCGGACGCCACCCACTTCCGTGGCGAATGGTCAGGCACGCACACCGCGGCGCTGAACCAGGTCATCCAGGCGCTGAAGGATGCCGGCCAGAAAGCCACCAAGAACGCCAACGAGCAGGACCAGGCTTCACGCTAACCACAGAAGCTCTGACGAGGGGGCCCGGACACAACACAGTGTCCGGGCCCCACGGCATTTAACACCGGGGCACCAGCACTCAGGGCACAGGTTCGACGTCGTTCGCGTGGTCCAGCGGGGCGGGCGCCCCGGCGACAGCTGCCGCCGTTCCGGAGCGCAGCTCGTCCAGCCGGACCAGCACCACCCCGCCCACGATGAGGGCGCCCCCCAGGAGTTGGATGGCACCGGGAAGCTCGCCCAGGAGCAGCCAGGCCCAGACCACCGCGAACAGCACCTCCGTCAGCGAAACGAAGGACGCTACCTTGGAGCCAAGCGCGCGGGCAGCGACAATGCCGGACACGTACGCCAGGACTGTTGCCATGATGATCAGGCCGCCCAGGGAGACCCACCAGGGCGTGATCCAGGGGCCCAGCCTGGTATCGGCGGTGCTGAATGTCATGGGAAGCAGTCCCGTGGCGGCCGCCAGCCACATAACGGCCGCCCCCACCAGCAGCCCTGCGGACGCCAGAACGATGGGCGGCAGGGAATCATTTTCCTTGGCCGTGATGAAGAAGTAGATGGCAAGGCACACGGCAGCGGCCATCCCCCACAGGACTCCGACGATGTCGATCTTGACCGTTCCGGTGAAGTCCAGCACCAGGATCAGGCCGCCGAGCGAGAGCACTGTTCCGCCGAAGGTCAACGCCCGTGGACGCTTCTTGCTCGCTCCCCACAGCCAAAGCACGATGAGGACGGGAGCCAGGTATTCAAGCAACAGCGCTACGCCCACGGAGAGGCGGGCGACGGCATTGAAGTAAAACAGCTGGCACGCGGCCACACCTATCAGGCCGAAAAGACCGATGGTGACCCAGTTGTCACGCAGCTGGTACCACCGGCCACGCAAGGCCAGAATCGCAGGAATTGCGAGAATCAGCGCAGCACCGGTCAGGCGGGCTGCCACGGCAGCGCCCGGGGACCATCCGGTTTCCAGGAGCGCTTTGGCGAAGGAGCCAGAGAGCCCGAAGACGGCAGAAGAGAACAACGCGATTCCAAGACCGGAGCCAAGGAATCCGCCCGCGGGTGCGGGGTTAGGGGCGGCAGTCACCGACGCCTCCTGTCAGGAGTAAAGTGGGGTAATGGTCCTGACATTACGCCCGCTCCCAGTAAGGAGTCAAGATGGTCTTTGCCCCTGACACCGAGCTAGCCCTGCGCACCGTGGTCAACCTGATCAACACGGCCGCCAACGGACGCGAATTACTCGACACGGGAGCGGAGCTGGATGGCTTCCTACGCTCCGAAGGGTTTAGCGGATCCCGCGCCGGCGATGCGGCGGAGCTGTCGAGTGTCCACGAACTGCGCGGGCAGCTAGCCGCGCTCTGGACTGCAGACGAAGACTCGGCGGTGGCGGGCGTCAACCGCCTTCTCCGCGAGGCCAACGCACTCCCCCAGCTGATGAAGCACGATGAGTGGGACTGGCATCTGCACGCCACCGCCAGGGATGCACCGCTGGCAGAGCGAATGGGCACCGAAGCCGCCATGGCCCTGGCGGACGTCATCCGGAGCAAGGAAATGGACCGCATGCTGGTGTGCGAGGCCGAGGACTGCGATGCCGTGGTCCTGGACCTGAGCCGCAACCGGTCAAAACGGTATTGCGACACCGGGAACTGTGCCAACCGAGCGCACGTGGCAGCGTACCGGGCGCGGCAGGCGACGGTTCACTGAGCCAGCGGCGGGACCGGGACCTGGGGCAGGACTGGCGCGCGAGGAGCCCGTGCGCGGACAGCCAGCCTACGAGCGGACGGTGCGCTAGGAGTGGCTGGAGCCGGGGCTCTCGGCGTCCGGAGCCTCAGAGGCTCCGCCGGCCTGGCTTGAGTCGTGTCCCCCGAATCCATGCAACGGTTTCCGCGCTGAACTCAGGTTGATGCCCGATCCCTTGCCCAGGTGTTCGGAGTTCTCTTTGTGGCTCATGGCCAGCATGGCCGCGACCACCAGCGTGACGATGAACGCAATGCCGGCGCCGGTGAAGGCGAGGTCGAACCGCGGGGTCTTCGAGCTGCCGCCGGAGGCGAAGATCAGCACCGTAACGAAGGCGAGGACGGCCCAGAACGCAGAGAACATCAGCGGCCCCTTCACCGAGGTCCGCAGATTGCGCGGTTTTCCTGGTTTCTGGTCTGCCAAGGTAGTTCCTCTCCTACAGCCATGCCGAAGGGCTTGCTGGTTCGAATGTCTGCGGGGTTGTTCCGGGCGCGTTTTCTACGCCGGGTAGAACCTTTCACTTCTAGTTTACGGCTTCCCGGAGGCGTGCCGGGAATCGTGCCTTAGCGTCAGCCCGGACAGGACCCAGAGCACACCGGAGATGATGGCTCCGCCGCCGGTGACGCCAAGCAGGGCATGGGCTCCGAGACTGATGAAGAGAGGCAGGATCGCCGCGGTACCAAGCCCGACGATGCCCGAGGCCAGCCAGTCACGGGCCAGCACGTGCCGGCCGCGATATCGGAGGCCGCAGTACAGCTCCACCGCTCCGGCCAGGCCAAGTCCCGCCGCGGCGACAACGCCGAAGACGCGGTCCCCGGGCAGCAGCGCCAAGGCAACACCTGCGCCGGCCAGGGACGCCCCGGCGGCGGAGAGGATTTTGCCAGGCATGCCGTCCCGCGCGTAGCCGGTCTTCGGGATGGCCCAGAGGACCAGCAGTCCCGTGACCAGCAGATAGAACCCGCCTGACCAGCCCATGACCTGCACCGATGGTCCGGCCCAGAAAATAGTCACGGCCCCGAAGACAAGTGCGGCCAAGGCCCGGAGCAATACCGGCTTCCACAGGTCTGCCTGCTGCGCGGTGCCGGCGGGAGCATCTGTGGGTGTCAGTGGTTGGTTCACCGGTCCAGTTTAGTGGCCGCCGGCCCTATGGCGAACCCAGCACCATCCAGCGGTCCGAGCGGGCACGCAGGCCCAGCGTCAGCGCCCGGGCGGCCATGTAGCCCAGCGCAAAAGCGGCCCAGAGCCAACCCAGGGCTGCAGCGGCGGACATGCCGGAGACAGCAACGGCCACCAGCATAGGCACGTAGACGGCAAGGTTGGCCACGCCTGCCAGTGCCAGATACTTGGCGTCGCCGGCGCCGATCAGCACGCCATCCAGGACAAAGACAAAACCCGCAATCGGCTGGCCGGCGGCAAGGATCCACAGGGCGTACGTCAGGACGGCCTGGACGCCGGCGTCTGATGTGAACAGCGCCCCGGCCCATGGCGCAGCGACGGCCAGCAGGGCACCTGTGACCACGCCGAATCCGGCACCCCAGCGGATCATTGTCCGGGTCAGCTGCCGCGCCCTGACGGGATTGGACGCACCCAGTTCCTTGCCGATCAGGGCCTGGGCGGCGATAGCGAGGGCATCCAAGGCAAAAGCGAGGAAGGAGAAAATGGTCATGGCCAGCTGGTGCGCAGCAAGGTTGACGGCACCTTGCCCCGTGACCACAAAAACCGTGGCCAGGATGGCTACGCGCAGGCTCAGGGTGCGGAGCATGAGCCACGAACCGACGCGGGTCATCGCGCGGATACCGCTCCAGTCGGGCCACAGGCTGATGCCATGCCGGGCAGCATTTCGCTGGACCATCAGCAGATAGACGGCCGCCATGGCCCATTGCGCCACACTGGTGCCTGCCGCCGAGCCCGCAACGGACCAGTCCAGCCCGTAGACCAGCCATAGGTTAAGGACAATATTCAAGGCAAAGCCTGCGGTGGCCACGAGCAGCGGTGTCCTCGTGTCCTGCAATCCACGGAGGACACCGGTGCCCGCGAAGATGAGCAGCATGGCCACCAGGCCAGGCATCGACCAGCGGAGATAGTCAACAGCGAATGAGCGCACATCACCCTCTGCCCCCATCAGGGACACCAGCGGTTCAGCGGCCCAAAAGCCGGCCACCGCCAGGACTATGCCCAGCAGAAGAGCCAGCCAGACGCCGTCGCGCCCTGCCGCAAGCGCCTTGCCCAACTGGCCGTGTCCCATCGCGCGGGCCACCGCCGGGGTGGTGGAGTAAGCGAGGAATACCATCAGTCCGACGGCGGTGTGCAACACCGCGGAGGCAAGCCCCACGCCGGCCAGCTGGGCCACGCCGAGATGGCCCACAATGGCCGAATCCGCGAGAAGGAACAGCGGTTCGGCGATCAGTGCGCCGAACGCCGGCACGGCGAGCCGCAGGATTTCCCGGGCATGGCTGGCAGGACGCTGCACGGCGGCGGGGGCGGATTGATTGGGCACAGCTTCAGCCTAACGGCCGGCATCGACCACCTGGCGGCCCTGCTTCCGCGATGCCGGCTGTCATGACAAAGGACACAATGCGGCGGCGCTTCCGGTCCGGTTGCCCATGCGCCCATAGGGTCAGGGCTTGCAATCTTGGTGAAGGCCCCGTCGCAGTAGGCCAACATGCCGTCTTCACATCCCACCACCGCGGTTTCCTCACCGGCAACCGCCTCGCAATGCACGCCGGGGTGCTCCTCGCTGCGGATCCTGAACACTGCGGCTCAGTATGATCGCAGCATGACTGACACCGCAGCCAACACCGTAACCCTCCGCTTCCTGGCCGCCCCCACGGATGTGGGCCACAGCGGTTCGGTGGATGCGGGGACCGTCCTCGAATGGGTGGACAAGGCCGCGTACGCTGCCGCCGTGGGCTGGGCCAAGTCCTACTGCGTCACCGCTTACGTGGGCAACATCCACTTCGCGGACCCGGTGAACAGCGGCGACATGGTAGAGGTGGAAGCCACCATCGTCTACACCGGACGCTCCTCCATGCACATCCGGACCGTCGTCTCCTCAAGCGATCCCAAGGGCGGGCCGGCCACAATGCGCAGCCAGTGCATGGTGATCTTTGTGGCTGTCGGCGACGACGGCAAGCCGGTCCCGGTCAAGCAGTTCGAGCCGGCCAAGGCAGCGGAGATTGAACAGCGGGACCACGCCCTGGCGCGGATCAAAGTCCGTGAACGCATCGTCGAAGCCATGAACGCCCAGGAATATACCGACGCCGGGACCGCCGAACGCGTGACGCTGCGGTTCATGGCGGCCCCCACGGACGTGAACTGGGGCGGGAAGGTGCACGGCGGAATCGTAATGAAGTGGATCGACGAAGCCGCCTACGTCTGCGCGTCCCGCTACTGCGCTTTGGACACCGTGGCGGTCTTCTCCGGTGGCGTGCGCTTCTACCGGCCCCTGCTGATCGGCCACGTAGTAGAGGTCGAGGCCAGGCTGGTTTACACCGGGACCAAAGGCATGCACATCGCCGTACATGTGCGCTCCGGAGATCCGAAGGGCAAGGAACTGAACCTCACCACATATTGCCTTACGGTGATGGTGGCACGCGACGCGGCCGGCAACTCGGTCCCCGTCCCCAGCTGGGTGCCCGTCTCGGCAGAAGATACACGGCTGCATGCCCACGCCCGCGAACTGCTCGAAATCCGTGGTACTGCACCGGGGAACCGGCTGCCCAACCACCTGCTGGGGCAGGGCTGAGCCAGCCAGCCCTGCCAGGAAGGGTCCTAGAAGCCGCTGCCGCCGGCGTCGGCCGCCATGTTGGCAAAGCGCGAGTAGTGACCCTGGAATGCCACCACGATGTCCTTGGTGGGGCCGTTACGGTGCTTGGCAATCAGGATGTCCGCCTCGCCCGCACGCGGGGATTCCTTGTCATAGACGTCTTCACGGTGCAGCAGGATAACCATGTCCGCATCCTGCTCGATGGAGCCGGATTCACGGAGGTCAGAGACCATGGGCCGCTTATCCTGGCGCTGTTCGGAGCCACGGTTGAGCTGCGAGAGGGCGATGACGGGGACCTGGAGTTCCTTGGCCAGGAGCTTGAGCGCACGCGAGAACTCGGAGACTTCCTGCTGGCGTGACTCCACTTTCTTGCCGGAGCTCATGAGCTGCAGGTAGTCCAGGATCACGAGCTTCAGGTCATGCTGCTGCTTGAGGCGGCGGCACTTGGCCCTGATCTCCATCAGCGACATGTTCGGGCTGTCATCGATGAACAGCGGGGCATCATTCATCCGGCCCATGGTGGTGGCGATCTTGGACCACTGTTCGTCCTTGATAGTGCCCTTGCGAAGATCCTGCAGACCGATGGTTGCTTCGGCGGACAACAGGCGCATGGCAATTTCGTTCCGGCCCATTTCGAGCGAAAACATCACCGTGGCCAGGTTGTTCTTGATGGCCGCCGAGCGGGCGAAGTCCAGGGCGAACGTGGATTTGCCAACCGCCGGGCGTGCGGCGATGACGATCATCTGTCCGGGGTGCAACCCGTGGGTGAGTTCGTCGAGTTCGTAGAACCCGGTGGGCACGCCGGTCATGCCTTCCCCGCGGTGTCCGGACGCTTCGATCTCGTCCACCGTGGCTTCCATGACGTCCTTGAGGACCACGTAGTCCTCTGCCGTGCGCCGCTCTGCCACAGCGTAAACCTCGGCCTGTGCCTGGTTGACCAGGTCCTCCACCTCGCCGTCGGAGCCGTATCCGAGCTGGACGATCTTGGTGCCCGCGTTGACCAGCCGCCGCAGGATGGCGCGCTCTGCCACGATCTCGGCATAGTAGCCGGCATTGGCGGCCGTGGGGACGGTCTGGATGAGCTCATGCAGATAGGCGGGCCCGCCGATCCTGTTGATCTCCGCGCGCTTGGTCAGTTCGTCCGAGACGGTAACGGCATCTGCAGGCTCGCCGCGGCCGTAGAGGTCGATGATCGCCTCGTAGATGGTCTCGTGCGCAGGCCGGTAAAAGTCCTGGCCTCGGAGGATTTCCACAACATCCGCGATGGCATCCTTGGACAGCATCATGCCGCCGAGGACGGACTGCTCGGCGGGGATGTCTTGTGGCGGTTTACGGCTGCCTTCTGATCCGCGGGTACCCTCGATCGAGTCCAGGTGCGTTACTGACAAAGCTGCCGTCCTCCATAGTGTGCCGCGTCATAGTGCGGCGAGTAAGTCATTTACCTGCCGGGCGCCATCCTGCGGGACCCCCCACGGGACGGCATGCGTTCAGGTCTATCAGCGGCCACCGACAATGAATCCCGGCGGCCCCATAGAAGTCTGTACAAAGCGGAGTCTGCGCAGCGCGCGGGAGAGTTATCCCCATGTTCCGCAAGTTATCCACAGAATGTGCTGCAGCGGCCGGGCCGACGGCCTCCACTGCGACGACAGCATAGGTCCGCGACGGCGACACAGCGCCCCAAAAGCAGGTATCCCGCAACGGTAGCCGCCCCCGCCCCAGCGTCCAAGCCCACAAGCCCGGGGGCCTGTGGATAACCTGTGCACTAACAGGCATAGCTTGTGCACAGCCTGTGGGTGAACCTGTGGAAACAAAAGAATTTCCGCTGGATATATGCGTCTGACATGGGAAAACGTCTTTTGAGGATGTGGACGACATTCTTTTTTTCCCAACCTTCATCCACAGCTTTCAGCGCGGCGCTGTTGAAAGTTCCGCCCTTCCGGGCGCCTCGGCCGCCGATTCATGCCCTATTGGTGATGCTGCACACGCCTCCCGGCATATTTTGACGCCGTAGCGAATCGGCTGTATGCAACGGCAGGAATGTGCTGTGGATAACGGGCATCTGGCATAAGCTCTGACTATGGGCGACGTACTGATGGTTTTTCTGCCGGCCGGCGTGTTGGCGGCAGTAATCTGGGCATTTACGACGGCCCTCAGACCGCGTGATTCCGGGACCTCTGACGCCGAGAAGTACCAGCAGGACCTCGCGAGGCGCTCTGCGGAGCACTATGCCGAGCAGGTGCGCGTGGCAACAGCCGTGCGTGCCCGCCTCGAAGCCAACACCCGGCCCAGTCAAAACGAACAGCAGCAATCGCAGCAGGAAGACCACGCCCGGGCGGCCCGGAGCGGGCTCTCCGGCGCGGGCGCCGGACAGTATGGCTATGCGGCGCTGCCCGGCGGGATTCTGGACCCGCAGCTGGCAATGCAGTTGCAGACGATGGCGCACGACGGGCACAAGATCCAGGCCATCAAACTCCTTCGCCAGGCAACCCGCACCGACCTGGCGACAGCCAAAAAGTATGTAGATCGGCTTTAGAAATGGAATCCCTCGTGATCCCCGTTATCATCCTTGCGGTCGTAGCCGCCGGAGTCGCACTGGCAGCCCGGGCGGTCAGCGGGCGGCAGGCGGCCGTCAGGCCGGCCGAGACCGCCTCCGCACCGGATCCGGTTGACGTGGCCCGCCTGGCCGCCGCCAAGCTCTCTGAGGACCAGCACCGCAGGTTGTATGCGCTGATTGCCCAGGGACAGGCTATGGCGGCCATCAAGCTGTACTACGAGGCCACAGGAGAAGGCCTGCGGGCCTCCCGGGACGCGGTGGGGGCGTTGGCCGCCCATCCGCAGGCCTACCGCAGCCCCGTCGCTGAAGCGGCGGAGGCAGAGACCGAAGACGACTCGCCCCAGCGATTCCCTTACCGCTACCGCGCCATTGCCAGCAAGGGCGACGTGACGCGTGAGGTCAGCAGCAACATGCTCAACGACGAGATCTACGGCCGCATCCGCACGCTGGCTCGCAGTGGAGATACCGAAGGCGCCGCCACTGCCTTGACCAAACACTCGGACATCACCCTGAAGCAGGCACGCGAGTTCATCGCCCTCCTGGACGAGTAGGGCTCCAGGGCGGCTGCGCTTCAGGACGCCCAGGGCACCCAGCCGCTGCGTTCGCCCATGTTCAGGTCACTGACCGGGGAGACCGAACAGTTCGGCAGCCGTGATCGCCGGGGGACCGGCGCGGCGGTGGGGGACGGCCGCGCACTAGCGTCCGCCGGAAATACCCGCCAAGAGCTGCTTGAACGGCAGCGACTCCAGGGCCGCCGGCTTGCGGCCGGACTGATCCCCGGCCAGGAGGGCGGCAAACTCAGCCGCAGCACGGTCAATCCGCGAGGATAGGGGCGAGCCGCCGTCGTCCGTGTTTCCCCAGTCCTGGGGGCCTGCGAACACGGCCGTCGCGGCCATCCGGGTGCGCAGGTAGCTGAACAGCGGGCGCATTGCGTACTCAAGGACCATCTGGTGGCGGTCCGTACCGCCGGTGGCGCCCAGCAGGACAGCCTTCCCCTCCAGGGACTTGGGGTCCAGGACGTCGATGAAGGACTTGAACAGGCCGCTGTAGGAGGCGCTGAACACCGGACTGACGGCAATGATGCCGTCGGTTGCCTCCACGCCGGCGATGACATCCGCCAGGCGCGGGGCCGCATAGCCAGTAACGAAGTTGTTGGCGATGTCCACCGCGAGGTCGCGGAGCTCAACGATCTCAATAGTCACCTCAAAACCGGCATCGGCGAGGCGGTCCTCCGCCACAGCGGCGAGCTGGTCGGCGAGCAGCCTGCTTGAGGACGGCACACCCAGGCCGGCGGATAGTACGGTGATGCGGCGGGTTTCCACTTGGACTCCTGAGGTTCGTACGTCCTGTGTTGCATGTATTTGCATGTAATTGCATAACCGGCGACTGTCCGGGTTTATTCCACCGTCTCTTCAGCTCCACCGTGCACGGAACACATGCAGTGCTTCGCGAACCGGACGAACCTCTCGGAGACCACCCCCCTGCTGCCGCCGACGCGTCTCGATGCCGACTACCTGGTCCAGGAACGCACGGCCGGCCCCTGATCCACCACTGCGAGCGGATTGCCCGGTAGGGTTCGTCCGTGAATACGTCCACCGGGGTGAACGGACGACGGCGGTGCGCGGGGGTGAATTCCGACTCACCGCCGCAGGCTATCACCCTGGGCGGCCTGGCTGACAAGTGAGCCGTGCTCTGCGAGGGAAGCCTTCATATGGGTTCTGACGATGGTGGGCTTCGGCGGCTACGGCAGAATTGGGGCAGAGCTGCCCAAGCCCTGACCTCGGCGTAAGGCACAGAAAAACCCCGCTGCCGGTGACGGCAACGGGGTTTCTCGTGCAGTTTGAGGCTGCGTAGCCGGAAAGGCTACTTGCCTGCGACTACGTTGAGCTCGATCACAGCGGCAACGTCAGCGTGAAGGCGGACGTTGGCCTGGTAGGAACCAACCGACTTGATGTGAGTCGGCAGTTCAACCTTGCGCTTGTCGATTTTGCCAAGGCCAGCGGCCTCAACAGCGTCGGCGACGTCGGCCTGCTTGACGGTGCCGAACAGGCGTCCGGTCTCGCCAGCCTTGACGACGAGCTTGACCGGCTTGGCGGAGAGTGCAGCGGCCTGCTTCTGAGCGTCTTCCAGGGAAGCGTGCTCGCGGGCGGCGCGGGCAGTCTTGATGGACTCAACCTGCTTCTCGCCACCCTTGGACCAGGTCAGGGCGAAGTTGCGGGGCAGCAGGTAGTTACGTGCGTAACCGTCCTTGACCTCGACAACGTCGCCAGCGGCACCGAGACCGGTTACTTCGTGGGTCAGAATGAGCTTTGCCATGTTAGTCAGTCCCTTCCTTAGCCGCGGCCAGCGCCGGAGTAGGGCAGCAGTGCAACTTCGCGGGCGTTCTTGATTGCCTGGGCGATTTTGCGCTGTTCCTGCACCGTGACGCCAGTGACGCGACGGGCGCGGATCTTTCCGCGGTCGGAGATGAACTTGCGCAGCAATGCTACGTCCTTGTAGTCGATGACAGTGATGTCAGCGGCCTTCAAGGGGTTGGACTTTGGTTTGGGCTTACGGAGTTCAGCCTTAGCCATCGTGGAGCTCCTATTCTATGGAGCCCGTGGATATTGATCCACGGGATGGTGGTGGTCCAACGGCGGCAGTCACGTCCGGTGCCTTGCGGCACTTTCGGCGGTCCCGGCGTCGGGCCTAAATGATTGGTTTAGAAGGGAGGTTCGGAATCGGGGCCGTTGCCCCAGCCGCCGCCTGCGTTGGAGACACCGGGCGTTGCCCAGGGATCCTCCTGTGCAGCGGGCTGGTTGCCGCCACCGAAGCTTCCACCGGAGTTGCCGCCCTGGTTTCCACCAGAGTTGCCGCCTCCGAAGCCACCGCCGCTGTTGCCGCCGCCGAAGCCACCCTGCGCGCCGTTTCCGGCACCCCCACCGCCGGAGCGCTGGGTGCGGTTGACCTTGGCATTGGCGTAACGCAGGCTCGGGCCGATTTCATCGACTTCGAGCTCCATAACGGTGCGCTTTTCGCCTTCTTTTGTTTCGTAGGAACGGCTCTTCAAACGGCCGGAAACAATCACGCGCATGCCCTTGGTGAGGGACTCGGCAACGTTCTCGGCTGCTTCACGCCATACCGCTGCGCGGAGGAACAGGGTTTCCCCGTCCTTCCACTCATTGGACTGGCGGTCAAAGGTGCGCGGGGTGGAAGCGATGGTGAAGTTCGCTACTGCCGAACCTGACGGTGTGAACCGCAATTCCGGGTCATTGGTGAGATTACCGATGACCGTAATGGTGGTTTCGCCTGCCATCTACTGCCTCCTTGTTCGATCCTGGGTGAAGAATTCGATCCTGCGGGGTAAAGAATGAAAATTGGAGCTGAAGTTACTCAGCAACGACCTTCTGCTCTTCGGGGCGGGTGATCTTGGTGCGCATGATGGTCTCGTTAAGAGACAACTGGCGGTCAAGTTCCTTGGCGGTGTCAGGCTTGGCGGTGAAGTTCACCACGGCGTAGATACCTTCGGACTTCTTCTTGATCTCGTAAGCCAGTCGACGACGGCCCCAGATGTCAACCTTTTCGATGGTTCCACCATCGTTGGTGATGACGTTCAGGAATTTCTGAAGCGACGGCTCAACGGTACGCTCTTCGACCTCGGGGTCGATGATTACCATCAATTCGTAAGGACGCATATGTGAACCCACCTCCTTTGGGCTAAGCGGTTACGGCATTTCCGTAACAGGAGGTTCATTTGCGATGCCGTGCGATGCCCGGCCAACAAAACGGAGGCAGGGCGCAGCACAGACTTCAACATCTTAGTGCATTTGAACCGGATAGGCGATTCGCGCTTGACACAAGGCTAAGCGTCCTGGTGCGGGCGCGGAAGCCGGGATGCGCGTATGTGGATAACTTTCCAAGTAGGGCCGGGCCAAAAATGAGTACCTTAGCGCCGGGACTTCGCTGGTGCAGGAGCATCACTGAAGCTATATTGCTATCCAACGGCTGGGTACCGTGCTGGTCCCGATGACGGCGCCAGAAAGTCCGGTCCGAACGGTCACGAAATGACCGGACGGACCTCGTCAAATGTGAAATGCAAGCAGCAGTGGTCTCTCCTTCGATGAACAGATGGGGACCGCATGTCGTTAATAGGGCGAACCAAAGAGTTGAACCGGATCCTCTCGGTGATTCGCAGGCCTACCGAGTCCGCCCTGACGATTGTGGGCCGGCACGGCATGGGCAAGTCTGCGTTACTGTCCGAAATCCCGCGCCTGTCGGACTACCGGACTGTTGTTCTAAGAGCCTGCTCGTCCGAATCGGACTGGCCGCTGTCCGGCCTCACCGCACTGTTGAACGGCATCGATGATCCCGTCCTCAGCCGGTTCGCGGACGAACTGCTGCGGGATTCAACCGGCGCCATGAGCGTTCCCACCGTGTCCACGATGCTACTGAACGGACTTCACCAGCGCTCATCCTCACGGAACATCATTGTCATTGACGACGCAGACCAACTGGACCCCAGCAGCCAGGCTGTGATCGGATTCCTGGCCCGCCGCCTGTCCGGCACCGACATTGTCCTGTTCATCAGCGCGCGGGAAGAATCGCCGGACAGCCCGTTCGCATCCCTTCCGGCCCTCCAACTGGGGCCGTTGAGCTACAACGACACGGTCCTGATGCTGGAGGCCATCCCCTCGCGCCAGACCGCGACGGCGGCGGTCCACACAGTCGCTGCGGCCACCAAGGGGAACCCGCTTGCCGCCGTCGAGCTTTTCAGGTTGTTGCTGGAACGCGCGGCTGAAGGAAAATACGCACTGCCCGTACCACTGCCCGGCAAGGGTAGTTTCGAAGCGGAGTTCGCTGCCATCGTGGGGGGGCTTTCGCCGGTCGCGAGGCAGGTTCTCAACCTGCTTTCCCTGTCCTGCCGCAGTGACATCGCCACCTTGGGAGGTGCCTACGACCCGCTGTGGGGCGGAATCGACGAACTGCTAGCAAGTGGCATGGTGAGCAGGTCCGGGCCGCATCTGCGGATCCGGGATCAGTTGCTTCGGGGCTACGTCTATGCGGCAATGATGCCAGCGATGCGGACAGCCGGCCACCGTTCCATGGCGGAAGCGGCGGAACCCGCAGATCCATACGCCCACCGCTGGCACCTGAGCTTTACTGCCCTGGAGCGGCAGACCCCGTTTGGGCTGCTCCGCTTTGCCGTTGACCTGATCCGGAGCGGCGAGGTGCCGTTCGCCATTGAATACATCGAACGGGCACTGACCATCAACCCGTGGGAAGCGGAGACGGCCGCGAGACTCACCACGGCGGCCGAACTGCTGCTGAACCGAGGAGAATTCGTTTACGCCAAGCGCTACCTGGACTGGGCGCAACGCGTGACACGGAACCCAGCCCTGATCCTTCGCCTGACCGGCCTCGCCTTCGAAATCCAATTCATGCAGGGTGGAGCCGTGCGCTCCAGCATGGTGATCCGGCTGGTGAAGGAGCTCGGCCAGCATGATCCGGCCTTCGCAAACCGCCTGCTCGTGGCCGGCGCACTGTATTACGCGGACCGTTGGGAGCTTGCGGACGCCACCAGTCTGCTGGGGTGCGCCGGCGAGTTTAAGGACCACGCCTCCCCCGATGGCCTTGCCATGGCCGAGAGCGCCATGCAACTCATCGACGTGATCAGCGGGAAGCCGGAGCAGAGCCGCAGGCCCGACGGCGGGAACGAAACAGCTGCCGTCCTTCTGGTGCAGGGTCGTGCGCTGAGCTACTCCGAACACCACATAGCCGCCCAGGAGGCCTTCGCCCGGGTGCGGACCTTCCTGGAGGCAAACACAGTCAACTATCGCGAAACCGCAGACTTTCTCGCGGTGGACAACGAAATCCGTGCCGGCAACGTCCGGAAAGCGGTGAGAATGATCGAGGATCTTGAGCTCGCGCAACCGGAAACCAAATATCACCGGGGAATGCGGCACGTCTTCCGGATCTGGCGGGCCAACACGATCGGAGACGAGGAGCTTGCCCGCACCTACACAGCAGACTCCCAGCACTTCTCAGGCGGGGAAAGCCATCCCGCGGTCACGGCGCAGCTGGCCGCGTGCCAGGGCCATTTTGCCCTCATGCGCGGCAACCTGGCCGAGGCGTTCGCGCAGCTGTCCCGGGCAGCGGAAATAGGCCAGGCTTTCAGCAACCCAACACTGCTCCGATGCGCGGCCGATTTGGTGGAAGTCCTGGTCAGGCTTGGCCGGCACAGGGAAGCCGCCCAAGCACTGTGGCATCTGGAGAGCCAGGCAGTGGGCCTGCGTTCCCCGTGGCTCATGACGGCTGTTGCCCGGAGCCGGGCCATGCTGGCGGACGGTGAACAGTCACTGCAGCTTTTCAGTGACGCACTCGCTGGCAGGAACCCGCAGGAATCACTGCTGGAACGCGCCCGGACCGTGCTGTGCTACGCCGAACGGCTTGGCACCTTAGGCCGCCTCCGGAGCGCCCGGGACCTACTGCTCCGAGCGAAAGTGATGTTCGACGAAGCTGGTGCCCGCGCCTGGGCCAAGCATGTCGACTCGCTGCTGCTCTACGAACGAGTGGCACCAGCCGGTGCGCTCGTCAGCCCCGCGATCCTGACGCTTGCAGACCACGAACGCGTATTGGCCCAAATGGTGGCCCGCGGGATGCGGAACAAGGAAATCGCGGCCACCCTCTATGTCTCCGTCAGGACCGTGGAAGTGCGCCTCACCGCGATCTACCGGAAGCTCGGAGTGGAATCACGCGCGCAGCTGACGGCCCTCGCTGCCGGCATGGAAGCCACACAGGCCAAGGAACCACTAATCCTTTCCATCCTTTAGCCCTCCAACCGGGCACTACCGCCCTGCAGGTACCCGCAGTTCCCGCATTGTTCCGGGCCGATGCCCACACGGCAGCCGGCTTTCGGCACCGTAACGGCACCCAGCAGACTAATTTTGCGGTACGAACTGCGCACTCCCTGGGGCGAATGTGGGAAGGACTCGAACATGAGAACGGCCGCCGCGAAGGCCGGTGCCAGATGACGGCTGAAACCGTCCTGGCCCGCATCAACGTCATGGAATCCTGGCTCGGCGAGGACGAAGCCCGCGCCGTGGCGGAGGTCCTCGCCTCCGGCATGCTGACGCAGGGGCCGAAGGTCCAGGCGTTCGAGACGAAGTTCAGCGCCGTCCAGGAGGTGCGCCACGCGGTGGCGACCTCCAGCAGCACCACCGCGCTGCACCTGGCCCTGGTGGTGGCCGGTATCGGCCCCGGGGACGACGTGGTTGTTCCATCACTGGCCTTCATCGCCGCCGCGAATGCGGTGACGTATGTCGGGGCACGGCCCGTCTTCTGCGACGTGGACCCGGCCACAGGCACCGTGACCGCACCTGCGGTCCGGGCCGCACTGACCCTTGACACGCGGGCCGTGATCGTGGTGGACCAGGGCGGCGTTCCGGTTGACCTGGATCCCGTCCGCGAGCTGTGCGACCGTCACGAAATCACCGTGATCGAAGACGCCGGCTCGGCTGTTGGCTCAGAATACAAGGGCAGGCCCGTGGGCGCGGGGGCGGACATTGCCGTGTGGTCGTTCCACCGGGACAACGTGGTGACTACGGGCGAGGGCGGCATGCTCACAACCCACCGGGCGGACTGGGCGGCCCGGGCCAGGAGCCTGCGCGGCCACTCCCTGAGCGTGGCGGCGGCGAACCACCGCCGGTCCCGCATGGCCGCACCCGAGGTGTATGTCGAGGTCGGCTTCGACTACCAGATGACGGATCTGCAGGCCGCCGTCGGCATTGTGCAGCTGGGCCGGCTGGCCGGGATAGTGGCTCGCCGCCGGGAAATCGCCGCGAGGTATGAGGCAGGCCTTTCCGGCCTGGCCGGGCTCCGGTTTGTGGCCGACCCGCCGTACGGGACCACCAACTTCCAGTCCTTCTGGCTCGAAGTCCTCCCGGGCTTCGCGACGGACCGTGAAGGGCTCCTGGCCCGCCTGGCCGATGCCGGAATTTCGGCACGCCGCGGCGCCATGGCGGCACACCGGCAACCTGCCTACCGGTGGCGGGATACAGGCAACGCAGGTCTTCAGACCACCGAACGGCTGACCGACCGGACCCTGGTTCTCCCGATTTTCCACGGCCTGGACAACGTGGGCCTGAACCGCATCATGAACAGCGTTCGGGCGGCCGCCGGGGTCCACCGGTGAGCGCCCTGAGGGCTGCCGGATCGGCCGCGGCAGCATTCTCCTGAAGAACGTGACCCTGACAGCCTCTGTCACGCTCGGGTCCCATGTTCTGAGCAACGTGCCCGATGGCGAAACGTGGGTAGGCGTCCCGGCCCACCCCATCGATCACGCAAAGCCGAGGGTAAGGAACGCCGAGCGCAAGGGGACGCACCGCCGTCGTGACTTCCGTTACCTGATTGTGATTAATCACGTCCGGTCCTGTAGGGTCGATCAGTGGGCCGCCCCAGCCGGCCCCAATCCCGGATGACGTCTAACTCTGCCGCGTTCGGGATCCACTAGGTTTCAGGCAGAGGCGGGGGACCCAGAGTGTCCGGGCCACGGCTTTAAGCCGGCCCTGGGGTGAAGCCGCATTGCGCGGCCGGATGGCCTCATCCGAACCCGACAGCTAACTCCGCAGGCGTTGAGAGGTAATCACCCATGTCTGCACCCAATGATCAGCCGCGCCCTGACGCGCGCCCTTATTCCGAAGAAGCCGCCGCGCCCACCCAGCGGCGGTCTGTGCTGAAGAAGTCCGCCAGCCGTGCCAAGACCCAGCGCAACATGTCGCTGACCGCGGCCGCGCTCGTCGCGCTGCTGGGAGTCGTTGCCCTCGGCCAAGTCTCCGACCAGGCACCCCAAAGTGCCGAATTGAGCCGCGTCGCGGACACGTCCAGTCGCGCCCAGGCACCGGGACAGGTCAAGCGCAACACCAACCCTGTTCCGGCACCGCTGCCGGCCACAGACCCCTCCACCGAGCCGATCACAGCTCCGGCCCCGGCGCCTGCAACGACCACGGCTGCTCCCGCGCCGGCACCCGCCCCGACGACGGCAACGGCGACAGCGACGGCTGCTCCCGCGCCGGCACCCACCTTGGCGCCGCTGGCGGCAACGGGCGCCATGCCGGCTGGTGTGCCCGGTGCGTGGACCATGGCTTTTGCCGACGAATTCAACGGCACGGCCCTGGACGCGTCCAAATGGTCCAACTGCTGGTTCTCCTCCAACTGCGGCACCATGAACAAGGTCAGCACCAGCCCCAGCAACGTTTCCGTCAACGGCGGCAACCTTGTCCTCTCACTGAACTCGTCGTCGTCGGGCTCCCTGGTTTCAACGAACCCCAAGGGCGGCGCCACCACCGGCTACCAGTTCGGCACCGGCTACGTCGAGGCCCGGATCAAGTTCCCCGGTGACGGCACCAACCTCTACAACTGGCCCGCATTCTGGACCACCGGCCAGACCTGGCCCACCAACGGCGAGAACGACATCGCCGAGGTCCTCAGCGGCAAGATGACCGTGAACTACCACTCAACCTCCGGGGCCCACAACCAGGGAACCGTTCCCGGAAACTGGGGCAACAGCTTCCACACCTACGGCCTGCACCGCACGGCTACCTCCTCCGACGTCTACTTCGACGGAGTGAAGGTCAAGTCCTACCCCACGGACGACGGCGGCGCGCCCCAGTACATCGTGCTGAACGTTGGCGCGTCCAGCACCGCACCCGCCTATGGGGCTGCCTCGCAGGTTCAGGTCGACTACGTGCGCGCCTGGCAGTAAACAGCGTCACGCACGTAAGGTGAGCGGACGACGGCGGGACCTCCCGCCGTCGTCCGCTTTCTTTTATTCGCCGGCTTCCTTTACTGTGTAAACCCGCAGTTGTCGGCGCCGGACCGGTGGAATGTTCCGCTACTCCCGTAAACTCTTGCAATGAAGCTTCTGTACGTCACAGAAAGCGTGCCCAACCGGGACCCCATGCTGGGGGACGGCAGTTCCATGATTCCGTTCGAGGTGCTGCGGAACCTTCCCGGTGATGTCGCCGTGACGCTCCTGACCTTCGCCGGACCGGTGGACGTGCCAGCCGTAATCCGCGCCCGCTGCGACGCCGTGCATGTGATGCCCACCCGCAGCCGTGCCTGGGCCACCATCATGTCTGTCTTTGGCCTGACCGGCCTCGGCAAGCACCAGCGGTCCACTGCCAAAGCCATTGCCACCGCGGCACAACTCTCCGGCCAACACGATGCCACCCTGATCCATGGTCCGCACGCCCTCTTCCTGGCCAACTCGGTGCGCGGCCCGCTGGTTTTGCAGACTGTGGATCCCTGGTCGGTCCGCGCCGCGATGGACACGGCCACTGCCGGCATCCTCCGTCCTGCCTACCGTGCCCGTGAGATCCTGGCCCTGCTTGCCGAAAGGCGCCTTCCCGCGCGTGCCCAGCTCCTCACCGTTGGCGCCGCGGATGCGCTCACTTGGTCGGAACGGCTGGCGCGGTCCGTCAGGAGCGTTCCCAACGGGGCCGAGGAGTCGGTGCGCGACGCCTCCAGACGGAACGGTCCGGTGGCCTGTTTTGTCGGCAGCCTGAACTACGGTCCCAACATCGACAGCGCAACCGTCCTGATCAAGAAGATCGCCCCGCTGGTGTGGCAACAGGTTCCAGAGGCCCGGTTTGTGCTCGCGGGCCGGCGCCCCGAGGCCTCAGTACAAGCCTTGGCCGGCCCCCGGGTGGAGGTCCTCGCCAACGTGCCGTCGGTCCTGGAGGTCTTCCACGCCGCCGACGTCGCAGTCTTTCCCGATGAACACGGTGTGGGCATCCGGAACTCCGTGCGCGAGGCGCTGGCCGCCGGGCTCCCGGTGGTTGCGACGCCCATGGCCGCCCGCGAGCAGGATCCCCATCCCTTGCTGGCCGTCGAACCGGACACGGGGGCGTTCGTTGATCACGTTGTGCGGCGGCTGACCACGCCCGACCGGCACCAGCTGTCCTCCGGCGGCGGGGCCCTCCGGACGTGGCGGACTGTCGCGGAGGACTACCTGGATGAGGTGGGCGCCGCGATCCGCTCCGGCGGCACCGGCCTCCAGTCCGGAAAGTCACCAGCGTGACGTACGCACCCGGGGATCTGGCCCGGACCGCTGTCCGGGGCGCAGCGTGGCAAGGACTGGCATTCGTTGCCGGAAAGGTGATCATCCTGGTCACCACCATCGTCCTGGCCCGGCTTCTGTCCCCCGAGGAGTACGGCCTGGTGGCGCTGGCCCTGGTTCTCATGGCCTACGCCGAAACCGTTGCCGACGCCGGCGTGGCACAGGCACTGGTCTATTTGCCCCGCACGGGCGTCATCGCGCGTTCCGCCTTGTTCATCTCCGTGCTGCTCGGAACGGTCCTGGCCTCCGCCGCCGTCCTGACCGCGCCCTGGCTCGCAGGCCTCTTCAACCTTCCGGGCGCGGCGCCCCTCGTCCAGGTGCTGGGGGTTTCTGTGTTGGCCACATCCTTCGGGGCGGTCCCGGAAGCCCTGCTGCGACGGGACCTGAAGTTCAAGCCGCTGACCGCAGCACCCGTGATCCGGGCCGCCACCATGGGAACGGTGACCCTGGTGCTGGCCTTCACGGGCCACGGCGCGTTGTCACTGGCAGTCGGCACGGCCGCGGGGTCCGTTGCGTATGCGCTCACGTGCTGGTTCCTGGTCCGCAGGAATGCGCCGTGGCAGATCTGGCGGGTGGGCAGGGACGCTCTCCGGGCAAACATTGCCTACGGGGCCCCCGTGGCGGGAAGCAGCCTACTGGCCCGGCTGATCTTCGACGTCGACTACCTCATCATCGGGCTCTTGCTGGGGGCGCAGGCCCTGGGCTACTACACCCTGGCGTTCAGGCTTCCGGAGGCCCTGATCCTCAACATCTTCTTTGTACTGTCCACCGTCCTTTTCCCGCTCTACGCTCAGGTGCGCTCGGATCCGGACAGGCTCCGCGACGGCTACCTGAAGAGCGTCCAGATCCAGACCTTGTACGGCGTCACCGCCGGCGTGGGCCTGGCCGTCCTGGCACCGGTCCTGGTTCCCCTGCTTTTTGGCCAGAAGTGGACCGACGCCGTGCTGCCGCTGATCTTCCTGGCCCTGTACGCAGCCGTGCGGTCGCTGGGCGCGGGTGCCAACGACGTGTACAAGGCCCTTGGACGGCCGGGGCTCTCCATCGCGATTTCTGTGGTCCGGCTGGTGATTCTCGTACCGGTCCTGCTGGTCGCCGCCCAGTGGGGCATAGTTGGCGTGGCAGCCGCGCAACTTGCCGTGGCGTTTTTTTTCGCCTGCGGAATGCAGGTGGTCGCCGCCCGGGTAATCAAGATCAGGGCTCGGC
Organism: Pseudarthrobacter sp. AL07; assembly: GCF_029960665.1. Taxonomy (GTDB): domain Bacteria; phylum Actinomycetota; class Actinomycetes; order Actinomycetales; family Micrococcaceae; genus Arthrobacter. The sequence goes on from NZ_JASBRB010000007.1 coordinate 95,483, forward strand.
GCCTGGTGCGCGCCGCCGCGCCAGGCCTGGTCTGTGGGGCTGCTGTGGCCGTGGCCGGGCTGGGCACGTTGGCCCTTCCGGTCCTTGGCCCGGTGGTGACGACCGCCGTCGTGGTGGTTGTGGCGGTCGGCCTGGTTTACGCGATTCTGCGTCTGGGTTTCCCGTCCCTGTACCGTGAGTTGCTGAAGTTCGTACGACGAGCCTGACACGCATGCCCAGGCTACGGGCGCTGGCCTTGCACCGCGTGGCGCCAGAGCCAGAAGTCCCTGTCGGACGCCACGGCCTGACGGAGCTTTTCTGTTCCGTGGGCAGCCTCGGCCTGGCCCTCAAGCCGATACGCCAGCGTGGCTGCCGATCTGGCCCAGGTTGCGATGACCAGCAAGGGAACCAACGCAGCATCCACCCCACGCATTCCCAGATGGCCGGCGAGGTGTGCCAGCGCCCACCCACCCGGGCCGAACGCATTGTCAAAGGCGGCGACCTGGCTGCCGCGGTCGAAAGCCTTGGCGCTTGATTCACTCAGGTACTGGAGGTAGAAGACCAGGTCATGCCCGGGAACGCCGTCGGTGCGGGCCCGTTCCCAGTCCACCACCTGCAACCCTCCATCGGGCTTAAGGAAGAGATTGGGGTGGCTCAAGTCGCCATGCTCGACGACGGCGGGAAGCTGCGCGTGGCGCAGCGGCGCCAGTATCTCGTGGGTCCGTTCCACCAGCGCAGCGATCTCGGGTTCCCGGGACACGAGTCCGGTGAGCGCCTCCAGGGGATGGCTGATGGTCCGGTTGTACCAGCCTTCATTCCGGGCGGCAGCCTGCGTGCAAGGCAGCGCGTCCACAAAGGCAGTGCCCGCACTGACGGCGCCGCGCAGGTCCGCAGCCACCAGCCGGGGGTCCAAGGGTGCTCCAGTCACCGCAGTTTCGACGAGTACCGTATGGGCGCCGACGTCGCAGACGGTGACCACCTGCGGGATGCCGCTGGCGGACCCTTCAGCACCCGTGTTGAGCTGCCGCAGGACGTCGGCTTCATGGCGCACACTGTCGTTCTCGCCCGGCTGCCGCGGCACCTTGACCACGAGGCTGGGTTCGGTGGCTCCGGCCGCAAAAACCAGAGCCACCACATGCCTGGATGTGACAAACCTGGGCGTCAGCAGGACACTTTCCCAGCGCCTGCCGATACCGTATCTATCCAGCTCAAGCTCCTGGTAATGCTCCGCCAGGAATCGGTCGATGAAAGTCACTGCGGCTCCTCGGGTGGGCGCCGGCCTGTGACGGTACCTTCCGGCACAGCCAGGTCAAACAGGCCGAGTATCAGGGCCAGCCGTGCGGCGAGGGACTTGGCTCGACCGAAACGGACATCCTTGTGCAGTGCCAGCGTGTCCCTGATCCCTACTGCTGACGCCACCGGAACAATGCGGGCGGTATGGTCCAGCGACGGTGCATTCCAGAAGACGCTGACGTCCTGGAACCCGCTGCGGACAAGCGCGTTCTTCCATCCTTTCAGGGTGCGGGGCCCAGACCGTTGGAACAGTGAACGCCGTGCCTCGACGCACATCCAGCCGCCGGGTTCCACCGCGGCCAAGGCAGACCTGAATGCTGCCCGATCGGGGGCGGTGAGGAGCACGACGCCGTAGGTACCGCCCGGGTGTTGGTCCGGTGGAAGGGCAGTCACTGAGGGATCCAGCAAATGAAGGGCGGCCGCCATATCCGGGGCCGTTGCGCCGCCGTACGCGACGCTTCGGGCCTGCAGGTCAGGGAGCAGGAACCGCCAGTCCAGCAGCCTCCAAAGGTGCAATGACAGGGCGTCTGCTGTTTCCTCGCCGGCCCCGGCGCCGGGGCCCTGTCCTGCCCGCGGTGCCGGTGCCGGTACCGGTGCCGGTGCGATTCGCCGCCACACCAGCCCGGTCGACTCGCCGAGAACGCGCTCCTGGGCCTGTGCGGCGTCAATGACGTAGCTACCCGGCAGCTGGGCGGCAATGTTCCGATAAGCCAGGCGCCAGCCCTCCAGGATTTCAGGCGAGTGCTCACCCTTCCTGTCGAACATGACCTGGCCGGGGACATCGAGGACCAGGAGCAGGTCAGGAGGCCCGACCACCATCAAGGCAACGGCGCTGGTGACTTTCGCCAGGATGCCGTTCAGGGCGCTGTCCACGGCCCGGCCCGGGCAGTCCGGGACAGCCCCGGGCAAAAGGGCGTCGTAAGGCACCCGGTCCATCAGCACGAGCCGGCCGAGCAGGCTCCAGGACCTGGCCAGCAGCCCGCCGCGGACCACCCGGTAGACCTTCTTGGCGCTGCGTCCGCCGGGAACCCTGCCGAGCCAGGAATCCCAGGGACCCGCCCCCCACATGCCCATGTACACATATTTGGTCGGCAGCGGTACGGCGGCCTGGAGTCCGCGGAGCAGCGTGGTCTTGCCGGCGCCGTCGGGAGCCATCACCCCCACCACGGGCCCACGGTCCTGGAGCCGGGCGCCGAGCAGCCGAAGGCCCCGGTGCCTTGCGGCGATCAGCCGCGGTACGGCCGGGCCGCCGGACCACCTGGACGTCATCGCGGCCGCGGCGGCGGGCACGCCGTCGAACCTGACTGTCCGGACCAGCTCCAGGACGTTCGCGGCTGTGCCGGGTCCCATGCGGCGGTCAACAAACCGGGCAATGAAATCGTCGGCCGAAGCCGCGGCGGCCGCATTGCCGACAGCCTCCATTCGGGGTGGCGCGATCTGCCCTTTGTCCAGGAACAGGTGGAGCAGTTGCAGCCAGGCCTGATCCGGCGGCGCCGGGAGCCACAACGGGCCGCTCCGCACGCGCCGGCCCAAACAGGGCAGCGCGAGTGAGGTCCGCCATTGTTGATACGGCCCGAACGCTATGTCCGAAACAATGTCCAGCTTCACCCAGGCTTCAGCGGTGGCCGAATAACAGAAGTAGAACCGGTGGCTGCCATGGCCCGGGGCAAGGACACGGCGGAAGCCGGCCGCTTCAAGCAAGCCGTCCAGAACCGGCAGCAACCCGCTGGCGACGAGAATGTCCACGTCGCCCGAGGGCTGCGCCAGGTCATCTTCCCCCCGCAGGAGGAGCCAGGGCAGCCCGGACCCATCAAGGGCGTGCAGGGCCGCGGTGACGTTGGGCTCCATGACCGGCACCTGTTCCGTTGTTTCAGGGCGCGTAGGCATACTGCACCGCCCAATCGATCTGCAGATGCCCGGATGTTGTTGCGGCGGGATAGGTTCCAGTGGCGCGATCCGACGTCTCAGCCTGCAACGTCCACCGCATCGGAGTGTCAGGAACCCCTGACGGCAGCGTCGTCTGATCGATGAGGCGGCCGTCGAAGAACCACTGCACCTTCCCCGGTGTCCACTCCGTCGTCGCCACATGCCAACGGCCCGGTCCCGTGGGCGTAAAACTGCGCTCTGGCGGATCGAACTTCACGGCGCCGTTGGCCAGGGAGTCCTTTATCGCTGATCCGCCATAAAGCGGCCCATCAAGGCCCCCCTCGGGCCAGTCAATCTCACCTTCATGCCAGTTGTCGCTGACAGGCCACAGCAGAAAGGCAATTTTATAGCCAGGCATGGAATCGTATCTGAATCTGATGGAGTATCTGCCGTAGGTCTGACCGGCATAACCGAACGGAATGACGCTGGCCACCTGGGGGGAACCTGCTGCGGAATGGAGAAAATAGTCAAGCTTTCCGTCCTTCACGGAGAGAACTTGGTCCGGCGCGTAGGCCCCTCTGCCCGAACTGTCGGCAAAGCCGGCGTATCCCCTCATCTCGGCGCCGTAGGCGTCGCCCACTTTCCCCGCGCCCGCCGACGTCGTAAAACCCTGCGCACCCGTTTGTTTCCATCCGGGAAGATCCCCGACAGGCATTTCTGTTGACCTTTCCGTGATTGCGGCCGGAATCCAAACTGCTCCCGAAATTAGTGCCGCTGACGCAACAATGGTCGCCCCCAGAAGTTTTCGGAGCAGGGGGTTTCTAACCGACCGACTTGAATTTATAGATTCTGACCGTATCGTTGCTGAAGACATTCTCGACCCCGACCCCCTTCTCAAGCAGTCCCTCCAGCTTCGGTAAGTATTCGGCCTCAAAGCGCTTCTTTTCTACCGCGTCACGTTTCTGTTCATCGGTAACAATCACGTAGTTGTTTTCTGCACCGCGAAGATGATCAGCATATGCACGCAAACCTGCAACACTGATATTTCCATCAGCCTCTTTGAAGTAGTCAACCAGCGAGGACACACTTCCCCATTTGAGATAGTGCGGATAATTTGGTCCCACCAGAAGCGGGAAGAAGTACTTCGTATCAAAAACGAGGTCCCCGGGGTTGGTATTCACATCAAGCCATTGGCTTGCGGCGACGTCGTCCTTCGAAACGCGGTAATCCGCCTCAGGCTGGAAGTGCACCAAGGTAAACAGCATGGCCATGGCGAGAAGAGTTGCACTGGCCCCAACGACGGTCCGGCGGGTCCGCACGGGCCCGGACCAGAACAGCCAGGCCACGCCGATGGACAGCCAGGGCAAGGCGAAGAGGAAGACCCTGAAGCGCGCCTCTCCGCCGTACGACTGCGCCAGCAGTCCGAGCGTTGGCGCGAAGGCCAGCCAGGCAACCACCAAGGTGGTTCGCACGTGGCCGTGCAGCAGGCGGCGGACAAATCCCGCAACGGCCAGCACTCCGGTGGCGAGCGTGAGCACCACGGCAAGATGCGCCAGGGTCTGCCCCGACAGCACCCAGGTGCCGAGGGTCAGCGGCTCGGTGGGCGGCGGGCGGTAGCCAGTGTTGGCGAAGATGTTGAAGCCGCTGAAGAGCCCGTATTTTCCGCTGACATAGGCAAGATTAGGAATAAAATATGCCAACGGTATTGCCAGTATCGCTGGTCCCATCCAGCGCGGCCTGAAATGGCCCGACATAAAGAGCGGGAAGAGCCCCAGTACGGCGAGGTAGGGCGTCAACTGGTGGCTGACGACAATCACGGCCTGAATTATCAGAATGGCCACACATGCCATTAGTTGCCCCGGCGAAGCGGGCTGTTCCCAGATGCCGGGCATTGCCACCGGACGCTGTCGCTTCACCCGCTGGACCAGCCGCGATTTCCTGATCCGCATTTCGAAGCCGGTCATCCATTTAAACGGAACGCCCCTCAGGAATGACAGCGCAATGAGGCACATGGCCAGGTACAGGGAATAGGAATAGGACTGCGGCGCGTAGTAATTCTGGTTCACCCAATTGGCAAGGGTGAATACAAGCGTTGCAGTCCAGTAGACGCGCACCCTGTCGGAGATCGTGCGCACGATCGCGAGGACAAGAACCGCATCAACCAGGGCAAATCCGGTTTCGGCCCACCCAGCGTAGTCAAGGGCGTTCCGATATCCCATCACTTCGCCCAGGTAGGCACTGAGCGCAAAAAACCCGGGCCAACGGTTGTAGATATCGATCGAGGGATCCACATGCCCGGTGGCCGTGATGAAGTTCGTGACGGCGATGTGTTTGTAGGTCCAGGGAAACCTGGGGACCGCGGCGAGCAGGCCCGCTGTCGAATATAGGACAACCACGAGGCTGGAGACGGAGACGCTCATCAGCAGAGTGGAGAACGTATTTCGAGCCACCACTCCGTAGACACACATGCCCACGACGAGCCCTACGGCGACATACCAGGCAAGCGGAAGCTCGGGCAGCAGCCCGAAATCGTCCAGCCTGCCACGACCGGCAGTGGCCAGCCCAAAAACCCAAAGGGCAGCTGCAGCCGCGAGGGTTAACCAGGGCAGCGCCGCCTTGGCCCGGGAGCGCACCTGGGGTTTCCATCCCCCGGCGACGCGTGGCCGGGAGCCACCGCTTGCAGTGCCCCGAACGAAGGCGCCCGGTGAGTAAGGGCCCGGCTTCAGGACAATGAAGCCCACGGCTGCGAGGACGACGGCGGCCGCGACCTGCCGTGGAAACCACAACCCCGTCCACGCCATAGCCAAAGCCAAAGTGGTGTAAACCGCGGAGCTGGCCGCCACCGTCCAGACCAGCCGCGACGCCCGGTCCGCGGCGGGAAGCCGGGACAGCACCACCCACCCCGGCAAGGCCAGGCAGACCACCAACTTGAAGGCAGCCCAAGGTGCTCCGCCGATGTCAAGGAGGATGAGGATGGCTGCAGCGAGTCCGAATAGCGCCAGCACCGCATCGAAGTACCGCGGCCGCCTGGCCGCTGCACGTGCGGGGGACAGTGGCGGGGAAGCTTCGTTCCGGATCAGCAGAGCCATGTGCGTAACCTCCTGGGTCGGTGTGAGTGGATATCCATCCTGATTCCAGTGAACAGCCAAGGTTGTTCACTGCGTCTTGGCAGCTCCTGCCCGGCGTTCGAGCAGATAGTTGAGCGGTCCCCGTGCCAGCGAGTACCGCTCGAGCCGCAATACCTGGGCGAGTTGTTGATCCCAGGAATCATGGCCCTGGCTGTGCCCGCCTATCAGCCGGCGCGGTGCGCCCGCGCCTTGCAGGACATTCCAGGCGACGCGCGGAGCGCGGGCCAGTGCCAGCCGCGCCGTATTGGGGTCCAGCAGAATTTTTGTGAGCCATGCACCGAGTCCGCTGCCGTAGCCGCGCGCCTGGGCGCTCAATTCGTCCAGGCCATCACGGTGACGGTGCCAGACAATCGCGGACGGCTGAACCACCAGGCTGTACCCCTCGAGAATCACGCGGGTGAACATGTCAATGTCTTCGCCGCCTCCGGTACGGGTCCCAACGCCCAAAGCGTTGTCGAAACCGCCCATGCTTAGTGCCGTTTTCCGATCCAGCGCGAAATTTGCTCCGGTTCCGAAGGCGCCAGGGCAGAAGGGGAACTTCGGAAGCCCCGGGGGCGGATCAGCGAAGGAGTAGACCTTGGACTCCGTGCACTTGGACCAGTTAACCCGGTTATTGAAGTATTCCTGGGCCGGCGAACGCAGCTCGCCGGCCGGCACGAGCCCTGTGACGCAGGCCGTCCCCGGCATGCGTTCGAACCCTGCGGCAATTTCGCGCAACCACGCCCCGTCAACCACGACGTCGTCATCGGTGAAGGCAACGATGTCACCCGGCGCATGGCGCAGGCCCGCATTCCGCGCCTGCGACAGTCCGGGGGCGGGCTCGGTGACAAGCCTGATCCGCGGATCACCAAACTCGTCACGCACCATCTTGCGGGTCTCGTCCGTCCGTGGCGCATTGTCCACCACCAGGACATCGAAATTGGGGTAGTCCAGCTTCAAGATGGCAGTCAGTGAACCTCGAAGCAGTGCGGCGCGGTCCCGAGTGCAGACCACAACCGTGACCGACGGCGTTGCGGTTCCTGCGGTCATCGGCTCAACGACTGGAAGTGCCACGGCAGCCTCCTCCAGGGCGTCCCGCTGGACCATTCCCCCTGGCGCCTCCACATCGACGAAGCCACGAACCGCTGTCCCTTGGCGCACCAACAACCGTGCTCGGCGGTAGCCCGCGTGATTGAGCAGCTGCAATTGGGTGTGACCGGTAAGCCATTCCATATCAACGGCACCGATCCAGCGGGCTCCCGGCCACTCCGACGGGAGGGAACTCTCCATGGCCGGTGCCAGCTCAAAGGCAGCCCGCTCCTCTACAGGCAGGATCTCACCGACACGTTCGCTCACTGGACTTCCCTCCATGGTGCGCCCGCCAGGGCAGTCCCGGACAGCGAGCGGCCTTCGGCGTGGGCGGTCTGCCGGCCGCGCACGTACCCTGCGGCCGTGCACGCGAGAACGGCAATAACAGCTCCAGCACGTCCCAGGCCCTGGGGGTTGTCGCCTCGGCTCCAGTCGCGGATTCCGGAAAATACAGCGCGGGGCAGCGTGCTGCGGACGTACCTCCGTTCCGGGCCGAGGGCCCGCTTCTGGCCCACGATCCGGCTGACCTGCGCTTTGGAGATCCCCTCGGACCAGGACCTCGACATCATGTAGCGAAAGGTGCCTCTGTCCGCCGGCACGTGGTGGCGTACCAGGGCCGCCGGTTCGTAGACGATCCGCGATCCGGGGGCGCCCATTTTGGAGCGGATGCAGATCTCGGTCTCCTCGCAGCCAAGCGGCAAGGTGCCCTGTCGGCCCAGCGAGAGGTTGAAGCCGCCAACCTGACGGAGGACTTCAAGCCGGAAGGACATGTTTGCGCCGATAACATTCCGGACTTCGGAAGCCACCTTGGGCATTCCGCGGTGGCTGCATCCGACGATCCAGTCGAGCTCTTCACCGAAAAAGCCCGGACGGCCCTTTTCCCACACGGGTTCGACGCGTCCGCCAACGGCCAGCACGTCAGGATCGTCATAAAGGACAAGCAATCGTTCCAGCCAATCCGGCGCCGCCTCGGCGTCGTCGTCGAGGAAGGCAACAATGTCTGAATCCGCCAGCCCGACGCCTGTATTGCGTGCACCGGAAAGCCCTCGGGGGCCGCTGCTCTCCACCACCGTTACGTCGTCGACAATTTCGATGAGCCGCTCGTAGAGGTCCTCGTTATGGTCAATCACCACCAGGACCTCCTGCGGTGCAACTGTTTGGCCTCGGACGGACTCGATAACGTCCAGCAAAAGGTCCCAACGCCTCTCGGTGTAGGCACAAATGACGATCGACACGCTCGGACGTCCAATGCGATCCAGCATGCTAGCTTCCCCGAACAAGGGAGAGAACTGCCTGGGGATCGGTTGGCGTTCGCGAAACGCTGACATTTGCGTACGCGTACTTCACCCGCCGGAGGGACTCAGGCCTGGCGCCGGCGGTGGGAGCCTCCCACATGGTGCATTCGCGTGCCAGCGTGCACAGTACCCGCCACCCGTCGCGGAAAGTTTGCAGATTCGACGCGCCAGAGATTCGATCCAGCTCCAGGCTAGGGACTTCTGCAATACGCAGACCGGCCTTGGCCGCCCGGACAATCAGCTCGGTCTCAATTTCAAAGCCGTCAGATTCCAGTTGCAAGATCTCCAGGCATTCCCGTCGAAACGCTATGTATCCATAGCAAAGGTCGGAGTAGTTGCTGTGCAGGACAGTGTTGGCCAGCCCGGTCAGCGCGCGGTTGCCGGCCTTCCTGAGGCGGGTGAGGTCTTCGGACCCTCCTCCCGTGACATGGCGTGAGCCTTTAACGAAGTCGTAATCGTGCTGGAGCGGGGAAACGAACCAGCCAATCTCTTGGGGATCCATGCTCCCATCCGCGTCCAGCATGACGATGATGTCTCCTGAGGCTGCGGCAAACCCGGAGCGAAGGGCCACACCCTTTCCCTTGCGCTGCTCATTGACGATGACGAGGTTGTCGCGGATTGCTTGTGCTACGCCCACTGTGTTGTCCGTGGAACGGCCATCGACGATCACAACCTCGTCCACATACGAGGGAATCCGACGAAGAACCCACGGAATATTTTTCGCTTCGTTCAGGGTTGGGATGACGACGCTGACTGTGGCCCTGGCAGTTTCTATAGCCGGCATCGAGAATGTAATTGGGAGCTGGGTGGAAATGGACAAATACCTCACCACTTCATGACGTTTGCGGATTTAGTCAACGCCGCGTCCGACCAAGGAGTCGGGCGCGGCGTTAGCGCTGTATCCGGTCATGGGTCTGGTCTCTGGCCCCAGCTCTCATTAGCCATCGACTCTGGCCGTGATGAAGAGCCTACGGCCGGCCTGACGCAGAGTCACCAGTAGCCGGTACTCGCTTTTGCGCGGTGGGTCAACGCGTTTCCTCACCCAGTACGGGGGTTATCCGCGGGTCCAGATATTAGGTATAGGGGGTTCTCATTCCGCCCACAATTTAGGTATAGGGGAATTCATTGCGAAGCCTCCCTGCCCGGGCTTAGGCTTGTCGCCTAACTGGGGTTTGACCGCTGTTTCTGGGCCAGCGCGCATAACGGACTTCAGCTGACGATTTTCAAGCGCCCAGGAGCCCCGATGAAGATTGATCGTACCGTCAGGTGGCTGAGCCAAACGCTCATCACGGCCCTGATCGTGGCGGGATCCCTCCTGGCTACGTCCCCCCTCGCATCGGCTGATCCGACCTACGGTACGCCGAGCCTAAGCTATTCGGGCGTCAGTAATCCGCCGACGTCGGACAAGCCGCAAAGCAAGCTGTGGTGGAATGACGGCTCGTGGTGGGCTGACATGTGGAAAACCGGAAGCGGCTGGTCCATTTTCCGACTGGACCGCGCCACGGCGACCTGGGTGGACACGGGCGTACGCAATGACACCCGAGGCAGCACCCTCTCGGATACTTTGTGGGACGGCAGCCACCTCTACATTGCCTCGCATGTAGTCACGGTGTCCTCGGATGCGACACCCAAGGTGTCGGTCTCCGGGCAGCCTGCCTACCTGTACAGATACACCTATGCCGGTGGCACCTACACCCTGGACAGCGGTTTTCCCACGGTGATCACAAACAACTCCAGCGAATCAATGACCATCGATATCGACTCGACCGGGATGCTCTGGGCAACGTGGACACAGGTCACGGGCAACGCGACATCCGGCTTCACCAACAGCGTCTACGTCAATTACGCCGCGAACGGAGACCCTGGCTGGGCCACCCCGTTCGTTGTTCCGGTCTCTAATCCGAACCCCGCCCCTGACGATATTTCAGCTGTGGTGGCATACGGGAAAAAGAAAATCGGCGTGATGTGGAGCGACCAGCTCACTGGTTCTGTCTGGTGGGCAACGCGCACCGATGGAACAGCTCCAACGGCGACGGCATCGTGGAAAGTCCAGCCAGCGATCCAGGGAAAAGGACAGGCAGATGACCACCTGAACCTAAAGACCCTTCAGGCGGACACCTCCGGCCGGGTCTTCGCAGCGGTCAAGACGAGCCTGAACGACACTTCATCCAACAAGACGCTCCCCCAACTGCTGCTGCTGGTTTTCAAGCCGGGAACCGGGTCTTTCTCCACGTCGACAATTTCCGTAGCCGGCGACTGCGTCTCACGTCCCCAGATCATGCTGGACACCCAGAACAACCTCGTCCGGGCCTTCCAGACCGCGCCGCCAACATCCGTGAGTGGCTGTGCCTACTCCGGCGTGGCGGGCAGCATCTATGAGAAGACCGCGTCCATGGACAACCCGGTATTCGGATCCGGACGAGGCACGCCCGTCATCCAAAGCGCGTCGTCGTCGAACATGAATGACGTGACCACAACCAAGCAGAGTGTGGACAACTCCACCGGCATTGTGGTGATGGCCAGCGACCACGTGGCAAAGCGCTACTGGTTCTCGGACCGGCCCCTGGGACCGGTAACACCGCCGCCCGCACCAGCAGCAGCTTTCACAGCCGAACCCACCACCGGAACCGCACCGCTAAACGTCAACTTCACCGACACCTCCACCGGCACACCCACTTCCTGGGCCTGGACCTTCGGCGACGGCGGAACCTCCACCGCCCAGAACCCAGCCCACACCTACGCAGCCGCAGGCACCTACACAGCCACACTGACCGCCACCAACGGCGGCGGCACAAGTTCCGCCACCACAACCATCAACGTCAACCCGGCTCCCCTGGCCGGCGGCGTAACGGTGGTCGGCTCAGCAACCACGTTCGCGGGAACGGCGGCCTCCGCTGTGTCGTTGCAGGCACCGGCCGGAACGTCCCCCGGAGATGTGCTGGTCGCGGCCATCACGGCGGACCTGAATCCGTCCATGGCCTCGGTGCCTGCTGGGTGGATCCCCCTGGTGAATGCCCTTTCGATCAACAGCGGGTCAACATCCGGTGCCCGGGCCTTCGCCTATTACCATGTGGTGGGCGCCGCCGATCCGGCAAGCTACAACTGGACGTTGAACACTTCCGTGCGGTGGGGCGGCGGCGTTACCGCCTACCGCGGCGTCGATAACGCCAACCCGCTGGACGGCCCGCTGACCACAGCAGTTGACACCACATACTCGGCGACCAGCATCACGGTTCCCGGCAGCACGACCGCCACCAACGGCGCAATGCTGATCGGCGGAGTTGCCTGTGATTGCGCTTCTCCGGTGGTGACGGCGCCCGCTGGCTGGACGGAGCGGTGGGAGGCCGCCGGTGGCCAGATCGCGGAACTGGCAGACCGGGTCCAAACCACCGCTGGCTCCACTGGAGCGTCAACCTGGACCCTGAGTGCGGCGCGGGCTGTTGCTGCGTGGCGGACGGCGCTCAGGCCGGCCAGCTGACCGGGGCGCGTGACAACCTGCCGTCTGATCGAACCGCCTAAACCACGGTTCGGAAAAATAGCTCCGTGACCGTGGCCAGCCGGTGCGGGTCCGCCACGCCGCAGAGCTCGCGTGCCGAGTGCATCGAGAGCAGGGGAACGCCGACGTCGACAGTCCGGATCCCCAGTCGGGTGGCGGTCAGGGGGCCAATGGTGGAGCCGCAGGGCATCACGTTGTTGGACACAAATTCCTGGTAAGGCACCTTCGCTTCGCCGCACAGCCTGGCCCAGAACGCCGCGCCGGCGGCGTCCGTTGCGTACCGCTGGTTGGCGTTGATCTTCAGCAGCAGGCCGCCGTTCAGGACCGGATGGTTGGCCGGATCGTGCCGCTCCGGGTAGTTGGGGTGGACGGCGTGGCCCGCGTCCGCGGAAACGCAGAACGACGCCGCCAGTGCTTGCCGCCGCTGGCTCACCGATGCACCCAGGCCGTCGGAGACCCGCACCAGCACGTCCTCAAGAAGGGGTCCGCACGCTCCCGACCGTGAATTCGAGCCGATCTCCTCGTGGTCGAACGCTGCGAGGACGGCGATCGGCGCACCGGACACAGCAGAAGAACCATGCGCGATCAGCGCAGCGAGCCCGGCGTGCGTCGCGGACAGGTTATCAAGGCGCCCGGAGGCGAAGAACTCACCGTTGGCCCCGAAAACCGCAGGCGCCTGTGTGTCTGCAATAACGACGTCGTACCCGCCGATCCGGGCCGGATCAACCGGAACGCCAGGCACGTGCGAAGCGAGCACGGCGAGGAGGTCGACGTCGGCGGGATTCCCCAGGCCCCACACAGGGTTCATGTGCCGCTGCTTGTCCAGGGTCAGGCCGTCGTTCACCGCACGGTCAAGGTGGATGGCCAGCTGCGGGAACCGGAGCATCGGGCCGGTGGCGGTGAGATGTTCGGTGCCGTCCAGCATGACCAGCCGGCCCGCCAGCTGAAGTTCGCGGTCCAGCCAGGAGTTCAGCAGCGGCCCGCCGTAGACCTCCACCCCGGCCTGCAGCCAGCCGAACGCTCCGGTGGTGGGCTTGGGCTTGAGCTTGAACGACGGGGAGTCAGTGTGGGAACCGAGGATGTTGAACCCGGTGGTGGGTCCGGCGTCTTCCGGGACCACCCAGGCGATCAGCGCGCCGTCGCGGACCAGGTAGAACGATCCGGCCCCGCCGGCCCAAGGCTCACGCTCGTCCAGGCCCGTGAACCCGGCCTCATCCAGCCGCCGGGCGGCCTCGTGGACGGCGTGGAAACTCGACGGCGATGCGCTGACGTACGCGCCAAGGTCCTGGATGTGGTCAACGGCACTGGAAGCGGCGGCGGAAGGTGAAGGCATGCTTCCGAGTCTAAATGGTCACATTGAGCCCGGCGGTGTAGCCGGCGCCGGCGGATCCGGTCATGGTGGCCAGCTGGTAAATGCCGCCGTCGTCCCCGAAGACGTTGTCCGACTGCAGAGTGGTGCGGGCCATGTTGCGGACACTGGCCTCGTAGCCGGGAGTTGCGTAGACGTCGTCGCAGGCGGCCTTAGTCAGGGCGATCTGTGATACCGCCAGCACCTGACCGTCGGCCGTCGCGTTGCTCATGGACTCGAACACCTCGAAGTGGATGTGCGGACAGCGCCCGGAATAGGCACCGGGGAAGATGGACGTAAAGGTGACCTGGCCGTTGGAGTCGGCTTCCTGGACGCCGCGGAGGTAGTTTTCGTTGGCCAGTCCGGAATCGTACATGGAGTACTTGCCGTCCTGGTCGCATTGGCGGACCCAGTCCCGAAGCTCGAGGTGATGTCCTGCCGCACCAGGCCGGAGGCTGCCAGGACGTTGGGGCCGTTGGAACCGTCACCGGGGTAAGGACCTGCTGTTTCCTGCGGGATCTCGATGCCGCACTCCGCGATCGCCCGGGTGAGCGTGGGGCCGGCGGTGGGAGTCGCCGTCGGGGTGGCGGCGCTTGCGGTGGCTGAGGCACTCTCGGTGGCGGCCGACGTCGACGTGCTGGCTGTGGTGCCTGACCCGCCGGGGGTGCACGCTGCCAGCGCCGCAGCCGCGCCGCCGGCGCCGGCACCGAAGAACATACCGAGGGAACGGCGGCTGATCATGGTGGACAGATCGAACTCGAGGCCTCGGTCGTGGTTGTGGTGGGGAAGGTGGTTGCTCATGGCTCCATCCAACGCGTCCCGTCTATCCCCTGCATAGGCGGTTCCTGTGCGGAACCTGTGCGTCACCAGGCCGCGCCAGTGTCAGTAGTCGGGATTGCTCGGGACCATCAGGCCTGTCTCGTAGGCGTACACCACTGCCTGGACCCGGTCCCGCACGGGTGCCGCTTCGTTCATGCTCTTAGCCTGGTGTCCGCCTAGACGTCGCGTTTCTTGAGCACAATCATGGCCGGAACCAGAAACAGCAGAACGTAGCCCAGGAAAATCAGGCCGCCCTGCCAGGGATCGATGACGCCGTCGGTGTGGCCAATGGACAGGACCCGTCCGCCGGCTTCGCTGGGGAGGTACTGGGGCACGTATTTCCAGAAGTCACCCGGGATGAAGGTCATAAAGCTTGCCGCGATGGACACCACGAAGAACAGGCCCACCAGCACGGTGATGCCGCCGGCGGAGTTGCGGAGCAGCGCGCCAAGTGACAGGCCGATCAAGGCCACGCCGGCAACGTAGAGTCCGCCCGTGAAGATGCTGTACAGCACGCCGTCCGTAGACCAGTCCAAGTCCAGGCCGATTCCCTGGAAGACCGGCATGGCAATCAGGAACGTGGCCACTGCGGCGATGGTGGTGATGACGTAGGAGATCACGGCGAGCAGGATTGCCTTTGCCACAAAGGCCGGCGTACGGCGCGGGACGGCGTTCATGGTGGAACGGATCATGCCCGTGGCGTATTCGGACGAGATGAACAGGACGGCCAGCGAGCCCAGGACCAGGATGCCGATCTGCAGGCCTGCATTGGGCAGGTTGTACAGGTCAAAACCAGATCCCGGCGGGAAGGACTGCGCCATCATTTCGGGCGTCAGGGCCTGGCCCTGGTCCCGCGCCCGCCGGGCCATTTCGTCCAGGAAGGAGAACCGGATCAGTACGGCAAGGGCTCCGACACCGACAATCGCCACCAGGGTCAGGAACAGCAGGATGCGGGTGGACATCAGGGAGAACAGCTTGATCCATTCGGACCGCAGCACACCGCCGAACGTCACTCCCTTGGTGCCAGCGGTGGTGCGGACACGGTAAGTTTGGGTATCAGTCATGGTGGTCATCGTCCTTGCTTTCCTGCCGTTGCCGGGGCGGGTTCCGGGGCGAACTCGCCGGCGGGTCCACCGGTCAGGTGTGAGTGGTATTCCACTTCGTCCTTGGTGAGATCGAAGTAGGCGTCTTCCAGAGACGATTGCTGCGGGGTGAGTTCGTAGACGAGGACCCGGTTGTCCAGTGCCACCTGGGCGATCTGGCGCGCGTCCAGGCCCGTCACTTCCAGGGTTTCGGGCTGGCCCTGGTCCACCGTCACGCCATCGCCGGACAGCAGGGCTGAGAGCTGGGTGGCTGCGGACGTGCGGACCAGAGTCTTGACCTGACGGGTGCCCGCAATGATGTCCTGCACGGGGGCGTCCGCAATGATCTTGCCGCGGCCGATCACGATCAGGTGGTCTGCCGTCTGGGCCATTTCGCTCATGAGGTGTGAGGACAGGAAGACGGTCTTGCCCTGCCCGGCGAGGTAGCGGACCAGGTTGCGGACCCACAACACACCTTCCGGATCGAGGCCGTTGACCGGCTCATCCAGGATCAGGGTCTGAGGATCGCCCAGGAGCGCGTTGGCAATGCCCAGGCGCTGGCCCATGCCCAGCGAGAAGCCGCCTGCCTTCTTTCGGGCCACGGCCTCCAAACCGGTCATCTCGATGACTTCATTCACCCGGGATGGGGGGATGTTGTGCGTCGCCGCCATCGCCCGCAGGTGGTTGTAGGCGCTGCGGCTGGTGTGGACCGCTTTGGCGTCCAGCAGCGCTCCGACCTCGTGCAGGGGGGCCTTGTGGTCGGCGTAGTGCAGGCCGTTGACTGTCACCGTGCCCGACGTCGGGCGGTCCAGTCCCATGATCATGCGCATGGTGGTGGATTTGCCGGCACCGTTCGGGCCAAGGAAGCCCGTTACTTGCCCTGCCTTGACGGTGAAGCTGACGCCGTCAACCGCCGTCTTGCTGCCGTAGACCTTGGACAGGCCGGTTGCCTCAATCATGGAAATGTTCCTTAGAACAGCAGCCGCGTGGCTGCGGGATGCGTGGAAGTTTCGTTTGTACGCTCCACGCTACCGACGGCACGGCCGGATTTCGCCTGCCTCAGGGATGATTCAGGGTCGAATCAGGGTAGTCCGCACGGATGATTAGGGGTCCCCTCCGGGTCTCAGCCGCCTTAGGTGCGGGGCGAGTAGTACGTCAGGGCGCGCGGTTCCACCCGGATCCGGACGCTGCGCACGCCGGCCAACGCTTCGCCGTCAACCGCCAGCGCCATGGGGGAGCCCTCCGACTCAATCCGGACCGCGCTGGCTTCCCGCAGGTGGGTGATCCGGGACGTCGCTACCGTGCCCGTCAGCACCGACCACAGGAGCCGGAGCCGGGCAAAGGATTCGTCGGCAGTGATCATCCGGACATCCAGGACGCCATCGTCCAGCACCGGCCGCGACAAGGGCGCGTGGTCCCGGGGGTAATAGCGGCCGCGGCCGATGTACGCGATCCAGAGTTTATGCCGGACACCGTCCACGATCAGGGTGGTGGGTGTTCCTACGGCGAACGTCCGGAACATCGCCACCACGCCGGCCAGCGGTTTGCCGAGGGCTGGCTGCAGCTGTTCCCTGCGCCGGACGAGATTGGGGTACAGGCCGACGCTGGCCGTGTTCAGCATGACCAGGTCAGCCGTTTCCGGATTGCCCGCCAGCCCGCGCTCCACGGTCACAATGCCGACGTCGGCGCGTGCGGCGTCACCCGCTGCCGCGGCCGCTACAGCGTCCTTAAGGTTGGCAGTTCCCGTGTCCCGAGCGAAGTGGTTGAGGGTCCCGCCCGGGAGCACCAGCAAGGGAAGGGAATGTTCGACGGCGGCCGCGGCCGCCGTGCCTACGGTTCCGTCCCCGCCCCAGACACCAAGGGCCTGGGTGTCCGGGTGGGAAGCGGTGGCCTGGATAGCCTCGTCCAGACTCTTACCCCGCTCAATCGTTTTTATATACGCGTTGGGGAATATTTCCTGGAGGGCGTCCGCTGTCTGTTCCGTGAACGAGCCGCCCAGGGTATTCACCACGATGCTGAGGCCTTCACCGCCTGGCAGCGAGGGGGCTTCGGTTACGGTGCGGGACACACCGGGAAACGGTGGCCGGACTGGCCACCACTTGCGCGTCACCAATGCTGCCCCTGCGCCGATCGCCGAACCGAAGACCACATCCGATGGCCAATGGGCGCCGGTATGGACACGCGAGTAGGCCACCCCCAATGCCACCGGCGCAAGTGCCGCACCGACAACCGGCTTGATCATCCCGGCGCCGAGCGCGAAGGCGATGGCCGAGGCCGAATGCCCCGATGGCATGGATGAACTGGTGGGCTGCGGTTGGACGAACCGGAAAACCGGCAGATGCTCCGGGAGCGGCCGTGCCCGCGGAAGCAGCGTCTTGAACACCACATTGGTCACAGCTGATGCCACCGCTTGGGCGATCAGCCCGTGCATCGCGGCCCGGCGGGGCTTGCCGGGAAACGCGGCCATGACCGCCGCTGCCGCCACCCACAGTTTGCCGTGCGTGGCGGACGCCGAGAGGCGGCGGAAAAACGTATCGTGGTTTCCACCCGGGAATGACGACACACCGCGGACCAGATACCGGTCAACTCGGCTGATCAACCCGGGTCCTTTGCGCAGCACTCTGTACATCACCCCACCCTATTACCGGTGGTCCCATCCTCCTTGGAGGTCCCTACTTG
This sequence comes from Pseudarthrobacter sp. AL07, assembly GCF_029960665.1. Classification (GTDB taxonomy): domain Bacteria; phylum Actinomycetota; class Actinomycetes; order Actinomycetales; family Micrococcaceae; genus Arthrobacter. The sequence continues at coordinate 113,536 of NZ_JASBRB010000007.1, forward strand.
GAGGCCAGGGGTTTCGCGGCTCCGGCGAGGAGGAATGCCACCACGATCGGGGCGAGAATCGCCAGGAGTGCCAGATGGATTCCCGTGAGGTCACCCAGGTAGCCCAGCAACGGCGGGCCGGCGAGGAAGGAAACATACCCCAGGGTGGATACAACCGAGACCCTCGCCGCAGCGTGCTTCGGATCATCGGCAGCAGCGGACATCCCCATGGGGAACGCCATCGCGGCGCCCACACCCCACAGGGCAGCACCAACGCCGGCCAGCCAGAAGTTCCCCGCGAGCACAAACAGACACAGGCCTCCAGCCGCGGCGGCCATGCTCGCCCGGAGCACCACAACACGTCCGTGGATGTCGATCGCACGGCCGCCGAAAAGCCGCATGGCTGTCATCGCCAGCACAAACAAGGCGAACATCAGAGCGCCGGTCGATTCCGAGGCACCCAGTCCGTCTACGGTGGCCTTGGCGATCCAGTCGTTTCCGGCCCCTTCAGTAAGTGTTGCACCCAGGACCACAACACCTATCAGCAGGGTGCGGCTGTCGCGCCAGGCAGAAGGCCCTTTCACGGTCTTCTGCTCACCTTCCACCGGAAGGGCGTGAGCTATGTGCGGGAGGAAGTAGCGGGGCGCCACGAGGGCCACTACCACCACCACGCCGGCGATGGCCAGCAGGTGCAACGGCAGGCCAACACCGATCGTTGACAGGCCCGCCCCGATCAGCGCCCCCAGAAAGGCCCCGCCGCTGAAGGCCGCATGGAACTGCGGCATGATGGTGCGCCGAAGCTTGTGCTCGACGTCTGCCCCTTCAATATTCTGGGAAACGTCCCACAGCCCGACGCCGATGCCGAAGATGAACAGCGCAACTGCAGTGCCCTGCACCGATTCCGCAGCCAAGGACAGTGCAATGCCCACCCCGGCCAGGGCTGACAGCAAACCGCCTGCTCGCACCGCATTGGCGGTGCCGATCTTCCCCACCACAAGTCCCGCCGTCGGAAGGGCCAGTAATGAGCCGACGGCAATACACAGTAGAAGCGTGCCCATCTGGCCGGAGGTCAGATGCAGCGTCTCGGTGACGGCGGGGATCCTGGCGGCCCAGCTGGCAAAAACAAAGCCGTTGATACCGAAGACCACAAAAGTGGCGGCTGCGGCTGCCTTAAGGGACGGCCCGGCAGTCGTGCTGGTGTTGATGCTCATGCTTTGACTACTTCCACCGAGAGCTTGTTGAGGTGTGCGAGTTCGTCCGCACTCAGGTCTTTGTCTGTGACGATCACGTGTACTGCGTCCAAGGGGGCAACCAAGGCCATCGCGGTGGCATTCCACTTGGCACCGGCGCAGGCAACAATCACCCGCGCCGCCGATTCGAGGCCGGCCCGTTTCACTGCGGCGTCCTCCAGATCATGGGCCAGGAGGCCGTCCTTGAGGTTCAAGGCGCAGGGCGTGACCACTGCCGTGTCGAAGCGCAGGGACCGGATGTTGGCTTCCGCGAGCGGTCCGCGGAACGACAACTCGCCGGGTACCAGGCTTCCGCCGGGGAGCAGCAGGGCAGGACGCTGGCCCGCATGCGGGTCGCCGTCTGTGACCGTTGCCAGGGAGCGCATGGACATGGGCATTAGCGTGAGTTCGCGCCCGCGGAGGACGCGGGCAATTTCCGTGGCTGTGGTGCCGCTGTCCAGCCACACATGTTCGCGCTCCCCCAGCAGTCCGGCCACAGCGACGGCGATCCTGACCTTCACAGCCTGATCTTCGAGTTCGCGCTGGCCGTAGCCGGGGTTTTCGCCGCGGGCAATAAGGCTCCTGGCACCGCCGTGGACCCGGCGAAGCACGCCATGCGATGCGAGCAGCTCAAGGTCCCGCCGGATGGTGGCGCCCGATGCGTCGCACGCCAGGGTCAGCTCCTCCACCGAGACCTCGGTTTTGCGGCGCAGCATCTCCCCGATCAGGCGGTGCCGCTCTTCTGTCTTCATGCTCATATGATAGCAATTCTTGATCATATGAACATTACCTGACGCTTAGCGGGCGCGCTCGACCCGCTTTTCGTCCCACACAGGCTCGGGGGACTCGTAGACGCGGCCGTCGGAACCAAACACCAGGAACCGGTCGAAGGTGCGGGCGAACCAGCGGTCGTGGGTGACAGCCAGGACGGTTCCCTCGAAGTGGTCGATGGCCCTTTCCAGTGCCTCGGCCGAATGGAGGTCCAGGTTGTCCGTGGGCTCATCCAACAGCAGGAGCGTGGCGCCGGAGAGCTGCAGCAGCAGGATCTGGAACCGCGCCTGCTGGCCGCCGGAGAGGGACTCGTACTTCTGCTCCGACTGCGATGCCAGTCCGTAGCCGTCCAGGGCGCCGGCGGCGGCCTCACGTCCCAGACCGGACCGGTGCTCGTCGCCGCGGTGCAGGATCTCCAGCAGGGTCTTGCCCAGGAGGTCGGGCCGGACGTGGGTCTGGGCGAAGAAGCCAGGCCGGATGCGGGCGCCAAGTTTCACGGTGCCGTCGTGCGGCACTTCGGCAATATCGACTTCGGACACGGGGAGGTGCTCGCGTTCGGGGTCCGTCCCGCCCGTGGCCAGCAGCCGCAGGAAATGGCTCTTGCCGGAGCCGTTGGAGCCGAGCACACCAACGCGGTCCCCAAACCACACCTCGGTGGAGAACGGTTTCATCAGCCCGGACAGTTCCAGTTTCTCAGCCACGACAGCTCGCTTGGCGGTCCGGCCGCCCTTCAGTCGCATGCGCACGTTCTGTTCGATCGGCAGTGCCTCGGGCGGCCCGGCCTCGAGGAACTTGGCCAGGCGCGTCTGGGCGGCCTGGTAACGGTTGGCCATGTCGGAGCGGAAGGCCGCCTTGTTCTTGTACATGTTGACAAGTTCCTTGAGCTTCACGTGCTCCTCGTCCCAACGCTTGCGGAGCTCCTCGAAGCGGGCGTTCCGGTCGGCGCGGGCGTCAACGTAGGAGCCAAAGCCGCCGCCGTGCACCCAGGCACCTGCGCCATTGATACCCGGTTCGAGGGTCACGATGCGCCCGGCCGCATTGTTCAGCAGCTCGCGGTCGTGGCTGATGAAGAAGACAGTTTTTTTGGACTCATTGAGCTTGTCCTCAAGCCAGCGCTTGCCCGGCACGTCCAGGTAGTTGTCCGGCTCATCGAGAAGGAGCAGCTGGTCGGGGCCGGCAAACAGGGCCTCCAGTACCAGGCGCTTTTGCTCGCCGCCGGAAAGGCTCGACGCCGGGCGGTGCTGCGCACGGTCGAAGGGCAGTCCGAGGGCGGCCATGCAGACCTCATCCCAGACGGTTTCGACGTCGTAGCCTCCTGCGTCTCCCCAGTCCGCGATCGCCTGGGCGTACCGCATCTGGGAGGGCTCGTCGTCGTGCTCCACCATCGCGAGCTCAGCTGCGTCCACTTCCTTGGCAGCGGCGGCCAAGGCCGGCGGGGCGGCGGAAACAAGGAGATCGCGGACCGTGGATTCGTCCCTGACCTGACCGACGAACTGGCGCATGATGCCCATGTTTCCGGAGCGCCCGATCACACCTTCATCCGGAACAAGGTCGCCGGAAATGATCCGGAAGAGGGTGGTCTTGCCGGTGCCGTTGGGGCCGATCAGGGCTGTTTTGGTGCCGTCCGGGACTTTGAAGGTCACGCCGTTGAGCAGTTGGGTGCCATCGGAAAGGAAGTAGTCAATACCGGAAATGTCTATGTGTGCCACGCCAACAATCTTCCCACGCCCGCCCCACACGAGTTTTTGTCCAGATAATGTGCCGTTGCCGCCACTCTGCGCCGATTATCTGGACAAAAACCCGAGGGTTAACCGGCGGCGGTAAGGAACTGCTTGAGCAGAGGCCCGGACGTGGTGGCTACAAGGCCGCCGTCCTCAACAAAGACGGCCACGGCCAGGTCACCGTGGACAGCCACGATCCAGGCGTGCGTCTTGGGCGGGTTCTCGTTGCCGAACTCCGCCGTGCCGGTTTTAGCGCCCACCGGCGCGCCCGGAACGGTCGACAGGAAGCCGGCATGGCCGGACGTCACCACTGCCCGCATCATGTCGGACAGCGCCGCCGCCTCGGCGGCAGTGATCGGCTGACCGGACGCCTTGGACGGCGCCTCGGGTGTAACGGTCGACGACGGCGCACCCGCGTCCGCCGTCGCCGCGCCGGAGGTGTCTGCCGCGGCTGCGCCGGCGTCGGGGTTCAGGACCAGCTGCGGGGAAACGTGGGATCCCTTGCCCACGGAGCCGGCCATGATGGCCGCCGCCAACGGGGACAGGAGCACCTTGCCCTGGCCGATCATCGAGGCGGCGTGTTCGGTGCCGGCAGCCTCGCCCGGAACGGACCCGAGGAACGCCGCGGCGCCCAGCGAGGGGGCCTCCACGGCCACGCCCATAGCCACGGCGGCAGCCTCAAGCTGGGCCTGCGTGACTGTGTCACGCGCGGCGATGAACGCCGTGTTGCACGAGTGGGCAAAGGCATCGCGGAGTGCCACCGACCCCAGGGAGGTTTCCGGGTAGCCTTCCGCGTTCTTGAACGTGCGGCCGTCCACGGTCAGGGTGGGGGTGCATTCCACCTTCGAATCTGGCGTCAGTCCGTTGCGGAGCATGGCGAGGGAGTCGATGATTTTGAACGTTGACCCGGGCGCGTACTGGCCCAGCATTGCGGTGTTGTAGCCGTTGCTTCCCGGGCCTGAGGCCGCTGCGAGAACCGCGCCGGTTGAAGGACGGAGCGCCACAATGGCCGACGCCGGGCCCACACCGGCAAGCGTGCTCTCTGCGAGTGTCTGGAGGTTTGGATCCAGCGTGGTTTTCAGGGGAGTGCCGGGGGTTGGGGCCATCTCGAAAACCACCTTGCGGGGATCTGTTCCCGCGGCCTGGATCTGTTCGCGGGTGAGGTCGGCCCGCTGCGCACGGATCACCACGGCATCGGTGCCGCGGAGCTGTGCGTCGTACTGCTGCTGGAGCCCGCCGATGCCGGTCACGTCTCCGGCGGTCAGCACGCCGCCAGACGCCTCAACCTGTTCCGCCGTAGCCTCGCCGACGGTACCGAGGACTGGCCTTGCAAACGTTCGGCTGGGTGCCAGCGGCTGGCTTTCCGGGATGGCGCGGGCACCAGGAATGGCCGTGATCTGCGCGTCCGTGATGGTGCGGCCCTCGTCACGGAGGGTGATGGCCCGGACGAACGCCTCGGGACCGGAGGCCGCAACCTGTTGGGCATAGGTGGCGGAATCCACGCCCAACAGTTCGGCCAGTTTGGTGGCTGACGCGGCGGCGTCCGCGGATCCCAGCAGCAGCCTGTCAATCCCCACGTTCACCACGGGCCGGTATGTGACAAGCTTCGCGTCACCGGCGCCCAGGATGTCGGCGCGCGGCGGCGACTGCGTGCCCTTGCTGAGGATTTCGTTATCGGCGAGCCCCGGGACCAATGTGGCCGGGTTCCAAACGGCCAGCCATTTGTCCCCGGACTTCGTGAAATGTGCTGAGACCGTGTATTTCCACTCGCCGGCGCCGATTTTCCAGGTGTAGTTCAGCGGAACGGCCGCAGTGTCACCGTCCACCGTGAGTTCACCGGCCGCCACAGTAGGCTTCTCCGGATCCAGCGCCTTGAAGATGTCCTGGACCTGTTGTTTGGCCACCCCGGAATCCTTGCCGTCAAAGGCGACCGAGCCGACGTCAAGCGTGGAAAGCGCGGACGCAAACTCCTTGGCGACGCTTTCAGCACCTCCTCTGCCGTCGTCGCAGGCAACCAGCGAGGCGCCGAGAATGAGTCCAACTATGGCAAGTGACAGTTTTTTTGAGTTCCCCACCGCGCTATTATGCCCCGATTTGAACCGAGGTTGCTGTCACCGGTCCGTGCCCGGCTTAGAGACCGAGTGAGGGGACTTCAAGGCCAAACATGTCCCTTAGGGCATATTTCGCGGCGAAGTACCCTGGCATCCCCGTCACTCCGGGGCCAGGCGGCGTGGAGGAAGAACACAGGTACACGCCGGGCACGGGCGTCCGCCACGGAACGCGGGAAACCACCGGGCGCTGGACAAGTCCGCGCACGTCCATGATGCCGGCACTGAAGTCCCCGCCCACGTAGTTCCGGTTGTAGCTCGCCAGCTCCGCCGCCGTGGTCACGTGTCTCTGCACCACCACGTCCCGGAACCCGGGCGCAAAGCGTTCCAGCTGTGCGGTCACGGCCTCGCCCATGTCGCGGGTTGATCCGGCGGGTACGTGGCAGTACGTCCAGAGGATCTGACGACCCGCCGGCGCCCGGCCGGTGTCGAAGCGCGATGGCTGGGCCACCAGAACGTACGGGCGTTCCGGGTGCCTCCCAGCGGACACGTCATTCTCGGCAAGTGCCAGCTCCGCGCGCGTGCCGCCAACGTGCACCGTGCCGGCGTCGCCCAGCTCCTCAGCCGCCCACGGAACGGGACCGGACAGGATGAAGTCCACCTTGCAGGAACCATTCCCATAGCGGAACGTCTCCAAGGCTTGCCGATACCTGGCCGGGAGCCTGTCGCCTGTAATGGCCAGAAGCCCCTTGGGGGCCACATCCAGCAGGATGGCCCGCGCGCCGCGGAGTTGGTGGAGGCCCTCAATCGGCGCCCCCGTATGGATTACCCCGCCGTGGGCACGGATGTCTGCTTCCAGCGCGGCCGCAATGGAGGCTGATCCGCCCAGCGGAACCGGCCAGCCTTGGGCGTGGGCCAGTGCGGTGAGCATTAGACCGGCACCGGCAGAGGCCAGGGAGGGCAGGTGTGAGACCGCATGGGCGGCAACGCCGCTGAGCAGAGCAGGCGCAAGCTCCTCCTTAAACCGGGTGTTCCACAGCCGAGATCCCTGCTCCAGTGTCCGCAGCCCGAAGAGCACCGCCGCCAGGGGATCCCGGGGAATTCTGAGCAGCTGGTGCTGCGTCAGATCCATCACGCCGCCAATGCGGTCAACGAGCGGGCCAAGAAGCCTGCGGTAGGCGTCGCCGTCCCTGCCCAGGCCTTGGACCGTCCGGTCGATGCTGTGGTAGCCGAGGGCCGCCCGTCCGCCGTCGAGCGGTGATCCGAACGAAAGCTCCGGCACCACCAGGTCTATCCGGCGTGCCAGCTCGAAGTCGCGGAAGAAGGGGGACGCCAGTGCCATGGGGTGCACGGCCGAGCAGATGTCATGGAAGTGCCCCGGCTGCATCAGTTCGGCGGTGCGGGTGCCGCCGCCGATGGTGGCCGCCGCCTCGTGGACTTCAACGGAGAGGCCAGCGCGCGCCATCATGGCGGCGGCAGCCAACCCATTGGGCCCGGACCCGACGATGGCGACGTCAGGCATGGTATTTCGCCCGCCAGGGGAGCACCGCGCGGGAGGGATGGCGGGGGCTGAACCGCAACCAATCCGGCAGTCCGGCGAACGGTCCTCCCTGCGGATCATCAAGGCGATGGCGGCGGATGGGATCGTAGTCCGGGTCATGGATGTCCCAGACAACCCGGAACATCAAATATGCCGTTGCAAACATATGTGCTGCTACGGCCAGGACGTAGTAGGGCATGTCAATATTGTGCTGCGTCGGGCCCTGGCTGGTCACTTGCCCCAGGTACATCCAGACAGCTGCCCAGTGCAGGCCTTCAACGCCCTGCCAAACAAGAAAATCCCGCCACCGCGGCCGGGCCAGGGCCACCAGAGGGATGAGCCACAGGACATGCTGCGGCGAATAGACCCTACTTGTCAGGATAAATGCACCCACGATGAGGAATGCCAACTGGGCCAGCCGCGGGCGGCGCGTTGCTGTCAGCGCCACCGCGGCGATCATGGCGCAGGCCAGCAGGAACATGGCCAGGGCCAGCCAGTTGATGGTGGCGGGATCCAGCACCGGCCAGCGCAGGCGCCGGGCCACCAGGTTGTAGGCGAACCATACAGACCCATAGCCGGCTTCCCTCGTTTCGGTAAACCTGAAGAAGTACCCCCAGCCGGAGGGGTTGGAGACGGCCACAGGCACGTAAATGGCCAGCCATGCCGCTGCGCCGGCGCCGGCCGTGACCAGGAACCCGCGGATCCGCCCTGTCCGCAGGGCCAGGAGGAGGATGGCACCGAGAACCAAGGCGGCATAGGGCTTGGTCGCTGCGGCCAGACCGATCAGGATGCCTGCCAGGACCAGCTTTTCACGCGAAAAGCACAGCATTCCGAGCGCCAACAAGGCGACGGCCCACATGTCCCAGTTGATGGTTCCGGCCAGCACAATGCCGGGAGCCAACGCCACCATGGCCGCATCCCAAGGGCGCCGCTGCGCCATTCTGGCCGTAGCCAGCACCGTGACAATCCAGACGGCTGCAACCAGCGTGGCATTGACGTCGAAGTAACCGAGGATCCGCGCGTCACTGACGCCCTCGCCCGGGACCAGCCAGGCAGTCACGCCGGCAATGAGTCCCACCAGGACGGGATCTTCAAAAAGAGATTCCGTCCTCAGGATCGGGAACGTGCCGTCTCCGAGGCCGCGGTTGCGGAAGAATTCGGGGAAGTCGGAGTAACACGTGGAATAGAACTGACCAGGGCTCGCCCAGCCGTTGGCCCGGCAGTAGCCCTTGATTGCAAAGCCGGCCAACGCCGCCGCTACGGTAAGGATGATGAGGACGCGTTCCACGGTAAATACGCCGGGGGAGATGAGGCCGGGCGCCGACCGGGCACCCATCGGCCCGCCGATCAGTTCCGTGAAGTTCTTCAGCAGCAGGTCACTGCGGCTGGGAACTACCAGGCGGGTGCGCTGTTCGTGCCCCGGTGGCTTCGTCTCCTGCATGCCTTTGAGCTTACCGGGACGTGCCCCGCCGGGCCGCGGACTTCATATCCGGCCCCTCGCCTCAGTTCAGGCCGCCGTAGGAAAAAGAATTCCGTCTAAATTCTTTAGAGTCCCCAGCGGACAATGGCCGGGGTCCGCTTATCCCAGCCGAGCGTGCAGACCTTCGCGGTTCCCAGAATGAAATGACGGCCCTCGGCAGGCGCTAGTTCCAGCCACCGCGCGGTGAGGATCCGGGAGAAGTGCCCGTGCGCCACGATCAGCACGTTGTCCAGACCGGATTCCAGCACACTGGCCACAATCTTGTCGGCGCGGGCTGCCACTTCGTCCAGGGTCTCGCCATTGGGCACACCATGGGTCCAGATCAGGTAATCCGGGTTGTCCTTGCGGATCAGGTCCGAACTGATGCCCTCATAGTCGCCGTAGTTCCATTCCACCGCCAGCGGCTCGTGCTGGGCGTCAGGGTAACCTGCCAGCTCCGCGGTACGCCTGGCGCGGCGCAGTGGGGACGTCAGGACCAAATCGAAGTCCACCTGGTCCAGCACCTTCCGGGCCTCCACGGCCTGTTGCTCGCCTTCCACGGTCAGGGGCAGGTCGGTGAGCCCGGTGTATTGCCCGCTCTTGGACCACTCGGTCTCGCCGTGGCGCAGGATCCAGAGCTGGGGGCGGGGCGCGGTCATCGGGTTAATCATTTGGACTCCTCGTTCGGGGAAAGTTCGACGGCGGCGGGAGGCTCTGCTGCTTCCGGAACCGCGGGTGCTGCCTCGGGCTGCTCCGCCCACCAGGCGCGCAGCCGCGCTTCGGCGTCGTCCGGTTGCAGGGGTCCGTTTTCCATCCGTTCCTCCAACAGGAACTTGTAGGCCCGGCCCACCACAGGACCAGGCTTGAGGTTCAGGATGGCCATGATTTTGGCGCCGTCCAGATCGGGCCGGACCGCGTCCAGCGACTCCTGCGCGCGCAAAACAGCGATCCTTTCTTCCAGGTCGTCGTAGGCAAAGGCGAGGCGCTCAGCCTTCCGCTGGTTGCGGGTGGTGACGTCCGAGCGGGTCAGCCGGTGCAGCCGGTCCAACAGCGGGCCGGCGTCCGTGACGTAGCGGCGCACGGCCGAGTCACTCCACCCGGCGTCACCGTAGCCGTAGAAACGCATGTGCAGCTCTACAAGCCGGGCCACGGCCTTGATGGTGTCGTTGTCGAAGCGGAGAGTCTTCATCCGCTTCGCAGTGAGCTTGGAACCCACCATGTCATGGTGGCGGAAGCTGACCGCGCCGCCCGGTTCGAAACGCCGCGTAGCCGGCTTGCCGACGTCGTGCATCAACGCTGCGAACCGCAGCACAAAGTCGGGGGCCGGCACCGCGCCGTCCGCATCCGTTTCCAGGGCGGCGGCCTGTTCCAGGACCTGAAGGGAGTGCTGGTAGACGTCCTTGTGGCGGTGGTGCTCGTCAGATTCCAGCCTCAGGGCCGACACCTCAGGCAGCACGAACTCGGCGAGGCCGGTTTCCACGAGGAGGTCCACGCCGACCCGGGGATGGGCACCGCAGATGAGTTTGACCAACTCATCACGGACCCGTTCGGCCGAGATGATTTTGATCCGCTCGGCCATCTGGGTCATGGCCAGCCGCACGTCGTCGTGCACGGAAATGCCCAGCTGCGAGGCGAACCGGGCGGCGCGCATCATACGGAGCGGATCATCTGAGAAGGAGGCCTCGGGTGAAGCGGGCGTCGCCAGGACGGCGGCGTTGAGATCCCGGACGCCGCCGAATGGATCAATGAGTTCAAGCGACGGGAGCCGCAGGGCCATGGCGTTGATGGTGAAATCGCGGCGCAGGAGATCGTCGGTCAGGGAGGTGCCGAAGGCCACCACGGGCTTGCGCGACTCCGGATCGTAAGCCTCGGCCCGGTATGTGGTGATCTCGATCTGGAAGCCGGCTTTCCGCATTCCGATTGTCCCGAAGGCCCGGCCGATTTCCCAGAAGTTGTCCGCCCACTTCTTGATCAGGGCAACTGTCTGGCCCGGGGTGGCGTCCGTAGTGAAGTCCAGGTCCGGTGAGACGCGTCCCAGGAAGAGATCCCGTACCGGGCCGCCCACCAGGGACAGCTCGTGGCCGGCGTCGACAAAGCGCTGCCCGAGCTCCAGGACCACCGGGTCAACCTGAAAATCGACGGTGTTGGAATCAATCTTGTGATGTGCGTGCGCCATAGTTACTTAAGCTTGTCAGAAACCAGCGGCTTGGCAGGCCAAAATCTCCTCAAGATCGCTCCTATTCGCCTGCAGCCCCTCAAAGTGCGTCATACGCAGTCCACTTTGATGTCATGTTCCGGTCATCATGATCGGACAAGAGTCGTTAGAGTGGACTCCATGGCCCATCCCGTACCGAGCGCTCCCGGCAGGAGGACAAACGCACCGTTGCCGTCGGCAATTGGTGCCCACGTCGCGCCTGCCCTGCACCCGGCCCCGGCCTCGCTCCCCACGGTGGAGGAAATTTCCGCCGGCGGCGTCGTGGTGGACACATCCGACGGCGAACTAAGGGTTGCGATCATTGCCCGCCTTAATAGGGGCGGACGGCTGGAGTGGTGCCTTCCGAAGGGCCATCCGGAAGGCAAGGAAGACAACGAGCAGGCAGCAGTGCGTGAGATTGCCGAGGAAACCGGCATCGAGGGCGACATCCTGGCCCCGCTTGGCAGCATTGACTACTGGTTCACTGTCAGCGGGCACCGTGTCCACAAAACCGTCCACCACTACCTGCTACGCGCCAGCGGCGGCGAACTCACCATCGAAAACGATCCGGACCACGAAGCCGTGGACGTCGCATGGGTCCCCATCAAGGAACTGGCACGGAAGCTCTCGTTCCCCAACGAGCGGCGCATCGCGGACCTGGCCAGGGAAGTCCTGCCAGAACACCTCTAAGGCCGTCTCCGCCGGAGATGCGTGTATGCATACTCGGGCATATAGACTGCCCGTTGCGGTGCAAACACCGTCCGGGTGAGACGATGAAGGCGATGTCAGCTACCAATCCCCCCTCCGATAAAGCCGGCCCTGCCGCCCCGAGCGGAACCGCCAGTGAAACGCGGTCCAGCGCCATCATGGCTGCCGGCACGTTGGTGTCCCGGTTCCTGGGCTTCGGCAAGACCTGGATGCTGGGTGCCGCGCTGGGCCTCGGCTCCACGGTTAACGACACGTTCATCAACGCCAACAACCTGCCCAACCTGATCTTCCTGCTGGTGGCCGGTGGTGTGTTCAACGCCGTCCTGGTGCCTCAGATCATCAAGGCGAGCAAAGCCCCTGACAGGGGAGCGGACTACATCAGCCGGCTGCTGACGCTGGCCGTGCTCCTGCTGCTAGGTCTCACCGCGCTGGTCACGCTCGCTGCTCCGTGGGTCATTGAGCTGACCACACAGGGCTATTCACCGCAGCAGAAGGCCCTGGCAGTTGCGTTCGCCTTCTGGTGCCTGCCCCAGATCTTCTTCTACGGCCTCTACGCCCTGCTGACACAGGTCCTCAACGCCAACGGCGCGTTCGGGCCGGCCATGTGGGCCCCCATCATGAATAACCTGGTGGCCATTGGCGGACTGGGCATGTTCATCTGGATCTTCGGCGAGAACGCCATGAATCCGCACACGCTGGACAACTGGGGCCCTTCCCAGACCCTGCTCGTGGCCGGCTTCTCAACCATAGGCGTGGTGGCCCAGACAGCGATCCTGCTGATCCCGGTGATCCGCCTGAGGCTGGGTCTCCGGCCCCGGTTTGGCTGGCGAGGAGTGGGCCTGGGCCAGGCTGCGAAGCTGAGCGTATGGACGCTCCTGACCGCCGCCGTCGGGCAGTTCGCGTTCCTGTACGTCATGCGTATCGCCACTATTCCCGGTGCCGAGCGGCTCCGGCTGACGGAAGCGGGGGATCCAGCGGCAGAGATGCTGCCCGGCAACGCCGTCCTGGAAGTCGCCAGCCAGTTGTACCTGCTGCCGCACTCGATCATTGCGCTGTCCCTTGCCACAGTCCTCTTTAACCGCATGACCCGTGCATCGCAGGACGGCAACCGTGCAGAACTCCGCGACGCCCTCTCGCACGGTCTCCGCACCATGGCGGTGGCCACGGTCTTTGGAGCGCTGGCACTCTTTGCGCTGGCCGGGCCGCTGGGCATGTTCTTCTCCGGTGGCCCGCGCCAGGACGGCGTGATGCTGGCCCAGACGCTCACCATCCTCGCGCTGAGTACCCCGTTTATGAGCGCCAACTTCATGATGTCGCGGGTTTTCTACGCCAACGAAGACGCCCGCACACCCTTTAATATTCAACTGCTTCTTGCCGTGGTTTACGTCGCCGGTGCGTTTGGGATCCAGTTCCTGCCGGTGGGCCAGATCATTTACGCCATCGCCCTGTTGTACATGGTGGGCAACATCCTCTCGGTGATCATCAGCGCCTTCTTCCTGCGCCGACTGCTGGGCCACCTCGACGGGCCGCGGATCGCCAACTCGTACATCCGAATGGGCTATGCGGCGCTCGGTTCCGCGATCGCGGGCGCCGGGGCTTTATGGCTGATGGGCAGCTACAGCGCGGACGGGTTCGCCTGGAGCGGCCGGCCCGCTGCGCTGGTGACCGTCATCGTGGTGGGTCCGATCATGTTGGTTGTCTATCTCTTCCTCCTCAAGATCTTCCACGTCGCAGAACTCGGCGATCTCATACGCCCTCTGCTGGGACGCCTGGGGCGCGGTACCCTACCTGCGGGCGGCACCGGGGGAACGCCTGCGTCGGCCGCCGACGTTGCTTCAACGGAACGTCCGACGCCGGAACGCGCCACGGTCTCAGTGGACACCGGCCTGATTCCCCGGATATCCGGCGAATTCGACGCCGTGTCGTTCCGCGCAGGTCCCGTACCGGAACGCCAGGCGGCGCTTTTGGTCCCGGAAACTCTTCGGGGGAAACCCGGAATGCGTGCCGCTTCGGGTCCAGGAGAGGGTGCCCACGGGGGAACTACCGGGGGCACTGAACCCGCTGCGGAATACCTTCCCGTCGAAGACGTTCCCGGCACGGCACGGGGCGGGCTGCTGCGCGACGAGATTCCCCTTCCCGGCCGGCGCACGTTCCAGGGCCAGGCCGGACAGAACCCCCATTTCAAGCCACGACGGCCTCGAAAAAAGTGATCTTCCCGAGGTTTTTGGTTGCCTGTCGACCACGGCGGCCATGCCCGATCGGCTAGGATCGACAGTGAACAGGGGTAGTTGCAGGCAAGCGCAGACCGGCTCGCCGGCTGGATTTTGACCGGTTTCTGACCGGCGGTGGCATCATCTACGCCGGCATACCCGGACAGTCTAGGAGGAACACGTGTCCCACCCGATCGACGTTGGATCAGTACTTGGCGGCCGGTACAAGGTCACTGCCACGGTATTGACCTCACACGACCAGGATCTGGTGCTGGACGGGGTGGACCAGGTTCTCAACCGACCGGTCAGCATTCTGGTCGCCGGCCCGGATAACACCGAACAGGTGGCCCAGAGCGCCCGCGAGGTGGCTACCGGTGAGCGCCCGGGCAATGTCCAGGTCCTGGACCTCGGCGTCACTGAAGCCGCCACCTACCTCATCACCAACCACACGTCCGCGGCAGATCTACTGGACCTCGTGGTTGCCTCCGATGCCCCTTACGTCGAGCCGTTCTTCACGGATACGCTGGGCAGCGAAATTTTCGGCCAAGCGCGTTCCCACGAACCGGAACCGTATGACGACGAAGAGAACGTCGACGCCGGTTACATCAACTACGCGGACAATCACCCCAGCCAGGTTGACGCCTACCGCTCTGCGGCGCCGGTGGTTCCGCCGCGTATACCTCCGGTTGTTCCTGCGCGTCCGCCGCTCCGCCCGGCAGTCCGTCCGGCGTCGGGGTCTGCCAAGACCGGAGCCACAGCAACAGGGGTCTCCGTGGGCACCGCTGCTGGCGCCACCGCCGCGCACCAGCACGTCACAGCGCCGCAACCAGTGCAGTCTGCAGAAAACCAGCCAGTTTCCGGTTCCGCTGAGCCCAGGACCGGTGCGGGCTCCGATACGCCCAAGGTTTCCTTGTGGTCTGAGGACGACTATTCCACCGGCTCTCAGGACTCAGGCTACGAGGAACCCGTGGACTCCCGAGCGCCCCAGCGCTCCGATCGTGCAGCGGGGTCCTTTCCGTCTCTTGCCCGAAACGTATCTCCTGGGGCGGCAGTACCACCTTCCGGCGGGACGGATGACTATTACGACGACGAGCCCGAGCGTGAGCCCCGCTCCATGCGCTGGCTGGTGGGTGGCCTGCTTGCCGTGGTTCTGATTGCAGGACTTGTTTTCGCGGTCACCAACTTGGGCAGTCTCTTTAAGGCGGGTCCTCAAGCCGCCCCATCCTCCAACTCTACGGGCGCCACACAGCCAACCACCGGGTCAGCCTCCGCCACCCCGAGCTCTGCACCACCGGCAGCACCGCCCGTCATTGACAGCATCACCCGCCAGGGGGATTTTGACTTCGCAGCGACCTACGATGTCGATCTTGTGAAGGCGTTTGATGGCAATGTGGCCAGCTACTGGTCGGACATGGAATTTGCCACCGAAGGCTGGGGTGGTCTCGCAAGCGATGGCGTCCCATTGTTCATCAAGCTGAAGAATCCGGCGAAGGTTTCCTCCATCACCTTGACTCAGCTCGGAGCCTCGGGTGGCAACCTCAGTGTCTTCACCAATGACCGTCCGTCACTGGACGGCGCCAAGCTGGTAGGTACCAACAGCTTCACTTCTTCTGATCTGACCATGCCGCTGGCCGAACCGGTGGAGGCACAGTACGTCATCGTGTCCATCAAGACACTTCCCAAGCTGGCAGCCCCGAAGACCCGCTACGGCTTTGGCATACGCCTTGCGGAGATCAAGATCCAATAAGGACACATGCGTCGTTCCTGTTGAGCCGCGGCTGTTATGTCCGGAGCATTGCTCCGCAGTAACAGACGCGGCTCAGCTGTCGTCAGACGGTAATCTGGTAGGGCATCCCGTCCAGTGGGCGGGATCACGACCGCTGATGGTTCCTCCGTTGGCGCGGCGCCCGGAATATTCACCACCAAGATTCAGTTGTGCCATGTGGCTGGCCGCAAAAGCCGGCGCATCGACTAAGGAAGAGGTTCACCGTTCAGTGAGCAACGCAGAAAACACCGCGTCCGAAGTACGTGATGTCATCATCGTCGGCTCGGGCCCGGCCGGGTACACAGCCGCTGTCTATACGGCGCGTGCCAATCTGAAGCCCTTGCTTCTGGCAGGATCAGTCACCGCAGGCGGCGAACTGATGAACACCACCGACGTCGAGAATTACCCGGGCTTCCCCGAGGGCATCATGGGGCCGGACCTGATGGAGAACTTCGAGAAGCAGGCAGCCCGGTTCGGAACGGAAATCCAGTTCGAGGACGTCACAGCCCTGGACCTCGATGGTGACATCAAAACTGTCACCATCGGCACCGGCGAGACCTTCCAAGCGCGGGCGATCATCCTCTCCACCGGATCCGCTTATCGTGAGCTCGGCCTCCCGAACGAAAAGCGCCTTTCCGGCCACGGCGTCAGCTGGTGTGCAACCTGCGATGGTTTCTTTTTCAAGGACCAGGACATTGCGGTCATCGGCGGAGGAGACTCGGCGATGGAAGAAGCCCTCTTCCTGACCAAGTTCGCCAAGTCCGTCACCGTTGTGCACCGCCGCGACACACTCAAAGCTTCCAAAATCATGGCAGACCGTGCCCTGGCCCACGACAAGATTTCATTCATCTGGAACAGCTCCGTTGAGGACGTCATCGGAGCGGACAAAGTCACCGGGCTCAAGATCAAGAACCTGCAGGACGGCACCGTATCCGACCTCGTCGTCACCGGCGTCTTCGTCGCCATCGGAAACGACCCCCGCACTGACCTGGTTAAGGACTCCTTGGAGATCACGGCGGCCGGTACCATCGCCGTCGAGGGCCGGAGTTCCAAGACCAGCATCTCTGGCGTCTTTGCCGCCGGCGATGTTGTGGATCCTACCTACCGTCAGGCCATCACGGCCTCCGGTTCCGGGTGTGTTGCCGCGATCGACGTGGAACACTACCTCGCAGACCTTCACGCGTAATTTCGCGTTCCCGCCGTTCGAAGAGAGAGACAAGGTTATGAGCAACGCTAAAGACGTAACAGATGCAAGTTTTGCTGCGGACGTGCTGTCCGCTGACAAGCCAGTGATTGTGGATTTCTGGGCTGAATGGTGCGGCCCCTGCCGCAAGCTGGGACCTATCCTCGACGAGATCTCGGTCGAATACAGCGAGAAGGTTAATGTCGTCAAGCTCAACGTCGACGACAACCCCGCCATCGCCGCCGAGTACGGAATCACGTCCATCCCGGCCGTTTACCTCTTCCAGGACGGCCAGGTGAAAAGCACCGTTATCGGTGCGAGGCCGAAGCAGTTCTTCGAAAAGGAATTCGCGGACGTCCTGTCCTAGTCTGCTCTGGTCTCCGGTCCAGCCTGACGGAGACACCGATCTGTGGCCACTGCTTTCATGAAGCGGTGGCCACAGGCATTTAGGTATGAATCAATTAGTGACTTATTATGGTTGCATTCGATCTTGCTTCGTTCCCAGAATTCACCAATTGAGCTAGGGTCCTATGTAGACCATCCCGGCGGCCTGGTTTGTGGACCGAACGTCCGAAACTACCATTAGACAAACTTACGATGACCCAAGGTCCGGTCCACTGGATTGACTGTTCGTTTCACGTGAAACATTGCAGCGGGGATACAAACAATCAACCTCTGTTTACTTTTCGAAGCAAAGGGCGAAAGCGGGGGTATGGAATCCTGCTAGCCGTCAATTCGGAACATCGTTTCGATTGCAGGGGCAAGAGGAGACCGATGCCGTCTAGCCGGACTGTTTCACGTGAAACATGGACGATCGCTGCAAAAGGGGCATCGCATGCGTTTCTGTGTTTCGGAAAGGAACAGCAATTCATAGAATACGCCAAAAATCACAAATAGTGCGTAGCCCTGGGTCCCAAACACACCTGACTCACAT
The DNA here is from genome assembly GCF_029960665.1 of Pseudarthrobacter sp. AL07. GTDB lineage: Bacteria > Actinomycetota > Actinomycetes > Actinomycetales > Micrococcaceae > Arthrobacter. The sequence goes on from NZ_JASBRB010000007.1 coordinate 131,277, forward strand.
GCAACGTTTCACGTGAAACATCGTCCGATTCCGCAGCAGCCAGCGTCCCTTCCCTGTTGGCAACCAGACTGCGCGCGGCTCCCACAACCATTGGTCACATGGATCAGGATTCGTGGAGTGCCGAACAACTTGTCCCTTAACTCAAAATCTGAATCTGCGGCCTCCAAATTGATGTCCAGAAATCTTTTGGCAATCTAATTCGGATGAAAGCAAAAAAACTGACGGGCCCGGTCTTCCAATGGTCGGGCAACGATAGTGGCATGGAACATCGAGCCAATCGACTGCACCCTGGCCGCATTCTGAACTCTCCATCAGTGTTGGTCTCGCTTTGATTGAATCAAACGCCAATACTCCCAGCCGCCCTGTACGCAAGCGACGGTTCATAATGATGGTCCACCTGGGCTATCTGGTCAGGGAGTCGAACTCAGGATGCTGGCGGACAGCACTGACGGATAGGAAGAAGCCGACAAATTGGAAAAGGCCCTAGATACGAGTGGCAGTGATGCCTACAAGGGCGCGTTCTACGCCAATCTCGCCAGACCTTCAGCGCGGGCGTAAGCATGGTGGCTGTTGCTATCTGGCCAGACTGTAGACAACTCACACACGGTCGAAACCGCTCCAACCAGAGTTGTTGTCCGCCTCACTCGATCCCAGCCAGCCACATGCAACCAATAGTTCAGCAAACCAGGCCTGACCCAGGGGGGAGGGTCTGCCACGCGATAAGGAAACAGACGGAATGGATGCGGCACCTTAGACCTGGGGATTCGCGCCGCCCCGCCTAAGATGCCTCCAGCCAAGAATCAGAATCCGTACGGGGGTGAACGCCACCTCCTGGCCTGCCTATCGACTGAACCTACACGGCTGAGGGCCTATCCCTTACCCAACGCCGTGACCGCATCCATGACCCCTTACCCGACATCTTTTGTGCGCCCTAGGCTAAAGGTCAGCACAGCAGGCAGCGAAACCAACGCCTCTCTGCGGCGACTGTTTCACGTGAAACACATTCAACGCTGGTCATAGTTTCACAATTTCCCGTGTCATCACAAGATGTTTCACGTGAAACGAATTCAGCGAATTTATGCCGTGCCTCACCGGATGGGACACCCCATCTCAGGCATCACGTAGGTTACCAGACGGCCACACCAATGAACCGCCGAGTTGCCCATAGCAATGTTAAAACTCGTGCGACCGATGAGAAGCCAATACATGCAAACCACGAAGAACCCAAGTACATCCGGGAGGCCGGCCGGGGGAGAGCCCCAGCCGCCACCTACGGGAGCACTCTGCAGCCCACCGAACTACACAGTCTTGGTGGCCATTTGTATGCCTACCAGCGGCTGAGCCTTCGCACATGTGTCGCAATGTGCTGAGCAGCGGGGAACGCCCAGCATAAGCCAACGTACGACGCAGTCCGCTCACCAGACGTGGGGATCCTCAGCGCAAACCAACGGAGACACGATCTACGCGGCCGCCCTTAGTCGATCGTTGTTTAGTCTCTAGTCTCTAGTCTCTAGTCTCTAGGCACTAGGCACTAGGCACTAGGCTCTCGGCAAATCCCTGCTTCCCAAGCGTCAACGACTATAGTCCGGTGGAAAGATTGATCTGTGGAGGCGACTTACTGCCGGGAGCAACACAGTGTCCCGGCTACAGCTCCCGGTCAGATGGCCGCCATTGATGAATGCCTGGCAGGGTAGGGGACCGAACAGGGAACCAGCCGCAGGCCCTGAACACAGGCTGTGTCGCACCTCCGAGCTCAAGGACTCGGCCGATCCTCTCGGGCGCATATCGGTTTCACTACCTGCCGCTCGCCTTCCGCGCGCGGGCACCTGCGCAAGGTGCCACTGAAGCCAGTACAAGGCCCCATCTGCTTCATCCGAAGTATGGCTAAAAGATCTGCCTCTCGGCTATCCGTCGTGTGCGTCTTCCACTGATACCGAAGTTATCCCCAAACGTTATCCACATCGATATCCACAGGCATACCCACCGGTCCGTAAACTTGGACGAAGCCTAGCCCAGTCAGCATTTCTGTTCATCGGCCAACGCTCGAATCGGAATCTAGTCAGTGGATGGCAACACGGAAGCGAAGGTCACCCATACGCGTATAGACATACAGGTCCAAAATCCATCAATTGGCGTCTCTTTCAGAGTAGATCGAGCGTTTTGGCGCGGACTTAGCGGTGTTTCACGTGAAACGGAATCGCAGACGGTCTACGACACGTAGGCTGTCCGGCCGTTCCTTGAAGCACGGATATGCGGCGAATCTCCCAGTGATCCTGGCCACTGAACAATCTATCCACAAAGTTATCCACAGCGATATCCACCGTGCAATTTAGACCGTGCCGCCCCCGAAGTGGTACGGCGTTACCTCTTGGTGCGATGAAACTTTCTCGCCCGACGATACACGGCGTGCTCACAACGCACATTCCTTCTGTTCGTCTTCTTGGCCCATGGCCATTGTGGCTCCAGTTTTGGGGGCCATGCCCATGCAGGTTCGGACCGCCAATCGCCTGAATTGGTGGCATTGGTGAATGGGTGCCGCTAAAGTCACGCTCCGTTGAGTCCCCGCGACCGGACCGTCCAACCAACCACAATCTTGCATCAGGCCAGACGACTATGCCTAGCCTCAGGTTCATACCTCTGCCATCCAATCCGAAAGCGGGCGTTTACCGTCCACCTCGGGGTTGCGTCGTGTGGGGGAGAGTCAGTCAAGCAACGGATACCGGGACCCCGCTGTGCCGAGATGCCCCGACGAAGCGAAGACCGCTAAGAATGTAGCAGCGATATTCGTCGATAGACTTTTCGGATGCGGAAGCCGGTGACCCCATCGGTAGCGCAAAGCACTGACATACATTCCACGCGTGCCTCACCACCACTCAGCCGGTTCTTTATGATCTGCCCCACGATCAGGGCAAGTCACTGGCCGCACTTCCATCAGCGCCCTGGCAGCGATTGGATTCAATCTATTCAGCATCTCCACCGGCGATGGAATACAGACATCGGACAAGAGCCCCGGGCTACGTGTCCATGCTGGCCTTCTGTAGCGCCATGCCGCGCGCCTACAGGGCCCCAGACAGTCTCGAGCCGGTCCCCAACGCATGTACTCCTCCGTGGGCACGCGTCACCGCCAAGGCCGCCGCTGGATGAGCTTCTGGAGTCAGAGTCTAAGTTCTTTGTCGGCATAGCACCATGAACCCCAAGTCGTCCGACGCGCTGGTATCCTACCGAAGTGCTAAGGGACCACTACGTTTGAAAACTAGTGGACAGAATGCAACAATCTCGGTCGCTAACGCCCTCATAGTCGGGCATCAGGATGGGGATGGGCAAAGTCAGTCACGGAACGTGCGTGGTCTTCACGTTTCACGTGAAACCACGTGGACCACTATCGTCACAGGCCAGGTCCGTCCAGGAATCATTGTTGGGGTATCCCTTCTCGGCTCTCCGGAGAAACGAAGACGAGGGTGTCCGGGTCGGCGGAGACTGACGATTCAGCTTTGCCCGGCGCTAATATGCTGACAAGAGAGGGGCCACCGTATGCACAGATTTGGATCAGGTGACACTCCGGAAAGATCAGTCGTCGAGATCTTGGGCGGCACCTCCAGGGTTACCGTAGCCGGATTCACTGACGCGATCTCTCACGAGCTCCGCTGGTGTTTCACGTGAAACACCGGGACATCCATCCTCTAAAGCCGCACCTGCGCCGCCATATAACCTTTAAGGAAGGATCATCGAACCAAATAGCAGATCCAAGGAACCCCGTTTTGGCACAAAGGTCATACAGGATCAGCGAGCCAAGGAACCTACCGTGCAGCCAACGAGACAGGCATAGCGTCTCAGACCACCAAAAGCCTGGATAGCCGGGGAGCCCTCCTGCCTCGCGGGAAGGGACTGGCAATATTGATATGGATGAGGCCTTATCGCCGATGAACCGGTTGGGAACCTAGTCGCACCGCGACAGAAACCAACAGCATCGACGCATCTTTCAACTATTCCACGCCACAAGACGTCTGCAGAGGAACGCTCGGGCCTGTATCAGGTCCCCTGCGTCCGGACACACACCGCCCGGCGCTGCTATTTTGTGAACCGGCTGCCCAGACCAGCTGAATTTCGGCCGGCGCACACTTCTAGTGGGCCAACACAATCCTCACGCCGCCGGACTCCGGCACTGCCGGTGCGGCGGAAACACAACGCCTGACACCAGCCGGGTTAGTCCATGGCCACTGACGGTGCCGAACCCAAGTCATACCACCAACAGTATTCCAGCAATATCTGGTGATACTCCATGTGACCGTGTGGCTCAGGAAGAACAGCCCTGCACTTTCCCCCGATATGCTCGTAACCAGAATCTACTCGGAGAATGTACGCAGGGAAACGTTCCAGACGCGAAGAAGGGCCTGTTTCACGTGAAACAGGCCCTTCTTTGAGTGGACAACGCTAATTTTCAGATCCTGGAGCAAGGACGTCCATGATGCGGTTCAGGTCTTCAACACTGGCAAATTCGATGCTGACACGCCCCTTGCGGACACCCAGGGAGATCTTGACGTTGGTGTCCAGGCGGTCCGACAGCGAGGATGCCAGGTAGTCCAGGCGCTCATGGCGGGCTCCCGGACGAGGAATGTTGTTCTTCGCAGGCTTCGCAGGATCCTGGTAAAGGGTGACGGCCTCTTCGGTTGCCCGAACAGACATGCCCTCAGCCACGATCTTCTGGGCCAGGCGTTCCATGGCTGCCGCATCCGGCAGAGCCAGCAATGCACGGGCATGGCCGGCAGAGAGAACGCTTGCCGCCACACGACGCTGAACCAGTGGTGGAAGCTTCAGCAGTCGCAGTGTGTTCGTGACCTGAGGACGTGAACGCCCAATGCGATCCGCAAGCTGCTCGTGAGTGGTTCCGAAGTCTTCGAGCAACTGCTGGTAGGCCGCCGCCTCTTCGAGCGGGTTCAGCTGGCTGCGGTGCAGGTTCTCCAGCAGAGCGTCCCTGAGGAGGTCGTCATCGGTGGTGTCCCGGACGATAGCAGGGATGGTTTCCATCCCGGCCGCCTGTACTGCCCTCCAGCGTCGCTCACCCATCACCAGCTCATAGGGTTCTCCACCTTCTTCGGTTGAGGTACGAACCACAATTGGCTGGAGGACGCCGATTTCGCGCACAGAGTGGATTAGCTCCGCCATGTCATCTTCATCGAAGACGGAGCGTGGCTGTTTCCGGTTCGGATGGATGTCGGTGACCAAAATTTCGGCAAAACGCACACCGGGGACTTCCACAAGATCTACACCGTTATCCGCCTTGCTCTCTGTTTCAGTAGCTTCACGAACGGGCACAGCAGACACAGGGACCCCGGATAACGACACATCAGTCACGTCTTCAACCGGCGTGGTCCCAGCTTCGACCGCCGAGACAGCGACAGGTCTCTTGGCAGGAACTTTTGCAGGAGCCTTGGCCGCAACTCTCGCGGCCGGCGGTTTGTCGGCTGACTTGACGGACGGTTTAGCGGAGGAGGCCGTTTTTAGCGCAGCTGCCTTTTTCGGTACCGATACGTCTTTGGCCCCAACCGGCGCATTCGACGCGGAAGCATCCGAAACTGCCCCACTATTCCCGGAGGTGTCGTCGGAGGAAGCGACTTTCTTACGTCCTTCCGGAAAGAAGAGATCCACGGGCCGCGACACAGCGCTGCCGTTGCCCGACGCACTACCGGCGGAACTTGGAATGAGTGCGCCAAGACCGCGGCCCAGGCCACGTCGCTTTTCGCTCATGGATAAATCCCTCCGATGGAAGAGTCAGAACTTGCGGACTCCGGTTGTTGCACTTCTTGAAGATTCTAGCGTTCAGCGATTTCTGCTGCGGCTTCCAGGTAAGACAGGGCTCCACTGGAGGAAGGATCGTAGGTCATGACTGTTTGCTGGTAGCTCGGGGCTTCTGAAATCCGCACCGAGCGGGGGACTACAGCACCCAAGACCTGTTCCGGGAAGTGCAGGCGAACCTCCGCTGCCACCTGGGCGGCAAGGTTGGTTCGGCCGTCATACATCGTGAGGAGAATTGTGGAGACCACCAGATCCGCATTCAGGTGCTTCTGGATCATCTCGATGTTCTTAAGGAGCTGGCTCAGTCCTTCCAGGGCGTAGTACTCGCACTGGATGGGGATAAGGACCTCACCAGCAGCGCAGAAGGCATTAACCGTGAGCAACCCAAGGCTCGGCGGGCAATCAATAAAAATGTAGTCGAGGCGTTCTTCGCCATTCTTCGCCCGGGACTTGGCATACACATCGATCGCCCTGCGAAGGCGCTGTTCACGGGCCACCAGCGAGACGAGCTCAATCTCCGCACCGGCCAGGTGAATGGTGGCAGGAGCACAGATCAGGTTACTAATGTCCGGGCAGGGGGCCACCACGTCGGCAAGAGGGAAATCGTTGATCAGGACATCGTAGATGCTGTCCACGTCGGCATGGTGCTCGACTCCTAGGGCGGTGGATGCGTTGCCCTGGGGATCGATATCAATGACCAGGACGTTCAGGCCAGCTGCGGCCAAGGCGGCGGCAATGTTCACCGTGGTGGTGGTTTTGCCGACCCCACCCTTTTGGTTGGACACCGTGAAGATGCGTGTTTTTTCGGGTTTCGGAAGGTTACGGCCAACCAGCCGTTCGCGGCGCCTGGTCTCGTGCGCGAGCTCCCTGGCGATAGGACTGGAATCATCTATGGTGTCCATGACGTTGGTCCTGCCACCCGTTGTTGTTTCACGTGAAACAGAGGCAATAGATGCAAGTTCTGCAACCGGATTAGGGTGGCTTTGCCCCCGTCCCGGCGCGGAACCCATGCCAGCAACTGATCGTGCTGACCCCAAAGACACAAACGGGGGTATCCGCTGTGTGGAGGCTTCGCTACTGGTCACTGGGACACACTCTCTCTCATTCGGCTTTTACTGCCGTTGTCTAGCCTAACCGCTTCGCCCCGCAGACCAAGGCTACCGGGCCCGGACTAGGAGATCTTTCGGGACTTGTTGACGACGATCCGTACCACCGTGGTGGGTTGCTCCAAGAGGCTTTCACCGACAGTCACTACAGAGGTCTTGACGCCACCGAGCTTCCGGATAACCTTTGCTGCTTTTTCGATTTCCTCGGCTGCGCTGCGTCCCTTAATGGCTACAACCTCACCCTTACCGGCGAGAAGGGGGATGGTCAGGCCGGCCAGGTTGCTCAGTGCGGAAACAGCCCGGGCAGTCACAACGTCAGCGGTAACCATGCCGACCGCCAGTTCAGCGCGGGTCCGCATCACCGAGACGTTTGTCAGACCCAGATCGTCCACCACTTCCTGAAGCCAGATCACCCGGCGTTCCAACGGCTCGATCAGCGTCAGTTCGAGGTCCGGCCGCGCGATGGCGAGGCAGAGTCCGGGAAGTCCGGCTCCGCTTCCGACGTCGGCAACATGGCTACCGTGCGCGATCTCGCTTTCGATGACGGCACAGTTGAGGACGTGCCGGCTCCACAACCGCGGGATCTCCCGCGGCCCGATCAGCCCGCGTTCCGTTCCGGACGTGGCCAGGTGCTCCACGTAGCGTTTGGCCAGGTCGAGGCGGTCACCGAAAATCTTCTCTGCCGCCAGCAATTCTGCTGCCGTGATGTCAACCATGATTAGCGGTTCAGCATTCTCTAGTCTGCGGATACAACGATGTGACGCCCGGCGCCTTCGCCCTCAGACTCGCTGACGAGTCCCAGGTCAGCGACGGCGTCGTGAACAATTTTGCGTTCGTAAGCGCTCATCGGCTCCAGTGCCACGGCTTTGCCGGACTCCTTGACCAATGCCGCCGCGTCTTCAGCGATCTTCTGAAGATGGCCGGCGCGCTGCTGACGGTAGCCGTTGATATCCAGCACCAGGCGTGAGCGGTTCTCCGTTGCGGAGAGAACGGCAAGCCGGGTCAGTTCCTGCAGAGCTTCCAGTACTTCGCCGTCTTCGCCTACGAGGCCGTCGAGACTGTCGGTTTCTTCTTCAGCAACGATGGAAATGTAGGTGCGGCCGTTCCGGACTTCGATGTCAATGTCGCCGTCGATGTCCGAGATATCCAGAAGCTCCTCCAAATAATCGGCAGCAACGTCGCCTTCCTCTTCGAGTCGGCTGGCAGCGGATCCCTTAGGGGAAGCATCGGTGTCGGTCGCTGGTTCGTCCTGATCGTCAATGATCTCGTCGGAAAGGGCGTGTTCGGTGCTCTCGGCTGACATTACTTCTTCTTCCTGTTCTTGCGCTGTGGCTGGACGCGCTGTCCCTTTAGCTCGATGGCCGCGGCTGCGGCTGCTGCCTCGGCTTCGGCGTCGACCTTTTTCCCGCCCAGAATGGGCAATACCGGCAGGCCCTTGGCCGCCCGGCGTTCGGCGAGAGCCTTCGCAGCAGGGGATCCCGGCGTCGGCATGCGGCGAATGACGAAGAACTGCTGCGCCATGGTCCAGAGGTTGGTGGTGGTCCAGTAAATGAGCACACCGATGGGGAAGTTGATGCCGCCAACGCCGAATACGACGGGGAGGATGTAAAGCATCATCTTCTGCTGGCGCATGAACGGGCTGGCCATGGCCTCTTCGGACATGTTCTTCGCCATGATCTGCTTCTGCGTGATGAACTGCGAGGCCGTCATGGCCAGGATCATCAGAATCGAGAGGACATACACGGCAACCGCATTGCCCTCAGGGTTATGCAGCAGCGTTGCAGACAGCGGCGCCCCGAAGATGGTGGACTCATCGAACTGCACCACCTGGTCGTGGCTCATCGCCCCGATTCCAAGGCCCTTGTCACGGGCCGTGCTGATGCCGGACAGAACCTGAAAGAGCGCGAAGAAGAACGGCATCTGGATCAGCATGGGCAAGCAGGCAGAGAACGGGTTGGTTCCGTGCTTCTTGTACATGGCCATCTGTTCCTGCGCCATTGCCTGGCGGGAGAGCTGGTCAGTCTTGCCCTTGTACTTGTCCTGGAGTTTCTTCAGGTCGGGCTGGAGCAGCTGCATGCCACGCTGCGCCTTGATCTGCTTGACGAATACGGGAATCAGGGCGGCACGGATCACCAGCACCAGCCCGATGATGGACAGCGTCCACGTCCAGCCTGAAGCCTCAGGCAGCCCGATGCTGCTCAGGCCCTCATGGAAGCCCACCATGATGATGGAAACCAGCCACTTGAACGGAAACATGATTGTTTCAAAGAAGTCCATACGATATCCCTATTCGTCAGGCCGCACGGCGGCCTTCTCCATCAGTCTGAGCAGCCAGGTACTTGTCCGGGTTGTTCAGCACAACAATTGTGGGGGTCCGGTGTTCGGGCCAGTGGCGGTGGCCGGCGGGGACATGGTCCACACCACCGGCATTCCACGGATGGCAGCGCGCAAGGCGGCGGGCCGCAAGCCAGCTGCCCTTCACTGCCCCATGGACAGTGATCGCCTCGAGGGCGTACGCCGAGCAGGAAGGAAAGAAGCGGCAAACCTGGCCATACAAGGGAGAAATAACTTTGCGGTAGGCCATAAGCAGCAGAATAAGAATGTTTCTGGGCAGGTTCCAAAGGAAGGTGCCCACGACGGCAGCAACAGGCTGTAGGTAGTGGACGACGGCGGCAGTTACCTTACCCACGCGGTGTCCCCTCCTGTGTTGTACCGGTTGAACCGTTTACAGCAGCCCGCGGAAGGCGGCTGCCCAACCGGCTCATGGTTGATTCCAGTGCGGCGTTGTAGTCCGCCAGCAGTTGATCCCAGCTGGCGGCAGCGGACGCAGGCAAAGCCCGGACCACTATGGCAAACCCGGTACCGTACTCGCACAGCGAGGCAGCACCGGCTTCTCTCAGTCTTCTCTTAACGAGATTCCTGACCACAGCGTTCCCGACACCCTTGGAAACGATGAACCCGATCCGGCTGGGTTCGTCGGCAGCAATAGCTACCGCATATAACACTACGTTCCGGCGTCCATTGCGGACACCGGAACGTACGGTTGTTGAAAAATCGGTTGCAGTCCTCACACGGTTACGGGTGGCCAGCACCTTAAACTCGCAAAGAAAAGATTACCGACGAGTCAGTTATCTAGGCCGACAGTTCGGTGCGGCCCTTGCCACGACGGGCTGCCAGGATGGCACGGCCGGCACGGGTACGCATACGAAGGCGGAAGCCATGCTTCTTGGCTCGACGGCGGTTATTCGGCTGAAAAGTCCGCTTGCTCACGTTAGTTACTCCAGTGGATCAAAGGTGCGCCCACCCGATCAGTAAAAGGGGAAGAACTGGCCGACGCTAAGTTTTGTATGTGCACACTTCCCCCGGCTGCTCAAACGCGGTGCGTTAGAGAGATTCAGAAGAGGTCAAAAAGCGTACACAAAGGACTTCACAACGTTAGGGCAAAATGCCTGCCAGAGTCAAACCCGGGTACCCCTGGGCACCTGGTCCAGGCTGTGGTTAACCGGCTCTTCAGAATGCAGAGTGTAGTTTCGGTCTGAAGCCTCCAGATTCCAGCAGT
>NZ_JASBRB010000080.1 GCF_029960665.1 Pseudarthrobacter sp. AL07
ACAGGATCGGTCAGGGATTAAAAGCCGCCACGCCGACCTAACTAAGTACTACTAGCCGCGGATGGTATGTGAACACGCTGTCGCAACACTCTGCGACAGCATTGGTGTGGCAAAGTGTTTACGGGATCACAACGCTTAAAAGCGCGGGTGATCCATGAAATTGACGTGTACCTGCCTCCCGATCTTTTCGATCGCTTCTGCCCGGAGGACTATTCCATGCGGGAGTTCGTATCGTGACGATTGTTGAGTTGATCGATTTGATTCGGTCCAAGGGGATGCGTTGCAGTGTCGAAGCCGGGGAACGCCGCCTGAATGCCGCGGTTCAATGGGTGCATATCTTCGAAGCCCTTGACGTGGCCGAAAACCTTCATGGCGGGGAATTCTTGCTGACCACCGGGTATCAGCTGCATAACCATTCGGACGCAGAGCTTGAAGGGTTTGCCCGGTCCCTGCAAGATGCGGGTGCTGTCGGGATCGGGCTTGAAACGAATCCATCGGATATCGGCCTCACTGAACGATTGCGCCGCATAGCAGTCGACATCGATATGCCGCTGATTTCCTTTCCGGAGCCCGTACCCTTCCTCGAGATCACCCTGCACACCCACCGGCATCTGCTTGCAAAGGAAAGCGAGAAATTGCGACGCAGCATGAACGTGCAGCGACAACTACGCACGGCGGCGATCGAAGGCCTGGCCCCGACCGGAATCCTCCAGGAATTCGTCACCGAATTTCCCGGGGAAATGCTCTACACCGACGGAAGCGGAGTTGAGATCGCCTGCGCTCCGAATGATGAACCCAGCCAAGAGTTCCTTGAGGAAATCACGGAAACGAAAAGTTCGCGCCTCGTTACCCGGCCCGTTGTGATCGCCGGGGCAACGGTTGGAAGGCTGTATTTTCTTGCCCGGGCACCTTCTACCGACATTGATTTGGCGGCGGTGGATCAGGCGGCTTTCGTTTTGGCTTTGGCCAGCCCTGATGTCCTGACATCCCACAAAAACGGGCTCTTCAGAATGCAGAGTGTAGTTTCGGTCTGAAGCCTCCAGATTCCAGCA
>NZ_JASBRB010000081.1 GCF_029960665.1 Pseudarthrobacter sp. AL07
CTAGAAGGTCTTGCCGAGGGAGCCGAGCTGGCGGGCGGCTTCGACGAGGCGGGCAGCCATGCCGGCCTCGGCTGAAGCTCCCCAGACGCGGGGATCGTAGGTCTTCTTGTTGCCCATTTCGCCGTCGATCTTCAGCACGCCGTCGTAGTTGGCGAGCATGTGCCCGGCCACCGGACGGGTGAACGCGTACTGGGTATCGGTGTCGACGTTCATCTTGATCACGCCGTAGGAAACGGCATCAGCGATTTCCTGATCGGAAGAGCCCGAACCGCCGTGGAACACCAGGTCAAACGGGTTCTCCTTGCCGATCTTCGCGCCCACCTCGGCCTGGATCTGCTTGAGCAGCTCCGGACGCAGCTTCACACCACCGGGCTTGTACACGCCATGGACGTTACCGAACGTCAACGCCGTCAGGTAACGGCCGTTCTCGCCCGTACCCAGAGCCTCGATGGTCGCCAGGGCATCTTCAGTGGTGGTGTACAGCTTCTCGTTGATCTCGTTCTCCACCCCGTCTTCCTCGCCACCAACAGTGCCAATCTCAACCTCAAGGATGATCTTCGCCGCAGCGGCACGCTCCAGCAGCTCACGGGCAATGCGCAGGTTGTCCTCAAGGGCCTCGTGCGAGCCGTCCCACATGTGCGAGTTGAAGATCGGGTTCCGGCCAGCCTTGACCTCAGCCTCCGAAGCTGCCAGCAACGGCAGAACAAAACCGTCCAGCTTGTCCTTGGGGCAGTGATCCGTGTGCAGCGCAACGTTGACGTTGTAATTCTTCGCCACCTCGCGGGCAAACGCGGCGAAGCCAAGCGAACCGGCAACCATATCCTTCACCGACGCACCGGACCAGTACGCTGCGCCACCGGTGGAAACCTGGATAATGCCATCGGACTCAGCCTCGGCGAACCCGCGGATGGCCGCATTCAGGGTCTGCGACGACGTCACATTGACCGCCGGAAACGCAAAGCCCCCGGCCTTGGCACGATCGATCATCTCGGAGTAAATCTCTGGGGTTGCAATGGGCATGCTGACTCCT
>NZ_JASBRB010000082.1 GCF_029960665.1 Pseudarthrobacter sp. AL07
TGCAAAGTCGCCGAGCGGCAGATGCTCCGGCCCAGTTTTGTCCCGCCTGCCCCGATCCGCCGGCTGCGGGACCTGACCCGGTACCGGATCGATCTGGTCGGGACCCGCACGGCGGAGAAGAACCGGGTCGAGAAGCTTCTTGAGGACGCGTGCATCAAGCTCTCTGTCGTGGCCTCGGACATTTTCGGGGTCTCCGGGCGGGAGATGATGGCAGCGCTCATAGACGGCGAACGGAACCCGAAGGTCCTCGCGCAGCTGGCACGGGCAAGCATGCGCAGGAAGATCAGCGAACTCGAGGAGGCGTTCACTGGCCTCTTCGATGACCACCACGCCTTCCTCCTGGCCCGAATGCTGTCCAGGATCGACGGCATCGATGCTGATATCGCCGCGGTCGATGAACAGATCGAGGTGCAGCTTGCCCCTTTCGCCGCGGCGGCGGAGCGTCTGGATGAGATCCCGGGCATCGGCCCCATTGCCGCCGCGATCATTCTGGCCGAAATCGGGGTCGACATGTCACGGTTCCCGACCGCAGGACACCTGTGTTCCTGGGCAAAGTTCTCCCCTGGCATCAACTCCTCTGCCGGGAAGACCAAGGGCAGCGGGTCGACCGGGCACGGCAACCGCTATCTCGCCCGGATCCTGGGCGAAGCCGCCGTCGGTGCCGGCAGAACCGATACCTTCCTCGGCGAACGCTCCCGAAGGATAGCCCGAAGACGGGGCAAGAAACGCGCCATCGTCGCCATCGGACGTTCCATCCTGGTGATCATCTGGCACCTCCTCAAGGATCCGGATATACGTTTCCATGACCTCGGTGCCGATCACTTCAGCCGCCGCACGAACCCAGACACCAGCAAACGCAATCACGTCCGCCAACTCGAAGCCCTCGGCTACACCGTCACCTTGACCCCCGCAGCCTGACACCCACCCATATCGATAGCGCCGACCAACCGCCACACTGTGACGGGCACATCCCTACGCGCCAGCCGCCTTCAGCGCACCTCCATTTTCGGATTAG
>NZ_JASBRB010000083.1 GCF_029960665.1 Pseudarthrobacter sp. AL07
GGCTTTGAGTTTGGCGTAGATGACGTAGTTGTCGTCGAAGAGCCCGGTGGCGGGGTCGTAGCCGTCGCAGGTGATCAGGCGGAGTTCGGCTCCGGGGGTGTTGCCGTAGACCTCGAGGGTGGGGAACTCGTTTTTGCTGTAGAGGGCTCCACGGTCAACGGTGAACACGGCCGTACTGCCGTCGGTTCGGGAGACGTTGATCTCGGTACCGGGTGTGAGTTTGCGGAGGTCCGCGAAAACACCCTGGTTGCCGCCGAGCGCGTTGACGTGGCCCAGCATCACGGAGGGCCCGCGTTCGCCGGGGGTTGGTGAGCCGTTGTACCAGCTCGCTGGTGCGCCGCTGCCGGTGTCCTGCGGGACTTCCAGGGAGCCGTTCTCCCGCAGGCCCAGGTGGAGCAGGTCGGTCCGGACCCCGATCGAGCCAATGCTCAGGGTGACCGGGGCTGAAGCACCCAACACCGGAAGCTGTTGGGCGGGCGCAGCCGGTGCAGCCGGTGACGGCACGGTGGGCGGGGCCGAGGGCGGGGCCGCCGCCACCGACGACGAGGCAGAGGCCGAAGGCACCGCGCCGGCGTCGGGAGTTCCCGCTGTTCCGGCGGCGCAGCCGGCCAGGGCCAGCAGGAGCAGAACCCCGGCCGCCGCGGGGGCCAGGAAGCCCCCGCGGCGGCCGTGGTTCTTGGTTCTCACAGTAGTGATCCGCTCAGCCTGGGCTTAGGCTGCTGCGTTGGCGTTGCGGCGGCGCACTGCGTAGGCTCCACCGGCAAGAGCGACCAGGACCAGGCCACCGCCGAGGGCGAGGGCTCCGGCGTCGTTCCCTGTCTCCTGGCTGACACCGGTGTCAGC
>NZ_JASBRB010000084.1 GCF_029960665.1 Pseudarthrobacter sp. AL07
CTGGGCGAGGACGTCCCGGTGGACCCCCAGGAACTCTTCCGGCACGTGTTCTCGGTGCCCACACCACAGCTGAAGGAGCAGTCGGCCATGTTGGCCGACGAACTTGCCCGCGAAGCGTCATCTGAGGAGTCGCCGAAATGAGTCCGACCATCACCACCTCGTCCGAGGCCAACGGCAACGTCAGCGCAGCAACGGCCCGGGCGGCAGCGTCCGCCGCTTCTGTGGCTGAAGCTTCCGGGCCGCAGGCCGTCACCATGGCCAAGGCTCTCAACACGGCCCTGGCGGATGCCATGCACGCGGATCCGTCCGTCCTGGTGTTCGGCGAGGACGTGGGCCTCCTCGGCGGGGTCTTCCGCATCACAGACGGGCTCACGAAGACGTTCGGGGAGCAGCGCTGCTTCGATACCCCGCTGGCCGAGTCCGGCATTGTGGGCATGGCTGTGGGGATGGCCATGAACGGGATGCGGCCGGTGGTGGAGATGCAGTTCGATGCGTTTGCGTATCCGGCGTTCCAGCAGATCGTCAGCCACGTGGCCAAGATGCACAACCGCACCAGGGGCACCGTGAAACTGCCCATGGTGATCCGGGTTCCCTACGCCGGCGGGATCGGGGGAGTGGAGCACCACTGCGACTCCTCCGAGTCCTACTACGCCCACACCGCCGGCCTGAAGGTATTCACCCCCGCCACCGTGGCCGACTCGTACCGGATGTTGCGGGAAGCCATCGATTCGGATGACCCCGTCATGTTTATGGAGCCGAAGAAGCTCTACTGGTCCAAAGACCTGGTGGATCTTGAGGATCTGCGGGCGCAGC
>NZ_JASBRB010000085.1 GCF_029960665.1 Pseudarthrobacter sp. AL07
ACGTTCGCGGTCCGCTCGACCGTCATCTGGTCCCGGGCCGCCACCAACACGCGCAGGGCCGCGCGTGTCCCATCGTCCTGACGCGGGTGACGCAGCGCTGTGACATCGGTCGACAGGGCAGCGGTGGCGATCGCCTGGGCGTCCAGCGGGTCCGACTTGCCCAGCCCGCGGCGGGCCCGCGTGTTCGTTCGCGGAGCTTCGACCGTCGGATAGCCCGCCTCCGCAGTCATGCGGGCCAGCTTGGCGCCATAGGTGCCGATGCCCTCGATCGCCCACAGCGTGGAGAGGTCCCCGACGGTGCGGCGGCCCGCCCAATCGATCGCCCGCTTCATGACGGCGGCAGTGGCTGGGAACTGCTCGCAGGCGAGCTGCTCGCCCGTCGACGCGGACACGACGGCGAGGGTGTGGGTGCGGGCGTGGGTATCCACGCCGATGACGAATGGGTGTGCGTGCGCGACGATGGTCAAGGTGATCGGATTCCTTCCATGAGGGGCAACAGTCCGGTCGCAAAGCGGCCGACGTCGGTCTGGGAAGAGATCACTCCAAGGCAGTACTGTGACGGGCCACAACCCCAGGGGTTGGGCAATCCTCTGATCAAGCCATTGAGGTGGGCCAGGTCGGCGTCGGCCGCCCACCCCGGTACGGGCAAGTCGCTAGGAAGGCACGCGATGCGCGGCCAGTCGGATATCGAGCCACAACCGGGACAGGCAACCAACACCAACCCTGCCAGCCAGTCCCAGACCAGCCACATCAAGACTCACAGT
>NZ_JASBRB010000086.1 GCF_029960665.1 Pseudarthrobacter sp. AL07
ACCAGCCACATCAAGACTCACAGTTGGATATTTCACTTTTTCACAAGCCGCCCCATCCTGCGCTACGAAATCAAAAACCACGCCTGACCCCACACGCAATAGCTCACCATGTCAGGAGCCCTGAGTCCTGGAGCACCAACCGGGGCGCCCCGGTGGTGGTGCTGTGGTTGTGGGCCGCGGCCTGCGGCGGATCGCAGGCCCGAACGGCTCGCCGCCGGAGGCCAAGGACCCTTCCGCAAAATCCCCGCAACAACGCTCAGAGACAGGGCCGTCACAGCGGTTTCGGCACGGCGTTGACGGCTGGAATCCCGCTCCGCAGGTTTCGATCATGTTTCGGCATGTTTCCAACATGTTAACTGCGATGGGAAAATGACCCTGCGAATTTCCCACGTAAATATCCATAAAAGGCTCGCATCGATGAATTGCATAACGTAGCTTTTTCTACACAGACCGCCTGCAAGTGATCAGCGTCATGTTCAGTAGGTTCGGACAGGGATCGGCTGACACGGCGAAAACAGCGGATCTGGTTTGCAAACGGTCCGTAGCAGATCAAGAAATTAGTAATCAGCTATGCCCAGGCATTCTTTCGGCATATTCCAGGCCTTCCGGGGCAATTCGCCTATCAGGCCGCAGGGATCTCATCCTCACCGAGAATCAAGGAGAAAAGTATGTCTATCGACATTGAAACCGAAACTGTTGTTGGGGTAGCGCACCCTCTCGATCCGCTCTCCCGCGACGAGATTTCCCGGGCCG
>NZ_JASBRB010000087.1 GCF_029960665.1 Pseudarthrobacter sp. AL07
GAGCTTGCCGAAGCGTGGCTTTTCGTCCTTGCGGTCGGGCCGGATGAGGTGGGCGCCGAGGTCTTCGGTGATGAACCGTTCGAAGTCTTTACCGGAGAAGCCTTTATCGCCCAGGATGACCTGGCCGGCGCGGACGAGGTGGTGGTCCTTTTCCAGCAGCGCCTGGGTGACTTCGCGTTCCCCGATTTTCGGGTTTGCCAGACCCCAGATCACAGGCATGCCTTCCGGGGTGCTGATCAGGTAGAGCCGGAAGCCCCAGAAGTAACGCGAATGGGAAGCGCAGTAGCCATAACCGGCGTGACCGGACAGATCGCTGCGTTTGACGGTCTCCCGCGACATGCCGCAGGGCAGCGGCGTGGAATCGACCAGCCGGAGCACGTCATGCCAGGACGGGGTGTCTTTGGCCAAGGCCGTGATCGTCGCGGAAATCAGCGTCCCGGCGGCCCGGAGCCGTTTGTTGTAGCCGGACTGTTGCGGGATGGAGGGGAACATGCCGGTCAGGTGGGTCCGAGCGTACCGGATCCACCGGGTTTCGGAGGAGAACCCGAGCAGTTGCTGGGCCACCACCAGGCAGAGCAGCTCCGCATCCGAGAGGCTGGGTTTGCGCCCGGGCCGCCGGTCCCGTGACACGCCAAGATCCGGCAGGACACGGTCGGTGAGAAGGACATAGAGTGTGGTCAGGAGAGTGTTCAATTCGGGGTTCACATACTGGGTTTAACACTCTCCGCCTGACTTTAAA
>NZ_JASBRB010000088.1 GCF_029960665.1 Pseudarthrobacter sp. AL07
CCGAGAACACGTGCCGGAAGAGTTCCTGGGGGTCCACCGGGACGTCCTCGCCCAGGCCGTCCCGCAACTGGGTGGCAACCGCTTCCGCCTTGTCCGCGATCCGCGCGGCGCCGTCGTCGTCCAGCAGTCCACGCCCGGTGAGGTACGTCTTCATCCGGCTGATGGGATCCTTGGCCAGCCACTCGGCCACCTCGCTGTCCTGCCGGTAGCGGGTGGCGTCATCGGCGTTGGTGTGTGCCTGCATCCGGTACGTGTGTGCCTCAACAAGAAGCGGACCCGAGCCGCCCCTGGCCAGCGCAACGGCCCGGTCCAGCACAGCGAGGAGGGCCACCACATCGTTGCCGTCCACCCGTTCGCCGGCCATGCCGTAGCCCACCGCCTTATGGGCAAGCGACGGCGCCACGGACTGGTGCGCCAGCGGAACCGAGATGGCGTACTTGTTGTTCTGGACGAAGAAGACCACGGGCAGGTGGAAGACGGCGGCGAAGTTCAGGGCCTCGTGGAAGTCACCCTCGCTGGTGGCGCCGTCCCCGCACATCGCCAGGACCACGGTGTCCTCGCCGCGGAGCTTTGCCGCGTGCGCAACACCCACGCCATGCAGCAGCTGGGTGGTGAGCGGCGTGCACTGGATGCCCACCTTGTGCCTGGC
>NZ_JASBRB010000089.1 GCF_029960665.1 Pseudarthrobacter sp. AL07
AAGAAGCTCTACTGGTCCAAAGACCTGGTGGATCTTGAGGATCTGCGGGCGCAGCACTCCAA
The DNA here is from genome assembly GCF_029960665.1 of Pseudarthrobacter sp. AL07. GTDB lineage: Bacteria > Actinomycetota > Actinomycetes > Actinomycetales > Micrococcaceae > Arthrobacter. The sequence continues at coordinate 63 of NZ_JASBRB010000089.1, forward strand.
CAACGTCGTGGCGGGCAGGTCCTCGGAGGGCCGAGCCGCCGTCGCCCGTGCCGGGACCGACGCAACGCTCATCGCCTACGGCCCGTCCGTGCCCACTGCGCTGGCGGCGGCAGCGGCCGCAGCAGAAGAGGGGCGCTCGCTGGAAGTCATCGACGTCCGCTCCATTGTTCCCTTCGACGATGAGACCGTGTGCGCGTCCGTCCGCAAGACCGGCCGGGCCGTTGTGATCGCAGAAGCGCACGGCTTCGCGTCCGTGTCCTCCGAGATCGTGGCGCGCGTCCAGGAACGCTGCTTCCACCACCTCGCCGCCCCCATCCGCCGCGTGACGGGATTTGACGTCCCGTACCCAGCGCCGAAGCTCGAGCACTACTACCTGCCCGGCGTGGACCGCATCCTCGACGCCGTAGACGACCTCCAGTGGGAGAACTGACCATGAGCGAACCGAAAGTATTCCTGCTGCCCGACCTCGGCGAAGGCCTGACCGAAGCCGAACTGGTCAACTGGCTCGTTTCCGTGGGCGATGTGATCCGGGTGGATCAGCCCATCGCCGAAGTGGAGACAGCCAAGTCCATGGTGGAAGTCCCGTC
>NZ_JASBRB010000008.1 GCF_029960665.1 Pseudarthrobacter sp. AL07
CGTTTTGGTCTGGGCAAGCTCATCCGGTTTCATGCCTCGAAAATTAACAGGATCGGTCAGGGATTAAAAGCCGCCACGCCGACCTAACTAAGTACTATTAGATGCCCGCAGCGATGGCCGGGCAGAGGTTTGCATGAAGGCGATTAGAGTCCGATGCCTCTCGGCGTCTTTCGCGCTGTCGATGATCATGACCGGGATGGCTGGCCTTACCGCTTCGACGGCGGCGCGGGTTCGGCGCTGTCACCTGAGGACGTGCACCGCGCCGTCGTCCCTGCGGGCGGCAATGACCGGTTCCATAACGCCCTATTCCTTCATGCTGTCCACGAGGCCGGCGGAAAGGGTTGCGTCCTTGCGGACGTTAACATCAACGGTCAGCGTGAACAGGTCGAGCATTCGAGGGTTATAGGACAAAACGTGTGTAAATCCCGGGCATGTCATGACCGTCCTGCCCAGCCTTTCCGGTGCCAGAGGCCTTCGTCGGCGCTGAGCCTGGTGATGTAGTGCTCCGGACCGGGGCCGGCTCCGTTGGTGCTGCGGTTTCGGTCTTGGATGGGTGGTGGTGGTGGTGGGTTTCGATGAGCTTTGGCGGGCGGCGCCGGTTGTTCGCCGTGCAGGTAGTGCTACCATTCGATCGCCCGTTTCTGGTATTCCTCTCCCATGCCCAGTGTGCCCTGAGCTGGGCGTTCGTTCCGCCTTCGGTCTTGCTCGTCGTCGAGGCGATGTCCAGACCGACGTACTCGCCGCCCAGGTACTTGAAGGGCGTTCCGGCCTGGCCGAGGCGTTCCAGGAGCCGGTGGGCCTTGAGGAGCATGTCGTGCGTCTACCACCAGGACTCGTTCGCCCGCACCCATCCCGGGACCGTGGCGTTGGGGCTGCGGCAGGCATTCCAGTCAACGCGGTCGCTCCTGGCACCGTTGCCACGGCGATGACACGCGAGCTGCTCGCTTCAGAACAAGGTCGCGCGATGTTCGACGCTGCCCCTTTTCTCCGCTTCAAAGGCCCCACGCCAACTGCCGCACCCCGCGTAGAGGGGGTGCGGTTCTTCGTTGTCCTGAGAAAATTGATCCAGCCGGAGGGGTGGACGCGTGTTGGCAACCGGTCATGCCTGCGCTCGTTGCTGGAGTCCTGCCCAGGGCGCGCAACACGCCTGGTCTCTGGAGTCTTCACAGCGATTCCACCTCCCTTCATCCCTTACATGGTCCGAACGGCCGACAGCCACATGACCGGAATGAGTAGTCCTCCTGCAGAAGGCCTTAAGGCCCCTGACGGAACGGGGGTAAGGGCAGGAATCGACCGGCCATGAAGTCACCGCAGGCAGAGACACGGACCGCCCGTCCGCATCCCCTGAGCTGGCAGGGGATCGCGCCGATGCATCCGACTTCCTCGTCCCCGGCCCCATAAAAGTAGCCTTAACGAAGACCGTCCGTCAGGCAAATCTAAGATTAACGGTTCTCAATCTACGGGAATCAGTTGTCCACTTTTCTCATTCTGACTCATTCTGAATCCATGAATGAATCACGCATCGACTTGGTCGTCACCGGACTGGTGCAGGACGGCCCCGAGTGGATCCGCAAGGACATCCACGTCCTCAAAGGCAGGATCCACACCATCGCCGATACCGGCACCCGCGTGGAGGCAGCCCGCCGCATCGACGTCAAGGACGCCTACGTCCTCCCCGGAATGGTGGATGCCCACGTGCACTCCCTGTCCCACCCGGGTGAAGGAATCGCTGCCTCCACACGCTCCGCCGCAGCCGGAGGCGTGACCACGATCGTCGAAATGCCCTTCGACCTCACCGGCCCCATCAATTCCACGGAACGCTTCAACGTCAAGCGCGAGCTCGCCGAGAACGAGGCGTTCGTCGACGTCGCACTGATGGGGACGCTGGCGCCCGAAGGAGGCTGGCGTTCCGCCGAGGCCCTCGCCGAAGCCGGCGCTGTCGGTTTCAAAGTTTCACTCTTCGACACTGACAAGGACCGTTTCCCGCGCATCACCGACGCCGAGTTGCGCAATGTCATGGCAGCAACCGCCGGAGCGGGCCGCACTGTCGCGGTACACGCGGAAAACAACGAAATCGTCCAGGCAATGCTCGCAGTCGAACGGGAGCTCAATCCCTTCGACCCGAAGGCCCACGTACGCAGTCGCCCGCCCGTCAGCGAAACCCTCGGCGTCCTGACCGCCCTCGAGGTGGCGCACGAACAGAACGCCCGCCTGCACCTGTGCCATCTCAGTCTGCCGCGTTCGGTGGATCTGGTTCAGTGGTACAAAACACAGGGCCTCGATGTCACGTTGGAGACCTGCCCGCATTACCTGACATTCACCGAGGATGACCATGACGCCCAGCGTGGCCGGCTGAAGATCAACCCGCCCCTGCGTAAGAGCATCGACCGCGAGGGGATGTGGGAGCGGATAGTTTCCGGATCCATCGACGTGGTTTCCTCGGACCATGCTCCGTGGCCCACGGACTACAAGGACCATGAGGGCATCTTCGCCAACCATTCTGGCGCCCCGGGTGTCCAGACTTCCATGGCCATCACACTCTCGGGTTCGCTGTCCCGTGGCAAGGAAGACTTTAACGCCGCAGTCCGCAGCCTCACGGAGTCGCCCGCACAGCGTTTCGGCCTTGGTGACACCAAGGGGCGTATCGCTGTTGGCTATGACGCTGACTTCGCGGTCTTCGACCCCGACTCCGGGTGGGACATTGATGCCGGGGACATGTATTCGAACGCAGGTTGGACGCCGTATCAGGGCATGAAGACCAGTGGTCGGGTGACCACGACCATCTCCCGCGGTACCGTCGTTTGGGATGGCAATGAACTGCTCGGCGGGCGGGGACGGGGAGAAGTTGTCGGTGCTGTGTCCTGAGCCAGCCCGCACCCCTGACCGAAAGGCGCCCAGGTGAGTTTGACCTCGCTGCAGCGAGGATTGGAAATGCTCACCAAGGTGACCCAGCTTGGTCCCATGCGGGTGGACGAAATCGCGGTCGCCCTGGACATGCCAAAATCCACGGCCTACCGCTACGTGAAAATGTTCAAGGACGCCAATTTCCTGTATGAGATCGACGGCGTCTACTCGGCCGGGCTGATGATCTCAAGCCGGGACGAACAGAGCGAAAAGCAGCACATTGTGGAGATGGCCGCTCCGGCCATGAAGGAACTGCGGGAGCTCACGGACGAGACAGTCATTCTCACGGTCCGCGTGCAGGCGGCCGCACTGTGCCTGGAACGGCTGCCCGCCGGCCGGACCAACATGCTCTCCTTCTACCGCGGATCCGTGCGGCCGCTTTACGCGGGCGCGAGTGCCACGGCACTGCTGGCCTATGCTCCTGCGGACGTCATTGAATCAGTCCGAAAGGGAACCATGCGCAGGTTTACAGGCCTGACGCCCTCTCCGGAGCGTTTGGGTCAGATACTGCCAGCCATCCGCTCCAACGGCTATGCCGTCAGTGAAGGTGAAGTCGATCCTTTCATGGTGGGCGTGGCTGCGCCGGTGTTCCGCCACGGGCACTGCATCTGCGTGTTGTCGGTGGCCGGAAAACAGAGCTCCCTCCAGGGTCAAAAGCTCGACGACGTGGTGCAGCAAGTGCGTGGTGCCGCGGACAAGCTGGGCCCGGCCCTCGAATCCGACGCCGGCAGCGGCGCCTGGATGACTGAAGAAGGCTGGTAGGCGCGTGGATCACCCCTACTTACCATCCGCTTTGACTACAGAATTGGAAGAAAAATGACTGAAACTCAAGTCAATGTCCTGGTGCCGGATACGGACCGGATGTGGGCCGACATCATGGAGCTTTCCTGCATGGTGGATGACCGAAGCCCCGGATGGTCCCGCGAAGTCTTCTCCGAGCCGTACAAGGCATCCCGGCAGTGGACCCTCAAGCGCATGCTCGACGCCGGTCTGGAAGCGTCCATTGACGCGGCCGGCAATATCGTGGGCCGCCTGTCAGGCACGAACCCCAGCGCCCCGGCGATCATCACGGGCTCCCACACCGACACCGTTCACTCGGGCGGCCGCTTCGACGGAATCGTCGGGGTCATGGGCGCGATCGAGGCAGCTCGCTTGCTTCAGGAATCCGGAACCCGGCTCACTAGCGACCTGGTGGTGGTCGACTTCCTGGGCGAGGAAGCCAACCCCTTTGGCGTCAGCTGCATCGGGTCCCGGGCGATCGCGGGAGTTTTGGACCCGGCGCACCTCGAACGACAGGATGAGGACGGCGTTTCCATGGGGGCTGCCATGGCCAAATTCGGGCTTGACCCGGCCGCCGCCGTCGCCATGGCCTGGAAGCCGCGAGACGTGAAGTCCTACATTGAACTCCACGTCGAGCAGGGTCCGATGCTGGAAAACGCCGGAACCGAGATCGGTGTCGTCACATCGATCGCCGGCATCGAGCGGCTCATGGCCGTGTTCACCGGCCGGGCAGACCACGCAGGCACCACGCCGATGAACCAACGTGCAGACGCCCTCATCGCCGCTGCTGAAGCGATCCTGACGGTCGAGCGTGTCGGCTGCGGAGCGCCCGTCCACGGCGTCACCACCACAGGCAAGATTGCCACGGGCCAGGGCGCCTTCAATGTTGTTCCGGATTCGTCCACGATCTGGGCAGAGATCCGGAGTATTGATCCAAGCTGGCTAAGCGGTGCACGACGCCGGATCGCCGACCAGATTGCCGAGGACGCTGCCAAACGCGGCGTGGAAGTCGCTATCGACCTCCTAAATGATCAGGATCCCGTCCCCGCGTCCAAGTCGATGCAAGACACGGTCGCCCGGGCGGCCGATTCGCTTGGGCTGAGCTGGGCGGCTGTGCCTAGCGGTGCCGGCCACGACGCCGCACATATGGCGCATCTTGGCCCCATGGGCATGATTTTTGTCCCGTCCAAGGGCGGCAGAAGCCACTGCCCGGACGAATGGACCGACAAACTGCATCTTGGCTCCGGCGTACAGGTGCTGGCCTCAACGTTGCTCCAGCTGGATAACGCCTAACCGGAGCCAGCCTCCGCCGGCACCCTCACTCTTCAATCCAAACAATCACCCAAGAAGGTATCCCCATGACAACAATCCCGCCGTCGACGATGGAGTCGCAGGACAAAGAACTGGCGGTGAAGCGCCGCGGCGCACTCCGCGGAGGCATCTTCGGCTATTACGTCGACCAGTTCGACATCTTCCTGCCGATTATTACGTTGGCGCCTGCCATGAGCTACTTCAATGGAGCCGGCGCGTCTGCCGAGAACGTCGCGCTTTTCAGCTCGCTGATCTTCATCTCAACCCTCGTTGCCCGCCCTCTGGGCGCGGCAATCTTCGGACATTTCGCCGACAAGACCGGCCGCCGTCTCACCACGCTGATCGCCATCGGCGGCTTCGGCGTTGCCACCCTGCTGATGGCATTGCTCCCCGGTTTCGCAACGATGGGCCATTTCGGCTTGTATGCCCTCATCATTCTGCGATTCATCGGCGGCTTCTTCCTGGGCGGCGAATATTCGATCGCGATCCCCCTTGCGATGGAATGGTCGCCGAAAGAACGCCGCGGCCCCCTGAGCGGGATGATTACGTCCATGGCGTCCATCGCCAACGTGACGCTCGCCCTGATTACTTTCGGCCTCCTCTCGATCATGCCCGCTGCCGGACCGGATTCTGCATACGCCGTGTGGGGCTGGCGCGTCCCCTTTATTGGCGGCGCCCTCCTTGCGTTCGCACTGTTCTTCTATTACCGCAACAACGTCCATGACACTCCGAACTTTGAAACCTCGGAAAAGGCCGAGAACCCGTTCAAGGCCCTGTTCAAGGGTGTCCACCGCCGCAGCCTGATCCAGATCTTCATCCTCATGACCGGAATGTGGATCCTGAGCAACCTCAGCAACGCGGTACTCACAGGCCGCCTCAAGGCGGACGCGCATATTCCCGACCAGACTGTCAGCCTCATCATGTCGATCGCTCCGTTGATCACGGCCGGCTGTTTCATCGCTTCGGGTTTTATCTCGCAGAAGGTGGGCCGCCGTACGTTCTATCGCTGGTACGCCGTGCTGATCACTTTGGTTGCACCGGCTATGTATGTCCTTGCGATGACCGTGGGCAACAGCAACGTTATGCTGACTGCCGTACTCGCCGTCCTGGTACAGGTGACCAGCCTGTGCGTCTTCGCCCCCGTGGGGGCATACCTGAGCGAACGCTTCCCCTCCAGTATCCGGGCCAGTGGATACGGAGTGGGCTACAGCTTGGCCGTCATCCTGCCCGCGTTCTACGAGTTCTACATCAAAGCGCTGGGCAACATCATGCCGGACAGGTTCGCCGTGGCCTCCCTGATCTGCCTTGCAGGAGTACTTGTCTGGATCGGCGCCACGATGGGTCCGGAGACCAAGGACGTCAACCTGGCGGACGACGCAAGCTTCACCGTCTGATTTCATCTTGACCGAGGGCGGGAGTGGCGGGAGATTCTCGCTGGTCCCGCCTTCAGCATGTGCATCGCAAGCAATGGACACACCTCGCGAATGTGGACTGGGCACCCCAAGGAGGCAGTGCAGCTTCGCAGCACCCGTGGCCTGGCACCGCCCCGGCGCACCATCAGCACAACGCTCGACGACCGGCTCACCGCAGCGTTCCCTACGCTATTCAATCCCAACGTTTGTGGGACCGAAGCGCCGGACAGCCGTGAACGTGGCAAGCACGAATGAGCCCGCACACGCTTCGACGTCATTCTCACACAGGACGAAGTCTGAACTCGCAGAAAGTCCGTATTTTGTGGTGTCGCAAAGCCGTATTCAGAACTGGCACGACCGAACGAGATAAACGACCTGCCACGCATCGTCGAGGCCTGGCCTCTCTTGAGAACTCCGAAAATGCGGCCTCGTATGGTGTCATGACACTGCTCTTTCGGGGTGTCATGACACTGCTCTTTCGGGGTGTCATGACACCCTGTAGACTTGGCAGTGAAGATCAAACCCCCTGATAGACGGGAGCGCGTCATGTCGGCAGGGACGCCTCGGCACACGATCCGCGTCAGTGATGACTTGTGGAACGAAGCCCACCGCAAAGCAGCGTGGGAAGGTACGTCCGTGTCCGAACTCATCCGTACCCGGCTCCGCGATTATGTCTTGGCCCCGGTCGAGCACCGGCACACCATCGCGGACTCCCTCGTGTACCTGGTCCCGTACGCTTTCGAGGACCTTCAAGGACCCGTCGTCGGAACAGTGGAACTCCCGCTCCATCTGGACTGGGGACCAGAACGAACGTACAACGTGGACGATGACGGCAGCTGCTCAGTTTTGTACCAACTCACCCTTCAAAATTCCGGGTCCATCGAGGAAATCTGCCGCATCGTCCAGGCAGCACGGCTGAGCGCCCTGTGGCCGACCATGATTCTTCCTGCACGGTGCAGGCACCTCTGGGAAACATCCTTTCCCGCACTCCCCGTCTTCCACGAAGCCAAGGAACATCACTCGTGGACGACTCTCAGCGCGTAGCAGCAAAGCTCGCCCTTGCCGTTCTGGCAGCTGATGGCTTCGTCCTCGCCGGCGGTCAAGCCCTGTTTGAACACGGCATCACCCAGCGCCCCTCAGAGGATATCGACCTCTTCGCCCTGCACCGCCGCCACACACCGGCAACCTTCGCCGCCTCGGTACAGAAGATGACAGACGCGCTCGAAGATTCCGGATACACGGTCGAGATCACCCGACAGTACGACGGGTTCGCCAGCGTCACCGTCGGACATGACCAGGAAGCCGTCGTCATCGATCTTGGCCTGGACTGGTGGGAGAACTCACCCGCCATCATCGATATCGGACCGATACTCTCTCTGAAGGATTCGGTAGCATCCAAGCTGCTGGCCGTCTACGGCCGGGGGTACGCCCGCGACTACCTCGACGCCTACTCCATCATCTCCAGCAGACGCTTCACGCACCAGGAGCTCATCAGGCTCTGCCAACGTCGAGACCCGCACCTGGACCTGCCACTGTTGGCCGCATCCATCACCAGGCACCGGGCCCTCCCCACCACAGAATTCATCAAATACGGCCTGCCGCCCAGTGAACTCCCCACGCTCAGTTCCACGCTCCTCAGCTTCGCCGAGACAATTCACAAAGCCGCCCAAACCCCCAGCGCAGCGCATAACGCCCCCGACCTCCTCGGACCGGGAAACGCAGAGCCCGGCCCGGAACTGCTCTAACCCTGGCCGATTCCTGCCGCCAGCGCGGATGAACCCGGGTGCTTCTTCAAGCTGATCCATGCCTGACCTTTCAGGTTTCACCCGCACCCGGACGGTGTCTGACCGGCCACTCCGTCTCCGGCGTCACGGACTCCCTGATCAAACACTTCGAACCCCAACCCGCCGGCACCGCCCGCCGACAGACGCGACCTCGGCGACCAAGAATGGACCAGCACCCGGTTCGACGTCATCCTCGCACCGCTGAGGCCTAAAGTTGCCAGAGAGCCGGGGTGTGCACATTGCGCACACCCCGTTCTTGGTCAAGCACCCAGGTGTGGACACTGTCCACACCCTTTTGGACGGACATTCGGCCCGAATCCCACCCTTCGGGTCGACAGATAGAGGCTAATCGAGGAGAAAATCCTCAAGAACTTTCCCTTTAGTCATGTCCACTCCACAACGCCGGGACATGAACAAGTGAAGGCCAACCACGGCCATCAAAAAGGTTAGAAAGGAGACCCCATTACCCCCCGATCCCAGCAGCGGAGCGCCCACCAGCCAGAGCCCTGAACCCGCCACCCACACAACTTCACAGGCCACCGCGGCGCCAGGCACAGACCGCGGCCAGTGTCAGAGGGACCCGCGGAGGGTCAATGTCAACACATTAAAAGCAAAACCCCCTCTGACGAGGGGGAATGCGTGCCCGAGGTGGGACTCGAACCCACACACCTTTCGATACCGCATTTTGAGTGCGGCGCGTCTGCCAATTCCGCCACTCGGGCGCGGAATACGTTGTGCAAACCGGTACGCCCACAGCTGATTGTGAGCAACGCGATCGCTTCACGTACGCGGAATCACTCTACATGCAGATAGGCTGAATTCCAGAATCGCGCCGCTGACGCCGCAATAGACCATGCAGATCAAAGTACGGCCAAGGGCGCACCTAAGATGGTGATGTCCTCGCCGTACATTTCCAAGGAGATCCCGTGACTGAACAAACGGAGTCAAAACCCACGTCCCAGCCGGCGCGCCGCGTCATTGTGGCCGAGGATGAAACCCTCATTCGACTCGACATCATCGAGATCCTGCGCGGCGAAGGCTATGACGTGGTAGGCGAAGCCGACAACGGCGAGAAGGCCGTGCAACTGGCCGAGGAACTCAAGCCGGACCTCGTCCTGATGGACGTCAAGATGCCCATTATGGATGGCATCACCGCGGCCGAGAAGATCGTCAAGGCCCGCATCGCCCCCGTAGTGCTGTTGACTGCTTTCAGCCAGAAGGAACTCGTGGAGCGCGCCCGCGACGCTGGCGCCATGGCCTACGTGGTCAAGCCCTTCACCCCGGCAGACCTCATTCCTGCCCTGGAAATCGCGCTCTCCCGCCACGAGGAAATCAAGGCCCTCGAAAGCGAAGTGTCTGACCTGCAGGAGCAGTTCGCCACGCGCAAGCTCGTCGAGCGTGCCAAGAGCCTGCTGACCACCAAGATGGGCCTGACGGAGCCGGAAGCATTCCGCTGGATCCAGAAGACCTCCATGGACCGCCGCCTCAGCATGCGCGAGGTTGCCGAGACCATCATCAACCAGGTGAACTAAGCCACTAAGCACATAAAAGGAAGGACCCCTGCCAGCCGGCAGGGGTCCTTCCTTTTAGGCTGCTATGCCGTCGGCCACGGCCCGAGCTTCTCCCTGGGTGCGCCAGCCTCGCCGCCGAGACGCGAGGAGTCGGCCAAGTCGCCCACCTTGTGCGCCTTCAGCGAATTGGTGGAGCCTGCCTTTCCGGGAGGGGACCCGGCGGCAATGATCACGAGGTCACCGTCCTCGACGAGCTTCATTTCGAGCAGGCTGCGGTCAACCTGCGCGGTCATCTCGTCGGTGTGGCCCACCATGGGGACCAGCACCGGCTGGATGCCCCAGGTCAGTGCCAGCTGGTTCCACACGTGCTCCACCGGGGTGAAAGCGAACACCGGCCGGATAGGACGCAGGCGTGAGAGGCGGCGTGCGGAATCCCCGGACTGGGTGAAAGTACAGATGTACTTTGCTTCCAGCTGGTCGGCGATTTCGACGGCGGCCCGCGTGATGGCCCCACCACGGGTCTTTGGCTTGGTGCCAAGCGGCGGAACGCGTTCCAGGCCGTGCACCTCGGTGGATTCAATAATCCTGGCCATGACCTTGACGGTTTCGATCGGGTACTTGCCCACGCTGGTCTCGCCAGACAGCATGACGGCGTCCGCACCGTCGAGCACGGCGTTGGCGCAGTCCGAAGCTTCTGCGCGGGTGGGGCGCGGGTTGTCGATCATCGATTCGAGGACCTGCGTGGCCACGATGACCGGCTTCGCCCAGCGGCGAGCCAGTTCGATGGCGCGCTTCTGCACGATTGGCACTTCCTCCAGCGGAAGTTCCACTCCGAGGTCGCCACGGGCCACCATGATGGCGTCAAAGGCGTCGATGATCTCGTGGAGCTGCTCCACTGCCTGCGGCTTTTCGATCTTGGCGATGACCGGCACACGGCGGCCTTCTTCGTCCATGATCTCGTGCACGCGGACGATGTCCGAGGCGTCACGGACGAACGACAAGGCAATCAGGTCAACACCGCGGCGCATGGCCCAGCGGAGATCGTCCTCGTCCTTTTCGCTCAGTGCCGGCACGTTGACCGCAACGCCGGGAAGGTTAATGCCCTTGTTGTTGGACACCATTCCGCCGACGGTGACGACGGTGACAACCTTGACGGCGTCGACCTCGGTCGCCCGCAGGGCCACCTTGCCATCGTCGATCAGCAGCGCATCCCCCACGTTGACGTCCTCGGTGAGGCTCTTCAGCGTGGTGGAGCAGATGTCCTTGGTGCCAGGAACGTCTTCGGTGGTGATGGTGAAGATGTCACCCTCCGCCAGGGCATGGGGTCCGTCCACAAAGCGTCCAAGACGGATCTTCGGGCCCTGGAGGTCAGCCATGACTGCCACAGGCTTGCTCAGCTGGGCTGCTGCCTTCCGGACATTCTCGTACGTGTGGTCGTGCACGGCGTAGTCACCGTGACTCATGTTCATCCGGGCAACATCCACACCGGCTTCCAACACCGCGAGCGTGTTCTCAAAGCTGGCAATTGCCGGGCCGAAAGTGGCCACAATCTTAGCGCGTCTCATATACCTACCCTAGTAGTGTCCTGCATTGGTTAAGTTGTTGTGGAGGTTAATCCCCGGCGAACTGACTGGTATCAGAGAACCGTGATGGCCCGGTCTGTCGGAGCCACCGGCGCTGGCAGAATGGTGCTGCCCATGAGGAAATTGTCCACGGCGGCGGCGCAGGCACGGCCTTCGGCGATGGCCCACACTATGAGCGACTGCCCGCGGCCGGCATCACCGGCAACGAAGATTCCCTCCGTGTTGGTCATGTAGTACCCGTCGCGGGTCACGTTGCCGCGCCCGTCGAACTCGGCGCTGACCTGCTCGGTGATGCCCGCAGGCTCCGCTCCGGTGAAGCCCAGCGACAGGAACACCAGGTCCGCCGGGATGATCCGGTCGGTGCCCGCTTTGGGGAGCCGCTTGCCGTCAACGAATTCCGTTTCTGCAACCTTGACGCCGGTGAGCTTGCCGTTCTCTCCGACAAACTCCACGGTGGAGGCGAGGTACGTGCGTTCGCCGCCCTCCTCATGTGCGCTGGCCATTTCGAACAGGGTGGGGAACGTGGGCCAGGGCTGGTGCCCGGCACGATCCGCCGGTGGCTGCTTGCCGATGGCCAGGGTGGTCACCGATGCGGCTCCATGGCGATGCGCAGTACCGAGGCAGTCAGCACCGGTATCACCACCGCCCAGGATCACCACGTGCTTGCCCTTCGCGTGGATCTGGTTCTCCACCGTCTCCCCCGCGACAACACGGTTGGCCGGCACCAGGTAATCCATGGCGAAGTGCACGCCTTCAAAGTCACGGCCCGGGATGGGCAGGTCCCGCGGGACGGTAGCGCCAGTGGCAACCACGACGGCGTCGTAGCGGCGTCGCAGCTGCTCCCACGTCACGTCGGTGCCTACAGCGACGCCGGTGCGGAAACGCGTCCCTTCGGCCTTCATCTGCTCAACGCGGCGGTCCACCTGCTCCTTCTCCATCTTGAAGTCGGGGATGCCGTAGCGGAGGAGGCCGCCAATCTTGTCGTCACGCTCGTACACGGCAACGGTGTGCCCCACCCGGGTCAGCTGCTGCGCAACGGCCAGGCCGGCAGGGCCGGAGCCGACGACGGCAACGGTCTTTCCGGTCAGGCGCGTCGGAGGCAGCGGGTTGACCCAGCCGTTTTCGAACGCTTCGTCGATGATGGAGACTTCAACCTGCTTGATGGTCACCGCAGGCTGGTTGATCCCCAGCACGCAGGACGCCTCACACGGTGCAGGGCAAAGCCGGCCGGTCCACTCGGGGAAGTTGTTGGTGGCGTGCAGCCGCTCAATCGCTTCCTCGCCCTTGTCCCGCCAGGTGAGGTCGTTCCACTCGGGGATCAGGTTGCCCAGCGGGCAGCCCTGGTGGCAGAAAGGCACGCCGCAGTCCATGCAGCGTCCGGCCTGGGCCTTCAGGACACCCTTTTCCTGCGCCTCGTAGACTTCCTTCCAGTCCATGATGCGGACCGGAACGGGGCGGCGCGGCTGGGTTTCACGCTGGCGTACTTTAAGAAATCCGCGTGGATCAGCCACCGGTTACCTCCAGGATTCGAGCCCATACTTCTTCGCCATCGGGGTCAAGGCCCTCTTCGATGGCGTCCAGTCGGGTTTGCTGGACTGCCGCGTAATCGCGCGGCAGCACTTTGGTAATGCGGGCAGCCGTGTCGTCGAAGTTCTCCAGCAACCGTGCCGCGTGGAGCGATTCCGTTTCCTCGACATGCTTCACCAGCAGACCGTGGACAATGTCCCGGTCTTCGGCGTCGAGTTCAACGAGCTGGAGTTCGCCGGACTGCAGCGCGTCCTTGTTGACCTGAGTGGTCTGCAGGTCCAGCACATAGGCCGTGCCGCCGGACATGCCGGCGCCGAAGTTACGGCCGGTGCGGCCGATGATCAGCGTCTGCCCGCCGGTCATGTACTCGCAGCCGTGGTCACCGATGCCTTCAACAACGGCGGTGGCTCCGGAGTTGCGGACCAGGAAACGCTCGCCCACCTGGCCGCGCAGGAACATCTCGCCGCTGGTGGCGCCGTAGCCGATCACGTTGCCGGCAATGACGTTACTTTCGGCCTTGAACACGTTGGTGCGGTCCGGCCGGACGATGATTCGTCCGCCGGAAAGGCCCTTGCCCACGTAGTCGTTCGAGTCACCGAAGAGACGCAGCGTGATGCCAGCGGGCAGGAAGGCACCCAGCGACTGTCCCGCGGTACCGGTCAGGGTGATGTCGATGGTGTCCGTCGCCAGCACGTCCGTGCTGAACGTCTTGGTCACGGTGTGGCCCAGCATCGTGCCTACCGAGCGGTCCGTGTTGATCACGTCCACCGCGATCTTCACCGGGCTGCGGTCGGTCAGCGCCTCCGTAGCCATGGTGATCAGCCGCTGGTCAAAGTGCTTGTCCAGCTCGTGGTTCTGAGAGGTCATGTTCCGCAGCGGAGCGTCGTCGTCGAACTCGAGCCCGTGCAGGATCGGGTCCAGGTCCAGGCCGTCAGCCTTCCAGTGGTTGACCGCTTCGCGGGCGTCCAGCACCTCGGCGTGGCCGATCGCCTCCTCGATGCTCCGGAAGCCGAGTTCCGCGAGGATCTCGCGGACTTCCTCGGCCAGGAATTCGAAGAAGTTGACCACAAATTCGGGCTTGCCGGTGAAACGGGCCCGAAGTTCAGGGTTCTGTGTCGCGACGCCCACCGGGCAGGTGTCCAGGTGGCAGACGCGCATCATGATGCAGCCTTCCACCACCAGCGGGGCGGTGGCGAAACCGAACTCCTCGCCGCCGAGCAGCGCGGCGATTACAACGTCGCGGCCGGTCTTGAGCTGTCCGTCCACCTGGACCACCACGCGGTCCCGCAGGCCATTGAGCATCAGCGTCTGCTGCGTCTCAGCGAGCCCCAGCTCCCACGGAACACCCGCATGTTTCAGCGAGTTCAGTGGGGACGCGCCGGTTCCGCCGTCGTGGCCGGAGACGAGTACGACGTCGGCCTTCGCTTTGGTGACACCCGATGCCACAGTGCCGATCCCCACTTCGGAGACGAGCTTGACGTGCACACGGGCCGAGGGGTTGGCGCGCTTCGCATCGTAGATGAGCTGCGCGAGGTCCTCGATCGAGTAGATGTCGTGGTGCGGCGGCGGCGAAATCAGGCCGACGCCGGGTGTCGAGTGGCGTGTCCGGGCAACCCAGGGGTAGACCTTTTGCGCCATCAGCTGGCCGCCTTCGCCGGGCTTGGCACCCTGGGCCATCTTGATCTGGATGTCATCAGCGTTGGTCAGGTACAGGCTGGTGACGCCGAACCGGCCCGACGCGATCTGCTTGACGGCAGAGCGGCGCTTCGGGTCGAGCAAGCGGTCCACGTCCTCGCCGCCTTCACCGGTGTTGGACTTGCCGCCCAACTGGTTCATGGCGATCGCGAGGGTCTCGTGGGCTTCCTTGGAAATGGACCCGTAGCTCATGGCGCCGGTGGAGAAGCGCTTCACAACGCTGGAGACGGGCTCCACTTCCTCCAATGGGACCGCAGGACGGTCGTTCTTGAACTTGAGCAGCCCGCGCAGGGTCATCAGGTTCTCGGACTGGTCATCCACGCCCTTTGTGTAGGCCTTGAAAATGTCATAGCGGCGCTCACGCGTGGCGTGCTGGAGCCGGAAGACGGTCTCCGGGTTGAACAGGTGCGGCTCGCCGTCGCGGCGCCACTGGTATTCGCCGCCGCCCAGGAGCGGGCGGTGCGGCATTTCGATGCCGCCTTCGGGGTAGGCCATCTGGTGCCGCGCCGAAACCTCGGCGGCGATGACATCCAGGCCCACGCCGCCCAGCTGGGAATGCGTGCCGGCGAAGAACTCGTCCACCAGTTCCTGTCCGAGGCCCAGGGCCTCGAACGTCTGCGCGCCGGTGTAGGACGCAACCGTGGAAATGCCCATCTTGGACATGATCTTCAGGACGCCCTTACCGAGGCCCTTGATCAGGTTGTAGACGCCGTCCTGCGGCGTGACCCCAACAACGTCACCGGCGGTGATGAGCTGCTCCACTGACTCCATGGCCAGGTACGGGTTCACGGCAGAGGCACCGTAGCCGATCAGGACAGCCACGTGGTGCGTCTCGCGGACGTCGCCGGCCTCGACTACCAGCGCGGTCTTCGTGCGGTTGGCGCTGCGCAGCAGGTGGTGGTGCACGGCGCTGACCAGCAGCAGCGAAGGAATCGGGGCCCACTGCGCGTTCGAGTCACGGTCGGACAGCACAACGTACTGCACGCCGCGGTTGATCGCACCGGACACCTGCTCGCAGATCTCGGTGAGCCGGGCACGCAGCGCGTTCTCGCCGCCTTCGGGGCGGTAAAGGCCGCGGACCTTCATGGCTACCCGGTCGCCGTCGGGCGTTTCGATGTTTGCGATCTTAGCGAGCTGGTCGTTGTTGATCACCGGGAACGGCAACATGACCTGCGGCTGGCGGACCTGCTTGGTATCCAGCAGGTTGCCGTTCGGGCCAATGGCGCACGTCAGCGACGTGACCAGCTCTTCCCGGATGGCATCCAGCGGTGGGTTGGTGACCTGCGCGAAGGACTGCACAAAGTAGTCGAACAGCAGCCGGGGACGCTTGGACAGCACCGCAATCGGGGTGTCCGAACCCATGGCACCCAGCGGCTCGGCGCCGGTGCGGGCCATCGGGCCGAGCAGGATCTTGAGCTCTTCGGTGGTGTACCCGAAGGTCCGCTGGCGGATGTTGACGGACGCGGCGGTATGGACCACGTGCTCGCGCTCGGGGAGGTCCTTGAGGTCAATCAGGTTGTCCTTGACCCACTCGGACCACGGGTTCGCGGCAGCGACCTCGGCCTTGACCTCTTCGTCGTCGATGATACGGCCGGCCTCGGTGTCCACCAGGAACATCTTGCCCGGGGAAACCCGGCCCTTTTTGACCACCTTGGAAGGTTCGACGTCGATCACGCCCACCTCGGAGGCGAAGATGATCAGCCCATCTTCGGTGATCCAGTAACGTCCGGGGCGCAGTCCGTTGCGGTCCAGGGTGGCGCCGACGAGGTTGCCGTCGGTAAAGGAGACGGCCGCGGGGCCGTCCCACGGCTCCATCAGCAGGGAGTGGTACTCGTAGAACGCACGCCGTGCCGGATCCATGGTGGCGTGGTTTTCCCAGGCCTCGGGGATCATCATCATGATCGAGTGCGTGATGGGGCGGCCGGAGAGCCAGAGCAGCTCAGCGACTTCGTCGAAGGACGCGGAGTCTGATGCACCAGGGGTGCAGATGGGGTACAGCTCTTCCGGGGAGTCACCCAGCAGCGGGTTCGCGAGCTGGGACTGGCGTGCGCGCATCCAGTTCCGGTTGCCCTTGACGGTGTTGATTTCACCGTTGTGGGCGATGGTCCGGAACGGCTGGGCCAGCGGCCACGACGGGAACGTATTGGTGGAGAAACGCGAGTGGACGATTGCCAGCTTGGTCTTGAAACGTTTGTCGGAAAGGTCCGGGTAGAACGGCTCCAGCTGGGCCGTAGTGAGCATTCCCTTGTAGACGATGGTCCGCGAGGACAGCGACGGGAAGTACACGCCGAACTTGTTCTGGGCGCGCTTGCGGATGCGCCAGGCGCGTGAGTCCAGCTCGTTGCGGTCCAGTTCCTCGCCGGTTGCCGAGGCCAGGAAGGGCTGTGAGAAGTAGGGCATGCAGGCGCGGGCCATGGCGCCCACGAGGTCAGCGACGATCGGCACTTCGCGCCAGCCGAGCACGGTCAGGCCTTCATCGGAGGCAAGGCCTTCAATGCCGGCCTTGGCGGCGTCGGCTTCTCGCTGCTCGGCAGGGAGGAAGGCGGTACCGGCCACGAACTGTCCCGGCGCGGGGAGTTCGAATTCTGTGACGGCGCGGAAGAACTCGTCCGGGATCTGCATCAGCAAGCCGGCGCCGTCACCAGTTCCCTCGTCGGCACCCACAGCTCCACGGTGCTCCAGGTTGCGGAGCGCGGTCAGCGCGGCGTCGACAATGTCGTAGCCGGGCTCGCCGCGGAGCGTGGCGATGATCGCCAGGCCGCATGCGTCTTTTTCGTTCTCTGGGTTGTATAGACCCCGGGCCTCGGGCAGCGCCGCGAAGCGCTTGAACGGCGACATGGCAGCCTCAGGCTGGTCCGGTTCGGACCAGCTGGGAGTGTGAAGAGTTTGACTCATGGGAGACGTCCTTCCTCCTGATCGTGCGTATGGAAGGGACACCGTTGGCCCCACTCGTCAGCGCCTCCGTGATGGGCACAACAAAGTGTTATTTACAGGAAATTGTAGGCCAGACCGGCCTGCTGACTGAACAGTTACGCAGGCCCCCGGCCCGGGCTTGACCGGCCAGCTGCTGTCTGCTGAACGGATGGGCCCTGTTGCCACGACGCTGTGGTGTGTGGGCGCTCCGAGTGTTGACTCTGCTACCCTGCCGTGCTGGCGTCCTACTTGCTTGTGCCAGCCTCCGGCGCGGATTCCGTTGCCTTGTGGCCGGAACTTCCGGATACCGGCGACTCCGGAGTTGGCTGGTAGCCGTCCCCGGATGCCGGGTCCTCCTCCGTTGGGGCGGAAGGGATCCGGGCACCATTTTGGTTATCTGGGAGATTATCACGCGATTCACTATCTGAGACAGGAAAGTCCGCATCGCGGACGGGATCCTTTTCTTCTCCCGCAGCGTCAATGACGTCGTCTGCTGCCGGTGCGCGGCCGGCCAGGAACGGTGTGTCCGGTTCCGGGCGGCCTTTCAGTCCCACGAGGACAAACACGATGAGTGCTGCCACAAAGACAAAGATGCTGGTCCAGACGTTGAGCCTGGTGGTGATGCCGAAGAGGTTGATTTGTTCGGCGTCGTCGATCCGCATCGCTTCGATCCAGACCCGGCCCAAAGTGTAGTACATGGCGTAGAGCCAGAAGAGCCGGGCACGGCGGAAATCGAATCGGCGGTCCAGTGCCAGCAGGATGAGCACGCCGGCGACGTTCCAGAGCGACTCATACAGGAACGTGGGGTGGAAGAGGGTGTCGGCCGGCATGCCGGCCGGAAAGTTGGCGTTGTCCGCATCAATCTGCAGGCCCCACGGCAGGGTGGTGGGCCCGCCGAAAAGTTCCTGGTTAAAGTAGTTACCCCATCGGCCAAGCGCCTGGGCCAGCAGCAGACCGGGCGCAGCGGCGTCCAGGAAGGCGGTGAGTTTCACGCCTGTCCGGCGGCACCCGATCCAGGCGCCCAGGACGCCCAGAACCACGGCACCCCAGATTCCGAGTCCGCCACGCTGGATCTGCGGGATGAGCCACAGGTCCCCGGTCCCGTCGAAGCCGGGCCCGAAGTAGGCGTCCGGAGAGGAAACCACGTGATAGAGGCGGCCGCCGATGATGCCAAAGGGAATCGCCCAGATGACAATGTCCCAAACGCTGCCTTCGGGCGCACCGCGGCGGGCCCACCTGACGGACGTAAGCCACAGGCCCGCGATGATCCCGGCGAGGATGCACAGGGCATAAGCGTGGATCCGCAGAGTCCCCCACGGCAGCGGGATGTCGAAGCCGGACCAGTCCGGGCTGGGGATGCTGGCCGGCACCAGGGCGGCGGCCTGAAGGAGAATCTGCATGGTGGTTAGGCTTCTTCCCTGACGAGTCCCGCGCTCAGGTCCCGGGTGAGGTCCGCGACGGCGGCGACTCCCCCGTCACGGATGGCGGCCACGAGCGCTGTGCCAACGATGACACCGTCCGCGTAGGCTGCGATCTCGCGGACGTGGCTGGCGTTGGAGACACCGAGTCCCACGCACACGCGTTCGGCACCGGCGGCGTGCGTGTCGGCGACGAGCTTCTCTGCGCTGCTGCTGACAGCCAGGCGCGTACCCGTCACGCCCATGATGGAGACGGCGTACACAAAGCCCCTGCTTGCCTTGACCGTCATGGCCAGGCGTTCGGGGCTGGAGGACGGCGCCACGAGGAATACGCGGTCCAGTCCGTACTTGTCCGACGCAGCGAACCATTCCGATGCTTCGTCCGGGATGAGGTCGGGCGTGATGAGCCCGGCTCCCCCGGCCTCGGCCAGCCGGCGGGAGAACTCGTCCACACCCAACCGGACCACGGGGTTCCAGTAGGTCATCACCAGCACGGCGACGTCTGTGGCCGCCGTAATGCCGGCGACCACGTCAAAGACGCTTTCGACCCGGAATCCGTTGGCTATCGCTTCGGTGGTGGCAGCCTGGATGACAGGGCCGTCCATGACCGGATCCGAGTAGGGAATACCGATTTCGATCAGGTCGGCACCGTTCTTCGCCATGGCAATGCCTGCGTCGATGCTGGCCTGGACGTCCGGGTACCCGGCAGGAAGGTAGCAGACGAGCGCTGAGCGTCCGGCGTCCCGTGCTCGGTCGATGGCGGCGGCGGACTTGCTGGCCGTCTGTTCAGTCATCAGTTCTGGTCCTCGTTATTGTCCGCGGCGCTGCTGGCAGGAGCGGCTGTGGCGGGAACGGCTTCAGTCTCTGCCCGGTCGGCAGGGCCCTTGGGCTTACGGGTGGACAGGTTGGTGCCCTTGACCTTGCCCTCCTCATCGAGCATGTCAAACCATTCGGCGGCGGTCTCAACGTCCTTGTCGCCGCGGCCGGAAAGGTTCACAATAATCACCGTTTCGGACGGGTTGGCAGTGCCTTCGGTGAGGCGCTTGCCAACCTTGATGGCACCCGCGAGGGCGTGTGAGGACTCGATGGCGGGAATGATGCCCTCCGTCCGGCACAGCAGCTTGAACGCATCCATTGCTTCGCTGTCGGTGATGGGCCCATAGCTGACGCGTCCAATATCGGCCAGGTAGGCGTGCTCCGGGCCAACACCCGGGTAGTCCAGGCCTGCCGAAATCGAATGCGACTCGATGGTTTGGCCGTCGTCGTCCTGCATGAGGTAGGAGCGTGCGCCGTGCAGGACGCCGGGCTTGCCAAGGGTGATGGTGGCTGCGTGCCGGCCGGTGTCCACTCCGTCGCCGCCGGCTTCAAAGCCGTAGATCTTAACGGACGGATCATCCAGGAATCCGTGGAAGATGCCGATTGCGTTGGAACCGCCGCCGATGCAGGCGCAGACGGCGTCGGGCAGTTTGCCGGTCTGCTCCAGGATCTGGGCGCGGGCTTCCTCGCCGATGACCTCGTGGAAAAAACGGACCATGGCCGGGAACGGGTGCGCCCCGGCGGCGGTACCCAGCAGGTAGTGGGTGTTGTCCACGTTGCTGACCCAGTCCCGGAGGGCATCGTTGATGGCGTCCTTAAGGGTCTGCGAACCGTTCACCACGGGCACCACGGTGGCGCCCAGCAGCTGCATCCGGGCGACATTCAGCGCCTGCCGGCGGCAGTCCTCGGCGCCCATGTACACAACGCATTCCAGGCCGAGGAGCGCGGCGGCGGTGGCGCTGGCAACGCCGTGCTGCCCGGCACCGGTCTCGGCGATGACGCGGGTTTTGCCCATGCGCTTGGCCAGCAGGGCCTGGCCCAGGACGTTGTTGATCTTGTGGGATCCGGTGTGGTTGAGGTCCTCGCGCTTAAGGAAAATCCGGGCGCCGCCGGCGTGCTCGGAAAACCGCTTGGCTTCGGTCAGCAGCGAGGGACGGCCGGAGTAATTCTTGTTCAGGTCCGAGAGCTGGGCAAGGAATTCGGGATCTGCCTTGGCCTTTTCAAAGGTATCTTCGAGCTCGTCCAAGGCGGCGATCAGCGATTCCGGCATCCAACGCCCGCCGTAGCCACCGAAGTATGGCCCCGGGGCGTGCTTCAGCGAGCCGCCCTGCAGGAAAGCGTCCGCAGCGTTGTTGTCAGCGTTTTCTGAGGGTGCGTCAACCATCAGTCTCACCGTCCTGTTCAAGTTGGTCGTTCGGAAGTGTTGTACCGCCGGCGCCAGGCCGGCGGGTGCCCGGACTAGGCCCGGGCGGCGATGGCGGCAGCGCCGGCCGCCGTGAATTCGGCGATCCGGTCACGCGGCGTTGAGTCGCTGACCAGGGCCTCGCCCACCAGGATGGCGTTGGCGCCGTTGGCGGCGTAGTGCGTCACGTCGTCCACGCCGCGCACACCGGATTCGGCGATGACCAGCGCTTCGGCCGGAATCAGTCCGGCGAGTGAGGCGAAAACTGAACGGTCGACGTCGAGCGTCTTCAGGTTGCGCACGTTGACGCCGATGATGCGCGCCTCAGCCGCCACTGCACGTTCGATCTCCTCTTTCGTGTGCGTCTCCACGAGCACGTTCATGCCGAGTTCGCGGCTGAGGGCGCTGAACTCCCGGAGTTGGCTGTCGGCGAGCGACGCCACGATGAGCAGGATCAGGTCCGCGCCGTGGGCGCGGGCCTCCCAGATCTGGTACTCGTCGAGCGTGAAGTCCTTGCGGAGCAGCGGAATGTCCACGCGGGCACGCACGGCGTCCAGGTCCGCAAGGGACCCGTTGAAGCGCCGCTGTTCGGTGAGGACGCTGATCACTGCTGCGCCGCCGTCGGCATACTGCTCTGCCAGCGCTGCCGGATCCACAATTGTGGCGAGGTCACCCTTGGACGGGCTGCGCCGCTTGATTTCCGCGATGACCTTCAGCTGGTCCCGCTGCACCGCGGTGCCGCCGAGTGCCGACCAGGCGTCCCGGGCGGGTGCCGCGGCCGCAGCCATGTCCTTCAGTTCCGCGAGCGGAACGAGACGCTTCCTGGCCTCCATATCCTCCCTGACACCGGCATTGATGTCATCGAGAACAGTCGCCATCAGTGGCCGGAGCTCTTCAGCTTGCTGCCTTCGACACCGTAGCCGGCCTTGCGCATGACGTAGCCGAGGATGAGGCCGAGGACCATCACGGCCGCGCCCGCGATGAAGATGGGGGTGTTGGCAATGACAAAGGCGATGGACGCTATGAGGGCGCCGACCAGCATAACGATGACGCAGGTCCAGGCCGCGGGGCTGTTGCCGTGGCCAAGTTCCTGGCTGTGGTCAACGACGCCGGGGGCAACGGTCCGGGTGCCTGATTTCGATACGGAAGCGGGTGCTTTGCTCATGTGAATCTCCTCGGGATGAATACTGCTTACATTCTGCCATTTTTTGGCCGCGACCTGACCATCGGCAGACCGGGCTCAGGTTTTAGCGCGCTGCACGGCTCTGGCTGCGGGCGGGGTTCAGGTGGGGTCGTCGCCGCGCGAGAGCCGGTCCCAGCTGTCGATCTCGTCCACAGGACCAGTGGCGGCTGGCGCGCTGCCGGCGGGCGCCCCATAGGTGGCCGCGTCATATTTGGTCCGCGATTTCCAGTGCCGGCCAGCGGGGATGATCAGCAGGGCGGCCAGCGCCAGCAGGGTGGCGGCGACGACAGCGAGGACAGGGAAGGCGGTAACAGCCACTTCCGCGTGGCCGCCGGTGACCCCTGTGGCAGCGGCGATCGAACCCTGCGCGGCGCCCAGCGGGTCAGCCAGCACAGTGGCGGCCGCGGCGATGATGCCTACGGAGGCAAACACGATGAGGGCGATGATGACCCACCGAGCGAACTTTCCGGCGATGGATGCTGCCAGTCCGCCTGCCAGGGCAACGACAGCCAGGGCCGTCACCGCGGTAGCGGCCTTGCTGCCCTGGACCGGAAGGGTGTTCTGGTCCCCCGCGGCCTGGCCCACCTGGTTGGCGTCCAGGCTGACAGTAATCCAGGTCTGGGTGGTGGCTCCGAACACGGCCAGGGCAAGGAAGGCAATCAGCAGTACCAGCGTGGATTTCCTGGCCCAGGCCGGCGTCATACGGCGCCCTGGCTTTCACCGGCGGAGGTGCCGGCGTCGCTGGTCTGAGAGGTGGCGGGGAGCGATTCCGCCGCAATGTTGTGCAGCGATCCGGCGGTGTGCACGGCCCGGAGAGGAGCGGCGGCCTTGTTCACGGTCTCCAGCGCTTCTGTGGGGTTCACCGAGTCCGCCACGATGCCTCCGCCGGCCTGGACATAGGCGCGTCCTTCGCGGAGAAGGGCCGAGCGGATGGCAATGGCCATATCCATGTCGCCGGCGAAGTCGAGGTACCCCACCACCCCGCCGTAGATGCCGCGGCGGTGCGGTTCCAGCTCATCCAGCAGACGCAGAGCCCTGGGTTTCGGGGCACCGGACAGGGTGCCCGCGGGGAAGGTGGCTTTCAGGACGTCGTAGGCGTTGGCGGCCGGGGACAGCTTGCCCACCACAGTGGAGACCAGGTGCATGATGTGGCTGAAGCGCTCCACCTCCATAAACTGGGTGACGTCCACGGTTCCCGCGACGCAGACCTTGGACAGATCGTTGCGGGACAGGTCCACGAGCATCAGGTGTTCGGCGCGTTCCTTCTGGTCGGCCAGCAGTTCCTCCGCAAGGGCTTTGTCTGCCTCCACGGTTTTGCCGCGAGGCCGTGAACCGGCGATCGGGTGGGTGATTACTTCCTCACCGGTCACCGTCACCAGAGCCTCGGGCGAGGACCCCACGATCGAGTACTCCCGCCCGTCGGCGTCCTCGAGGCTGAAGATGTACATGTACGGGCTGGGGTTGGTGTTTCTCAGGACCCGGTACACGTCAAGCGGCGAGGCCCCGCATTCCATCTCGAAGCGGCGTGAAATCACCACCTGGAACACTTCGCCGTCCACAATGGCTTTCTTGCCGCGGTCAAGGGCGGCCAGGTACGAGGGTTCGTCCCACCGTTCTTCGACGCTGGCAGCGAAATCCAGGGCGGCGGGTTCCAGTACGGAGACCGGCTGGGCCACGGGCGTGCTGATCCGGGTGAGGAGGGCCTTGACCCGTGCTACGGCATCTTCCCAGGCCTCGTCCACACGGTCGGAGCTGCCATCGAAGTTGATGGCGTTGGCGATCAGCAGCACGGTGCCGTCATGGTTGTCGTGCACTGCCATGTCGGTGACCAGGTTCAGCGCCATCTCGGGCAGGTGGAGGTCATCCTCCGGCGGGCTGGTCAGCCGTTCCCAATGGCGGACGGTCTCCCAGCCCAGGAAGCCGACGAGTCCGGAAGTGAAAGGCGGCAGTCCGTCAAACCTGTTGGTCCGCAGGGCTTCGATGGTGTCGCGGATGGCGTCCACGGGGTTGCCGTCCAGGGGCACGCCCGCAGGTGGCTGGCCCAGCCAGTGCGCCTGGCCGTTCTTGGTGGTCAGGGTTGCCCGGGACTTCGCGCCGATGAAGGAATACCGCGACCACGTGCCGCCCACCGCCGCGGACTCCATCAGGAACGTGCCGGGCTGGCCTTGCGCCAGCTTCCGGTAGAGGCCGATAGGCGTTTCCGCGTCCGCCAGCACTTTGAGCGTGACGGGGATGACCCGGCTGTTGCCGGCGAGTTCGCGGAACTCCTCGAGGCCCGGGCTGATGATTCCAAGGTCCTGCATGGCTATGCTTCGCCGCCTGTTCTTGTGTGTCGACTGGTGACTGCCGCCGGGTGTGGAACCGCGCCAGTCATTGCTGCCAATAAGTGTGTGCCCACCGGGCGGTCATCCGCCCATAGGCCGTGGATCAGAGCGCCTCGCCTGTCTGGACTTCCAGGTCCCTGCCGTCGAAGCAGGTCCGGGTGCCGGTGTGGCATGCCGCGCCGACCTGGTCCACGCGGATCAGGAGGGCATCGCCGTCGCAGTCCACGGCAACGGATTTGACCCACTGGACGTGGCCGGAGGTGTCGCCCTTGCGCCAATACTCCTGGCGGGAGCGGGAATAGAACGTGACCCGGCCGCTGGTCATGGTGCGGTGCAGTGCTTCGTCGTCCATCCAGCCCAGCATCAGCACCTCGTTCGTATCGAACTGCTGCACAACGGCGGCCACGAGCCCGGCGCCGTCACGCTTAAGCGCGTCCGCGATGGCGGGTGGAAGCGGGCTTGTGGCGGGGGCCGGGACAATTACGGGGGCGGAGGCGGGCTGCTCAGACATCAGACCAAGTCTAGTGCCTGATCAACGGCCCCCGAATATGCACAAGCAGGCATGCAAGCAGTGTATGAACAAGGGCACCCCCGGCTGGCGGTTCCGATGCCCAACTTCGCTGCTCTCGTGCTAGTTTCACAAGTGATGCATTTCGTCGAACCGTCCCGAGAAGTCCTGGCCGAAACCCTGCTGGCGGCCGGCCCTGATGCCCCCACCCTCTGCCGAGGCTGGCGCACCAGGGACCTAGCCGCGCACCTTTACCTGCGCGAACGCAAGGCGGCCGTGGGCCTGGGCCTCATCATCAAAAGCCTGTCCAAGGCTTCTGATAAGGCCACAGCCAGGCTCGCGGCGAAGCTTACAACCGGTGCCGACTACACCGGTCTGGTGAACACCTTCCGCGGCGGCCCGCCGGCGCTCTCTCCCATGAACATCAGGGCATTGGACGAGAGCTCCAACCTGATCGAATATTTCGTCCACACCGAGGACATCCGCCGGGCCGTGGACCGCTGGGCGCCGCGCGCCCTCGACGAGGCCTATTCGGACGCCCTCTGGGATGAGTTGATCAAACGGGCAGCCATTCTTTACCGCGGCGTGGACCTGGGTATTGTGCTGGTGCGCCCATCCGGGCCGCGGCACGTCGCCAAGCGGGCACCCGTTTCGGTGGCGATCGTTGGTGAGCCGGGCGAACTGCTGATGCACGCCCACGGACGGACCCGCCACGCTTTGGTCACCTTCGAAGGCCAGCCAGACGCCGTCGCCCTGCTGCAGTCAGCAGAAGTCGGCCTTTAACTAAAGCAACGCGGGGTCACTTAGCGCCCATCCCGGAAGGGATTACGGGCGCGAAGTGACCCCGCGTTGCTTGGGCCCACGTCTCCAGGGAACGGGTGGGGACTAACGGACGTCGAAGCCCGCTTCGCGGATGGCCTGCTTGACCTGGGACATCATGTTGTCCGGTCCCCAGTGGAAGATCGACGCTGCCAGCACGGCATCCGCTCCTGCGGCAACGGCAGGCGGGAAGTGCGCCGGTTCCCCGGCGCCGCCTGAGGCAATGATCGGCACTTTCACCGCTGCCCGGACCATGCGGATCAGTTCCAGGTCGAAGCCGTCCTTGGTGCCGTCGGCGTCGATGGAGTTGAGTAGGATTTCGCCGATGCCGCGGTCTGCGGCCTCCCTGGCCCACTCGATGGCGTCGATCCCGGTACCCGTACGTCCACCGTGGGTGGTCACTTCAAACCCCGACGGCGTGGGCCGGGACCCCGGGCGGGTCCGGCGGGCGTCCACTGACAGGACCAGCACCTGCGAACCGAAGTGCCGGCTGATTTCGTTGATGACGTCCGGCCGGGCAACGGCGGCTGTGTTGATGGAGGCCTTGTCCGCGCCGAAACGCAGGAGTTTGTCCACCTCGGCGACGCCGCGGACACCGCCGCCCACGGTCAGGGGGATGAAGACTTCTTCGGCCGTGCGGCGAACCACATCGAAGGTGGTTTCACGGTTCCCGGAGGACGCCGTGACGTCCAGGAACGTCAGTTCGTCGGCGCCCGCATTGTCGTAGCGGTGGGCCAGCCCCACCGGGTCGCCCGCGTCGCGGAGCCCCTCGAAGTTGATGCCCTTCACAACGCGCCCGGCGTCGACATCGAGGCAGGGGATGACTCGTACAGCTACAGCCATGGGGACTCCTGGAATTCTCGGGTGGATTCTGCGGCGCGGGGTGAACCGGCCGGGACGCTCAGATACGGCAGGCGTGGATGCTGCTGACCAGGATGGCGCGGGCGCCGAGGTCGTAGAGCTCATCCATGATCCGGTTGGTTTCCTTCTTCGGAACCATGGACCGGACAGCCACCCAGTCGGAGTCGCGCAGCGGCGAGACGGTGGGCGATTCCAGGCCGGGAGTCAGCGCGGCAGCCTGTTCCACGAGTTCCTTGCGAATGTCGTAGTCCATCAGCACGTACTGGCGCGCCACGAGGACGCCCTGCAGGCGGCGGATCAGGACTTCAATCTCCTTGACGGTGCCGTTCGCGGCGCCGCCATCGCCGGTGCGGCGGATCAGGACAGCTTCTGACTTGAGGATCGGCTCGCCGAAGATTTCCATCCCGGCGGCCTTGAGGGTGTTGCCCGTTTCCACGACGTCGGCGATGGCGTCCGCTACGCCGAGGCGCACGGAAGACTCCACGGCACCATCAAGCCTGACCACCTTTGCGTTGATGCCCCGCTCGGCGAGGTAGCCGCGGAGCAGCCCGTCGTAGCTGGTGGCGAGGCGCTTGCCTTCCAACTCTTCAGCGGCGGCGAAATCGCCCACGGGTCCGGCGAAGCGGAATGTGGACGCAGCGAAGCCCAGGGGCAGCAGTTCCTCGGCCTCCACCTCGGCGTCAAGCAGCAGGTCGCGGCCGGTGATGCCAACGTCGAGGGTTCCGCGTCCAACGTACACGGCGATGTCGCGCGGGCGGAGGAAGAAGAACTCAATGTCGTTGTCAGGGTCCATCATGACCAGCTCGCGGGTGTCACGGCGCTGGCGGTAGCCTGCTTCAGACAACATGGCGGAGGCGGCTTCGGACAGGGAGCCCTTATTGGGTACGGCTACTCGCAGCATGGGGGTCTTTCTTGGTTGGGAGGTCTATGGATCAGGCAAACGGGCCACGCAGGGCACCGGCAGGCAGCTGTCGGCCGCCGGGTGCCGGGTGCCGCAGTGGCTACAGATGCTTGTAGACGTCTTCCAGGGTCAGTCCTTTAGCGAGCATCAGAACCTGCAGGTGGTAGAGCAGCTGCGAGATTTCCTCAGCCGTGGCCTCATCGGATTCGTACTCAGCGGCCATCCAGACTTCGGCTGCTTCCTCCACGACTTTCTTGCCAATGCCGTGGACTCCGGACTCCAATTCAGCGACGGTGCGGGAGCCTGCCGGGCGGGTGGCTGCCTTCTCACTCAGTTCAGCGAACAGCGTCTCGAAATTCTTCACGCCCTACAGCCTACTTGCTGCCGGCCCGGGGGCGCCTTTCGGGCCGCTGCATGACGGGCCCGATGTGAGCGAACACACACCGCGTCCGGCAGCTTGCCGCCAACAAGCGGCTGCTACTTGTACTGCTTGAGGAGCACTGCGGTGGCCAGGGCCGCCGTCACTGCCTCGTGGCCCTTGTCCTCGCTGGAGCCCGGCAGGCCGGCACGGTCCAGTCCCTGCTGCTCCGTATCGCAGGTCAGCACGCCGAATCCCACCGGCACGCCGGTGGAGACACTGACATCGGTCAGTCCCGACGTCGCCGCCTGGCAGACGTATTCAAAGTGCGGCGTACCGCCACGGATCACGACGCCGAGGGCCACCACTGCGTCAAAGTGCGGTGCCAGCCGCGCGGCAGCGACGGGAAGCTCGAAGGCACCGGGAACGCGCAGTACGGTGGGTTCGCTGATGCCTGCATCTTTGGCGGCGCGCAGGGCACCGTCCAGCAGTCCGTCCATGATCTGGGTGTGCCAGCTGGCTGCCACAATGGCCAACCGCAGCTGCGACGTTTCCGCAGGGTTGAGGGTGGTGAGGTCAATATCTGGTGCGCCGTGTCCGCTCATGCGTGAATCTGGTCCGTTCAGTTTTGGTCGTGGTCGAAATCGTCGGCGGCGCCGCTTGGCACCGTGACAATGTGTGTGTCCAGCGTCAGCCGGTGCTCCATGCGGTCCTTTTTGGTCTGCAGGTAGCGGATGTTCTGGTCACGGGACGGCACCTCCGTGGGCACCATTTCCACTACCTTCACGCCGGCTTTGGCGAGCCTGTTCTTTTTGTCCGGGTTGTTGCTCAGGAGCCGGATCTCGTGGAGGCCCATCTCGGCCAGGATCTGGGCGGCCGCCTTGTAGCAGCGGGCGTCCACCGGCAGTCCCAGCTGTTCGTTGGCCTCCACGGTGTCAAAGCCCGCTTCCTGGAGGGCGTAGGCCTTGATTTTGTTGGCCAGGCCTATCCCCCGGCCTTCCTGCCCGCGCAGGTACAGCAGCGTGCCGCCAAACTCGTTGATCAGCTCCAAGGCATAGGCCAGCTGTTCGCCGCAGTCACAACGGTAGGAGCCGAAGACATCGCCGGTCAGGCACTCGGAATGCAGCCTGACCAGCGGAGCAACGCCATCGTTGGGCGGGTTGGGCGAGCTCACCGCCAGGTGCTCGGCGCCCGTGACCAGGTCTGTCCACGCTTGGGTGATGAAATCGCCAAAGGCCGTGGGCAGCTGCACAATAGGACCGCCGCTCACGGGGTGGTGGGCCCGGCCATTGCCGGCCGCCCCCTGATGGTGGCCGTTCTGGTGGCTGTCGTCCGAAACTCCGGAAGCCGTCATCATTACTCCTCTACTCCGCCCGGGCGTCCGGCCCGGTGTCACTGTCGGCGGGCGTCCCGGCTCCTGCTTCAAGGTAGGCCACCAGATCCTCAATCGAGATCAGGGGGCACCCGTGTTCAGCAGCGAATCCCCGCAGCCCGTCGAGCCGCATCATTTCACCGTCGTCGTACACAACCTCGGCGATCACGCCCACGGGCTCCAAGCCGGCGAGCCGGCAAAGGTCCACGGCCGCTTCGGTATGGCCCGGGCGTTCACGCACTCCACCGTTAACTGCCCGGAGCGGGAAAATATGCCCGGGCCGGGTCACGGCCGCCGGGCCGGCGCCCGGGTCTGCGAGGACGCGGGCCGTGAGGGCCCGGTCCGTGGCGGAGATTCCGGTGCTTACACCCACCGCCGCGTCGCAGGAAATGGTGTACGCGGTGCCCTTCGCGTCCTGGTTCACGGCCACCATTGGCGGCAGTGCGAGGGCGTCGGCGCGCTCGCCGGTCAGGGGGACGCAAATGACGCCGGAGCTGTAGCGGATGGTCCAGCCCATGAGGGCAGGGGTGGCATGCTGTGCGGCGAAGATGATGTCGCCTTCGTTTTCGCGGTCCTCGTTGTCCACCACCAGCACGGGCCGGCCGGCGGCCATGGCGCGGATGGCATCTTCCACAGGGTCAAGTCCGAAGGTTGCGCTAGGCACCGGGCCGGCGTCCGCGGCCGGTTCCAGCCGGACGGTGCCGTTCATTGTTCGCCCCCGGTGGTTGCGCCGGTGCTGAATGCCAGTAACCGTTCGGTGTATTTGGCCAGCACGTCGACTTCAAGGTTGACCCTGCTGCCGGTGTTCTTGGCCCCCAGGCCGGTCTCCGCCAGCGTGGTGGGGATCAGCCCCACTTCGAACCAGGGCTGCGGCTCCACGGCCGGGCTGACGGCCGTGACGGTGAGCGAGACGCCGTCGATCGCGATGGAGCCCTTCTCCGCGATATAGCGGGCGAGGTTGGCTGGCACACCGAAGCGGAGGCGATCCCAGTTGCCGAGCGGCTCGCGCTCCAGCAACTGCCCGACGCCGTCGACGTGGCCCTGGACGACGTGGCCGTCCAGCCGGCCGCCGGCGGGGACACAACGCTCAAGGTTCACCGGGTCACCGGTGGCAAGTTCGCCGATGGTACTGCGGACGAGGGTTTCGCCCATCACGTCAACACTGAATTCTTTGCCGTCGATTGCGGTGGCCGTCAGACAGACTCCGTTGACAGCGATGGAGCCGCCCAGCCCGAGCCCTTCGGTGGTGCCGGGCGCGCGAAGGCGGAGCGTTGCGCTGGCATCCCCGTCCCGCTCCACGGACAGAACTTGTCCCTGCTCGGCAATTATTCCGGTAAACATCAGTAGCCTCCCATGGCTGGTTCCGCGGCAGCGCGGGATAGTTGTGGTTCAAAAGCTTCGGTTGGTTCTGGTCGGAGGTGCAGCCTCAGGTCCCGGCCCAGGGTCAGGACCGCGCCGCCGTCGGAGGGGTCCCAGTCCCAGTGCCGGGCATCCGCGAGGGTGGTGATTCCGAGTCCGTTGAGGGCGGGAGTTCCGGAGCCCAGCAGGGTGGGGGCAACGTAGACAATGAGTTCGTCCACAAGTCCGGCAGCCAGAAATGAACTGAGGATGTGTGAGCCGCCTTCCACCATGACGTGGCGGACTCCCTCTGCGTAAAGGAGCGAGAGCGCCTCCCGGGGATCCCGCGTGGCGAGGTGGAGCACGTTACCGTCATCACCGTGGACGGCGGCGTCGGCCGGAATGTCGCGCAGGCCCATCACGGCCCGCAGCGGCTGCTTGCCCGATGTCGCTCCGGACTCGTCCCGGGCTGACAGCCGGGGGTTGTCCACCAGCACGGTCTGGGTCCCCACGAGGATGGCGTCAATCCGCCGCCTGAGCCCGTGGTTGTCAGCGAGTGACTCGGGCGAGGAGATCCACTGGCTCGTGCCGTCCTCGGCGGCGATCCGGCCATCCAGCGTCTGGGCGATGTGCAGGGTCACGAACGGGCGTAGTGCGGCCACTCCCAAAAACCACTGACGGTTCAACTCGAACGACTCGCCGGCAGCGAGGCCGCTGCGGACGTGCACGCCGGCCTTCCGGAGGGTGGCCGCGCCGCCCGCCGCAGGGTCATGCGGGTCGTCGACGGCATAGACCACGTCCGTGATTCCGGCACGGACGATCGCCTGTGTGCAGGGACCCGTGCGGCCGCTGTGGTCACAGGGTTCCAGCGTGATCACCATTGTGCAGCCGCTCAGGTCCAGCCCGGCGGCCTCAGCCTGGGTGATGGCGTCCGCTTCCGCATGGGGTGTGCCGGCGCCGCGGTGGTAGCCCGTCACAAGCCGGTGACCGGCAGCATCGATGACGACGGCGCCCACCAGCGGATTCGCCCCGCGCGGACCCTGCAGGGCTGCTTCGAGCGCCGCGTCCATGGCGGCGGTTTCGGCGGCGGTGAACGCCGTGACGTTTTCGATCCGGGTCATGGGGCAGCCACCAGTTGGGCGGCTGCGGTTCCCGGAGCATGGGAAATCCTGGCTTCAAAGAGCCATCGCAAGGGGTTCATGTGTGTTGTCGTTCCTTCCCTCTAGAACCGCGATGGCTCCGGGGGTATACGACAGCAGAAGACCGCAGCGCCAAAGGGCGCCGCAGATACAGCTGTACGTGCTTCTCTCATCCAGACTTTAACTGTCGGTACCGGAATTTCACCAGTTCAACCGTCCGCCGGTTCCTTCCCTGAAGGGGAAAACGCCGGCTCGCGGGTCGCGGACTATCACCGCCGGTTCGGACTTACACCGACCCCGGAGCACGTATTGTGTGTTGCTATTGTGCCATAACCACAAGGTGGCCCAGACTATTCCGCGGACGCCGCACGTAACTTTATGCTGCCGGCTTCGCGGAGCCGTCCGATGGCTGCAGCCGGGTCCTCCGCGCCGTAAACAGCCGAACCCGCGACGAACACGTTCGCGCCTGCTTCGGCGGCGCGCAGAATGGTTTCCTCGGTAATGCCGCCGTCCACCTGGATGGCGACATTGATTCCGGAGCCGTCAATGGCTGCCCGGGCCCTGCGGATCTTGGGCAGGGTGAAGTCCAGGAACGCCTGACCACCGAACCCCGGCTCCACCGTCATGATCAGGAGCATGTCCAGTTCCTCAAGCATGTCCAGGTAGGGTTCCACAGCCGTGGCAGGGCGCAGCGCCATGCCGGCCTTGGAGCCGCGGGCCCTCAGTTCGCGGGCCAGTTTGACCGGCGCAATGGAGGCTTCAGCGTGGAAGGTCACGGAGGCCAGCCCTGCGTCGGCGAACCCCGGCGCCCAGCGGTCGGCGTCGGAGATCATCAGGTGGGCGTCCAGCGGGACGGGGCTGACCGCCTGGATCCGTTGGACCACCGGCAGGCCCAAGGTGAGGTTGGGGACAAAGTGGTTGTCCATAACATCCACGTGCACGGCGTCAGCGTTGCTGATGCGCTGCAGTTCGGCTTCGAGGTTGACGAAGTCGGCGGACAGGATGCTGGGATTGATGCAGCATTGCGGCATGGCGGAACCTTTCACGGGTCAGGCTTTCTTCCGGATGAGGGCCAGGAACATGGCATCGGTGCTGTGGATGTGCGGCCAGAGTTGCGCGGTGTGTTCGTGCCCGGCGTCCAGGTGGCCGGTCAGGCTGACGCCGTCCAGCACAGCGCCGGCGTCGATCAGTTCTAGGTCCTCGCGCTTGCGCAGCACATCACTGACGACGGCGGTGGTCTCTGCGGGGTGCGGTGAGCACGTCACGTAGGCCACGACGCCGCCGGGTTTGACAGCAGCAAGTGCGGACATGAGCAGTTGGCGCTGCAGCGGTCCGAGGTCCGTCAGGTCCTTGGGGGTGCGCCGCCAGCGCGACTCGGGGCGGCGGCGCAGGGCGCCGAGCCCGGTGCACGGCGCGTCGACGAGGACACGGTCAAAGCTCTCCGCCATCTCCGTGCCGACCTCGCGGCCGTCGCCGGTGCGCACATGCCAGATCTCGTGCGGAACTGCGGCCAAGGCCTGCCTGACCAGCTTGGCGCGGTGCGGTGCGGGCTCGTTAGCCAGCAGGGTCGCGCCCTGCTGCCGGGCGAGGGCGCCGAGCAGCGCGGCTTTGCCGCCGGGGCCGGCGCAGAGATCGAGCCAGCGTTCGCCTGCCCCGTCGCTGCCGGTACCAAGATCTACGGCGGCCATGGCGCGGGCCACCAGTTGGGAGCCGACATCCTGGACGCGCGTGCTGCCTTCCCGGATGGACGCGAGGCGGCCCAGGTCTCCGCCGCTGGAGAGCGCCGAGCCCTCCACTAGTTCACCGGGGGTTGCCCCGCCCTCCAGAGCTTCATCCAGGCTGCCCAGGCCGGGCAGGGCCACGAGGTTAACCACCGGAGCCGCGTTATCGGCTTCCAGCAGATCGTTGATTTCGGCGGCTGACCGTCCATGGGCCACCAACGACTGGCGCATGGCCCGGACAATCCATTCGGGGTGGGCGTACCGAAGGGACGCGATGGTGGTTTCGTCGCTTTCACCGGCGACGAGGATCTCAAGCCACTCCTCCAGCGTGTGTGCTGTGACTTTCCGCAATACTGCGTTTATCAGGGCGGAGGGTCCGGCGCCGATGACGGCGCGGGCCAGGCCCACAGTCTGATCCAGGGCGGCGTGAGCCGGGACGCGCATGGCCAGCAGCTGATGGGTGCCGATCCGCAGGGCGTCGAGAATGGCAGGGTCAAGCTGGTCCAGCGGCCGGTCAACGCAGCGGGCCAGGATGGCATCGTACGTGCCCTGGCCGCGCAGGGCGCCGTAGCTAAGCTCGGTGGCGAAGCCGGCGTCGCGCTTGTCCAGGCCGTGATGGCGGATGCGGGACGGGAGCACCAGGTTGGCGTAGGCATCCTCGGCGGCTACCGCGCGCAGGACTTCAAAAGCCACCAGCCGCGCGGGGTCAGCCCGGCGGGTCCGCTGCGCAGGAGCGTTTTCGGTGAAGCTCCGCTGGGAGGGGCGGTTGCGTTCGCGGCCCTGGGCGTTGCGCTGGCTGGAATCCCGCGGCCCGCCCTTGCCCCGTCCGCTGTTGCCGCGTCCGCCGCCCGGGGCGCCGCTGCCGCTGCCGCCCGTGCCGCTTGCATTACCGCCGGATTCGCTCATTCGAAGACCACGCTTTCCAGTGTTGCCATGCCACGCGCCCAATCGGCGGCGGCCATCATCTTTTTGCCCGAAGGCTGGATCCTCGTCAGCTCCACGGCGTGGGATCCGGTGCCCACCAGGACGCTTTTCCCGTCGAGGAATACTGCGCCGGGCTGCAGGTCAGTGTCACCGGGCCGCAGCCGGACGGGTTCGAGTTTGACGCGCTGTCCGTCCAGGGTGGTCCAGGCGCCGGGCTCGGGGGTTACGCCGCGGGCGCGCCTGCCGATGGCCAGGGCGGGCTGCTTCCAGTCAAGCCGGCCGTCATCGATGGTCAGTTTGGGGGCCAGCGAAACGTCGCCGACCTGCGGCTGCGCAGCTGCCCTCCCGGCCTCGACGGCGGACAGCGTCTGGGCAAGGAGCACAGCCCCGCTGTAGGACAGCCGCTCCAGCAGTGCTCCAGCGGTGTCTTCAGGGCCAACGCCCTCGGTCAGCGTTCCGAAGACCGGGCCGGTGTCCAATCCTTCCTCCAGCAGGAAGGTGACTGCACCGGTGACGTCGTCGCCGGCCATCACGGCCCGCTGCACGGGGGCGGCTCCACGCCAGGCGGGAAGCAGGGAAAAGTGCAGGTTAATCCAACCGTGCGGGGGTACATCCAGGGCGGCGCGCGGAATCAGTCCGCCGTAGGCCACGATGGCAGCCACGTCCGGCTTGGCCGCTTCGATCTTCGCCGTTACGGCCTCGTCCACGCGGGCGGCGTGGATGATCTCGATTCCCAGCTCGGCAGCGCGGGCTGCAACGGGCGACGGCGTCAGCACCCGTTTGCGCCCTATCGGTGCGTCGGGACGGGTCAGGACCGCAACGATTTCAAAGCCGGCCGCAATCAGGGCATCGAGGGAGGGGACCGCCACGGCGGGGGTGCCGGCAAAGAGTACCCTCATGTGGTGGTGCCGCCGCCGAAGCTGGCACCACCGAAACTGGACCCGACCGTCTTGGCGCGCTTCGTCGTCGTGCGTTCCGTGATGGCGTCATAGTTTGCATTGCGGATGGAGCGCAGCGCCGTCTTCCGGTCCACGCCTTCCAGCCTGTCGGTGAACAGGATGCCGTCCAGGTGGTCCGTCTCGTGCTGGAAGCAACGGGCCAGCATGCCCGCCCCCTCTACAGCGACAGGAATCCCGTTGAGGTCGACGCCAGTGGCGCGGGTGGCGCGGAAACGCCGGACCGGGAACGCCAGGCCAGGAATCGACAGGCAACCTTCAACCTGGTCCGCCTGGAAGTCCTCGCTGTTTTCCAGGACCGGATTGATGATGTGGCCCTCCACGCCGTCGATCCGGTAGGTGAAGACCCGCTGGCTGACGCCAATCTGCGGGGCCGCGAGGCCGGCGCCGTCAACGTCCTCCATGGTTTCCATCATGTCCGCAACCAGTTTGGCAAGATCAGGACCGAATTCCGTCACGGGATCGGCCACTGTGCGGAGCACGGGATCACCAATGATGCGGATATTCAGAATGGCCATGTGCTGTCTTTCCTCACGGTGGGCGTTATTGGCGAACCTATCCAGTTTAGGTGCAGGGGCACCAGTCGCGGGACTGGGGACAGGCGGCCTGGGCACACGCGTGCCCTGCTAGGCGCTGCGGGCCTGCGCGGAGACGGGCGGCGCAACCGGAAGAAGCGCGGAACCGGCGGCGAGCGTATCGGCCGACAGTTCCCAGACCCGTCGCAGCGCGCAGAACTTCCACCAGTGATGCTTGAGGACGTCGGGGTTGGCGCGGACCGGACGGACTTCTGTTTCCCCGATGGCCACAGCTAGCAGCAGCGGGTTCTCGCCGTACTTCCAAGGCTCCCATTCCCCGGCCACGGCATCCACCAGGCTTTCTTCGGCCTTCATGCCCGCCACCAGTTGCATGACAACTTTGTCGTCCAGCGGCTTGACGGTGCCGTCCCGCGTGGTGCCCTTGGTCTTGTAGTCAATAACGCAGATCCGGCCGTTGATTTTGGCCACGAGGTCCAGCGTCCCCGCGTAGCCCACTGACTTGTTCCAGACGGTGATCTCCGGGGCGATGGGCTCCACTCCGTAGAGCTCCCACCATTCATCGAACCGCAGGGCAAAGCCTTCCTCGCCGTTGGCTGCAAGGGCCTCTCGCGTCTCCCTCATGGTGTGGGGCCGGCCCAGGGCACGGAGCGCAACCTGCTCGCAGTAGTTATGGACGCGGTCACCGCGTTTGGCTGCCTCGTCGCGGTATTTTTCCGCGGCCTTGGAGGCCCGGTTGACGGCCTGCCGGATTTTCGCCGGACTGCCCAGGCAATCGGCCAGCAGCGGATCCTTCGCCAGGCTACTCGCCCCCATGTAACCGAACCAGCCGTCCAGTCCGTGCGGCTGCTGGCCGATCACGGTGGTGATGGACGGAACGGAAAACTGCTCGGAGGTGGACCGCGCATACATCCGGCCGTATTCCGTGGCGTGGGCAAGGAGTGGATCAGTCATACAAAGACTCTTTCACAGGGGGCTGACAGAATGGCGGACACACAAAAAAAGTCCGTTTCCGCTCGGCTGAGCGGAAACGGACCAGATTCCTCGGTGGGCGATACTGGGTTCGAACCAGTGACCTCTTCGGTGTGAACGAAGCGCGCTACCACTGCGCCAATCGCCCCGATGCCTTTGAATGCTAGCCGACCCGGCGGGGTTTATGGAAATCGAGCCGGGACCAGCCTCGAATTACACGCCTGTAATTAGAAAGATCCCCTAGATTGCAGGGATCCAGGGGCATTGCCGCCGTTGCGGCACGTTCGATTTGGAGAATCCCTGAACCTCCTATAGAGTTCTTACTCGTTGGAACGCGAGGAAATGCCCGAAACGGCACGGATTCTGCGGCCCAAATGCGGACGTAGCTCAGCTGGTAGAGCACCACCTTGCCAAGGTGGATGTCGCGAGTTCGAATCTCGTCGTCCGCTCGCAGGACACTGTCACGGCAAAGGTTTTTCGGAATCAGAGCTAACACGGTGGGTTGGCCGAGAGGCGAGGCAGCGGCCTGCAAAGCCGTTCACACGGGTTCGAATCCCGTACCCACCTCGGTGAAAACCATGGATTCCGGTTCAGGCCGGACGAAATGGGCGATTGGCGCAGCGGTAGCGCGCTTCCCTGACACGGAAGAGGTCACTGGTTCGATCCCAGTATCGCCCACCAAGCAAGGAAACTTGCTTCATGCAGTCGGCCAGGCCACCCGCCGGGCTGTACTTCATACGCGGACGTAGCTCAGCTGGTAGAGCACCACCTTGCCAAGGTGGATGTCGCGAGTTCGAATCTCGTCGTCCGCTCTCCACCCCAGTAATAAATCCGAAATGGGCGGATTCCCGGTTCCGGGCGATTGGCGCAGCGGTAGCGCGCTTCCCTGACACGGAAGAGGTCACTGGTTCGATCCCAGTATCGCCCACACACAGCAGCTCCCCGTGAGCTGCTTTTTTGTTGCCCGAAAAGGCCGGCCCCGACTTTACAACATTTGTCACAGCGCTTGGCACGCCCTGCAGACAGGTCTAGGATCGGTTGCGGAGGAGCAAACTGGCTCCGCGATTGAAGGGAGGTGCTCGTGGGACTGATTGACGATCTTAAGGGCAAGGCTCAGGGTCTTATCCACGGCAACGAGCAGGCCATCAGGGACGGCATCACGAAAGCCGGCGATTTCGTCGACTCAAAGACTGGCGGCAAGTATACCGGTCACGTGGACAAAGTCCAGGAGGGCGCTTCCAAATTCGTTGACGCAAATGACGGAACACCCGGCGATGCACCTGCCACCGAGCAGGCTCCGCCAGTCACCCCGGTTCCGCCGGTTGACAAGGCTCCGTAACAAGGATTTGGCCTGGGCTCTGCCCGAGCACGTCAAGGGGGCGCGGGTCCCGCCGGGAGGCGGCACCCGCGCCTTTGTCGTTTAACTGAAGGCCCGGCTTCCCCGGCCGATGCCTAGGACGGCTCGTGGTTCTGGCCCTCGCGGGCCAGCGCGGTCAGGCGGGACACCGCACGGAAATACTTCTTGGTGTACCCGCCGTGCATCATCTCGTCCGTGAAGAGCTTGTCGAAGGGGACGCCGCTGGCCAGGATGGGCACATCCTTGTCGTACAGCCGGTCCGCCAACACTACGAACCGAAGCGCCACGGCCTGCTCGGTGATGGTCTCCACGTTGCGCCAGACGACGCCGTCGATGCCGTCGATGAGTTGCCGGTAACGGCTTGGGTGGACACCGGCAAGGTGGCCGATCAGAGAACTGAATTCGTCCTCCGCCACGGTCTTTCCGTCGAACTCGGCCTTCATCTGCGCAGCGAGCTGGCTGTTCTTCAGCGGTGCCGGAGCGGCGGGCAATCCACGGTGGCGGAAGTCCTCACCGTCAATCCTGATGACGTCGAACTGGTCCGCCAGAACCTGGATTTCACGGGCAAAGTCGACGGCGGCAAAGCGGCCGTCACCCAGCGAACCCGGCAGGGTGTTGGACGTCGCAGCAAGCTTGACGCCGGCGTCGGCCAGCTCACGCATCAAACGGGACATCAGCACTGTGTCGCCCGGATCATCCAGCTCGAATTCGTCAATGCACACCAGCTTGAAGTGGCTCAGGGCTTCAACAGTCTTGCGGAAGGACAGTGCCCCCACGAGGTTGGTGTATTCCACAAATGTGCCAAAGGCTTTGGGGCCCGGCGCGGCATGCCACAGCGAAGCCAGGAGGTGGGTTTTGCCGACGCCGAATCCGCCATCGAGGTAGATCCCCGCCCGGGTTGCGACCTTCTTGGTGAAGAGCTTCTTGAACAGGCCGTCGCCGTCACCGGCTCCAACTCCCCCGGCGAACGCTTCCAGGGCCTTGACCGCCGCCGTCTGGGACGGCTGGTTCGGGTCCGGCCGGTAGCTGGCAAAGGAGACCTGGCCAAACCGTGGGGACGGATAAAACCCTTTGAGGAGCTCATCCACCGACACCGCCGGAGTGCGGGCGGCAAGCTGTTCGATCTGTACCAAGGTGGTCCGTTCTGCTGGTGGGTTGTCCCCAGAAAGAATACCGGCAACGGCCCGGGCCTCCCCCGCCATCCGGCCGGCACGGGGCCATGGCGTGACGAAGGCCATATTTCCCACTGTTAACAAGGTGACGGACAGGGCGGCCAGCCGTGGCTAGGGTGGGAGGCAGGTTTTCCTTCTTCAGCAGATCCGCCCTGTGTCTCAGTGAAAGGCCAACAATGTCATACGCAGTTGAACAAAACGAGAAGTTCGCCGCCTACGCCAACCCGGAGCGTCTGGTATCCACCGAGTGGCTTGCCGCCGCACTTGAGTCTGGCGCCCTTGCGGACGGAAAGCTTGTGGTCGTCGAGTCCGACGAGGACGTCCTCCTTTACGAGACCGGCCACATCCCCGGATCCGTGAAAATCGACTGGCACACGGACCTTAACGATGAAGTGACACGCGATTACGTAAACGGCGAGGCCTTCGCGGCCCTGGCCGCTGGCAAGGGCATCTCCCGCGACACCACGGTGGTCATCTACGGGGACAAGTCCAACTGGTGGGCGGCCTATGCCCTCTGGGTCTTTACCCTGTTCGGGCACGAGGACGTCCGGCTGCTCGACGGCGGCCGGGACAAGTGGATCGCCGAGGGCCGCGACCTGACCACGGACCGGACTGTCCCGGCGTCCGGCGACTACCCCCTGGTGGAGCGCAACGACGCCCCCATCCGCGCGTTCAAGGACGATGTGCTGGCACACTTCGGCAAGCCTCTGATCGACGTACGCTCCCCCGAGGAATACACCGGCCAGCGGACCCACATGCCGGCCTATCCGGAAGAAGGCGCGCTCCGCGGCGGCCACATTCCCACGGCAGCATCCATTCCCTGGGCACGCGCCGCCGCGCCGGACGGAACGTACCGCAGCCGGGAAGAGCTCGAAGCCCTATACCTGGGCGAGGCCGGCCTGACCGCCGGCGACGACGTGGTGGCGTACTGCCGCATCGGCGAGCGTTCCAGCCACACCTGGTTCGCACTCAAGTACTTGCTGGGTTTTGAAACTGTCCGGAACTACGACGGTTCCTGGACCGAGTGGGGCAACGCCGTACGGGTTCCGATCGCGAAGGGCACCGAACGCGGCACTGTCCCGGCGTAAACTGGAACAGATGACTACACATGACCTGCCCGCCGCTTTGGCGGAAATCGTTGACGACTTCCAGGCCCTGAGCGAACCTGACCGGCTTCAGTTGCTGCTGGAGTTCTCGCGCGAACTGCCCGAGCTGCCGGACCGGCTGAAGGACCACCCCGAACTCCTGGAGCAGGTGGTGGAATGCCAGTCGCCGCTGTTCCTTGCCATTGAGACGGAAAAGAACGACACCGGCCCGGCCGGCGCCATTCGGCTCTACTTCAAGGCGCCACCGGAAGCCCCCACCACGCGGGGGTTCGCCGGTGTGCTCCATGAGGGACTCGACGGACTCAGCGCCGCCGAAATCCTGGGTGTGCCGGACGACATGCCGGAACTGCTGGGCCTGACAAGGGCCATCACGCCACTGCGGATGCGCGGCATGACCGCCATGCTGGGACGGATCAAGCGCAAGGTCGCTGCTGATTACCGGCCCGCATCCTAATCCCCTGACAGGGAACTGAACGCTTTGGCACGCAAGAGTTCTTCAAACGGAACGCCGGCCACAGCCGCACTGGCTGCAGCCGGCGTTCCCTTCGTAGTGCATCCGTATGCCCACGATCCTTCCGCCGCCAGCTACGGCACGGAAGCCGCCGAGGCCCTGGGCATTGCACCCGAAAAGGTCTTCAAAACCCTCATGGTCGATGTGGAGGGCCGGCTGGCTGTCGGGGTTGTGCCGGTCAGCGGAAACCTTGACCTCAAGGCATTCGC
This sequence comes from Pseudarthrobacter sp. AL07, assembly GCF_029960665.1. Lineage (GTDB taxonomy): Bacteria > Actinomycetota > Actinomycetes > Actinomycetales > Micrococcaceae > Arthrobacter. Next base: position 41,321 of record NZ_JASBRB010000008.1, read on the forward strand.
TGCCGCCCTGGGTGCCAAGAAGGCTTCGATGGCAGACCCCGCAGTTGCGGAACGCCGCAGCGGCTACGTCCTCGGCGGGATCTCGCCGCTTGGCCAGCGGCAGTCATCGCCCACAGTGGTGGATAGCAGCGCCCTTGATCTGGGGACGATGCTGGTTTCCGGTGGTAAGCGTGGCCTGGACGTCGAGCTTGCGCCGGCGGACCTTATCCGGCTGACGTCCGCTGTGACAGCCGCCATCGGCACCCGCACGCCTTAGCGGTTCTGCCCGGGATTAAGCCGCGGAGCCAACTGAGGCCGAAGCCACGCCTTGATCAGGTTCTCCCAGCGCCCGGGATCGACGTTCCATTCCTTCGTGTGCCTGGCGTGATTGAACGTCTCGAATGTGACCATCTCCGGATTCCGCTCGGCCAGGAGGGCGGAGGGTTCATAGGGAACGTACTCGTCATCAACGCTGTGGATGATCAGGGTGGGCGTCCGGACTTCCACGGCGCGCGCCACCCAGTCCATGGCCTTGAGGTCCACGGGTGCGGCCAATCCGGTGAGCCTCCGGCCCACGGGGTGGCCCAGCATCAGCTGCCCGTAACGGCCCACCAGGGACGGAATGCGGTTGATCTGCGCATGGTGGGCCAGCACATCGACCCAGTTGATGACGGGCGCGTCCAGGACCATGGCCCGGATCAGGTGACGGTGCGGCGAGAGATCGGCCGTCTGCAGGCAGATGGCACCGCCCATGGACCAGCCAAAGAGGACAATTTCCTCGGCGCCGCCGGCCAGGGCGAACTCGATGGCGGCCTCCACATCGTGCCATTCCGTGGATCCCAGCCCGTACCGGCCGTCCTCGGCTGATGGCGCCAACCCGTCGTTCCGGTATGAGACAAGCAGGCTGGTGAGCCCCAGTTCGAGTGCGGGGCCTACCGCCCGGAGGCACTCCTGGCGGGTGGCCCCCCGGCCATGAACCATAATTGCCCAGGTCCTGGACGTCCCGCCGGCCCGGACCAGCCATGCCGGTGCCGTGCCGCCGTCGACCTCAATCAGCACGTCCTCGGCCGCAATGCCGGCGGTGGCGGGATCAGGGTAGAGCGCACCGCTCCACCATCCGCGGCGGGCCGTATCGAGATCGCCGGCATAGACGGCTTCCACTTCGCGCAGGACCGTGCCGTCCGCCGGCGAATAGGACACAATCCGCCCGATCCGGGCGTGCCCCTTGCCGCCGTCGAAAAACAACCCATAGACGCCCTCCACTGTGGTCTCCGGAGTTGCTGTCAGGATGACCTGCTTGCCGCCGCCTTCCCGGAGCACGGCGAGGACTTCCTGGTCCGCCGTCCGCCGCCGGACGGGCGTGATCACACGCCTGGCAAAATAGAGGGCCAGCGCGGAGGACCCTGTGGCCAGCAGTCCGGCAAGCGCCCCGCCGCCAATGACGCCGCCTAGCGCCCATTTGGCGCGCAGCGACATACGGCCGTCAGCCTGGATCGGAACTGCCGCCGTCAACGTGGGGGTGCGCGTGGAAGGTGCCATGGAACCATTCTTACTGCCGCAGGCGGGTTGACCATATTCCGTCCGGCCCGTGGCGCCGGAATTCTGCCGGCCCCGAGGACTCCGCGCGTATAAGACCACAACCACCATGCGGCCCCAAATGGATGCAGGCGCCGGTACGCACGACTAGGCTGATGCCATGAGCGATCCAATCGTCATCCTGACCGAAGAACCCCTGGGCGCGGACGACCGCGTCAACATAGAACGGCTGGTGGACGGGCAGGACACCCCCCTTGTCCTGCTGGTTCCAGGTAACACTGAACGGCACCTGCTGGTGGATTTTCTCGAGAATCTCTCCCTGCTGGACGTCGCTAAAGCGTTCCGCGAACTGACCGCCCATGCCCCGGACCCCTCCGCTGAACGGGCCGAGGCTGCGGAGACGCTCGCCGTCTCGCTGACTGCCCTGGCGGGGCTGGGCGCAGGAGTCACAGGCGAGGTGGTGGACGGTGGAGCCGTCAACGGCCTTGTGGCCAAGGTCAAGGAGCTTGGCGCTGCCCAGGCAGTCGTGGTCACCCGTCCGCACGCAGTTGCGGATACGTTCCACACCGACTGGGCCAACAAAGCCCAGGACCAGCTGGGGCTCCCCGTGCTCCACCTGTACGCCGGTTCGGGATTTATCGGCGACTCCTGAGCGTTGAGCTGACTATGAGCATCTTTGGTAAGAACATTTTCGACAACAAGGCCACGGATTCGGTCCCGGATCAGGCTGCCGACGCCACCGCTGCGGAACCTGCATACCGGAAATCCGACGCCGAGTGGCGGCAGGAACTCACGCCGGAGGAGTATCGCGTGCTGCGGCAGGCGGGTACGGAGCGCCCCTTCACGGGAGAGTATGTGGACACCCACACGGAGGGTGTTTACCAATGCCGCGCCTGTGGAACCGAGCTCTTCAGGAGCAACGAAAAATTTGACTCGCATTGCGGCTGGCCGTCCTTCTGGGCGCCGCTCGCCACAAGCACCGTCCGCTACATCCACGACCGGACGCTCGGCATGAAGCGGGTGGAGGTCCGGTGCGGGAACTGTGACTCGCACTTGGGCCACGTGTTTGAAGGCGAGGGCTACGGAACGCCCACGGACCAGCGCTTCTGCATTAATTCGGTGTCCCTGACGCTGGTACCGCGCGGCGTTGCCGGGGAAGAATCCGCGGAGTCCTGAGTCCGCCAGCCGTGGTTCCGCCTATGTGTGGCGGACCCACGGGGCGCTCGAGCCCGAGAGTCTCTTATGCTTAGGCTCTATTTGAATTAGGGACTCTGGTTGCTTGCTACGCTCACGGTAGATGCCCAAGCAATGAGAAAGGCAGTCAAACCATGACCGTCACCGTGACCGGCGCCCCACCAAGGATCACCGCCGAAAATCCCGCCTGGCTCCGCCTCCGGAGCGCCGCCGAGTCCCTGCAGGAGCTGCAGATCAAGGACGGCTCCGTACCCGACGCGGGCCACCACCCAGCCGCAGCGGCCGAAGTTGCCGAGCTCACAGAGTCGCTCACCGAGCTGGCACCGCTATTCCCGCACGACGCAGCCTACCTTGACGCCGTCGTCGCTGATTTCCAGGCGTGGGCCAAAGCGGGCTTCGGTGAGCCGGACTTCCTGTCGTCACTGCTGGCGTTCCAGCCCCAGCTGCAGCGCCAGGATGGCCTGCCGCACGTTGTCATCTTCCCCATGTACACCCAGAACGGAAGCACCAGCCGGCTGGTGGAGGCCGTGCTGATCGAGGTCATCTGGCCCGATTTTGTGGCCGGCCTTGAGGCAGGGGACTATTCCAACAAGCTGTTTGTGCCGATCAGGTTCCTGGACTTCACCCGCGGCTATGACACCAACTCGGCGGTGCTGTTCCCCGAAACCGTTGCCGTCCGGGAAACACCCGCCTTCACCTGGGGCGCCATTTTTGCAGACCGCGAAGCTGCCCGCTTCCGGAGGGTCCTGCGCGCAGCCGCAGACATCACCTCACTGGACCTGCCCGCCGGTGCCGTGGAACTCCTGGCCGACCAGGAACTGACCGAGGCCACGTTTGTGATGTGGGACCTGATCCATGACCGGACCCACATGCGCGGCGACCTGCCCTTTGACCCGTTCATGATCAAGCAGCGGATGCCCTACTTCCTGTATTCGCTCGAGGAACTGCGCTGCGACCTCACAGCCTTCCGCGAATCCGTCCGGATCGAACAGGACGAAGACGCCGGGCCGGAAGCACGCCGGCACGCGAAACTGGTGCAGTACGCCATCATCTTCGACCGGATCTTCCGCTTCGCGATCACCGGCGACCGGGTGCGCAACTACGACGGCCTCGGCGGGCAGTTGCTCTTCGCCTGGCTGCACCAGCACCACACCCTGCACTGGACCGACAGTCGGCTCAGCATCGACTGGGACCAAGTGCCGGACGCGGTGATCGCCCTCGGAGCCTCGATCGACGAGCTCTACTGGCGCTCCATTGACCGGCCGAAGATGGCCCACTGGCTTGCCGCGTACCAGCTGATCTCCGCCACAGTCACGCCCAACCCGGCATCAACCTGGGCGAAGGGACCCGACGCACTTCCGGTTGCCGGTCCGCCGCGCGGCCTGACGGACCAGGTGCTGGATGACGAATTTCCGCTGTCCATGTTCTACGAAGCCTTGGAGAAGAAAATGCGACCGGTCATCGACTCCACCGCCGGCATCACCGGAGCGTCCGCGCTGTGAGCGCATCCGGCGGCCCGCGCGTTGTCCCTGCTCCGGACCGTTCCCCTGGGCTGAATGTCCTGGTCACCGGCGGTAGCGGACCCACCGGGATCGCGGTGGCCCGGGCCCTGCGCCAGGCGGGGTTCCGGGTCTTCACGGTCGGCTCGGACAGGACGCGCATCGATGCAGCCGCAACAAAAGCGGGCGACGGCGTCACTCCCCTGGTGTGCGATCTCGCGGATCCCGCTGACGTCCAGGTTCTCCGGACGGCCCTGGCGGGCACCGCCGGAGCGATGGACGGAGTCATCCACCTTGTGGGCGGCTGGCGTGGTGCCAAGGGCATCACGGACCAGAGCGACGCCGCCTGGGACTTCCTGGAGCGCGGTGCCATCACCACGCTCCGGAACGTCTCCCGGGCCTTCTACGCCGACCTCGCCGCCGCCGGAACCGGAAGGTTTGCCATGGTGTCCTCCACGGCGGTGGACAAGCCCACCGCCACGACGGCCAGCTACGTGGCGGCGAAGGCCGCCGCCGAGACCTGGACGCTTGCGATGGCGGAGGGACTGGCCCGCGAGGCCGCGGATAACGGCACCGCCCTGCGCGGCGCCGCCGTCGTCCTGGTGGTGAAAGCGCTGGTGGACGCGGAACTCCGGACGGCGCACCCGGAACGGACGTTCCCCGGTGCCACCGACGTCGAGGACCTGGCCGCCGCCGTCGTCGGACTGTTCAGCCGCCCGGCAGCCGAACTGAACGGCCGGCGCCTGCTCCTTACCCCATGACCGCAACATCCCCTAGCCGCAACGCCTCTGACGGACTGCCCCCTGACCGGCCGGACCCGACCTCCCTAAACTGAGAACGTGAGCAAACCAATGACAACAACGGCAACTGCCGCCCCCCGGCTTGAAAATCCCTCAGCCCGGCTGCATGACGCGTCCGTCCGCGGTTTCGCATCGGACAACTACTCCGGTGTGCACCCCGAGGTCCTGGCCGCTCTCGCGGCCGCCAACGAGGGCCACCAGGTCTCCTACGGCGAAGACGACTACACGGCGCGGCTGCAGGGTCTGATGGAGGAGCATTTCGGCCCCGGCATCGAATGTTTTCCTGTGTTCAATGGCACAGGGGCCAACGTGTTGTCCCTGCAGTCGTTGCTCCCGCGCTGGGGTGCTGTGGTGTGCGCTTCGACGGCGCACATCAACATGGACGAAAACGGTGCTCCGGAACGGATCGGCGGGATCAAACTCCTGCATGTCCCCACCCCCGACGGCAAGCTGACACCGGAGCTGATTGACCGCGAAGCGTGGGGTTGGGGGGATGAACACCGGGCGCAGCCGCTGGCCGTGTCCATCACCCAGACCACCGAGCTCGGCACGTGCTACACCCCGGATGAAGTCCGGGCGATCTCCGATCATGCACACGCCAAAGGCATGAAACTCCACATGGACGGCGCCCGGCTGGCCAACGCCGCCGCGCACCTGAACGTGCCGCTGCGGGCTTTCACGCGCGACGCCGGGGTGGACATCCTCTCCTTCGGTGGCACCAAGAACGGACTGCTGTACGGCGAAGTGGTGGTGGCTCTGAACCCCGAAGCGGCCCATGGCCTGATATTCCTGCGCAAGATGAACATGCAGCTTGCCTCCAAAATGCGCTTCTTGTCCGCCCAGTTCATCGCCCTGCTGGAAGGCGACCTGTGGCTCCGCTCGGCATCGCACGCCAACGCCATGGCCGCCCGCCTCCGCGCCGCGGTGGACACAATCGAGGGCGTGGAGCCCACGCAGAAGACGGAGTCCAACGGCGTGTTTGCCGTCCTGCCGGCCGGCATCGCTGACCGGCTGCGGGAGTCGTTCCGTTTCTACGACTGGGATGAAGCCGCCCGCGAGGTCCGCTGGATGTGCTCCTTCGACACCAGCGAAGACGATGTCGACGCCTTTGTGGCCGCGATCCGACGGGAACTTGCGGCCCACCACGCGGACACGGAAGCCGGATAGCACGGACCGGCCGACGGCGAGCCTGCACTGGGAGCCCTCTGCCGTTGCGTAATCTGCGAAGGTGAACGCACTAGCCCAGGTTCCCCCGGAATTTGTCCACGCCTTGGGATCCCTCAGGAAGGCCCAATGCCGGAGTGAGCTGCGCCTGGCGGAAATTCCCGCCCCGGCGCGCCTGGCACCGTTCGCGGTGGCGCTCGGGGCCGAAGTCATGGCGTCCGGACCGGGCAGCGGCACCAAGCCCGTCCACGGGCCCGCCGCCATGGCCCTGGCCGCGGCGTCCGGCACCGCGGGCGACGACGACACCGAGCTGGCCACGGGCCGATTCATCCTGCTGCACGACCCCGACGGCTCAGCAGTCTGGGACGGCGGATTCCGGATTGTCACCTACATCCGGGCCCAGCTCGAGGCCGAAATGGGCAACGACGAAATGCTGGGCACGGTCGCCTGGACCTGGCTGGTGGAGGCCCTGGAGAATCACAAGGCCCCCTACCGGGCGGCCGGCGGGACCGCCACTCGGGTCCTGTCGGAGAGCTTTGGAACACTTTCAGACCGGCCCGGGTCGATCGATATCGAGTTGCGCGCCTCCTGGACTCCGGCGTCTTCGGACGTCACTGCCCATCTGGAGGCATGGTCCGACATGGTCTGCACCTTCGCCGGCCTCCCCCCTCTGCCCGACGGCGTCGCGGCCCTTCCGCGCCGGCGCCGGAGCTAGGGATGTCCCTTGTCGGTAAACTGAAGGCATCATGACCCCTCAAATTCCCGAAAACACCACGGCCGGCGCTCCGGCTGCTGATACCACTCCCCACATCACGGTGGAAGGCTTCGACAGCCAGGTCCCCGTAGTCATTGACCTCGATGCACCTCGCGACGGCGTGCCGCTGGTTATCGAAACGCAGTCCGGGCTGGAGCGGTGCGCGGCAGCCATCGCCGCCGGAACAGGGCCCGCAGGGGTTGATGCAGAACGGGCCTCAGGATTCCGGTACGGCCAGCGCGCGTTCCTGGTGCAGATCCGGCGCGAAGGCTCCGGTACCTGGCTGATCGATCCTGAACCGTTCGAGAACCTGTCCATCATCAACGATGCGCTCCAAGGGGTGGAATGGATCCTGCATGCAGCCAGCCAGGACCTGCCCTGCCTGCTAGAGCTGGGCATGTGGCCGGACAAACTCTTTGATACGGAGCTCGCCGCGCGGCTGGCCGGGCTGCCACGCGTTGGCCTGGCTGCCGTCATCGAACAACTGCTCGGCTTTGGCCTGGCGAAGGAACATTCGGCCGCCGACTGGTCCACCCGGCCCCTCCCCGAGCCATGGCTGCGCTACGCCGCCCTGGACGTCGAAGTCCTGACCGAACTGCGCGAAGAACTCATCGAGCTGCTGCAGGCCGACGGCAAGCTGGACTACGCGGAGCAGGAATTTGCCGCGATCCTTGCCGCCGGCGTTGCCCCGCCCCGGGTTGACCCCTGGCGCAAGACGTCGGGCCTGCACCAGGTCCGCGACCGGCGCCAGCTGGCCGCGGTCCGCGAGATGTGGCTGGAGCGCGATTCCCTGGCACAGAAGCGCGATGTGGCGCCGGGCCGGCTGATTCCTGATTCAGCCTTGGTGTCCGCCGCCAAAGCCATGCCGTCCACGGTTCCCCAGCTGCTTGGTACCAAGGGCTTCCACGGCCGTGCGGCTCAGCGTGAGGCACCCCGGTGGCTCCGGTGCATCGCCGCTGCCCGCGATCTTGAGGACCTTCCGCCCCTGCACCTGCCCACCAACGCACCGCCCCCGCCGCGCGTGTGGTCTGATCGCGACCCCGAGGCCGCGGCACGCCTGTCCACCGCACGTCCGCTCCTGCAGGCGAAGGCCGAGGAACTGAACCTTCCCGTGGAGAACCTGCTGACGCCGGACTACCTGCGCCGCGTGGCGTGGCGTCCGCCGTCGGATATTACAGAAGAAGCAGTGGCCGCTGACCTGCGCACCCTCGGTGCCCGCGAATGGCAGATCGGCGTGGTGGCACCGCTTCTCACGAACGCGTTCCTCAACCCGCAACCGCTGCCGGCCAAGGAATCCAGGGCAACCGCAACCACCGAGTAATCGCCTCCTGACCGAGCCTTGCACACTATGTTACTGACGAGTAACATAGTGTTCACTGCCGTCCTGGCGAGTGCTGCCCTTTGGCCTCCGGACGGCGCCAACGTCTCGATGAGGAGTAAACGTGAGCCAAGCCCGTCACAGCGGAGAACACAGCAGCGGATCCCCGCGAACTGTCCGCGACGTCGTTTTTGTTGACGGCGTCCGCACACCCTTCGGCCGGGCCGGCGAGAAAGGCATCTACGCCGGAACCCGCGCCGATGACCTGATGGTGAAGTGCATCCGCGAACTTCTGCGCCGCAACCCCACCCTGCCCCCGGCCCGGATCGACGAAGTCGCTGTTGCCGCCACCACCCAGACCGGCGACCAGGGACTGACCCTCGGCCGCACAGCCGCCCTCCTGGCAGGGCTCCCCCGCACCGTCCCCGGCTTCGCCATCGACCGCATGTGCGCCGGCGCCATGACCGCAGTGACCACAACGGCGAGCGGCATCGGCTTCGGCGCCTACGACGTCGTCATCGCCGGCGGTGTAGAGCACATGGGCAACCACCCGATGGGCTCCGGCGCGGATCCAAACCCGCGTTTTATGTCCGAGCGCCTGGTAGACCCCGCCGCCCTGAACATGGGCAACACGGCCGAAAACCTGCACGACCGTTTTCCCGCCATCACGAAGGAACGCTCGGACGCCTACGCCGTTGCCTCGCAGGACAAACTGGCAGCCGCCTACGCACACGGCCAGATCCAGCCCGACCTCGTTCCGGTCGCTACCCTGAAGCCGGGACAGGGCTGGACGGTGAACAGCATTGATGAGCCGCCCCGCCCGGGCACCACGCTCGAGGACCTGGCGGCCCTGCGGACTCCCTTCCGCGCCCACGGCCGCGTGACGGCAGGTAACGCGGCCGGCCTGAACGACGGCGCCACGGCCGCTGTCCTCGCTTCCTCGGAAGCGGCCGCGGAACTGGGCCTGCCAGTCAAGATGCGGCTGGTCAGCTACGCCTACGCCGGCGTCGAACCGGAGGTCATGGGCATCGGCCCCGTACCCGCCACCGAAAAGGCTCTGAAGAACGCCGGCCTCAGCATTGAGGACATCGGACTTTTCGAGATCAATGAAGCGTTTGCCGTGCAGGTTTTGAGTTTCCTGGACCACTTTGGGATTTCCGACGACGACCCCCGGGTCAACCGCTACGGCGGCGCCATCGCCGTGGGCCACCCTCTCGCCTCCTCCGGGGTCAGGCTGATGAACCAGCTTGCCCGGCAGTTCGAAGATGACCCCTCCGTCCGGTACGGGATCACCACCATGTGCATAGGCTTGGGCATGGGCGCCACCGTCATCTGGGAAAACCCGCACCACCCCCATTACAGCGGTGCCGTCGCAGCAGACGGCCACGAAGCAGTCACAGCAGCCACCACCGAAGGAGCCGCATGAGCGCCGCCGATTTCACCAAGCTTGCCGAGCTCTTCCCCGACGAAACCGTGACCCACTCGTACGTCCAGGACATCAGGCTGCCGGCGGCCGCCGGCCAGCAGAGCCCCGGGGTGTTCGCGCTGATCACCCTGGACAACGGCCTGGACCATTCCAAGCCCACCACGCTGGGACCCAATACCCTGGTAAAACTGGGCACGGTCCTCGAAGGCCTGAAGGAACGTGCGGCCCGCGGCGAGATCGTGGGTGTGGGCGTGACCGGCAAGCCCTACTTCCTCGTGGCCGGCGCCGACCTGTCGGCGGTGAAGTCGCTGGAGAACCGCGATCATGGCTTGTGGATGGCGCAGCTCGGGCATGACGTTTATGCCACGCTGGCCAACCTCGGCGTCCCCAGCTTCGCCTTCATCAACGGCGTTGCCCTGGGCGGCGGCCTGGAGATCGCCCTGCAGTCCACGTACCGCACGGTGTCCGCCGGCGCCGGCGCACTGGCGCTGCCCGAGGCCTTCATCGGCCTGGTCCCCGGCTGGGGCGGCGTCTACATCCTGCCGCGGCTGATCGGTCCCGAGAACGCCGTCAAGGTGATGATCGAGAACCCGCTCAGCAACAACCGGACGCTCAACGGTCCGCAGGCCTTACAGCTCGGCATCGCCGACGCCCTGTTCGAACCGGCAGACTTCCTGGAACAGTCGCTCGCCTGGGCGGCCACGGTGATCACCGGCGAGACGGTCCCGGAGCGGGCCAATGCTGTGGACCCGGCTGACCCCGCTGTTGCCGGGCGCTGGTCCGCAGCCGTCGGCGTCGGCCGGACCTTCGTGGAGGCCAAGACCTCCAACGCCTCCCCTGCACCGGCCAAGGTCCTGGACATCCTCGAAGCCAACCGGACCATGTCCCAGGCAGAATCCGCCGCCCTTGAGTGCGAAACCCTTGCCGGTCTGATGCAGACAGACGAGTTCCGCGCCACGGTTTACGCGTTCCTGGATTTGGTCCAGAAGCGTTCCAAGCGGCCCGCCGGCGCACCGGACCGGAAGCTGGCACGGCCGGTCACCAAGGTCGGCGTTGTGGGGGCGGGCCTCATGGCCAGCCAGCTGGCCCTGTTGTTCGCCCGCCAGCTCAAGGTCCCCGTGGTGATGACGGACATCGACCAGGCCCGTGTGGACAAGGGCGTGGGCTACGTCCATGCCGAGGTGGACAAGCTCCTCGGCAAAAATCGGATCAGCCAGGACGCTGCCAACCGCACCAAGGCACTGGTCACAGGATCGGTCTCCAAGGAGGCCTTCGTGGACGCCGACTTTGTTATCGAGGCTGTCTTCGAAGAGCTGAACGTCAAGAAGCAGGTCTTCGCCGAGGTGGAGGCAATCGTCTCGCCGGACTGCATCCTCGCCACCAACACGTCCTCGCTGTCCGTCACGGCCATGGCCGAAGACCTCGCGCACCCGGAACGGCTGGTGGGCTTCCACTTCTTCAACCCGGTGGCCGTGATGCCGCTGCTCGAAATCGTACGCGCGCCCAAGACTGACGATGCCGTGCTGGCCACCGCTTTTGAGCTCGCCAAGGGCCTGAAGAAAAGCGCGGTCCTGGTTAAGGATGCGCCGGCCTTTGTGGTCAACAGGATCCTGCTGCGGCTGATGGGCGAAGTGACGGCTGCCTTCGACGAAGGAACCCCTGCCGACGTTGCCGACACCTCGCTGCGCCCCATGGGCCTGCCGATGACCCCGTTTACGCTCGGTGCCATGGTGGGCCTGCCGGTGGCCCAGCATGTCCAGGAGTCCCTGAACGCCGCCTTCGGAGACCGCTTCGCCGTGTCCACGAACCTGCAGAAACTGATCGAGAACGGCGTGAAATCTCTCTGGGTCCCGGCGGCCGACGGCTCCCAGGAGATCCTGGAGTCCACCCTGTCGCTGATGTCCTTCGGCACGTCAGCGTCCAGCGGGGATGATGTGCTGCGCCGTGTCCAGGATGCCCTGGCCGAGGAGATCGGGCTGATGCTGGATGAGGGCGTTGTGGCCGGTCCTGAAGACATCGACCTCTGCATGATCCTCGGCGCGGGCTGGCCGATGTTCCTGGGCGGCATCACACCGTACCTGGACCGGGTGGGCGCCTCAGAGCGGGTCAATGGCAAGCGGTTCCTGGCTCCCGGAGTCGCGTGCGCCGCGTCGGTGTCCCCGGTCCCAGCCTGACCCGCGCCTGAAGAGTTTTTGGTCAGATAACGTCCCCTGAAGGTCCTTAAATCCGCGTTATCTGACCAAAAACTCCAGCGTTTGGCGCTGGCCCTCAAATACCCCGCAGGCGGCCGGCCTCGAGGCACACCAGCCGGTGCGCGATGGACCGGGCGTAGTCCAGGTCGTGGGTGACCAGCACGACGGCGTTGCCATCGGCCGTCGTGCTGCGCACCACCCGGTCCAGCCGGTCCAGCCCGGGGCCATCCAGGGAAACGGTTGGCTCGTCGAGTGCAAGCACTGAGGGACGTCGGGCCAGTACCGTCGCCAGGGCCAGCAGGCGCTGCTGGGACGCCGGCAGTTCCGCCGGGTGCCGCCCGGCAAGGTGATCCAGGCCAACGGCGGCAAGGGCGCGCTGCACCGCCTGGTCCGCCGCGAGCCCGTCGCGTCCGAGTCCGAAGCGTACTTCCCGTTCCACGGTCCGCTCAAACAGCTGGTCCCGGGGCTGCTGGAAGAGGAGCCCAACGTCGCGGGACACCTGTCCCGCCGGGTGCCCGCCGATGTTCCGCCCCTGGACCAGCACGCTGCCGGCGGTTGGTTGGAGCAAGCCGTTGAGATGCCTCAGCAGCGTGGACTTTCCGGAGGCGTTGGGACCTGTCACCGCGAGGATCTCGCCCGCGTCGAGGGTGAGGCTGAGTCCGTGCAGGACAGGGTCAGCAGGCGGGCCCGGCTGTGACTTGAACCAGCCTCGGCGCCGCGTACGCCGGTACGTGAACGAGACGTCACGCAGCTCCAAAGCCGTCGGACCGTTGACGGCGGATTGATAGTCGACTCCTGCCCTCGGCCGGGCAACTGTAAGCGGGCGGGGCCGGATCACACCAGCCATTTCCAGCGCCCCGGCAGCCACAATTTCTGCCGGCGTGCCAGTCGCCGCTACGGTACCACCGGTGAGGACCAGCCAGGTATCGGCGGTGTGCAGGAAGGGCTCGGCACGCTGGCTCATGATCACGACGGCGGTGCCGTCTTGTGCCAGGTTCCGCACCAGGGCAGCGAGAACTTCGGCTCCGTCCGTGTCGAGGGAGGCGAAGGGCTCGTCCATCACGAGAACTGCGGGGCGCTGAATGACCGCGCAGCCGATGGCCAGGCGGCGGAGCTGACCGCCGGAAAGCGTGGCGGGATCCCGGTCCAGCAGGTGGGCCAGGCCGGTCAGGGCTGCTGTGTCCCGGACGGCGCCGGCCATACTCGCACGGTCAACCCCCGCGTTTTCCAGGCCGAAGGCCAGCTCTTCGGCCACCGTGACACGGACCGTGGACAGAGCGCCGGCCGGATCCTGTGGCACAAAGCCCACCTGGCGGCCCCAGCGGCCGGGATCGATCTGCGGATCGGCAGCTGTTCCAGTGAACCTGACGGTCGTGCCGGCGAGCTCAAAAAAACCCGTGAGTGTCCCGCCGTCGCCGGGCAGCAACCAGCCGGCGAGGAGGCGTCCCAGAGTTGATTTGCCGCTGCCGGAACCGCCCAGCACCGCTGTCAGCGATCCTGGGACCAAGGTCAGGCTTATGCCCGCCAGGACGGGTTCCGTTTCGCCGGGGAAGACGAATTTCTCGATGCCGGCAGCCAAGGCCGGCGGTGGGGTCTGCACCATTGCTAAGCACCCGCCGTCGGCTGCCAGAGGCGGAAGACGATGGCCGCCAGCGCCGCGAGCAGCAGAACCACGCGCGCCCACCGCTGGACCGGAGAATCCAGCACCTGACGGTAACTGGTGATTGGACCGGCACTACCGAAACCGCGGGCCTGCAGGGCCGCAGCGCGGGTGCCTGCTTCCTCCACGAGGGACAGCAGTAGGGGAACCGCCTGCCACCGGAACGCGGCCACACGCCCGGGAATTCCAGGCCTGATCACCAGGCCACGCGCTTCCTGGGCCTGCCTGATCCGCTCCAGCCGTGAACTGATGGCCGGCAGCAGCGTCAACGTGGAGGCGAGCACAAACGCGAACCGGGCGTTGACACCGCGGGTGGACAGGACAGCCACCAGGTCCGGAACGCTGACGGTGAAGGAACCCAGCAGCAGCACAAGCACGGCCGCGGAAAGCTGCGCTGCCCGCTCGAGCGCGAACTGCAGGCCTTGTGCTGTGACACGCGCCGGTCCCCACTGCGCCAGCACGGTGGTGCCCTCAGGAAAAAACAGTCCGTGCAGGGCCAGCAGCGACAGCACCAGCGGAACCAGAATGACCGCCGCGGCCGGCAACATCCGGCGCGCCGCTCCCTGCGCGAAAGATAAACCCACGGCCGCCGCGATCACGGTGAGGGACACCGGCCAGCTGGCAGCCGCCGTCGTTATCACTGCCGTGCTGCCGGCAGCCGCCAGCGACGTCAGGGGGTGAAGGCGCATCAGGGGTGCGTCAGGCGTCCTGGCCGGTTGAGTGGCCGGTGGGCTGGTTGCCGGGGTGGTTGGAGGCTGTGCCGGCCAGCACGCGGTACTGCCGGACAAAAGGGAATTGCAGGCGCGTGCGGCGAGGGAGGGCGTAGACCAGGACGGCGACGAGGGTAAAGACGATGGCCTTGTCCATGGGGTCCGAGATCAGGGCCTGCTTGGTGATGGCGGCGAGCAGGCTGTCCCCCATGGAGCGGAAGGCGCTGACAATGGCGCCGGTGGCGAGGCCGGAGGTGCCGCCGAAGACGAAAGCGGCAACGGGAGCGGAGACCACACCGCCGACAATACCGGTCAGGAAACCCGCCACCGGGGCCAGATAGAAACGCCGGAACAGGCCATAGCGCGCGGCGAGGCCGGCCAGGCAGCCGATCAGGGCCGCACCGGCGGCGAAGGGCAGGACGGTCGGGTTGAAAAAGGACCAGATAATGCTGCTGAGTGCACCCGTAGCGGCCCCGGCGGCGGGTCCGGCGAGAACGGCGATCAGGACGGTGCCTATGGCGTCGAGGTAGAACGGCACCAACGTGCTGCCGACAAATTGTCCCAGGACAATGTTCAGCACCAGGGCCACCGGAATCAGCACCAGAGTGGAAACCGGCAGCGTGGGCAGCACGCCGATGATCAGGAGCACGGCTCCCACGAGGAAGCCGGACAGTGCGATCAGGGCCGAGGCGCTGCCCGGGCCGCCGGTGATGTCCGCGGGCTGGTTCAGGACCAGGTAGATGTACGTGCCGGCGATGGCTACCGCTCCGAGGACTTCCAGCAGTCGGCGGTTGCGGGCGGTGGCCGGCGTTTGCGGCGGCAGCGTGAGCGATGACATGGCGTTCCTTCTGGGGGTGCAGGCTGTGGCGCCCGGATGCCCGGGCGGTGCGGAACGCTGCCTATGTCACCTCGGCGGCAACCGGGGGCGTCTGCGCCGGCCCGGGTCCGGCATCAGTCTACCGTCCGTCTCCCGTAGCCTCTTCCCGACGGGTGGTGTCGTGTTCATCGTTGTGGCGTGCTTCCTTGAGGTGGTGTTCCAGCTACTCCTCCGCTGCCCGCCGCCGCAGCACCCGCGCCGTAACCCGGCCGTACGATGGGGAGTGGGCTCGCAAGCCGCTGCCCGCCCTGCTGTCCTTCCGAAAGGCACAAATGCCCCACTACGACCTGGCCATCATCGGATCCGGATCCGGCAATTCGCTGATCACCCCGTTCTGGGACGACAGGAAGGTGGCCATGATCGACGGCGGCGTGTTCGGCGGCACGTGCCTGAACGTCGGCTGCATCCCCACGAAGATGTTTGTCTACCCGGCGTCCTTGGCCGCCGCGCCCAGGGACGCCGCCCGGCTGGGGGTGGACCTGACCCTGGACAAGGTGCGCTGGAATGAGGTGCGGGACAGGATCTTTGGCCGGATAGACGCGATTTCCGAGGCCGGCCGGCGGTACCGGGCCGATGAACTGGCCCACGTGGACCTGTACCAGGAGCACGTCCGGTTCACCGGTCCCCGGACGCTCAGCACTGATTCCGGCGTGGAGCTCACTGCGGACCGGGTGGTGGTGGCCGCGGGTTCCCGGGCCGTGTTCCCCGACGTGCCCGGGATCGGCCTGCCGCAGGTGCACACCTCGGACACTGTGATGCGCATCGATGGTCCGCCCGAACGGGTGGTCGTAGTTGGCGGCGGGTACATCGCCGCCGAGTTCGCTGCCGTGTTTCACGGTTTCGGGGCCGAGGTGACCCAGGTGAACCGTTCGCAGCGGCTGTTGCGCGGGAACGACGCCGAGATCGCCGGACGCTTCGCCGCGGCCGCGGCCGGCCGCTGGAAGCTCAAGCTTGGCTACTCGCTCCAGGCGGTGGAGGACAACGGCGACGGCAGCGTCACCGTATTTTTTGCGGACAACGACGGCCAACGGCTGCGGGTCGCAGCGGACATCGTCCTGATGGCCACCGGGCGGGTGCCGAACACGGACCGGCTGGGTGTGGACGCCGCCGGCTTTGACACGGATGAGGACCATACGCTGTCCGTGGACGCGAACCTTAGGGTCCTCGCCGGCGGCACGCCCGTTGCCGGCGTTTATGCCTTGGGCGACATCGCCAACAGCTACCAGCTCAAGCACGTCGCCAACCGGGAGGCCCGGGTAGTGGCGCACAACCTGGAACACCCGGACCGGCTCCGGACCATCGACTACACCGCGGTGCCGTTTGCCGTGTTTAGCAATCCGCAGGTGGCCTCCGTGGGCCTGACCGAGGCTGATGCCCGGGAGCAGGCCGCAGCAGGGTCGGACATTGTCACCGCAGTCCAGGATTACGGCTCCACCGCGTACGGCTGGGCCATGGAGGACGAAGAAGGTGTGGTCAAGCTGGTGGCGGAACGTTCCACCGGCCGGCTGCTCGGCGCTCACATCATGGGTCACGAGGCCTCGCTCCTGATCCAGCCGCTGGTCCAGGCGATGGCCACTGACGTATCTGTCCACCAGCTCGCACGGGGCCCGTACTGGATCCACCCGGCCCTGACGGAAGTGGTGGAGAACGCCCTGCTCGCCTTGGACGTTGAGGTGCCCGAAGACGCGCCATTGTAGGGCTGGTCTTCAGCCGACCCTGCGGGCAAGGCGCCCCAGGGAACCCACCAGTTCGTCGAAAGCCTGCGCCGGGTTGTTGTCTGAGACGACCCGGGCATTGTGCGGCCGGTTCCACAGGTTCCGGTAGTCCGCCACCGTGGTCCCCATCAACATGGCCGACTCAACCTCCACGTCCACCGTGGCAGGCCGGGTGCTGTATTCCACGGTGCCGGCTGCCACGCCGGCGGCGAAATAGTCGTGGACGTGCGCCAGGTAGCCCTGGTCATAGTGACGGTGGAATTCGAAGTAGAAGCGCAGCGCATCGGACAGGTGCCGCACCAGCGAGTTCCCGGACGTGCTTCTGAGCCCTTCGGCCTGTTCCGGCAGCACAAGTTCCTCCACAGCGCAGCCTGCCGCCGCGGCCAGCCGCCGCACATGCTCCGGGCGCATCTCCATCCGCTCCGTGGTGTCCAGGGAGCAGACGATGGGCAGCCGGTCGGCCGGCAGGCCCCGGTAGGCGGCATAGACTTCCTTGGCAGCATGCGGATCAACGTGCGTGTTCCACTCTGCCGTGGGTGTGGTGTTCCCCTGGTGGTAGAAGCTTCCTCCCATGATCACCACGCGTCCCAGCAGCTCGGGCAGCCGGGGTTCACGCCGGATGG
The DNA here is from genome assembly GCF_029960665.1 of Pseudarthrobacter sp. AL07. Lineage (GTDB taxonomy): Bacteria > Actinomycetota > Actinomycetes > Actinomycetales > Micrococcaceae > Arthrobacter. Next base: position 58,768 of record NZ_JASBRB010000008.1, read on the forward strand.
CGAGGGCGAAATTGGTCAGCGGCGCGGTGATCAGGGCTGTCAGCTCCCCAGGATGGGCACGGGCGGCCTCCACCCAGACGTCGGAGGCGTGCCGTGGAGACACCGTGCCCGCCGGTGGGGGCAGGACTGCGTATCCCAACCCCTGGGGGCCGTGGGTTTCCGGCGTTGTCACCAGCGGGATGCCCAGTGGGGTCAGGGCGCCGACGGCGACCTCCACGTTGGGCCTGCCGCACAGCTCCAGCAGCGCGATGGTGTTGCTTGCCACCTGGTGGGCATCCACGTTTCCCGGGGACGCCGTCACAGCCACGAACTCCACCTCCGGCAAGGACGCCAGATAGGCCAGCGCCAGGGCGTCGTCGATCCCGGTATCCACGTCCAGCAGCAGCCTGGTCATCGGCGGGGCTTCCTTAAAAGAGAGCGACTTGGGGGACCTTCGGGAAGATCGCATCCAGTTCCGCGAGCTCCGCCCGTGACGGCACCCAGGCGACAGCGGCCGCATTTTCGCGGATCTGCTCCGGCCTGGTGGCTCCGGCGATCACGCTGCTGACGGCCGGCTGGGCCGCGAGCCAGGAGAAGGCCACCTGGATCTCGGTCAGGTCGCGTTCTGCGGCGAAGGAGCTGAAGCGCTGGAGCTGGTCCCAGTCGGCGTCGTGCACCATGTTGGTGCGTGTATGGCTCAACCTCGAGCCGGCGGGAGCCGTGCCCGGCGAGTATTTGCCCGTCAACAGGCCGTTGGCCAGCGGGAAGTACGGCAGGACGCCCAGTCCGTAGGCTTCCGCCGCGGGCGTGACCTCCTGCTCGGCGCGCCGGTCCAGGAGGTTGTAGTGGTTCTGGGTGGAGATGAACCGCGTGCCGCCGGCGGCCCGCGCCACAAATTCGGCTTCGGCAATCTGCCAGCCGGCGCGGTTGGAGTGTCCGATGTAGCGGACCTTGCCACCGGTGACCAGGTCATCGAGGGCACTCAGCGTCTCATCAATCGGAGTCAGGGGGTCCGGGGTGTGGAACTGGTAGAGGTCGATCCAGTCCGTGCCCAGCCGCCGCAGCGAGGCCTCCACGGCACGGACAATGTAGCGACGGGACCCACGGGCCCCAAAGTCGTTGCCATTGGCACCCCGGACGTTCATGCCGAACTTGGTGGCTACCAGCACGTCATCCCGCCTGCCGGCCAGGGCCTTGCCCAGCATCGTCTCGCTGAGTCCGGGCTCGCGCCCGTAGTTGTCGGCGACGTCGAAAAGCGTCACGCCGGCATCCAGTGCAGCATGGACGACGGCGTCAGTGCCCGCCTGCGATTCTGTCACCGTGTTGGCGCGGCCCAGGTTGTTGCACCCCAGCCCCACCACGGAGACGGTCAGCCCGGAGTTTCCCACGCGTCGGTAGTCAGGCATGTTTTTCTCCTCTAGAGGCTGAAGGTGTTGGCAGGCTTCGCAGAGTGCTTGAGTTTGAAGTTGTCCGGTTCGCCGTAGGAGGCTGCCCCGATGCTCAGCTTGGTGAAGTCGAGGTCTTCGCCACGGCTGCAGACCTTGATGGCGCTGACGGCCTTGTTCACGTCGGGGCAGAGGCAGAAGATGTTCAGTTTGTAGTCGCTGAACTCAGAGCGTTCCACGGTTCCCAGGCCACGCCAGGCCAGGTGGCTGATGAGCGCGTCCTTCGCCTTTTCCTCAAGATAGCGGTCACGGTCGGTGCCCTCCTTGGTTTTCAGGGCGAACTGCGCCACCACCCAGAACTGCTCCTCGTCGGGGATTTCTGCGAAGCCGTCCTCCTCGCACTGCACGGCAAAGGCATCCATAAGGCCCTCCACCGCAGCGGCGTCAGCCACCTCGGTCTCTTCGGTTTTGCTCTGGTGGCCCACCACGCCGTAGTTCATCACAAACTGGCTGTAGTCCTCGTCGAACCAGCCTTCACGGAAGTGCAGTATTCCTTCGTCGTCCCGTTTGTAGACCCTGATGATTCCGCTCATGACCGTCCTTTCGTGAACCATTCAACGTCTGTTCCGTCGAACGGTGCGTGCTCTGCCTTGACGGCCTGATAAAGCTCATCCGCGGCGGCCTGGATGTCATCCACCAGCCGGTCCGGGTAATTCATGGCAATACGGTGCTCGGCGAACTCGTCCTGGTCATCGATAAAGACGCCCCGGCCGGCCATGCGGATCACGTCCAGGTCCATGTCGATCACGTGGAACTCGGTGACCGCGGCCCGGATGTCCGTCCACTCGTGGGCGACGGCGAGGTCAACGTAGACCCTGACTCCACTGGGATGGGCGTCGTCATAGAACGTGGCAACCCAGTCTCCGGACCGCGGTACCAGGAGCACGGCGTCGGACGCGGTGTAGAAGGCAGCACCCGGGCGCGAACAGAATTCGTTGGTTCCCTGGAAGATCCACCAGCCGTGCCGGTCTTCGCCGAGGTAGCGCCCCGGGACCACCCAGTGGGCTTTTCCGTTCCATTTCCGGTTCCGGGCCACCACCAGCTGGCCCGGCTGCAGTCCCGCAGGAACGCGGGTGGTGCTGGTGTGCCTCGCCGAACGTGAATCCCCGACGGCGGCCGGATACTTCAGTGCGTCTTCTTCCCTCACAGGATGGGCAGGCTGCCGGTGGTGGGGTGCTCCTGGCCCGGCAGTGGGCGAGCGAAGGGGACCTTTGTGCCCAAAACCTGGGCGACGACGTCGTGCGTGATCTGCTGGGCCGTCAGCCCGACGCGCTCCAGCACCTGGCTCCGCGTGCCGTGGTCCAGGAACTCCGCAGGGAGCCCAACCTCGTTCAGCGCGGTGTCAACGCCGGCTGCGCGCATTTCCTGGCGGATTCGAGATCCGACGCCGCCTGCCCTCACGCCGTCCTCGATGCATATGACCAGCCGGTGGTGGGAGGCCAGCGCGATGATGGAGCGGCGCACGGGCAGCACCCAGCGCGGGTCCACCACGGTGGTGCTGATGCCTTGGGCACCAAGTCGGTTGGAAACGTCGAGGGCGAGCTCGGACATGGCTCCGACGCTGACGATCAGGACATCGTTTTCGGTGGACCCGGCGGGGCGGCGGGCCAGCACGTCAACACCGTCGCCCAGCCGTTCGATGGCTTCCACTTCGGCGCCCACGGTGCCCTTGGAGAAGCGGACCACGGTGGGGGCGTCGTTGATGGCCACGGCCTCGCGCAGCTCTTCCCGCAACCGGGAGGCGTCGCGCGGCGCGGCGAGGTGGAGTCCGGGCACGATCTGGACCATGGCCATGTCCCACATGCCATGATGGCTGGCCCCGTCCGGGCCGGTGACACCGGCCCGGTCCAGGACGATGGTGACGCCGGCTTTGTGCAGGGCCACGTCCATCAGGAGTTGGTCAAAGGCGCGGTTCAGGAAGGTGGCATATATGGCCACCACGGGGTGGAGCCCGCCGAACGCCATGCCGGCGGCGGACGTCAGCGCATGCTGCTCGGCGATGCCGACGTCGATCACCCGGTCCGGATGCTTGGCCGCGAACTTGTGCAGGCCCACGGGAATGAGCATGGCCCCGGTGATCCCCACAATGTCGGGGCGTTCATCGGCGATCTTCGCGATCTCGTCCGCAAAAACAGACGTCCAGGACTGTGCGCCGGAATGTCCCGTCGGTTCGCCAGTTTCCGGATCGATAATACCGACGGCGTGGAACTGGTCCGCTTCATGGGCCCGGGCAGGGGCGTAGCCGTGGCCTTTTTCGGTCATGGCGTGGACAATCACCGGGCCGGCGTAGTTCCTGGCCGTGGACAGGGCGTGCTCCATGGCCTGGAGGTTGTGGCCGTCAACCGGGCCGATGTACTTCATGCCGAGGTCTTCGAACATGCCCTGCGGCGCCCACCAGTCCTTGATGCCCTTCTTCATGGCGTGCAGGCTCTTGTACGTGAACTGGCCGACAGGGCCGCTGTTCTGGAGCTTCTTCTTCCACCAGTCCAGCGTGCCCTCATAGGCAGGGGCGGCGCGGAACGAATCGATGGTGGGGCGCAGTGAGGCGAGGTAGTCCGCGAAGCCGCCCACCGTGGGGGCATAGGAGCGGCCGTTGTCGTTGACGACGATGACCACGCGGCGGCGCTTGTCCGCGGCAATGTTGTTGATGGCTTCCCAGGCCATGCCGCCGGTCAGCGCCCCGTCTCCGACGACGGCGACGGTGTAGCGGTCGCCTTCCCCGGTCAGCTGCCGTGCCCGGGAGATGCCGTCCGCCCAGGAGAGGGAGGAGGACGCGTGCGAGCTTTCCACAATGTCGTGCTCGGACTCGGCGCGGGACGGGTAGCCGGACATGCCGCCCTGCTGGCGCAGGGTACTGAAGTCCTGGCGGCCGGTAAGGAGCTTGTGCACATAGGACTGGTGGCCCGTGTCGAACACGATGCTGTCCCGGGGCGAATCGAAGATGCGGTGCACGGCAAGAGTCAGTTCCACAACGCCGAGGTTGGGGCCGAGGTGTCCACCTGTCTGGGAGACGTTGGTGATCAGGAAACTCCTGACCTCAGCGGCCAGCTGTTCGAGCTGCTCTTGAGTCAGCTGGTTCAGGTCCTGCGGATTCCGGATGGTGTCCAAGATTCCCAATGACCCCTCCTTCGGGTGGTAGACGTGCCTGTTAACTCTAACGCCTCGCGGAAAATGCAAAGCCGAAGCCCCGGCTGGTCGGTGACCGGCCGGGGCTTCGAAAGAGTACTGCGGGGGTTCAGATTCCGGCTAGTTGGCGGAGATCTGGCGCAGGACGTACTGCAGGATGCCGCCGTTGCGGTAGTAGTCGGCTTCGCCCGGGGTATCGATGCGGAGTACTGCATCGAAGGACCTGGCGGAGCCGTCTTCTGCTGTGGCGGTGACCTTGAGGGTCTTGGGCGTGGTGCCTTCGTTCAGGGCGATGACGCCCTCAACCGCGAAGGTTTCCGTGCCGGTCAGGCCCAGGGTGGCTGCGGATTCTCCAGCCGGGAACTGCAGGGGAAGGACGCCCATGCCGATCAGGTTGGAGCGGTGGATACGCTCGTAGCTCTCGGCGACGACGGCCTTGACGCCCAGCAGAGCGGTGCCCTTCGCTGCCCAGTCACGCGAGGATCCGGAACCGTATTCCTTGCCCGCCAGGACCACCAGCGGGGTGCCGGCTGCCTGGTAGTTCTGCGCGGCGTCGTAGACATATGCCTGCGGGCCGTCAGCCTGGGTAAAGTCGCGGGTGAAGCCACCTTCGACGCCGTCCAGGATCTGGTTCTTGATGCGGATGTTCGCGAAGGTGCCGCGGATCATGACTTCGTGGTTGCCACGGCGTGAGCCATAGGAGTTGAAGTCCTTGCGCTCCACACCGTTGGCCAGCAGGTACTGGCCGGCGGGGGTGTCCGACTTGAAGGAACCGGCCGGGGAGATGTGGTCGGTGGTGACCGAATCGCCCAGCTTCAGCAGCACGCGTGCGCCGGAGATGTCCTGGACGGGTTCCGGCTGCGCCTTGATGCCATCGAAGTACGGGGGCTTCCGGACGTAGGTGGAGTTCGGATCCCAGGCGAAGGTATCGCCGGCCGGTGTGTCGAGCGCCTTCCAGCGCTCGTCGCCGTCAAAGACGCCTTCGTAGCCGCGGGCGAACATGTCCTTGTCGATCGAGGAATCGATGACCTGCTGGACCTCAACCGGGTTGGGCCAGATGTCCTTCAGGAAGACGTCGTTGCCTGCTTCGTCCTTGCCCAGGGAATCGGTGTCGAAGTCGAAGTCCATGGAACCGGCCAGGGCGTACGCGATGACCAGCGGCGGGGACGCCAGGTAGTTCATCTTCACGTCCGGGTTGATCCGGCCTTCGAAGTTGCGGTTACCGGAAAGCACCGCGGTAACGGAGAGGTCGTTGGCCTGGATGGCCTCGGAGATCTCGGCGTCCAGCGGTCCGGAATTACCGATGCAGGTGGCGCAGCCGTAACCCACGATGTAGAAGCCAAGCTTCTCAAGGTACGGGGTCAGGCCAGACTTGTTGTAGTAGTCGGTGACAACCTTGGACCCGGGGGCCACGGAGGTCTTGACCCACGGCTTCGAGGTCAGGCCCTTGTCGACGGCGTTGCGGGCCAGCAGGGCTGCCGCCAGCATCACCGAAGGGTTGGACGTGTTGGTGCAGGACGTGATCGAGGCGATGGATACCGCGCCGTGGTCCAGCTCGAACTCGCGGCCGTCTTCAGTCTTGATGTGCACCGGGTTGGACGGACGCCCGTGGGCGCCGTTCGCTGCGGACACAACACGGCTGGTCTCGGTGGTGTGCGAGTCGGGGTGCGTGAACGACGGGGCGTCCGATGCGGGGAAGGACTCGTCCAGGGACTCGTCCACGCTGCCGTCTTCGATGGCGACGTAGTTGTGGATGTCCTTGCGGAACTGTTCCTTGGCATCCGTCAGCTCAATGCGGTCCTGGGGACGCTTGGGGCCGGAGATGGAGGGAACAACCGTGGACAGGTCCAGCTCGAGGTACTCGGAGAACTTGATCTCGCGGGAAGCGTCGTGCCAGAGGCCCTGCTCCCTGGCGTAGGACTCCACGAGCGCCACATTTTCGTCCGAGCGGCCGGTGAGGCGCAGGTAGTCCAAAGTGACGTCATCGATGGGGAACATTGCGGCGGTGGAGCCGAATTCAGGGCTCATGTTGCCGATGGTGGCGCGGTTGGCCAGCGGCACGGCCGCGACACCTTCACCGTAGAATTCGACGAACTTGCCCACAACACCGTGCTTGCGCAGCTGCTCGGTGATGGTCAGCACCACGTCCGTGGCGGTGGCGCCGGCCGGAATGGACCCGGTCAGTTTGAAGCCCACAACACGCGGGATGAGCATCGAGACAGGCTGTCCCAGCATGGCCGCTTCGGCTTCGATGCCGCCAACGCCCCAGCCCAGGACACCCAGGCCGTTGACCATGGTGGTGTGCGAGTCGGTGCCGACGCAGGTATCCGGGTAGGCCCGGAGAACGCCGTCGATTTCGCGGGTCATGACCGTGCGCGCCAGGTACTCGATGTTGACCTGGTGCACAATGCCGGTTCCCGGGGGAACAACCTTGAAGTCATCGAATGCGGTCTGGCCCCAACGCAGGAACTGGTAACGCTCACCGTTGCGCTGGTATTCGATCTCCATGTTGCGCTCCAGCGCGCCGGAGTTACCGAAGGCGTCGATCTGCACGGAGTGGTCAATGACCATTTCCGCCGGAGCGAGGGGGTTGACCCGTTTGGGGTCGCCGCCGAGTTCCTTGACCGCTTCACGCATTGTCGCCAGGTCCACCACACAGGGGACGCCGGTGAAGTCCTGCATGATCACGCGGGCAGGCGTGAACTGGATTTCTGTATCGGGCTGGGCATTAGGATCCCAGCCAGCCAAGGCTCGCACGTGATCGGCCGTGATGTTCGCGCCGTCCTCGGTCCTCAACAGGTTTTCAAGCAATACCTTGAGGCTGAACGGAAGGTTTTCTGCACCTTCAACGGAGTTCAACCGGAAAATTTCGTATTCGGTTCCGGCTACATTAAGTTTGCCTTTTGAACCGAAGCTGTCCACAGTGCTCATCGCAGGACTCCTCTCGCAACAGTTTCATCTTTGTCGCGCGGTAGACCGCTTTCTAGTTAGGCAGGCCTAATTAGTGCTGGCCACAAAAACTGCAGGAGGTCAGCCGTGAATACGGGGCGCGACGTGGGATTACTACCGCCATCCTAGTAGCATCACGGACCCGGCGTCAGCAACGCCACCGTCTCCAGGTGGTGGGTGTGCGGATAGAGATCGAACGCCCGCAAGCCCGCCAGGGACCAGCCTGCCTGCTGGAAGTACCCCACGTCCCGGGCAAACGATGCCGGATCACAGGATACGTAGGCGATAGCGCGCGGGCCGGCAGCGACCAGTTGGCTGACCACGGGCTTCCCGGCGCCGGCCCGGGGCGGATCCAGCACGATAGCGTCGAAATTCCGCGGCTTTTGGCGGAGGACACGTTCCACGCGTCCGACCTCGATCTCCACCTGCGGCGCACCGTGAAGGTTCTTCCGGGCGTCCCGGCTGGTTCCCTGTGCACCTTCGACCGAGAAAACGGACCCGGTCTCCCCCACCGCGTCAGCCAGCGGAGCGGTGAACAGCCCGGCGCCGGCGTAGAGGTCAGCCACTACGGCACCCGGTTCCAGGAATCCACCGGCGTGGAGGAATTCTGTGACGGCCCCCACAAGCGTCCCGGGCGCGTCGCGGTGGATCTGCCAGAAACCTGCGCCGGTGACCCTGTAGTCGTGGCCGGCCGCGGTCTCCTGGACCCAGGTCCGGCCCCGAAGCTGCCCAACCTCCCCGGTCAGGGGGTCGAAAGTGGCCACCGAAACGTCATCCGGAAGCTGGGCCGCGATGGCGCTGAGCCGTTTGGGCTTGGTGCCGGGAGCAGGAGCCAGCAGCACCAAGGGGCGTGAACCGTTCGACGGCGCCGCCACCTCCACGCGTTCGATGCCTGTCAGGTCGAGGTCCCACAAACGCAGCCGGTTGATGCCCTCCGATGCGAGCGGCATCTCCCGGACAGCAATGATGTGGTCGGACCTGTGCGCGTGCATGCCAAGTTTGCCGCCCGGGGTCACCGAGAAGCTGGCGCGCGTCCGCCACCCCAGGCCAGTACCGGCGTCGGACGTTGGCGCCGTCTCCTCGCCTGAATCCGCCCCGCCCGCGTCCACGGCCTCAACTACGTTTCCGAGGTCCAGCCCGTCGGGCAGGCGTTCGACGGCGGCGAGCCGCCGAAGCTGTTCGGCCAATACCGCCGACTTGAGCGCACGCTGGCGGGCAAGTGAGACGTGGCCGAATTCGGCGCCGCCCACCGGCGGATGCCCGTGGGCCCAGGCGCGGAGGGAGTCCGCCGGACGCCAGAAATGCTCCACCCGGTCCGGGGAGGCCTCCAGCACCTCAACAACGTCGGCGCGCCAGAACTTGGCCGGCTCCCCCGCGTCTGTGAGTCGGACGCGTACCTTTTCGCCGGGGATGCCGTGCCGGACAAAGATCACCCTGCCCTCGTGCCGGGCCACACAGTGGCCGCCGTGGGCCACCGGACCGACGTCGAGCACCAGCTCGGTGGGGGCTGGAGTGGCAGCTGCGGAGGGGGTCTGGGTCTGGGGGTTCATCGGATATCCTGCATGTTTTTGGCTTCTTCGGACGATTTCAACTGCCACGGGACACTGGCCACCATCACGCCAGGTTCAAAGTGCAGCCGGGTTTTGATGCGCAGCGCCGTCTGGTTGTGAACCAACTGTTCCCACCATTTGCCAACCACGTATTCGGGGATGTAGACCACGATCAGGTCGCGGGGGGAATCACGGCGCATGTTCTTGACGTATTCCATAATGGGCGTGATGGTTTCCCGGTACGGGCTGGCGAGGACGGTCAGCGGCACGGGGATCTCCAGCTTTTCCCAATCGGCAACCGTGTGCGCGGTTTCTTCTGCGTTGATGTCCACCGTGATGGCGTCCAGCCGCGACGGCCTCGACGCCCGGGCGTAGGCCAGGGCACGCAACACCGGCTTGCGCACGTGGGACACCAGCAATACCGCGTGGACCCTGGATGGCAGGGCACGCGGCGAGGAGTCCTCGTCCACGGCCAGTTCCTTGGCCACGTTGTCATAGTGTGCCCGGATGCTCCACATGATCAGGAACAGGATGAACATAGCCAGCAGCGCGATCCACGCGCCTTGCTGGAATTTGGTGATCAGCACGATCACCAGCACCAGTGACGTCATGCCGAACCCGATGCTGTTGATGGTGCGGGACTTCACCATCCGGCGTCGGGTGGCTTTGTCCTTGGCGAGCTTGAGGTGCCTCCCCCAATGCCGGATCATGCCCAGTTGGCTGAGGGTAAAGGAGATAAAGACGCCCACGATGTAGAGCTGGATCAGCTTGGTGACGTCGCCATTGAACGCGATGATCAGCACCAGCGCTCCGGCGGCCAGGGCAAGGACACCGTTGCTGAACGCCAGGCGGTCTCCCCTGGTCCGCAGCTGGCGCGGCAGGTAGCCGTCCTGGGCCAGGATGGAGCCAAGTACCGGGAACCCGTTGAACGCGGTGTTCGAGGCGAACACCAGGATCACACCCGTGGCGGCGACTACGATGAAGAACAGGATTGAACCCGGGCCGAAGATGGTCTGGGCGATCTGGCTGATGGCAGGACTCTGGATGTAATCCTCCGGCAACGGCATGCCGTTCATCAGGAATTCCGTCGCCGGATCCAGCACGATATGCACCTTCGTGGCGTTGGCCAGGAAGATGATGCCGGCCAGCATGGACGAGGCGATGACGCCGAGCAGCAACAGCGTGGTGGCCGCGTTTTTGCTCTTCGGTTTCTGGAAGTTCGGCACACCGTTGCTGATGGCCTCAATGCCGGTCAGCGCGGCGGCTCCGGAGGAGAACGCCCGGAGCAGGAGGAAGGCGCCGGCCAGGCCCACCAGCCCTTCGTCGAAACCGGGAGCCGGCACAATCTCGAAGGCCGCCGACGGTGCTTCGCCCAGCTGGCCTGTCGCGGCCTGGAAGACGCCCACCCCTGTCATGCCGAGGATCGCCGCCATAAAAATGTACGTGGGGACAGCGAAAACGCTGCCGGCTTCCTTAATGCCGCGGAGGTTGACAAGGGCAAGGATCACGACGCCGATGGTGGCGAACAGGGCCTGTTGCCCATGCAGGGAAGGCACCGCCGTGGTGAGGTAGGTGGCCGCCGAGGACATCGAGACGGCCACCGTCAGGACGTAGTCCACCAGGAGGGCTGAGGCCACGGTCAGCCCGGAAAACTTGCCCAGGTTTTCGTTGGCGATCTCGTAGTCTCCGCCGCCGGAAGGGTAAGCGTGGACGTTCTGCCGGTATGAAGCGACCACCGTGAGGAGGACAACCATGACGGCCAGGCCCACCCACGGCGAAAAGGCCACAGCGCTCACGCCGGCCAGGGCCAGGGTGAGCAGGATTTCATCGGGCGCGTAGGCCACCGATGACAATGCGTCCGAAGCGAAAACCGGGAGTGCTATCCGTTTGGGGAGCAAGGTATGGGCGAGCCTGTCATTCCTGAAGGGCCTGCCCACCAGCACCCGTTTCACGGCATTCAATATTGTCAGCACTCCACAAAGCTAGTCTGATTCCCCGCCCATGTCATGACGGCGTCCGGGCGGATGCAGTACGCGCGCTGCCGGTAGAGTTCTAGCAGCAGCAACAGGCTACGGAAGTTGAGGAGATACGGTGGCGCATTTCGTGATCATGGGATGTGGCCGGGTAGGGGCCACTCTGGCGCATACGCTGGAGGACGCCGGTCATTCCGTCGCCATCATCGACCAGGACGACCGCGCGTTCCGCCGGCTTCGGCAGGGCTTCACCGGCCGGAAAGTCACCGGTGTGGGCTTCGACCGGGACACGCTCCAGCAGGCCGGCGTGGCCGAGGCGTACGCCTTCGCGGCCGTTTCAAGCGGTGACAACTCCAACATCCTCGCCACCCGCGTGGCGCGTGAGACCTTCCACGTCCCCCACGTGGTGGCCAGGATCTACGACCCCGGCCGCGCCGAAATCTACCAACGGCTCGGCATCCCCACCGTTGCCGCCGTCCGGTGGAGCGCAGACCAGGTCTTGCGCCGCATCCTGCCCGAACAGCATCTCGCCGGCGATTTCCGCGAGCCTTCCGGCCGTCTGGTCCTCGCTGAAGTGGACCTGGACGCCGGCTGGATCGGCCACCGGATCAGCGCGGTCGAAAAGGCTGCCAACATCCGGGTGGCATATCTCACCCGGTTTGGCGAGGGCATGCTTCCCGAAACCGGGACTTCCTACCAGGACGGCGACACCGTCCATGCCATGCTGCCGGTGGACCGCAGTTCCCAGGTCGCCCAGATCCTGGCCAAAGCACCTGCCAAGGAGTTGTAGTGAAAGTTGTTATCGTCGGTGCCGGCAGCGTCGGGTCTTCGATCGCCCGGGAACTGCTGGCCCACAAGCACGAAATTCTGCTGATCGACCTCAAACCTGAGGTCATCGGGCGCAGCGGACTGCGCGGCGCGCACTGGCTGGTGGGCGACGCCTGCGAGCTCAGCACCCTGCAGGGAGCGAAAGTGGAGGATGCCGACGTCGTTGTTTCAGCCACGGGCGATGACAAGGTGAACCTGGTGGTCTCGCTCCTGGCCAAGACCGAATTCGGCGTGGGCCGCACAGTGGGCCGGGTCAACAACCCAAAGAACGACTGGATGTTCAACGACTCCTGGGGCGTGGACGTCGCCGTCAACACCCCCCAGCTGATGACGGCACTTGTGGAGGAGGCGGTGGAGATCGGCGACCTGGTCCGGCTCCTGACGCTGCAGACCGGCGTCGCTTCGCTGGTGGAGTTCACGGTGCCGCACGATTCGCACGTCATTGGCCTGACGGTGGGCGACATTCGGTGGCCCGAGGACGCCACCCTGGTGGCAATCCTCCGGGACCACGCACCCATCACTCCCAGCCGGGATGACGTCATTGATGGCGGGGACGAACTGTTTTTTGTCACCACCATCGCGGCAGAGGACCACTTGCGCGCGCTGTTGTCGACCGAATCAGCAGACGAGCCGCCTTCGGCCTCCCATGAGCCCGAAGGCGTGCAGCCTGCCGAAACTCAGGCGCCGGAGGACGACGGCTTCGACGGCTGATCCGACGTCCGCGCATCGGCGGCGGCCGGTACCGGCCGGGTGACCAGCCATGCGATCCAGACGCCCAGGATATAGAGCGGCGCACCCATGATCAGGCGGGTCGTGGCCAACGCGGCCAGTCCGTCCGAGCCCATCAGGTACAGGGGAACCTGGACGACCAGCCGAAGTACCAGGACCGCCACGATGATCCACGTGCCCAGGCGGTACGCCTTGAGCCGCGCGGAATCTTTTCGCCAGTCCAGGCCCTCGGTACGGATGATCCCGAACAGCAGGCCGGCCACCGGCCACTTGATCGCGATGGAAATCACCATGGCGAGGATGTAAGCGGTGTTGGTGAAGAAGCCCGGGAGGTAGAAATCCTCGGCCTTGCCCGTGGTATTGGCGAGCCAGGCCGAGATGCCCACCCCCACAACGCCGGCGAGGGCCTGGGTCAGCGGACGCCGCTGGACGAGGCGGACCACCGTAAAGACCGCGGCGGAGGCCAGCGCCGCCACCAGCGACTGCGTCAGGTCCCGGCTGATAGTAAAGGCAATCAGGAAGACCATGCCCGGCACAATGCTCTCGGCGATGCCCTGGATTCCACCGGCGCTCTTCAGGACATCGATCCGGCCGTCATGCGTGCGGTGCAGGCCGGCCTTGGCTGCGTAGCCCGCCGCAAAACCCTGCACTGCGGACGGCTCGGGCTGCTCGGAAGGCTCAGGCTGCTGGGGCGAGGTCATTCGTTCTCCTGGCGGGAAAGGATTTCATAGCGTGGATTGAACATGGTGGGCAGGCCGTGGCTTTGGGACAGCATGCCCTGGAGGCGTACTTCGGTTCCGGCGGCGATGCCCGGCACCCTGCGCCGCCCCAGCCAGATCACGCGAAGGCGGCCGCCCTTTCCCTGGGCCCGCCTGGCACCGGACTCGCGAATGTCTGGGTCCGAGACGATGGCAGTGAAGGCCGCGTTCTGGTTTGCGGGCATATAGGTGACCGATTCGATGTGCCCTTGGCACACCACCCTCCCCCGTTCGGGCAGTCGGCTGACCGGCATTCCAGCGTGCGGGGACGATTCCAGGCGGTCCTGGCGGGAATCAGCCAATCTGTGTGGTTTCCGGACCACGTTCGGGGCCTTTAAACTCGGGGGCATTGAATTCCGGGGCACCAGGCGCCGGGCTGGCGCTGGCGTCCTTGGGCAGGCGCAGCTGCAGCAGGTCCCGGGGCGGCATGGGGCTGTCGCCCCGGATAACCACAATCTGGCGGAACAGTGACTCAAGCGGTGCCGCAGCCTCGCGCTCCATCGCTGCCGGGCCGCCCAGGACGCCACGCAGGAACCACCGAGGACCGTCGATGCCGATGAAACGCGCCACCCGGTAACCTTGGCTGCCGTCCGGCGTACCGGCGGGCAGTTTGGCGATCAGTTCAGTTCCGAAGCCACCCTCGACTTCTTCAACCTGACCGCCCTGGCTTCCCACGGACTGACCGATCTGTTCGCGGATTTCGTCCCACAGTCCCTCGGTCTTGGGCGCGGCGAAGGCCTGCAGCTGAAGGCTGGAGCCGTCCAGGTCCATGGTCACCGCGACCACGCGCTGGGTGGCTTCCTCAACTTCGAGCCGGAGCTGGAGCCCCTCGCTCGGGGCGATCAGCAGTGCACCGAGGTCAACGTAGCCGTCGCGGCTGGAGACCTCGGAAACATCAAAGGGGCCTTCGTCCCGACGCCCGGCGACCGCCGAAGCCACGTCAGCGGAATCCGTTGATTCCCCTGAGGCCTGGGATTCAGCCGGGTCGGCTGATTGGTCCTTCTTGGATTTCCTGCCGAGCCCAAAAACCATGGGGTTTGTCTCCTTAGTTGTGAAAGTGACTCGCCGGCCCGGAGGTCCCGTCGGAAGTCGTAGCTGCCGCGGGCAACCACCGCTGGTTGCCGCCGCCGGCGGGTGTCAGGCGTTCGGCGGGGTGAAGCCGCCGGTGGATCCGAATCCGCCGGCTCCCCGTACCGATTCACTCAATTCGTTGACGGCGACAAACTGGGCATATTCCACCCGCTGGATCACCATCTGTGCAATTCTATCGCCGCGCCGGAGCTCGATGGCGTTCCTGGAATCGGTGTTGAGGAGAGTCACCGAAATCTCCCCGCGATAACCGGCATCCACGGTGCCCGGCGCGTTAACGATGGTCAGCCCGTGCTTCGTGGCCAGCCCGGAGCGCGGGTGGATCAGGGCAACGAAGCCGGCCGGCAACCCGATGGAAACACCGGTAGGCACCAGCTTCCGCTCTCCGGGCGCCAGGACCACATCTTCGCGGGCCCGCAGGTCCGCCCCCGCATCGCCCGGGTGGGCATACGAGGGTGCCTCCAGCCCGGCGTCGAGCATTTTCAGCTGCACTTGCAGCGTCGGTGCCCCGTAGGCTGCGGCTGTATCCGGCGCAGAGCCGGACAGCTCATTGTCAGGAACGGTTTCAACAGTGGCAAGTTCGTCAGTCACAGTCACTCACTCTAACGCCCAGCCGCAGTTCCGTCCTAGCTTCAATGGGACGCCCGGCCAGGGCGGTGTGAGCCCAAGATGAAATAGCCAGCCAAAGGTGGAAAGCTGGTGGCATGCCCGAATCCAGCTCCACCGCACCCGTCCCTGACTCCCCCACTGCCGGCACCCCGGCTGTTTTCCGGGAGAGGCTGTGGCCGAACGTCTGGATCTGGGTGATCGCGGCGGGAATCTCCGGCGCCGGGATCCTCGTTTTCGCGCCGATCAGCATGGCTGCAGGCTACACGGCGGCCGGCGTCCTGTTCACGATCATGGCTGTCCTGCTGGTGCTGTCAACCCCAACCATCATTGTCACCAGTGACGCGTTGACGGTAGGTCGTGCCACGATCGAGCGCCGCTATGTTGGCGAAGTGGCTGCGTTCCGCAGCAAGGACGCCACGGCCCAGCGGGGGACCCGGCTCAATGGCCTCGCCTACCTGTGCATCCGTGGCTGGGTCGACCCGGTGGTTCGGATCGAAATTGCGGACCCGTCAGACCGGACCCCCTATTGGCTGACGTCGTCCAAGCGGCCCGAGGAACTCACAGCCGCGCTTTCGCGGAAATAGCAGCCCGGAATATCGCGGCGCGCCCTCGCTCCTAACCCAAATAAGTGCCGGTGAGTGGCAGAGTTTCGATTGATAGTAATGCCAGGGTGGAGGATTTGTATGCAGGATCTACGGCTTGTAGGCGTACACGACGACGGGGAGCATCTCCTGTTGAGCGGTGCCGGCGGCGAGATGTTCCAGCTGCCGATCGATGAAGCACTGCGGGCGGCCAGCCGGTCTTCGGCGAAGACCGCTTCCGCAGTCGCGCCCATTGCCATGTCCCCTCGGGACATCCAGTCACGGATCCGCAGCGGCGCCACCGCAGCGGACGTAGCTGAGCTTTCGGGGCTGCCCCTCGCAAAAGTCGAGCGGTATGAGGGCCCAGTCCTTGCCGAGCGGGAGTATGTAGCGCAGCAGGCGCGGAAGGTGGAAGTCGCCTCGCCCTCCCCCGGCCACGACACCTACCGCTCCGTTTTTGGCGACAATCCGGCGTCCCTCCAGGACATGGTCAACCACCGGCTTTCAGCCCACGGGGTTGAGCCTTCCACCGTGGAATGGGATTCCTGGCGTCGCCAGGACGGCAACTGGACCGTGGTGGCCCGTTTTGAAACCCAAAGGGACGGCACCTCCGGCATCGGCGAGGAGCCGCCTGCGCAATGGACGTTCAGTCCGGTCCGCAAGTCGCTGCACAACGCCAATCGTTGGGCTCAGCAACTCAGTGAGCTCGAGCCGCTGGACGGTCCCGTCCCGGCCCGCCGCCTCGCTGCGGTCTCGGACCGGCCGTTTGACTTTGAAACCGATGCAGAAGCTGCTGCCGCCCGCAATGCGACCGGTCCGCAAACCGTCACGCCGGCCAGGGAATCCGACGGTCTCCTCGATATGCTCCGTTCACGCCGCGGCCAGCGCCTCGGAGTCGACGAAGACGCCGACGACGCCCTGGCCCTGCTCCTGACCCACGGCGTGCCGGCTGCCCATCCGCGCCCTTCGGAGGTGGTCCCGGAACCGGAATCCAGGGACCAGAAATACCGCGAGCCGGAAACACGGGATCCGGCTCCTACCGATTCCAGTTTGCCAGACGAAGCCACGCCCGCTGGCGCAGCAGATCCCCTCACCCGCAAGCGGGACGTCCGGCCATCAATGCTGTCCCGGCTCAGCCTCATCCCGCAGCACCGGGACTCTGACGATGATGACGTCCTGAAACTGCACGACGGCGTCAGCACCGACACGAGGGAAATAACCATCGTGGCGTCCCCGCCCCGTCCCGCAGGACACGGTGCCCCCGGAGAATCAGGGTCGGGGCGTCCTGCGCCGAACGTGGGCCTTGACGAACTGCTGGGCGGCGGAAGCCCGCGCAGGGCAGCCTACACGGCTGGCCCCGATGACGCAGGATCCGGCCAGCACCACGATCATGACGTGGACCAGCCTGAACGGCAGCCGGCGAAACCGAAGCGCTCCACGGTTCCCAGTTGGGACGAGATCGTCTTCGGGACCAAACGGGACTAACGCCTCAGCGTCGCCGCGGCCTGCCTTCGGCCGCAAAGCACAGCAGCGGTACTTCGCGTTCCGCTTTGGTCAGCGAGCCGTGCTGGCCCACCACTTCCATGGCGGCGGGACGCCCGCGGCGAGTGTCGTAGAGCGCCAGGGCGTCACGCGCGGCAATCATGATGTCGCCAATCCTGGGCCCGACGGCGGGGCGCAGTGGGCCGAACAGTCCGGCGGCGACGGCATCCGCCCTGGTAAAAGCCCAGATCCTGTCGCCGAAACGGGTACGCCACGCACGCAACAAGCGCTCCCGGCCTGCGGCGTCCGCCGGATCCTCAAGGTAGAGGTGGACCATCCGCGGCTCCCCCGCTGTATGCCGCACGCCATCAACAAGCGACGTGTCCGCGGAGAAGTCGATCCGCTGTTGTTCCGGGACGTCGAGCATCCCATGGTCCGCCGTGAGAAGTACTGTGGTCCCGGCCGGAAGCGAGGCGTGCAGCCGTTTGACGGTTGCGTCGAGTTCTTCGAGCTGGTGTTCCCACTGTTCAGACTGGCAGCCGTGCCGGTGGCCTGCCTTATCCAGTTCGTTGACGTAGAAGTACATCAGGGACTTTCCGGCGGTGTCCATGGCCTCAGCGGCGGCAGCCGTGCGGGCGTGGGCAGTCACTCCTGGGATGAAATTCCCGCCGCGGAGGGCCGCCTGGGTCATGGGCGAGTCGCCGAACTGCGGCAGGCTGACGGTGGTCACATTAAGTGATTCGGCGGCCCGTTCGAGGACGGTAGGGAACGGCTGCCACTCGGCGGGGTCCACCTTGGCATCCCAATTGCCGAGCATGTTGACCACCTTGTCCTGGCCCGGGTCCAGGACGTCGTAGCCCACCATTCCGTGCTGGCCGGGAGGGAGGCCTGTGCCGAAGCTGGCAAGGGCAGCGGCCGTGGTCGAGGGGAAGGTGGAGTCCAGCCATACCGGAACTTCCCCCTGACCGGACTGCATAACGGAGCGCAGGAACGGTGTGTGGGCGGACTTCTGTTTCAGCAGGTTCCGGCCCAGGCCGTCGGCCAGGACCACGCAGACGCGAGACGCCGGCGGAAGGCCCAGGGTATTGGTGAAACCTTCCACTCCGAGACTTGCGGCTGCGCTGGTGAGGACGTCCGCGATAGACCGCTGGCCAAAGGCGGGCGCGGGCGGCATGCTCAGTTGCGCGGCGGACCCTTGGGAAACCGCTGCGGAAGCGGCTGAGGAGACCGTTGTTTTCCCTTGGTCCGGCATCTCAGCGCTGCTGATGCCCGCGGCTGAGCCTGTTTCCGAACACACCTGTCCGGGGCCGGGGCTGGAGCGTTTGGCCGGCGTGCGCCACCGGAGCGGTGGAGCCGGTGTTCACAGCCCGCAGGGCGCGGGCGAAGAGTTTGGCGTCCTGGACGGCCTGTGCCCCGTCGGCTTCAGCGCTGATCCGCAGGACGATGTCCTCCTGGGCAATGGTGCCGCTGTAACCGTGGTCTGCCTCGCATTGCGGGTCTCCGCAGCTCGCGGGCCCCATGTCCAGCCTCTGCCCGCCGGACCAGGCAATGGCGAGGGTGACTTCCCGGACCGGATCCGAAGGCTTGTAGTCCTGCGGCTGGGAGTACATATAGCTCAGGACCACGGAACGGATCTGCGCGACGGGCACCGATTCGGTGGAAATCTGGGCCACGATCTGTTCGCCGGCGTCGTCGAGCTGCTGGTCGTCCACGTGGGTGATCACCAGCATGTCGGCGGTCAGGACCAGCACCGTGATGTGGCGGCGGACCTCGGCCCGGTCGAAGTGGGTTTCCAGGTGGACCAAATGGGCCACGCATTCGCGACCGTCCAGGGCGTCGTCAACGACGTCGGCCACCAGTCGCGGGTAGAAACCCGCCTTCTGGAGCGCACCGTCCAGGCTCTGGCCCTGGGGCGTGTGGCTGTGTGAGCTGTGCGGGCGGGTTGCCTGGTTGTCACTGCCGGAGGTGGAAGGCGTCGACGGGGAAGGCTGTGAGCTCATTCCCCCATTTTCACAGATCGGCCGGGGACATGCTAACCGCGGTCAGCCGAGCATGGCCCGGCGGGCACTGTCAGTGCGCTGGGCCGCGTTACCGATCCGGATATCTGCGGCCAGGATGGACACGCCCTGAGCCCCGCAGAGAACCGGGTTGAATTCCACCAGCGCGATCTCCGGATGGTTGTCCTTCATCCAGGCCAGCCGCCCGGCGATCTCCTCCAAAGCGGCAATATCCACGGCGGGAAGACCCTGGTAGCCGAAGAGTTTGCGGGCGGCCCGGGGTCCGCGGATGAAGTCCTTCACGTCCACGGCGGACAGCGGAGGCACGCGGTGCGACCAGTCATCCAGCAGATTGACGGCGTCCCCGGCCAGCCCGAAGGAGACCACCGGCCCCAACAGTGGATCCTCGATGGCCCGGAACGTGCACGCCTGCCCCACAGGAGCCATGGACTGCACCTCCAGTGCCGGGGAACCGTAAGGTGCCAGCGAGCGCCGCATCTGCACGATGTTGCGGCGTAGGGAATCCGGATCCTCGATGTCGAGGCGGACTCCCCCCAGGTCGAGGCGGTGGCGAAGTGCCGGGTCCGTGGTTTTCAGCGCGACCGGCCAGCCCAGCCTTCCGGCGGCAGCTACGGCCTCATCTTCAGAGTCGAACCCGGCAGATGGCAGCACCGCAATGCCGTAGTGCGCCAGCAACTCTGCCGCTGACGCCGGTTCCAGGGTCTTAAGTTGCTCCTCGTGGACATCGTGCAGAAGCTGATCCAGCAGGATCCGTGCGCCCTCCGGATCGCAGCCTTCGGGCTGAACAAAGTTGCCGGGGTCCCGTGCCACCCATTCCGCGTAGCGCACCACGGCGGCGAGCGCAGCCACAGCCGCACCGGCGTTCGAGAAGCACGGCACTGTCTGCTGTTCGGCCCCCACCATGCCCTCCACATAGATGGAGGGGTCAAGGATGCCGGTGAAGGCAGCGACGACCGGTTTCCCGGCGGCGGCCGAGCATTCAGCCAGGACCTCGGCGATATGGTCCACCGTCAGGCCGCGGACCGGCAGCAGCGCGGCCACCACGGCATGGACGGCGTCGGACGCGAGAGTGTCCCGGAGGCTGCGGCGGAGGGCTGGCAGTGCCAGGGACATGCCGGCGTCGAGATCCACATCAGTGACGATGCCATCCACGGTCAGGCCGTGTGCCTCGGCGCTGTCCGCCACCACTTTGCCCAGCGCCAGGGAGTTGCTGAAGATGGCCAGTCCGGGCCCCGCCGGGAGCGGCTGCCCGGACACTATCTGGGTGATGTCCATCAGCTGTTCGATGGTCTCTACCCGGATGACGCCGGCCTGGCGCATCATGGCGTCCAGTGCTCCGGCGGGCGCCTGGGTGGTACGTACGGCGTGGCCAGGCGGCAGCCGCAGGCCCATGGTTTCCGATTTCGCCACCACCACGGGCTTGCTGCGGGCAAGCCGCCGGGCGATCCGGGAGAATTTGCGGGGGTTCCCGATCGACTCCAGGTAGAGGCCCACCGCGGTAGTGTCGGCGTCGTCCTCCCAGAACTGCATCATGTCGTTGCCCGAGACGTCCGCGCGGTTGCCGGCCGACAGGACCGTGGAAACGCCCAGCCGGCGGCGGTGTGACGCCGCGTAGAGCGACACACCGATCGCCGCCGACTGGCTGAACAGTCCCAGGCCACCGCGGCTGGGCAGTGAGGGCGCCATGGAGGCGTTCAGCCGCACGTCCGGATGGGTGTTAACGATCCCCAGGGATGCGGGCCCGATCACCCGCATGCCGTTGGCCCTGGCCTTGCGCACGAGGTTGCGCTGGCTGGCGAGGCCGCGTTCGCCGTCGTCCTCGAAGCCCGCGGAGGCGATCACCAGACCCTTGACCCCCGCCGCGGCGCACTGATCAACCACCGTGGCCACTTCCTCATACGGAACAGCGATCACTGCGAGCCCCACCGGCTCCGGAACCTCGGAAATCCTGCCGAAGGACAACATCCCGGCGAGCTCCAGCGCCTCCGGGTTGATGGCGTAGACCTGCCCGGAGTAGCCGCCTTCGATGATGTGTTCCAGCAGCTGGTAGCCCACGGTCCCCCATTTGCGGCTCGCCCCGATGACGGCAACGGACGACGGCGCCAGCAGGTCCCGGACGCTTCTCGCTTCGGCGCGGTGCTCGCGTGATTCCATCACTGCACGGGACTTTTCGGTGGGGTCGATGTTGAACTCCAGGCTGACCACGCCGTCGTCGAAATGGCGTTTGACGTCGTAGCCGGCATCGGCGAACACCATCAGCATTTTGCGGTTTTCCGGCAGCACCTCGGCACTGAAGCGCCGGATCCCGTTTTCGTGGGCCGCCGTGGCAAGGTGTTCGAGCAGGATTGAGCCGATACCCCGGCCCTGGTGGGCGTCGGCGATGTTGAACGCGACTTCGGCTTCGAGGGGGTCATTCAGCCTGTCGTAGCGGCCGATTCCCAGGATTTCGCCGCCGAAGGTAATCACCATGGCAACCCGATCCTTGTAGTCCACTTCGGTGAAGCGCTTGAGCTCCTTGCTGGACAGCCGGGCCTTGAACGCGAAGAAGCGCATGTAGATTGAGTTCTGCGACTGCCCGGTATGGAAAGCCTGGACCGCGTCCGCATCGCTGGGGTGGATGGGCCTCAGATGGGCCGTTCCACCGTCACGGAGTACGACATCAGCTTCCCAATGTTCCGGATATTCGCCGTCCCCGGGCTGATCCACCATAGGCTTAGCCTAACCACAAACTCACGGCGCAGGCCGTGTGCCCGGAGCTCATCCTCCACACCTGCACCCAGACCACTGCTTCACCAGTCACGCAGAAGGATCCACCAGCCCCATGGCCCGCCGCCAAAGCCCAGCCCCTGCCGGGGACGCTCCCCAGGATTTCGTCGAGAACATCGTGGACATTGATGTGACGTCCGAGATGGAAGGCTCCTTCCTTGAGTATGCGTATTCGGTGATTTACTCCAGGGCCCTGCCTGATGCCCGGGACGGGCTCAAGCCGGTCCAGCGCCGGATCCTGTACATGATGAGCGAGATGGGCCTGCGTCCGGACCGCGGCCACGTTAAGAGCGCGCGCGTGGTGGGCGAGGTCATGGGTAAACTCCACCCCCACGGCGATACCGCCATCTATGACGCCATGGTCCGGATGGCCCAGGACTTCTCGCTGCGCCTGCCGCTGATTGACGGCCACGGAAACTTCGGCTCTCTCGACGACGGTCCCGCGGCACCCCGGTACACGGAGGCCAGGCTCGCGGCGGCGGCCCTGACACTCACCGACCACCTCGACGAAGACGTAGTGGACTTTGTCCCTAACTACGACAACCAGCTGACCCAGCCGGACGTCCTACCGGCCGCGTTCCCCAACCTGCTGGTCAACGGCGCCACGGGCATCGCGGTGGGAATGGCCACCAACATGGCCCCGCACAACCTCGTTGAGGTCATCTCCGCGGCGCGGCACCTGATCGCCCACCCGGACGCGACCCTCGATGACCTGATGCGCTTTGTGCCCGGACCGGACCTGCCAACGGGGGGCCGGATCGTGGGCCTGGACGGAATCCGGGACGCCTACGCCACCGGACGCGGTTCCTTCAAGACCCGCGCAAAGGTGGAGATCGAGCAGCTCTCGGCCCGGCGCACCGGCCTGGTTGTCACCGAGCTGCCGTACATGGTCGGCCCCGAAAAGGTGATCGAGAAGATCAAGGACGCGGTCAACAGCAAAAAGCTGACCGGGATCAGTGACATCGTCGACCTGACGGACCGCCAGCATGGCCTGCGCCTGGTCATCGAGCTGAAGAACGGGTTCAACCCGAACGCCGTCCTCCAACAGCTCTACCGCTACTCGCCGATGGAGGATTCCTTCGGCATCAACAACGTGACCCTGGTGGATGGCCAGCCGCAGACCCTCGGCCTGGTGAAGCTGCTCTCCGTCTACGTGGAGCACCGGATCGATGTGGTGCGCCGGCGGACGGCCTTCCGGCTGGGCAAGAAGAAGGACCGCCTCCATCTGGTGGAGGGCCTGCTGATCGCCATCGTGGACATCGATGAGGTCATCCAGATCATCCGTTCTTCGGATGAGGTGGCGGCCGCCAGGGTCCGCCTCATGTCCATCTACGATCTTTCCGAAATCCAGGCCAATTACATCCTGGAATTGCGGCTGCGGCAGCTGACCAAGTACTCCCGGATCGAGCTTGAAAAGGAGCAGGAGGAGCTGCGCCGCGAGATCGCGGAGCTTGAAGCCATCCTCGGCTCCGAGGAGCGGCTGCGCGGACTTGTGTCCTCCGAGCTCGGCGAAATCGCCGAAAAATACGGTACGCCGCGGCGCACCGTCCTGCTCGAATCCGAGGCTGTTTCCCCCACCGTGGCCGCAGCTTTGTCGGCCGCCCCCAACGGCAAGGGCAAGGCCGCGCCGCTGGCCCTGGAGATCTCGGACGATCCCTGCTGGGCCATCCTGACGGCGTCGGGACAGATCGCGCGGACATCCAACCAGGATCCCCTCGCGGAGTCCGGGCCGCGTGCCAAGCACGACGTTTTCCGTTCCGTGGTCAAGTCCTCGGCCCGTGGGGAAATAGCCGCGGTCACCTCACAAGGCAGGATGCTTCGGCTTCAGGTCATGGACATGCCCGTACTGCCACCCATGTCCGGGCTGCCCAACCTCGCCGGCGGTGTCCCGGCCAAGGACTTCATCACACTGCTCAAGGGTGAAACGCTGGTGGCGTTTGCACCGCTCGATGAAGTGCTGGCCATCGGCACGGCCCACGGCGTGGTCAAGCGGGTCCAGCCCGACTACCCCCTGAACCGCGAGGACTGGGAAGTCATCACGCTCAAGGACAAGGATGAAGTGGTGGGTGTGGCGCCGGCCGGGTCTGAGGAGACTGATCTGGTGTTCCTGACCCGTGAGGCGCAATTGCTCCGTTTCAGCGCCGCCAACGTCCGGGCCCAGGGCAGGACGGCCGGCGGCATGGTGGGCATCAAGCTGGCCGCCGGGGACCAGGTGCTGTTCTTCGGGGCTGTCACCGCCGCCGACGACGCCGCCGTGGTGGTCACCGTTGCCGGCACCCACGGAGCCCTGCCGGGCACCGCGCCGGGGGCGGCGAAGGTCACATCTTTCGCCGAATACCCTGCCAAGGGCCGTGCCACAGCAGGCGTCCGCGCCCACAGATTCCTCAAAGGCGAAGACACGCTGCTGCTGGCGTGGGCCGGGCACGGACCTGCGAAGGCCTCATCGCTGGCCGGCATAGCCAGGTCGCTGCCGCAGGAGCACGGCCGGCGTGACGGTTCCGGGATTCCGCTCTCCCAGGCAGTGGACGCGGTGGGTCCGGCCATGACGTGGAGCGATCCGTCCTAGACTGCTGCCATGCCTATCATTCCTGATGAAAAGGACTGGACCTGGGTCCTGTCCCGGCCTTGCCCCGAGTGCTCCTTCGACGCTTCCACCGCCACACCGGCCACGGTGCCGGGCAGCGTGGAAAACATGCTGCCGCGCTGGCGGGCTGTCCTCCGCAGGCCCGAGGTGGCCGAACGCCCGGATGACAGGACGTGGTCGGCCCTGGAATACGCCTGCCACGTCCGCGACGTCTTCACGCTGTTCGACCAGCGGCTGAACCTCATGCTCGACGCCGACGGCGCCCAATTTGAGAACTGGGACCAGGACCTCACCGCCGTCGAAAAGGACTACGCCAACGCCGATCCCGCCGTGGTCAGTGCAGAACTGACGGCGGAGGGTGAACAGATCGCGGAGTCCTTCGCCGGCGTCCGGGAAGCCGAGTGGGACCGGCGGGGCGTCCGCAGCAACGGCTCCGAATTCACGGTCCTGACGCTTGCCCAGTACTTCCTGCACGACGTCGTCCATCACCTCCACGATGTGGACGGCTGAGGAGCAGACGGCTCAGCCGGGGACGCTGCACCGGGCAGGCCGGGCAGGGAACGAGCCGGGAACGCCGGGCTGCGCATGCCCGACGTTCAGGCCACCGGCCTCAGCCCACCAGCGAAGCAGCCGCGCCCGTCCGGGAAGCTGCCGGGAGTTCCAGCCGGGCGTCATCCGGCTGGATGTCGGCCGGATTGTGGGTGACCATGACAACTGTGCGGTCTTTCAGGCCGGCGCGGAGGTCTGCCAGCATTTCCCGTCCCGACTGTGCGTCCAGATGAGCCGTGGGCTCGTCGAGCAGGATAACTTCGGCCCCCGTCAGCAGGGTCCGCGCCACAGCCAGGCGCTGCCGCTCGCCGCCGCTGAGGAAGGAGCCGCCCGGCCCGATCCGGGTATCCAGCCCGGCCGGTAGCCGCGAAACCAGGGCGCTGAGGCCGACGGCGGTCAGTGCCGCTTCAAGCTCGGCGTCACCGGCCGTAGGCGCACCATCGGCAGGCGTGCCATCGCTGCGAGCAGCGGAAGCGCCGGTAACCGCGTCCGCGGCTGGGACGCCCAGCATGAGGTTGCCCCGCACCGTCGAATCGAACAGATGTGCCTCCTGCGGGCACCAGGCCGCCGTCCCTGTCACCGCTGTGCGGCCGGTGACGGCCGGCAGGAATCCCAGCAGGACGGCGAGCAACGTGGATTTCCCCGCGCCGGACGGTCCGGTGACCGCCAGCCAGGTGCCGGGTCCGGCAGTTGCGGAGATCCTGGAGAACACCAGTTCTCCGCCGGGCCAGGCCGCCCCCACATTTTCCAGTTCAACGCCGGCGGCGGCGCCGGAACGGGCGGGGACAACGTGCCGGCCGCCGGCGTTCCCTGGATCGATGGCGCCATCGCCCAGCACGCCGGAGTCACCGATCCGGCGCATAACGCTGCGCAGCGCCGGGTACTGGCGCACCGCCGTCGTCACCGCTGCGTACGGTTCAACCAGCGCCAGCTGCAGCAGCACAACAACCGCCGCAGTGGCGGGCTCCAGGGTTCCCGCCAGCACCTGGGGTGCGGCCAGCACGGCAGCGGCCAAGGCGGCGCTTCCGCAGCCAGCGACGGTGATGGCCTGGCCGAGGCCTTCGGCCCACGCGGAACGCTGCGATGCCCGGGTGGCCAGGCGGTCCTCGGAGCGCAGCGCGTCCAGGACGGTGCCCGCGACTCCATTCGCGTGCAGCTCTGCCCGGGCATCCAGCGCAGCCGACGTGCGCCGCAGGACGCGTGCCCGCAGACTCTGCTCCGCTGTAGCTGAGCGGCGGTCCCCCCACAGGGCCGCGGCCGGCGCCAGGAACAGGCTGAGCGCCGCTGCCAAGACACCGGCAGGCAGCGCAGCAGGCGCCACCAGCGCGGTTGCCACCAGCGCCGAACCGGCCACGGCAAGGGCCGTCACTGGCGGCAGGACAACCCGCGGCAACAGATCCCGGACGGTGTCGACGTCGTCAATCACCGTGCCCAGGACGTTCCCGCCCTGCAGTAGCCGCCGGAGCGAGAGTGCCTTCCGGCTCAGTGCTTCCCAGAGCCGGCCGCGCAGCCGGGTGAGGGCGCCGAAGACGGCGTCGTGCAGCAGGAGCCGTTCCCAGTAACGCAGCACGGCGCGTCCGATACCGAAGAACCGCACACCGACGATGGCGGTGAGCAGGTACAGGATGGGTGGCTGTTCGCTCGCCCTGATGATGAGCCAGCCCGACAGGCCGGACAGTGCCACGGCGAAAATGGCGGCAAAGGTGCCCACCACGGCGGCACCGGCGAACCGGCCGGACACCGGTGACAGCAGTCCGGTCAGGAGACGGGCAGTCCGGCTTGGCCGGGGATCACCTGCGGCAGGGTTCTGTGTCCCCGCCAGGTGACGCCCGACAGTTTCCAGGACATGCTCCTGCGCCGCGGTAGTCCCGGTGGGCCGGGTCCCGGCCAACACCACGGCTCCGCCGGAGGGAACGGTGATGCCGTGGGCCGATACAGGCACCAGATGGTCAGCCAGCTCGCGGGTCTGTTGGTCGTGAGCCACCAGGATGACGGTCACCTGGCCCCGGAGCGCACGGATCGAATCCTGCACCAGCGCCGCCGACACCCCGTCAAGGTGTGCGGTGGGCTCGTCGAGCAGCAGAACGGTGGCACCGGACCTGATGCGGGCCAGGCCCCGAGCCAACGCAACGCGCCGCAGCTCGCCCGGGCTCAGTTCGGCCGGATGGTGGCCGGCGAGGTGCCCGGCTGCCGCCGCCGCCAGGCAATCCCTTGCCGCCTCGGCTGCCGCCGGAGTATCAGGTCCCGTTCCGCCACCGAGATACAGCATGACCTCCCCGAGCACGGAGTCCGCCACCATCACCGGATGCTGCGGAACCCAGGCGATGGCGTCGCGCTGCAGGCCGGCGAGGCGGCCGGACACTGTGGTTCCGCCGCCGTCTCCGACGGTCCCGGCCAACACGCCAAGGACAGTGCTTTTGCCGGCGCCGCTGGGGCCGTCCAGGGCGGTGATCAGCCCTTGCGGTGCAGTGAACGTTAAGGGCCCGACGGCGGGAGCGGAGCGTCCGGAGTAGGTGACGGCGAGGCCCGTGACTCTCACTCCCCCGGACCCGGGCACGGAGCCCGTGCTGCCGCCGTCGGACGCGGCAGCTTCGTGTCCCGGTGCGGGCAGCGGCTGCGGCTCGGGTGCTTCGGTGACCTTTCTGGTCGCGGCCAGGGCGGCCCGGCCGTCCTCACTGGCGTGGTGGGCCGTGCCCAGCTCGCGCAGCGGCAGGTAGCAGTCGGGGGCGAGGATCAATGCCAGCACGCCGGCCTCGAGTGGCATGTCGCCGTGCACCAGGCGGACGCCAATGAACACGGCAACCACTGCGACGGAAATCGTCGCGATCAGTTCCAGGGCCAGTGCGGACAGGAACGCGGTGCGCAGTGTCCCCATGGTCCTGGCGCGGTATTCCTCCGAGATCTCCTCGAGGGCCCTGCGCTGGGCGGCGGCACGGCCCAGTCCCACCAGGACCGGCAGGCCCTTGGCGAGCTCAAGCATGTGGGCGGACAGCCGGGTCAGGCTTTCCTGGGCCGCGCTGACATGGTCCTCGGTGTACCGGCCAATCAGCACCATAAACAGCGGGACCAGCGGAACTGTCAGGACAATCACCACCGCGCTGACCCAATCGGTGAACAGGATGCGCGCCCCGAGCAGCAGCGGAATCGCGGCACAGTTGACGAGGGCGGGCAGGAACTGCGTGTAGTAGCTGTCCAGAGCATCCAGACCGCGCGTGGCCAGCACGGCCAGCCCGCCGTCGGCCGGGCCGGTGCTGCGTGCACCGTTCCGCAGGGCCCGGGCCAGCAGTTCGGCGCGGAGCTCCTCCTTGATGCCCAGCGCGGCGCGGCGCGCTGCGATGCCCTGGGCCCACACGGTGGCAGACCTCAGGACAACGCCCGCCAGGCCCCACGGCAACTGCTCGGGCCAGGACCCGCTCCCGAACGCCAGGCCGGCCAGCATGGCAGCCACGGACTGCCCCATCAGAACCAGCGACAGCGCCTTCAGTGCCGCCAGCAAGCCAAGCCAGTAAATGGCGGAACGGGTTGCCGGTCCGGCCGGAAAATCCGGGCGCACAGCCGGTCAGCCCTTCGTGGTGAACGCCCTGACGGCAATGGCCGGCAGGAAGCTGTGGGCCACGGGGATCTGGGACGCGCTGACCCGGCGCCGGAACACCCAGTAAGTCCACGCCTGGTAGGTGATCACCAGGGGCAGGCCAACAGCTGCCACCACGCTCATGAGGCCGAGCGTGTAATCGGACGACGACGCGTTGGAGACGGTGAGATCAAACGCAGGGTCCAGGGTGGAGGGCAGCACTACGGGGAAAACGGCGCCGAAAATGGACGCGCTGCCGAGAAGGAGGAAGGCCCCCATCGCCATAAATGCCCTGCCTTCGGATCCGCGCCGGGCCAGGAACCATGCGGCTGCTGCGGCCACCACGGCCACGATCACCGCTGCCCAGGTCCACGGCTTGCCCTCCAGGAACTGGAGGATGAGTGCCCAGCCGGCCAGGGGCAGCAGCAGGACCGGAAGCAGCCGGACGAACCAGCGGCGCGCACGGTGGCGGATGTCGCCGTCGGTCTTCAATGCGAGGAACGCCAGCGCGTGGAGCAGGGAGAATCCCACCACGGCCAGCCCGCCCAGCACGGCGTACCCGCTGAACCAGGCGAACGCACCGCCTTCGCGGTCACCGTTCGCGTTCAGCGGCAGGCCGGTGGTGGTCAGAGCCAGTGCGGCGCCGACACCGAAGGCGGCAAAGAAGGAGCCCAGCGCGATCGCCCAGTCCCAGCGTGCGCGCCACGTGTCGGTGTCACCCTTGCCGCGGTATTCGAATGCCACGGCACGGAAGATGAGGGCTACCAGCACTACCAGGAGGGGGAGGTAGAGGGCGGAAAACAGCGAGGCGTACCACAGCGGGAACGCCGCAAACGTTGCGGCCCCGGCGGTAATCAGCCAGACCTCGTTGCCGTCCCAGACCGGGCCGACGGTGTTCAGCAGAACGCGACGCTCGGTGTTGTTCCGCGCGAACAGTTTCATCAGCATTCCCACGCCGAGGTCAAATCCTTCAAGGAAGAGGTATCCGGTCCAAAGCACCGCGACGACGATGAACCAGATGGTGGGCAGCAGTTCCATGCTCGGGTATCCTCTGCTCTTCTTAGTAGGCGAATGCCAGGACGTCGCCGGCGGGTTTGCCGGCGCCAGGGCCCTTGTCGGTGTCCCCGTTTTCGTCGGCCGGGGTGTGGGCCAGTTCCGGCATCGCGGATACCACACCGCCCCGGATGAACTTGACCAGGAGTTTGACCTCAACCACAAGCAGTGCGGCATAGACGGCGGTCAGAACGATCAGTGAGGTCAGCAGTTCACCGGCCGACACTCCGGGTGAGACGGCTGCCGCGGTGAACATAAACACCTGGTCAATGCCGTTCAGTGCCGGGTTGGGGGCCACCACAAACGGCTGCCTGCCCATCTCGGTGAAGATCCATCCGGCCGCGTTGGCGCCGAACGGGGCCAGGATGCCGAACACCGCGAGGCGCATCAGCCAGCGCGATGCCGGTACCGTGCCCTTTCTTGTCACCCAGAGCGCCAGGAGCGCGGCAAGCGCCGCTAAACCCCCGAAGCCGATCATCATCCGGAAGCCCCAGTACGTGACTTCCATGACCGGGACGTACTGGATCTCCTGGCCTGCCCTCTCGCCGTAGATCGGGTTGTTGGGCAGGTGGGTTCCGTAGTCGGCCTTGTACTGGTCCAGGAGGCTGTTTACGCCCTTGACCTCGGTGGTGAAGTCGCCCTTGGCGAGGAAGGACAGGATGCCGGGTACTTCGATCACGGCCTTGATGTCATCGCAGTTCTTGGAGCCCAGGTTCCCGATGCTCAGCACGGAGAAGCCCGTACCGTCGTGGCAGGCGGCTTCGGCCGCGGCCATCTTCATGGGTTGCTGCTCAAACATCAGCTTCCCCTGGAGGTCGCCGGTCAGTGCGGTGCCGGCGAACGAGATCATGGCGACGACGGCGCCGATCCGCAGGGAGCGGATCCAGACTTTGTAATCGGTCCGGTCACGGCCGGGGATGGCTGCTTCACCGGGAATCACCTTCCCGTCGGCGCCGACGGTGTCGACTCCGTCGGTGCGCCGGCGCCATAGGTGGTACCAGGCAATACCGAGAAGGAAGCCGCCGGCAACGGCCAGTGCGCCCAACAGGGTGTGCGGGAAGGCCACGAGTGCGGTGTTGTTGGTGAAGACTGCCCAGGCGTCCGTCATGACCGGCCGGCCGTCGATAATCTTCGCGCCCACGGGATGCTGCATCCAGCTGTTGGCTACGATGATGAAGTACGCGGAGAACACCGATCCCACCACGGCCACCCAGAGGCAGGCCAGGTGGATGGCTGGCTTCAGCTGCTTCCAGCCGAAGATCCACAGGCCCAGGAACGTGGACTCAACGAAGAAGGCCAGCAGCGACTCCAGCGCCAGCGGCGCCCCGAAGATGTCGCCAACGAAACGGCTGTATTCGCTCCAGGCCATGCCGAACTGGAACTCCTGCACAATGCCGGTAGCGACGCCCATGATGAAGTTGATCAGGAAGAGCTTGCCCCAGAACTTGGTCATCCGGAGGTATTCCTCCTTGCCGGTGCGGTGCCAGAGCGTCTGCATCACGGCGACCAACAGGCCCAGTCCGATGGTGAGGGGCACCATCATGAAGTGGTAGACGGTGGTGATGCCGAATTGCCAGCGTGCGATTTCCAGAGCTTCCACAGCAGTCCCTCGGTTGGCGGTGCTACTTTTCTACGATTCGTAGAACTTTGACTTCTACAGAGTGTAGAACAATGCGGCGAGCACTGTAAACCAACATTTCCATGACGAAGTGGCGCCCACAAGGCCGCGGCGCGCCGACTGTTCTACCGTACGTAGAAACTCAGCCGAAAAACAGGTAAATTTGTTCTTGTATATGTAGCGCTGGTGCAGTCACCGCGGCCGTCAACGGCCCGGTGCGGGGAAATCGAAGGATGTATGGCAATGGCAAGTCTTGGCGAACTGGAACGGGCAGTGATGGATCTGCTCTGGGCGGGCCACGAAGCAGCCACAGCGAATACCCTGCGCGACAGACTGGCAACAACTACTGAAGCAAACGGGGACGCCGCAGGGCATGAGGGCAAGGAGCTTGCCGTCACAACAGTCCTGACCGTCCTCTCGCGGCTCGAGAAGAAGGGCCTGGTGGAGCGGGAACGCGGTACGCGGCCGCACCGCTACCAGGCCGTTTCGAGCAGGGAAGACCACACGGCGGAACTGATGCATGAAGTCCTGGGCTCGGCGCCGGACCGCGAAGCCGTGCTGGCACGGTTCATCGGCTCCGTGACGGACAGTGAAGCGGAAACCCTGCGCAAACTGCTTGGCCACATCTAGGGGACCATGTTCTGGACCTCGTACCTGCTGGCGGTCCTGGCGATAGTCCTGGCGTGGCCAGTGCCTATCCTGCTTTCACGTGCCTCCTGGCCGGCACGGTCACCATTCACGGCCATGCTGCTGTGGCAGGCAATAGCACTCGCGGGCGGACTGTCCATGATCGGCGCCATGCTGGTCTACGGGCTCGAACCGATCGGAGACAACCTCATCTCGGGGCTGCGCGGGCTGGCGGCCATGGTCTTCTTCAACGCGCCCACCACGGCACTGGGCTTCTGGCATCTCTTCGCACTGTCCGCCGCGGCGCTGCTCACCGCCCACCTGGTCTTCACCCTCCTGCTGACGTACTACAGGATCGAGCGGCAGCGGCGTCGGCACCGGGAACTCCTGGCCCTGTTGGCCGCCCCGTCCGTTGACGCAGACCGAACAGTGGTCATCAGCCACGATTCACCTGTTGCCTATTGCCTGCCGGGCGGGGCCCGCTCCGTTACGGTGCTCTCGGACGGCCTGATGGCGGCTCTGGAGCCGGCCGAATTAAGGGCGGTCCTGAGCCACGAGAATGCCCACCTCAACCAGCGCCACCATCTCCTGCTCTGGGCGTTTGCCGCATGGCGCCAGGCGCTCCCCTGGCTGCCCACCACCCGCCTCGCGCAGGAGGCGGTGAACTCGCTGATCGAGATGCTGGCTGATGACGTAGCCCTCAAGACGGAAACCAACGCCACGCTCATCAAGGCGATCGCCATAGTGGCCAGCGGCCCCACCGGAGGTATGGCCGCTGGTACGGCGACGGGTGTGGCGGCCGCCGCCCTGCCGTCCGCGCACCCCGGCCTTGCCCTGGATGGGCTTGAGGCGCCCGCCGGCGCCGTCTCAGGTTCTGCCCGGACCACCATGTCCCGGGTCAGCCGGCTGCTGTCCCCTCAGCCGCAGCTTCCTGCCGCCGCCCGCGGGCTGGTGCTCGCCGGCTGCGCCCTGCTCCTGGCCCTGCCCACCGCCCTGCTGATCGTGCCTGGCCTGCTGGGTTGAAGCGCGGCTACTGAACCTCGCATCGGCTGGATCCCGTCCCGGACTGAATCCCCGATTGTGGGCTGTGACGTCCTGGGCCGGTCCGTCACCGGTTGTCAGGCGTCGATCCGCTCCCGGTCCAGGCTGGAGGCGCCGGCGATGATGAAGTCTTTACGGGGGGCCACATCGGATCCCATCAGCAGGTCGAACGTGTCCTCCGCGTGCTTGGCATTCTCGATGCCCACTTTGCGCAGTGTCCGGTGCCGCGGATCCATGGTAGTTTCGGCCAGCTGCCCGGCGTCCATCTCGCCCAGGCCCTTGTACCGCTGGATCGGCTCCTTGTAGCGCTTGCCTTCCCCGGCCAGCCGGGCCAGGAGCACATGCAATTCCGTCTCCGAGTAGGTGTAGATCATGTCATTGGCCTTCTGCCCGGCGTTGATGACCTCCACCCGGTGCAGAGGCGGCACGGCAGCATAGACTCTTCCGGCGTCGATCATGGGGCGCATGTACCGGAAGAAAAGCGTCAGCAGCAGAGTCCGAATGTGCGCGCCGTCCACGTCGGCGTCGGTCATCAGGATGACCTTGCCGTACCGGGCCGCGTTGATGTCGAAGCTGCGGCCCGAACCTGCGCCCACCACCTGGATCAGCGCAGCACATTCCGCGTTGGACAGCATGTCTCCCACGGACGCCTTCTGCACGTTCAGGATTTTGCCGCGGATGGGCAGCAGCGCTTGGAAGTCCGAGGACCGCGCCAGCTTGGCAGTTCCCAGCGCCGAGTCGCCTTCCACAATGAACAGTTCGGAACGGTCGACGTCGTCCGTCCGGCAGTCGGCGAGCTTGGTGGGCATGGACGAGGTCTCCAGGGCGTTCTTGCGCCGCTGGGTCTCCTTGTGCACCCGAGCGGAAATCCGGGACTTCATCTCGCTGACAATTTTTTCCAGCAATAGCGCTGAGTGGGCCTTGTCATTCCGGTTGGCTGAGTTCAGCTTCGCGGTGATCTCCTGCTCAACGACCTTCGCGACGATGGCGCGGACCGCGGAGGTGCCCAGGATCTCTTTGGTCTGGCCCTCGAACTGCGGCTCGGACAACCGGACCGTCAGCACAGCCGTCAGCCCGGCGAAGATGTCGTCTTTCTCAATTTTGTCGTTCCCGGCCTTCAGCTTGCGGGCGTTGGCCTCCACTGCTTTCCGGAACGTCTTAACCAGCGCCTGCTCGAAGCCTGACTGGTGGGTTCCGCCCTTGGGCGTCGCGATGATGTTGACGAAGCTACGGACGGTGCTGTCATAGCCGATGCCCCAGCGGAGCGCCACGTCCACTTCACAGTCGCGTTCAACCTCGGCGAGCTGGCTGTGCCCGCGCTCGTCCAGTACCGGCACGGTTTCCTTGAATTTGCCTGAACCGTGCAGCCGCCAGACGTCGGTGACGGCAGGATCGGCGGCCAGGAACTCGACGAACTCGGACAGGCCGCCGTCGTGGTGGAACACCTCTTCGTGGCCCGCCGTTTCACCGGGGGTCCCTGGCAGCCTGCGTTCATCGCGGACGGTGAGCTTGAGCCCCGGCACCAGGAAGGAGGTCTGCCGTGCCCGCGCGGCCAGTTCGTCATAAGAGAACTTGGCGTCCGGCGTGAAAATCTGGCGGTCTGCCCAGTATCGGATCCGGGTCCCGGTCACACCACGCTTCGCCTTGCCTACCACGTCCAGCACGGAGCCGTCCACAAACGGCGCGAACACTGCCGACGGGTCCAGCTTGGACCCCTGGTCCTTGAAGCGCCCCGGCTCGCCGCGCCGGAATGACATTTTGTAGGTTTTGCTGCCGCGGTCCACTTCAACGTCCAGGCGGGCAGACAGGGCGTTCACCACGGAGGCGCCTACGCCGTGCAGGCCGCCGGAAGCCGTGTAGGACCCGCCGCCGAACTTGCCGCCCGCATGGAGTTTGGTGAAGACCACCTCAACGCCGGTGAGTCCCGTTTTCGGTTCCACGTCCACGGGGATGCCGCGGCCGTCGTCGTGAATTTCCACGGAGTTGTCCGCGTGCAGGATGATCTTGATGTCGTGGCCAAAACCGGCAAGCGCTTCGTCCACCGAGTTGTCGATGATCTCCCACAGGCAGTGCATCAGCCCGCGCGAATCGGTGGAACCGATATACATGCCGGGGCGCTTGCGGACGGCTTCGAGGCCCTCCAGGACAGAAAGATGCCGGGCGGTGTAATCGGAACTTGGTGCCACGGGTTGTGAACTCCTTCAGTGACGGAACTGCGGGCGCTGCGGGCGCTGCAGGCGCTGCAGGCGCTGCATCAAGCCTAGTCGGCGCGGCAGCAGGCGGGTGGCTGCCACACGTGGCCAAGGCTGTGCGCGGCCCACTCGTTATCCTTCCGTGACGGAACCCTGCGCCTTGATCAATTCTTGTGGCTACGCGGACAGCGAACTTGACCCGTCCTTGCGATGGAATTGCTACGAATACTGGTTACATAGACATACAGATCTACTAAGGAGGCCGACATGACAACAGCAGTGGCAGACCGCACACTCAACGCACTGGACCGGTGCGATCGCTGCGGAGCTCAGGCATATGTCCGCGTTGTACTCGAGTCCTCCGGCGGTGAGTTGCTGTTCTGCGGCCACCACGCCCGTGCAATCGAGGCTACACTGAGGCCGCTGAGCTCCGACTGGCACGACGAGACGGGCAGGCTTCACGAGAAGGCTCCGGTGGCCGTCGACTGACCAGGCGCACCCAACCTTGCACACCAAAGAAGAGGACTCCTCCAGCCGGAGGGGTCCTCTTCTTTGGTACGGAGACCACGCATTGAATCCCAAAGCGGACAACGCAGGTCCCCTCCTCACCCCTCAACCCGAAGATGATGGGCGGAAGGTGACCCGCGCTGCCTGAGTCCCGATCTAGTCCAGGTAGTCCCGCAGCACCTGCGACCGTGACGGGTGGCGGAGCTTGGACATGGTCTTTGATTCGATCTGGCGGATACGCTCACGCGTGACT
Organism: Pseudarthrobacter sp. AL07; assembly: GCF_029960665.1. Classification (GTDB taxonomy): domain Bacteria; phylum Actinomycetota; class Actinomycetes; order Actinomycetales; family Micrococcaceae; genus Arthrobacter. Next base: position 94,645 of record NZ_JASBRB010000008.1, read on the forward strand.
CCGTAGACCTTGCCGATTTCGTCTAAAGTCTTCGGCTGGCCGTCGGTCAGGCCGAAACGCATGGCCACCACGCCGGCTTCGCGCTCGGACAGGGTGTCCAGAACGGAATGCAGCTGTTCCTGCAGGAGCGTAAAGCTTACGGCATCAGCGGGAACGACGGCTTCGGAGTCCTCGATGAGGTCGCCGAACTCGGAGTCGCCGTCTTCACCCAGCGGGGTGTGCAGGGAGATTGGTTCGCGGCCGTACTTCTGGACCTCGACGACCTTTTCAGGAGTCATGTCCAGTTCGAGGGCCAGTTCTTCCGGCGTGGGTTCCCGGCCCAGGTCCTGGAGCATCTGGCGCTGCACGCGGGCCAGCTTGTTGATGACTTCGACCATGTGCACCGGGATGCGGATGGTGCGGGCCTGGTCTGCCATGGCGCGGGTGATGGCCTGGCGGATCCACCATGTGGCGTACGTGGAGAACTTGAAGCCCTTCGTGTAGTCGAACTTCTCGACAGCACGGATTAGACCCAGGTTGCCTTCCTGGATGAGGTCAAGAAACAGCATGCCTCGGCCGGTGTAGCGCTTGGCCAATGAAACCACGAGGCGGAGGTTGGCTTCGAGCAAGTGGTTCTTGGCGCGCTTACCGTCGTGGATGACGAACTCAAGTTCACGCTTGAACTTGGGTTCCATCGAGCCGTCGTCGGCGTTGATCTTCTCTTCGGCGAAGAGTCCGGCTTCGATCCGAAGCGCGAGGTCGACTTCCTGCTCGGCGTTGAGCAGCGCAACCTTACCGATCTGCTTGAGGTAATCCTTGACAGGGTCAGCCGTGGCACCGGCCGACATCACTTGCTGGACAGGGGCATCGTCGTCATCGGCATCCGAGTAGACAAACCCCTTGCCCGTTGCTGCGGAGGCAGCCTTGGCGGCGTTGATCTCGCTGTCATCGGCGATGTTGATGTCGTCGAGGTCCTCCTCAACGTCCTCATCATCGTCGCCGCGCGCGGATTTTCCGGCTGCTTCGGCAGCGGCTTTGGCGCCGGGCTTGGGTCCGCGCTTCTTGGGCTCAGGCTTGCCGTCCAAACCGGCGTCACCGGAGGCATCCTTAATGGCTTTGTTGGCTGCCCGCGTCGCTGCTCGCTTGGCGTTCGTTGCAGCCTGCTTCGCCTCAGGGGACAAATCGTCCTGGGCGGCGGGTTCCTTCTTCGCGGAAGACGGGGTCACAGAAAACCTTTCTAGCGGCGGTCTGTGGAATCACCATACGGGCAACACCACTATGACCCTGTCAAGTCCGTGATGAATATCAGGTGCAACCACGGCCGGCAGAGTCTACAAGTAGAACTGCCGGGGCGGCCATAATGTTCCCTGCTGGGCTTCATCATATGCACTTGATTCACGGACCCAACCGGGTCTCGGCAACCATTGTCTCACGGTTTTCCCCAAACCCGGCCTCAAAGCTGTCCCATCCCGGTCCACACGGGCAAGGCTACAACGGCTCAGGCTGCATCCGGTTCGAATTTCCGCCAGGCGGCTTCCTTCCGTGCAGCCCAGCCACAGAGGGTGCCGCGCCGCACCAGCTCAAGCATGAGTTCAGCCAACCGGTAGCCTGGTTGCTCCTCAAGGGCACGGCCGAGGTACGCGGCAGCGTACGACCCCCGCCCCCTGCACCACGCGATCCACCCACGTCCGGTCAGCGCGGCCGCACCGGCCTGACCGCCGCACGCCGACAGCTGTTCCAGCACTGCGTCAAGGCTGTTAAGGGTGTGCCAGGCAGGAACCACAGGGTCCAGCCCCAACAGGACTTCGCCATACCCCGGAATGCCTGGGATACCCTGACCGGCTGGCCCCCATCCTGCCGCTCCGGCTCCGGACGCTAGTCCGGAAGGTTCGAAGCCCAGGAGTGCAGGCCCCACCGGAGCCAGGATGCAGCCCGCATCGAAGATATCGAATTTCTCGGCACCCGCCAGGGCGGCCGCCTGACCGGCGGCGGCCATCACCAGGACGGCGTCACGCCAGGCCGGGACACGGAGCGACGCGCGAAGGTAGCCAATCTCGTTGACCGGCAGCACCTGACCAGGCACGTTGGCCAGCAGGGCCTCCCACTGGACCATCAGCTGGCCGAACTGGTCCCTGCTCCCCCGGCGCCGGTCCAGCTGCTCCGCCCACGTTTCCTCGTAGGCAAGGATGGCCGTCCGGTCCGCCCCGGAAAGCGTGGGCGGAGGGTGGGCACCGTCCTCTGGTGCGGGCCCGACGCTGCTGCCGCGGAAAACCATCTCGGCGTTGAGCATGCTGTCCCGGATCGCCTGAACGGACCGGCCCGGCGAGGGGCAGCAGGACGGGTCGGTGCAATAGGCATCACGCCAGTAGGCGTCACCGACATACCAGGCGTCACGTACCGGCATGCCCGCGGCCCCCAGTTCCGACTGCAAGGCGTCAAGTAGCCCGCGGTAGGTTCCAGGTGGTTCCATCCAGCCGTCGTTGGTGAAGCAGGCCAGCAGGGCCGCGTCGGCATTCCCGTCAGCCCGGAGATAGTCCCGCACTGTGCGGGCGTAGTCCCGCGGGTCCGCGAGGGTTTCCGGGCCTGGAAGATCCAGCCTCAGGGTTGCTCCCAGCCGGTTCCCCTGCAGGGTCATGGCAACCAGGCTGTCGGCAGGCCAGTAGCCCAGGGAATGCGGAATGAAGCCGAGGATGTCTTCAGGGCCTCGGACGGTCAGGTGTTCTGAAGGTTTCATGGTTCCAGCTTTGGCGCAGCGCGAACGGCAGTGAAGCGCCAACTTGCCGTATGTGAAGAACACGCCTGGAAACCTGCCTGTGCAGGAAAGGTGTCAGTCTTTGCCCGCGCGGTCCTTGGACTCGGATGGCTGGCGCCGCCGGGCCAGGTTGACCCGCCGCTGCTGCGCCATGGCCCGGAGGAGCGGCGGCACCACAACACCCTGCGCGGCCATTTGACGCCGTACTTTGCGCCGGCAGACCAGCGTCATGGCGGCGCCGAAGCCCAGCAAAAGGAACTGCACGCTAAGTGCGATCCGGAACGGCTCGAGCCCGTAGAGGACGCCGCCGGAATAGCCGCTGGCCAGCAGGACGTCCAGCACGAGGCCGACCAGGAAGATCGCCACGAGGGCCGCGATGAAGCCGCCCACATTCACGATGCCCGTTGCGGTTCCGATCCTGTGCGCCGGATTAAACGTCCGCGCGAAATCAAACCCGATCATCGATCCTGGCCCCCCGATGGCCAGGACCACCACCAGGCACGCCAGCAACCACAGCGGGGAGCGGCCAGGCGTCACCAGCACGGCGGCCCAGGCAGCGGCCGTGGCCCCGGCGATGAGCAGCACCATGGTTGACCGGCGAAGTGGGTGGCGGGAAACGAACTGCCCGATGAAAGGGCCCACGGCCATCGCCGCCGCAACGTACAAGGTCATCAGGCCGGCCACGGTTGCTGCATCCAGGCCCTGTCCCGAGATCAGGAACGGATATCCCCAGGTCATGGCGAAGACCGTGCCGCTGAACTGGATGGTGAAGTGGCTCCACATCCCCAGCCGGGTACCCGGCTGGCGCCAGGCCCGCGCGAGCGAGGCGCCGGTGGCCTTCAACCCTTGCTGCGACTGGGGGGCGGGCGCACCGGGCGGGTGGTCCTTCAACAGGACCAGCACCAGCACCACCGCCAGGCCCGCCATGCCCGCGAGCATCAGGAAGCCGGGGGTCCAGCCGAAGGAATGCAGGACGAAGGCGAACGGCAGCACACTGAACAGTTGCCCCAACTGGCCCGACATGCCCGTCAGCTGCGTGACCAGGGGAACCCGGGCAGGCGCGAACCACAGGGGAATGAGCCGGATCACGGAAATAAAGGTCATGGCGTCGCCGGCGCCCACAAGAACCCGCCCTGCCACACCGCCGGGGATGGTGTCGGCGAAGGCCAGCTGGAGCTGCCCAAGTCCCATGAGGACGGCCCCGCCGGCGATCATGATGCGCGAGCCGAACCTGTCCGCCAAGAGGCCGACGGGGATCTGCAGGCCTGCGTAGACCAGCAGCTGCAGCACCGTGAAGAAGGAGATGGCGGACGCGCCGGCATGGAACCGCTCGGTGGCTTCCAGCCCCACCACACCGAATGAGGTGCGCTGGGAGACGGCCACAAGGTAGGCGAAGATGCCGATGCTCCAGATCAGCCAGGCTCGGGGTGCAGTCACCCCCTCATTATGCCCGGGCTGCTGCTCCGCCCCGGGCAGGCGTCTGCCAAGCGGACGCCGTGGGGCCGGCGGCTACGGGTGCGGGTTCTCGCGGGCCAGGTAGGCCTCTACTGCAGCGCCCAGCTCGTCCCCGTTCGGAAGTTCGTCATTTTCATCGGCCAGGAGCGAGCGCCGGACGGTCCCCTCGGCCTTCTCGTCGTACCGCTCTTCCAGCCGGGCGACAACCTGCTGCACATCTTCCGAGGCTGCGACCTGTTCAGCGATCTGGCGGCCCACTTCCCGGCCCGCCTCGCGCAGCCGGTCCGCCGGCAGCATCAGGGACGTCGCGGCACCGAGGAATTCAAGTCCGGCTACTGCGGCCGGCGGGTATTCCGCGTCGGCAAGGTAGTGCGGAACGTGGATCACGTAGCCGGCAACATTGCGCTCAGCCTCCATCAGCCGCAGCTCCAGAATGTGCCCTACGGCAGCCGGAACGTCGACGGTGGGCTTCCAGACGGAAATGCCCTCGATCAGTTCCGGACGGTTGCCGTGGACGGTCACGCCCACGGGGCGTGTGTGCGGCACAGGCATGGGAATGGAGTGGATCCAGGTCACCAGGTTCACGTCCAGCTTTTCCACAATGCCGACGACGGCGCGTGCGAACCGCTCCCATTGAAGGTCGGGTTCAAAACCGGCCAGCAGCAGGAAGGGGCTGCCGAGCCCGTCCGTCAGCTTGTACAGCGCCAGCTTCGGCTGCTGGTAGTCCTGCAGATGATCCTCCACGAAGGAGATGTGGGGCCGTCTCGAACGGTAGTCGATGAGCTGGTCAGCGTCGAACACAGCCACCGGCTCGGCGTCGAGGGTGTCCAGGAGCTCCGCATTGATCTGCCTCACCACGTGGCCGGCATCGGCAAAGCCGGTGAAGCCCATCACCAGGTTCAGCCCGCGGAGCGCCGGGCTGTGGAACAGCTCGATGTTGCTCGCATAGAGCGCATCGGGGTCCAGCAGGGAACCGGAAATCCGTTCAAGCACGGCGTCGTCCTTTCAAGGAGTCGGGTGAATATCTTGTACAACACGTTCAGGCACCCGGGAATTCCGCCAGGCGGTGTGGCGCAGGTCTCAGGGGATTCCGCGGCCGATGCCCGCAGCGGCTACGATCGTGAATGGCCCGCCGGACGGGATTACCGGCACCCCGGCGACGTCCCGATCGGACGGCCCCCGGATTTCCATGGCCGAGCGCCTGACATCCATACCAGCGCGAACAGCCTTTTCGAGAATTGAGGACTTACCCCGTGGTCAAGAATACTGAAATCAACCTTAGTACCCTCGCCAAGGACCTGAAGAGGACCCCCAGTGACGCCGTCGTCATCGGCGTGGGACAGGGATCGGACGGCCCTATCCTGCTTGCGAACCCGCTGACCGCAAAATCGGCGGAAGCACTGACCGATTCCCTTAAGGTTCTGGGTGTCACCGGCGCCGCTGACCAGATCGTCCGGCTGCCCGGCCTCCCGGAAACGGGTACCGGCGTCCTGGTTCTCGCCGGTGTTGGCAAGGTGGCCGCTGGCCGTCCGCTCACCGAAGAGGCCCTGCGCCGTGCCGCGGGTTCCGCCGTCCGCCAGCTCGGTGGCCTGCCCACTGTTGTCCTCGCGCTCCCGACGGCGGGAGTCGCCGACGTCGCTGCGGTCGCCGAGGGTGCGGCCCTGGGCGCCTATTCCTTCACCGAGTACCGGTCGTCCAAGGACGGACTGAAGGAACCGGTCCGCAACGCGTTGATCTACACGGACGTTGCCCCCAACGATGCGCTTCGCGCCGCGCTGACGCGTGCCGGCCTGATCGGTCAAGCAGTTAACGCCACGCGCTCGCTGGTCAACCAGCCGCCCAGCCACCTGTACCCCGAATCCTTCGCCGAGGCCGCCAAGGAACTGGCCAAGGGCCTGCCGGTCAAAGTGACTGTCTGGGACGAAAAGCGCCTCGAAAAGGAAGGCTTCGGCGGCATCATGGGCGTCGGCAAGGGCTCCACCCGCCAGCCCCGCCTGGTGAAGGTCGAATACGCGCCCGCGAAGGCGACCGCAAAAATCGCCCTCGTCGGCAAGGGCATCACGTTCGACACCGGCGGCATTTCCATTAAACCGGCCCTTGGCATGGGTGACATGAAGAGCGATATGGCGGGCGCCGCCGTCGTCCTTAACACCGTGCTGGCGATCGCAGGACTGGGTCTGCCGGTGAAGGCGACCGCCTGGCTCTGCATCGCTGAAAACATGCCCTCCGGTGCAGCTTCACGGCCTGCTGATGTGCTCACCATGTTCGGCGGCAAGACCGTGGAAGTGCTGAACACCGACGCCGAGGGCCGCCTGGTGATGGCAGACGGCATCGTCGCGGCGAGCCGTGAATACCCTGACGCCATCATCGACGTCGCCACCCTCACGGGCGCGCAGCTCATCGCCCTCGGCAACAGGACTGCGGGCGTCATGGGCTCTGACAGCGTCACCGGACCGATCAAGGCCGCCGCAGACCGCGCGGGCGAACTGGTGTGGCCCATGCCGCTGCCGGAGGAACTGCGCCCGAGCATCGACTCCCAGGTGGCCGACCTCGCCAACATCGGCGAACGCCACGGCGGCATGATGACCGCGGCTGTTTTCCTGCGCGAGTTTGTGGGCAAGGGCAAGGACGGGGAACAGATTCCCTGGGCGCACATCGACATCGCCGGCCCGTCCTTCAACAACGGAAGCCCCTACGGCTACACGCACAAGCAGGGCACAGGCTGCACCGTCCGCACACTGGTGGCTTACGTGGAGGACATCCTGGCAGCTGCCGCCTGACCGGCTTTTGAACTGTCACGCGGCTTTGTGACACCTCCGTGATTCCTTGGACACTACGCCGCGTGACTCTCACCACAAGCGCCCCACAAACCCGACGGCAAGGTGGAGCATGTATTAGTGGTTCGCTAAGGTGAACTCCGGTAGTCACAAATGAAAGGGAACTGTCCTGCTGGCATAATCACGGCAGGGAAGTTCCAAGACCAGATGATGCGTACTCTCGTGTCATCGTTCACGCGAGGGAGCGTTTTAGTGGCCGATCAGGCAACTGCGCAAGAATTCGACATCCTGGTACTCGGCGGCGGCAGCGGCGGTTACGCAACTGCCCTGCGTGCCGTTCAGCTTGGCCTCACCGTTGGCCTGATCGAAAAGGGCAAGCTCGGCGGCACCTGCCTGCACAACGGCTGTATCCCCACCAAGGCACTGCTGCACTCCGCTGAACTTGCCGACCACGCCCGCGACTCGGCAAAGTACGGCGTCAACGTCACTCTTGACAGCATTGACATCACCGCTGTCAACGCCTACAAAGACGGGATCATCGCCGGCAAGTTCAAAGGCCTGCAGGGTCTCATCAAGGGCAAAAAAGGCATCACCGTCATCGAAGGCGAAGGCAAGCTCCAGGGCACCGATACCGTAGTCGTGAACGGCACCGCGTACAAGGGCAAGAACATTGTCCTCGCGACCGGCTCCTACTCCCGGTCGCTGCCGGGCCTGGAAATCGGCGGCAAGGTCATCACCTCCGACGAAGCCCTCACCATGGATTTCATCCCCAAGAGCGCGATCATCCTGGGCGGCGGCGTGATCGGCGTCGAGTTCGCTTCGGTTTGGAAGTCTTTCGGCGTCGACGTCACCATCATCGAGGGCCTGCCTTCCCTGGTCCCGAACGAGGACGCGACAATCGTCAAGGCCTTCGAGCGCGCCTTCAAGAAGCGCGGCATCAAGTTCTCCACCGGGACGTTCTTCCAGGGCGTTGAGCAGAACGCCGACGGCGTGAAGGTCACCCTCGTGGACGGCAAGACCTTTGAAGCTGACCTGATGCTTGTGGCCGTCGGCCGCGGCCCGGTCACGGCCAACCTCGGCTACGAAGAGGCAGGTCTGACCATCGACCGCGGCTTCGTCATCACCAACGAGCGTCTGCACACCGGTGTCGGCAACGTCTATGCCGTCGGCGACATCGTCCCCGGCGTCCAGCTGGCACACCGCGGGTACCAGCAGGGCATCTTCGTCGCCGAGGAAATCGCCGGCCTGAAGCCCGTCGTCGTCGAAGACGTCAACATCCCCAAGGTCACCTACTCCGAGCCCGAAATCGCCACGGTGGGCTACACGGAAAAGGCCGCCAAGGCCAAGTTCGGTGACGACCAGATCCAGACCCAGGAATACAACCTTGCCGGCAACGGCAAAAGCTCCATCCTGGGCACCGGCGGCCTTGTCAAGCTGGTCCGCCAGAAGGACGGCCCCGTTGTCGGCGTGCACATGATCGGCGCCCGCATGGGCGAGCAGATCGGCGAGGCCCAGCTGATCGTGAACTGGGAAGCCTACCCGGAGGACGTGGCCCAACTGGTCCACGCACACCCGACTCAGAACGAGTCCCTGGGCGAGGCCCACCTGGCCCTGGCCGGCAAGCCCCTGCACGGCTAGCAGATCCGCCCGCACCACCGCAAGACAACAGGGCTTAGTGCCCCCGGCGTGATCCGCCGGGTGCACTAAGCTCGAACAAGCCAGCCATCATCCGCACAAAAGATCAATAAGGAGAACGGGGACGACATGTCTGAATCCGTTAACTTGCCCGCCCTCGGTGAGAGCGTCACCGAAGGAACCGTCACCCGCTGGCTCAAGCAGGTAGGTGACCGGGTAGAGGTGGACGAACCGCTGCTCGAGGTTTCCACCGACAAAGTAGACACCGAAATCCCCTCTCCGATTGCCGGCATCATCGAGGAAATTCTCGTCGCCGAAGACGAGACCGCGGAAGTAGGTGCGCCCTTGGTCCGGATCGGCCACGGCTCCGGCGGCGGCGCAGCCGCCGAAGCAGCAGCGCCGGCCGAGGAAGCCCCCGCCGCACCGGCTGCGGAGGCACCCGCAGAGGAGGCTCCGGCCGCCGAAGCACCGGCTGCAGAAGCTCCCGCAGCGGCAGCACCCGACGCGTCGGACGGCGAAACTCACGACGTCACCCTCCCGGCACTGGGCGAAAGCGTCACTGAAGGAACCGTCACCCGCTGGCTGAAGGCCGTGGGCGACACCGTTGCAGTGGATGAGCCGCTCCTCGAGGTTTCCACGGACAAGGTTGACACCGAAATCCCGTCCCCCGTCGCCGGAACGCTGCAGGAAATCCGGGTCAACGAAGACGAAACGGCCGAAGTTGGCGCAGTCCTCGCTGTCATCGGGTCCGGCGCGACTGCCCCCGCAGCCTCCGCTCCGGCAGCAGCTCCGGCGCCCGCCGCTGAGCCTGCGGCACCAGCGCCCGCCGCGGCACCTGCTCCCGCTGCACCGAAGGCAGAGGCCGCTCCGGCGGCACCGAAGGCAGCGGCCGCTCCGGCGGCACCGGCCGCGGCAGCAACACCTGCTCCAGTTTCGGCCCCGGAACCCGCGGCCGAGCCTGCTGCGGGTGGCGAATCCGGCTACGTGACGCCCCTGGTCCGGAAGCTGGCCAACCAGCACGGCGTGGACGTCGCATCACTCTCCGGTACCGGCGTCGGCGGGCGCATCCGCAAGCAGGACGTCCTCGCGGCGGCAGAAGCCAAGGCTGCTCCCCCCGCAGCTGTACCGGCCAAGCCGTCCGCCGCTCCGGCGGGCCCGGCAGCCTCCTCTCTGCGCGGTACCACGCAGAAGGCTCCCCGCATCCGCCAGGTCATCGCCCGCCGCATGCGCGAATCCCTTGAAATCTCCACGCAGCTTACGCAGGTGCACGAAGTGGACATGACCAAGGTGGCCAAGCTGCGCCTGAAGGCCAAGAACTCGTTCCTGGCCCAGAACGGCGTCAAGCTCACCTTCCTGCCGTTCATCGCCAAGGCCGTGGCCGAAGCCCTCAAGCAGCACCCCAAGCTCAACGCTGCGTACGACGAGGACAAGCAGGAGATCACGTACCACAACGCCGAGCACCTGGCGATTGCGGTGGACACGGACAAGGGCCTGCTGGTTCCGGTCGTCACCGATGCCGGCAACCTGAACCTGGCCGGGCTGGCCGGCAAGATCGCAGACGTTGCCGGCCGCACCCGCGACGGTAAGATCGGCCCGGACGAACTGTCCGGCGGAACGTTCAGCATCACCAACATCGGTTCGGTCGGCGCACTGTTCGACACCCCGATCATCAACCAGCCGCAGGTGGGCATCCTGGGCACGGGCGCGATCGTCAAGCGCCCCGTGGTGGTGGCCGATGAGAACGGTGACGACTCGATCGCCATCCGCTCCATGATGTACCTGTCCCTCACGTACGACCACCGCCTGGTGGACGGAGCGGACGCAGGACGCTTCCTCCAGACCCTGAAGGCCCGCCTCGAAGAAGGCGCCTTCGAGGCCGACCTGGGACTCTAATCCCGGGCAAGACCGGACGACGGCGGTGCACGCAGCGGTGGGAAACCACCGGAACCCGTGCACCGCCGTCGCGGTTTAAGGCGCGGTGCTTTCGGGGACCCCCGCGGCTTTGCTACGCGACGTAGAAACTACTGGCTATGCTGGTGCCATGACTATCGTGTTCAGCGCCCTGGTGTTCTTGCATATCGTCGGCGCAGCAATGATCGTGGGCTACTGGATCGCCACGATTAAAGAGCCGACCGTCCACCCACGCCAGCGGGACGGTGCCTTCCTGCAGCTGCTAACCGGCGTCGCCATGATGGGCATGCTCCCCATGATGCCCGACTCCGACCCCAACTATTTCAAGCTCGGCATCAAGTTCGCCATCGGCGTCGCCGTCGCCGTGCTGGCCGTGATCGGATCCCGCAAGGTCAAGAAGGGTGAACCGGTGTCCACCGGGCTCGCCCACGGCGTCGGCGGACTGGCCCTGATTAACATCGCCATCGCCACGCTCTGGAACTGATCGCCAGCCGAACCGCCCCCGACGGCGCTGCTCCCCTCATCCGGGAGCGGCGCCGTCGCTGTTTAACGGCCACGCGGATTAACCGCCTGGCCTTCGTCGGCTGCCGGCGAGGCGCACAGTCACAATCCACTGAGAGCGGACACCCTGTGCACGGCACCCGCTCAATCCCTAGGATTGGAACCGGCGGGGCCAGGCAACGGCCGGTCCCGGTTCGAACCGACTTGAGGAGTGGACATGGCAGCAATACGCACCGCGCACACAGTATGGAACGGCGACCTGATGACAGGGTCCGGTCAGACCACGCTGGACAGCTCCGGCCTGGGCACATTTGAGGTTACCTGGAAGGCACGCACTGAAGCGGCAGGGGGCAAGACCAGCCCGGAAGAACTCATCGCCGCAGCGCACGCGAGCTGCTTCTCGATGGCATTCAGCAACATGCTCGCCCAGGCCGGACATGCTCCGGAAGAGGTCAACACCAAAGCCGATGTGACGTTCGTTCCCGGCACCGGTATCACGGGGAGCCACCTGACGATGTCAGCCAAGATCCCCGGCATCTCCGAAGAGGAGTTCCAGCGGATCGCCGGCGAGGCCAAGACCGGCTGCCCGGTCTCCGGCGCGCTGGCCAGCATCGAGATCACCTTGGACGCATCCTTGGAATCCTGATCCACCCAGGCGGCAGCCGCGTTCGCTAGTGACGCTGGCTGCTCCTGAAACGGAGAAGGCCCTGCCCCGCCCGGACTACCGGAGGGGCAGGGCCTTCTTTGGTGTATTGTCGCCGTCGGTCTTAGCCGCCATGCCGGCGGGCAGGAAGCGGAGCGGGCTTCAGGCGGCGGTAGCCTTCGCGGACCGGGGGCTTGTCGGTCGGCAGCTCCTGGATCATTTCCGTGAGCGCACCGATCCCGTATTCCAGCTGGGGGTCCCTGCCGGCTGCATAAGCGTGCGGCGGGTAGAGCACTTCGATGTCGGGATCCACGCCGTAGTTTTCCACCGACCAGCCCACACCGCCACCAAACCAGGTGGCGTACCGCGGCTGGGTCACGCCGGTGCCGTCAGCCAGAGCGAACCTGTTATCGATCCCCACCACGCCGCCCCAGGTGCGCGTGCCGATCACCGGGCCGATCCCCCGCAGCTTGGAGACCTGGGTGATGATGTCGCCGTCGGAGCCGGCAAATTCATCGGCGAGGATGATCACCGGACCACGCGGCGCGTGGTGCGGGTAGGTCCGCGGACGTTCGCCGCGGGGCATGCTCCAGCCGGTGACCTTCCGGCCAATCAGTTCCGCCACCAGCTGGGACGTGTGGCCGCCACGGTTCCGGCGGACGTCCACGATGAGGCCGTCGAGGGCAGTTTCGGTGTCCAGGTCGCGGTGCAGCTGCGCCCAGCCGTTCGCCATCATGTCCGGGATGTGCAGGTACCCGTAGCGGCCGCCGGAGGCCTCGCGGACAATCCCGCGGTTCGCGGCCACCCACTCCTGATAGCGCAGCCGTTCCTCGTCCCTGACCGGGATCACGGCGATCCGCCGCTGCTCCCCTGCCTCGACGCCATGCCCCGTGCCGTTGCGCAGGGTCAGCTCCACCGCCCGCCCGGCAGCGCCCACCAGCTGCATCGCGGGGCTCACAGCGGCGGACAGCGGCACACCGTCGATGGCCAGTATTACGTCCCCGGACATCGCGGCAGCACCGGGCCGGGTCAGCGGCGAGGTGGCCAGCGGGTCCGAGGACTCCCCGGCAAGAATCCGGGTGATCTCCCAGCCGGCCGCTGTCAAGGCAAAGTCTGCGCCGAGCCGTCCCTGGCTACTGCTGCCGTTTTCCGTGACTGCTGCGGGCCGGACGTAGGCATGCGAGGTGCCCAGTTCCCCGTGTAGCTCCCAGAGCAGGTCCACCAGGTCGTCGTGGGACCCCAGCCGGTCAACGATCGGACGGTAGCGTTTGTGGATGGATTCCCAATCCTGTCCTGCCATGTCTTCGGCCCAGAAGAAGTCGCGCTGCAGGCGCCAGGCTTCGTCGAACGCCTGGCCCCAGACGCTGAGGGGATCCATCATCACGCGGATGCGGCCCAGATCCACCTTGACGAGCTGGCCGGATTCCTCATCTGCCTTGGCGGCAGAGGGAACCACGCTGACCTGTTTGTCGTGGATGAGCACCACCTTTTTTCCGTCGCCGGAGAGCCGGTAGCTGTCCAGGGCTTCCACCAGCGTGACTGACTTCCGGCGGGCCAGGTCGAACCGGACCAGGCTGGGGCGGGCGTCCTTGTCGTCCTGGCTGGCTTTGCCGTCGCCGGTGACCCCGGCCAGGGCCCAGTCCAGCCACAGCAGTGCGCCCTCCGTTGAGGTCAGTGACGTGTAGTTGCCCTGGGGAACGGGAACGCCGATGACACGGTGCGCCAACCCGGCCGGATCCACACGGACCGCACTCACTGGTGCAGCGCCTGCCGCCGCGTCTGCATCCGTGCCGTCCGTGTTGTCCGCGCTTGCGGCAGGGGCCAGGTCAACGGCAGGGCCAAACGGCGACGGCGTTGTGGCTGCCAGTGCCACCAGATACGGCTTGATGGGGCTGGGGAAAGACAGGTCAAACGAGTGCCCGTCGTAGACCGGGTCAAAGCTGCGGTTGGACAGGAAGGCCAGGAACTTTCCGTCCGGCGTGAAACTTGGGGACAGGTCGCAGAAACGGCCGTCCGTGACCTCGACGATGCCGCCCGCCAGGTCCGTGGCGTTGGCGAGCCGGAGCCGGCTCCGGGAGCCGAACGAGGTGACTGGTTCGGACCAGGTAAGCCACTGCGAATCCGGGGACCACGCGATTTCCGCGATGCTTCCCTCGCCGATGCTGGTGACCAGGGACAGGTCCCCGGTGGCTGTGTCCGCCACATAAATGTCGCCGAAGGAGGTTCCCACGGCAATCCACCGGCCATCGGGGCTCGCTTCCAGGGCGCTGGCACGTGAGGGCTTGGGGAAGGCGACGCGGGTCAGGACTGACGGTCCCGAGTTGACCACAGCTTCTGCCGGGCTTGGGGGCACGTCGGCCAGGGATTTGTTAGACGGGGAGTCATCCGGCACCGGGACAACGACGTCGGCAGCCACAGCTGCGGATGATGCCGCCGCGGGAACCGGCCGGGGCAGCGGTGCTTCCGGTTGGTCCCGATCCGCTGCCGCGGGTGCGGCGACGGGGGCTGCCGTAACGGCAGGAACCAGGGTGTCGGGCACCGGCGCGGCAATCTCCTTGATGTAGATCGCCTCCACGCCGTCATGATCTGCGACGTAGGCGAGGCGGCCGCCGTCGAGCGGCCTGGGGAGCCGCGCGCGGACACCCGGGGTGGCCTCTACGATACGCGACGGGCCGTCCTTGTGGCGGAGCCAGTGAAGCGTGCCATGGGCCTCCACGACGCTGGCGGAGCCGCTGTCATCCGGCGCCACCGCGCCCAGGTGTTTGGAGGTTTTCAGCAGGCCCGGGCGGCGCGATTGAGATGCCGAGCCCAGCGAAAGGTCCAGCCGTACCGCGGCAGAGGACAGATCGTGCAGGATCCAAAGTTCACCGGCCGATTCGAAGATGACCCGCTCCCCGTCAGTGGATGCATGCCGGACGTAGAAGTCCTCGTGATCGGTGTGTCGTCGGAGATCGCCGCCGCCGGGCAGCACCGAGTACAGGTTTCCGTAACCCTCGTGGTCTGACAGGAATGCGATGCGCCCGTCCACCCACAGCGGATCTGCGAGGTTTCCGTCGAGCTGGGGAACCAGTCGTTCGAACTCGCCGTTTCCGTCGGTGTCAATCCAGAGCTTGCCGGCGGTACCGCCGCGGTACCGCTTCCACCAGGCCGGTTCACGGGAGAGTACGCTGGCCAGGACTACGGGCCGCTCGTCCCCCACTTCGGGACCGAAGGCCACGGATTCGACCGGCCCAAAGGGGAGCTCCTCAGCCAACCCGCCGTCGACCGGGACGCTGTAAGCGTAGGTATGCCGGCTTTCGGCCTGGCGGAACGCGCTGGTCACCACTACGTCGCCGGCTGCGGTGAAGCCTTTGACCTTGGTTGTGGCGTGGCCGAAATACGTCAGTTGCCGATAGCCACCGCCGTCTACCTCCGCCGAGACAACTTCCGGGGCGGTTCCCTGGACAACAGTCCACACCAGCCGCTTGCCGTCAGGCGTAAACCGCGGATTGCGGGCGGGCAGCTGCAGTGATGACACACGCCATGCACGGCCGCCGCTGAGTGGTGCGATCCATACGTCGTCCTCTGCCACAAACGTGACCAGCTCGCCGTGGACATGCGGAAACCGGAAGTAGCTCGAAGAAGTCATCGTTCGATCATAGTCAACTCCCGGTACGGTCCGAGGGAGGTGCAGGCGGCGTGCGGGCCGTGGTGAGATGGATCATGCACATCCTTATTGCCGGAGCCTCAGGAATGATCGGGACCCACTTGTCCGCAACCCTTCGAGGGGCCGGCCATAATGTGACCGCCCTCGTCCGCCGCGAGCCCACGTCTGCGGCCGAAATCCGTTGGGACCCGGCAGCGCAGCGGCTCGATCCCCAGGCCTTGGCGGGCGCGGACACCGTGATCAACCTCTCCGGTGCCGGGATCGGGGACAGGCGCTGGACCAGACGCCGGATCGACGAGCTGTTGACGTCGCGGTTGGCTGCCACCAACACACTGACCGCCGCCATGGCCACGCTTGACCACCCGCCGCGCACGTTTATCAGCCAGTCGGCGTCAGGGTACTACGGCGATTCGGGGTCCGCCCAGCTGCGGGAGAGTGCGTCGGCCGGCTCGGGTGTTCTATCGCGCCTTTGCGTTGAGTGGGAGGCCGCCGCCCATCAGGCACCGGCCGGCGTCCGCGTGGTCACCCCACGCACCGGAGTCGTCCTCAGCCCCGCAGGTGGCGCTCTGGGTCCGATGCTGCCGCTGCTTCGGCTCGGACTGGGCGGCCCACTCGGCCACGGCAGGCAGTACTGGCCGTGGATCACGCTTCCGGACGTCGCCGCAGCATTTCTGTTCCTCGCAGACTCCGGGCTCTACGGACCGGTCAACGTCTGCGCCCCCGAAAGCGCTGACGTCAACGCCTTGGTCGGCGCCCTGGCATCCGCGCTCCACCGCCCGGCGTTTTTCCGGGTACCGTCGCCGGCCCTGCGCCTGGTCCTGGGTCAGTTGGCCGACGAACTGATCCTGCCCAGCCAGCGGATGGAACCGGCGGTACTGGAAGCAGCCGGCTTCCAGTGGCAGCACCCGTCACTGGCCGAGGCCGCAGCCTGGGTGGCGGGCAGGCACTGAGTCAACCGGCTGAGGCAGACTGCTGGTGTCATTTTCCGAAGACGCGTCTGTTGCGAATGTCCGGAGTCCTCTGCACAAGTCTCGGTGGCGCGTGCGTTCGGAGTCCGAGGAGGATCGGTACGGAAATTTCAGGCTAAGAGGTCATTCGGCGTCGCCTGAGCGGTTGATGGCTCGGTAGACGGCATGATCGTGGACGGAGCGTCCCAAGCTGAGCTTGACTTCGCGACCATTGAGGTCTTGGGCGTTCGTGGATACTCGGGCGTATCCGATGAGGACTCCGGTCATGGGGATCCGTAGTAGACCGGCGGATTGTGGCTTCGGTGTTTTGGCGTTGTTCATGCTGGACAGCGGTATCGGCCCGGGAGGCCTTGCCAGTGGAAGGTTCGGCAAGGGCTTGGCTCTGTGTGGTCGTCGAACGGAGGACACCGCTAGAGACATCGATGCGAAGACCGCCGTCGGCTTCCAACATCGATGGTCAGGGACCAACCCGAGGCCGCTGCCATTGAACCGGTGCCCAATCGGGTAGATGGTTGTGCCACGTGTTCGCAATGACCCAGGAACGGTACTAGGATTTCGATGCAGCCCTGGGATTGCTGGCCGAACTTCCCTGGGTATTGAAGCGGGATTTGTTTGTTGGCCTCGATGGAAACAGCGTGTCCAGACCACGTGCGACGGTGCGGACAAGCGTGGCCAACAGCCCAGGCAACCTCCCGCGCATCTTTCGTGTGTAGCAGACTCCGCGGATCTGCGGGGCGATTCCTGCCATGGGAATAATGATTCCCCATCATGCGTGCGGGGTGGATTCGCGACGATATCGTGGGTATTTCTGCCGATCTTTTCAGCCCATCCGTCCGCGGAGGGCTGGTACTCCTGCTGCCCGCCAATCCATGCAAAGGCAATGACACCATGGTGATTTTTAGCCGTCCCCAACCGGGGACCCTACCGATAGCGCTCAAGCTCCTCGTGACCATCATGATTCCCTCTGTCATCGTGAGCGTGTTCGGAGGGACCTCGGCCAGCATGGGATTCGGACTGGCCATGGGATTGGGCATGGCGGTCACTCCCGTCAGCAAGCCGCGCCAGGCAGCACTGCTGGTGATCGTCGGTGCCGCACTTGGCGGCTTGGCGTCCTTGGCAGGTTCAACGCCCTGGGCCATCGCCGTGCTCATGTTCGTCTCTGCGATCCTCTTTGCAGCCACCAACCAGCGCTCCGCCGGACTGCTCTCGCTGACTCCGGTCATGGTGATCCTCTTTGGACCCGGTCCCATCAACCTCCCCTGGTGGTCCGCGGTGCTGTGGATCCTTGCCGGAGGGTTGGCCGGCGCCCTGATCACCCGCCTGCTCAAGTTTCAGGCTCCTACACTTCCGGTGGAAAAACGCACCGCGTGGGAGCACGGCATCGCGGTAGGCCTATTGTGTGCCGCGATCATGTACTGGGCGCTGGCCAACAACATCCCCCATGGTTACTGGGTCGCGGTGACCGTACTGATGGCCCTGCGACCACTAGCCAATCAGCGGCGCGAGACCCTCAACGGACGCCTCATCGGCACCTTCCTGGGGGCCATTATCGCTTTGCTGGCCGTGTTGTTCCTGCCCGTCTGGGGCGCCGTCATTGTGGCTGTACTGTGCTTGTTCTTCCTGGTCTGGTATTCCATGGGCGGGGCCTACCTCATGCAGGCACTGGCCTTGACACCGATGCTGTTGATCTTCGCTTCTCTTGGCGATATCGAGCGCGGATTCGAACTGACCATTGAGCGAGTCATTTTCACGGTCATTGGAATTGCCGCAGCAGTCTTGGTCGCCTTGTTGCTGCGACGCTGGGAATCACGGCGCGAGGCCGCATCCGGATAAAAATCCAACACCACCCCGATTGCGACAGCAATTTTCCCCACGGAGGAGAGTGTTCACATGTTTTTTGAAAACCAAGTAGCCCTCGTCACGGCAGCCGGAGCCGGAATCGGACGTGCCATTGCCCTGCGACTGGCCGCAGATGGTGCCTCGATCATCGTCTCTGACGTCAACGACGAAGCCGGTGCCGAGACCGTGGCGCTCATTGAGGCCACCGGCGGTCGAGCGGCCTACAAGCATGCCAATGTCGCCAACGCCGAGGAGGTCAATGCGCTGGTTCCCTTCGCCATCGAGTCCTTCGGCCGTTTGGACATGGCAGTGAACAACGCCGGGGTAGGAGCCATGCCCACGCCCGTGCAGGAGATCACCGCCGCGGACTGGGACCGCACCATCAACGTCACCCTGCGCGGCACCTTCCTGGCCATGCAGTCCCAGGTCTCGCATTTCCTTGAGCAGGGACGGGGTGCCATCGTGAATATCGCCTCGCTGGCAGGCATCAGCGCCACCCCGCATTTGACCCCCTATGGTGCCGCAAAGCACGGCGTGGTTTCCTTGACCCGCAGCGTCGCCAAGGAAACCGCCGAACAAGGCATCCGCGTTAACGCCGTGGCCCCCGGTGCCATTGAAACCGCGGCGTTGGCTTCCCTGCCTACCGAGTCCAAGGCCGCCTACGCCGCTGAGATCCCGATGAAGCACCTGGGCCAACCCGAAGACATTGCCAACGCAACCGCTTTCCTCCTTTCGGATCAGGCCTCCTTCATCACCGGCGTCGTGCTGCGCGTGGACGGCGGAACCGAGGCCTGAACGTGGCACGCAGGCGCTGCGGCATTCGGGAACCCCCATCAACGATCAGGTGTTGGAAGGCTAGAGCTCCCAGGACAGCAGCGCTCTTGTTCGGCTAATGACCCGTTGCTGATCCCTCTGGTGGACTGTTCAGGTGCCCAGTAGGCGGCGTTCGTGGGCGAATGCGACCAGCTGGAGCCGGGTGCGGAGTTCCAGTTTGTCCAACACGCTGCGCAGGTGAGTTTTGATGGTGGCTTCGGAGACGAACAGGCTCTCCGCCATTTCACCGTTGCTGAGGCCTTTGGCCGCGAGTAGAAAGACGTCCCGCTCCCGCACGGACAGGACGTTAAGTACGGACAAGTCCGGACCCACAGCGGGAACGTTGCGGGCAGCATGCTCGAAGAGAGAGTGGATGGATCCTGGCGCGATGACGGAGTATCCGGAGTGGACGGTCCGGATCGCTGCCAGCAGGAATTCCGGTTCCGCGCTCTTGAGCAGATACCCGCTCGCCCCGGCCTGCACGGCCTGGACCACGGCCTGATCTCTGTTGAAGGTCGTAAGTGCGATGATCTTTGGCTTGTCGGTGCTGGCCGCCGCGGCGTGCTGCACGATCCGCCGGGTGGCTTCAACGCCATCCATGATCGGCATCCGCAGGTCCATCAGCATGACGTCCGGGCGCCGGTCGATTGCCAGGGTCACGGCTTCTTCCCCGTTACCGGCCTCTCCCGAGAGTTCAAAGTCCTTCTGGCTCTCTATCAGCATGCGGATACCCGCCCGGAACAAGGGCTGGTCGTCCACCAGGGCCACGGTGATGCGCGCACCGGCATCAGCCACAGTCGGCGGCTTCCCGTGCGGCCCCTACCGGAACGGGAAGGCCCGTTGCGGCCAGCGCCGGCTGGGCTTCCGCACCCGAAATTTCACCCAAATTTCCCCCGGCTTCGGCGCCGGCTGTATCGTCTGCTACCCTCGTCTCCCGGGTTCCATAAGGGATAAAGACCGTCACCCGGAAGTGTTCGCCGTCCGGTCCGGCCGTCAGCCAGCCACCGGCCAGATGGGCGCGTTCGCGCATGCCCGGAAGTCCCCTCCCGACCCGGGCGGTGGCCGGATTCGTAGCGCCGTCTTGTTCGGCCGGGTCAACGGCCGAGGCCACGTGCAGAGTCAGGCCCGGCCCGCTCCAGTCAAAGTGGAGCCGCACATCCGTGCCGCGCCCGCCATGTTTGAGGGCATTGGTCAGGCACTCCTGAACGATCCTGAAGACCGCCATTTCCTGTCCGGTGGAGAGTTCCACGGGCGACCCGGACTCGCTGGGGTGGATCTTCAAACTGCCGCGCTGCATCCCTTCGATTAGTGCCGGGATGTCGCCCAGCCGCGGCTGGGGCGTCACCATGCCGTCATCGCGTACTCCTTCGATCACGCGCTGGGCATCCACAAGGGCGCTGCGGGCGGACCGGGCGATGGTGTCCAGGGCATTGAGGACGACCTTGGGCTGGTCCTTGCTCAGATAGCGGGTCCCGTCGGCCTGGGCGGCGATGACTGCGAGGGAATGGGCGAGGACATCGTGCAGATCGCGGGCGATGCGTGTCCGTTCCTGCTCCACGATGAGGTCGATCTCGGTTTCCTTCATGCTGCTCTGCGCAAGCTCCCGGGCCCGGAATAGACTGCCCCGTTCCTGATATAGAGCGAGTAGAAGTCCGACGGCGGCGCAGGCCCCGGCGATCACCAGGAGGAGGGCTAACAGCTGCCAGCCATAGTCCTGCATCATCCACCGGTCTCCGGCGTACGCCGGCGGATACCAGCCGACACCGTCGCCGTATCTCCACGAGAGCATCAGGAACGCCATGACAGCAGCGGCGACCACGTTCGCGCCCCCAGTGATGAACCGCAGCCGCGGTGGAGCGGTCCACATGATGAAGCCAAGAGCGACAAAGGAACCCAAGTAGATGGCCCAGTGATTGGAATACATAGGCGGCAGGGCATGACTCAACTGTCCGGCAAGGAGCGCAACCGTGAACCCAAGAGACACCAGGGGTTTCCAGGACGCCGTGGCAACAGCCAATGTCATCAAGGCCAGCGGCCAGTTCCCTGACCACGACAACCAGGACCCTCCCATTCTGCCTGCCTCGGCCACACACCACAGGGAGAAGAAGATGACGGCCGCCACGGGGGCTCCCCAACGCCGTACAAATTTCAGAACTGGTTCCATGCCAGTCACCATATCCACGGCAATCACACCCTTCTCGCCATATCGGTGCAATCTCAACCCAAAAGCCAGATGATTCATTCTTTGAGCCAGCTTTTAGGCACCCTGCGGCCCGTGCTGACTCCGAATCACGGCATGCTCAGCGAGCGATTCGGGACCGATAGTCGCCTTCACCCGAGAACAATTCTCAATCTTTCCCGTAGTGGGTTCCCCAAATGGGACTCACTAAGACCAGGCGTGAGTTGGTGCAGACGACTTTGGACATTCCGTGAAGCCGACTTCGGAAAATCACCGCTGAGGCAGCGTGCTGAGACAAATAGTCAGGCCCCAGGCAGGACGTCCGTAATCCGCCACTGGCCGTCAACGGAGACCAGCACCAGCCGGAGGTTCCGGGCAGCCACCGGTGTGCCCGCCGCCACGACTGCCCCGGACGCGTCTTTCTCTTCATACGGCGACGTGGCTGACGTGACAGCAACAACCACCTGGCCGGGTGGACTGCCAGGCTGGACCTCCAGGTTCGATACGGAACTGGTGAATCCGGCCAGGACGTGGCCGGACTTCTGGAGCCCGGCCTTGAGGCCTGCATCCGCGGCAGCGGCCGCAGATCCCGGGGCATTCACCAGATCCAGCAGCTCCAGCCGGCCGGAGCTGAAGGCCACGGACCTCACCGCAGCCAGTCCCTGGACTGCTTGAAGCGGGTCCGCCGAGGCCAGCTGCGCCGCGGCGGCTGCCGGGACTCCTGTGGCGGCGAGCACTGGGTCCACCCCTCCGGCATCCGCACTCTCCGCCACCGCCTCTGGCCAAGCTGGCGCCCCCCACGGCCCATCCGGCCCAAAGACGCCGGCGGCCCAGATAGTGCCTGCCAGGATCGCACCCGCTCCCACTGCCAACAGCACGGTGCCCCGATTGTGCCCGGCCGTCCCTGAGCGCCCACGGCGCCGGGACGGGCCGGGGTCCACCGATTTCGGCGACGCCACCGTCCGACGCCTCGAACCGGCGTGGGGTTCGTGATCGTGCGTGCCGGGTTCCACAGCATGCCTGCCGCGCGGTCCCGGATTGTCGACGTCGGCGGCCTGGACCGGTGCCGCCAGGCTGCCGGCCCCGGGTGCCCTGGCCACTGATTCGCGGAGCGTTGGCCCGGGAACCGCCAGCATCTCCCTTTCGTCTGCGGCCGGGAACGGAAGGGTTTGCCGCGCCCCGACCAGCCCGGACCAGCGCGACGTCGAAATCCGGCGCCGCCAGGCCTGAAGATTACGGCGGAGCGCACCACCGGGACGTTCCGGGACGCGGCGCCGTGTCAGCAGCTGCGGAATGACCGTGGCGTGGGCCGAGGACGAGAGGTCCACCGGCTGCGGCGGGGCGCTGCGGTAGACCGCCGTCGCCAGCTCAACGGCTGTGGGTCGCAGCCGCCTGTCCTCATTTAGTCCCGCCTCCAGGGCTGCGGCCAGCTCGACTGGAACGTCAGGGAGCAGGAGGGAAAGAGGCGGACGGTCGGCGGTACGGCGTGGCGGCTGGCCCGTAAGGCAGTACCACCCCAGCGCCGCCACCGAGTAAACGTCGCGTTCCGGCTGCAGCCCGGCCCTTACGGCGTCCACGGGTGCCGGATCCATAAACCCAGCGGTTCCGAGGTCAGGCACCGCTGAAACATCACCCACCATCCGTGCAATGCCAACGTCGGAGAGCATTGGCTTGCCATGGCCTGTAAAGAGGACGTTCCCGGGCGATACGTCACCGTGGGTGAACCCCTGGCCGTGCAGGTAGCCAAGTACCTGGGCAATAGGGGTGAGCACGGTGACCGTCTCCCCGATGGTGAGCTTCGCCCTGCTTCCGACCAGCTCTCCGAGGGAACCGCCGGGCGCGTAATCCAGCAGCAGCCCTATTGTCCCTCCGGCCGTCACTGCTGATCCGGCCGGCTCGCGAAGACGGAGGGCATCGTGGGCTTTGATGAGGTGCTGGTGGTCAAGGACAGAAAGAATACGGATTTCACGTCGGATGGCCTCCTCGGCGTCGGCCCCGGTTTCCCTGCCTTCGCCGAGGCCGGTCGCGACGCGGTGCCCGGCACCGAGACATTTCAGCGCAAACTCGCGCCCGGACCCTTCTTCCGTAACCAGCCACACCGTCGAACTTCCGCCGCGGCCCAACACGCGGCCCACCAGGAACCCGGGAACTACGGGGGCAGTGAAATCATCCATGACTCATGTCTAGCGGAATCCGGGAATGCCTGCAGAAGTTATCCACAGGCCATGGGCATCCACCGGATCCGCCAGCGCATGAGTCAGTGCATGAGAGGTCCGACACTATAACCGGACCCCCCGCGGATCGGGGTCTAAGCTTGACGGCATGACTCTTGAGTTTTCACAGGTGGGTCTCGCCCCGGACTTCGTTGACTACACGCGCGGCTGGGATCTGCAGCGCGGGATCCACAGCAAGGTCGTCACAGACGAGGCGCCCAGCACTGTCCTCATCCTTGAACATGCCGCTGTCTATACAGCGGGCAAGCTCACGGAAGAGCACGAGCGCCCGTTGGACGGCACGCCCGTCGTTGCGGTGGACCGCGGCGGCAAGCTGACCTGGCACGGCCCCGGCCAGCTGATCGTGTATCCGATTCTCAGGCTGAAGAACCGGTCAGGCATCCGAGACTATGTTGAGCGGCTTGAAGCGGTCATG
Source organism: Pseudarthrobacter sp. AL07 (assembly GCF_029960665.1). Classification (GTDB taxonomy): domain Bacteria; phylum Actinomycetota; class Actinomycetes; order Actinomycetales; family Micrococcaceae; genus Arthrobacter. The sequence goes on from NZ_JASBRB010000008.1 coordinate 118,392, forward strand.
ATCGCCGTTATGGCCGACTACGGCATCAACGCTGAGCGCATAAAGGGACGGGCCGGCGTGTGGATCACCGCTGACAGCAAAGGCCCGGACCGGAAGATTGCAGCGATCGGCATCCGCGTCCTGGACGGGGTCACAATGCACGGCGTTGCCATTAACTGCAACAATGATCTGGCGCCTTATGCCCAGATCATCGCCTGTGGCATCACCGACGCCAGCGTCACCACAATGTCCATCGAAACCGGCAGGAACATCGCCCCCGGCGATATCGCGGACCGGTTCGTGGAAGAATTTCGCAAGCATGAAGAAGCACTCGTTTCTATCCCTGAGGGAGCACTCCTGTGACACTGGCACCAGAAGGCCGGAAGCTGCTGCGCGTTGAGCAGCGTAACTCTGCAGTTCCTGTGGAGCGGAAGCCGGAGTGGATCAAGGCGAAGGTCCAGATGGGTCCGGAGTATGTCCAGCTCAAGAACCTGGTTAAGAAGGAAGGCCTGCACACGGTGTGTGAGGAGGCCGGCTGCCCGAACATTTTTGAGTGCTGGGAAGACAAGGAAGCGACGTTCCTGATTGGTGGCTCCGAATGCACCCGGCGTTGTGATTTCTGCCAGATCGATACGGGTAAGCCGTCCCCGGTGGACGTGTTTGAGCCCACGAAGGTGGCCCGCTCGGTCCTGGCCATGCAGCTGCGCTACGCCACCGTCACAGGGGTGGCCCGGGATGATCTGGCCGATGAGGGTGTGTGGCTGTATGCCGAGACGGTGCGGAAGATCCACGAGCTGAACCCGGGCACCGGCGTTGAACTGTTGATCCCTGACTTTTCCGGCAAGCCCGAGCACATCGCGGCGATCTGCGCTTCGAAGCCGGAGGTCTTCGCGCACAACGTTGAAACCGTGC
>NZ_JASBRB010000090.1 GCF_029960665.1 Pseudarthrobacter sp. AL07
CGAAGAAGGCCTCGGTGACCAGGTCGCGGCCGGCGACCTTCAGCGTGGTGGCCAGTGTGCGGGCGTTGTGATGGACCTGCTCCGCGATTGCCTTCAGGCCATCGGGGCCATGGTAAACGGCGTAGAACGAGGAGACGATGGCCAGCAGCGCCTGCGCGGTACAGATATTGGACGTGGCCTTCTCACGGCGGATGTGCTGCTCACGGGTCTGCAGCGCCAAACGGTACGCCGGGACACCGGCGTCATCCTTGGACACCCCGACCAGGCGGCCCGGCATGGACCGCTCCAGGCCCTTCGCGACCGCCATATACGCCGCGTGCGGGCCGCCGAAGAACAACGGCACCCCAAAACGCTGCGTCGAACCGACCGCGATGTCCGCGCCCTGCTCCCCCGGAGGGGTGATCAGCGTCAACGCCAACAGATCAGCAGCGACCGTCACGAGCGCGCCGCGCTCCTTCGCAGCCGCGATCACTGCGGCGTGGTCGAAGACCCGGCCGGAAACGCCCGGCTGCTGGAGCACCACACCGTTGATAACACCGTCCGGCAGGCCCTTCGACAGGTCAGCGACCACCACCTCAAACCCCAGGGCCTCGGCGCGGCCCTTCACGATCGCGATGGTCTGCGGCAGGCAATCCCCAT
>NZ_JASBRB010000091.1 GCF_029960665.1 Pseudarthrobacter sp. AL07
GCCTGCTTAGACGGCGGGGACGCTGGTCTGCCAGGCGTTCCAGGCGGCGTAGCTGCCATCGAGTTCGACGACGTCGTATCCGGCGCGGCGCAAGGCGCTGGCGGCTACGGAGTTCCGTACCCCGGACTGGCAGTAGGACACGATGGTGCCCTCGGCCGGGAGTTCATCGAGGTGCCACATGAGGCGGCCGCCGCTGAGCTGGTATGAGCCAGGGACATGCCCGGCCTTGTGCTCGGTCTTGTTGCGGACGTCCAGGACCATGGTGGCGTCGAACTTTTCGAGGTCCTCGGGCTGGATCAGCTTCGGGGTGAAGGCGGGCAACCCCTCGATGCCGGTGACGTAGCCGGCCACGTTGTCGATGCCCACTCCGACCAGGTGGTCCCACATGTCCTGGGCCTGCTCCTGGTCCTTGGCCAGGAGCACCAGCGGGTTGTTGTCCGTCTCCGGGTTGACCACCCATGCGCCGTAGCTGGCCACGGACTTCCCGGCCGGAACGTTCAGGGACCGGACCACGGTGCCCTCGTGAACCTCACTGTTGGAGCGGGTGTCGAT
>NZ_JASBRB010000092.1 GCF_029960665.1 Pseudarthrobacter sp. AL07
AGGGCCTCGGCGCGGCCCTTCACGATCGCGATGGTCTGCGGCAGGCAATCCCCATCCAGGACCGTCTTGCCATCCCGGGCCTCCTTGTTCTTATTCGCCCGGCGCATCATCAGCACCGCCTCAGCCACCGCGGTGGCTTCATCCAGCAGCGACGCGTTCGCGATCGGCAGGCCCACCAGGTCCTGGACCATGGTCTGAAAATTCAGCAACGCCTCCAACCGGCCCTGCGAAATCTCCGGCTGGTACGGGGTATACGCGGTGTACCAGGCCGGGGCCTCCAGGATGTTCCGGCGGATCACCGCAGGCGTCACCGTGTCGTAATAACCCTGCCCGATCATCTGCACAGCCGTCTTATTCTTCGAAGCCAGCTTCCGCAAAGCGGCAAGAACCTCAACCTCACTCAGGGCATCCTCGAGGGCCAGCGGCTTGGCCTGCCGGATGGAGTCGGGGACGGCAACGTCCACGAGGCCGTCAACACTGTCATAGCCGACGGCCTTGAGCATGGTGTCAACATCGGCCTGGCGGCGCGCACCGATATGCCGATC
>NZ_JASBRB010000093.1 GCF_029960665.1 Pseudarthrobacter sp. AL07
GTCACCGGTCCGGCCACGCTGAGCGTCGATGAAGCCAACGGCTACGGCGTCACGGCAGCGGTCCCCACCAACACCGGGACCTACACCGTGCAGCTGCTCCGCACGGGCAAGGACGCCCCGTGGAAGGTCAACCGGCTCACCCCACCAACGTCCTAAGCGCCCGCACCTCTCCATCTCACACACGTAAGGAAGAAGTTCATGGGTACTACACCAACCGAGGTCCTGGCCTTTCCAAACATCAGGGCCATCGTCCGCGACAACGGGACCGCTGAGGTCGTCGTCGCGGGTAACTCCCGCATCGTGCCTGCCGGGGACTCCGTACAGGATCTCCGCAACAACGCCCTGGCCCTGATCGTGGGCGAGGCGCAGACACTGCAGCGCCCCGTCCGGGTCCAGATCGAGGATCCCGAAGGACACGGTGAACTGATCGTGCACCCGGACAACAAGATCGAATCCGTCTCCTACGAACCGCGCCCG
>NZ_JASBRB010000094.1 GCF_029960665.1 Pseudarthrobacter sp. AL07
GCGGCGATCTGCGCTTCGAAGCCGGAGGTCTTCGCGCACAACGTTGAAACCGTGCCCCGGATTTTCAAGCGGATCCGGCCCGCGTTCCGGTACGAGAGGTCACTGGATGTCATCACCCAGGGCCGGAACCTGGGCATGGTGACCAAGTCCAACCTGATCCTGGGTATGGGCGAGACCCGCGAGGAGATCTCCGAGGCGCTGCGGGACCTGCACGAGGCCGGCTGTGACCTGATCACCATCACCCAGTACCTTCGACCGTCCGAGCGGCACCTGCCGGTGGACCGCTGGGTCAAGCCGCAGGAGTTCGTGGACCTCCAGGATGAGGCCAAGGAGATCGGCTTCCTCGGCGTCATGTCCGGACCCCTGGTCCGTTCCTCCTACCGGGCCGGCCGGCTCTGGGCCACCGCGATGCGCAAGAAGGGCTGGGAAATCCCCGCCCAGCTCGCCCACATCGAGTC
>NZ_JASBRB010000095.1 GCF_029960665.1 Pseudarthrobacter sp. AL07
CTGCGGCAGAACCTGGCGCAGTTCATGCTCCTCGTCGCCGTCAACGCCCTGGTCGGCGGCACTCTGGGCCAGGAACGCACCGTGCTGCCGCTGCTCGCCGGAGAGGTCTTCCACCTCGATGAGTACACCTCCGCCCTGACCTACATCCTCGCGTTCGGTCTGGCCAAAGCCGCCACCAACTACTTCGCCGGAACCCTCTCGGACCGTTACGGCCGCAGACCCGTCCTGGTCACCGGCTGGCTCATCGCCCTCCCCGTCCCCCTCCTGCTGATCTTCGGGCCTTCCTGGGGCTGGATCGTCGCCGCCAACGTAGTCCTGGGCATCAGCCAGGGCCTGACCTGGTCCACCACCGTGATGATGAAAATGGACCTCGTCGGCCCCGAACGCCGCGGCCTGGCCATGGGCCTGAACGAAGCAGCCGGCTACCTCGGCGTCGCAGGCACCGCACT
>NZ_JASBRB010000096.1 GCF_029960665.1 Pseudarthrobacter sp. AL07
GCGGTCCCCACCGGCGTGAAGTTCTTCAACTGGATCGGCACCATGTGGCGGGGGTCCATTACATTCGAGACCCCCATGCTGTGGAGCCTAGGCTTCCTCATCACGTTCCTCTTCGGCGGCCTGACCGGCATCATCCTGGCGTCCCCGCCGCTGGACTTCCACGTCTCTGACTCCTACTTTGTGGTGGCGCACTTCCACTACGTGGTCTTCGGCACAGTGGTGTTCGCGATGTTCGCAGGCTTCTACTTCTGGTGGCCCAAATTCACCGGCAAGATGCTGAATGAGCGCCTCGGAAAGATCCACTTCTGGATGCTGTTCCTTGGCTTCCACGGCACGTTCCTCATCCAGCACTGGCTGGGGGTCATGGGCATGCCCCGCCGCTACGCCGACTATCTGGTGGAGGACAACTTCGCCTGGATGAACCAGTTCTCCACCATCGG
>NZ_JASBRB010000097.1 GCF_029960665.1 Pseudarthrobacter sp. AL07
TGCCCACAATGCCGGACTCGGCCAGCGGGGTATCGAAGCAGCGCTGCTCCCCGAAGGTCTTGGTGAGGCCGTCCGTGATGCGGAAGACCCCGCCGAGGAGGCCCACGTCCTCGCCGAAGACCAGGACGGACGGATCGGCGTGCATCGCATCCGCCAAAGCCGTATTGAGTGCCTTGGCCATGGTGACGGCCTGCGGTCCGCTGGCCTCAACAGTCGCCGCGGCGGACGCTGCCGCCCGGGCAGTTGCCGCGCTGACGTTGCCGTTGGCCTCGGACGATGTGGTGATGGTCGGACTCATTTCGGCGACTCCTCAGACGACGCTTCGCGGGCAAGTTCGTCGGCCAGCATGGCCGACTGTTCTTTCAGCTGTGGTGTTGGCGCCGAGAACACGTGCCGGAAGAGTTCCTGGGGGTCCACCGGGACGTCCTCGCCCAG
>NZ_JASBRB010000098.1 GCF_029960665.1 Pseudarthrobacter sp. AL07
TGGAGGCCCAGGTCCTGCAGTCCCTCGGCGTGGACTACATTGACGAGTCCGAGGTCCTGACCCCGGCCGACTACGTCCACCACATCGATAAGTGGAACTTCAAGGTTCCCTTCGTCTGTGGCGCCACGAACCTCGGTGAGGCGCTGCGCCGCATCAACGAAGGCGCGGCCATGATCCGCTCCAAGGGCGAGGCCGGCACCGGCGACGTCTCCAACGCCACCGGGCACATGCGCCAGATCCGCGCCGAGATCGCCAAGCTCGCTGCCCTGCCCGAGGACGAGCTCTACGTCGCGGCCAAGGAACTGCAGGCCCCGTACGAACTGGTCAAGGAAGTTGCCGCCGCCGGCAAGCTCCCCGTGGTGCTGTTCACCGCCGGCGGCATCGCCACCCCGGCCGACGCCGCGATGATGATGCAGCTCGGCGC
>NZ_JASBRB010000099.1 GCF_029960665.1 Pseudarthrobacter sp. AL07
TGGCCATGGGCCTGAACGAAGCAGCCGGCTACCTCGGCGTCGCAGGCACCGCACTCCTCCGTCAGCCAGGACGGGATGGTGAACAACCTCAACGACGGTCTCGCCTGGGGACTGTTCCCTGTCCTGTTCGCCGCCGCAGGGCTCAGCATCGAACGCATCGACATCCTCGCCGCTCTCTACCCGGCCGTCTGGGGCGCCGGGCAGCTGATCACGGGCGCCCTCTCGGACCGGATCGGGCGCAAACCCCTAATCGCCGGAGGCATGCTCGTCCAAGCCCTGGCGCTCGGCATGGTCGCCCTCGGAAATGACTTCGGAACCTGGCTTGCCGCCGTCGTCCTCATCGGTGCCGGCACCGCAATGGTCTACCCCACACTGCTCGCAGCGATCGGCGATGT
>NZ_JASBRB010000009.1 GCF_029960665.1 Pseudarthrobacter sp. AL07
GACACAGACCACCGAAACATAGCCCACGGTGGTACCCATCAGGATGGCACGGCGCGGAACGCCGCCCTTGGAGAGCTTGGTGAAGAACTTCGGCGCATCGCCGTTGCGCGTGAGGGCAAACAGCATCCGCGAGGTGGTGTACAAGGCGGAGTTCAGGCAGGAGAGCACTGCGGTGAGGACGATGAAGTTCATGATGGTGGACACCGCCGGGATGCCCATGACGTCCAGCACGGCCGCATAGGGGCTCACCCCGACGCCCTCGGCATCCCACCTCTGGATCGCGACCACCACGAAGATCGAGCCGACGTAGAAGGTCACCACCCGGGCCACGATGGAGCGCATGGCCTTCTTGACGGAACGCTCGGGGTCTTCCGACTCGGCGGCCGCGATCGTGATGATTTCCGCCCCGGTGTAGAAAGCCACACAGGGAACGACGGCGGCCAGCACAGCTCCCCAGCCCAGCGGCGTGAACCCGCCGTGGTCAAACAGGTTGCCGATGCCCGGGGTCGAGTCGGGCCACAGTCCGGTGATCCAGAGAACGCCCAGCCCCAGGAACAGGACGATGGCCACGACTTTGATGGAGCTGAACCAGTACTCGAATTCACCGAAGGAGCGGGCGGAAACCATGTTCGTGGCGCTTAGTACAACCATCAGGCCCAGGCTGAGCAGCCATAGCGGAACCATGGGGAACCACAGTTGGATGATCCGGCCGCCGGCAATCGCCTCGACGGCCACCACAATCACAAAGAAATACCAGTACATCCAGCCGGTAGCGAAGCCGGCCCGCTGCCCGAGTGCCTGCCGTGCGTAGACGTAGAAAGATCCCACCACCGGACGCGCTACGGCCATTTCGGCCAGCATCCGCATGAGGAGCAAGGTGATAACGCCTGCGATCGCAAAAGAGACGATGGCTGCAGGGCCGGTACTGCTGATCACAACGCCACTGCCGACGAACAGCCCGGCACCGATGACGCCCCCAATGGCGATCAGGTTCATATGTCTGTTCTTGAGGCCCTTGCTGAGACCGGCGTTGTCGGCCTGCCGGGGTTCGGCTTGATACACGTTTCCTCCAAGATGCTCTGACGAAACCCGTTGAAGTGCACTTCGGTGCCCGCGCCACGAAGCGCGAAGCCAGGTCCACCGGAGGTAGCAGTCCGCAATGATAGCTGCCGAGTGATACCAATCACTCCTCCTGGTGTAGCCATAAACCTACGGAGATGCTGGAGAAGTGCACAGTGCCAGATCAAATAAAAAAGAGGGAGCCAGCGTGAAGGCTTGGGTCCAAAAGGTCCAGCGATGGCTGCAATCGGGCCCGGAAACGCACGCTCCAGCACCCCCCGTGGCCTACGCGTTCCGATAGTGGAAGCCGCGGAAGCCATGGGCGGGGCCGGTGCAGCAGGAGTCCCAGGACCGTGAATAAACTGAACCCCATGGACACCCTCATTCACGACTTACGGGACATCACCATCCGCAGCATCTCCGTCAGCGAGATGAACAACAACGTGTATCTGCTGACCGCGAAAGCCAGCGGTGCACAGCTGCTGATCGATGCCGCGGACGATCTTCAGGCCATCCAGGCGATGCTGGCGGACTCGGCCGCTGATACTGCGGCTGAACCCAAGCTGGCACTCATCGCCACCACGCACCAGCACTGGGACCATGTCCGCGCACTGCCGGCGTTGGTGGAAGCGACGGGCGCACCCACAGCGGCTGGAACGGACGACGCCGACGCGCTGCCGATACCCGTGGACCGGTCCCTGGAGCACGGGGATACCTGCGCCGTGGACGGCTTCGAGCTCACCGCCGTGCACCTGCGCGGCCATACCCCGGGATCGATCGCGTATGTGTACCAGGACCCGGATGGGGCTGCCCACATCTTCAGCGGGGATTCATTGTTCCCGGGCGGCGTGGGCAACACCCAGCAGGATCCTGAGCGGTTCACGTCCCTGCTGGACGACGTCAACGCGCGGTTGTTCGAGGCCTACCCAGACGACACCGTGGTGCACCCGGGCCATGGCAGCCCCACCACCCTGGGCGTGGAACGCCCGCATCTCGGGGAGTGGCGCGCCCGCGGTTGGTAGGGCTTACGGCGATCGAGCCTACGTAAAGGTTTCGCTCCCCAATCGCCCGGTGGTTGAGCGGGGAGCGAAACCGAGGTAGTGCTGACTAGCGGCTGCGGCGTTCGTTCGAGGCCGGAGCCGACGCGCGGCGGGGACCGCTGCGTGCCGGACGGCCACTGCCGCCACCGTTGCCGCCACCGTTACCGGCGTACGAGCCACCGGACGTGCCGCCGGTGTTGGAGGACCAAACAGCCTTGTTGCCGCCGTTGCCGGAGTTACCCGTTGAGGCACCGGCGCGCTGGCCGGATCCACCCGTGCGTGCACCGGCACCCGCAGTGCGGGCTCCGGCTGCGCGCTGGCCCGTTGCCGGACGTCCGCCGCGCTGTCCGCCGGTGGTAGCCGGGCGGCCCGTGCCGCCACGGGGAGCATCGCTGCGGGTAACGCGTGAATCTGCACGGCCGTCTGAACCGCGGCCAGCCGCTGAACGGCCACCTGCTGCGGGGACGTCGTTGCGGTGCGTGGAGCCGGTGGCCCCGTGGCCGCGGGAGTTGCGGCGAGCAGCAGCTGCCGCAATGGCGCGGTCCTCGTTCTGCTCAGCTACACGGTCAAATGCTGCGCGTGCCTCGGTGCGGCCTTCATAGGCGACAGCGCGGCGCTCGGCGCGGGGAAGATCGGAGCGCGTCGGCTCAGCGGAGACGCGTCCACGTCCACCACGGCCGCCACGGCCACCGGCGGTGGGCCCTTCCTGGCTGCGGCGGGCGCGCTTGCGCTCGGCGTTGGCACCCGTGGAGGTGCCGCCACCCTGCTGTGCGGACTTCTTGGCGAGAAGAGCGGCACGGGTGCGCGGATCGATCTTGTCTGCCATTTCGCCCACGAGTTCGGCAACCAACGGGGAGTTGGCGGTGACGCGCTCGAAGTTGACCTCGACGCCGGCAGCCTTCATCAGCTTCTTGACGTCGGACTGCTGCTCCGGGAGGGTCAGCGTGACAACAGTGCCATCCGAACCTGCGCGGGCCGTACGGCCTGAGCGGTGGAGGTATGCCTTGTGCTCTGTGGGCGGATCCACGTGGATTACCAGTTCGACGTCGTCCACGTGGACGCCGCGGGCCGCGACGTCGGTGGCTACCAGGACGCGGACGTCACCGGAGGAAAACTCGGCCAGGTTGCGGTCACGGGCGTTCTGCGAGAGGTTGCCGTGCAGATCGACGGCGGGGATCCCGGCGTCGGTCAGGGTTTTGGCCAGCTTGCGGGCGTGGTGCTTGGTCCGCATGAAGAGGACGCGGCGGCCGGCGCCGGAGGCGAGCTCGAAGATCAGCTGCTTCTTGACGGTCTGGTCGTTGACCACCAGGACGTGGTGCTCCATGGTGGTCACGGCGGCCTGTGACTCGTCTACCGCGTGGGTCAGCGGGTTGGACAGGTAACGCTGGACGATCTTGTCCACGCCGTTGTCCAGGGTCGCCGAGAACAGCAGGCGTTGGCCCTGGCTGGGGGTCATGTCCATGAGCTTCTTGACCACCGGGAGGAAGCCGAGGTCGGCCATGTGGTCGGCCTCGTCCAGCACGGTGATCTCGACGCCTTCGAGGGTCAGGATGCGCTGGCGGATCAGGTCCTCCAGGCGGCCCGGGCAGGCGATGACGATGTCGACGCCGGCGCGCAGGGCCTTTTCCTGGCGGGCCTGGGAGATGCCGCCGTAGATCACGGTGGTGGTCAGGCCCATGGCCTTGGCCATCGGCTCGATGGTGGCGTTGATCTGGGTGGCCAGCTCGCGGGTCGGTGCGAGGACCAGGCCCATGGGGCGGCCGGGCTTGCGGAAGTGCTTGGCTTCCCGCTCAGCGAGTCGTGCTACAAGCGGGATGGCGAAAGCGATGGTCTTGCCGGAGCCGGTGCGGCCGCGGCCCAGGACGTCGCGTCCGGCCAAGGTGTCCGGAAGGGTCTTGACCTGGATGGGGAACGGCTCAACGATCCCTTGGGCGGTGAGGGTGTCGGCAAGTTCTTTGGGCGTGCCGAGGGCAGCAAAAGTAGTCATATATTTCATGGTCTTTCAGGCGGTATCCATGCGGATATCGGCCCCCGATGCCGGTTGGCTCAAGGGTTTCGCCGAAGAAAAGTCAGGTGATCAACCGTGCTGCTGCCCAATTCAGGGCGGCGGCTGGGACCAAATGGAACGCGTTCATCGACGCAGGATGTGCCTCTCACATGAAAAAACCCGCTTTCCCAAATCAAGGGACTCCGATTTAAGGAGCAAGCGGGCATCACTGCACATCAAGTTCCATAAGCGTACCATCCCTGCGCCCGGGCCTCTTTCAAATACGTGGTGCAGGAGGTGCAGGCGTTGCCTTTGCGTGCCCGGCAGGCGCAGGCTTGAGGCATGACTCAACAGGGTGCGGACCACCACCACACAACGGACGACGGCGGCACCCTGCTTGGGGATGCACCCCAGCGCAGTGCCGCCGAAGTATGGGACGAAAGGTACCGGAGCAAGCCGAAATTCTGGAGCGGGAAACCCAACCCGCAACTGGTCCGCGAAGGCGCGGGACTCAGGCCGGGCAAGGCCCTGGACCTGGGCTGCGGCGAAGGGGCCGACGCCATCTGGCTGGCCCAGCAGGGCTGGACCGTCACCGCCGTCGACGTTTCCGCCGTCGCCCTGGAACGGGCGCTCGGCCATGAAAAGGCGGCCCTGGACCGGGAGAGCATGCACGCCGAGGGAGCGGGTGAAATTGCCAGCCGCATCCACTGGGAACAGTGTGATCTGGAGGAGTGGCAGCCCGCGGCAACGTTTGATCTGGTGTCCTCCCAGTTCCTGCATTCCCCGCATCTGGCGTGGCAGGGTCCGCTGCGGACGGCGGCTGCGGCGGTCAAGCCGGGCGGCACGCTGCTGATCGTGGGCCATCATCCGCACCGCCTGCCCCCGTGGGGAAACCACACCAGAGCGGAGATGTTCTACACCCCGGCGCAGCTCGTGACGGAGCTCGGCCTGGACTCGCCGGACTGGCAGCTCGAGGTCAACACCACGCGGGAGCGGGCAGCGTCAGGTCCGGACGGCGAGGAAGCCATCATCGGGGACACCGTACTCCGCGCCACCCGCCTGGCTTGAGTTTTTGTCCAGATAAAGCGCCTTCGCCAGGCATTGGACGGCATTATGTGGACAAAAACTCCGGGGTTAGCGCGAAACCCGCGGCGCCACCGCAACCGCGGCGCCGGCCACCACTGCCGTCAGTGCGAAAACCCCCGCGAACGATTCCGCCGTCGTCGTAAACGCGGCGAACACGATGCCCGTGGCAGCGAGCGCCAGCGCCCCGCCCAGCGAGTCCGAAATGGACATCGCCGAGCTGTTGAAACCCTCGTTTTCCTTGGTGGACATGGCGAGTGTCATCACGCTGAGCCGCGGATACAGCAGCCCCATGCCGCCGCCGGCGAAGAGCCAGCCGGCAATCGCGACGGCGGCAGGCCAGTGGAGTGCCGACGTCGCCAACGTGAGGAGGATGGCCCCCAGCAGGAGCGCTGAGCCGATGCGCACGGCCACCCGGTGCTGCAGCCGGGCGCCGAGGCGGCCCTGGATGGCGGCAGCGGCGGCCCACGACAACGCGCCTCCCGTGAGCGCCAGGCCAGCGAACGTCGGCGGGAACTGGTACTCCTCGATCAACAGGTACGGCAAGTAAACTTCGGCGCCGAAAAACGCGGCAGACGCCAGTCCGCGGGTCAGGATCACACCGGGCAGGCCGCGGCGGGCGAGCAGTGTTCCGCGAGGTACCAGCGGACGTACGGCTACAAGAGCAATCGCGACGGCGGCCGCAGCCAGGAGTGCCGGCGCGGCGGTGAAGCCCGCGATTCTGACTCCGGCGGAGAGGTTCAGCCCCAGTACAGCGAGCGCGGCGAGCGCTGCCCACGCGAGCCGACCCAACGCCCAGGGCGGGACCGGGGCCTGCTCAGAGGGCCGGTCAATGCCGCGGAGCACCGGAACGATCATCACCACAGCGGGAACCACCAGCCCTACCACTCCCAGGAACACCCAGTGCCAGCTCAGGACTTCCGCCACGATGCCGGCCGCGAACGGGCCAACCAGGGACGGTATCACCCAGGCGGCGGAGAAGGCAGCGAAGATCCCGGGGTGCAGGACGGCCGGGTAGACGCGGGCCACCACCACGTAGAGCGCAACAGTCAGAGCACCGCCACCGAGCCCCTGCACCAGGCGGCCGGCAACCAGAATGGGCATGGAAACGGCCGTGCCCGCGATGATCAGGCCCAGCACGAACAGGGCAACTGAGGCATACAGCGGGACGGTTGGCCCGCGCCGGTCCGACCAGTTTCCGGCCGCCACCATGCCGATCACGCCGGTTGCCAGCGGACCGGCGAACGCAAGGGCATACAGGCTGGCGCCGTCGAGTTCACGGCTGACGACGGGCATAATGGTGGTCACCGCGAGCGATTCGAACGCCGCGAGGAACACGAGGGCACACGCGCCGATGGTCACCCACAGGTACGGTCGCTGCAGGATCCCGGCCGTAGGGTCTGTCGTTGGGAGCGTGGAATCGCGCATGTTATCGGCGCGGCTGGGTGGAGTCGCCGATGTAGCGGTTCCGGCCCGCTCGGTAGCCGAACACCGCCGCCAGCGAACCGACCACCAGGAACAGCACCCCGGCGGCGGTGAACGATCCCGTGGCCTGGTGCAGCTGGCCCACCATCAGCGTGCCGGTGGAACCCAGCCCGTAACCCACGCCCTGCATCATCCCGGACAGGTGCGCAGCGGTGTGCCCGTCGCGGGTCCGCAGCATGATCATGGTCAGGGCCACCGCGGTGAGGCTTCCCTGCCCCAGTCCCAGCAGCCCGGTCCACGCCCAGATGAGTTCCAGGGGTCCGAAGATGCTCAGCGCAAACCCGCAGCCGGTCATCAGCGCCACCACCACAGCGATGGCGCGCTGGTCACGGAATCCCGCCGCCAGCGCCGGGGCAAACAGCGAGCCCAGCATCTGGAGCACGATCGAAAGTGAAACCATCAGTCCGGCCGTTCCGCCGTCCACGCCACGTTCGCGCAGGATCGGCGCCAGCCATGCAAAGACGCTGAAGGACATCATGGCCTGCAGCACCATAAAGATAGTCACCTGCCACGCCACCGCCGAACGCCACACATTGATGCCGAGGTGGCCGTCCTGGTGCCGGACAGGGTGCTGGCGCAGCGCCACCGGCAGGAACAGCAAAAGTACGACGGCGGCAGGAACCGCCCAGAACCACAGAGCCGAGGTCCACTCCCCCGTCGCCGCGAAGACGGGGTATGTAAAGCCGGCTCCGAGGGCGGCCGAGGCGCAGATGGCCGTGGTGTACAGCCCGCCCATGAGGCCCAACCGGTGCGGGAAATCACGCTTCACCAGCCCCGGAAGTAGGACGTTGCACAAGGCGATGGCGGCACCGCAGGCGGCAGTTCCGGCCAGCAGGGTTGGGAGGTGGCCGGCACCTGGCACCAGGCCGCCGATGTCCGTGGGCCGCAGCAGCAGCCCTGCCGTGAGCACTGACATGGCGGCGAGCAGGACTCGTTCGGCTCCAAACCGGCGGGCCAGCACGGGGGCCAGCGGCGCGAAGACGCCCAGTAGCGTGACGGGCACGGTGGTGAGCACCACGACGGCCCAGCCCGGCAGGCCGGCGTCGGACGTGATCTCCGGAAGAACCGCCGCGAAACTGGAGAAAACCGTGCGGAGGTTCAGCCCGATAAGAACCAGGCAGAGGCCCAAGTATGCCAGGGCGCGGCGGCTGCTCTGGGGGCTTTCCGGACCGCCTCCCGACTGGCCCGGAAGGCGCGTAGGGGCTGCTGGGGGGACGTCGTCGATTTCGGCGTCGACCAGCAGTCCAGGCACGTCAACGTTGTCAGCACGGGTCACGGGGACCATTCTGTCACCACGTTGTCTTGACCTGTGCTCACCCGCCCACGCTAAGTACACGGAATGTTATCCACATAGGCCGGAAAAGGGCTGGCGGCCCGGCTGAGGCGAACTTACTTTGGGAACAGCACGCAATGTCCAGCCACAACATTCTGGAGAAACCATGAGCCTCGCACCATTGCAGGATCCGTCCGTTGCGCCCGGCCCGGCCGCGGCAAAAGCCCACGGCAGCGGCGAAGGCACAGCCAGCCTCGTCTTCAGCTTGGTTGCGCCCGCCAGCATTTTTTTGACCGGTCCGCTCAGCCGTGTGGCAGTACTCTACTCCGGCCCTTCTGACGGCGCGGGGAGACTGGATGTGTCTGCTCCCTGGGTGCTGTGGAGTTACCCGGTGATATTTACCCGGTGATATTTACCCTGCTGGCAGTGACGCTCGGCGTCGTTTCACTCCGCGTATTCGCGCGCCGATCCACCGGCTGGCGGGCGGGCGTGGCTGCTTTGTGGATATCGGCGGCCGAGGTTGCGGTGGGTCTGCTGCTCGTGCTCAGGAACGGGGATTTCATGATCCTGCCGTAGGTTCCGTGATGCTTTCTGAAGTATCCGGGCAACCGTTCTGACCTTCCAATGCCTAGGGTCCTGGGCACACGGGCTGGGCCCAGACCGCCGGCGCGCTCCCGGGTATTCTGGAAGGGATGAGCGAATCCCCAGAATCCCCCCAGCCTCCGCATGTACCGCGCCCGGTGACGCCCGGAACCCAGGCGTCTTTCGGCACTTACGGCGGCAGGCCCGTGAGCTTCGTGCGCCGCGGTACCCGTCTCCAGGGACGCCGCCAGACGGCGTGGGAAGAGCACTCGGACCGGTGGGCGCTGGACGTGCCCCGGCACGTCGCCAACACCTCGGTCCACCCGGATTACACGTTCGACGCCGAGGCCGAGTTCGGCCGCAAGGCACCGCTCATCGTGGAAATCGGGTCCGGACTGGGCGATGCCATCTGCCACGCGGCCGAGGAAAACCCGGGCACGGACTTCCTGGCCGTGGAGGTCTATACGCCGGGCTTGGCCAACACCATCATCAAGATCAACAGCCGCGGGCTGAACAACGTCCGGGTGGTGGAAGCCAACGCGCCCGAGGTCCTCGCCACCATGCTGCCGGCCGGTTCCGTAAGCGAACTGTGGGTGTTTTTCCCCGACCCCTGGCACAAGTCACGGCACCACAAGCGCCGACTCATCCAGCCGGAGTTTGCCGAACTGGCAGCACGGGCACTCACCAAGGACGGCCTGTGGCGGGTCGCCACGGACTGGTCCAACTACGCCGTCCACGTCCGCGACGTCCTGGCGGACTCGCCGGACTTCGAAAACCTCCACACCGGCGAGCGCCACGGACCCGAAAGCCCGCTCACCCAGGTATGGCAATCCGGCGTCGAAACCCTCGTGGGCGGAGCGCCCGTCCGCGAGGGCCGGGCGCCGGTAAGCACCGCACACACCGGCCCCAACGAGGGCGTGGACGAAGCAGGCGGCTGGGCCCCCCGCTTCGAAGGCCGGATCCGCACCAGTTTCGAGGCGAAGGCCCACGAGGCCGGCCGGCTGATCTTCGACCTCTGCTACCGCCGGCGCTGAGCGCCGGAACCGGTGTCAGCTCGCTCTGATGGAAGCGACGATCTCCTTGAGCATCCCCAGCCGCGGCTCGATCTCCGGGTTCACATACGGCCAGATCACCACAACACCAAGGAAACGGTCGTTCTCCCAGACGCCCACGGTGGCCGCGATCCTCGCTTCGCCCGCCGGATCCGTGTACCCAACCACGACGGCGTACGAGGACTTTCCGGGAATGTTCAGTTCGCCTTCGGCCAGGATGGTCCCGGCGCGGTCTTCAAGGTAGAAGCCTGACATCAGGTGTGCCCAGCCGTTGGCCTGCGCGGCCCCGGTCACGGAGGTGTCGTCCTTGATGACCGTCACCAGGACGCCGCCCAGGAGGCCATATTGCTCGGTGTTTGGCCCGGCGGCGGAGTCCTCCAGAACCTGGGTGTGCTCGGGGAAGTCTGCCGTGAATCCCAGCGGGGATTCGATACGCACTGACATGGTTGCTCCTTAGCGGTAAGTCTTGGCTGGGCTGGTTTGCACGTGCGGATCCGGCATGGGACGTCAGAGCTTCTCGAGCTTGGTGTCGTTCGGGACCTTATAGTACGTGGACACGTTGGTGGTTGCCTTGTTCTCGGTTTTGACCTCCACCTCGCCGGCCTTGAGGTCAATGCCGAACTCGTTGGACGCCGTGACCACGTGGTTCGCCTGGACGGTGGCGGAGCCTGCCTCGTAGAGCTTGGCGGCGTCCTGGCCGGCCGCAACGTTGTCCCCCAGCGCCACGTTGCGCATGTAGCTGTCGATCACGGCCGCGTTCTCCGGCGAGTACTCGACCTCGATCTTCACGGTGCCCTGCGCGCCTACCGTCAGGCTGGACTCAGCCTTGGCGCCCTGGAGGTCGGGGCCCGCGGTTGCGCCCTCCGCAACGGTGCCCTCCATGGATACGGCGATCGAGTCCATGTTGCCGTGCTTATCTAGGTTCACTTCCAGGCCGCCCTTGCCCGAGGCCTCGAATACCCTGCCGTCCAGGTTCAGCTTGCCCTGGGCGGACACCTCGGCACTGGCGGTTGCCGTGCCGTCCGTCAGGTTCCGCTCGTAGGCCAGGTCAAGCTTCGCCGAGCCCGAAGCGGGACCGGATTCGCCCTCGGCTTCCAGGGAGAGGGTTCCCTTGGCTTTGTCGTCGTGGCCGGTGGAGCCGTTGCCGTCCGCAGCATCGTTGATGGTGTCCAGGATGTAGCCAGGCGGGTTGCCGGCCACATCCTTGATCTCACCCACGCTGTCCGGCGGGAGATCCGTGTAAATCTGGTTGCGGGCGGCCATGGCCTCTTCAACGCTGCCGAATTTGTACTCGCGAGAGGCCTCCCCGTTGAGTGTGACCCCGGCCGTACCGGTGGTGTCGTTCACGCCTAGACCAACGTTGCCGTAGACCTTCATCGTGGCCGAACCATCAGCATTCTCCACCACCACGGTGCCTACCTCCGCGCCGGCGTGGAACCAAGCAACCCGGGCGTCAAGGGAGGCCTTGCCACTCTCCGTGTAGACGGGAGTTTCTGTCTTGGCGAGTTCACGGAGATGGGCACTGGCCTGGTCCTGGGCGGACTGGGGAATCCCGCCGTCCATCCTCATAAGGTCCTCGGCGAAGGGACCATTCTCGTCTTCGCCTTCGATCAGATATTTCCGGTCTTCCTCTGACAGGCCGGCCCACCACTTGGCCTGCTCTTCCGGGCTGGCCTTGAGCATGTCATCCAGGCCCTGTTTCAGCTCCTGGCGGTGGGCCTCAGCCGCTGCCGCCTTCGCTTTTTGTTCCTCCAGCCAGTTCTGCGCCCGGCTGCCCAGGTCCTTGAGCCTGTCCAGAATGCTGGGGCTGGGGCCACCGCCGCCGCTGCCGGTCTCTGCAGAGGACTGTTCCTGCTCGTTTGCGTGCTGCAGGAGCAGCTTGGAGTTGTGGCGGAGGCTCGATGCCACCCGCTCCAGGCTGGGGCGGTGGTTGCCCGACCAGTCCTGCCGGAACAGCTCACCATCGGTGCCCTTCCACGGCGCGGACTGGATCTGGCCCTGCAGGGAGCTGGCCCGGCTGCTGAGCAGCGCCGCCGCCTTGTCAACAGCCTTCGCCAGCTCCCGAAGCTGACTGACGTCCGCGCCGTAAAAGGTCATAGTGGCTCCCCCGGAGAGTTATAAGAGTTAGATCAATCGCTGGACATATCGTCGCACGGCAATAAGTCTCCCGCGATGGGGATCACTACCCATAGCAGGAGCACCCGCCCCTCACCAGGTCCGGGACGGAACTGGGCGCGCGGACCGGAACTGTTCGCGGGTCTGTTCGCGGGTCGCCAAGCGTGGCACGATTGGGCTTGTGCAGGGGGCACACAAATATGCGCCGCTGCGGCGCCGGCCCGAAGGAACCGCCATCAAAAGAGAACTCAGGCAGGCCGCCGATGCGGCGGAGGGTGCCACTAATTCACGCACGTTGGAACTGCTCGCGCGGGCAGGGTTCGCGGCCAGCGGTGTCCTGCACTTCCTGGTAGGCCTCATCGCCATCCGGCTCGCCATGGGTGGCGGCGGAAGCGCCGACTTCAGCGGCGCCGTGTCAGAGCTCGCCAGCCAGCCCGCCGGGCCGTTCCTACTCTGGGCAAGCTTTGCCGCCTGCGCCGCCCTTGCACTGTGGCAGACCAGCGATGCCATCTTCGACTACAACGGACTGCCGACGAAGAAAAAGGCCGGCAAGAAACTCAAGGCAGCGGCACAGGCTCTGGTATTCGCCGGCTTGGCCCTGACGCTTGTCTCCTTTGCCATGGGAACCGGTTCCGGCGGTGACAACCAGAAGTCCGTGAGCGACTTCACCGCGACCGTGATGAAGGCACCCGGCGGTGTGGCACTCCTGGTACTGGTGGGGGTGGGAATTGCCGTCACCGGGGTGATCTATGGCATCCGTGGCATCAAGAAGTCCTTCGAGAAGCACCTGAAGATGCCTGCGGATCCCCGGGCCCGCACCGCCGTCAGCGTGCTGGGCGTGACAGGGTACGTTGCCAAGGGGACTGTCTTGTTCCTCACCGGACTGCTCATCACGATCGCCACCCTGCGCGCGCACCCGGAGGAATCAACGGGCCTTGACGGCGGGCTCAAGGCCCTGCGGGAGCAGCCCTTCGGCGTTTACCTGCTTGCGGCGGTGGGCGCCGGACTGATCTGCTACGGCATCTACATGGTGGTCAGGGCGCGCCTGGCCAAGATGAACCAGTAGGCCACCAGTTCACCCCGGCTAGGGTGGGTCCATGCCCCAGGTACGCGCCGAACGCCACATCCGCCTCGATCCGGAGACAGTCTTTGCCCTCTCCCAGACCACCGGTGCGTTCCGGCTCAAATGGGACCCGTTCATCTCCGCACAAGGTTTCCTGAACAGCGCAACATCCGCCGGAAAGGGCGTCCGGACGCGGACCGTGTCCCGCCTGGGCCTGGTGATGGTGAGTGAATACGTTTCCTATGCGCCACCCAAGAACGTGGGCATGACCATGGTGTCCGGACCGTGGTTCTTCGGGAATTTCGGAGGCGGCTGGCGGTTCACCGCGGACGACGGCGGCACCCGCGCCGTCTGGAAGTACACCTTTTCGTGCCGCCCAGCCTGGTTGCGGCCGGTGGCTGAGCGGATGGGCGCCTGGCTCCTGGGCCGTGAGATCAGCAAAAGGATCGAAGCGTTTGCCCGGGCCTGTGAGGACCCCGGACTCGTGGCGGAGTTCCGAGCCCTCCACGCACAGTAATCCTGGCCAGGGGATTACGGCACCGTGATGGTAGCAACGGCCTGCTGGGTTTCATCCCGCAGTTCCAGGCTGGCGATGCTGGCCAGCTGTACGGGCGTGGCGCCCGTAACCTTCACCCTCCCGCTGGGCGTTGCGGTCCAGGCACAGGCCCGGTCCTCGCCGCCGTTGCGGTCCCGGATCCAGAGCGAGAGGGTTCCGTCCAGCGGCAGCTTGCTGCCGTCCACGGCCAGCTCGGTGCCCCATGCTTTCTTGGCAAGGTCGATGCTGAACTGCAGGCCATTGCCGGACTGGACCGAATAGCTGGCGTCCGGAGCCGGCGGCCGGCTGAGCAGCGGCGCCGCGGCCAGGCCCAAGGCGACGCACGCGGCGGCGACGGCGCCCACCAGCGCCGCCCACCGCCGTCGTAATTTGCGACGGCGGGTGGCCAGTTCATCGAGGACCGTGAGGGGCGCTGAACTGGCTGGCTCAGGGGCAACCCCGTGGCGGGCAGTCCCGGTCAGCGCCACCGCGTCCGGGACCGGCAGCGCGTCCAGCAGGGCCGGCAGGCTTTCGAACTCGGCGAGTTCGGTCCGGCAATCCGCACAGGACTCGAGGTGGGCTTCGAAACGTTGCGAATCCGCGGGGTCAAGCCCACCGAGTACATAGGCGCCCATCAAGTGATGCAGCTGAGAATCGGTCACCGTTCCACCCCCATTTCATCCAGGATGATCCGCAGCGCCCTGACCGCGTAGTAGGCGCGGGACTTCACGGTTCCGCTGGGGATGTTCAGCTGCACGGCGGCCTCGTTGACGGTGAAACGGCGGTAGTGGAGTGCCACGAGGACATCGCGGTGTTCGGCGCTGAGCCGGAGCAGCGCCTCCTCCATAAGCACACGGTTAAGGAGTTCATCCACGCGTTCCACGGCCTGCGCGGGATCAGCGAGGTCGCGTTCCATCACTTCGGCCGGGCGCCGTTGGGCTTTGCGGTAGTTGTCGATCATGATGTTCCGGGCGGTCCGGAACAGGTAGCTGCGCAAGCTTCCGGTGATATCCGGGGCCTGCTGCCAGACGCGCAGCACGGTCTCCTGAACCACGTCCTCCGCCAGCTGTGGGTCACGCGATGCGCTGAGGACAAAGCGGCGCAACGGTGCGCCGTGTTCGCGGTAGATCGCCGCCACCACGTCCTCATCCAGCGGCATGCCGCCCCCTCCTGTCCCTGATCCAGTCCTCGCCCCTTAACTGCGGGCCCATGGTTCCCCTCTTCCCCAGCGAAACGCTGAAGCTCGGCGCATACATGCGATACAACGTCCGTGACCGGAAAACGGTTCACTTTGATCCATTCTTCACCCTGGCGCGTCGTGCCGGTTAGTGCCCCTTGATCCGTCACCGGGCCCCATCCGAGGAGTATCCCCATGAAACAGTATCTGGGCACGGGTCTTGCAGCGCTGGCCGTCGTGGCCGCACTTTCCGGCTGCGGCGGCCAGGCCTGGAACCACCACAACCGCCGCCGCCGCCGTCGACCTCAGGGCAGCGTCCTCCAGCGCCGGCAACATCGTGGTTGATTCCGCTGGCATGAGCCTGTACTTCTTCACCAAGGATGTGAAGGACTCCGGCACGAGCGCCTGCACCGGAGAGTGCCTCACCGCGTGGCCACCGCTCCTCACTACCGCGGGCACGCCGGCCGGGGAAATGATCCGGACCGCGTCGTCAGGCTACTGAGCGTCCCGGCGCTTACGGATGGGCAGCTTACGGATGGGCAGCTTACGGATGGACGCGGGGCAGCGGGACTGGAGGCGAAGGCGGCAGAGGCAGGGCCGGGGACTGCCCCTCACTGTTCAGCGGCCCACCGTGCACACCCGGCACGACGGTTTCAGGTAGCGAAAGATCTGGCAGGGTCACCGCCGGTGCTGATCCCGAGGGGGCGGGAGTCTGCTGCGTGGCCTTGCTGGAACCGGATCCTGGGGCGGCCGGAACCGGCACACTGACGGCCGGTCCGGTGGGCCCTACGGCAGGGACTCCGGGCTGGACTGGCCCGGGGGTCTCCGCCGGCGCGGGGGCAGGCCCGCCGCTAACAGTGGACACGAATGATGTGACTGCATGGTTGACCTTGCCGATGGAATCCCTGATCCCCTGGTCGGAGGCAACAGCAACGGCGCCGCCGGCCGCCAGCGAGACGGCCACGGACATCGTGGTGAGGGTGATCCTGCGACGTGCACGACGGCGGGCGGCCAGCTCGTCGGTTGCCGCGGCGGGTTCGCCCGTTGCCCCCGGAGCGTCCGCGGCAGCTTCCACGGCGGGTGCCGCGGCGGGCTGCGGCCGGGGCACCACAACGGTTTCAGGGACCACCGCGAGGTGGCGAGTGGCTGCAGTGTGGCTCGATGCAGGCGTCGGGACAGGAGTCTGGGTCACGGCAGGGGCCTGTGCCTCGGCAGCAGCCTGGGCTGCGGCGGGCATTATGAGCGCGGCAACGGCAGCGGAGGGCGCCGGCTGCTCGGCCGCGAGCGCACGGAGTTCCAGCAGGGCGGAGCGGAGGGCACCGTCGTCGTCAAGCCCTGCCTCCAGCAGCAGCCTGTCAACAGAGGTGTCGCCGCGGGAACCGTTGCGTGTGCCTGCGGTATCACTCATGATCTGCCTGGTTTCTTCTAAGAGTCTGGTCCTTGAGGTTTTGCAGCGCCCTGCGTTGGAGCTGCTTGATGGCACCCGGGGACTTGCCCATGATGCCGGCCACCTGATCGATGGATAAGTCCGCCACCACCCGCAGTGCCAGGACCTCGCGGTGGTCATCGGCGAGTCCTTCAAGCAGGGCAGTCGCGCCGCCGCTGTGGCCTAAGGCGTGGTCCTCCGCGGACGCCGTGCTGCGCCCGTCCTGCAGGGGGTCGTACGGAGTGAAGTCCGGACGTCGTTCAACCCGCCGGTAGTAATCCACCATCCGGGCGTGGGCAATGGAAAAAACCAACGACTTGGCACCCTGGAGCCCGCCGGTCAGCTCACCTATCTTCGGGAAAAACGCCAGGAACACGTCCTGGGTGACAGCCTCGGGATCGTCCACGCCGCGGGCCTTGAGGTAGCCCTGGACCGCTCCGGCAAAGGTTCGATAGACAGCGCCGAAGAGCACCGCCGGATCAGCACCGGCAGTGTCTGCGAATGTATCTATGTCTTCTTCGGCCAAAGTGTCCAGCACCAGTGGCTCCTCCATCCCGGGCAGCGGACTCGCTCATCCCGGTATTCGGCGCGGTGTGCTCCGCTGCTATCGGTCGGCTGCTGTCGGTCAGCGATCTTGTTGCCAAGTGGACTGCGGGAATCCGGGCCGTCCGGAGCGGGGTCCCGCAGTCCACACTAGCTGAGCAGGTCCTAGCGGTTGGAAACGGCGGGAGCGTCTACAACGTGGCCCGGCACGGCCGGAACAGCAGGAACGGCGGGAACGGCGGGAACGCCGACGACACCCGGAACTGCCGGAACGGCGGGGACTGCAGGCACTGCGGGCAGTTCGGGGCGCTCAGCCTTTACGGCGACGGAACCCTCGCCGGAAGCGTCGGCGTCAGCGGAACCGGCACCCTTCGCAACAACATCGGCGCAGAAGGCGTCAACGTTGCCTTCGCCCTCGGCGGCGATGACCAGCGAGGAGAAGCCGTCGGAGGACGCGTTCAGTCCACCGTGTGTGAAGGCGGTGCAGAGGCCAAAGGCTGCGGCACCAGCGGCGTCCACTGCGGTGCCGGCGGCGGCGGCGGCGTTGGCCCCGGCTGCGACCTTATCGCCGGAGACTGTTGCTTGGCCGGTCACTGCTGCATCGCCTGAGGCGTTTGCGGAGGCGGACTCGGTGGCGTCAGCGGCCAGCTTCGGGGCCGGGGCGCCGAGCAGTTCGTGGGCGGTCTGCTGCGCGTCGGACGGAAGGGCACCGGAAACGGCTGCAACGCCGGTTCCACCGACGGCCAGGGTGCCCGCGGCGAGAACTCCGGCGGCAATTTTACTGGTGGCGAGAACAGTGAACAACGACATATGACACTCCAAAACCTAGAGAACAATTCAGATCCGGCTCCGTAAGGAACCCTTCACCCCCTACATCGCTGGCCGGACCGGGAAAGTTACGGCGCCTCCAAAAATTCTTCCCGGCCCGGGACTGTGGTGCGGGACCTAAGCGTCGATCATCTCGTCGTCGTCCGCTTCCTCGAACTCAACGGCGGCGACGATTTCCTGGGTCTCCGGGTTGATCATGAACGCCTCTTCGTCATCCTCCACCATGATGAAGTCGCCGTGGTCCGTGGTGAAGTGCCAGGCCAGCGTCTTCTCGCCGTCGTGCATGTAGTTGGGGTCGCCCATGGTGATCTTCTGCAGCGTGTAGCCGGCGATGTCGCAGAGTTCGCGGATGATGACCTCAAAATCCGGGGCGTCCTCCAGCGCTTCCTCGTCGGCCGCCGCATGGCGCTCCTCAAGGTTGGGGATGAGCGCAACCTGACGCTCGATGTACGCGTCAAGCTCCTCGTCGTCGAGCACCAGCAAGCCCTCCTGGCGCAGGAGCCAGGCGGCGTTGAGGGCGGTGATGTTTTCAGTTTCGAACAGCTCCTCGAACTCGCCGTCGAGCTCTTCGATGGTGCGCACGGCGCCGTTGGGCTCTTCCTCGGTGTCCAGGTCGCCGTCGAGGTAGCGCTCTTCGTCCTCTTCGGACAAGGCATCAAACGCCGCAACGGTCCGGTTGAAGAGTTCCAGGTGGGCCGTTGCGCCCATCCCGGCGAGGCCCTCGCGGATGAGCGGGTCCACCTCGTCCCGGTCCGCGGTGAACACGTACTGGGCGAAACCGCCCTCCAGGGACTGCGTGACGTAGAAGTCCACGTAGTAGCTGCCGAGCGCCGCGGGCGCGATCTCGCCGGCGTCGAGCAGTTTCCCGTACATGGCGTTCACCACGTGCACGTTGGCGTCTACGACCTCCTCGCTGCCTGCATCGATGCTGGCCTTGGTCAGGACGACAGAGTTCTGGCTCATGGTCATGGGATTCCTCACTGCTGAATGCTTCGGTGCTGCTCAGGACACTTTCACGCTACGTCGGCGGGGGCGCCGCTGTGTTGAGGCGGAAGTGAACGTCAGGCGAAGTTTCAGGCTCCCGCCGGGCGAACTAAGATGAAGCAGATAACCTCCGATCGGACACGGCACCCCCGTGGCCAGCTGAAAGTAGCGCGCACCATGCCATCCCAACCGGACGAGAGTGCGGCACTGGCAATACAGACCCCCGCCATTAACGACCGCTCCCTCGCGGCCGGATTGGCGTATGCCATGGGCAGCCGGGTTTCCGGAATGTCGTTCGACGCCGCCACCGGGCTGATGCTGGGCAAGGTCCGCGGAGGTGCCGACGTCCCTTACTCCACCACGGCCAAGCTGGTCCGGAAAACGGGCGGCTGGAGCTGCACCGTGGGCGTGTGCAGCTGCCCCGTCCGCAAGGACTGCAAACACGTGGCCGCGCTGCTGTTCGCCGCCGAGGACAACCCGGCCATCCGCGTCCAGCTCCTTGCCCCGGCTGAGGTTTCCCGGCTTTCCCGCCAGCCCGCCAGCCTGGACCTGGCCGACTGGGAGCAGGCCCTGAGCCCGCTCATCTCCCAGCCGGGCATCACCCAGTCCATCAGCGGCATCCCGCTGGCCCTCCAGTTCGAGATCGAGGACCCGGCGCCGCACTTTTCCTACACAGGCCGCCGCGACCCGCTCCGCAGCGTGCGCCAGCTCAAGGCCCGGCCCGTGATCATGGGTGCCAAGGGCAAGTGGATCCGCGGCGACGTCTCCTGGAACACCCTGAGCTACCTGAACTTCCGCCGCGAATGCAACGAGGCGCACATCGAGTGGATGCAGGCATTCCTGGCCGCACACACCGCCGCCGCCAACCGGGTTCACAACTCCTCCGCGCTGTGGCTGGGCCTGAACACGTTTGCTGGGAAGAACATGTGGAGCCTGCTCGCCGACGCCAGAAAGATCGGCCTCGCGCTGGTTCACAGCCGCGGCACCGAGCCCGTTCGGCTCGCGGAGTCCCCCGCCGCCGTCGGGCTTAATTTGAGCCGGTACGGCCACGAACCTGCGGTGGGGCAGTCCCAAAATGAAGCAGCCGACGACGGCGGGCTGGAGCTTGCGCCCACCATCACCGTGGAGGGGGAAGCCGTTGATCCGGCGTCTGTGGGGACCATTGGCCGCCCCGCGCACGGCGTCTTCCTGACCACCGGCGGGGAGGCATTGCCAGGTGTTTCAGCGGAGAACGTGATCACGCTGGCCGCGCTGGAAAACGGGCTGAGCGAGGAACTGCTGACGTTCGTGACGGCCGGCAGCACCCTGCACATTCCGGCGAAGGACGAGACGCGTTTCCTCACCGGCTTCTACCCGAAGCTCAAGCAGGCCGCCCGGGTCACTGCGACGGACGAGTCGGTGGCGCTGCCCGCCCTGGCCCTCCCCACCCTCTCCCTGCTGGCCAACTATGGCGCGGACCACCGGGTCCGGCTGCATTGGGAATGGCACTACAAGTCCGGAAACCTGGTCACGGCCCAACCGCTGTGGCGGCACCCCGGCGACCACGGCTACCGTGACGACACCGCCGAGGCCCGCATCCTGGAGGGCATCGGCCAGCCGTGGAACGTTGTTCCGGCCCTGGGCGAATCGGCGTCCGGCGGCTGGGGCACGCCGCGCCTGTCCGCGTCTGCCGAACTCAGCGGCCTGGACACGCTGGCGTTTACCGAGGACGTCCTCCCCGAGCTCCGGAACACGCCGGACGTTTCGGTGGATACTGCCGGGAACATCGCCGACTACCGCGAGGCCGAGGAAGCCCCGGTGGTTTCCATCTCCACCAAGGCCACGGAACAGCGCGACTGGTTCGACCTTGGCATCCAGATTTCACTTGAGGGCCAGCCGGTGTCGTTCGCGGCCGTGTTCTCCGCTCTGGCGGCGGGCCAGACCAAGATGCTCCTGCCCAGCGGCGCCTACTTCTCGCTGGACCTCCCCGAACTGCATCAGCTCCGCGCCCTGATCGAGGAAGCCCGCTCACTGCAGGACAATAAGGACGCCCCGCTGCAGATCAGCCGCTTCCAGGCCGGGCTCTGGGACGAGCTCGCGCAGCTGGGCATTGTGGATGAGCAGGCCACTGCCTGGCGTGAGGCCGTGGGTGGGCTGCTCGAAGGCGGGATCAACGGGCTGCCACTGCCTCCCTCCCTCAATGCGGAGCTGCGGCCGTACCAGCTGGAAGGCTTCAACTGGCTCAGTTTCCTGTACCGGCACAGTTTGGGCGGGATCCTCGCGGACGACATGGGCCTCGGCAAGACCGTCCAGGCCCTCGCCCTGATGTGCGCCGCGAAGGAGCAGGCTGCGTCTGTGTCTGAGCGTGCTGATTCTGTCTCTGGGGCTGCTGATTCTGTCGGGGCGCCATCTTCAGCGCCCGACGGCGGGACTCCCTTTTTAGTGGTGGCCCCCACCAGCGTCGTAGGCAACTGGGCAGCGGAAGCCGCACGCTTCGCTCCCGGCCTCACGGTTCGCATCGTGAGTGAAACGTTCGCCAAGAACAGCCAGGACGCGGCCGTTGAACTCGCCGGCGCGGACATCGTGATCACGTCCTACGCCCTGTTCCGGATCGACTACGATTCCTATGCCTCCAAGACCTGGGCGGGGCTGGTGCTCGACGAAGCCCAGTTCGTAAAGAACCACCAGTCCAAGGCCTACCAGTGCGCCCGGAAGCTGCCCGCCGCCTTCAAGCTGGCCATCACCGGCACCCCGCTGGAGAACAACCTCATGGAGTTCTGGGCTCTAACGTCCATCGTGGCGCCGGGCCTGTTCTCCAGCCCCAAGCGGTTCGCCGAGTACTACCAGAAGCCAGTGGAAAAGAACGGCGACAAGGGGCAGCTGGACAAGCTCCGCCGTCGGGTCCGTCCGCTGATGATGCGCCGCACCAAGGACCAGGTCATCCAGGACCTGCCGCCCAAGCAGGAGCAGATCCTGGAGGTGGTGCTGAACCCGCGCCACCAAAAGGTTTACCAGACGCACCTGCAGCGCGAACGGCAAAAGATCCTGGGCCTGATCGAGGATGTGAACAAGAACCGCTTCACCATCTTCCAGTCCCTGACCCTGCTGCGCCAGCTCAGCCTGGACGCCTCTCTGGTGGACCCGTCGCTGTCCGGCGTCCGCTCTTCGAAGCTCGACGTGCTGTTTGAGCAGCTGGAGGATCTGGTTGCGGAGGGCCACCGGGCGCTGATCTTCAGCCAGTTCACCGGCTTCCTGGGCAAGGTCCGCGAGCGGCTTGTGGAGGAGAAGATCGAGTTCTGCTATCTCGACGGCGGCACCCGCAACCGCACCGACGTGGTCAACGAATTCAAGAACGGCAGCGCGCCGGTGTTCCTGATCTCGCTCAAGGCCGGCGGTTTTGGCCTGAACCTGACCGAGGCCGACTACGTGTTCCTGCTGGATCCCTGGTGGAACCCCGCGTCCGAGGCGCAGGCCGTGGACCGGACGCACCGGATCGGGCAGGCGCGGAACGTGATGGTCTACCGGCTCGTCGCCAAGGACACGATCGAGGAAAAGGTCATGGCATTGAAGGCCCGGAAGTCACAGCTGTTCGCGGACGTCATGGAAGGCGACGCCTTGTCCAGCGGGTCTATCACGGCCGAGGACCTCGCGGGCCTGTTCAAGGACTGATCTCTCGTTCGCGTCCCGGGGCCGTCTAACTGCAGGCTGTCAGGATACCGGCGATCGCGTCGTGCTCGGCCTGAGTGACCCACAGGCTGTAGTTGGCCTTCACTGCGGTCTGGCGGGCGACGTATTCGCACCGGAACGCCGTGTTTGGCGGGAGCCAGGTGGCCGCATCCTTATCGCCCTTGGCGCTGTTGGCAGGCCCGTCGGCAGCCATGAGGTTCAGGGGATCGTTGGCCAGCTGCCTGCGCTGTTCGGCGCTGAGCTGCTGGGCGCCCTTCTGCCAGGCGTCGCTGAGGGCGATGACGTGGTCGATCTGGACGGCGGAGCTGGTGGTGTTGCCGCGGACAAAGTTGATGGTTGCGCCGGTGTACTTATCGGCCAGGGTACCGGTGGCAACGACGCAGTTCTGTGTGCCGGGTTTGAACGTCTCACCGTCGAGGTCCCTGGCGAGGATGTCGTTTCGGGTGTCGCAGCCGTTCCGGTCGACGTCGGCCCAGGCGGGGCCGAATTCCTCGCGGCTGTAGCCGGTCTTGGGGGCACGTCCCTTCACCGGGATGGTTTCCAGCTGGGCGAGGGCCGTTGCCACGTCGGCTGGGCTCACAGATGATTCGCCGGAGTTGCCCGCCGGCGGTGCTTCCCTTACAGCTTCGGCCACCTTGTTTGCCGCCTGCGTTGCGGCCTGGGCGGCGGCGTCACAACCGGCGAGGGCTGTGGAGAGAAGCAGAGCGGTGAACAGAGTCAGTGCTTTGGCGGCGGCGGAGCGGTTGATGGTTAGGTCCTTCTGGAGTGCGGTGGAGGTGAATACGCTACTGGCGCGGGGCGTTCTGCTCTGTCATGCCGGGGTGTGGAGTCTGTCACCCTAAAATGTCGGACCCCCTCGACATGATGGAGGTATGGACAACACGGCTGCGGCAGAGATTCTGGAGACCATCGCGGCCTCTGCTTTGCAGCTGGCCGGGGTGCTTCGAGGGACGGCCGCCAGCCCGGCAGCCGGCCTGGCCGCGGGCTCGGCCGCCAGCCCGGCTGCAACTGGTCCGGCTGATGCCCCCTCAGTGACTGGTCCGTCCGCTACGGGTGGGGACCAGGCTCGCTGGCAGGCTGAGCTTTGCCTGACCGTCCTGACCGGAACTGTTGGGATGGAAGCCATGGTCGCTGCCGTAAAGGTCCATGCCGCCAGCGGTTACGACGACGCCGCCCAGACCATCGCGGCCCCCATCACTTCCCCTCAGGAGCAGACCGCCCAGGACATGGGCATCGTGGCCGAGGTCGCCTGCGCCCTGACCGTCAGCGAACGCGCGGGTGACGCGCTGCTGGGCGAAGCACATCGTCTGACCACCGCTCTGCCACTGACCCTCGCCGCCCTGGAAGCAGGGGCCATTTCGTGGCAGCACGCACGGATCATGATTGACGAAACACTCAACCTGGATCCCGCCGGCGCGGCCGCGTTGGAAGCGCATTTCCTGGACCCGGACGCGCCCAACCCGGTGAGGGGCCCGGCCGGGGAGATGATCCCGTCCCGATTCCGCGCCAAAGCCCGGACCTGGCGCGAACGCCACCACCCGGACAGCATCGAAAAACGCCACACCCGCAGCGCGGCGGACCGGCGCCTTGAATACTCCCCGGACCGGGACGGCATGGCCTGGCTCTCCGCCTACCTCCCGGCCGATCAGGCCTCCGGGATCTGGGACCGCGCCACCACCGCCGCCCGCGCGCTGCAGGGCCCCACGGAGTCCAGGACCCTCACCCAGCTCCGCACCGACAGCGCCGCGGTTTGGCTTCTGGGCGGGCAAGCCGATCTGATCCCGTCACCCAAGGCCCAGGTCCTCGTGACCGTGCCGGTGTTTGCGCTGATGGGCCTGACTGATGAACCCGCGATACTCGATGGGTACGGGCCCATCCCGCCGTCCATGGCCCGCGCCCTGGTTGCCGACGGCGCCGATTCGTTCCACCGGGTCCTGACCGACCCCCGCGATGGAGCACCGCTGGAAATCGGCCGTGAAAGCTACCGAATCCCCAAAGCCATGCGCCAGTGGCTCCGCCTTCGGGACGGCAAATGCCCCTTCCCCGGCTGCAGCAACCAGTCCCTGGACAACGAAGCCGACCACCTCCTCGCCTGGCACCAGGGCGGCACCACCGGGATCCGCAATCTCGGTCAGCCTTGCCCCAGGCACCACCGGCTCAAACACACCACACCCTGGAAACCCACCACGGCGAGTTCCACCGAACCGCCCGGCTGGATTTCTCCCACAGGCCGCCACTACGCCAGCGAACACCCCGACTGGGAACCACCCATCTGGCCAAGCCAGATAGTGCACCAACTGCCCCATAAGGAACCTGACCCTGCCCTGCCCGAAAGCCGTCTGCCGGCAGACCCAGAGCCGGAGCGGAAATGGCTGCGCCGCCTCCAAGAACCAGAGCCGGCACCTTTCCCGTCCGTACCCGACTTCCTCTGGCTGACACAACAGCCTGGTGCCGGTGCGGCACCTCCAGTCCCCTGCGTTAGCATTGGCTGAGCCCTGTCGTGCAGCCGGGAAGCAGCTGCGGGAAATCGCTTTCCCTCATGTGCTGCATGGAATTCTGACTTGGCATCGACTCGGAGATTCCCGTGCGCACCGAAGCCACCGCTTCAGATTCAATCCGTGAACCTGCAGCATCCAGCGTCCTGCCACTCAGCGCGGATGCCTTCAGGACTCCCTACCGGGATCCCATCTGGGACGGCCCCACAGATCCCGTCCTGGCGCCCGACCACCTGACCGGCGACTGGGTGCTTTTCTACACGCAGCGACGGGCCACGGAAACCGGGCTGACCGGCGTCGGGTGGGTCCACGGCAGGGCCATGGGAGTGGCCCGCTCATCCGATGGCGGACGCACTTGCGCATATCACGGAACCCTGGACGGACTGGACCGGCACCGCATCCATTGTCCAGCTCGCCAGCCGGGACCTGGTTACCTGGGAATACTTGGGTGCCATCGACCTGGACTCGCCGCACGTCATCGACGCCGCCGTCGCCCTTTGAGGGGATGGCCAATATCGGCTCTGGTACAAGGACGAGGCCCGCGGATCCAACACGTACAGTGCTGTAACCAGCACGCCCGCCGAACCGACGTCGTGGATTCTTGAAGGACTGGCGATTCCGGGGCGCCCCCACGAGAGACCCAAGGTGTTCAGGCTTGGAGGCCAGTTTTGGATGATCGTGGACGAATGGCGCGGGCAGGCGGTCTACCGTCCTGAAGATGCCTCTGGTGGCTGGACCAGGCAGGAGTACCGTGAGGACCTCATCCTGACGGCTCCTGAAACGGCCGAACTGCGGAACTATAAGCCAGCGGCTGCTGACACCGGTCCCGATGTTCGGCCCTTCGCCGGGCTCGCGCCGGGCGGCGCCAATGGGCCCTTCGCCGGGCATATCTATTTGAGTTCAGGCCCCACTGGTTATCAGGCCCGCTGCGGTGACCCCAGCTCCACCGGGTCTTCATCACTGAGGTAAGCAAGTTCCGAGTGGGCTGCGATGTCGATGCCGCGGAGTTCGTCTTCGGGCTTGATTCGCAGGCCGACGATGCGATCGAGAATCTTGGCCAGGATCCAGGTGACGCCGAACGAGTAGACTAGAACGGCAACTGTGGCCACCGCCTGGATACCCAGTTGTTCAAGACCGCCGCCATAGAAGAGGCCGCTCACTCCGTTCGGAGCCGCATCCGTGGCGAACAGGCCGATCAGCAGGGTGCCGATGATGCCGCCCACGAGGTAGACGCCAACAACGTCGAGCGAGTCGTCGTAACCCAGGCGGAACTTCAGTTCAATGGCGAGGGAGCAGACGGCACCGGCGATCGCGCCGATGGCCAGTGCACCCAGCGGGCTGACCGCACCACAGGCAGGCGTAATGGCAACCAGTGCCGGAATCAGGCCGGATGCCGCGCCCATGCTTGTGGCCGCGCCGTGGCGGATCCGCTCAACGAGCGCCCAGGCGAGGAGCCCGGCCGAGGCTGCCACCGCGGTGTTCAGGAACACGACGGAGGCGGACTGCCCGGCCGAGAGTGCTGAGCCTGCGTTGAAGCCGAACCAGCCCACCCAGAGCAGTCCCGCACCAACGAGCACAAGCGGCCGGCTGTGCGGCTTGGTGTGTTCCATCTTGGGCCAGCCGGAGCTCTTGCCGAGCACGAGTGCAAGCGCCGCGGCGCCGGCGTTCATGTGCACGGCGGTTCCACCGGCGAAGTCGATTGCCTTGATGCCGCTCGCGATCCAGCCGCCCGTGACGCTGCCGTCAGCAGAGGAGAACGCGAACACCCAGTGTGCGATGGGGAAGTAGACAATGGTTGCCCAGATTCCGGCAAACAGCATCCAGGCGCCGAACTTCATACGTCCGGCTGCCGCTCCCGCAACCAGGGCCGTAGTGACACAGGCGAAGAACAGTTGGAAGGCTGCAAACAGGACCACCGGAATGGAGGCTGCCTCGTCTGCGGCGAGCAGCTGTCCCATGCCCGGGAATTCCGTGATGTCCCCGATGAGTCCGAGGCCGCCCACGGAGTTTCCGAAGGAAATGGAATAACCGAAGAGCGCCCAGAGCACCGCCACCAGGCTCGCCCCGCCAAAGCACATCATCATGTTGAGAACGCGACGAGACCCCACCATGCCCCCGTAAAACAGGGCCAGGGCAGGGACCATCATGCAGACCAGCGCTGAGCTGGCCAGAATCCAAGCGACATTTCCCGAATCTATGGGAAACCCCTTTCGTGATGCGAAGAGAGAACGGAAATTGCCCGTCAGAGCCGCTCCGAAGGACGGACGCGGAGTCCGTACCACGTTCATCGGAGGGCAGCTATTGCCGTCTGGTTCCAACTGTATGGCTGCAGTTCCGCGATGGGTTTCTGGCTGGTTAAATCGACGTTTCACTCACGGGCACGCGAGTTTCACAGGCCACTCAAACGAACTTTGGATACAGGGAATTCCGGCACCGCAGCATGTAAACAACTCCGCGCCTGGATGCTGCAACAACGCAAGCGGCCACCGACCCTTGCCGGGTCGGTGGCCGCTATGAGCGTCAGTGTGGGATGTGCGTTAGATAAGCCCCTGCGCGAGCATGGCGTCAGCCACCTTGACGAAGCCGCCGATGTTGGCGCCCAGCACGTAGTTGCCGGGCTCGCCGTATTCGTCCGCGGTTGACGCGCAGCGGTGGTGGATGCCCACCATGATCTCGGTGAGCCGCTGTTCCGTGTGCTCGAAGGACCAGGAATCGCGGCTGGCATTCTGCTGCATCTCAAGCGCCGACGTCGCCACGCCGCCTGCGTTCGCGGCCTTGCCCGGCCCGAACAGCACACCGGAATCCTGGAACACCGAGACTGCCTCACGGGTGGAGGGCATGTTGGCGCCTTCGCCGACCGCCACGAGGCCATTGCGGACCAACCGCGCGGCAGCACCGCCGTCGAGCTCGTTCTGCGTGGCGCACGGCAGCGCCACCGTAGCGTCGACATCCCACACCGAGCCCGCTTCCACATAGGAAACGCCGGGGCGGCGCACGGCGTAATCCTTGAGGCGTCCGCGTTCAACTTCCTTCACCTCACGAAGAAGCGCGACGTCGATGCCCGCCTCATCCACGATGTAGCCGGAGGAGTCGGAGCAAGCCACCACGCTGGCGCCGAGCGTCTGCGCTTTGGCAATGGCGTTAATGGCCACGTTGCCCGAACCTGACACCACCACGCGCTGCCCGTCGAAGGACGAGCCACGGGTTTTCAGCATCTCCTGGGTGAAGATGACAGTGCCATAGCCGGTGGCCTCGGGCCGCACCAGGGAACCGCCCCAGGACATGCCCTTGCCGGTGAGGACTCCGGATTCGTAGCGGTTGGTGATCCGCTTGTACTGCCCAAAGAGGTATCCGATTTCACGGCCGCCTACGCCGATATCACCGGCCGGTACATCGGTGTACTCGCCGATGTGCCGGTAGAGCTCGGTCATGAACGACTGGCAGAACCGCATCACTTCGGCATCGCTGCGGCCGCGCGGATCGAAATCCGAGCCGCCCTTGCCGCCGCCGATGGGCATGCCGGTGAGGGCGTTCTTGAAGATCTGCTCGAAGCCCAGGAACTTCACAATGCCCAGGTAGACAGAGGGGTGGAAGCGCAGGCCGCCCTTGTAGGGGCCGAGTGCGGAGTTGAATTCGACCCGGAAGCCTCGGTTGATCTGCACGCGCCCGGAGTCGTCGGTCCACGGAACGCGGAAGATGATCTGGCGTTCGGGCTCGCAAAGCCGCTCCAGGATGGCGGCTTCAAGGAACTCGGGGTGCCGGTCGTGAACGGGGCCAAGGCTCTCAAAAACCTCGGTGACCGCCTGGTGGAATTCAGCTTCACCGGGGTTCCGCGCCAGTACCGTATTCCGGATGGCCTCAAGCCGAGCGTCCACGCCGTCTCCTCAAACTCATTGAATATTCAACTCAGCATGGTACCAACCATTGCCCCTACGGAACTTTCTGTCGCGGTCGCAATCGACTTCTGCGCCCGAATGGCGACATTACTGCCGGCGGGTTGGCCGGGTGGGCACCTGCCGTGAAACCATACGGACCATGGCCCAGAAGATTGCGTACCAGGGTGAGCCCGGCGCCAACTCCAATATCGCGTGCATGCAGATGTTCCCACAGCTGGAAAGCGTTCCCTGCGCCAGCTTCGAGGATGCCTTCGAGCTGGTCTCCAGCGGCGAGGCAGAACTGGCAATGATTCCGATTGAGAACTCGATCGCCGGCCGGGTGGCGGACATCCACATCCTGCTCCCCCAGTCGCACCTGCAGATCGTGGGCGAGTTCTTCCTGCCCATCCACTTTGACCTGCTGGGCATTCCGGGCAGCACCATCGAGGCCGCCACCGAGGTCCACAGCCACATCCACGCCCTGGGCCAGTGCCGCCGCCTGATCCGTGAGGCCGGGCTGCGTCCGGTCATCGCCGGGGACACTGCCGGCTCCGCCCGGGAGGTCCGGGAATGGAACGACCCCACCAAGCTGTCCCTCGCTCCCCCGCTCGCAGCCGAGATCTACGGCCTCGAGGTGCTGGCATCACGGGTCGAGGATGACCCGTCCAACACCACCCGCTTCGTGGTCTTGGCGCGGGAGAAGGAACTGCCCACCCGGGATGAGCTGCCTGGACCGGCGGTGACCAGCTTTGTGTTCCGCGTCCGGAACGTCCCATCGGCGCTGTTCAAGGCCCTGGGCGGGTTCGCCACGAACGGCGTCAACATGACGCGGCTGGAGAGCTACATGGTGGGCGACGAATTCGCCGCCACGATGTTCATGGTGGACGTCGAAGGCCACCCCGAGGACGTGCCGTTGCGCCTGGCCCTTGAGGAGCTGGACTTCTTCACCACCGAAGTCCGCATCCTGGGCGTCTATCCCGCTGCCGAATTCCGGACCGCGCAAACGGTCACTCCCTGATCCCGGGCCGCGTCACTCCCTGGCGCGGCCGTCCGCGCTGTCGCCGTCTCCCGCGGGCTCAACCTCCGCAGCGTCCACATCCGCAGGCTCAACCCGCTTGATGGAGCCCGTGGCCGGCGCTGCCGGAGGGGTGAGCACGGAAGCGTAGTCATGCTGGTTCGAGTAGGTCAGGAAGCCCAGGTGGGCCTCGTAACGGTCCAGGACGTCGTCGATTATTTGCTGGTGAGTTACGCCCATCAGGTCGTAGCCCTCGGAGCCAGTCTGGGCGAAGACTTCCACGCGATAGTAGACGTCGGTTTCACGGGACATGCGCCCGCCGAATATAGGCACCGGGGCTTCCACGGCCTGGACCTGATACAAGAAGTCGCGGTGGTCCGGTATCGTGACCAAAAGCGCGTAGCTGGAGATGCCGGGGTGTTCGTTCGCGACGATGTCCAAGGTGGCGTTGTGTCCCTGAGCAATGAATTCCCCAACCAGTTCCGCCAGGGCCGGTTGTGCGGTGCGTTCCATAAACAGGGCCACCTCTTTCTTCGACGGGTAGGACCGTATCCCTGCCAGCCGCTGGCGCCAGGTGCGGTCCCGCACGTGGCCTCCGTGCACCGCCATTGCCTGCCTGCGCAGCACCTGGCCCTCACGCTCTGCCCGCTCCATCCGCAGTGCCTTGGAGAAGGAAGCCATCACCAGCCAGGCGATGATCGTCACCGGCAGGGCGAAGATCAGCGTCGCGTACTCCATGGTGGTCACGCCGCCAGCCACCAGCATCGCGATGGTCAGCACCGCCGTGAGCGCTGCCCAGAAGATGCGCAGCCATTTGGCCCCATCCTGCGAAGGATCCGGGATGGTGGAGGAGAAATTGGACATCACCATGGCGCCGGAGTTGGCGCTGGTGACATAGAACAGTACGCCGGACAACGTCCCCAACCCGATCAGGAAACCGGCGCCGGGGAACATACCCAACAACGCATACCAGCCCTGTTCCGGGCTGTCGATGGCCAGCTGAGCGAACTCGGTATTCCCGCTGAGGACCTCGTGCATGGCGCTGTTGCCGAAGATGCTCACGATCAGGAAGTCACACAGCACCGGGGCGGTGATGGCTGCGATGACGAACTCCCGCAGCGTCCGCCCGCGTGAGATACGGGCCAGGAACAGGCCCACAAACGGCCCCCAGGCAAGCCAGAACGCCCAGAAGAACAACGTCCAGCCAGCCATCCACTCCGAGCCGCCCTCCTCGTACGCAAAGGTCTGCAGGGTGCGGTCGGGCAGGGTGAAGATGAACCGGCCGATGTTCTCCACCAACGAGTTGAGCAGGAAGGAGGTCTGGCCGGTCACCAGGATGTAAAGCAGCATGGCCGCGGAGCTCCAGATATTCAACTCGGAAATCCAGCGGATCCCTTTGTCAACCCCCGACGTACACGCCGCGATCGTCAGGACGACGGCAACAATCACCAACGCGATCTGCAGGGCCAGGCCTTGCTCCAGGCCGAACAACAAGGCGAAACCGACATTCAGCAACACCACGCCGATCCCCATGGACGTGGCCACACCGAAGACAGTGCCGACGAGGGTGACGATGTCGATCGCGTCGCCGATCCCGCCCCGGACCCGCTTTCCCAGCAACGGATACAGGGCCGCCCTGATGGACAGCGGCATGCCCCAGCGGTAAGCGAAGTACCCCATGGCCATACCGAGGAGCGCATACATGGCCCAGCCCGCCACGCCATAGTGGAACATGGTCCACACCACGGCGTCCTGGGCCGCCGCCGGAGTCTGTCCCTGGCCCGCCGGCGGGTTCATATACTGGCTAATGGGCCCGGTCACCGAGAAGAAAAGCATGTCGATGCCCACACCGGCCGCGAATAGCATGGCCACCCACGTGAAAAGCTTGTACTGCGGGCGGGAGTGGTCCGGACCGAGCCGGACCGAGCCTTCCTTGGACAGTGCCACCCACAGCACAAACCCGATCACCACTGTGACGGTGAGGACGTAAAACCAGCCGAGGCTCTCCGCGACCCAGGCCACCACCGTCTTCATGGTGCCGGCCGCACCCGTCGGCGTGAGCATCGCCCAGACAGAGAAGGCGATGATGATGGCTGAGGCGATGATGAAGACGCGCCAGTTGACCCTGGGCCCGCGGTCCTGAATGAGTTCGGCGAGCGCCTCGCTCAGTTCCTGGCTGGAGACGGGAGGGCGGTTGTGGAAGTCGGGGCCGTTGTGCCGCCGGTCCGTGCCGCCGAGTTGGGTGCGCGGGATCAGCTTCTTCGGTGACCCGTCCTGGGTGTGACGCGCGTCTCCTTGTTCGGCCATGAAATCCCATGCTAGTCTACGTGCCGAATCGAGTCAGCGAATCGGGCTCGATGCCCCGCCGGTCATGCCTCCTGGGACGGCTCTCCCTTCTCACGGAGCGGTAGCAGCGGGGCGAAAAACGCGGCGAATTCCGCCGTCGCGCCCAACGGCAGGACGTTGGCCACGTACTGGTCAGGCCGCACCACCACAACCACCCCGCCGCGGTCCAGGCCGCGGAGCTCGAAGATGTCAGCTGCAGGATCGGTGGCGTAGACCTTCTCGTAGTCCGTCAGCCGGAACGGCCCGACTGACGGCTTGAACACTGCCGGGACAGCACCGATATCAACGCTTGTGTGATCCTGCTGGTAGATGACCTTCACGTCGAACCACGCGTCCCGGTCAGCGCCCGACGGCGTCGCAGCCAGCGGCGAATCCGGCGAGTTCGCGATCCACTCGGCGAAGTCAGCGGCGGATGAGGGCGGCGCCTGCTGCCCCGCCGTCAGCTGTTCTGTGGGCGATGTCGCCGCATCGGGTGCTGCCGGGCCGGCGAAGACGTAGATGCGCCACCGGCCGTCCGCCGTGGCGTGGTGGCCGAGATGCGTCGGGTTGCCGTCGCATACCCGCACCACTGGCGCGGACTTGAACCGTTTGCCGATGGGGAAGCCGGCGGCCAGGTGCTGATGCAGAGGTTCCGCGGTGACCATGGACGGGGTGTACTGGGTCATGAAGCCCGCGGGGAACTCGGCCGTGCTGACGTAGAAGTCCTCAAGCTCAGAGGGGTTCGCAAACTCCTCAGGCTTCTTCGCCATCATGGTGGACCACTCTTTGTCGAAGTCAATAAGGTTCTTCGCCACCACCTGGCGCTCCGCCGAGTAGGTGGCCAGCAGGCTTGCCGGGCTGCGGCCCTCAAGCACGTGTCCGAGCTTCCAGCCGAGGTTGAAGCCGTCCTGCAGGGAGACATTCATGCCTTGGCCGGCCTTGGCGCTGTGCGTGTGGCACGCATCACCGGTGATGAACACGCGGGGCGTGCGCGTCCCGCGCTGGTCCGGCAGGACGTCGTCGAACCTGTCCGTGAGGCGGTGGGCGACCTCATACACGCTGTGCCAGGCGACGTTGCGGACGTCCAGGGTGTACGGGTGCAGGATGGTGTTAGCGTGGCCGATGATCTGCTCGATAGTGGTGCGGCGCACCGCCCCGTGGTCCTCCGGCACGACCTCGCCGAGGTCAACGTACATGCGGAAGAGGTGGCCGCCTTCGCGTGGGATCAGCAGGATGCTGCCGCCCGCACCGGACTGGATGGCGCATTTTGTGCGGATGTCGGGGAAGTCGGTGACGGCGAGGACGTCCATGACTCCCCACGCGTGATGGGCCTGGTCGCCGGCCATGGTGCAGCCGATCGATTCGCGCACCTTGCTGCGGGCGCCGTCCGCGCCGACGACGTACCTGGCGCGGACCACCCGCACCTGGCCCTCCTCAGGGCCTGAACTGTGGACGAGCCTGACTGTGACGGGGAAGTCGCCGTCGCCAATTTCGAGGCTGCGGAATTCATAGCCGTAGTCGGGCGACATCCGTGCTGGCGCGTTGGCCATGTATTCGGCGAAGTAGTCCAGCACACGGGCCTGGTTGACGATCAGGTGCGGGAACTCGCTGATGCCTGTGGGGTCGTCCGGCGTGCGGGCCGCGCGGGCGATCCGGGAATGGTCGGCGGGGTCCGGTTTCCAGAACGCCATTTCGGTGATGCGGTACGCCTCAGCGATGATGCGCTCCGCGAAACCGAACGCCTGGAAGGTCTCGACGCTGCGGGCCTGGATTCCGTCCGCCTGGCCGATGACAAGGCGCCCGGGGCGGCGCTCCACGATGCGCGTCGTAATGCCGGGGAACCGGGAAAGCTGGGCCGCAGTGAGCATGCCTGCGGGGCCCGTGCCGACGATGAGCACGTCCACTTCGTCGGGAAGTTCGGCAGGGCGGTCCAGACCGACGCCGGATGCTGACTGGACCCGCGGGTCACCGGATACGTAACCGTGGTGGTGGAACTGCACAGGCTTTCCTCACTTCGTTGTGTGGCTGGGTGCATTAAGTTCGATAATAGAACTTGAAGTTCCATATACGAATAAACGCGCTGAAATGGAATTCTACGCGTCCGTGATGCAAGCCACAACCTGCCAGTGGCGATGGTGGGCCGGGACCGGCGGAGCCGTTACCCCATCGCCGGCGCTACTGACGCCCCGGAGCTGAACTGGCGGCGGGCCCAGCGGGCGAGTTTCTTGCCCTTGCCCTTCCACCAGTTGTCCTCGTCCTTGTCGTGGTGCAGGCGGAAGATGATCGCCACCATCACGAACATCGACATGCCAACGTCCATCCAGGACCAGGCCAGCGCGTCAATCAGCACGCTCATGCCGGCGGCGATGATGGACGGAACGGCCAGCGTCCGGAAGACCGTGCTGGCCACATAGCGCCGGTGCGACCTCGGCACGGACAGCGCCCGCACCATGTCAAAGCACATGCAAACCACAACGACGGTCTGACCGATGGAAAGCAGGATCAGCCCGGCACTGGACCCTGCGAACATAACGACTGAAGAACCAAACACGCGAAAACCCCCAAAGGCTCGAACCTGCACTGTGAGACCTAGCTGTAGTTCCATTCAAGCCATTGGGGGTGGTCCGGTCACGAGTAGTGGGTACTCTAGTTTCCCAAAGCCCTGGGCCGCCAGACCACCACGGCCTGGGACCGGGCGCGAGGGCGCTGGCCGCGAGCCAGGCTCACCACGTCGCCGGCGGCACCGGCCGCGAAGATCCGCGAATCAAGGGGATCCCGACGGCGGACCAGCTCCTCGGTCAGCTCGCCCACCCTGCGCTGCAGCGCGGCCACCTGGTTCTCGAGTTCCAGGATCCGTTTGATGCCTTCAAGGGAGACACCTTCGTGGGACAGCCGCTGGACTTCACGCAGCATGTTGACGTCCCGCTGCGAGTAGCGGCGCGACTTCCCCGGCGCCCGGCTGGGCGAGACAATGCCCAGCCGGTCATACTGCCGGAGCGTCTGCGGGTGCATATCCGCCAGTTCAGCCGCGACGGAGATCACGAAGATCGGCTGGTCAGCGCTGATATCCACGGTTTGCTCCGTTGCTTAGAGCCGGGCCTTGGCGGCCAGGCCCTCACGGACATCGGCGCCTGCGGTGGCTTCGGCAAAGGCCTTCACGGCTGCTTCGGCTTCCTTGTTCAGATTCTTCGGAACCGCGACGTCGATGGTCACCAGGAGATCACCGGTTACCTTGGAGGTCTTCACCCCGTGGCCTTTGACCCGGAGCGTTCGTCCCGAGGGCGTGCCGGCTGGAACGCGGACCTTCACGGTCTCACCGTCGATCGTGGGGACCTGGATGTCGGCGCCCAAAGCAGCTTCCGGGAAGGTGACCGGGACATGGATGCGGAGGTTGTCGCCGTCGCGCGTGTAAAACTCGTGGGGCTTGACGGACACGGCCACCATCAGGTCGCCGTTGCCGGCAGGCCCTGGCTGGCCCTTGCCACGGACGCGCACTTTCTGGCCGTCCTTGATGCCGGCGGGAACGCGGACGTCAATGACGTCACCGCTGGGTTCGCGCAGGCCGATGGTGGTGCCACGGATGGACCCGGAGAAGGAAATGCTGGTGGTCGCTGTACGGTCGGCACCCTTCGAAGGCGGACGCTGGAAGCCGGTCTGGCCGCCGAACCCGCCGCCGCCAAACAGGTCCGCGAACTCGGGCGGGATGCCGCCTGACCGGTTGAACCCGCTGGGCTGACGCCCTTGGCCACCGGTGAACAAGCCGCCGAAC
Organism: Pseudarthrobacter sp. AL07; assembly: GCF_029960665.1. Taxonomy (GTDB): domain Bacteria; phylum Actinomycetota; class Actinomycetes; order Actinomycetales; family Micrococcaceae; genus Arthrobacter. Next base: position 35,378 of record NZ_JASBRB010000009.1, read on the forward strand.
ATGTCCTCGAAGCCGCCGTTGCCGCCGCCGGCCCCGCCCGGAGCGAACCTGGCGCCGCCGCCCATGGCCCGGATGGCGTCATACTGCTGGCGCTCATCCGGATCAGATAACACCGAGTAGGCCTCGGAGATGTCCTTGAATTTCTTCTCCGACGCAGCGTCCCCTGAGTTTGTATCCGGGTGGTGCTGGCGGGCAAGTTTCCGGTACGCCTTCTTGATGTCGGCGTCGGAAGCGTCCTTGGCGATACCAAGGATCGCGTAAAAGTCCTTGTCCACCCAATCCTGGCTAGCCAATGGCGTTTCCTTTCAAAAGGTTATGGGGCGGTGGTTGAGCTTGCCGAAACCCTGGGTTTCGACAAGCTCAACCACCGGAGTAATGCTAGGCCGGGACGGCCACAATCACCTGTGCTGCGCGGAGCACGCGGTCCCCTGACTTATAGCCGGAGCGGAGCACCTGACTGACGGTGTCAACCTCGATGTCTTCGCCGGGCTGCTGGATGAGGGCCTCGTGGATCGTGGGATCGAACTCCACTCCGGTCTCATCAATGCGGACCAGGCCGTACGTCTTCAGCGCGTTCTCCAATTTGGTGGCGATCGCGGCGAACGGGCCGTCGGTCAGGTCACCGTGCTGGCGGGCGGCATCGACATCGTCAAGTACCGGAAGCAGGGAGTTCAGGACGCCGATGACGGCCATCTCTCCTGCCACGGCCCGGTCGCGCTCAACGCGCTTGCGGTAGTTGACGTATTCAGCCTGGAGCCGGAGAAGATCGTTCTTCATCTCGGCGGCTTCAGCCTGTCCTGCACCCTGTGCCACCGAGTCCTCGGCCGGCACCTCGATGCCGTTGAGGATCTCCTCGGCCTGGGCGAGTGCATCGCCGTCACTGTCCACAGGCTCGCCCACCGGGGACTCGCCTGCCGGCGCGTCAGCGGGCTGCTCACCCTCCGGGTGCCGGGCCTGCCCGGTCACCGGATCAACCTTGCGGTTATCCCGGATGACCGGCTCCTGGTGGCCGCTGCCCTGGTCTGGTGAAGAGTTGTGCTCTTCCTCGTTACCGTGGTGCGGCATGGCTACTTCTTCGCTTCGTCTTCGTCGATGATCTCGGCGTCGACAATGTCCTCGTCAGCGGCCTTATCCCCACCGGCGGGAGTACCCTCGGCACCTGCGGCACCGGTGGCACCGTCCGGCGAACCGGCCTGGGCGTAGATGGCTTCGCCGAGCTTGGTCTGGGAAGCCTGGAGCTTCTCGAACGCGGTCTTCACGGCTGCGTCGTCGGTGCCTTCAAGGGCCTTCTTGAGCTCGTCGACGTCGGCTTGGACCTCGGTCTTGACCTCTTCAGGCAGCTTGTCGGCGTTGTCGGCGATCAACTTGTCCACGGAGTACGCGAGCTGCTCGGCGGTGTTGCGGGTGTCGGTCGCCTCGCGGCGGGCCTTGTCCTCGGCTGCGTGCTCCTCGGCGTCCTTGACCATGCGCTCAATGTCTTCCTTGGAGAGCGCGGTGCCACCGGTGATGGTCATGGACTGTTCCTTGCCGGTGCCCTTGTCCTTCGCGGAGACGTGGACAATGCCGTTGGCATCGATGTCGAACGTGACCTCGACCTGCGGGACACCGCGCGGAGCCGGCGCGATGCCGGTCAGCTCGAACGTGCCCAGCGGCTTGTTGTCCCGGGTGAACTCGCGCTCGCCCTGGAAGACCTGGATGGCCACGGACGGCTGGTTGTCATCAGCCGTGGTGAAGGTCTCGGACCGCTTGGTGGGGATGGCGGTGTTGCGCTCGATCAAGTGCGTCATGACGCCGCCCTTGGTTTCGATGCCGAGGGACAGTGGAGTGACGTCGATCAGCAGGACGTCCTTGCGCTCGCCCTTCAGAACGCCGGCCTGGAGTGCTGCGCCAACGGCCACAACTTCATCCGGGTTGACACCCTTGTTCGGCTCCTTGCCGCCGGCCAGTTCCTTGACCAGGTCGTAGACAGCGGGCATACGGGTGGATCCGCCAACGAGGACGATGTGGTCGATCTCGGAAAGCTTGATGCCGGCTTCCTTGATGACGTCGTGGAACGGCTTCTTGGTGCGCTCCAGCAGGTCCTTGGTGAGCTCCTGGAACTTGGCGCGGGTCAGCTGCTCGTCGAGGTGCACCGGGCCGTCGGGGGTGACGGAGAGGTACTGAAGCGAGACGTTGGTGCTGCTGGAAGAAGAGAGTTCCTTCTTGGCCTGCTCAGCGGCTTCGCGGAGGCGCTGCAGGGCGATCTTGTCCTTGGACAGGTCCATGCCCTTGACCTTGAGCTGGTTCAGCAGGTAATCCACAACGCGCTGGTCCCAGTCGTCGCCGCCGAGGCGGTTGTCGCCTGCGGTCGAGCGGACCTGAATGGTGGAGAAGTTGTCTTCATCCTTGCCCACTTCGAGCAGGGAGACGTCGAACGTGCCGCCGCCGAGGTCGAAGACCAGGATGAGCTCGTCTTCCTTGCCCTTGTCCAGGCCATAGGCCAGCGCAGCCGCGGTTGGCTCGTTGACAATACGCAGGACGTTGAGGCCCGCGATTTCGCCGGCTTCCTTGGTGGCCTGGCGCTCGGCGTCGTTGAAGTAGGCCGGAACGGTGATCACGGCGTCGGTGACCTTCTCGCCGAGGTAGGACTCGGCGTCGTTCTTAAGCTTCATGAGCACACGGGCGGAGATTTCCTGCGCGGTGTACTTCTTGTCATCGATGCCAACGGACCAGTCAGTGCCCATGTGGCGCTTGACGGAGGCGATGGTGCGATCGATGTTGTTGACGGCCTGGCGCTTGGCGATCTCGCCGACCAGGACTTCGCCGGACTTGGAGAATGCAACGACGGACGGCGTGGTGCGGCCACCCTCGGCGTTGGCAATTACGGTGGGCTCGCCACCTTCGAGAACGGAGACGACGGAGTTAGTGGTTCCGAGGTCGATACCTACTGCACGTGACATGTCTTGCTTCCTTCTTTTCCTTGGAAACTTGCTGGCGCTCGAGTGTTGAGCGTTCTGCACTCAACTTTACTCAGGACGCAAGCGATGTCAATCCAAGGTTGAGCGGACTCCGCTCAACCTTGGATTGTTGGGTCACGGCTTCTTCGGGCTATCCCCTGATTTCCGGGGTTTTTATGTCGAAATTCCGTTTCCCTGGCGGTAGTACGCTGTGCGTGAACGGCACTACGGCTTCTTGTCTTCGTCCACTTCCACCCCGCGGGCGCTGTCAACAGAGCCGGCATTGCCGTAGTCGCCTTCGGGATAGTCGCCTTCCTCGTTTTGATTCTCGGCGCCGCCCGCCGTGCCGGCTTCGCCGTAGTCGCCTTCCGGATAGTCACCCTCCTCGGGCTGGCTCCCCGTGCCGCCGACGCCAGCCTCGCCGTAATCGCCTTCCGAATAGTCACCCTCCTCGGGCTGGCTCCCCGTGCCGCCGACGCCAGCCTCGCCGAAGTCGGCCTCCTCATACTGGTCACCTTCGCCCTCCATACCGGGTTCGGTGCTGCCCTTGCGGCGTTCTTCTTCAGGTGCGGTGTTCTCACTCATGACGTGATCTCTCCTTTGAGTTCCGCGTCCATCCGGGCGCATTTGGAGTCTACTCAGCCCAGGCGGCGCGAAACAGGGGTGGCCGCAGACGCCAGGGCGTACTGCGGGTTTCCGTCAGGCGCCGAGCCCGGCAATCCCCGCGAGGACGGTGAGGTGGTGTTCAAAGAGTTCGTCGCGGGCACGGAAGGTGTCCGCCCCGTACTGGCCAAAGACCTCGAAGCTCACCGTTCCAAAGAGTGAAGTCCACACGAGCGTTCCGTTTGCCATAACTTCGTTCGGCACGGCGAGCCCGAGTCCCGCGCGGATCGCTTCCAGGTCGGCAGCCAAGACGGAAGGCACGACGGCGGTGCGTACCGCCGTCGTTATCTTGCCCGCCCGGTACGCACTGTCGAGATTGCCGACCAGGCTGTAGATCACGCGCGTGCCGGGCGTCGTGGTCTGGCCGGCGGGCGCCCGGTAGCCGGGCACCGGGCTGCCGAACAGGAGTCCGTAGCGCGCGGGCTCCCGCAGCGCCCAGGTCCTGACGGCCCGGCCGAGCGCCTTGAACCTGCCATCAAAGTCGCGCTCCGGCAACGCGTTCACGGCAGCATCCACGGCGTCGCGGAGCTCGCTGTAGGCGTCCACCAGAAGCAGCGTGAGGAGCTCGTCACGGTTGGCCACGTAACGGTAGACAGCGGAGGAGACAACGCCCAAGTCCCTCGCCACGGCGCGGAGCGACAGGGCTGCCGCGCCGTGGATTGCCAAGTGCTCCCGACCCAGCCGGACGATGTCGGCAATCGTCTGGGCCCGTGCGCGCTCCCGCGGTGTCCGAAGGGTGGTTTCCGCGTCCGCGGCAGGGTCATTCATTTGTCCAGCATCGCATAAAGCAGAGCAGTGTCAACAATTGAGAGCAGCGCTCTTGACAGCCTCTGAATGAAGGTGCACGCTACTGGGAGAGCGGTGCTCTCTATTAGAAGTCCATGAGGAGAAGTCATGACCGATGTCAACGTTGTTACCGGAGCCGGCCCCGTGGGTTGGACGGTCGCTGAACAGCTCGCAGGCCAAGGAAGAAACGTCAGGATCCTCACGCGCTCCGGCGGCGGCCCCGAGCATCCGCTGGTTGAACGTGTGAAAGCGGACGTCCAGGATGCCGCCCCTGTACCAGCGGCCGAGCAAACGGTGCTGGCCGCTGCAGGCGAGGCGGGCGCCGTCGTTGTCTTCCCCGAAAGCCTTTACTCGTACAGCGAGCCGCACCGAGCTATGACAGAAGCGGGTCCGCGGACCGCCGAGGGCGGCAAGCGGGGTGTCCGGACCAAACTCCTGGAGGCGCGGGACGCCTCTCCGACCAATACCGTCAGCGTGGTTGCCGGCGATTTCTTTGGCCCACGGGTGCGGACCTCACATGCCGGCGAGCGCATGGTCCCCGCCGTGCTGGCCGGCAAGAAGGTGTGGGCCATCGGGAGCGCGGACCAGCCCCATTCGTTCACGTTCGTCCCGGACCTGGCGGCGGCTATGATCCATGCCGCGGGGACGCCGGCGCTGTGGAACAAGGTGTGGCACGCGCCCACCGGGCCGGCAGTACCACAGCGGCAGTTGGCCACAGCGTTCACGGAAGCCGGCGGTGCGGCGTCGCCCACGTTGGGAGCCATCCCGGGTTGGGCACTCCGGGCCATGGGTGCCTTCTCGAAGGATCTCCGGGAGCTCGCCGAAACCCTCTACCAGTTCGATCAGCCGTTCGTGATGGACTCCGCGGCGAGCCAGGCCGCGTTTGGCCTGCGCCCGACCCCCCTGCCGAGGCAGCCGCGGCCACGGTGGCCTGGTGGCGCGCGCAGGCCTGAGGCTTGTGCTTACCGGCGGCCGGCACCCTCTGACGCGGGATGAAGATCGGGCTCCACCGGGCCAACATCCCGCCGCACCCCCACATCCAGCTCAGGCCTGCCCAGCTTGCCGGGCCACCAGATGCTCGGGCCGATGTCGTACGCCAGCGCGGGGACCAGGAGCGAGCGCACCAGCACAGTGTCCAGCAGCACGCCGAACGCCACAATGAAGGCGAGCTGTACCAGGAACATGATGGGGATGACCCCCAGCGCGGCGAACGTGGCGGCGAGCACCACACCGGCAGAGGTGATCACGCCGCCGGTCACGCCAAGTCCGCGCAGGATGCCCGGCCGCGTCCCGTGCTTCAGCGATTCCTCCCGCACCCGGCTCATCAGGAAGATGTTGTAGTCAACGCCCAAGGCCACCAGGAACACAAACCCGAACAGCGGCACAGTGGCGTCAGCGCCGGGGAATCCCAGCAGGCTGTTGAAGACCACAGCCGAAACGCCCATGGCTGCCCCATAAGACAACACCACGGAGAGCACCAACAGCACCGGCGCCACCACGGAGCGAAGCAGCAGCATCAGGATGAACAGAATGACCACCAGCACGATGGGGATAATGATCACCAGGTCGCGCTGGGCAGTGATGTTGGTGTCCAGGGCCGTGGCGGTCACACCGCCAACCAAAGCGCCGGCGTCGACCGTTTTTACGTCCTGGCGCAGCGCCTTGACCGAGTCCTCCGCCTCACTGGAATCCGCGGCGTAGTTCAGCGTGGCATTGATCAGCACCTTGCCGTCGTGGACGTCGGGAGCGCTGGTAGTCCCGGGGGCGCCGGTGATCGGCACACCGCCTTCAGCCAGGAGGTAGGCGTCCCCCACGCCGTCGGCCGCTTTGACCTTTACCAGCACCTCATCGGCTTTGCTCTCGTCCGCAATGACGACGGCGGGGCTGCCGCTGCCGGCGTCGAAATGCCGCGCCAGCGCGTCCTGGCCGTCCACCGCATTGGATGCGGTGAGAATGACGTCGGTCTGCGGCACGCCGTTGGCCTTCAGCTGCAGCACGCCGGCCGAAGCCACCACCAGGAGGAGGACCGATGCTACCCAGACCGTGCGCGGGCGGCGGGAAACCAGCGAACCGGTGGCCCGCCAGATGCCTTTCTGCCCCTCCAGGCCGGTGACCAGTTCGGGCTCACGCTCGCCCGCCGGAACCAGCTTGGGGCGGAACGGCCAGAACGCGGCCCGGCCGAGGAGCGCCATCAGAGCGGGCAGGAGGGTCAGCGCGGCGAACAGCGAGCAGAGGATGCCGGCGGCCGCGACAGGGCCCAGCGCCTTGTTGGAGTTCAGGTCCGAGAACAGCAGGCAGAGCAGGGCAATGATGACGGTGGCGCCGGATGCCAGGATCGGCTCGAACGATGCCTTCCACGCCGTTAGCACGGCTGCGGTCCGGTTGCGCGTGTGGGTCAGGGCCTCCCGGAACCTCGCCACGTACAGCAGCGCATAGTCCGTGGCCGCGCCGATCACCAGGATGGACAGGATGCCCTGGCTCTGGCCGCTCAACTGGATCCAGCCGAGCTTGGCCATGCCGAAAACGAGCAGAATGGCGGCGCACAACGCAAAGACCGAGGTGAGCAACACGGCGAGGGGCAGGAGAAGCGAGCGGTAGACGATGAGCAGGATCAGGAACACCGCACCGAGTGCCACCAGGAGCAGGATGCCGTCGATGCCGGCGAAGGCGCCGACCAGGTCTGCGGTCAGGCCCGCGGGGCCGGTGACGAAGGTCTGCATGCCTTCAGGGGCGGAATCCGCCAAAAAGTCCCGCAACTCCTGGACGGATTCCTTCAGCTCACCGGTGGACCCGATCGGAACGATGAACTGGACCGCTTTCCCGTCTTCCGAAGGGATGGGTCCGATCACAGCGCTGCCTGATTCGAGGCCCTCCAGTCCCGTTTTCAGGGATGCCAGTTCGCCAAGCGCCGCGGGGCTTATAGCGTCGCGGTTCTCGATGACGATAACGGCCGGCACTTGGTCTGAATCACGGAACTTCGCCTGCCAGTCCTGCGCGGCGGTGGCTTCGGCGCTGGCCGGCAGGAAGGAAGCCTGGTCATTGGAGGAGACCTCGTCGAGGCGCCCGAAGGTGGGTCCGCCCACCCCGGCGATGGCCAGCCACGTAAGCACCAACAAAACGGGAAGCAGCCAGCGAAGCCAGAACGGTACCCTCGCGCTGTGCTGGGGACTTGATTTCATGATTCCTGCTTCGCTCGGGGTGGCCGCGGTATACTTTATTCCATCCTAGAGTATCTCCACCATGGAGATAAATACTTTGGTTGGGTTTCCTGTTTGAACGACGCATCTGGCATCGCTGCAGTAATATCCGTCAGGGCACCAGACAGGCTCACGGGCACAGGCAGGCAAGCGAGCGTAGGAGGCGGAACATGACGGACGAATCGTTCCAGCGCCCACCGAACTCGGCACCCTTTGCCCTTGTTCGCCTGCTCCAGGACTTCACTCTGGAGGCCAACCGCTACGTGGACACCGCTGGCGGCCGCAACGACATGCACCGGACGGACCTCAATGCGCTGGCGGCGATCATGCGGCACACCGCCAAGGGCCTGGTGGTCACGCCGGGCATCCTGCGCAAGGAACTCAACCTCAGCTCCCCCGCCACCACCGCCCTCATCGACCGGCTGGACAGTTCGGGGCACGTGGTCAGGGAGCGTCTCGGGCCGGACCGGCGGCAGGTCCAGCTCCGCATGACACCGAAGGCGTTCCGGGACGGCAGTGCCATGTTCATGCCGCTTTCGCGCCACATGGGTACCGCCATGGCGGATTTCTCGCCCGCCGAACTGGAGCTCGTTACGCGGTTCATGACCGCCATGGTGGACGCCACCGTCGCGGCCCGTGAGGATGCGGCCAGCGGCGGCCCCGCCGCCCCAGCCAAGTAGGAAGGTTCCGTCCGTTTTCCACTGCGGAGGGGTAGCGTTTCACTATGAGTGCGCAGCAGCCTGACGACGACGATGTGTACACGCACGGCCACCACGATTCTGTGGTCCGCGCCCACGCCTCCAGGACCGCGGAGAACTCCGCGGCCTTTGTCATTCCGCACCTCACGCCCGGGGTTTCAGTGCTCGACGTCGGCTGCGGCCCGGGGAGCATCACCTGCGATTTCGCCGGGCTGGTGTCGCCCGGGAAGGTCACCGGCCTGGACCGGTCGCCGGACATCATCGCCCAGGCCACGGCATTGGCCGCCGAGCGCGGCGTGGCCAATGCGGAGTTCCTGGCCGGCAATATCTATGACCTCGATTTCGAGGACGAAACGTTCGACGTCGTCCATGCCCACCAGGTGCTCCAGCACCTGACCGACCCGGTGGAGGCGTTGCGCGAGATGCGCCGGGTGGCGAAGCCGGGCGGCATTGTGGCAGTGCGCGACGCCGATTTCCACGGCATGAGCTGGTACCCCGCGGTCCCTGAGCTGGACGAATGGATGGACCTGTACCAGCGGATCGCACGACGCAACGGGGCCGAGCCCGACGCCGGCCGCCGGCTCGTGTCCTGGGTCCAGTCCGCAGGCTTCGGCGACGTGGCGCCCACCAGCAGCAACTGGCTGTATGCCACCGGGCAACAGCGGAGATGGCAGGCCAGGGTCTGGGGTGAACGGGTGCTGCACTCGGCCTTCGCGGAGCAGGCCCTTGAGTACGGCTTCGCAAATCCAGCGGACCTGGCCCGGATTTCGGCTGGCTGGCACCGCTGGGGATCCACCGACGACGGCTGGTTCCTGATCCCGAACGGTGAGGTCATCGCCCGGGCGTGATTTCCACATAGGCATCACAACGCCTATCCACCCCGCTCTGGCCGCCATAACGTCGGCATATGAGCCATTACGGAGAGAACGAATACTGGGCAGAGCCTTACACCGCCGAGGTTGACCAACTAGACTTGGTCAACATGGGACAATACAACGTCCAAGAGGCAAAAACGCGCCTGTCTGAGCTGTTGAATCTTGTTGAAAACGGCGAAGATGTGGTCATTGCCAAGGCAGGCCGCCCCGTGGCCCGGCTTGTGAAAATCGAGCGCCCCCACAAACGCGAACTGGGCTTCCTGGCGCCCCTTCAGATCCCTGACGGGTTCTACGAGCCGTGGACCGACGAGGAAATGGGTGTAGTGACGGGTGGCGATCATTGATGCGCCTGCTCCTGGACACCCATGTTTTCCTGTGGGCTCTCGCCGAACCCAAGAAACTGTCCACCAAAGCCAGGAACGCCATTACCAAGCTAGAGAACTCGGTCTATGTCTCGCCCATGACCGCCTACGAACTGTCGTTCAAACACCATCAAGGCAAGCTGCCGTCGGGGGCAGCGATAGTGGCAAGCTTCGGACGGCAGGTGGCCCACCTGTACGCCTCAGAGCTGGCCATCTCCGCTCCGCATGCGGTGGCCGCCGGTCAGCTGGACTGGGAACACAAGGACCCCTTTGACCGGATCCTGGCTGCGCAAGCCATGGTGGAGGGACTGACGCTGGTGACGGCAGATCAGGAGCTTCACGCCTTTGAGCCCGTGACCACACTGTGGTGAGGGCGGCATTCTTGTGGTGCTGACCGCACTAAACTTGGCAGGTGGAATTCTCCCTTTGGCTCGCCCTCGCCGGCGCCGGTCTCCTGATCAGTTTCACGCCGGGCGCCGGTGCCATCAACACCATGAGCAACTCGCTGACGTCCGGGTTCCGCCGCTCCATCTGGGGGATCCTTGGCCAGCAGGCAGCGCTGGTTGTCCACGTGGTGATCGTGGCGTTGGGCGTCGGCGTGCTGGTGGCCAGCTCCCCGGTGGCCTTCAACGTGATCCGCTACGCCGGCGCCGCCTATCTGGTGTACCTGGGTATCCGCCAGTTCCTGAGCAAACCGGAACTGGACCAGGAACAGGCCGACGCCCTCCGGAATGAGCCGGCCTGGTCAATGTTCCGACGCGGCCTCTGGGTCAACCTGCTCAATCCGAAGGCCATCGTTTTCTTCCTCGCGTTTATGCCACAGTTCATCCGCCCGGAACAGCCCCTCCTGCCCCAGTACCTTGTGCTCACGGCCACCGTGGTGGTGATCGACATCCTGGTCATGTGGTTCTTCTTCGCTTTTGCCGCCAAATCCTTCCAGCGCTTCACGCAAAACGCCCGCGGCCAGAAGATCCTCAGCCGGATCTTCGGGGTGCTCTTTGTGGCGGTCGGCATTCTCCTCGCGCTGATCCACTAGGCCTGGCCACCGCGCATTTCACACTGCTGGCCGCACTGCCGTCCGCCGTTTTTCGCTCTGGCACAACATCTCCGGCGCGATTGTGGCAGCATGGCTGGCCCGGCGACCGCTGCGTGACGCCTAGCGGGAGCTGCCTGGAGGCATCGCCGCGCACGTCTGCACTGTCCTCGGCCAGGCGGCGCCGCGACAGCGGCTGATGCAGCAGCAGGTACGCTCTATTTCATGACCCCCGCACCTGTGATCATCGCCATTGACGGGCGATCCGGCGCAGGCAAAACCACTCTGGCTATCGAACTCGCCGCGCAGCTACGGAACCATCACAAAGTCGCGCTGTTCCACCTTGAAGATATCTACCCGGGCTGGAATGGCCTCACCGCGGGCATCGAGCGCTACGTTTCCACCGTGCTCACACCCTTGAGCCGCGCCGAGCCCGCCACCTGGACCAGCTGGGACTGGGACAGGCATTACGACGGCGACACCCGGGTCACGCTGCCCGCCGAGATCGTGATCATTGAGGGAGTGGGGGCAGCCGCCGCCGATGCCAGGCCCATGCTCAGCGCCGTCATCTGGGCCGACGCGCCGGACGACATCCGCCGGAAGCGGGCCTTGGACCGCGACGGCGGAACGTATGAGCCGTTTTGGGACCAATGGGCCGCGCAGGAGAACGCGTGGCTCGCCGCCGACGACGTCCGCCGCCAAGCCGATATTCGCGTCCGCAACAATGCCGATGGTTCCGCCACCGCCGACGTCATGCAGGCCCTCGTGTACCTGCCCGCCCTCGGACCGGCGCTTGTTCCCGAGCTTGCCGCCCGCCGCGGCCTCAGGCTGCGTGCAGAACGGCTGGTCGCCAGGCCTGACGCCGCCGTACTCTTCGAGAACCTGTTCGGCGGCTCAGCGAACGCCGTCTGGCTGGACTCCTCCAACGCCGGCATCGCCAACGCAGACACCGAGCGCAACCGCTTCAGCATCCTCGCGGACAACGGCGGAACGTACGGCCAGGCGGTCACGCACCGGTCCGGCGAAAGCGTGATCACGGCCGGCTCCGCCACGGCGCGCGTGCCGGGACCGTTCTTCCGCTGGCTGGACACCGTCTGGGGACGCCGGGCGGTCCGCACTCCGGAGGGCTACCCGGGCGACTTCACCCTGGGCTGGCTGGGCTGCCTGGGCTATGAGCTCAAACGCGAAACCGGCGGGACGGACGTAGCGGCGCCGACTCCCGACGCGGCCCTGATCTTCGCGGGCCGCGCCGTCGTTCTGGACCACGTTGAAGGAACGGCCTGGCTCCTGGCACTGGAAGCGCCCGACGCCGACGGCTGGCTGGCCGACGCCCGCGCCGCCGTCGCCGGCTCCGCAAGCACCACGGGCTCTGGCGCTCAAAGCACGCACCCCGGCGGCAGCAACGTCGTCGTGCGTTCCGTTGGGTCCGCATTCAGCAGCCGCGACACGGAGCGCTCCTACCTGGCCAAAATCGAAGCCGCCCAGTACGAAATCCATGAGGGCAACTCCTACGAGGTGTGCCTGACCACCACGCTCACGGCCCGGCTGCCCGCCGCCGCGGCCGCCCCCTGGCCCACGTACCTCGCGCTGCGGCGGAAGAACCCGGCGCCGTTCGCCAGCTACCTGCGGTTCGGCGGGCTGACGGTGGCCAGTACGTCGCCTGAGCGGTTCCTGAGGATAACGTCCGACGGCGGCATGCGCGCCGAACCGATCAAGGGTACCCGCCGCCGGGGTGCTGATCCGGAGCGCGACAGGCAGCTCCGGGAGGACCTGGCGGCCTCGCTGAAGGACCGTGCGGAAAACATCATGATTGTGGACCTGCTGCGGAACGACCTTAGCCACTTCGCTGAGCCCGGATCGGTGACAGTCAGCAGGCTGTGCGAGATCGAAAGCTACGCCACCGTGCACCAGATGGTCAGCACTATCGATGGGCAGCTCCTGCCCGGAGCGCCGCGAGCCGAGGCGGTGGCCGCATGTTTCCCTGCCGGCTCCATGACCGGCGCCCCGAAAATCAGCACCATGGCAATCCTGGACCGGTTGGAGGAAGGCCCGCGGGGCCTGTATTCCGGCGCGATCGGCTACTTTTCGCTCAACGGGGCCACGGACCTGGCGGTGGCGATCCGTACTTTGATCACCACGGCGCAGCCCGGTGGTAACGGCGGCGAACAAGGGGCGACGGCGGAACTCACCCTCGGCATCGGCGGCGCCATCACTGCCGACTCGGTACCTGGCGAGGAGTACGACGAAATCCGGGTGAAGGCGCACGGTGTGCTGTCCGCGCTGGGTGCGGACTTTCCCACCGCCTGACCCCCGGAGTTTTTGTCCAGATACTGCGGGATAAACGCCCCAAAAGCCCCATTATCTGGACAAAAACTCCAAGAGTTACTGGACGGTAGCCGTCAGCCGGGCCACGTTGTCGATGTACCGGGCCGCGAGGGGGCGTTGGATCCAGTCCTCAAGCTTGAGCTCTTTCGAAATATCACGGTAGGTGTCTTCCACCGCGCGCATGTTGCGTACGGTTTCCGCGCCGAGCAGCATCACCGAGACCTCCATGTTCAGCGAGAACGAGCGCATATCCATGTTGCTGGAGCCCAGGACCGCCACTTCGTCGTCGATGGTGAAGTGCTTGGCGTGGAGCACAAAGGGCGCTTTGTAGAGGTAGATCCGGACGCCTGCCTCCAACAGCGCCTCGTAATAGGAGCGCTGGGCGTGATGGACCAGGAACTGATCGCCCTTCTCGGAGACGAACAACTCCACGTCCACGCCCCGCTGGGCCGCTGTGGTGATGGCGTAGAGCAGGGAATCGTCGGGCACAAAATACGGGCTGCAGATGGAGATCCGGTGCTGCGCAGAATAGATCAGGGTGTTGAAGAGGCGCAGGTTGTTTTCGGTGATGAACCCGGGGCCGCTCGGCACCACCTGGGCTGTGACGTTGCCCGGTTCGGGGTTGGCCGGGAGCTGCAGCTGATGTTCCAGCGACTCGTCGGTTTCGCTCAGCCAGTCCGTGGCGAAAACAACGTTCAGTGTGGTGACGATCGGTCCGCGCAGGCAGGCCATCAGCTCCACCCATTCGCGGCCGGCTTTGCGGTGTTTGGGGTTGTTGTAGGAAGGCTCGATCAGGTTCTGCGAGCCCGTGAAGGCGAGTTCGCCGTCGATCACCATGATCTTCCGGTGATTACGGAGGTCCGGGCGCCGCCACTGGCCCTGGGTCGGCAGCAGCGGGAGCATGCGCCGCCACTGGATCTTCCCGGCTTTGAGTCGGGTGAGGAGGTTGCGGTAACCCTTGACCCGGAGTGTGCCGATGTGGTCGAACAGCACCCTGACTTCCACGCCGCGCTCGGCCGCCTCCTCGAGGGCGGTCAGCAGGTCATCGGTGATGTGGTCCGTACTCATGATGTAGAACTCGGCGTTAACGAAATTCTTGGCCTTGCGCACGGCCTCGGTCATGGCCAGGATCGAGTCCGGATACCCGGGAATGAGGTCAACCGAGTTGCCGTCCACCATAGGGAGGGAGCCGAGCCGCTGGTTCAGTTCGCCGGCGGACTTCACCCATTCGGGCCCCGTGTATTCACTGACGACGTCGGCGAGCGCCGAGATCCCGGACCGCACCCGGGTGTTGATGATCTCCTGCTGCTGGCGGCGGCGGCGGGACAGCTTGAAGTTTCCGAACAGCAGAAAAAGGACCAGCCCCAGGAAAGGTATGAAGAAGATGCCCAGCAGCCAGGCCATGGCCGTGGTGGGGCGTCTGTTGCCGGGGATGATGCCGATGGCCAGGACCCGGATCAGCAGGTCTGCCATGCTGAGCACCACCACCAACCACGTTGGTGCGGTACCGAGAAGCGAAATTGGCCACAGCACTGGAATACCCCCGGATTGCGTGCACCCGCGGACCGGTTCCGGCGGGGCAATGACCACAGCTTAGCCGCGGTGGGCCCTACTAAGCTGGAGCCATGACTTCTCCTGCGCCCGTGGTGCTCGTTTTCCTTGACCCCGCGTTCCCGGACGGCCGGCTGGCCGACGCTTCACAGCCCCAGCTGATGGCCACGGACCAGGGTGCCACCCGCGGCGACGGCGTGTTCGAATCCATGCTCGCGGTGGGCGGCGCCGTCCGGAAGCTCCAGGCTCATCTGGATCGGCTGGCGGGGTCGGCCCAGGCCCTTGACCTGGTGATCCCGGCGCAGGACGTGTGGCGGGCAGCCATCTCCACGGGCGTTGCGGAGCACCGCACCCAACACCCTGCTCCCTCGCCAGGCGAGGACGAGGTGGTGGTGAAACTCCTGATTACCCGTGGCCCGGACGGCGCGGAGTCCCCTACGTGCTGGGTTCAGGTCTCCCCGGTGGGCGCCCTCGGCCGCCGCCAGCGCGAAACCGGGATCGACGTCATCCTCCTGGACCGCGGCTACAACAGCGACGTGGCTGAGCGTGCCCCGTGGCTGCTGCTGGGCGCCAAGACCCTGTCCTACGCCACGAACATGGCCGCCCTGCGGTACGCCCACAAACAGGGCGCCGAGGACGTCATCTTCACCTCCTCAGACGGCCGGGTCCTGGAGGGTCCCACGTCCACTGTGCTGCTGGCACATCTGGAAACCTCCGACGACGGCGCCGGCGCCACCCGGACGGTGCGCCGGCTCATCACCCCGCAACTGGACAGCGGGATCCTCCCCGGGACCTCCCAGGGTGCCCTTTTCGCGGCGGCCAAGACGGCCGGGTGGGAGCTCGGGTATGGTCCGCTGGAACCGCAGGACCTGCTGGGTGCCGACGCCGTATGGCTGATTTCCAGCATCAGGCTGCTTGCACCTGTGAACCACATTGACGGCAAGGAAGTGGGAA
The DNA here is from genome assembly GCF_029960665.1 of Pseudarthrobacter sp. AL07. Taxonomy (GTDB): domain Bacteria; phylum Actinomycetota; class Actinomycetes; order Actinomycetales; family Micrococcaceae; genus Arthrobacter. The sequence goes on from NZ_JASBRB010000009.1 coordinate 50,758, forward strand.
CGCCTGCCGTACAGAAGCAGCTGACGGCCGAACTCAACGCATTGTTTGCCGGGGTTCAGTAGTTCGTTGGGATTCAGCAGTTTTCCGGGATGCAGCAGTTTTTCGCCGTTCAGCAGGAGGGCCTGAGGCCATGGCGGTTCGCAGTGCGGGGATCCTGCTGTACCGGCGGGGAGCAGACGGGCTGGACGTATGGATAGCGCACATGGGCGGACCGTTCTGGGCGCGCAAACAGACCCAGTCCTGGTCGGTTCCCAAGGGCGAATACCTTCCCGACGAGGAACCCCTGGTGGCCGCCCTCCGGGAATTTGCCGAACAGATCGGCACGCCGCCGCCGGCCGTTGACTACTTCGAACTGGGCGCCTTCCGGCAACCGTCCGGAAAGATTATTACGGTGTTTGCGGCTGAGTCTGACTTCCAGCCGGATGGGATTGTGAGCAACACGTTTCCGCTGGAGTGGCCCAGAGGATCCGGCATCATCCAGGACTTTCCCGAGGTGGACGACGCCCGGTGGGTGACGGAAACCGATGCCCGCGGCAAGCTGGTCAAGGGCCAGCTTCCGATCCTGGACGCGCTCCTGCAGCGTCTTGAACGGCACTGAATTGATCCGCCCCAGACCCGCGGCGGGTACTGTCGGGCGGAACTGCCCTTTTGGTCCGTCGCGCAGGTCCGTATGGTTTGATGCATGAACTCTGACACAGAGCCGACCAACACATTGACGTTTGACGAATGCTGGGAGTTGCTGGCCGATGACATGCTGGGGCGCCTGGCCCTGGTAGTGGACGGCCATCCGGAGATCTTTCCGGTCAACTACGTGCTGGACCGCAAAAGCATTGTCTTCCGCAGCGCCGGTGGCTCTAAACTGTGGGGCGCCCAGGCGGACCGTCCCGCGGCGCTGGAGATCGACGGATACGATCCCCGCACGGAGATCGCATGGAGCGTGGTGGTGCGCGGAGACACCGCAGTGATCGAGGCCCAGGCCGAGAAGGACGCCGTTGACGCCCTCCATCTGGAGCCCTGGCAGCCCTGGCAGCCCGGGCCAAAAGACTACTACATCCGGCTGACCCCGTTTGCACTGACCGGCCGGCGTTTCCGGGTCACCAAACCGGACGTCTGGAACACCCGGTTGTCGGACCGCCGTCGTGCTTCCTTCGAGTAACGCGGGCGACAGTCACCCCATGAGCCACGATTCTCACGTCCCCGTCATCCTGGGCGGCGCAAGGACCCCCTTCGGCAAGTTCCGCGGCAGCCTGTCCGGGCTCACCGCCAGCGAACTGGGTGCCCACGCCATCCGGAACGCACTGGAACGGTCCGGGGTGGTGCCGGAACAGATCCAGGCCGTCATCGTGGGGCAGGTTATCCAGGCGGGCGCCGGTCAGGGACCCGCCCGGCAGGCCAGCCTCGCCGCCGGCATCGGCTGGGATGTGCCCACCGTGACCATCAACAAACTGTGCCTGTCCGGGCTGACCGCCGTGATCGATGCCGCCCGGATGATCCGCGCCGGCGAGGCTGATTTCATTGTGGCGGCAGGCCAGGAATCCATGACCAACGCCCCACACCTGCTGCCCCGGCTCCGCAGCGGCGTCGCGATCGGTGACGCGCCGCTGCTGGATTCGCTGAACTTTGACGGCCTGCAGGACCCCGTCTCAGGTGAACTGATGGGCTCCGCCACCGACGCCGGGAACGTCCGCCTGGGCATCAGCCGCGAGGACCAGGACGCCGTGGCCGCCTTTTCGCACCAACGGGCAGAGGCCGCCCGGGCGGCCGGCATCCTGGCTGAGGAGATCGCTCCGGTGGAGGCCCCGCAGCGGCGGGGACCCGCCGTCGTGATTAATTCCGACGAGGGCATCCGCGCCGGCACCACAATCGAGACGCTGGCGGCACTGAAGCCCGCCTTCTCCAAGGATCCGGCCGCCACCATCACCGCCGGTTCTGCCTCCCCGCTGTCCGACGGCGCGGCCGCCGTGGTAGTGGCCAGCAAGGCAGCAGCGGAAGCGGCCGGCCTCAGTTGGATCGCGGAAATCGGCAGCCACGGCCAGACCGCCGGACCGGACGGTTCCCTGCATTCCCAGCCGTCCCGCGCCATTGAGCGGGCCCTGAAACTTGAAGGGATGACCATTGACGACGTGGACCTGATTGAGATCAATGAAGCCTTCGCCTCGGTGGTATTGCAGTCCGCCACGGACCTGGGGATCGACGCGGACAGGATCAACGCCGACGGCGGCGCCATCGCCTTGGGCCACCCGGTGGGCGCATCGGGGGCCCGTCTGGTCCTGCATCAGGCACTGGCGCTGAACCGGCGCGGCGGCGGGACAGGAGTGGTCGCCTTATGCGGCGGCGGTGGCCAGGGCGAGGCCCTGATCCTCAAAGCCCGACCCACACCCCTCCTCCAAAGCAACGCGGGGTCACTTAACGCCCATGCGGAGGCTTTGGACGGGCGCTAAGTGACCCCGCGTTGCTGTCAACCACTCCACTAGCCGGACAGGACACCATGAACACTTCACCTACCGCCGAAGAGGGTTTCGGGACCATCTCTGTTGCCGCAATTCTGGCTGAATCCGCCGCACGCTTCCCGGACTCCGTGGCCCTCGTGGTGGGCGAGGAGCGGGTGACCTACAGCGAACTCTGGGAACAGACGCGCGCGTATGCAGGTGCGTTGCGGGACCGTGGCGTGGGGCACGCCAGCCGCGTGGCCCTGCTGATGCCCAATGTTGCTGATTTCGCCCGGGTCTACTACGCGGTCCTCGCGCTGGGCGGCGTGGTGGTGCCGTTGCATGCGCTGCTGAAGGGCAGGGAGATCGAGTACATGCTGCGCGACAGCGGCGCGCAGCTGCTCGTCTGCGCCGGACCGCTCCTTGAGGAAGGTGCCAAAGGCGCCGCGGCCGCGGGCATCGACGTCGTGACCGTCCTGGTGCCGGAGGGGCCCGAGGGCGCCGCCCGGCTGGAGACCGAAGCGGCAGGAGCCGAGCCCATCAGCACCTGGCTGCCGCTGCGGCCCTTCGAGACGGCCACGATTCTGTACACATCCGGGACCACCGGCCAGCCCAAGGGCGCCTTGGGCAGCCACTTCGCCCTTGTGGAACAGACCAATACGCTGCTGACCAGCACGTTTGATCTCCGCCGCGGTGACGTCATCTTCGGCGGACTGCCGATGTTCCACACCTTCGGCCAGACGTGCGTCCTCAACACCGGGCTGCGGGCGGGAGCCACCATCGTGATGCTGCCCAAGTTCCGCGGGGACGCAGCCCTGGATGTCCTCGCCCGGCACAACATCAACGTCTTCTTCGGCGTGCCCACCATGTACATCGCCATGCTCGAAGCCGCCCGCACCAACACCGGCCGGTCCAACGCCCTGCGCTACTGCATCTCCGGCGGCGCGTCCCTGCCGGTGGCGGTGATGGACAGGTTCAAGACGGAATTCGGCTCGGACATTTACGAAGGCTACGGACTGACAGAGACGTCCCCGGTTGCCACCTTCAACCATGTAGGCAAAGCGCCGCGGCCCGGAACGGTAGGCCAGGCCATTTGGGGAGTCCAGGTGGAGATCGCCCGCGCGGACGTCCAGGATGCCATCGAACTGCTGCCCACGGGGGAGTTAGGCGAGCTGGTGGTCCGGGGGCACAACCTCTTCAAGGGCTACCTCAACCGGCCCGAGGCCACCGCCGAGGCTGTGGTGGACGGCTGGTTCCGGACCGGCGACCTGGGCACCAAGGACGGGGACGGTTACCTCCGGATCCTGGACCGGAAGAAGGAGATGATCATCCGGAACGGCTTCAACGTCTACCCGCGCGAGGTAGAGGAAGTCCTCAGCCGGCACGAGGCAGTCCTGAGCGTTGCCGTCTATGGCGTCCCCGACGAAACCCATGGGCAGGAGGTGGCGGCCGCCGTCGTCCTCAATCCGGGCAGCAGCGCCACCGTTGATGAGTTGCGGGACTTCGCCGCCGCGGAATTGGCGGCGTATAAGTATCCGCGGATCATTACCCTAGTCATCGAATTCCCCACCGGCCCCAGCGGCAAGGTCCTCAAGCGCGAACTCACCGCCCGATACAGCGCCGCCCATACTCCAACAGGGTGATCAGGCGGGAATGATGCGGGGAAACGCGCGTTGGTTACGGAACATGACGACGGCGGCGGTGCGGCGGGGCGGGGCGAGTGTTACGTTTTTGGGGAGTAATGAGAACCGGCGCCAAGCCCTGACTGGCCGGTCGGCAACCCTCCCTTTCGCGGCGGGGTGCCTCAGGTGAATACTCGGCATATCGACCCATTCGAGCTGCAAGCGTGAAAGAAGGAGTTCCGTCGTGTCTGACGCCCCCGCCCCTGCCCCTGCCCCTGAAGAGAAACTGTCGTACCGGCTTGTCACCGGGCCGGACGACAGGTCTTTCTGTGAACGGATTTCCACTGCCCTGGCCGAAGGGTACGTCCTGCACGGCAGCCCCGCCGCCACGTTCAACGGCACCAGCGTGATTGTTGCGCAGGCACTGATCCTCCCGGCAGCCATCGCAACGTCGGACGCCGCCGTGGCCACCGCCGTTGAAGACCTCGATTTCGACGGCGAGGGCCACGCATGAGCTACGCCGGAGACCTCACCCCGCAGGAAGCCTGGGCCAAGCTGGAGCAGGGCGCCATTTTGGTGGACGTCCGGACCGAAGGCGAATGGGCCCACATCGGCATCCCCGACACCAAGGCCACGGACAACGATCCCCTGTTCATCCCGTGGACCTTCCCCGGCGGCATCCCCAACCCGGAATTCATCGCCGACCTGACACAGCAGGCACCGGAGGACGACGGCGCCGAACTGGTGTTCCTCTGCCGCTCCGGCCAGCGCTCCATCGCCGCCGCCATCGCCGCGACGCAGGCCGGCTTCACCGCTTACAACGTCCTTGAGGGTTTCGAAGGCGAGCCGGACCGCTACGGCGAGCGCACCGTCAACGGCTGGAAGAACCGCGGCCTCCCCACCAACCTGGGAATAGCCAAGTGACCTTCAACCCCGACGCCGCCGGCTGGAGCGCCGAAACGCAGGCCGTCCGCGGCGGGCTGGACCGCACGAACTTCCAGGAGACCACCGAGCCGGTCTTCCTGAACTCGGGCTTCGTCTACGAGTCCGCTGCCGCCGCCGAGCGCGCCTTCACCGGCGAGGACGAACGCTTCGTCTACTCCCGGTACGGCAACCCGTCCGTGGCCACCTTCCAGGAACGCCTTCGCCTGCTCGAAGGCACCGAAGCGTGCTTTGCGACGGCATCTGGCATGTCAGCTGTGTTCACCGCACTGGGCGCCCTGCTGGCGGCCGGGGACCGGGTGGTTGCCGCGCGCTCACTCTTCGGCTCCTGCTTTGTGATCCTGAACGAGATCCTGCCGCGCTGGGGCGTGGAAACCGTGTTCGTTGACGGCCCGGACCTCGAACAGTGGGCTGCTGCGCTGTCGGAACCCACCACCGCAGTGTTCTTCGAATCGCCATCCAACCCGATGCAGGAAATCGTGGACATCGGCGCGGTCAGCGAACTGGCGCACGCCGCCGGGGCCACCGTCGTCGTCGACAACGTCTTCGCCACTCCCCTGCTGCAGCGCTGCGGCCAGCTGGGCGCGGACGTGATTGTGTACTCCGGCACCAAGCACATCGACGGCCAGGGACGCGTCCTGGGCGGAGCCATCCTGGGCACCAAGGAGTTCATTGACGGCCCGGTCAAGCAGCTCATGCGGCACACCGGCCCGGCCCTCTCCGCGTTCAATGCCTGGGTGCTGACCAAAGGACTGGAGACCATGGCGCTGCGCGTGAATCACTCCTCCGCGTCCGCGCTGCGGCTGGCCAAATGGCTCGAAAAGCAGCCGGCAGTCAGCTGGGTTAAGTACCCGCTGCTCGAGTCCCACCCGCAGTACGAACTTGCCGCCAAGCAGATGAAGGCCGGCGGCACCGTCCTCACGCTGGAACTTGCGACGACGGGTGGCCGCTCGGGCAAAGAAGCCGCCTTTGCGCTGCTGGACGCCTTGCGGATCATCGACATCTCCAACAACCTGGGCGATTCCAAGTCCCTCATCACCCATCCGGCCACCACCACGCACCGCGCCATGGGTCCCGAAGGCCGCGCCGCCATCGGGCTCAGCGACGGTGTGGTGCGGCTGTCCGTGGGCCTGGAGGACGTGGACGACCTCATCGGCGACCTGGAGCAGGCCCTGAAGCACATCTGACGGCAGGCGGCGGCCAGTTCAGGCACCTGGCTGGCGGAGCTGCCGGGCCGCCGTCTCCCGGACCGCGTCGGTCAGCTGGTTGAGCACCGGCGAGTCGATTTTCCACCGCTGCCAGTACAACGACACGTCCACGGGCTCGGCCCGTGCCAGCTCAACAAGGCCGCCGTTCCGGATGTCGGCCAGGCACTGCTGCTCCGGCAGAAGTCCCCACCCCAGTCCCAGCCGGATGGCCTGCGCGAACTCGGCCGACGACGGCACATAGTGCCGCGGCGCGGTGAGTTCCGCGCCGGTCAGCCTGCGGAAAAACCCGTCCTGCAGGTCATCCTTTCGGTCAAAGTCCACCACCGGGGCCTGGCTCCCTGCAACAAGTTCCGGCCCGTCGGGCCACCAGCGCCGGAGGTAGCCGGGACTTGCCACCGCACGGTACCGCAGGGAACCCAGCCGTTCCACGCTGCAGCCCTGGACCGGTTCCGGCGTTGCGGTAACCGCGGCCATCACCGATCCTGCCCGGAGAAGCTGGGTGGAATGCTGCTCATCTTCCCTGCGGAGTTCGAAGCACGCGCCGAGGTCCGGCGGCAGACTTGCAAGCGCAGGCATGAACCAGGTGGAGAGTGAGTCCGCGTTCACCACCAAGGGGATGGGCGCCATCGGCCGGTCCCGGCTCGTCCCTAGCTCCTGCTGGGCGTCCCATTCGAGCTGCCGGACCTGCCTGGCGAACCGCAGGATGGCTTCCCCGGCAGTTGTGGGCCGGACGGGGTTGGTGCGCTGCAACAGGATCTGGCCGGCCGCGTCCTCCATCGCCTTGAGCCGTTGGGAAATTGCCGACGGCGTGACGTACAGGCTCCGTGCCGCCGCCTCAAGCGTCCCCTCATCCACCACCGCCGCGAAAGTCCGGAGCTGCTCAAACTGGAACATCTTCATTAGCTTTCCTTAATAGAGCTAAGAATATTTAGCTGGAGTAATCCTACGTCCGGCCCGTACGTTGGAGGATATGGATCTGACTGCACTTATAGGCCCCACCGCGCTGGGCTTCAGCACGGGCCTTGCCCTGATCGTGACCATCGGCAGCCAGAACGCCTTCGTGCTCCGGCAGGGCATCCGCGGCGAGCATGTGGCCGCCGTCGTCCTAATCTGCAGCGTCTCCGATGCGCTGCTCATCGCTGCGGGCATCGCCGGAGTGGGGGCGCTGCTCCAGTCGAGCCCCGTGATCGTGGACGTGGTCCGGTTTGCCGGAGCCGCCTTCCTGGTGGGCTACGGCATCTTGGCCGCGCGCCGGGCACTGCGTCCGGGGGCGTTGACGGCATCGGCGCGCCAGCCCGCCGTCGGCCTCGGCGCCGCCCTCAGCACGGTGCTGGCCCTGACCTGGCTCAACCCGCACGTCTACCTGGACACTGTGCTGCTGCTCGGATCGGTGGCCAACCAGCAGGCGCACGATTTGCGATGGTGGTTCGGGGCCGGGGCCATCGCCGCCAGCGTCGCCTGGTTCAGCGCGCTGGGTTTCGGGGCCAGGGTCCTGCGGCCCTTCTTCGCGCGGCCCTCATCGTGGCGCATCCTGGACGGGCTCGTCGCCGTGGTCATGCTCACGCTGGGTGTACGCTTGGCGATCGGTGCGTGACGTCGATGTTCCTTAGCGCGAACGGACACTGCCGTTGACCTTGGAGACGGTGCGTCGGGCACGTGCGGAGGCCGGCGCGAACTGCGTCAGGGGAACGTTCAGGAGAGCTCAGGACTGGCGCACCCGCAGCAGCTCCGGGGCCTCGTCCTCCGCCAGCAACCCGGAGGTGCCGCGCATCGTCACTTCCACGGCGTGGGCAACCACGGCCCCCAGCCCGCCGTCGTCGGGTCCTGTTTTTTCCATTGCTGCGTCCCGGACCCTGCGCTGTTCGTTTGAGCCGGTGCCGCGGGCAATGATGTCCTCAACACCCTGCCGGGCCAAGGCGAGCTCGTCCTGTTCGGCGAGGACAGGCGCCAGATAATCCACTAAAGACCGTACGACGTCGACGGCGGGCGCCGGCCGGAAGGTCCCGAAATCCAGCAGCTCACCGCTCATGCCGCTGCTGCTCGCCTGCCACGCCGCCATCCGCAGCAGCACCGTGGGCACCGGGGCCGGATCCACGCCGTCGCGCCATTCGCGGCTGGCCGATTCGACCAGGGCCCGGACCAGCACCGCGATCAGGGCAGCATCCTCGGCACGGAGGCAGACATCGGCCACCCGGACCTCTACGGTGGGGTGGTTCCGGGACAGGCGCGCGTCGAAGTAAATCATGCCTTCGTCCAACAGCACGCCGCTGTCCAGCAGGCGCGTTACCACCCGCCGATATGCGGAATATGTCGTGAAAATTGCCGAGGGGCCGGACGTGGGCCAGCGGTTCCAGGCCTGGGTGCGGTAACTCTCGAATCCCGTGCGCACCCCGTTCCAGAACGGCGAGTTGGCGCTCAGGGCTGTGAGGACAGCAAGCTTGTCCCGGATCCTGTCCAGCACCGCCACGCCCTCGTCCTTGGACTCGATGAAAGTGTGAACGTGGAAACCGCAGGTCAGCTGCTCCTGCGCAGTCAGACCGAAGCGTTCCAGCATCCGGGCATAGCGGGGGTCCGGGGTGGTGTGACTGGCGAGGCCAAACGGAGAGGTGGCCAGCGCGGCCACCCCTGCCCCGTTTTTGGCCGCCGCCTGGTCCGCCAGCAGCCGGCCGGCCCGGATCTGCGGCAGCAGTTCTGCGTACTCGAGGCAGGGCCGGGTCTGGGTCTCGATCTGCTCAAGCTTCAGCTCGGCAGTCAGGCCTGTCCCCTCGTCGTGCGCGGTTTGGTCCGTACCTGCCATCACATAGTGGCGCTCCGGGGCGTCGTCGGCAGCCATCCGGCGGCCGGACAGCATCGCATCCGCCAGGGCAAGCGGCTCCCCCGTGTCCGGATCAACGATCAGGAGCTCTTCCTCGACGCCGAATGTACGCATGCTTATATTGTGCTGCAACGGGCAAGGACGCGGCAGCCCGCGGGGTCGGCGGATTCTGCTCAATCATCGGGCATGCACGAGCGGTGAGGCCCGGAATGCCGCGGCCTGAAGCCGGGCCAGCGCGAATGATGGTGCAGAATCCGACGCGGGATTTCCACATGGCAAGACTTGGCTCTCCAAACGGGGCCAGAATCGTGGCTAGCTCGATCCATGGATCCCTTGGACTTTCTGAAATCCCTGGGCGGTGTGGCCCGGGTTGGCACGCTTCGCCGGGAAGGCCATTCCGAACGCGCCGTGCGGAGCCTGGCAACGGCCGGAGCCGTCCAACCGAGGAAGGGCGTCTGGGCGCTCCCTGGCGCCGACCCCGAATTCCTGCAGGCCATCGTCGACGATTCGCTGGTGACCTGCGCATCCAGCGCGTCCCGCTACGGGCTGTGGCTCAAAGACAAACCCGGTTGCCTACACTTGGCCAGCAAACACAGACGCGGCGGGCATTCGCCGAGGCACGGCCGTCTCCGTTTCGAACCTCACTACCGCCTGCCGATCGCGAGCCTTGAAGACACCGTTATACACGGTTTGACCTGCCTGAACGAAGTCGACGCCGTGGCGTTGGCACAGTCGGCCATGCAGCAACACGGGGTGACCCGGGCAATCCTCGAGTCCGAGCTGGCAGCCAAGTACTACGGAACAGCACGGAGTCGGCTGGCCAAAGCAGATGGGCTGTCTGAATCGGTGCCGGAAATCAGCGCACGCCTGCTGTTCGAATCGGCGGGGTTCCAGTTCCGCAGGCAGGTGCAGATCCCAGACGTCGGGCGCGTGGATATCCTGATCGAGGGCTGGCTCATTGTGGAAGTCAACGGTTACCAGTTCCACAGCTCGCGCGCGGCCTGGCGCAAGGACATGACCCGGTCCAACACCGCGCAGACCCAGGGTTATGCAGTCCTGAGCTATGCTCCCGAACAGATCTGGAACAGCCCGGACACGGTCCTGCAGGAAATCCGGGCGGTTCTGGAGCGTGGCAGGCCTCACGGGTGAAGGATTCTGCTCAATCATCGGGTATGCACGAGCGGTGAGGCCCGGAATGCCGCGGCCTGAAGCCGGGCCAGCGCGAATGATGGTGCAGAATCCGACGAAGCCTAGTCCTGGAAGTACTCCACCTTGGCGCCGATGGTGTTGAGCCGTTCCGCCAGGTCCTCGTAGCCGCGCTCGATCACGTAGATGTTCCGCAGCTCCGACACTCCTCGTGCCGCGAGCATGGCCAGCAGCAGGCAGGCGGCGGGGCGGAGTGCCGGCGGGCAGCCCACCTCGGCGGCCCGCCACTTCGTGGGGCCATTGACGTAGATTCGGTGCGGGTCCAGCAGCTGCACCTGGGCGCCGAGCCGGTTGAGTTCGGTGAGATAGATGGCCCGGTTCTCGTAGACCCAGTCATGGATCATGGTCTGGCCATGGGCGTTGGAGGCAATGACCGCGAAGAACGGCAAGTTGTCGATGTTCAGGCCGGGGAACGGCATCGGGTGGATTTTGTCCTCCGGAGCCCGCAACTCGGACGGTTTGGTAGTCACATCCACCAGCCGGGTGCGGCCGTTGCGCGCCACGTACTCGCCCGAAATCTCCAGCTGCTGGCCCATCTGCTCCAGCGTGGCCAGCTCGATCTCCATGAACTCGATGGGGACGCGGCGGATGGTCACCTCTGAGTTGGTGACAATCCCTGCCGTGATGAGGCTCATGGCCTCGATGGGGTCCTCGGACGGGAAATATTCAATGTCGACGTCGATGAGCGGCTGCCCGGTGATCTTCAGCGTGGTGGTGCCCACGCCGTCGATCTTCACGCCCAGCATCTCGAGGTAGAAGCAGAGGTCCTGGACCATGTAGTTGGGGCTGGCGTTGCGGATGACGGTGGTGCCGCGGCGGTGCGCCGCTGCCATGATTGCGTTCTCGGTGACGGTGTCTCCGCGCTCCGTCAGCACAAAGGAGCGGTCATGCGTGTCCGGCGGCGGAGCCTGCACGGCGTAGAAACCGGCCGTGGCTTCCACTGAGAGCCCGAACTGGCGCAGCGCCTGCATATGCGGCTCAACGGTGCGCGTGCCCAGATCGCACCCGCCCGCATACGGCAAGCGGTATTCCGCGGATTCGTCCAGGAGCGGGCCCAGGAGCATGATCACGCTGCGTGTGCGCCGCGCGGCGTCCACATCCATGGCGTCAAGGTCCAGGACGGCCGGGCGGCGGAGCTGGAGATCGGTGTCGTTAAGCCACGTGCACTCGACGCCGATGCTGGTCAGGACCTCCACGATCCGGTTGACCTCTTCGATCCGGGCGAGGCGGCGCAGGACGGTGGTGCCGCGGTTGATCAGGCTGGCGCACAGCAGCGCCACACCGGCGTTTTTGCTGCTGTTGACATCCACCGCCCCGGAAAGCGTGCGGCCGCCTTCGATCCGCAGGTGCGTCATCTGCGGTTTGCCCATTTTGACGATGCTGCGGTCGAGAATGGCTTCGAGCCGCTGGATCATTTTCAGGCTCAGGTTCTGCTTGCCCTGCTCCATCCGGGCGACGGCGCTTTGGCTGGTTCCCAGCGCGCCCGCGAGCTGGCCCTGGGTCCAGCCTTTCTCGGTCCGGGCGTCCCTGAGTGTGGCGGCGATATGCTCGGCGGTTTCCTGAATCATCTACAAGAAATATCACGGATGAGCTAAGGCCAGAGTATTTGGCTCTCAAATCCCGGCGCGTCGGCCGGAATACCCGCCCCATGCGATATTCGATACACCGCACACTGCAGGCAGGCCGCCCCCGCAGGATCGAGCTAACGCCAGACGAAGTTCCACGTCCCCATCGCGGCTGCGGCAACCACGGCCGCCGCCGCGATCAGCACGCCGCCCGCCAGCACCCAGGCGTCCAGCGTCGAATAGGTGGATTCCCGGGCCCATGTCCGCTGCCCGGTGCCAAAACCGCGCGCTTCCATGGTGATGGCCAGACGGGATGCGCGGCGGATGGCTTGGACCAGGAGCCCAAAGCTCTGCCCAAGGGTGGCCCGCAGCCGTTTCAGCGGGGTGCCCTGCGAGCCCACCCCGCGGGCCCGCCGCGCCATGCCGATGGTCTGCCATTCCTCGGCCATGAGTCCCACCAGGCGCATCGCGGCCAGCGTGCCGAGGACAAACCGGTGCGGCAACCGGGCTCTCTGGGCCAGCGCGTCGGCGAGATCGGTGGGGTCCGTGCAGGTCATGAGCAGGATCGCAGGGAGGGCAATCGCGAGGCCGCGGAGCATAAAACCGATTCCCAGCTGCAGGGAACCTTCGCTGATGGACCAGATCCCGACGTCGAGCAGTACAGCGCCGCTATCGGCCGCGACGATCGCTGTGCTCCAGCCGCCCAGGGCTGCCGCTATGATGAGCGGCCAGCCTCGCTGCCACGCGAGGCGCAGGGTGAGGCCAGCCAGCGGGAAGAGCGCCAGTTCCGCCGCAATCGCCACCGAGGCAGACACCCAGTCGATGGAGAGCGCCAGCACCAGTGTGATGAGGAAAACGACGGCGAACTTGGCCAACGGGTTGGCGCGCGTCAGCAGTGCCTGGTTGCCGCGGAGAGTCAGGGCATCCCTCATGCCGCACCCGCTTCCTGGCGGGCGCCGCCGCGTGAGACCGGGCCAAGCCGCAGTTCGGCGCCGCCCAGGACGGCGCTGAATTCCTGGTCGTGGGTCACGGAAACCACGGAGGTCCCGGCGTCCAGCAGTTCGGAAAGGAACGATGCGAGCTCGGCCCAGGTATTGGCGTCCTGGCCGAACGTCGGCTCGTCCAGCACCAGCACACGCGGGTGGGCTGCCAGGACGGTGGCCACCGATAGGCGCCGCTTTTCGCCGCCGGACAGTGTGTACGGATTGGCGTCCACCAGGTGCGTCAGGCGCAGCCGTTCCAGCAGCTCTTCAACCCGCTCCTCGCCATGGCCCAGATGCCGCGGACCGAACATCAGTTCGTCCAGCACCCGGCCGGTAACGAACTGGTGCTCGGGCTCCTGGAACACGGTTCCGATGCGGGAAATCAGCTGGTTGGCTTTCCATTTGAACGGATCGATCCCGGCGCCCGCGGAAAGCTCGACGGCGGCAGACACCTTCCCGGCCACCGGCGCCAGCAATCCGGCGAGCGTCAGCGCAAACGTTGACTTCCCGGCGCCGTTGGGCCCCGTGATGGTGAGTGCGTGGCCGGAACGGACCTGGGCTGTGATGCCCTGCTGCACCGGCACCGGCGGGATGGTCCGGAAGCCGCGGCGCCGCGGACGCTCACGGGAGACTGCCAGATCCGCGGCGGCCAGCAGCAGCTCACCGGAGCCTGCGGACGCGCGGCTCCGGGTTGCCGGCACATACCCCGGCACCCAGACGCCAGCACCGATCAGCATGTCCCGGGCATCCGCGAGCACCTGGTCCGGCGGTCCGTCCAGGAGGACAGCGGATGTAGCGGCCAAACTTCCTGCGGAGCCCGCAGCGGAGCCCGGCTGGAGCACCACAATCCGGTCAACCAGGTCCTTCCAGACGGACACCCGGTGTTCCACCACAACGAGTGTGGCGCCGGTTTTGTCCAGGCAGCGGCCCACAGCGTCCCGGACTTCCAGCACGCCGGCGGGATCCAGGTTCGCGGTGGGCTCGTCCAGCAGAATCAGCCCGGGCCGCATCGCGAGGATCCCGGCCAGCGCCAGACGCTGTTTCTGTCCGCCGGACAGAGCCGACGTCGGGTGGTCCAGCGGAAGCCCGGCGGCACCCGGCCCGCCGTCGGCGTCCACACCAGTGCCATTGGCGTTCAAACCAGCTCCGGCCCCGATACTTCGCAGCCCGACGTCGTCGAGCGCTTCATGGACGCGCCGCCAGATCTCGTCCCGTGGAACGGAGAGGTTCTCGGCGCCGAAGGCGACGTCGTCACCCAGGCGCGACAGAACCACCTGCGTTTCCGGGTCTTGCTGCATCAGCCCCGAGCGGCCGCGCTGCCCGCGGGGAACCACGCCGTCGATCAGCAGCGAACCGGTTTCGTCGGCGTCGTCCCCCTCATCCCCCAGCACCCCCGCGAGCGCGTGCAGCAGCGTTGACTTGCCCGCGCCCGAGGGGCCCAGCAGCAGCACCCGCTCGCCTGGTGCGATGTCGAGGTCGAGCCCGTGGACGGCGGGGGCGGAACGGCCGGCATGCCGCCAGCCCCAGCCACGGGCGGACACCGTGGCGGGGCGCACTCCGGAAGTGCCGGCGTCGGAAGCGGTCATCAGTTGAAGACGGGCTCCGACGCTGCCTTCCGGGATGCGAACGAGCTCAGCACACCGGTCCGGGCGAGGCCGCGGGTGGCGATCCAGGACAGCGCGCCCGCAATCACCGCGCCGGAGATGGTGCAGAACACGATGTAGGCGAGCTTGTCGCCGGGCTCGTAGGCGATGTTCCAGCCCCACGGCAGAAACGAGTCGTTGAGGCCGCAGAACAGCCCCGCCCCGGCACCGGCCAGCAGCGCGGCGATGAGGTTGTATTTCTGGTGCAGGAAGGATTTGAACCGGAAGTTGCCGTACACCAGCAGGAAGAACACCAGTTCGGCGCCCAGGCCCTGGAGGAGTCCGGAGATCAGCACCGTGGCGCCGTACTGCGAGCCCATGATGAGTTCGCCGGTGGCGGCCACAGTTTCGCAGAAGAGCGCCGCGCCGGGTTTACGGATGATGAGCATGCCCAACACTGCCGGGATCATCCAGCCGCCGGCGATCAGGCCGGTCAGCGGGGGGTAAACGGCGTTCATGGGGGCGGAAATGATGCCGGCGCCCTGGGACCAGGCCCAGAAGATGACGCCGCCGGTGATGGCGATGAGCGCCGCCACCACGATGTCCACAACACGCCAGGTATTGCCGGTCTTTTTGAATGCTGCAGTTGTCATATTGTCCTCCTGAGGAACAGGAGGGGAAAGTGCCCCAGTAAGCGGCGCTGCCGCCGTTGCCGGACACTTCGAGAACTCGACTCCCTTGCGCCGGTACTAGCCGGATCAGGTTCGAGGGTCTGCGGCTGTCCGCACTCTCAGCGCCAGCCTGCGGTTCCCTGGCAATGCCAGTGATGTCCGACGGCGGCGCTCCCCTGTCGTAATAAATCTGCCCTGATGGGCGTGCTCCAGTTTACACCGCGGGCGGGGTAGATTGTGGGCCATGACTGCCAACAACCCGACTGTGACTGCGTTCAATCCCGACGCGACGGTGCCCCAGCCGGCGGGGCTGCTGGAGGCCCTGATCGCCCGCATCGAGGGCGAGGTCAGCGAGCTGCAGTTTCCCCATTTCACCAGGGATGATTCCCTCAACCTGGGGCTGCTGCTGGTGGAGCTCGGCAAATCGCGCCGGCTGCCTATCGCGATCGACATCACGAAGGGTGACCAAGTCCTTTTCCATGTTGCCCTGGACGGGGCCACCCCCGACAACGAGCACTGGATCCGGGCGAAGCAGCGCACCGCCGCCAGGTATGAGATCCCGTCGTTGCTGGTGGGCCTCCGCGGCCGGCTGCACGGCGGCCGGATCGAGGACCACGGCTGGTTCGATGAGTCCACCTACGCCCCGCACGGCGGCTGCTTCCCGGTCTACGTCGCCGGCGTGGGCGCCGTAGCCACGGTGACGGTCTCGGGCCTGCCCCAACAGCAGGACCACGATCTCGTGGTGGAGGCCCTGCGGGAGATTCTGGAGTCCATGCAGCCGGGTTAGGCTAAAGACAGTCCCGGATCCGCTCACAAGGAGTTCAACGAATGAACCTGTTCATCAAGCTGCTCGGCACCGCAATCAGCCTCGGCGCCGGATTCGTCGGCACCAAGATGGTCAATACCGTGTGGGAAAAGTCCACCGGCCGGAAGCCTCCCACCGGCAAGGATGAAGACACCCCCACGAGCCTCCGCTCAGCGCTGACGTTCGCGCTTATTTCGGCCTCGGTCAGCACCATCATCCAGGTGCTGGCCAACCGCGGCACACAGCGGGCCATTACCCGCTTCGCCAAGTCCCAGGACATCGTCTAAGCGCACCACCAACCCATGAGTTTTTGTCCAGCTAAAGGCCTCCAAACGGCCCTGACGCCGTGTTATCTGGACAAAAACTCACGCGCGGGGCGGGACGCTGGCATCGGCGAATGAGGCTCAGTCCCGCCGGCCGCCGTCGTCCGCTTCATCCCGGGAGGAGTCATCCCGGGCGGATTGTGCCGCCTTCTGAACCACGGCGTCGAGTTCATCGGAGCTGAGCAGCTCGCGGTGCAGGTGCTTGGTGCGGTACCCGGCGCGGCCCACCATGTGGGCAGAAACCGGCACGGTCAGCAGCTGGAAAATCCAGGCCACGAGCAGCGCGGGCCACACCCACCAGGTGCGCATCTGCAGGCCGATGGCCGCAAGGAGCAGGAACAGCCCCAGCACCTGGGGCTTGGTGGCCGCGTGCATGCGGCTGAGCAGGTCCGGAAAGCGGAGCAGTCCGACGGCGGCGGCGAGGGACATGAGGGCACCCACCACCAGGAACACCGCCGACACGGTATCGATGACGTTATCAACCACGCTGGCCTCAGGATTCATTGGCTTGCTCCCGACGGTCGGCCACAAAGCGCGCAACTGTCACTGACCCGATGAAGCCGACAATGGAAAGCGCCACCAGCAGCATCAGGTTGTTCAGGTGCCGGTTGACGGCCATATCGATACACAGGGCCGCGCCGAGGATCGCAAGCAGGACGTCGGAGGCCAGCACCCTGTCCAGCAGCGACGGGCCGCGGGAGATCCTGATGATGGCTCCCGCCGCTGCCAGCGAAAGAATGACTGCCGTAACAGCCAGAACGGTCTGCATCATGCTGCGGCCTCCTGCCGGATTGCTTCGAGTTCTTCGCGGGAACCCATAATCCTGATCAGGCCCGCCTCGATCGAGCGGACTTCCCTGCGCAGGTTCTCGACCTCTTCCGGGCTGCTGACGTTGAGCCCGTGGAGGTACAAGGTGGACGTTGACCGGTCCACTTCCACCACCAGGGAGCCCGGGATCAGGGAGATCACGTGCCCGGTGGCGGTGACCATGAGGTCCTGGTGGCTCCGCAACGGCACTGCGACGACGGAGCTGATGACCCGGGGTCCGCGGACAGCCGCCAAGTACATGACCTCAACGCTCGCTGCCGCCACCCTGCCCAGGAAACGCAGGGCAAATGGCACGGCGTGAAGAATGTTGAAGCGGCCGCTGACTTCTACCGGCGGCAGGTAGAACATCCGGGCCACGAGCACGGCCAGCAACGCGCCGAACAGCAGGCTACCGGGGCTGAAGTCCTGCCACAGGGCGCCCCAGACGATCACCAGCCATACCAGCAGGGGCAGCTCCTGGCGCAGGGAAATCCGCCGGCGGCTCATTTGCCTCCTCCGTCTTTCAGTGCCATCGAGGGAACCTGCGTGTCCTCGCCCAGAACGGCCTGAATGTAGGCGGATCTGTCCAGCATTTCGTGGGCGGCCTGGTCCGAGACGGTGAACAACGGGCCGGCGAAGACCGTCAGTGACACGCCCAGCGCCACCAGGCCCAGCGTTGAACCCACCATGGTCCGGGGCAGCAGCGTGACATTCTTGCGGCCGGCCCGGCTGCCGGTGTCCGAATCCTCGGGCGCAGCCAGCAAGACGGGGTCCGGGTGCTCGGCGTCCGAGGGCTTGCGCCAGAACGCGCGGTTCCAGACCCGTGCGACAGCCAGCAGGGTTAGGAGGCTGGTGACCACGCCGCCGATCACCAGGGCGTAGGCCAACGGCGTGCCCAGTTCGATGCCCGCCTGGATGAGCCCCACCTTCCCCAGGAACCCGGAGAACGGTGGGATCCCGGCCATGTTCATGGCGGGTATAAAGAACAGCAGGGCCAGCATGGGTGACAGCGTGGCCAGGCCTGCCAACCTGTCCACGGAAGAGCTGCCGCCACGGCGTTCGATCAGGCCCGTGACCATGAAAAGGCTGGTCTGAATGGTGATGTGGTGGGCCACGTAGAACACGGCGGCGCCAAGCCCGGCCACCGAGGACATAGCCAGCCCAAACACCATGTATCCGATGTGACTCACCAAGGTGAAGGACAACAGACGTTTGATGTCGCTCTGCGCCAAGGCGCCAAGGATTCCCACCACCATGGTCAGCAGCGCCGCCACCATCAGCGGAGTGTTCAGGCTGTCCCCCGGGAAGAGCAGGGTCTCCGTGCGCACCATCGCGTAGACCCCGATTTTGGTCAGCAGGCCAGCGAATACCGCGGTGACCGGCGCGGGCGCCGTGGGGTAGGAGTCAGGCAGCCAGAAGGAGAGCGGGAACACGGCCGCCTTGATGCCGAAGGCCACCAGGAGCATCACGTGCAGCAGGGTCCGGGTTCCCCCGTCCAGGTCCGCAAGCTTAATGGCGAGATCGGCCATGTTCACGGTTCCGGTGGCGCCGTAGACCATGGCGATGGAGATCAGGAACAGCACCGAAGACACCACGGAGACCACCACGTACGTGACGCCGGCGCGGATGCGCGGGCCGGTTCCGCCCAACGTCATCAGCACATAGCTTGCCGTCAGCAGGATCTCGAAACCGACGTACAGGTTGAACAGGTCACCGGACAGGAACGCGTTGGAGACCCCGGCTACCAGGATCAGATAGGTGGGGTGGAAGATCGACACCGGCGCGTCGTGGTCGCCGTCGGCCATGCCCTGCCCGGTGGCATAGACCAGCACGGCGAGGCTGATGGCCGACGACACCACGAGCATGAGGGACGAGAACTGGTCCACCACCATCGTGATGCCCCACGGCGGCAGCCAGCCACCGATATTCACGGCGGCGGTTCCGCCGTCCCACACGGAGCCCAGCAGCAGGCACTCCAGCACGAGCGTCAGGGACAGCACCCCGATGCTCACCGCGCGCTGGGCGCGGGAGTGACGGATCAGGAGGAAGGCCAGGGCAGCACCGAGGATGGGAAGAACGACGGCGAGCGGGGCAAAGCTTGCGATGTTCACTTCACACCTCCTTCGGGACCAGGGGTTACGTTCTGCGAGCCGGGTTGCTCTTCAGCGGCGGCATCCGCGGCAGGAATCTCCTTGGCCCCGACCGTGACAAAACCGCCGGACGCTTCCGGGCGCTCCGCCGTCGGGGGGTGGTCAGAGACGGCGCCCCCGTCGCTGCCGAGCATGGTCAGGGGAAACTCGGACGTTTCGGCTGGGATAGGGGCATCATCCTCGGCATCGAAGCGGGGCGTCTCGGCGACGCGGAGGTCCTCGACGTCGTCCTGGATCTCATCCTGGCGGGCCAGGACCCACGTGCGGTAAATGATGCCGAGCATAAAGGCCGTCACTGCGAAGGAGATCACGATCGACGTGAGGATCAGCGCCTGCGGAAGGGGGTCCGAGTACTCCTGGGCGGCGGTGTCCTTGTTGTACAGCGGCGCCAGCCCGGCATAGCCGCCGGTGGCCAGGATCAGCAGGTTGGTGGCGTTGGCCAACAGCATCAGTCCCAACAGCACCCGGGTGAGGCTGCGTTCCAGGATCAGGTAGATCCCGCACGCATACAGGGCACCCATGACGGTCAGCAGAGTCAGGTTGATGCTCATCCTTGGTCCGTAGCGGCGGCGCCGGCGGGGACGCCCACGGGCTCCTGCACCCGGGCAGCGGCAGGGTCGTGGTCGGTTGGCAGGTCTTCGGCAGGAGCAGTCCGCTGCTCTTCGAAGTGTTCGTCGATCTCGGAGCCCAGGCTCCGCAGAACGTCCAGCACCAGGCCGATCACCACGATGTACACGCCGATGTCGAAAATGGTGGACGTGACGAACTTGATGTCCCCGAATACCGGAAGCCAGAGTTCAATGATGGCGGTCTGCAATACCTGGCCGCCCAGCAGCAGCGGCACCACACCGGAGGCGGCCGCCGTAGCGAGCCCGATCCCCAGCAGCGTCCCGGCGCCGACCGGGGTGGCCTCGCGCAGTTCGAACCGGCCACCGGCCAGGTACCGGATGGCCAAGGCAAGCCCGGCAGTCAAACCGCCGGCGAATCCGCCGCCCGGCAGATTATGGCCGGCCAGAAGAAGGTAGAGCGAGAAGATGATCAGAGAGTGGAAGATCAGCCGGGTGACCACTTCAAAGATAATGGAGCGCCGTTCCGGTGCCAGGGTGCGCCCCGCCACAATCCAGGCGTCCCGGGCGGAGGCTGCGAATTTGCGGCTGATGGCCAGAGCTGCTGCGTCCCGCGACCCTGGTTCCACCGCAACCTGGCGGCCAACGCTGCCCTCGGCGATAGTGTCAGGGACCCTGCTCCGGTCTCCACGGCCGCGGACGAAGATAAGGCTGGCCACCCCTGTGGCGGCCAGGGCCAGGACTGATATTTCACCGAAGGTGTCCCAGGCGCGGATGTCCACCAGCGTCACGTTGACGATGTTCAGACCGCCGCCGCCTTCATAGGCGAGGCGGGGGAATTCCAAGGACACCGGGGCGGCCACCCGGGCGCCCATGGCGTGGATGGCGGCGAAGACCATCGTGATTCCGAAAGCCGCCCCGATGATCACCCGGACCACCCGGTACTTGCCGCCGGTGCGGTCGCGGAGTTCGGCGGGCAGGCTGCGCATGGCCAGGACGAAGGCCACCAGAATGATGGTTTCCACAAGTACCTGGGTGAGGGCCAGGTCCGGTGCGCCCTGGAGCGCGAACATCAGGGCGATCCCGTATCCGGTCACGGAGACCATCAGCACAGCGAGGAACCGTTTGTTGGCCTTGACCGCGGCAAGCGCGCCGATCACAACCCCTGCCCCGACCACCGGCTGCAGCGGCGAGTAGGGGTCGATGAAATAAAGGTTCGCAGGGAGCGGCTTGCCCGCCATCAGCATGGCCGTCAGCGGCAGGACGAATGCCACGGTGAGGATCACGGCGAGGTAGAAGTACAGCGAACCACGCTGCGTGCGGCCCGTGATCCAGACGGCGGTGTCATCCAGGGCGCCGATGGTGAGCTGGTAGATGCGGTCGCCGTCGATCCAGCTGGGCACGCGGGACTGCGCGCGGGCCACCAGGGTTCGTCCGAAGTACATCGCCAGACCCAGCGCGAACGTGAGGGCCGTCAGTCCCAGGGATGCCGTGAAACCGTGCCACAGCGCAAGGTGGCCTGCCTGCTCGGCCGGTGTGCCGGCGTCGGACGCGGTGGAGGCGAACAGCGCGGCGTAGGGCTGGACCCAGGCGTCCACCGGCGCCGGCCAGAGGCCGTAGACGATACTCAGGAGGCTGAGGAGGGCCGGGGCCGCCAGGAAGGAAGGCTTGACCGCCTTGAACGTGGTCCGCTCAATACCCGGCTTCACCGCGAACGCTCCCCACATAAAGCGGGCACTGTAAGCGAACGTGAGAATGGACCCAATGACGATGCCCACGAGCACCACCATGCTCCAGGCCTCGCCGTCGGATGCGTGGTGGACAAAGGCTTCCAGGACGGATTCCTTGGCCACGAACCCTGCGAGCAGCGGGACACCGGCCATCGAGGCGGCACCGATGCCGGCCACAATTCCGAGCGCCCGCGACGACCGGAATACGCCGGACAGCTGGCGGACATCCCGGGTCCCCGCCTGCTGGTCGATGATGCCAACCACCAGGAAGAGGGTGGCCTTGAAAAGTCCGTGGGCGAGGAGCATCGCGAGCCCTGCGAGGGCTGCATCCGGCGTGCCCAGGCCCGCGACCATGGTCAGGAACCCCAGCTGGCTGACGGTGCCGTAGGCCAGGATGAGTTTGATGTCGGTCTGCCGGAGGGCCCGATAGCCGCCTACCAGCATGGTGGCCAGGCCCAGCCCCAGCACGATGATTTGCCAGTACGTGGTGTCGGAAAATCCCGGGGCGAGCCGCGCCACCAGGTAAATCCCGGCCTTCACCATCGCCGCGGCGTGGAGGTATGCGCTCACCGGGGTGGGAGCCGCCATGGCTCCGGGAAGCCAGAAGTGGAAGGGAACCAGGGCGGACTTACTGATGGCGCCCGTCAGGATGAGTACGACGGCGGCAGCAACGGTTGCGCCCGAAGGTCCGCTCACCAGGGTGGGAGCCTGCGCCAGAACCGCCGAAATCCGGTAGGTTCCGGCACTCTGCCCCAGCATGATCAGCCCCACCAGCATGGCCAGTCCGCCCGCGGTGGTGACCATCAGGGCCTGCAGCGCCGAACGCCGGGCCGCCAGCCTGGTCCGGGCGAAGCCAATCAGCAGGTAGGACAGGATGGTGGTGAGTTCCCAGAAGATGAACATCAGAAGAAGGTCGTCAGCGATCACCAGGCCAAACATCACTCCCGCGAAGGCGAGGAATTGGGCGGCGAACCCACCCAGATCCCGGTCTTCGGGGCTGAAATACCGGGCGCAATAGACGAGCACCAAGGCGCCGACGCCCAGGATCAGCAGCGACATCACCCAGGCAAGGGGATCGAGCCGGAAAGCGAATTCAAGATCCAGCCCGGGAATCCACGGGAAGACCTGCGAGACCGCGCCGGCGTCCGAGTACACGGCGCCGTGCTGGAACAGCAGCCAGGCAAAGGATGCAGCGGGCACAGCCGCCAGCGCGTAGAAAGCGTTGCGCCCCCACGCCCTGAAGAGAAACGGCGCCACGGCGGCCACCGCAAAGTGCACGGCAAGAACTGTGATCACTGGTATCTCCGCAATGTCAGGGATTCGATTGTCAAAATGTCAGGGCAGGCGGTTCATGTGTCAGGTTCGGTGGCCACAGTTTAGCAAGGCAGCCCTGACACTTCCCCGGACCAAACCACGCCGCCCTGGAATTTCCCCGGTGCTCGGCGTATCATCACCGCCCTGTTCGCCACGGGCGGATACGATTCAGGCTATGAACACCGCCAGCGCTCCTGAGGCCATGCAGCCGTCATCGGAACTCGCGGCCGGAACCCATGCCACCAGCAAGGGCCGGGTGCTCGCCTGGGCCGCCTGGGACTGGGGTTCGGCGGCCTTCAACGCAGTCATGACCACCTTCGTCTTCACCGTCTACCTCACCTCCAACGCCTTCGGCGGCGAAGACCAGGCTTCTGCCGTTCTTGGCAGTGCACTGGCCATTGCGGGGATCGCCATCGCGCTGCTTGCTCCGGTGACCGGGCAGCGCTCGGACAACGGAGGCCGCCGCAAGCTGTGGCTTGGGGTCAACACGGCCGCCGTGGCCATCCTGACGGGCCTGTGCTTCTTTGTCTTCCCTCGGCCGGAGTTCCTTCTGCTGGGCGTTTCTCTCATCGCGCTGGGGAATGTGTTTTTTGAGTTCGCCGGCGTCAACTACAACGCCATGTTGGCCCAGATCTCCACGCCGAAAAACATCGGCAAGGTTAGCGGATTCGGCTGGGGCATGGGCTACCTGGGCGGCATTGTGGCATTGCTGATTGTGCTGCAGCTCTTTGTGCAGCCGAGCTTCGACTGGTTCGGCGCCTCCACCGAGGACAGCCTGAACATCCGGCTGGTAGCTGTGTTCTCCGCCCTGTGGTTCTTCATCTTCGCCCTGCCGGTGCTGTTCGCTGTCCCTGAACTCCCGCGGCCGGAGCGGGCCCAACCCCTGGGACTCCTGGCCTCCTACCGCCTGCTGTTCCGGCGGATCAAGGCAATCTATGCCACCAGTCCGCACACCATCTATTTCCTCCTGGCCAGCGCCGTCTTCCGCGACGGCCTCGCGGCCGTGTTCACGTTCGGCGGCATCATCGCGGCCGGCACGTTCGGCTTCGAATTATCCGAAGTCATCTTCTTCGCCATCTTTGGGAACGTGGTGGCGGCCGTGGGGGCGGTCATCGGCGGGTTCCTGGACGACCGGGTGGGGCCCAAGGCCGTCATTGTGGGTTCCCTCGTGGGGCTGCTGATCGCCGGGACCATGATCCTGGTCCTCGGCAACGGGGACTACATCTTCTTTGGCACGGCGTGGGCAGGCAGCACTACGTTCTGGGTCTTCGGACTGTTCCTGTGCCTGTTTGTGGGACCCGCCCAGTCCTCGTCGCGGGCATACCTGGCCCGGCTGGCACCCCACGGTGAGTCCGGCGAGCTGTTCGGCCTCTACGCCACCACCGGCCGCGCCGTCAGCTTCCTGGCTCCGGCGCTGTTCACCCTGTGCATCGTGCTGGCCACTCCTCTGGTGGCGCCCGGCGAGGCCCAGCGCTGGGGCATCCTCGGCATCATGGTGGTGCTGCTCGCCGGCCTGCTGGTTCTGCTCCCGGTGAAGTCGCCGGACAAGACCGCCATCGCCGTCGTCCCCGTCTCCTAGCACCAACGGATACCTGGGCCCCGCTCCCTGGAAGCGCGAATGGGCGCGTAAAGAGCCCCCGGCCGCCTGCCCGAGCCGCCCTGCGCACACCCAACCGAAAACCGTTGGTGGAGACTAGGCTGAGTTGTATGAACGTGGACGAGACTGACCTCCCCGGCCTGGGCCGTCGGAAGGACTTCATGACGGCTTCCGGCCGCCGCATCGGCGTGGTGGAGCTGCGGGAGGGCACGATGGAACTCATCGTTTCCACCTGGGACGATCCTGACACCTGCCAGGCGTCGATTCCCCTGACCGGGGATGAGGCCGCCGCCCTGGGTAACCTCCTGGGCGGGCAGCACCTGGCCATGAAACTGAGTGAAGAGCACAAGGAGATTCCGGGCATCGTGACCCGTCAGTTCTCCATCGCTCCGGAATCGCCGTTCCAGAACCAGCCCATGGGAAAGGCCTGCATCCGCACCCGCTGCGGAGTCTCGATCGTGGCGATCATGCGTGAAGGAGAGGTGCTCCCGTCGCCGGGACCCGACGTCGTCCTTCACTCCGGTGACCTCCTGGTCGCAGTGGGAACGCAAGAAGGCCTCGATTCGGCGGCCGACATCCTGCGCAACGGCTGAGCGCCATGGACCCGCTGGCCCTGACCCTCATTGAACTGGGGGCCGTTGTGTTCTGCCTTGGCCTCCTGGCCAGGCTGGCCGGACGGATCGGAATGTCGCCCATCCCGCTCTACCTCGTTGGCGGACTCGCCTTCGGCGCAGGCGGCGTGGTCAAGCTCGAAGGCATGCAGGAATTCGCACATCTCTCCGGCGAAATCGGCGTGATCCTGCTGCTGCTTATGCTCGGTTTGGAATATACGGCTGCCGAGCTCTTCACCGGTCTGCGTAGGTCCTGGCAGGCCGGTGTTCTTGACCTGGTGCTGAATTTCATCCCGGGCGCGGGGCTGGCGCTGCTGCTTGGCTGGGGCCTGGTGGGCGCGATGGTCATGGGCGGTGTCACGTATATATCGTCTTCCGGGATCGCGGCCAAGGTCATCACGGACCTGGGCCGGATCGGTAACCGCGAGACCCCCGTGGTGCTGTCCATCCTGGTGTTTGAGGACCTGGCCATGGCCGTGTACCTGCCGATCCTCACCGCAACCCTTGCCGGCGTCGGCTTCCTGGGCGGGCTCACTACCGTGGGAATCTCCTTGGCAGTGGTCACCGTGGTGTTGATGGTGGCGCTCCGCCACGGCCACCGGGTATCCCAGGCCGTGCACAGCGAAAATTCCGAAGTCTTCCTGCTCAATCTCCTCGGCGCTGCACTGCTGGTGGCTGGCGTAGCATCCGCCCTGCAGGTTTCGGCCGCAGTGGGCGCGTTTATGTTGGGCATCGCCATTTCGGGGGCCACCGCCCACAGCGCCACCCGGATCCTGGAACCGCTGCGGGATCTCTTTGCAGCCATCTTCTTTGTGGCCTTCGGGCTCAACACCGACCCGACCACCATCCCGCCGGTGTTCGGGTGGGCCCTGATCTTGGCTGTCATCACGGCCATCACCAAGATGGTCACAGGCATCTGGGCCGCCAAGCGGGCCGGCATTGCCCGCCCGGGGCGCTTCCGTGCCGGCGCCGCCCTGATTGCGCGCGGCGAGTTCTCCATCGTGATCGCCGGGCTGGCCGTGGCGTCAGGCGTGGTCCCGGACGAGCTGGCCGCCCTGGCAACCGCCTACGTGCTGATCATGGCCATCCTTGGGCCGCTGGCAGCGCGCTATGTGGAGCCGGCGCTGAAGGCCTTCGGTGGATCCGTCCGGTTGTCCGCAAAGGCGTAGGGCCGGGCTCAATCACGCATCCGGGGGATCTCACCCCTCGCTGAAGCGGCTCAGACCTCGGTGCGGTGGAAGTTCAGGTGGCTGCGGCTGGCTGTTGGCCCGCGCTGGCCCTGGTAGCGGTTGCCGTATTCGCCCGAGCCGTAGGGGAACTCAGCTGCAGAGGTCAGCCGGAAGAAACACAGCTGGCCGATCTTCATGCCGGGCCAGAGCTTGATGGGCAGCGTGGCCATGTTGGAGAGCTCCAGCGTGACGTGGCCGGAAAATCCCGGATCAATAAACCCTGCGGTGGAGTGGGTCAGCAGGCCCAGGCGGCCCAGCGAGGATTTGCCTTCCAGCCGCGCAGCAATATCGTCAGGCAGCGTGACAGTCTCGTAGGTGGAGCCCAGCACAAACTCGCCGGGGTGCAGGATGAACGGCTCTCCGCTCTCCACTTCCACCAGCCGGGTCAGCTCAGGCTGCTCTTCCGCTGGGTCGATATGCGCGTACTTGTGGTTGTCGAAGAGTCGGAAAAACCGGTCGATCCGGACATCCACGGACGACGGCTGGACCATCTCGGGATCGTACGGTTCGAGGACGATCCGTTGGGAGTTTAGTTCGGCACGAATGTCGCGGTCAGAGATCAGCACCGTCCCAAATTACTATGTGTTGTCCACAGCGCACACTTTTTCGTTGTTGCTGCCGCCTACTGGGGCTAATGTTGCCTCAGAATGACACCGCCGGATGGTCTCCCCGGTTGGTACAACTGAACTGATCTGGGGTTGGTTTTGAATAAATTTGCGGCGCCCGCCGTTGTGGCGATGCTATGTGCGCTCGCGCTGGTGTCCCCGGCCGCCGGCATGTATTCCGGCCCACCAGTGGATGGGCCGTCAGTCCAGGTGGGTGCCCTGGGGCCGCGCACGGTCACGTTGGGCCCGGCGGGAACAGCGGACGACGGCGGCGCACCCGACGTTGGGACCAGCACCGGTTCCCTACTCGCCCCAGCCGTGGAACCGGTGATCGCACCGGCCTCGCCCGCCGGGGAAAGCATGTCAGGGACCGCAGCAGCGCCTCCGACGGCGACGGTGGCTGCCCCCGTGACCGCCGCTTCCGAAGCAATCGCGCCCGAGCCGCCCTCCATCCCACCGCTTTGGGCCCCTGACTCTGAACTGGCGGACAACAAAACCGCAGCGCCCGTCCCCCCGGTCCCCGCAACCGAGTCCCTCACCACCGGATCGCTTGGCACCGAGGCCCTGGTGCCGGACAGCAACACGGCCGCCATCCTCACGGTTTTCAACGAAATCAATAAGTACCGGGTGGCCAATAGCCTGGCCCCGGTCAAGTACCACCCCACGGTCGCCGGCATGTCGCAGGAGTGGTCCGACAGCATCGCATCCCGCGAAGTCATTGAACACCGCGCCAGCTTCTGGACCGACCCCCGGGCCCTGAACCCCAACAACGGCGCGGGTGAGGTCATTGCCATCCGCACGGACCGGAACGCGGCACAGCTGGTGGAGTGGTGGAAAAACTCGCCAGGCCACAACGCCATGCTGCTAGACCCGCGCTTCAACGTCATGGGCGCCGGGATCTCCTACACGAACAGCCTGTACACCATCTGGGGCGTGGTGAACTTCTTCGGCTACACCACCCTGCCCGCCGGCACAGTCACCTCCCCCGGGGGCAGCTCCGGCGGAGGCGCTTTCCCCGTCCCGGCGCCCACCCTCTGCGATCCGGCCGTCAAACACATGCCGCCCACCCTGGACCTGACCAGCGCAGCCATCAACAGTGCAGCTGATCTGGTGACCATCAACGCCTCGGGCCAGCTGGTCAACCGCCCCTCCACCGGGAACAGGACCTTTGGTGCTGCCAAGATCATCGGCTCCGGATTCGGAACGGCCAAGGAAGTCTTCACCACGGACTGGGACCGCGACGGCGCCTACGACCTCCTGACCCAGTGGAACGACGGCCGGCTGACGCTCCACCGGGGTATCGCCACCGGGGGGTTCCAATCCTCGTACACGCTGGGCACGAGCGGCTGGGAAACCATGACGCTGGCCGTGGGCGGCTGGTGTGCCAACAACCGGCTTCCCCAGCTGGTTGCCCTGGATCCCGCCGGCACCCTGTTCCTCTATCCGAACGTGGGCCTGGCCGACATGTCCACGCGCACCCAGATAGCCACCGGCGTATCGGCCAGGAAGCTCGCCATGGTGGACTTTGACGCCGACGGTTTCCAGGATCTCCTGGCCATAAAGCCAGACGGCGGTGTGCTGCTTTACCGCGGAGCTGGCACTCCGGTGCCACGCGCCGAAGCCCGCCTTACCGTCATCACCGGCTGGACCGATGTCACGGGAATCCGTCCGCTGCGAGACGTGACAGCCCTGAACTCCACGGGGGTGGCACTGCGCCGGGCCAATGACGTGGTGCAGTACTGGAACCTGAGCACCGGAACGCTGGCGTCGCCGTCGAACATCACCGGAAGCTGGGCGGGCC
Organism: Pseudarthrobacter sp. AL07; assembly: GCF_029960665.1. Taxonomy (GTDB): domain Bacteria; phylum Actinomycetota; class Actinomycetes; order Actinomycetales; family Micrococcaceae; genus Arthrobacter. Next base: position 79,320 of record NZ_JASBRB010000009.1, read on the forward strand.
AGCGGCTGGCGCAGTAGCCCTCAGGCCGCCGACCGCACTTCCAGGACATCCTTGAGCCGCGCGAGCTGGGACACTTCGGCCTTGATGGTGCGCTGGATGCCGGCGTTCATCAGGCCCAGGAGGCCCTTGGGCTGGTATTCGAGGGCGAACCTGACCCTGGTGCCGGCCGGCTCGGTGCTGAGGTAGTAGCCGCCGGAGTGCTGCGACGGGACGGAGACCACCTGGAACTGGATCTCGGCGCCCGGCCTGGCCTGCGTTATTTCGAAGTCGGCGGAGATGGTCCGGCCTGACCGGCCCGTGGTGGTCTGCCGGTAGACGGCGCCCTTGGTCCCGGCGGCGCCGGACACCAAGCTGATGCTGCGGATGCCCCTGCGCCATTGCGGAAGGTTCATGCCGTCCACCAGGAACGTGTACACACTCATTGCGTCGCACCGGATAAGCACCTCGTGCTCTGCAAATGCCATGGGAGTCCTTAGTTAGCGGCGGTCAGTAGTAGCCCGCCCCACCCCCCATGACACAGCAGCTAACGGGTTCAGAGTAGCCACTCGGCCCGCCGGGGACCTAGCCAGCGGCGGCGCCGTTATTGAAGAGTTACTGGATGACGCGGCGGGTAGCGCCCATCCCGGCGGACACGCACGCGGTGCGTGGCCGCGGTGCGTACGCTGCATCGCATCTGCGCTAAGCTAAGTTCTGCCCCGCTCAAACCGGGGCGATGCGGCTGTAGCTCAATGGTAGAGCGCTAGCTTCCCAAGCTTGATACGCGGGTCCGATTCCCGTCAGCCGCTCCACAGTCTTCGAATCATGGTTTTCGCCGCGCCGCAGCGAGTCCTAGCCGCGCCGGGCCTTCCTGATGTCCCGTTCCACGGCATTCTTCAGCGTCGCAAGCCTGGCCGCCTCCTGTTTCCGATAGGCGCCCTCCTTGACCCCGGAAAACATGCGCCCGATTCCCTTGGGAACGTACTGCGCAGTCACGGTCAGCCTTGTGCTGTCCGCCACGGGATACACCACGCACGAACAGGTGATGGTTTCCGTACGGGTTTCGTGCGTTTCGGTCCAGGAACGGTCCGCCACCAGGTTGTCGACATGGAGCACCACGCCCTCCTGGCCGGTACCTGCCGAGCGGGCCTGGAGGTCCACGCAGAACGCATAGACCTCCGGCCGGCCACAGGGGACAAGGACCGTACTCTCAATCGTGATGGTTCCCATGATTCTGTTCCCGTACTTCCGCAGGCCTGCCCGGCACAGTGCCCAGAGCGCTATTTTCACACCGGGAACCCTCGGGCACAATGGCTGGCGCGCCTGCGGGTCTGTTCCAACTCTGTCCGCTTATTCTCCGGTGGCCGTTAGGCCCTGCCGTGTATCGTCAGAAGTCAGGAGCCTCTTCGGTTCCGCTACAGGAGCAATCATGGCTGACAAGTCCCCGCGTCAAGCAGCATCCAAAAAAGCCGGCAAGTCCATCAAGGAGAAGCGCGCCGACAAGCGGGCCGCCGGAGCCCCGGCCACCTCCCTGGACGTTACGTCCAAGGCCGCAAAAAAGAAGTGAGTGGCAAACAGAGCCACCTGACCCTCGGCGTCCTGGCCTCCACCCGGAAACAGGACGAACGCCGCGTCCCCATCCACCCCCTGCATTTCGAGCGGATCGCGCCGGAACTGCGCCAGCGCATCATCCTGGAGCAGGGCTACGGCGAGCGCTTCGGCGTCTCGGATGACCACCTCGGAACCCTGGTGGGCAAAATGGCCACCAAGGAAGCGCTGCTGGCGGAGGCCGACGTCGTCCTCCTGCCCAAGCCGCAGCCGGAGGATCTCGCGGAACTGCGGGACGGCCAGATCCTCTGGGGCTGGCCGCACTGTGTCCAGGACCGTGCCATCACGCAGCTGGCCATCGACAAGAAGCTCACGCTGATTGCCTTCGAAGCGATGAACCACTGGGCGAGCGACGGCGGTTTCGGGCTTCACGTGTTCCACAAGAACAACGAGCTGGCCGGCTACTGCTCCGTACTTCATGCGCTCTCGCTCACCGGATCCACCGGGGACTACGGCCGCCGCCTCAGTGCCGTGGTGATCGGCTTCGGCGCTACCGCCCGCGGCGCCGTGACCGCGCTGAATGCGCATGGCATCCATGACGTGCAGGTGCTGACCAACCGGGGAGTTGCGGCGGTTGGCGCCCCGATCCACTCGGTCAACATCGTCCAGTTTGATCACGACGACGAGGCCCCCTTCCTGAGCCAGGTCATCACTGAGCGGGGTCGGGTTCCGCTGGCGCCGTTCCTGGCCGAAAGCGACATCGTGGTCAACTGCACGCTGCAGGACCCGAACAATCCGCTGACGTACTTGCGGGCTGAGGACCTCGCGGCGTTCAGCCCCGGCAGCCTGGTGGTCGACGTGTCGTGCGACGAGGGAATGGGCTTCAGCTGGGCGCGCTCCACCACATTCGCCGAACCGATGTTTACCATCGGCGACCACATCAACTACTACGCCGTGGACCACAGCCCGTCCTACCTCTGGAATTCCTCCAGTTGGGAGATCAGCCAGGCCCTGTTGCCGTTCCTTGAGACGGTCATCGGCGGCCCGGAGTCGTGGGACGGAAACGAAACCATTTCCCGCTCCATCGAGATCCGCGAGGGTGTGGTCCTCAACAAGGACGTGCTGGAGTTCCAGCGGCGGGAGCCGGAGTACCCGCACTACCCGGCCTAGCCGGCACCCTCGGGCCGCGGCGCGTACGCCTCACGGCTGATGATCCGCAGCGGGTGGCGGCGGTCCTTAAGGTCCACCCTGAGTGCCAGCTCGCCCTTTCGGGCCAGGACGACGCCGACAGTCACCGCGGCGAGCGCCGGCACCCCGCCGGAGACCATGAGTGCCACGTGCGGGTCCACGTGCTCCGCGATCCAGCCGAGCATCGGCCCGCCGATGGCCTGGCCGCCGATCAGCACCATGATGTACAGGCTCATGACCCGGCCCCGGATGCCCATGTTTGAGCTGATCTGGACCAGCTGGTTGGAACCGGTCAGGAACATCAGGCACCAGAATCCGGACAGGACCATCACCACGCTGAACCACACCATGGACGGCGCCAGCGCGGCCAGGCACAGCATCAGACCGTACATTCCGGCGCAGAACACCACCGACCGGAGCCGCAGCTGGCGGCGCCGGGTGGAGGCGACAGCACCGGCCAACGCTCCGAGTGCCACCAGTGCGTTCAGCAGGCCGTAGCCGCCGGCACCGACGTCGTAGACGTGGTCCGCGAAGGCGGCGAGCAGGACGGGCAGGCTCATGGCGAAGACGGAGATGAAGCCGGCCATCAGCCACGGCCAGTAGATGGTGGGTTTGCTGAGCGCGTACTGCAGCCCCTCACGCAGCATGCCCTTTTTCTTGGGGGCGGGAGCGCTGAGGAACAGCTGGTCCTTGCGCAGGAGCAGCAGCATGGTCACCGTGGAGCAGCACGCCAGCGCATTCGCGGCGAAGGCCCAGCCTGCGCCGACGGCAGTGAGCAGCAGTCCTGCCAGCGCCGGGCCGATCAGGCCGCCCAGCTGGAACGTGGTGGAGTTGACGCTGATGGCGTTTCGCAGGTACCTGGGACCTACCAGTTCGTTGACGAACACCTGGCGCGCGGGCTGATCCAGTACCGTGACCAGGCCCAGCAGCAGCGCGATGAGGTAGACGTGCCACACTTCGATGACGCCGGTCAGGGCAAGCACCGCGAGTGCCGCCGCGAGGACCGCGGCGAGGCTCTGGCAAAGGATGAGAATCCTGCGCTTGGCGAACCGGTCCGCCATCATGCCGCCCCAGGGACCCAGAAGCAGCGACGGCATGAACTGCAGAGCCACCGTGATGCCCACGGCGGTGACGGAACCGGACAGTTCCAGCACCAGCCAGTCCTGGGCGATCCGCTGCATCCAGAGGGCGATGACCGCGACAAAGTGCCCGATCGCGAAGATGCGGAAATTGGGGACCCGCAGGGAGATAAACGTGTGCCGCCAGGGCAGGTGTTCACTGACGAAGGCGATGGGTTGGGTTTGGATGGAAGCGGCGGAGGCGGAGTCGATGACGGGCTGGCTGACGGTTGGCGACGTTGGCGGTGGGGGTGCCACAGGGATGTCCTCAGGGAAGCGGGCGGACTGGGATGCTTCCCACGCTAGGCTGGTCCCAGATGATTATGTAGCCCTATCGCGTCTATAACTACCATTACAAAACGTAATGTCTCCCACTCTGACGTGGGTGAATAGCCGCCCGGCAGTCAAGGAGTCCATCGTGTTCGAACCCGCCCAACTCCGCTCCTTCCTTGCTGTGGCCGAGACGCTCAGTTTCACCAAGGCAGCGGAACGCCTGGGCCTGGCACAGCCCACAGTCAGCCAGCACGTCCGCAAGCTGGAGACGGCCGCCAAACGAATCCTCGTCAGCAGGGACACGCGCGATGTCCGGCTCACGGACAACGGGGACGCGATGGCCGGCTTCGCCCGCACCATCCTTGCGGCCCACGATGCCGCCACCCGGTACTTCTCCGGCTCGGCCATGCGGGGTAGGCTGCGTTTCGGCACGGCAGATGACCTGGCCATCACCGGCCTCCCCCGGATCCTTCGTGAGTTCCGGCAGGTCTATCCACAGATCAACCTGGAGCTCACCGTTGGCCAGAGCGATCAGCTGTACAAGAAACTCAACGCGGGCCAGCTGGACCTGGTGTTTGTGAAGTGGGTGGCCGGCGTCAAGGACGGCACAGTGGTCCAGCACGACACCTTTTCCTGGGTGGGACTGGAGCAGACGTCCCTGGAGCCCGGGGATCCCGTCCCCCTGATCGCCTACCCCTCCCCCAGCCTTAGCCGGAAACTGGCCATCGATGCGCTGGAATCAAGCGGCCGGACCTGGCGGATCACGTGCACCACCCGGCAGATCAGCGGCGTCCTGGCGGCACTCCGGGCAGGCATCGGCGTTGCCGTGATGCCGACGTCGCTGGTTCCCGAAGACCTGAAAATCATCACCCGCCGGTTCGACCTGCCGCCGGTAGGCGACGTCGACTTCACCCTCATCCGCAACCCGCTGGCCAACGCCGAGGTGATCGACGCGCTGACCCAGGCCATCGTCGGACGGACGCTCAAAAAGTCGGTCTGACCAAATTTGCCGCAGGATTCAGGGCTGAAACGAACCATTGAAGTAAAAGCCCGCCTCCTCTATGCTGGATTCTCCATGGGGTCAAGCAGTGGCCGGTTCAACACTACGAGTGCGCCCCGCAGCCCATGATGTGGCCGTACTCGGGATAGGCAGCCAATGACGACAGCCGAGAATACCCATTTACACCCTGTATATACCCAGCGGCATAGCACTGCACGGCCGCTGGTCACCCCTCATTCCAGCTACAGCACCGGCATTTCGCGGGCCGCCGAGTACATCGGCAAGCCCACATGCGACAAGTGCGGCACGGATGAATTCATTTACCTCGAGTCCTTCATTCCGCCGGTGTACCGGCGTGACGGGGCGGTCAGGACACTGGGCGAAGTCGCCTACACCTGCACCCGTTGCGAAAATTTCTCCGCCCACAATGTTCCTGCATCGTGGACTCCCCCAGGCTGGTATCTGGGCTAATTACCAACGGTCTCCAGGCTCGCCCCGGCGCAGCCCCTGATCACTACTCAACTATTCAGAAGCGAAGGCCCGGCAACCGCCCGAAGGCGGCCACCGGGCCTTTTCGTGTCTGTTGGGCCGGTCAGCCCTAGATCAGCGACGCCGAGAGGTGGTTCGGGGTGCCGAACCGGTGGGCCGTGACGCTGATGGCCTGCTCGTGCAGGAACGGCAACAGCTCCACCCGTCCGGCCTCCGTGACCGCGTGGGCGTAGATCGCCAGGTCCGGACGCCCGTCCGTGGCCTCGGCGAGGGCGGTGGCGTCACCGCCGATCAGGCGGATACGCGCGCCGGAGAGTTTGCCCGCCGCGGCGAGGCGTGCCGCCGAAGTCAGCCAGCCGGCGTCGGACTCCACCGTGACGTTGATGTCCAGCCCGATGAGCACGGCGCGCAGCTGGGCGGGAAGGTCGACGGCGGTGGAGACGGTGAGTGCCGAACCGGCCAGGACGCCGGCCGCCACAGTCCGCGCCAAGTGGGCCAGTGGGGCACCTTCGGAGAGCCGCACGGTGACCGGCAGCCCACGGTAACGGAAGATGTTCCGCTCCGCACTGAGCCCGGAAACGTCCTTGGCGTTGCCGAACTCCTCGGCCCAGGCCTGTGCGTCGGAGGCCAGGGAACGTTGCAGCGTCCCGAGTTCGCCCGGCTGCAGGGCGCCTGCGGCGGCGTTCAGGATACGGCCGACGTCGGCGTTGGTGATCGGGGCGTCAGCAGTGCTGGCTGTGCTGGTCCAGTCACCGAGGCCGGCCAGGTAGTTGGGTCCGCCTGCCTTGGTGCCGGCCCCAACGGCGGATTTCTTCCAGCCGCCGAACGGCTGGCGCTGCACGATAGCGCCGGTGATGCCGCGGTTCACATAGAGGTTTCCGGCCTGGATAGAGTCCAGCCAGGTGCCGAGCTCGTCCGGGTCCAGGGCGTGCAGGCCGGCGGTGAGGCCGTACTCCACCTGGTTCTGGATCTCGATGGCCTCCTCCAGCGTGTCAGCGGTCATGACGCCCAGGACCGGTCCGAAGAATTCGGTGAGGTGAAAGTAGGACCCGCGGCGCACTCCGTAGCGCACGCCCGGGCTCCAGAGACGGCCTGTTTCGTCCAGCTCGCGCGGTTCCACAGCCCAGGTTTCGCCCTCGCCGAGGGTGGTGAGGGCGTTGAGCAGCTTGCCGTTGGCCGGCTCGATGATGGGGCCCATCTGGCTGGTGGGGTCCTGCGGGTAGCCCACCTTCAGCGAGGTGACGGCATCAACCAGCTGGTTGTGGAATCGCTTCGATTTGGCAACAGTGCCCACCAGGATTACCAGGGAGGCTGCGGAGCACTTCTGGCCGGCGTGGCCGAACGCGGAATACGCCACGTCCTTCGCGGCCAGGTCCAGGTCCGCACTCGGCGTGACGATGATGGCGTTCTTGCCGCTCGTCTCGGCCAGCAGCGGCAAGTCCTTGCGGAACGAGCGGAACAGCTCGGCGGTCTCGTAGCCGCCGGTAAGGATCACGCGGTCCACTGCGGGGTGCGAGATCAGCTGCTGACCGAGCTCACGCTCGCCGAGCTGGACCATGGTCAGCACGTCGCGCGGGATGCCGGCTTCCCACAGTGCTTCGATCATCACGGCACCGCTGCGGCGGGCCTGCTTGGCGGGTTTGATCACGACGGCGGAGCCGGCTGCAAGTGCCGCGAGGGTGGACCCTGCCGGGATGGCGACCGGGAAGTTCCACGGCGGGGTCACCACGGTGAGCTTGGCCGGGACGAACGTGGCGCCGTCGACCTTTTCCAGCTTCCGGGCGGACTCGGCGTAGTAGTGGGCAAAGTCCACAGCTTCGCTGACCTCGGGATCGCCCTGGTCGATGGTTTTGCCGGTTTCGCTGGCCATGACCTCCAGGAGGTCGGCGCGGCGGGCTTCGAGGAGGTCGCCGGCGCGGTGCAGCATCCTGGCGCGCTCGTCGCCGGTCAGGGCACCCCAGGCCTTGCCCTTCTCGACGGCGGTAGCGATGACGGCGTTCAGGGTGTCCGCGTCACTGATGGTTGCGGCCTCGACGGCGGCGTTGCCCAGCGTGGAGCCTGCCACTCGGCCCAGGATGGCACGGCCCCAGTCGCGGTTGGCGGGCAGCGACGGATCGGTGTCCGCGGTGTTCTCGAACGAGCCGTGCGGCATCGGCGCGGCAGGGAGGGCGCGGTTCTGCCGGCGGTTCGGGCCCGGGACCTCGCCGTCGAGCGTGTCGAGGGAGGCGAGGAAGCGCTGCTTCTCACGCTCGAAAAGGGATTCGTTCTCGCTGAGTTCGAACACCGCGGACATGAAGTTGTCCTGGCTGGCGCCCTCTTCGAGGCGGCGGATCAGGTAGGCGATGGCGACATCGAACTCGGCGGGGTGCACCACGGGGGTGTAGAGCAGGAGCGATCCAACGTCCCTCTTGACGGCTTCGGCCTGGCCCTGCGCCATGCCCAGCAGCATCTCGAATTCGATGCCGGCTTCCACGCCGCGCCGCTTGGCGAGCAGCCAGGCGAACGCGATGTCGAAGAGGTTGTGGCCCGCCACGCCGATCCGGATGTTGTTGATCCGGTCCGGGTGCAGCGAGTAGTTGATGACGCGCTTGTAGTTGGTGTCCGAATCCTGCTTGGTGTGCCAGGTGGCCAGCGGCCAGTCGTGCAGCGAGGCTTCGACGTGTTCCATGGGCAGGTTGGCGCCCTTGACCACGCGGACCTTGATGGCAGCGCCGCCGTTGGCGCGGCGCTCGGCGGCCCAGCCCTGGAGGCGGATCATGGCGGCGAGGGCGTCCGGGAGGTAGGCCTGCAGCACAATGCCGGCCTCGAGGTTCTTGAACTCGGGCTTGTCCAAAATCCTGGTGAAGACCGCGATGGTCATGTCCAGGTCCTTGTATTCCTCCATGTCCAGGTTGATGAACTTGGCGTTCTTCCCGGCGCCGGCGAAGGACGCGGCCTTGGCGAACAGCGGTGTGAGCTTCTCGACAACGTGCTCCACGGCCTCGTCGAATGCCCAGGCGGAGTGCGGGGCCACGGTGGAGGAAACCTTGATGGAGACGTAGTCCACGTCCGGGCGGGCCAGGAGCGTGTGGGTTCCCGCGAGCCGGCGGGACGCCTCGTGTTCGCCCAGGACGGCCTCGCCGAGGAGGTTCACGTTGAGCTTGATACCGTCCTTACGGATCTTGGCGATTGCCGGGCCCAGCTTGGCGTCGGTGGCGTCAACGATCAGGTGGCCCACCATTTCGCGGAGCACACGGCGGGCGATCGGGATGACAACCTGCGGCAGGACCGGGGCCATGGTGCCGCCGAGGCGGACGGCACTGCGCATGTACCAGGGCAGGAACGCCGGGACCTTGGGCGCCAGTGCGGCGAGGTTGCGGGCAGCCACGTGGAGGTCCTCCGGGCGGACCACGCCGTCCACGAAGCCCACGGTGAAGTCCAGACCGTTCGGATCCTTCAGCACACCGGCCAGCTGCTCAGCCGAGGCATCAACAGGAACTTTCGAAGCCTCGGTCAGCCAGCGGCGCACCAGCGTGATGGTATCCGCCGCGAGGGCACGGGCCTGCGGGACGTCTGTCTGTCCGGCGGCTTCCGTTGCAGTGTGGGTCATGGTTTGCTCGTTCTTTCCTTGGTCTGGAAGGGGTCTCATTCATCAGTATGATCTTGCAGTCACATAAGATAAAGCGATGTTTTCTAAGCAATACAGGTTAGAAAAATCAACTCTTTTCTCGAGGGCTTAAACAAGAATCGGCAGGCCAACCCCGCCCCGATGCCCTATCACTTTTGGTCGCTAAAACGCGGGTTTGGGGACCAAAAGTGATAGGGCACTGTGGATTAGGGGGTGAACCTGCCGACAAATGAGAGAGCGTCCGCGGCGGGGAGGCCGGGGTCAGCCGAGGGGCCGGTGCATTCCCACGGCTTCCTCGTGCCGGGGACTGTCAGGGTTCATCAGCGAGTGCTTGCGGCCGTAGCCGAAGTAGATGACCAGGCCAATGACGAGCCAGACGCCGAAACGCAGCCACGTCTCCCAGTGCAGCTGAAACATCAGGAATCCGGACGCCAGGACGCCGAAGGCCGGAACAAGCGGCATCAGGGGCAGCCGGAAGGTGCGTGGAGCGTCAGGCTTCTTGTAGCGGAACACAATCACCGAGAAGCAGACGACCACGAACGCGGCCAGGATGCCGATGTTGGTCAGGTCGGCGACTGCCTTGATCGGGAACACGCCGGCCAGCAGGGCGGAAGCGATGCCGGCAATCCAGGTGACGCGCTGGGGAGTGCCGTGGCGGTCCGTCTTGGCGAACCAGCCAGGGAGCAAACCGTCCCGGCTCATCGAGAACCAGACACGGGTGACGCCGAGCAGGAAGGTGAGCATGACTGTCAGGATGGACAGCACGGCAAAGACCGAGATGATCGTGGCGATGACCGGCAGTCCCACCCCGTTGAACGCGGAGGCGAAACCGGCTTTGGGATCGATGTCCTGGTAGTTCTGCATGCCGGTGAGTACCAGGGTGGCGGCGACGTACAGGAGCATCGCGATGATGAGGGACATGATGATCGCCTTGGGCATGTGCTTCTTGCCGTCGGTCGCCTCTTCCGCGGCGGTACTCATGGCGTCGTAACCGAAGACGGCGAAGAACACCGTGGCCGCGCCCGCTACAACCGGGCCGAAGCCGCTGGGCATAAACGGGTTGTAGTTGCCCGTATCGATGTAAAAGATGCCCAGACCGATGATGAACAGGATCAGGACGACCTTGATTCCGACGGCCACCAGTTCGAAGCGGCCGAACGTCTTCGTGCCTCGCGACAGGATCCAGGTCACGAGCAGGCAAACCGCGATCGCCGGGATGTTGACGATACCTCCAGTTCCCTCGTCCGGAGTCGCGGTCATCCAGGCGGGCATATGGATGCCGATGCCGGTCAGAAACGCGTCGAAGTAGCCGGATATGCCGATGGCCACTACAGCCACAATCGCGATGTACTCGAGCAGCAGATCCCAGCCAATGAACCAACCAATGATCTCACCGAGCGCCACGTAGCCGTATGTGTAGGCCGAGCCCGCCCGAGGGATCATGCCGGCGAATTCCGCGTAGGACAGCGCGGCCGCCGCGCTGGCGAGGCCGGCGATCAGGAAGGAAAACAGCACCGCCGGGCCGACGCCGGGGTTGTCTCCGCTACCGGCAGCCACCAGCCCGGCCAGGGAGAAAATACCGACGCCGATGATCCCGCCGACGCCGATAGCCGTCAGCTGCCAGAGCCCGAGGCTCTTGAACAATCCGCTGTGTTTATTCTCTTCTTCGATGTCGTCAATGGGCTTGCGTCTCATGATCGACTGGGTCATATCTTTAGGGCTCATCAGGTACTCCTGCGTGGGGTGCGGCCCCATCGCGGCGCCCCGGAAGAGGCTGTGACAGGGGTAACTCAAGTACACCAGTATGCAATCGCAATTGCGTTAGATAAAGTGACTACTTCTAACCAATATCCATTAGATTCATCAAGGAATGGCTATGCTCGATGTCCGTCGCCTGCGGCTTCTGCGCGAACTGAAGATCCGGGGCACCCTGGCGGAGGTGGCGGAGGCACTGCAGTACAGCCCGTCGTCGGTCTCCCAGCAGCTGGCCCTGCTGGAAAAGGAAGTGGGCGTCGAGCTGCTCCGGAAAACGGGGCGCCGCGTGCAGCTGACGCCCCAGGCCGAAGTCCTGGTGGCCCACACCGCCCAGCTGCTCGAAACCATGGAGCAGGCGGAGGCGGACCTGGCGGCGTCGCTGACCACTGTCACGGGAACGGTCCGGATTGCGGTGTTCCAGTCCGCGGCCCTGGCCCTGATGCCGGACACGCTCACGCGGATGACGGCGGAGTACCCGGAGGTCCGGATCGAAATGATCCAGCGCGAACCCGAAACAGCCCTTCACGAGACGTGGGCACGCGACTTTGACCTGGTCATCGCCGAACAGTATCCGGGCCACGCCGCCCCGCGGTACCCGGAACTGGACCGCATCAAGCTGACCACTGACGCGATCCGGCTGGCCGTTCCGCCGGCGGACTCCAGCCGGCCGCCCATAACGTCGCTGGAAGACACTGCCGCACTTCCCTGGGTTATGGAGCCCCGCGGCGCAGCCTCACGGCACTGGGCGGAGCAGGCCTGCCGGAGTACCGGATTCGAGCCCGACGTGCGCTTCGAAACAGCAGACCTGCAGGCGCAAATCCGGCTGATTGAGTCCGGAAATGCCGTGGGGCTGATGCCGGACCTCGTCTGGACAGGGCGGAGCACCACCGCCCGGCTGCTGGATCTGCCGGGGCATCCGCGCAGGACCGTGTTCACGTCGGTGCGCCGCGCCAGCGCACAACGGCCCGCCATCCTCGCCGCCCGCGAGACGCTGGCAGCCACCGCCATCTCAGTAGCAGGGACGGACGACGGCGGCTCGTCCGGGTAGGTGCCGGATCGCCCGGTCACGTTCCGGGCGGCTGCTCGGGCAGCCTCCGGGGCCATGTTCAGTACGTCACAGCGCGATCCGGGAGCCGGCGCTAGACTGGGCGGGTTATGAATCGCACAATGTTCAAGTCCAAAATCCACCGGGCCACCGTCACACACGCCGACCTGCACTACGTAGGATCGGTCACCGTTGACCTGGACCTGCTGGACGCTGCCGATATCCTTCCCGGTGAGCTCGTGGCCATCGTTGACGTGACCAACGGTGCGCGCCTGGAGACCTACACCATCGCCGGCGAGCGCGGCTCCGGTGTCATCGGCATCAACGGGGCAGCAGCCCACCTGATGCACGAGAACGATATTGTCATCCTCATCACCTATGCCCAGATGACCACGGAAGAGGCCCATGCCTACACCCCGAAGGTCATCCATGTGGATAAGGACAATAAGATTGTCCAGATCGGTAACGACCCCGCTGAGTGCCACACCCCTGGCCTGATGCGCCCGCCGTTCGCCCTTAACAACGCCGCCCTGTAGCCGGAGCGTGAGTCCGGGCAGGCACCGCCGCCTCGGAGGCTTTTTTGGTAGGCGTGCTGCAGGGCTTCTTTGTTGTCTGGTTCATCATCATGGTGGGCTGGTACGTGGGCCGCCAACGGATCCTTGGCGACAACGCCCGCCAGGTCCTCGGTGGACTGACATTCTTCGTGGCCAGCCCCGCCCTGCTCTTCGAGACCCTCAGCAAAGCGCAGCTGGGGGACGTCTTCGCGGAACCGCTGCTGGTCACTGCAGTGTCCGCCGTCTGCACCGCCCTTATGTTCTTCAGCATTGTGAAGTTCGTCCTGAAGCGTGCATTGCCGGAGGCAGTGATGTCCTCGATGGCCGCGTCCCTGGCCAACTCCGCGAACCTTGGCATCCCCATCGCCGTATACGTCCTGGGCGACGCCCGTTATGTGGCGCCGCTGCTGATCTTCCAGCTGGCCTTTTTTACGCCGGTTTTCCTGATGATCCTGGACGCCAGTACCAGCTCGCACCGCACCACGCCCTGGGGATTCATCCTGATGATCCTGCGGAACCCGATGATTGTTGGCTCCGGCCTGGGCCTGCTCGTGGCAGGGACGGGGCGGGAGGTTGCGTCGCTGCTCCTGGAGCCGATCCACCTCATTGGCGGTGCCGCCATTCCGGCCATGCTGATCGCCTTCGGCATGAGCCTGAGCGGCAGCCGGCCTTTGCAGGCTGCCGCCGGCAGACGCGTGGACACGCTTCTGGCCAGCGTCTTCAAACTTGTGGTCCACCCGGCCATTGCCTACGTTTTTGCCCGCTTCGCCTTGGGTGTCGAAGGCCAGGCGTTGTTCGCGGCCGTAGTGGTTGCGTCCCTCCCTACGGCGCAAAATGTCTTCGTGGCGGCCAGCCGTTATCAGACCGGCATCACCGTGGCCAAGGACACCGTCCTGATCACCACGGTGGTGGCGGTACCCGCCATGATTGGTGTCGCCCTCCTGCTTAACTGACCAGCGCGAACGGACAGTTGAGGCCCTCCTCCGCAGGGCCTCAACTGTCCGTTCGCGCAAGGTTACGGCCTCTTGACCTCCGGCCTGTGCCTGTCCAGGATCCGGGCGCAGCGGATGAACCCCAGGTGCGAGTAGGCCTGCGGGTGGTTCCCCAGGTGCGTCTCCGTGCTGGGATCGTATTCCTCGGGCAGCAGGCCGGTGGGGCCGAAGAGGTTCACCAGCTGGTCGAACAGGTCCCAGGCGTCCTCGATCCTGCCGACCGCAACGTAGGCCTCAATCAGCCAGGTGGTGCAGATGTGGAAGCCGCCCTCCAAACCCGGCAGGCCGTCGTCGTACCTGTACCGGAACACGGTGGGGCCCACCCGCAGTTCCCGTTCCACGGCGGTGACGGTGTCCAGGAACCGCTGGTCCGTGACATCCAGCAGGCCGGAAAGCCCGATGTGCAGGACGGCTGCGTCCAGGTCGGGGCTGTCGTAGGCCACCGTGTAGGACGCGGCCGAGTCATCCCAGCCTTCGCGCAGGACTTCCTCCCGGATGGTCCGGGCTGTAGGTTCCCACGACGGGTCCGGCGTTCTGCCGTGCCGGGCGGCGGTCCGCAGTGCGCGGTCAAGCGTCACCCAGCACATCACCTTGGTGTAGACGTGGTGCCGCGGCGGACGCCGGGCCTCCCAGATGCCGTGGTCGGGTTCGTGCCAACGGGCCAGCACGGCGGCCGCCATCTGCACCAACAGATCCCAGTGTTCATCCTCGAGGGCACCATTCCGTGAGCTGACGCTGTGGATCAGTTCAGCCACCGGGCCGAAGACATCCAGCTGGACCTGGTGGTCCGCGGCGTTGCCGATCCGGACCGGCCGGGAACCCGCATACCCGGGCAGACTGTCAATGATGGCCTCCGTGGACAGGGGCGCCCCCGTCACCGAGTACAGCGGATGCAACCATTCCGGGCCCGGCGCGTGCTCAAGGATCCGGCCCAGCCAGCTGAGGAACCCGGCCGCCTCCGCCGTGGATCCCAGGTCCACCAGAGCGTTCACGGTCATGGACCCATCCCGCAGCCAGCAGTAGCGGTAATCCCAGTTCCGTGTGCCGCCGATTCCTTCGGGCAGGGACGTGGTGGGCGCGGCCAGTACGGCACCCGTGGGCTCGTGCACAAGGGCGCGGAGAACCAGGGCTGAGCGGCGGACCAGCGATGGCTTCACCGAGGGCAGCTCCAGTTCCTGCACCCAGCGGCGGGAGTGGAGCGCAACCCCGGCCCGCCGGTCGGTCTCCCCGCCGGGGTGCACCTGCGCAGGTTCGGTGTCGCCGCAGCGCAGGTTGAGGACCACCGGGCCGTCCTGGAGGTTGACCGAAGCGGTGGCCGTGGCGTGGAGGCCGTCCGAGGTGATGGTGAAACTGACGCCCGGGGCAAAAAGGAAAATGGGATCGGAGGTTCCCACCACATGGAGTTCGTCGCCGCGGGCTTCCATACTGAACGGCGCGTTGGCGTAGTCCGGCCGGGGTGCGAAACCGATCTTGGCGCCACCGGTGCCGGAGAGCACCCGGACCAGGCTGGTGATCCCTTCCGGTGCGGGCTCCAGGTAGTCCGTGACGGTCACGTCCGCCCAGCGCGTCTCAACAATCATGGTGCTGTCCACGTAGCGCTGGCCCAGAACCTGCGAGGACTTGAGCGGCTCCACGGAGAAGTGCCCGGCGGCGTCCCCGCCCAGGATGTGGGCGAACAGCGACCCTGAGTCCGGGAGCGGGTGGCTCATCCAGCAGACCTTGGCATCCGGAGTGACCAACGCGGTGGAGGATCCGTTGCCGATCATCGTGTGCCGCTCGAGCCCCACTGCGTCCTCGCCGAAAAGCCAGGCCCGCCGCAGCTCGAACAGGAGGGCCAGGATGCGGGCGAAGGATTCCGGGTCGCGCAGCCGGTGGAAAGCACGGGTCTCCCCCTCCCCCACGCGCAACCCCAGGTCAGGGCCGCGGAGCGTAGCGATGGCCAGTTCGTCGCTGTAGGCGTCCCCGGCGTACAGCGCCGCACTGGCACCCAGCCGGGACCGGAGGTTTTCCAGGGCGTCAGCCTTGGCCGGTTCCGTTACCGAGAGGTCCAGGACCGAACCGTCCACAATGAAGAACAGCCCATGCGCTCTGGCGATCTCCCGCGCCGTTTCCGTCACCACCTGCACCACGCCGGGCGAGGCCGGCCGGGTGTGCACGGACACGGCCACCGGCTTCCGCTCGATCCAGATGCCCTCCTGGTAACCCACGGCCTCAGTCAGGGCTGTGCTTACCGCGTGGAGCGTGGCTTCGGTGGCAAGGTCCTGGCTGTGGGCGAAGGCCATGTCCGACTCCGCGCCGTGTGATCCGATGAGATGCACCTCCGCGGGCAGCCGCGACACTGCGGCCAGGTCACGCAGCGAGCGCCCCGAGATGACGGCGGCATGCGTGTTGGGCAGGGCGGCCAGGGCGCGGAGCGCGATCGCAGCGCTCCCCAGGGGAAGGGTCTCCGTGGAGATTCCCTCCGCATCACACAGTGTTCCGCCGTAATTGCAGGCCACCAGCAGCCCGGGGACGCGGGCCAGGACTTTCAGTTCGGCCAGGAGGGTGGGCGTAAAGCCTTCGTCCGCCAGGTCCGACTGGATGAACGTCCGCAGCAGCCCCAGCGGCAGCGATCGGGTCAGCAGGGCGGAATCCGCCACGCTTTGGTTCAACGGCGTAGCCATGCGTGCACTCCTTAAGCAGGGCCTGGCCCGGGAAGGCCGGAGGGGGCAGTTTAATTGTCCGCCCGAACGATTTCCTCCGAAAGTCCCACTTATTGCGGCTGTGTAAAAGTCCGACGGCGGGTCAGACCCGGTCCAGCTTGGCCACACCGATTTTGGAGTCCGCCATCCCGTAGAACACGAACAGCTGGTTGCCTATTTTTTCGATGGCGGTGGGGAACACCACGTTTGGCACGATCCCGGAAATCTCGTCCTCGGTTTCAGGCGCCAACAAGGGCTTATCGCTGCGGGCGATGACCTGGGACGGGTCATCCGCGGACAGGATCATGGCCGCCGCGGTGTAGTTGACGTTCTGCTGCTGCTCGAAGGCAGACGCGGCCATCTTGCCGGCCACGCCGTGGTGGATCAGGAGCCAGCCTTCGTCCACGCGGATGGGGGGCGGGCCGCCGCCGATCTTCAGTTCCTCAAAGGGAAACTCGCTGAGGGCCACCAGCCGGTGCTTGCCCATGTGCACCAGGTTGCGCAGGTCCCGCTCCACGTCGGCCACAGCCACGTAAGAGATCCAGATGCCGGGACGGTTGTCCGTGACGCCGGCGGGCAGGTGCTCGCCTTCGCCGGGACGGATCCAGCCGAGGTCCCACATGGGGCGGTGCAGCATGGCGTAGGAAGGCACGCCGTCGGGGTCGTTCACCGGCTCCGGGAAGAACACCGCGTCCTTGTTGGGAAAGAGGTTCAGGTCCATGGAGAGATCGGCCTGGTACTCGAAGAAGCAGGGGCCCAGGCGTTCCCAGTTCCGGAGGTCCTCGGAGTGCGCGAAGGCGAGGCGGGGCCCCAGCGGGCCATACGCCACATAGGTCATGAGGTGCTTGCCAAGGGCGGGCACCCAGGTGGTGCGCGGATCCTCGGTGCCGGCGTTGTTCATGCCGCGTTCCCAGCCCTCGTCCGGGGACAGGACCACGCCCTCGCGTTCCACGCCGGTGGGCACGCCCTCCTCGTTGATGACCACCTTGGCGAGGCCCACACGGGACACGTTGCCCGTGGCCACAAGCCGCGGCAGCAGGTACAGCTCGCCGTCCGGGCCGCGGCCGCTGGCGGGGTTGAGGACGCCCTCGGCCTCGAAACCGCTGCCGGGTTCGGGGGTCATGATGACGCCGGCACGGGTGAGGGTGAAGGGGACAGTGGGGAGTGCAGAAGTGTGGGGGGAAGTCATGGATTAGCCCTTTACGCTGGAACCGATATTGGTGGAAATGAACTGGCGCTGGAAGAAAATGAACAGCGCGACGGCGGGGGCCGCCAGGACGCAGGCACCGGCAAGGATGGCACCGAACGGGTTGGACGCCGTGGCGGCCACGTTGGAGATGTAGTTGGCCAGGGAAACAGCCAGCGGCTGCAGGGACTGGTCCTTGGTGACCAGGAACGGCCACAGGAATTCGTTCCAGGGGCCGATAAAGGTCAGCAGCACGGCGGTGACGATGGCTGGCCGGACCAGGGGGATGGCGATCTGCCACAGGATCCGCAGCTCCGACGCTCCGTCAATGCGGGCCGCCTCAAACAGGGTCGAGGGCAGCTGGAGGAAGTACTGGCGGAACACAAACACCGCCGTGGAGTTGATGGCGAACGGCAGGATCATGCCCAGGAAGCTGTCCGCCAGGCCGTAATCGCGCACGATCATGACGTAGAGCGGGATGAGCAGCAGCTGGAACGGGATCATCTGGACCAGCAGCATCATCCCGAACACCACGCCGCGGCCACGGAACTTCATCTGCGCAAGGGCATAGCCCACCAGCAGCCCGAAAATCACCGTGAAAAAGATGACGCCGCCGGTGAAGATGCCGGAGTTGAGCAGGCCGCGGAACAGGTTGATGGACTCGTTGATCTGCACATAGTTCGCCCCGGTGATATTGGCCGGATTGGGAAACGCGCCGAAAATCGACGTGTCCGGGGAGGTCTGCAGCGACCCGATGAGCATGTAGTAGAACGGGAAGAGGAAAACGAAGGCGCCCCCACCCAGCAGGATGAAGCTGCCCACACCCAGATTGCGGCGCTTTTCGACGCCCGAGTCGGGACGCAGGGCGGGTTCCGCTGGTTCCGGGTGCCGGCTGGCGTCGTCGTCGTTCTTGGCGTTTTGTGCGTTGGTGACGGACATCAGTCCTCCTTCCCGCCCACGAGGCGTTTCTGGATCAGGGCGATCAGCAGGACGCCGATCACCAGCACCACGCCCAGCGCGGCAGCGACGTCGGGGTTCCCCTGCAGGATGCCCCGTTGGTACATGATGAACACCGGGGAGGCCGAAGCCCCGTCCGGGCCGCCGCCGCCGGTCAGCAGGTACGGCTCAGTGAAGAGGTTCGCACCGGTGATGGTGGCCAGCAGCGTGACCAGGACGCTGGCGGGCCGGACGCCGGGCACGGTGATGTTCCAGAACTGGACCCACTTGTTGCCGCCGTCCACAGACGCCGATTCGTACAGCTCATCGGGGATGTTCTGCAACGCCGCGAGGTACAGCAGGATGAAGAATCCCAGCTGTTTCCACGTCACGTACAGGGCCACTGTGGGCATGGCCAGCCACGAATTCACCAGCCAGGAGGGGGCCGGGGCGAGGGGCCCCAGCAGCGTGTTCAGCAGCCCGCTTCCCTGGAACAGGAACAGCCAGACACCGACGACGGCGACGCTCGCCGTCACGTACGGGACGTAGTAGCTGAGGCGGAAGAACGTCTTGAGCCGGGTCACGCGGTTCAGCGCGTTGGCCAGCAGCAGGGACAGGCC
Source organism: Pseudarthrobacter sp. AL07 (assembly GCF_029960665.1). GTDB lineage: Bacteria > Actinomycetota > Actinomycetes > Actinomycetales > Micrococcaceae > Arthrobacter. Next base: position 98,288 of record NZ_JASBRB010000009.1, read on the forward strand.
CACTGTGAGCGGGACGTTGATGATGAGGAAGACGCCGATGTTCAGGAAGGAGCGCTGGACCGCGGGGTCGGACAGGACGGTGATGTAGTTTTCGAACCCCACGAACGGCCGCTCCACCTTGACCCGTGGTGCGGTGAAGAAGAAATCGTGGAAGGAAATGTAGACGGCGTAGCCGAGCGGAAACGCCAGGACAGCCAGGACGTAGATGACGTAAGGGGCGCTGAACAGCAGGCCCAGCGGCTGGGGGCCCAGGAAGTTCTTACGCTTCCTGGGCCCCAGCCGCCGGTCCACCGGTCCACCAGCCGGTTTCCCCGTGACGGGGTTGCCTTCAGAGGAGCGGAGTGACATTGGGGGTCACCGCTACTTCTGGGCTACCAGCTGGTTGATCTTGTCCGCCGCGTCCTTGAACGAGGTGTCGATGCTTTCGTTCCCGAAAATCACGGCCTTGGCGTAGGCGGTGCGGAAGGTCTGCCAGACTTCAACCGAGTTGGAGACGTTGGGGACCTCCACGGTCCGCGCGGCCTGCTCGGCGAACTGGGTGTACCCCGGGTTCTTGGCGAAGTAGTCCGCGTAGACCGTGGGAAGGTCCTTGCGCATGGGCATCTGGCCGGTGTCGGTCAGCAGCTTGCCGTCCTGCTCCTCGCCGGTGGCGAACTTCAGGACCTCCCAGGCAGTGCCCTGGTTCTCGCATGCCGAGTACATGGCCACGTTCTTGGCGTCGGAGAAGGTTGAGGTATCAGCCTTGGCCGCGGCAGCGGGGACCGGGACTGCGCCCCAGTTCACCTTGTCCTTGTAGGCCGCGATGGCCCAGGGACCGGCCAGGGACATGGCGGCCTTGCCCTCCAGGAACGAATCGCCCTGGTAGACCTCCTTGGAGGCGAGGTTCTCCTTGTAAAGGGTCTCGAACATGGCGGCTACCTGCTTGCCCTGGTCACTGTTGAACGTGGCTTTGCCATCCTTCACCAGCGGGGTGCCGTCCGTGTTGGCTGCGTAGAAGGAATAGAAATCGAACCAGGCCTGGAAGAAGTCGCTGGCCGGTGAGGGCCAGAGGGCGTTGGGAGCTGCACCGGTCTTCACTATGGTCCGTGCCGCGTCCAGCAGTTCGGCCTGCGTCCCGAGCTTCGGGTTTGCCGGATCCAGCCCGGCCTTGGCGAAGAGGTCCTTGTTGTAGAAGAGGACCACGGGGTTGGACTTCCAGGGCAGTTGGTAGATCTTGCCGTCCGCGGACTTGTACTGGTCAGCGAGGTCTCCGGTGCGGTCCTTGATGTATTGGAGTCCGTCGGGGAAGCTGTCCAAAGCCACCAGGCCGCCCTGCTTCTGGAACTGGGGCACGGCCACGGGGGCCGTGTTGAAGACCAGGCAGGGCGCATTTCCAGCGGTAATGGCAGCGCCGATCACTTCCTCGGAACTCTTGCCGGCCGGGATCTCCTGCGCGTCGATCTTTTGATCCGCGTGCGCGGAGTTCCAGGATTCCACCATGGCCTTGCCCCACTTCACCTCGAACTCGTTGTTGGAGTACCAGATCTTGATGGGGCCCTTGGCCGTCGTGGGAGAGCTGGAGCCACCGCCGTCGCCGCCCCCTCCGCTGCCGCCGCAGGCAGCTAGGCCCGCCCCCATGACGGTCAGGGCGGCCACTGACAATATTCGCGTGGCTTTGGTAAAGCGCTTCATTGCGACTCCTTGGTACTGGTCCCGGTGGGGATCTGCTACTGGTTGGTGTGCTTTTTTGCTTGCTATGGGGATTGCTGGGGGACTGGCTTGGTGGTTGCGGATGGGGCGGGGCCGGTGGAGGCGCGGATCAGCAGGGAAGGTGCCTGCAGTTCCGTATCCTGGCCGGAGTGCGTGCCGTTGAGCTGGTCCAGGAGGGCCTGCGCAGCAACTCTGCCCCAGCGCATGGGGTCAGTGGCGATCGTGGTGAGGGGCGGGTTGAGGTACTGCGTGAACTCGGCATTGTCGTAACCGGTGATGGAAAGATCTCCCGGGACGCTCAGGCCCTGGGCCTGGACGAAGGACTGGCCGGACGTCGCCATGAGGTCGTTCGCGTAGACAATCGCGGTGGGCCGGTCCGGCCGGCGGAGCAGTTCCGCGGTGGCGGCCACTCCCCCGGCCGCCGTGAAATCCGCTTCGGCGAACAGATCCGCTGCGAGGCCGGCAGCAGCCATGGCCGCTTCCCAGGCCTGGCGGCGGCTGCGGCCGTGGATGTATTCCGGGGCGCCGCCCACGTGACCGATCCGGACGTGCCCCAGGGCGAGCAGATGTTCGACGGCGGCCGTGATGCCGTCCGTGTCATCCATGGACACCGCCGGGAACGGTGAGTCCGCATCCGGCCTGTTGAGCGTCACGGCCGGCAGCTTGAGCTCGCGCAGCAGGCCGATCCGGGAATCGTTGTGCCGCACATCGGTCAGGATCACTCCGTCCACGCGGCCGCCGTCGGCCAGTTTGCGGTAGGCCCGCTCTTCGGCACCGGGGGCGGTGGCAACGCTCAGGACCAGCGTGTAATCGTGCTCGGCGAGGGTGGTTTCGATGCCCGCAATGAACGACGGGAAGAAAGGGTCTGTGCCGAGGAGCTTGGGATCGCGGGCCACCACCAGGCCCAAGGCGTACGCCTTCGCGGAGGACAGTGCCTTGGCGCGGAGGCTCGGCTTCCAGCCAAGCTCTTTGGCGACCTGGAGGATCCGGCCCCGGGTGGCGTCGCTGACGCCGGGCTGGTTGTTCAGCGCATAAGAGACAGCACCTTTGCTGACGCCGGCCGCGTGGGCGACGTCGCTGATGGTTACTGCCATGATGTGGGGCCCTTCGGGTTTCGGGTCCCGTGACTCACGCCACTGAACCGGTTCAGTAGGCTCTACTTAACCGGTTCAGCTGAAGGATGTCAAGAGTCCGGCGGACCTACGGATACGAATCGCGTCACGCGGGGCACGCTTTTGGACCACGACGGCGGCGCCCGCCGCGTGATTCCGGGGGACCCCGCCGTCGGGCCTTCCAAAAGGTGCGTGGCGTGACACGGTAAGTCACCGCTCGCTGGTGGCTGCCCGGGACTAGACCCGGGCCAGCCCGGCACCCTCCGCGAGCAGCTCCACAGAGCGGATCCTGGCCTCGGTGCCGGTGTTCTGGTGCGCCACAATGAGTTCGTCGGCGTCGGAGTGCTTGGCGAAGCCGTCCAGGTAGTCGAGCACCACGTCCGGGGTTCCGATGGCCGAGTACGTCATCATCTGCGAGACGTGCTGGCCCTGCGGGGAGTCCAGGATCATGTCCGCTTCATCGTCCGAGAACTCGCGCCCGCCGCCGAAGAACAGCGAGACACGGGCGCGCAGGGTGGCCCGGAAAGCCGTCTGCGCTTCGGCAGCGGTATCGGCGGCAACCACGTTGACGCCGGCGATCACGTGCGGGGCGTCCAGCTGGGCCGACGGCTTGAATTCGCTGCGGTAGAGCGCCACGGCATCCTGCAGGGCGTTGGGCGCGAAATGCGAGGCGAAAGCGTACGGGAGGCCCAGCTGGGCAGCCAGGCGCGCGCCGAAAAGCGATGAACCCAGAATGTACAGCGGGACGTTGGTGCCCTTGCCGGGAGTGGCCTCCACGCCCTGGATCCGCGTGGGACCGGTCAGGTAGCCCTTCAGCTCCAGGACGTCCTGCGGGAAAGTGTCCGCGGACATGGGGTCCCGGCGCAGCGCGCGCATGGTGTTCTGGTCGCTGCCGGGGGCGCGGCCCAGGCCAAGGTCGATCCGGCCGGGGTGCAACGTTTCCAGGGTGCCGAACTGCTCGGCGATGGTCAGCGGCGAATGGTTGGGCAGCATAACGCCGCCGGCACCCAGCCTGATGGTCTTGGTGTGGGCGGCCACATGGGCGATCAGCACGCTTGTGGCCGACGACGCGATCGCGGACATGTTGTGGTGCTCCGCGTACCAGATCCGGCGGTAGCCAAGCTCTTCCGCCCGCTGCGCCATGGCCACGCTGCCCGCGAAACTTTCCGCCGCCGTCTGGCCTTTGCCGATAGTTGCCAGATCAAGGATGGAGAGGGGAAGCGTCACGTCGGTGCCGGCCTTTCAATGCGTTGCGTAGGGTGGCCGGCCGGGTCGCGGCGGGCACACAGTGGACAACGACGGCGGCTCCCGGGTTATTTCTGCGGGTCTTAAACCAACGCGGGGTCACATCGCGCCCATCCCGGAGGACTTTATAGGCGCGATGTGACCCCGCGTTGGGTTGGACTCACGAATCAGGCGGCGCACCCCCCAAGGGCGATCGATGAATCGACGGCTGCGATCTGCTTCTGGACGTCCCCGAGCCGGGTCTGGAGTGCGGTGACAACGTCTTTCTGTGCCTTGACTGCGTCGTTGCTCGGCTTCTTCTGGCCCTGGAGTTCCCGAAGCTTTGCCTGCGCCGCCGTAACCTGCCCGTCGAGGGTGGTCAGTTGCGATTGCAGGGACGCCAAGTTTGCCTCCGCGGCACTGATTTCCCCGTTGAGCTGGTTGAGCTGGCTCAGCAGCGGATTCACGCGTGTCTGCAGGGCCAGTACTTCTGCTTCTTTGGAGGTGATTTGGGCGTTAATGTTGGCCAGGTCGGCTACGAATTTGTCCGCGATCTGGTTAAGAGCGGCGATTTCGCTAGTCTTCGCCGTGACGGCGCTGTTGGCCCCATCGACTGCAGCCTGGAGGCTGGGGAGCTGGCCCTGCCAGGCTGCGAGCTCAGTCTTCTTCGCATCCATTGCGGATTCGGCCGCGGCTTGGGCCTGTTGGGCGTCGGCGAGGGCGGACTTGCGCGCATCCAGGACGGCCTGCTGGTCGGTGATGGCAGCGTGGGCTTCCTGGACACCCGTTTCCAGGCCCGGCAACGCGGCTTCGAGGTCCGTGACGATCTTTTCCTGTGCCGCCACAGCACTGGCGGCTGCCGCTGCGGCACCCTGTAGGGCCGTGAGCTCGTTCTGCAGGTTGGTCAGCTCTGCCTGTTTGGCGGTGACTGCTCCGTTGGCCTGATTTACGGCGGACTGGAGTGAGGGTACCAGGGCTTTCAGCGCCGCAATGTCTGCTTCCTTGGAGGTGATAGCGGCGTTTGCTGCGGTCAGCACAGCCTGCAGCGGCGCGGCCTGCTGCTGCAGCGCGCTGCTTTCCTGCTGCTTGGCCAGGAGTTGGGTGTTCAGCGTTCCGACCTGGCTATTCAGCGTGTTCAGGTCGCCCTGCAGGCCGGAGATCAGGGTGTTCTTGTCAGTGATCTGCGCGTTCACGGTGGCCAGCTCACCCTGCTTGAGTGTGCGCGAAGCCTCAAGCTCCCGCTTCCTGCTGGAATTTCCCTTGATGGCATCGATCTGGGCCGTCAAGTTGGCGATTTCGGCTTCAAGACTAGTCTTTGTTGACTGCAGTGTCGCCAAGTCGCCTTGCGCCTGGGTCAGTTGGCTCTGTTTGGCCGCAATCTGCGTGTTCAGGGTTGCGATCTGGCCCTGAAGCGCGGCAATGGTGACGTTCACCGCCGCGATGTTGTCAGCATTGGTCTTCACGGCTGCAGCTGCGGCCGCAGCGTCTGCCTGCAGAGTGGTGAGGTCGGCCTGGGCCGCAGTGATGGCGGCATTCTTGTCTGAAAGGGCGGTCGCGGCGCCGGCGGCCGCGGTCTGGAGGTCGGCCAACTCAATGGTGGCAGTGGCGATTTGTGCCTGTTTCGCGGTGACGGCAGCGTCGGCATCCGCGGCCTTCCCCTGAATGACCGACAACGTCTGCTGTGCCGCCGCGACACGTGCCTGCTGCGCCTGCAGGGCATCTTCGGCGGTGGTTCCCGCCTCCTGCAGGCGCGTGAGCTCTGCTTCATCGTCAGTCACGGCTTGGGACGCGAGGCCGACAGCGGCTGCGGCCTGCTGTGCCTGGGTAGTCAGAGTTGACAGTTCTGCCTGGGCGGCCTGGATCTGTGCTTCCATGGCCGACAGGTTGGATGCTGCGCTGTCAGCTGCCTGTTGCAGGGTGGCAAGCTCGGTCTGGGCTGCGGCGATGGCTTGGTTGTTTGCCCTTAGTTTCGCGTCAACTGCCTCTGCCTGGCTGCGGAGGTCTCCGGCTGCGGCTTGGGCGGCCGCAAGGTCTGCCTGCAACGGCGTCAGCTGACCTTCGACGTCCGATTTCTGACCTTGCAGTGTGGCGAGGGCAGCCTGGGCGTCAGACACAGCGGCGGCCTTTGCTGCCTGATCCGATGTCAGCACGTCCAGTTGGGACTGGGCGGTCCCAGTTGCCTGGGTCAGGGCCGTCTCCTGGGCCTCAAGGTCAGCCAGCGCTTTGTCCGCGGCGGCAATCTGCGTCGTCAAAGTTGATGCCGTCGCCTGCAGCACGCTGCGTTGGGCCTGCAGGGCAACTATCGCGTCGGCGTTCTTCCTGGCCGCGGCCTTTAGGAGGTTCTCCTGAACCGAGCCCCGGTGGGCCAACTGGTTCACCACGCCGTTGCAAATGCCGGTTGCGGACCCCGAGTCCGCGGTTGCCGGCATAACAAAGACAAGCGTGCTGGTCAGCAGGCCAGGCAGTACAACCGCAGCAGCAAGTCGCCGCGCGAGGCCAGATTTTGATGAGGCGATGGGCATTTCTAGCTCCTGAGACCGTAGGGGCAGCCAACTCCGGCTGCAACACAGTTCCCAGCGTATTTTGGGCATCTCCCCGGCACACGCGTAGTGGGCACCTGTCTTTTTGGCGTGAGTACTCGTTTTTGGGGGGAATCGCCGGGCCACTACTCGCTTCGGCGGCCCCGCTAAGCTAGCGGCATGGCCAACAAAACCACTGCAGAAAAACTCGCCACCATCCAGAAGGGCTACACCCTGGAAGGCGCCACCATCGAGCTGGGTGCCGCCATTGTGGACGGCGAACTCCACAAGGAAGCCCAGGTCCGCCTGCCGCTGGCCATGATGAACAGGCACGGCCTGGTAGCCGGCGCCACCGGCACCGGCAAGACCGTCACGCTGCACATGATGGCCGAGCAGCTGTCCGCGGCCGGAGTTCCCGTGTTCCTCGCGGACATCAAGGGCGATCTTTCCGGCCTGGCAACGGCGGCCGCCGGCAGCGACAAGCTGAAGGCGCGCACCGACAGCATCGGCCAGGCCTGGGCAGGCAAGACGTTCCCCGTGGAGTTCCTGGCCCTGGGGGGCGACGGCAACGGAATTCCCGTCCGTGCCAGCATCACCTCGTTTGGCCCCATCCTGCTCTCGCGCGTTATGGAGCTCAACGACACCCAGGAGTCCAGCCTGCAGCTGGTCTTCCACTTTGCGGACAAAAACAACCTCGAGCTGATCGATTTCAAGGACCTCCGGGCAGTCATCCAGTTCCTCACCTCCGACGAAGGCAAGGACGCGCTGGAGGAACTGGGCGGCCTGTCAAAGTCCACCGCCGGTGTCATCCTCCGTGAACTCGTGAATCTTGAAGCGCAGGGCCTGGAACGGTTCTTCGGCGAGCCTGAATTCGACACCGCCGAGCTGCTCCGGACCGCCCCGGACGGGCGCGGCGTCATCACCTGCCTGGAGCTGCCCACCCTGCAGGCCAAGCCGATGCTGTTCTCCACCTTCCTGATGTGGCTGTTGGCGGACCTGTTCGAGGACCTCCCCGAGGCAGGTGACCTGGACAAGCCCAAGCTGGTGTTCTTCCTCGATGAGGCCCACCTGCTGTTCAACGGCGCATCCAAGGCCTTCCTGAACGCCATCACCACCACAGTCCGGCTGATCCGTTCCAAGGGTGTGGGGATCTTCTTCGTCACCCAGACACCCAAAGACGTCCCCGCCGACGTCCTGGGCCAGCTGGCCAACCGCATCCAGCACGCCCTCCGCGCCTTCACCCCGGAGGACGCCAAGGCCCTGAAAGCCACCGTGTCCACGTTCCCGGTCAGCGATTATGACCTCGAGGAGACCCTGACGTCCGCGGGGATCGGCGAGGCCATCATTACCGTTATGAATGAGAAGGGTGCGCCGACGCCGGTTGCCCACACACGCCTGCGCGCCCCGGAATCCGTCATGGGCCCCAGCACAGAGGAGCTCATCAATAGCACCGTGGGCGGGTCCGCTTTGCTCGCCAAGTACGGGACCGCCGTGGACAACGTCTCCGCGTACGAGAAACTTACCGGCAAGACCGCGGCTCCCACCGGCGGAGCCGCCCCGGGTCAGCCTCCGGCTCCGAGGGCTTCCGGGCAGTCACGTCCGGGCCAGTCCGGTTCGGGCCAGGCCGACGTCGACGCCGAGGCCCGCAGGATCGAGGAGGAAATCCTGGGACGGCCCAGCAGCCGGCCCGCGCCGGTGCCCGATCGTGGCGCCGGCACTGATGCGCCCTCGCGGCGTGCACCGGAGCCTGCGACCCCTGCCAGCGGCGGCATGGCGGGCGACCTCGCCGGAGTACTCGGCGGGGCCCTGGGCGGCGGGTTGAAGAGCATGGCCCGTTCCCTGGGTACGCAGCTTGGCCGGGAACTGCTACGCGGCGTTTTCGGCACCTCGTCCCGGCGCCGCCGGTAGCAAAAACCGGACGATGTCCGCCCTGGCTTTCCCGCCGTCGGGCGTGAGGAAAGCCGGCGCCCCCCGCTACACGGGGCGGCGGCAACACCTGTGTTCAGCGGGCTTGCAGGTAACGTAAGGGAAGTGCAGATGAGTCAGGCGTTGGTGAGGATGGCAGCAGCGTGGCTGCTTGGCCTCATGCTTGCCGTGGCCGCGGCCATCGTTGGGGTCAACGTGGTGAACAATACGGTGGCCAGTCCACAGCAGCCTGTCCGGGAATACCTGGACGCCCTGCACGAGGGCGACGGCGGCAAGGCGCTGGGCCTGTTGCGGGCCACGGTGCCGCCCAGCAATGCCGCCATGCTCGACGGCACAGCACTGCAGACCGCCGCATCCCGTCTGGCGAACATCACCATCGGCGATGCCGAAGAACGCACAGGAAACCAGGTCATGGTACCCGTGCAATACACGATCGATGGCAGCAGGCTTAACACTGAGTTCCTGCTGGAGAAGACCGGCGCCGAATGGCTGTTCTTTAATACGTGGGCGTTTGTGCAGTCGCGGCTGCCCACAGTGGGCCTGACGGCAGTGAACGCCAGCGAAGCCAACCTCAACGGCGTCCCGGTGAACATGCCCCAGGGCAGAAATTCATTCGCCGTGTTCTACCCGGGCGAATACGAGGCATCCCTGAACGGTGAATACTTCGCTGCTCCCGCCACGCGCGCCACGGTGACGTCCCGCGATGTCCCGGTGGCTCCCTTGAACCTCCTCACCGAGGCCACCGACCAGCTGCGGAAGGACGTTGGTGCGAAGGTACAGGAGTTTCTGGACACCTGCGCCGCCGAAGCCGTGAAACAGCAACAGCTGCAGCCGGACTGCCCCTTCTACTTCGCCAGCAACAACAATGTGGACGACGGCACCATCAAGTGGACCATCACGAAGTACCCGGAGATTTCCATCGAGCCCTTCGATGGCCGCTGGGTGATTGCACCCCTCGACGGGAAGGCCAAGGTGGAGGCGGTCCAGCAGAGTTCCTTCACCGGCGCCTGGTTCCCGCTCAACGAAGAGGTGGACTTCAGCTTCACCACCCGCCTGGACGTCGCCGGCGACACCATCAGGGTCACCCCGCTGCTGAGCTACTAGCCCGGCGCCGTTGGCCCGGCTGCCGCGAGACGCAAAAGGCTGCCACCCGTGACACGAAATCCTGGGAGGCAGCCTTTTCGCCTAAAGCACGACGACGGTGATCAGTCCATTCCGCGCAGGTCCAGGACCAACTCGGTGTCGCCGTCGTCCGTCAGAAGAACCGGGATGCCCCAGTCCTGCTGGTACAAGTGGCAGGCGGCGTGGTCCGGAATCTCACCGTCCGCATCCTCCGGGCCGTCGCAGGCGGCGGCACGGGCGGTGATGTGCAGGACGCCTTCCGGAATGCCGGAAGCCAGCTCCAGTGTCCGGAGCAGACCCACCGAGGTCCCACCGCCGGACACAAGCAGCTCCGGTGGAGTGGAGGAGATCTTTAGCTGCGTGGGGTCTCCCCAGCGGTCGTCGAGCTTCTGCCCGGTGGGCGCGCTGAAACGCACGGTCAGCTCGAGCAGCCCGGGGGCTACCGGGCTCTTGGGCCGTTGGGTCTGCGAGGCGCCCTCGTCAACCTGCTGGGCTTCCTTGGGGATGGGCACGTAGACCAGCTGGTGCCTGTTGGCCTCCACCACTACCAGCAGCGGTTCGGAGCCTGCGGCGTGCGTGTGGTCCACAAGCACGTCGGAGGGTTCCGAGAGTCCGCGGGCCAGTGTGGACACGGTCCCTGCGGCGGGATCGTAGCGCCGCACGGCACCGTTGTACGTGTCGGCGATGGCAATGGAGCCGTCAGGCAGGACAGTGACGCCGAGGGGATGCTGGAGGCGTGCCTCGGACGCGGGGCCGTCGCGGAAGCCGAAGTCGAACAGGCCCTTGCCCACGGCTGTCTCCACGGTGACCGTGCCGCCGTCGTCAATGATCAGTTTGCGGAGGGCTGACGTTTCGGAGTCCGCCACCCAGATGTTGCCGTCGGCATCCTCGGCCAGTCCGGACGGCTGCGCGAACCAGGCTTCGTGGGCAGGGCCGTCCAGCAGGCCCTCCAGTCCGTTGCCGGCAATAATTGCCACTGTGCCGGTGACGGGCTCGAAGCTGAAGATCTGGTGCGTGCCGGCCATGGCGATCACCACGGCGTTGAGCCTGGTGGACCAGACAACGTCCCAGGGCGAGCTGAGGGAAACTTCCAGCGGGTGCTCGGTGAGCTGGCCCGTGAAACCGGCGGCGTCTTCGTCCACCCGGGCGGGGCCGGTTTCCAGCAGGCGCTGCACGCCGTTGCCAACAATGGTCGTGGCGTTGCCGTCCCTGAGCGTGAGTCCCCTGAGCCGGTGGTTGACGGAGTCTGCAATGACGACGTCGTAGCCCGCCTTCGCTGCCACCTCGTCCGGAAGCAGCACCAGGCCCTGCGGTTCGTTGAACCGTGCGGTCGGTTGAACGGAGTCGACGGCGGCGGCCTGGCCGTCAGCGTGGCCCTTGGTCCCGGAGCCGTAGGTGCGCAGCACCGTCTGGAAGTCGTTGCCCAGCTCCACGAGACGGTGGTGGCCCGTGTCGGTTACCAACCAGGAACCCCCGGTGGCGGTATCCGCGGCAGCCGGAGTCCCGCCGTCGGACGTTCGCTGCCCGGCTGAACCCTGCGCGCCTGAACCGGTTCCCGCTGAACCGCGTCCGGCGGGCAGGAAGAGTGCCTTGCCGGGGAAGCGCAGCGTGCCCGAGGTGGCTTCAGGCGCCACGTAAGGGCCGGAGCCGCGGTGGATCGTGCCCTTGGCCTCGTGCTCGGCGATCAGCTCGGGGATGAGCACGGCCAGGCCGTCAGCGTGGCCTTCACCGGACAGGTGCGCCACGATGTAGCCCTCGGGGTCGATGACCACCAGCGTGGGCCAGGCGCGCGCGGTGTACGCCTTCCAGGTCTCCAGCTCGGGATCGTCCAGGACGGGGTGGTGGATCTCGTAGCGTTCCACGGCGGCGGCCAGCGCCACGGGATCTGCTTCGTGCTCGAACTTGGGTGAGTGCACGCCAACGGTGACCAGGACGTCGGAGTACTGTTCCTCGAGCGGGCGCAGCTCATCGAGGACGTGCAGGCAGTTGATGCAGCAGAAAGTCCAGAAGTCGAGCAGCACGATCTTGCCGCGCAGGGCTTCGAGGTCCAGCGATTTGCCGCCGGTGTTGAGCCAGTTACGGCCAACCAGTTCGGAGGCGCGGACCCGGAGTTGGGTACGTACGGTTTCACTCATCAGCGGCCTTCCAGCTTTGAGTTGCGTTCAGCCAATCTGGCATCACGTTCAGCCAATTTGGCAAACATATCGTTGTAAGCAGTGAGATCGGCGTCGTTATTCCTGTCCGCCGCCCGGTCGGTCCGTTTGGACTCCCTGGCATCGGACCGGGACCACATGATCGCGACGCCGATGGCCACCAGGAGGGTGGGCACCTCGCCGATGCCCCAGGCCACGGCCCCGCCCATTTGCTGGTCCAGGAGAGCGGACGGCCCCCAGGCACGGCCAAGGTTGCCGAAGTAGTCGGCCGCCAGCAGGCTGGTGCCGCCCATGATCGCGACGCCGAAGAACGCGTGGAAGCCCATGGTCGCCAGCAGCAGCAGCAGGCGCATGGGATACGCTGCGCGGCGGGGCAACGGGTCCGTGCCGATCATGCTCAGGATGAAAATGTAACCCGTGAGCGAGAAGTGCACGATCATGATCTCGTGGCCCACGTGCTCCCGCATGGCAAAGCCGAACGCGTCCGAGTAGTAGAACAGCACGATCGAGCCAGCGAAATTGGCCGCGGCGAAGAGCGGGTGCGTGACCAGTTGGGAGAACTTGGAGTGGATGAACACGAGAAGCCACTCGCGGGCCCCGCGGGTACCGTCGCCGCGTGCAGGCAAGGCCCGCAGGGCCAGCGTCACCGGGGCTCCGAGCACCAGGAAGATGGGGGCCACCATGGTCAATGCCATGTGGTCCACCATGTGCGCGGAGAACAGGATCCTGCCATAGACCGACGGCGGCCCTGACGTGATGTAGGTCAGCACCAGGAGCCCGATCACCCAGTTCACGGCGCGGAACCACTGCCACTTGTCGCCGCGTCGGACCACCTTGGCGACGCCCAGGATGTAGGCAACCAGCCCGAAGAGCACCACGGCCACCCAGAGCCAGTCAAAGCGCCACTCCGTCAGCCAGCGTTCCGGCGTCAGTTCAGGCGGCAGCTCGTAGCCGGTGATGATGAAGGCCGGCGAGGCATCCGGTGCAAACGTGGTGGGCTGCGGCGGGGCCGATCGGCTCAGGGCGACGGCGACGCCAGAGGTGGCACCCATAACCAGGAGTTCCACGAGAACCAGCTGCCACAGCACGCGGCGCGAGGACATTGCCGAGCCTTTGCCGCCCAGCTGCGGGATGACCCATTGCCGGTGCATCAAACCGATGCCGCCAAGGACTAAGGCGGCCGCCGACTTCGCAAGGATCAGTTGGCCGTAGGGGGAACCAAGGAGGTCACCCCAGTTGGTGATGCGGATGCTGGCATTGACGACGCCGGAGGCAAAGACCAGCACAAACGCAAAGCCGGCCAGGGAGGAGAAACGCCGCAGCGTCGGTTCGGTGATGTCGGCGGCGGTCCCGGGCCTCGAACCGGCCAGGATTCCGGACAGCAGCGCCAGGACAATAATGCCGCCAACCCAGGCGCTGACCCCCACGAGGTGCAGGCCGAGGGAGTTGATGGCACCTTCGTGGTCAGACGAGCTTGAGGAGTGGCCGATCAGCGCGGCGGGAACCAGTCCCACCAGCGCCAGGATCAGCGTCAGCGCAAGGCCGCCAAGGGACCTGACGCCAAACAACGCGGTAGTCACCACGGCCGCGATGATGGTCACGGTCAGCCAGGCCCGGCCGGTATCGATGTCCGTCATGAAATACACCAAGGCGCGGGTGAATTCAGCGTCCCCGCCGACCGCTTGGCCTGCAACGTCTGAGTAGGTGAGGACCAGTACGGCCACCGCAGACAGCGTCCAGGCAGCACCCGCCGCCGCGGCAATGGCCAGGCTCCGGGCGAAGGCCGGGTGTTCCGGAGCGTCCCCGCGCTGCTGGTTTCGGGACCGGGGTCCGGCAGACCTTGGCAGGATACCGACGGCGAAGATCAGTCCGCCGATAACTGTTGCCAGTGCCACGTTGTGGATGGCCTTGCTGACGGGAAGCCCCCAGCGGACCAGGGCTCCGGGGTCAGAGACCTCACGGGCCGCAGCCGCGCCGGAGAAGAGGAGTGCCGCCACCAGCCCCAGGAAGAGGGCAGCGAGGCCCGCGAGCTGCCATGCCCGGGAAATCCCCAAGACGCCGCCACCCCGGGCCGATACGCCCCCGACGGGGCCTGGCTGGGGTGCTGCGGGACGGGATTTTGCTGCAGAAGGCACGTATCCATTGTCCGCTACCGCTGCCCGCGCGGCGAATCGGCTTAAAGCAAAGGAGCGGCAACCCTGAGGTTGCCGCTCCTTTGCTGGTGTTGCTGAAGAAGACTACTTCTTCTTGGCGACTGCAGCCTTCAGCTTTGAGCCGGCGGTCAGCTTAACGCTGTGGCCTGCTGCGATCTGGATGGTCTCGCCGGTCTGCGGGTTGCGGCCGGTGCGTGCTGCACGGTCGGTGCGCTCAACTGCGAGCCAGCCCGGGATGGTGATCTTCTCGCCCGCGGCGACGGAAGTCTCGAATACCTCGAACAGTGCATCGAGGACGGAGTTGACGGCTGCCTGGCTGGTGCCGGCCTTGCCTGCTACCTCTGAAACAAGTTCACTACGGTTCTTAGCCATTGATGTCCTCCTGGACGGTCACGATTTCTGGAGCCTGAACGCGGCATGCGTGCAAGCCACTCATCGAAAACTTACCAGCTTGGGCCCGCGAGGACCGCAAATTCCGCGTGTTTCCGCGACTTTTTGACTAAAATCACCGGTTTTCCGGGGATTTCCGGGGGAATTGTGTCCACAGCGGACGCTCCGGCAGGTGCTTTAGTGGTCCGGGGGACCCATTATCAGTTCCTGCAGCGTTCAGTCGGACGCTCTGCCAGTTCGCGAGGTGGGTTGTGCAGTGTACGACGGCGGCGGGTTGGGTGGGGTGCCGACGGGGGCTTGCTGCGTGTGGTGGGTGGGGGTGTCGAATTTCACTGTGCCGGGTGTGGTTCTGTGTGCCGGCGGGCGGGTGTTTGTGGTCCTGGTTGGGTGGTTTTTGGTGTTGGGTGGTTAACGTGGGAGAACCCCCCAACACGTGTGTGTTGGGGGGTTCTCGACCTGTAATGATGTTCCGGCGGTG